>NZ_JANHAW010000001.1:0-1200000 GCF_024464595.1 Halobellus litoreus | reverse complement strand
CTACTCGGGATCCGGAGGATTGACCCGAGTCGCGCCGTGAGAATGGCTCTCAGCGTCGTGAGCGATCGATGATGCGAGGGACGCGTCGAAGGATGCGGGTCGAGAGGGCCGGCCGCTCACTCGAGATAACCGAGCGCGTCCTCGATCCGGCTCAGTTCGGGGCCGGTGGTGTCCTCGCCGGCGACGTAGCCGGCCTCGTTGGCGACCAGACCGGAACCGACGAGCGGCGCGCCGTAGTTGACCGTGCCGATGTCCGCGCGGACGTCGAGGTGCGATTCGAGCGCTTCGAGTTCCGGTTCGCGGGACTTCGGGTGACACAGCGCGCCCTCGTTGGTCGCGACGGCGGCCGTCCCGACGGTCTGGACGTCCGCGAGCGAGCCGTGCTCGACGGGGACATCCAGCGTCGATTCGACGACGCCGACCGCCTCTGCGGAGAGTTCCGGGTGGACGTACGCGCCGTAGTCGTTCGCGAGGACGACGTTGCCGGCGGCGTTGATTCGACCGGGCAGTTCGGCGACCGGCACCTCCGCCGCCGACTCGATCGCCTCCTTCTCGCGCTCGGTGGCGCGACTCGTCACGAGGATCCCGTTCTCGTTGCCGGTCGCGAGTGCGCCGACGGTCCCGGAGCCGCCGACGGTGGTCGCGACTGCCGGAACGTCGAGTTCCTCGGTCATCGCGTCGACGACGTCGGATTCGGCGTCCGAACGGACGATGAGAACGTGATCCGTCGCGCGGGCGAACACGCCGACGTACGGCGACCCGGCGAAGGAGGCGCGGAGCACGCTACTCTGCGATCTCCGCCTCGACGATGGACTCGCCGTCCTCGTCGAACCGGGCGGCGCGGACGCGGAGCTTGCTCGGCGGCTTCTGCTTGCCGCGGGCCCACACTGTCTCGTTGAGCGAGGGGTCCAGGCGGACGGCGTCTTCGTCCACCTTGAAGTGCTTCGCGAGGTGCTCTCGGATCAGGGACATCGCTCGTCCGGCGCGTTCGTGGCCGGGGACCGCCTTGACGTCCCGAAGCGGTACCGTGACGACGCGCTCTTCGAAGTCGCTGGCGCTCATCCTTACTCGTCCGTGTTACTGCGACGCCAGTTGCGGCGCTTGGGGTTTCGCGTGACTTCCATATCCGTCTTCATCATCACCCAGGCCGGAACGCGCGTGTTCTGGCGCTCCAGTTTGGCCAGGCGCTTCTTCTTGGCCTTCGATTTCTTACCCATAGTGGTCGCTTCTACCCCCGGACCGCATAAAATCTTGTTCCTTCGGGGCTGCCGGCCGTGCGAGCGTGTACCACTCGCTTCTGTTTCGGCTCGGTCCGATGCGGCTCAGTCCGATGCGGCTCGTTCGATGCGCCGACGGCGACCCGAGCGAGCCGAAGTCGAGACGTTCAACACGGCCGGACACCTTCAATCGGTTGATGCGCACGCGCACGCCCCTCGTCTTTCTTCTCGTCGCCGCGATCTGGGGCACCGGATTCACGGCGACCGAGATCGGCCTCAGATCGCTGCCGCCGGCCCTCTTCGCGGCGCTCCGGTTCGATCTGGCCGCGGTCCTCCTCTTCGGTCTCGCCGTCTGGCGCGGGAACCGGCTCCGCCCCGCCAGCCGCGGGGAGTGGTGGCCGATCCTGACCGGCGGCGTCCTCCTGATCGGCGTCCACCACGCGCTGCTGTTCGCCGGCCAGCAGTACGTTCCGAGCACCGTCGCCGCCGTACTCCTCGGGCTCATTCCGGTCGTCACGCCCGCGCTGACGCGACTGTCGACCGCCCGGAAGCGACTCACGCCGATCGGCCTCTTCGGCGTCGGACTCGGCTTTCTCGGCGTCGTCACGATCGCGAACCCCGACCCGTCGAACCTCCTCGGCTCGGACCTCCGGGGGGTCGCGCTCGTCCTCGGGTCCGCGCTCGCCTTCGCGTTCGGCGCGGTGTTGACCCACGATGCGGAGGCCACGATGCCGATGCTGGCCGAACAGGCCTGGATGATGCTCGTCGGCGCGGTCGTCCTCCACGCGACGAGCGCACTCCTGCCCGGCGAGTCGCTGTCGGCCGTCCTCTGGACCGTCGACGGGGTCCTCGCCGTCGTCTACCTCGCCGTCGTCGCCGGCGCCGCCGGGTTCGCGCTGTACTTCTGGCTCCTGCGCCGCGTCGGCCCGATCGAGGTGAGCCTCCTGGAGTACGTGATTCCGATCGTCGCCGCCGTCGCCGGCTGGGCCGCCCTCGGCGAGGCGCTCGCACCGACGACTGTCGCCGGGTTCGTGGTCATCTTCGCGGGGTTCCTCCTCGTCAAGCGCGGGGCCGTCCGGAACGCGCTCCGACGGTGGCGAGACGGTACGACGCCGCACACGCAGCGGGCGGACTGAGGCGCTTCACCGGGCGAATTGAGGCGCTTCACCGATCGAACCGGATGTCTCCGGGCGAACTGAGGCGTTTCACCGGGGGAACCGAGTACCACCGGGCGGACCGAGGGCGTCCACGAATGCCCGGATCCGTCTCACAACTCGAACGACGCGACCGTCTCGTACTCGGGGCCCGCTTCGGTCAGCGTGCTCTCCTTCAGCCGAATCTCCCCGACGCGGAACGCCCCGAGGTCCGGGTCGGTCTCGCGGACGACGCGCTGGACGAGATCCTTCCCGCGGGCGTCGTCCATCCGCGCGATCGTGACGTGCGGCGTGAACTCGTGGTCGTCGCCCTCGAAGCCGAGCGCGGTGAGTTCTTCTGACACGGCGTCGTGCAGCCGCGTCGTCTCCGCCGCGCCCCCGCCGTCGCGGACGCCGACCCAGACGACGCTGATGTACTCCGGGGATGGGAAGACGCCGAAGCCGCCGACGCGGAGCTCGAAGGGGTCGACGCCGGCGTCGTCGACCGCCCGCTCCAGCGCGTCCTCGATCGCGATCACGCGGTCCGGATCGGTGTCGCCCAGGAAGAACAGCGTCAGGTGCGCCTGTGTGGGATCGACGAAGCGCAGTCCCTCGGCCTCGGCGATGCGCTCCTGCGCGTCGGCGACGGCCTCGGCGAGGCGGTCCGGGAGGTCGATGCTGACGAACAGTCGCATACCGGACCGTACGCGTCGCGAGACGTTAAACCACCGCGTGACGCAGTGCTTAACCGTCCCGGCCGAGAAACGAGAGGTATGACAGACGGCGAGCGAGACGACCACGAGTTCTCCTCGGGGCAGGGCTTCGACGAGGACTACGAGGAGTTCACACTCGACCCGCCGGAGTTGAAGGTCGACCCGACGAAGGTCGACCCCGTCGACACGCGGGTCCTCACCGACGAACTCGACAGGCGAAACGTCGCCTCCGACCAGGTCGACGTCGAGCAACTCGTCGACGTCGGGCTCTCGTATATGCAGATCAACCGCTTCGAGGAGGCCACCGAGACCTTCGAGCGCGCGGCGCGCTTCGCCGACGAGGAGTCGCTCGAAGCGCAGGAGGCCTGGGTAAACAAGGGCGCGGCCCACGCCGAGTTGGAGGAGTGGGACGAGGCCATCGGCGCGTATCGGGAGGCGCTCCGCGCCAACGAGGAGTCCGAACACGCCGCGTCGGCGGAGACGAACCTCGCCTACGCGCTCTGGAACGCCGGCGAGATCGAGGCGGCGCTGCACCACGCCGAGCGCGCCGTCGAGATCGACCCGCGCTTCCCGCAGGCGTGGTACAACCGCGGGTTCTTCCTCGCCGAACGCGGGCTCAACGAGGAGGCCGTCAACGCCTTCGACAACGCCATCCGCCTCGGGATGCGCACCGCCGACGTCCTCGAAGAGAAGGCTCGCGCGCTGGAGGAACTCGGCGAGGACGAACAGGCCGAGGAGGTCCAGCAGCAGGCGAACGAACTGCGTCAGGAACGCGAACAGGAGATGCTGCAACAGCAGCAAGGACAGCAGAGGCAGCCGCAAGAGCGCCAGCAGCGCCGGTGATGCTCCTCCGCGAACGACAGACGTCGGACGGCCTGCTCGTCTCCGTCTGCGACCCCGAGTGCCTGGGCGAGACCTACTCGGAGGGCGAGATCGAACTCGACGTGACCGAGGCGTTCTACGGCGGCGAGCAGGCCCGGGACGCCGATGCGGAGACCGTCGTCGACAGCCTCACCCGCGCCAGCGTCGCCAACCTGGTCGGCGAGCGCGCCGTCACCGTCGCGATCGACGCCGGCATCGTCGACGAGGAGCGCGTGCTCTCGGTCGACGGCACGCTGCACGCGCAGTTGCTGTGGATGTAGAAAACGCCCCCACCTTTTTGCTGACTCGGGTGCGCCTCCGGCGCACCGCTCGTTGCAAAAAGCTGGACCAAAAAGACGCCGCTCGCTCGGCCTTCGGCCTCGCTCGCGGAAGAACATCCTGGAAACAGAGGACGAGACAGCTACTCTACAAGGGGGATTTTATCTACAGATCTCCGGATCGGCTGAAAAATAGACGCCACTTGCGGAACAGATAGTTCGTCTCATACCTTCTGAAAGTACGATCTTGTAACCAACACCGGTTGCATTCGCCCGCCCAGACCGAAGCCGTGTTAGTGCTGCAGCCGTTATCAGACCCCAATGAGAACGCAGGAACAGTATCCGATCGACGTGGAAGCCATCCGCGAGGACTTCCCGATTCTCGATCGACAGGTCGGCGGCGACATCGAGACCCCGGGCGAGGGTCCCGACGACACCCGGCCGCTCGTCTACCTCGACAACGCCGCGACCAGTCAGACGCCGAAGCCCGTCGTCGAGTCCATCGTCGACTACTACTACGGGTACAACTCGAACGTCCACCGCGGCATCCACCACCTGAGCCAGGAGGCCTCCGTCGCCTACGAGGCGGCCCACGACCGCGTCGCGGAGTTCATCGGCGCCGAGGGGCGTGAGGAGATCGTCTTCACGAAGAACACCACCGAGTCGCTGAACCTCGTCGCCTACGCGTGGGGACTCGCCGAGTTGGGGCCGGGCGATACGGTCGTCCTGACCGAGATGGAACACCACGCCTCTTTGGTCACCTGGCAGCAGATCGCGAAGAAGACCGGCGCGAGCGTCGAGTACATTCGGGTCGACGACGACGGCCGGCTGGATATGGATCACGCCGCCGAACTGATCGACGACTCGACCGCGATGGTCTCGGCCGTGCACGTCTCGAACACGCTCGGGACGGTCGTCCCGGTCGGCGACCTGGCGGACCTGGCGCACGACCACGACGCGTACGTCTTCGTCGACGGCGCGCAGTCGGTCCCGACCCGTCCCGTGGACGTCGGCGAGATCGACGCCGACTTCCTCGCGTTCTCGGGGCACAAGATGCTCGGGCCGACCGGCATCGGCGTGCTCTACGGGAAAGAAGAGATCCTCGACTCGATGCAGCCGTACCTCTACGGCGGCGAGATGATCCGCAGCGTCACCTACGAGGACTCGACGTGGGAGGACCTCCCCTGGAAGTTCGAGGCCGGCACGCCGGTCATCGCGCAGGGGATTGCCCTGCACGCCGCGATCGACTACCTCGACGAGATCGGGATGGAGCGCGTCCAGGCTCACGAGGAACTGCTCGCGGCGTACGCCTACGACCGGCTGACCGAGTTCGACGACGTCGAGGTCTACGGCCCGCCCGGCGACGACCGCGGCGGACTGGTCGCGTTCAACCTCGACGGCGTGCACGCCCACGACCTCTCGAGCATCCTCAACGACCACGGCGTCGCGATCCGCGCCGGCGACCACTGTACCCAGCCGTTACACGACAAACTCGGCGTGCCCGCCTCGACCCGCGCGTCGTTCTACGTGTACAACGAGAAGTCCGAGATCGACGCGCTCGTCGACGCTGTCGACGACGCCCGGCAGCTGTTCGCCTGACAGACGGAAATCACGGCTCTCGTCTCCCAAAGCCCGCGTCTTCGCATCCGGGGCGTTGTGACCCTCTCGCGTTGCTGTCCCCGAAACACTTAGTGACAGCCGCGTGACGCCACGACATCGATGACCACAGCAGGCGGGTTCGTTTTCCAGACGATCCAACGGGCGATCAACGAGTTCGGGGCGGGGATACAGCAGGCCGCGCCGAAGCTCCTCACGGGAGCCGTCTTTCTCCTGCTGGCGTACGTCGGAATCCGACTGGTGACCGGCGCGCTCGGCCGGGCGCTCGCGGCGATCTACCCCGACGAACAGGGTCTCATCGTCGATCTCGGCGTGACGCTCGTCGGGATCTTCCTGTGGTTCGGAGCCGCGCTGACGCTGCTCGAGATCCTCGGGATGGGCGAGATCGCGGCGAGTCTCGGGACTGCGGCCGGCTTCGTCGCGCTCGGCGTCTCCTACGCGCTCTCGAACATGATCGCCGACACCGTCGCGGGGGTGTACCTGCTCCGCGATCCGGACTTCAACCCCGGCGACGAGGTGAAATCTGACCCGGTCACCGGCGTCGTGACCGCGATCGAACTGCGGAAGACGCGCTTTCGAGACGAAGAGGGGCGGACCGTCGTCGTCGCGAACCGCGACGTCGAGAAGAAGTGGACGCAGTTGGACGCCGGTCACGACGCCGACACGTCGGACTGACTCTTCGCCTTGATCGACGCGTGTTAGCACTCATCATATGCTTTTTATTATGCTTGTGAGCGTCTGAAAACTATGGATGCAAGATTTCTCCGCGGCGACGGTCGATGGATCGCCGCGCTGATCGCGCTGCTCGTCGTGACGAGCGGCATTACTAGTGCGCAGTCGGATCAGCCCGACTGGGCCGACTCGACGTTCGAGGAGTTCGAGGGAATGGTCTCGGTCTACAACGAGTCGATCACGAGCGTCGACTTGGGCATCGCGGGCGACCAGTTGCAGGGCGAGACGGTGAATCTCGCCGTGACCGACGCCGACGGGGCGACGGCGACGTTCTCGTTCCGACTGGACGGGCAGTTGCGGATGACGGAACTCGATCAGGGCGAGCGCTCGGACGCGACGCTGCGGATGTCGACCGACCGCGAAACCCTCAACGAGACGCTGAACGCGGAGAACCCTGCGGTCGTCTTCCGGGACGCGGTCGCGGACGGTGACATCTCCCTGTCCGGCATCGGCGCTACCAACGCCGTCAAGTGGACCGTAATCAACACGCTGGCGGACCTGGGTCGAAGCCTGGGACTGTTCTGATCCTCCGTCGACCGCGGCGCGAACGCGGCCAGCTGCCGTCGACGGGCTTCACGAGGGGACCACTGGCGGAACCCTTTTGCGCGACACCGCCGTATCCCCGCCAACGATGGGAATGGGCTCGGATATGTATCGGCAGCAGATTCTGGATCACTACAAGAACCCCCGGAACAAGGGCGAGATGTCCGATCCGGACTTCTCACACACCGGGGAGAACCCCTCCTGCGGCGATACGATCACGGTGAACGTCAGACTCGAAGACGACGACGAGACCATCGAGTACGTGACGTTCACCGGCGACGGCTGTGCGATCAGCCAGGCCTCCGCGAGTATGCTCTCGGAGAAACTCCGGGGACTGACGCTGTCGGAACTCGACGCGATGGACACCGACGACGTGACGGAGATGCTCGGCGTCGACATCTCCCCGATGCGGATCAAGTGCGCCGTGCTCGCCCGGCAGGTGGCCCAGGACGGCGCGAAGATTCACGAGGGCGACGTCGATATCGACGAGACGACGACTGAGGAGTAGACACCCTCCTCACCGTCACCGTAGCTCACTCCGGCTTTTCACTGTCCTCCATCAGGGACGAGACGATGAGTCGCTTGATTCCGCGTCGAAGGAGACCACTGGCTGCGGGTTGGGAGATATCCAGGGTGGCCGCGACCTCGCTGAGCGTCGCGTTCCGCGGTTCTTCGAAATATCCCGTTTCGACTGCGACGAGGAGGGCTTCTCGTTGGCTGTCGGTCAACCCAGCGTCCGTATCCCCTAAACTGGCGTATTCGTTCACGCGCAGTAACTCGATATCGATACCGTTCTGCTGTGCATAGTCCCAGAGGTGGACGAGATCCGTCCGCTCGGGCATCCATATAGTGAGGATCCAAGCGCTCCCGTCGTTCTCCATATCGAGGATGACCCCGTTCGCCGCCGAAATTATCGGTGAAAGGATCTTCGCTTCGTCTGTGTACTCGAAGCTGTAGATCGCCTTCTCGTCTCTGGTTTCACTGACTCGCTCGAACTCGCCGATGGTCCTATCGTTCCGCAGTCCGTCTTCGAACTGGCCGAAGTCGGACGACTCGATGTGATAGAAGAATTTTCCCGACGTCGGGTCAGTTCCTGCCTCCGACACCGACTTGACTTTCGAGCTCCTGTCGTGCGTGACTGTTTCTGTGAGAACTATGTCGGGGTGCTCGACTTGGACGACCGCTTTAATATCACTCATTGTTCAGGAGGGTAGGCGCGTACTGCGCTACGCTGTACAATTACGTACGTCTGCGACGCGCAGTGACATCTACATTGCGATGTATGCGACCGGGGTTTTGCCGGCGGTCGCCCGGTGGCTTACCCGCGTCGGTCGTGAGTGCTGCGGACGAGTCGCGTCTCGGAGTCGTACTCTGCCGAGTTCGTCACGGCTCGGCTTCGGAGAAAACGGTTCTCACTCGTCCATACGGTCCCTGGCGTGTATCTTGGCCTGCTCGCGAGCGCTGGGATTGACCGACTCTTTGAACGGCACCTTCGCCAGCGTCGCATAGACGGGTTCGCCGGGCGTCTCGGCGTACTCGTCCGGGAGGTGTACCTCGAACTCCAGGTCGATGTCGGCGTCGTAGATCGAGTCGTCGAGCGGCACGTCGGTCGCGGACTGCAGTTTCTCCGCTGGCACGAATCCGAGGCCCAGGTTGGCCTCGAGATCCGGATTCCATCCCGCAGACGTCAGGTATCCACACTCCTCGCCCGTCTCCGGGTCCGAAACGAGCCAGTAATCCGAGGCCCACTCCAGAATCGGGTCGCCTGCCATTTTCAGCCCGACCAGTTTGTGCGTGAACGGGAACTCGCCGTTTTCGATGGCTTCCTTCTGGCGTTCCAGTTCGGCTTTGCCGACGTAGTCCGCGTCCTTGTCGTCGGGGACCTGATAGCCGAGATTGACTTGGAACGGCGACGTCTCGTGGTCCATATCCTGTCCCAGCGACAGGATTCCGGCAGCGATCCGCCGCCGACCGTTTACCGGCGCCGCGGCACCGCCGTGGTCCTTGACCGTTTCGAGTACCGGGTTCCACACTGCTTCGGCGTTCGTCGTCGCCTCGCGGACGTAGATCTCGAACCCCGCCTCTCCGGAGAAGCCCGTTTGGCTCACTAACACGGGGACGTCGTTGATAGTCGCTTCCAACAGCCCGTAGTACGGCACGTCTTCGACCGGGTCATCGATGAGCGACTCGATCACGTCGGGCGATTTCGGGCCCTGAATCTGCATCGGCGAGACGTCGATCTCGTCGATGTCGACCGCGAAGTCGTTCCCGACCGTGACACCTTGCAACCACTGCAACAGGTCGGCGTCGGCGATGGAGAACCAGAACTCGTCCTCCTCGGGTCGTAACAGGACGAAGTCGTTGAGGATACCGCCGTCGTAGTTGCAGCAGATGGCGTACTTGCCACGCATCGGCTCGATGTCGGTCGCGTCCCGCGTGATGACGTAGTTGACGAACGACTCGGCGTCGGGGCCTTTGACGCGAATCTGGCGCTCGACCGCGACGTCCCACAGCGCGACGTCGTTGACCAGCAGGTCGTACTCGGCTTTCGACCCGCCGTCCTCGGGGTCGATGAACGCCCGAGGGTGATACATATGGTTGTACACCGTCGCCTCGTGGCAGCCCTCCTCGACGGAGAGGTGCCAGAACGGGGACTTGCGGACCCGGTTCGAGATCACGAGGTCGACGTCTGCGTCGCCAGTTTGACGCAGATTCCTGGGAACGGTGCGATCCGATTGGTCCACACTGTGGTGGTTCGGATGGTGTTGCTCTCTCGACATTAGAGAGCTATTTCCGTGGTCCGACGTGGTGGTTGAACAGCGCCGCCCAGATCCGCTCGAGTCGACTGGTTATGAACGATGGGCTGGCCCCAGCGGGGAGGTAGTATTCTGTTTCACTCGCGCTGTCCTGATCGTCGCTGTGGACTCTCTGTGGCATACAACTGAATAGAAGTCCCGTACCCGCATTGGTTTGTAGCTTAACCGTATAAGACATTTATACCGAGCGTCGAAGATCCCCCCCTTCTCGACGACTTCCGCACACCGGTCAGGACGCCGTGCGAACGATTATATTATGTGAAATTTGCCATTTTCCGCCGTGAGACGCGCCGCGTCTCAGACGCCTTGCTTCGTTTCGGCCGGCGAGACAGGTTCCTGCGCCGTGGGGTGCGCGGGACTCCCCGTGGAAAATGGGTGGGAGACCTATTCGGGCTTGAGCCCGCCGTCCTGGACGCGCATCACGGCCTCGCCGTCGGCGAGGTTCGGCGCGTCGACGAGTTTGACGATCCGCTTATCGCCCTTCGACTTCCGGAGATACATCCGGAACGTCGAGGTGTGTCCGAGGATGTTGCCGCCGATCGGCTGGGTCGGGTCGCCGAAGTACGAGTCGGGGTTGGAAGCGACCTGATTCGTCACCAGCACGGCCGTGTTGTAGAGGTCGCCGATGCGCATCAGGTCGTGGAGGTGCTTGTTGAGTTTCTGCTGCCGCTCGGCGAGTTCGCCGCGGCCGACGTACTCCGCCCGGAAGTGCGCGGTGAGCGAGTCGACGCAGAGCAGGCGGACGGGGAACTCCGCCTCTTCGTTGTCGCGGGCGAGCTCTTTGGCCTTCTCCGCCAGCAGGATCTGGTGGTTGGAGTTGAACGCCTTCGCGACGTGGATGTGGTCGAGGAAGCTGTCCAGGAGGTCGTTCATCGTCTCCTCGTCGCCGGGTGACCCCTCGATCTCGCGTCGCTCCAGCAGTTCGGCGATGATCTCGTCGTCGAGGCCGCGGATCATGTCGTCGATCCGCTCTGGTCGGAACGTGTCCTCGGAGTCGATGAAGATGCACGAACCGCCGAGGCCGCCGTGTTCCTCCGGCAGTTGGACGTTGACGGCCATCTGGTGCGTGACCTGCGACTTGCCCGCTCCGAACTCGCCGTACACCTCGGTGATCGACTGCGTCTCGATGCCGCCGCCCAGCAGTTCGTCGACCTCGGGGATCAGCCACGAGAGCTTCCCGATCTTCTCGCGCCGTTCGAGGACGGTCGCGCCCGTCTCGAACCCGCCGATGTCGGCGGCGTCGCGGGCGGCGTTGATGATGTCGGCCGCCGTCGACTCGCCGACGTCGGCGGTGTTGGACATCTCTCCCGGGCTCGCGACGGCGATCGCCTGATAGCTCTCGAATCCCGAGTCGGTCAGTTTGTCTGCTGTCGCGGGGCCCACTCCGGGAAGACTCTCGAGGTCGTCTTCTGGCATTGTATCCGCTTCTGGGTCGGGCTTGCACATAAACCCTCGTTAACACCAAAGTGAAAGTGAAAACGCAGCACGGAACGGCGTGCCGCTGCGAGGCTCTGCGAGGGTTCATATCGGAGGGAGTGCCGACCCGTTACCGCCGAGCGTCCGAACCGGACGCGTCGCCCGCTGGCTACGCGTCGCTCTCGCCGCGAAGGACGGCTACCACGTCGGCACTGGCGGTCGGGACGGCGCGGCACGTCTCGGCGACGACGACGTACTTCGCGGCGTCCCAGCGAATGGAACTGACGGCCACGGCTCCCGAACTGCGTTCGAACCGGTCGTCCGTCCACTGAATCTCCCGCGCGAACTGCGGGAGCGTGGCCTCGGCGACGAGTCCGCCGGCCTCGGCGTCCCGCGCGGCGGCGATGGCGTCGATGGCTTCCGAACGCAGGGCGGCGACGTCCTCGGCCGTCCCGACCGCGACGTCGTCGCCGCCCTCGATTCGTTCGCGGAGGCGTTCGAACGCCCGGACGTACGTGAAGGTGGCCGCCGCGTCGACCGCAGCGCTCGCGAGATGCGGCGCGTCCCCGCCGTCGACGTCCTCGATGCGCCACTGCGCGTCCCTGAGCAGATCCCCGAGCGCAACGACGCCGACGGTCTCGTCGATCTCCCGGTCGACGAGCGACGTTGGGTCGTCGGTCTCGGCCGGCAGCGACTCGCTCCGTCTCCCGAGCCGGTCACGAAGCGTCTCTCGCGTGCTCTCGAACCGTTCTCGGCGGTTGCGCTCGGCGGCGAGGCTCTCCCGGAACCGGTCGTAGAGATACGATGCGACCGCGACGTCGACGCGGGCGCGTTCGACGTCGACCGCGAGGTCCGCGAAGTCGAGGACGTTCCTGCTGGCGTGGTCGAGCGCTCGCTCCCGGAACGACAGCCAGTTTCGCACCCCGCGTATCTCCCGCTCGATCTCGGCGTGGACGACGGCCGCGCGGACCGGGCCGTCGCCGACGTACGACCACCGGGAGGTGAACGCGTCGGCCTGGTCCCGAACCGCCGACTGCGCCTCTCGGAGGTCGGCGACGGTCGCCTCCGACTCGATCGCGCGCCAGGCGGTCAGCACCTCGTGTGCGCTCGTGCGGGCACGGGTCGCGTGCCCGAGCCGTTCGTAGGGCGTTTCGGCGTCCGAGACGGCCCGGACCGACTCCCTCGCGGCGTCGTACTCGCCGTTCAGCCGTTCGCGGATCACCCCGTTCGGGATCTGCTCCTCGTCGAACGGCCCGGGGACGTCGTCGAGCTTCGACTTCGCGGCCGCGCGCTGCTCGTCGACGAACGATGCCTCGATGTCGACCGGAACGGTTTTCGGGACCATCGGTGCGTCGCCCGCGACCAGTTCGGCGAGCGCGTCGCCGTCGATCGTCTCCCGGTTCGAACCGAGGACCCGATCCGCACAGCCGGCGAGCGAGGAGACGCCGACAGCGCCCGTCAACGCGAGAAACTGCCGACGGCCGAGACCCAGCCCGCGACCTCGCGACCGCTCGGGATCTCGGTTCACGCGGACTCACCCTCCGTTCGTTCGCCCGCAGGACGGCGACAGGGACCGCTACCGCTGCTGGATCCGTAGCTCCGGACGTCGTCGGGGTTCAGCGCGGCCGGGATGCGGATGAGGTTCGTCACGAAGTCGTCGGCGTCGGCCTCGCAGGCGACGTCCGCGTCCCGAAGGATCCGCGCGTAGTCGGTCTCGATCTCCGAGTCGGTCCACCGAACCCAGCAGAGCCGTCGCTCGTAGCACTCGGGGACGACGTGCCCCTCGACGTACACCGACTCCGACTCGAAGTCGGTCTCGTCGAGGAGCGCGCGGGCCTCGTCGGCGCCGTCGACGTCCGCGAACGTGAGCGACCCGGCTCGCTCGGCGTCGACGACGAGGTCGTGTTGCCAGTCGTCGAACCGCGGCGTGCCGGCGGTATCGCTCTCCGACGCGTCCGTCTCCGAATCCGGATCCTCGACGATCGGGGCCAGTTCGGAGTTCCGGAGGCTGACGTGCGTCGGATCGGTCAGAGCGTCTTGGGGGGGTTCGACGTTCGGACCCGCGCGGGCGGTGCCTGAAGCGGAACCGCTGCCGCCGCAGCCGGCGAGCGCGGAGGCCCCGAGGACGGCAGCGATCGACTGGAGGAGCCGTCGCCTACTCGGCGAGGGCGCGTTGGAGGGCATCGAGCGAAGCTACTCGGGTGGAGAATAAAATAGCCACGGGAACGGCCACCGCCGATCGCGGCGAGCGTTTACATACGAAGACGGGGCCAGTCCCGACGTGAGCTGAGATCCGCCCCGCGTCGAGCAGCGGTTGTTCGGCACGTCGACGCGGGAGAACCGGTCCGAATCCGGAGTGTCCGGGCAGAAACCGTCGTGCCGACTGTCCGCCAGACCGCTCACTCCCAGGGATGGCCGCCGTCGCGGTCGGGCCACATCGGGTACCAGTAGGACTCGTCGTCCTCCAGTCCCAACTCGCCGTCGAGCATCGACTCCAGCTTGAACTCCAGACGCTGGTCCCGCTCCTTGCCGCGCTTCGGGGCGAACGGGTAGTACGCGCCCCGCCGGAACGAGTAGATCCAGTAGGCGCGGTCGGCGTCGCCGTCGTCGCCACCACGACGGTCTTCGATCCGCTCGAAGCCGAAGACCGCGGCGAGGATCCGCGAGCCGTAGCCCCGCTCGATGAACTCGTCGGCCGCGAAGTGGACGCTCGTCACCAGGTCTTCGGGGTCGTCGTCGCGGAGGACGACCCACTCCCAGCCGTGGCTGTCCTCGCGGAGTTCGAACTCCGTGCCGGTCTCCTCCTCGCCGGCGCGGAGGATCGCCTCGACGTCGTCGACGGTCTCGGCGAAGTCAGTGCTGTCGACGCCCGAGAAACAGAGCGCCGCGGCGCCGACGGAGACGAACCCGAGGTCGGCCTCCATCGTGACGTAGGCGGTGCTCATCCCGAAGAGGTCCTCCGGGTCGGCGTCGCGCGTCGCGTCCGCCTCGGCGTTCGTGCCGAGGACGGTTCGGATCGTGTCGAAGAGTCCCATCAGCGTGTGTCCTCCGGTAGTGACATCTCACCGCGACTCCAGTTCGCGTTCGAGGTTGCGCAGGCGGTCGACGCGCTTCTCGGTCGCCGGGTGGGTGCTGAACAGTCGTCCGATGACGTCGCTCTTCAGCGGCACGATGAAGAACGCGTTCATCTCCGACTGCTCGCGGAGGTCCTCCTTCGGGACCTTGTCCATCCGGCCGTCGATCTTCAGGAGCGCGGAGGCGAGCGCCGAGGGCCGGCCCGTGATGAGCGCACCCCCTCGATCGGCCGCGAACTCGCGGTACCGCGAGAGCGCGCGGATCAGGAAGAACGAGACGATCCAGACGACGAGCGAGGCGACGATGGCGACGAGGAAGCCGCCGCCGCCCTGGCGGTTCCGCCCGCCGCCGAACCAGAAGCCCATCCGGACGATCATGAACGCGACCGTCGAGAGGAACGACGCGATGGTCATCACCATCACGTCGCGGTTCTTCACGTGCGCGAGTTCGTGGGCGATCACGCCTTCCAGTTCGTCGCGGTCGAGCGTCCGGAGGAGGCCGGTCGTCACGCAGACCGTCGACTTTTTCTGCGAACGCCCGGCCGCGAAGGCGTTCGGGACGCGCGAGTCGGCGACGGCGACGGTGGGCTTCGGCAGGTCGGCCTGCTGGCTGAGCCGCGACACCGTCGCGTGAAGCTCCGGATACTCCTCCTCGGAGACCTTCTTCGCGCCCATACTGTACAGCGCCAGTTTGTCGCTGAAGAAGAACTGTGCGAGGACGAACACGCCCATCAGCGGGAGGAAGACGAACGAGTTCGTCTGCCACAGCGCCCCCACGAAGACGAGATAGAGGGCGAAAAGCAGGAACATCGTGAGGACCATCCGGCCCCTGAGTCCCCAGTCGGGTTTCCACTCCATACCCGACCTACGGCTTCGGGGTAATAAACGGTGTTGCAGGAACGGCGGCCGTTCGAGCACGCGCCGAGACAGCACGCCGCATTCGGTTCGCTTCGTCGCGCTTAACCGCCTCGGTCGTCTACGGGAACCGATGAGTTCGGGAGACTTCTGCCCTCGCTGTGGGGATCCGGTTCCGGAGCGCGAGGACCCGCTCCCCGGTGAACCTCGCGAGCGCGACGCCGTCCTCTGTGACGACTGTTACTTCGAGGACTTCGATCTCGTCGACGCGCCCGACCGGATCGAGGTCCGCGTCTGTTCGCAGTGCGGCGCGGTCTACGAGGGCAACCGCTGGGTCGACGTCGACGCCGAAGATTACACCGACGTCGCGATCGAGCAGGTGACCGAGGCCCTCGGCATCCACCTGAAGGCCGAGGACGTCCGCTGGGGCGTCGAGCCCGAACAGATCGACGAGAACACCATCCGGATGCACTGCACGTTCGGTGGCATCGTCCGCGACACCTACCGCGAGGAGACCGTGACGGTCCCGGTCTACATCTCCCGACAGACCTGCGAGCGCTGCGGCCGGATCGCCGGCGGCTACTACGCCAGCATCGTCCAAGTGCGGGCCGAGGACCGGACGCCGACCGCCGAAGAGGAAGAACGCGCGGTCGAGATCGCGGAGTCCTACATCGCAGAGCGCGAGGCGACGGGCGACCGCGAGGCGTTCATCTCCGAGATCACCGAAACTGACGACGGCACCGACATCAAGATCTCGACGAACCAGATGGGTGGCGGCGTCGCGAAGCGGATCGTCCGGGAACTCGGCGGCAACGTCGAGGAGTACCCGACGCTCGTGACGGAGGACGGCGACGGCAACGAGGTCTACCGGGTGACCTACGCCGTTCGGCTCCCGAAGTTCACGCCCGGTGACGTGGTGAACCCCGACGACGACGAGGGGCCAGTGCTGGTGAGGAGCGTCCGCGGGAACCTCAAGGGCGTTCGGCTCACCTCCGGCGAGCCCTACGAGGCCGCCTTCGAAGAGGGCGAGACCCCCGACGCCCGCCTGATCGGGACCGCCGACGAGGCGGCCGAGACGACCGTCGTGGCCGTCGAGGACGAGTACGCGATCCAGGTGCTCGATCCCGAGACGTACGAATCGAAGACCATCTCGCGGCCGTCGTACGTCGACAGCGACGCCGACACCGTGTCGGTGTTGAAAAGTCGTGCCGGCCTACACATTCTTCCCGCCGGAGACGCGGGCAGCGAGAACGACGAATAATGGTACGGCGGGCGCTGAAGGCATCGATCGAGTGAGAAGCAGCGGGACGAAACCTCAGTCGGCCCGAAGCGATTCCTCCGCAGTCCGCGAGCGAACATGATTCTCGCGAACGGAAATGCCGTGCCGCACGAGCGCCGTGGCGAACGCGTCCCTCGAGCGGCCCGCCCGAGACGCCGCCTGTGAGAGCGTCAGTGTTCCGTTCCGGTACAGGGTCATCGCCGTGTTCAGCCCGTGGGTGTACATTGCCGGACACGCTGACACACGATCCGGGTAGTGTTAAGTATTCTGTGAGATAGAGTCTCAATGAACAACGAAGACGCGATTGTAGAAAACGTTCGTCCGATAATATTAGAGTTCATACGTTGTATCCAAACCCAAATTAACATTCATTATGTATCTGTTTCGGGATCGAGCCGATTCGCTGTGAACCTACACAGCGGCCCCCTTGGAAGCGGTCGTCGGGCGAAAGAATTGAATTACCGGGGGTCGAACACTGGCTATGGATCGACAGCAGGTGCTCGCGCTGATACTCGTCCTTCTGATGGTCGGTTCCTCGTTCGCCTACGGGGCGGCGCTACTCTTCTGATCGGCCGGTCCGACTGGTGGACCGTACCGCTGCGCGATGACCACGACAACGGCCGCTACCCGTCCCCCCAGACGTCCGAGAGCGGGTGATTCGACCGGTCGTCGTCACTGGCTCCGTCGGAAGTAGCGCGCTCTCCGCTCGGTCCCGTCGACCGCGACGACCCCGTCGCCGATCGTCCGCCGCTTCGGTTCGACGTCCGGCGACGGTTCGTCGCCGACGATTTCGAGCGGCCCGATCCCGCAGCTGAACCGGACGCACCGCCGGCCGCGACCTGATCGAACTCGGGGAGGTCCGGTTCCGACAGTCGATCGACCTGCTCGCGGAACCACCCCGGCATATCGCTCCGCGTCCGCTCGAACAGGTCGAGCAGCGACGAGTCGGCCAGGTAGGTCGCACCGTAGTCCTCCGGCGAACGGACGACGCGGCCGCACGCCTGGATGACGGTTCGGAGCGCCGCGCGCCGGTACCACGCCCACTGCCCGTCTTCGAGCCGGCGTTCGACCCGCGAGTCGTTCGTGTTGAGGTACGGCGCCTTGCAGACGACCTGCCAGCGACAGAGCTCACCGTCGAGGTCTAAGGCCTCCTCCATCTTGACCGAGAGGAAGACGTCGGGGTCGTCGGTCGTCTTCCAGGACTCCAGTTCGGCGTCGCGGTCCTCTCGGTCGTGCACGCGAACGCGACCCCCGAGGCCGAGTTGGGCGAGCCGGCGGCGGAGTTCCGACTGGATCGCGTAGGAGTGACAGTGCACGAGGCCCTTCTCGTCCGGGTGGTTCGCCATAATTCGGACGAGCGTTCGCGCCACCTTCGGGAGCGTCTCGTCGCGCTCGTCGTACGTCATCTTCCCCCGAGTCACGTCGTACAGCGGGCGGTTCTCGACCGGAAAGGTGTGCTCGACGTCGACGAGGGCGACGCTCGCAGGGTCGAGGCCGACGCCCCGACAGAACGACGCCTTATTCAGGATCGTCGCCGACAGGAGCGCGAACTTGTTGCCGCGGTCCCAGACCGTGTGATGGAGGTAGCGCGCCGGATCGAGCGGCTTGATCGTGATCGCGCTCCCCTCGCCGTCGGGCTGGTCGACGACCCAGGTCGTCGGGCTCT
Organism: Halobellus litoreus; assembly: GCF_024464595.1. Lineage (NCBI taxonomy): Archaea > Methanobacteriati > Methanobacteriota > Halobacteria > Halobacteriales > Haloferacaceae > Halobellus > Halobellus litoreus. Next base: position 1,181,800 of record NZ_JANHAW010000001.1, on the reverse strand, counting down.
CGGGGTTTCGGTAGTCCTCGACGAACCACTGGAGTTCCGAGCGAAGTTCCTGTAACCGGTCGCGCCGCGCCGCCTCTTCGGGCGTCAGTTCGGGCTTTCTGAGCAACTCGTCCTTCGCGCGCTCGGCCACACCGGCGAGCGTCTCGGCGAAGCGCACGGTCCGTTCGAGCGGATCGCCGTCGGCGGCGACGTCCGGAATCCCCACGTCGTCCCACACCGGCACCGTCCGCGGGTTCAGATCCACGGTCGCGTACATCTCCGCCCACTCCGAGAGGCCGTGCGCCTCGTCGATCACGACGACGTCGCGCTTCCGGAAGACGTCGGATCCGGCGGTCTGCATAAAGTACGCCAGCGTCATCGCCGCGATGCGGCGGTTAGAAGCGATCGCCCGGTCGGAGAAGTACGGACAGCGGTGCCGGACCGAGCAGTCGAAGCCCGAGTGTCTCGCGCACGGGGCGCGGTCGACCGGCGTGTCGGTCTCGCCGTTCAGGATGCACGTGTAGTTCGACTTCCCCCTGATCACGTTCAGGTCGTCGAGCAGCGGGTCCTCGGCGACGTCGTCGAGTTGGGAGACCTGCGGCGTGGTGTAGTACGCGTCGGTCGCCTCGGCGGGCGAGACGTCGTCGGTCGTCGCCGCCGCGCCCGCGATCGCCCGCGCGAGAAGGGACTTCCCGCTCCCCGTCGGCGCGCGGACGAGGACGACGTCGTTCCCGGCGGCGAACGCGTCGCGGATGTCCGACAGCGCCTCCTCCTGCGCGCCGCGGTAGCTCGGGGCCGGAAACGACGAGGGAATCCGATCGGGGTCCACACTCGCTCTGTGGCGCTCTCGGGTAAAAAGGTTCAGACGGGATAGCCGCGGGCGGGTCCAAGGTCTTCTCCGCACCGTTCCGGACGGTTTTACTCTCAACTAAATACTGCTAAACGTACAGACGCAAACTACAACTCCCCCCGGTTCGCTTCCCCTGTATGTTCGCCAGCGCTCCGGATCTGCTTCGACTGGTCGTGCTCCCGGTTCTCGGGTGGACGGCGTGGCGGGACGTCGAGACCAGGCGGGTGCCGACGCGGACCTGGTACCCCCTGGTCGGACTGGGTCTCCTCCTCCTCGCGTGGGACGCCGTCGGCCACCTCTCGCTTGCGACGTCCGCGGACGTGCTGTTCTTCGTCCGCGTCGCCATCAGCCTCTTTCTGGTCGCGCCGATCGCCTACGGCTTCTGGTGGATCGGCGGCTTCGGCGGCGCGGACGCGAAGGCGCTCATCACGATCGCCATTCTTCTCCCCACCTTCCCGACGTACTACTTCCTCGGGTTCGCGCTACCGGAGGTCGTGACGACGCTCGGCGTCTTCTCGATGACGATTCTCACGAACACGGTGCTCCTCGCCGCCGCCTACCCGCTCGCGCTCGGCGTTCGGAACGTCCTCGACGGCGAGGTCCGGTTTCCGGTCTCGTTTCTCGGCACGCGGGTCGACGTCGCCGATCTCGCCGAGGCGCACGGCCGCCTCTACGAAACCCCCGACGGCTTCTCCCGGAACGGCCTCGACATCGACGCCTTGCGGATGTATCTCCGCTGGCGGGGGCTGACCCTCGACGAGTTACGGGCGGCTCCCGAACGGTTCCGTGCTCCCGGGAGCGTCGGTGACACGTACGATCCGACCGACGGGGCGGTCGACGTGGGGGGCGACGGCGCGAGCGACGGTTCCGCGAATCCGAGTGAGGCGGCTACGGGCGTCGAGTCCGACGGCGGGATCTCGCCCGAACGCGACGGCGAGGTACCGGACGAGACCGACGGCGGCGACGTCGGAGTCGCCGCCGAGGCCGACGACCCGTGGGCGGCCGAGGCGTTCCTCGACGACATCGAGGGGAGCGCCTACGGGACCACCCCGGAGAAACTCCGCGGCGGACTCGACGTCGTCTCCGAGCAGGAGGAGGTCTGGATCTCGCCGGGGATTCCGTTCCTCGTCCCGATGTTCGTCGGGACGCTCGTGGCCTTCACGTACGGCGACATCGTCTTCGGCGCGCTCGGTGCGCTCGGCGTCTTCTGACGCCGTTTCGACGCCGACGCCGTGCGACGGGGGCAAAAGACCTATCGGCCGGACTCCCGTCGGTCGAACCAATGACAGAGGACGTCGAGGTCGACTTCGGCGCGGACGGACTCGTCCCCGCCGTGGCACAGGACGCCGACACCGGCGAGGTGTTGATGCTGGCGTACGTCTCGCCGGAGGCGCTCGAACGGACGCGCGAGACCGGCCGGGCGCACTACTACTCCCGCAGCCGCGACGAGCTCTGGGAGAAGGGCGCGACGAGCGGGCACACGCAGTCGGTCGAGGAGATCCGCGTCGACTGCGACGCCGACACGCTGCTGTACCTCGTCGAGCAGACCGGCGGCGCGTGTCACACGGGCCACCGGTCGTGCTTCTACCGCACGGTCGACGGCGAGCACGTCGGCGAGCGCGTGTTCGATCCCGACGACGTCTACGAGTGAGATCGATGGCAGAGTCAGAGTCGAGCACGGACGACGCGGAACGCGGGGCCGAGGGCGCGGCGGCGCTGCTGGACGCCGCCGAGGCGCGCGTCGACGACCTCCGAGCGGCCCGGGAGCGTCGCGAGACGGTCGAATCGGAGATCGACGACGCCGGCGAGGAGGCCGTCGTCGCCGCCGCCGACACGTACCGGAAGGCCCACCGGCTGCTCGATCAGTACGAGGATTCGGCGACCGGAACCGGTGACTTCCAGGCGTACGTTGAGTTCCAGGACAAGTTCCTCGGCCTCCTGGAGGAACTCTCCGACGACGTTCCCGCCACGGACGCCTTCGAGGCCGCCGCCGAGCGGATGGACCGCCGTCGACTGAGCGAGGACGACTTCGAGGGCGCGCGCGACGACCTCGAAGCCGCCGCCGACTACGTCGCCCTCCTGGATCGGCGCGAGGAGACCGAGGAGGCGGTCTCGAAGGCCCGCCGGGACGCGAAGCTCTGCCTCCGCGACCTCGACGAGGAGATCGAACGACGCGAGGAGACGCTCGCCTTCGCCGACGCCGACCTCGACGCGCCGGTCGAAGAACTCCGCGAGCCCATTCGAGCGTACAACGACGCCGTCACCGAGGAGTTCCGGGAGTTCTACGAGTCGGCGGCGGCCGCCGAGGTGATCGCGCTCTTGGAGCGTGCGGACTCGTTCCCGCTCGTCGAGTTCCGGTCGCCGCCGCGGGACCTCAGGGAGTTCGCCCGCGAGAGCCCCGACGCCGACGAACCGATTCCCACGCTCCTGGAGTACGCCGACTACTCGGGGTCGAAACTCGACCACTACGCCGAGGATCCCGCGCTGTTGCAGACGACCGTCGCGGTCCACCGCACGTATCTCGAACGCCTCTCGGCGGACCCGCTGACGGTCGAGCTCCCGCCGCCGACGGCCGAGTCCCTTCGACTCTGGGCCCGCGAGGCGATGTCGCTGCTCGGCCGCTTCGCGAGCGAGGAGACGGTCGCGCGCCTCCGGACGGTGCGGGACCGCACGCGCCGCGACGACTACGAGGAACTGCGGTTCGTCGCCCGCGCGCACGAGGAACTGGACGCCGAGGCGCGCGAACGAGTCAACTCCGGCGCGGCCGCGGCCGAACTCGAGCGCCTCCGCGACGCCCGTGACCGACTCGAAGCGACGCTGCACGAGGAGACGGGGCCGACCGACGGCTCTCGCGGCTGATGGTGGTCGTCTCGGTCGTCGCGTTCGGCGCCGGGGCGCTGTGTCTGTACTACGGCGCGCGCGACCTCCGGTCGAGACGGGCGATCCGACGGTTGGACGCCGAGCGCGACGAGGGGATCGACCCCGCGACCGACCGGGCCGGCGCTCGCGGGAACGCGGCGGCGGGAGGCGCCGACGCCCCTGACGACCCCCGCGACGACGTCGCGATCGAACGCGGGTTCGTCCTCCTGGCGCTCGGCGCGCTCTGTGTGCTGTTCGGCGCGCTCGCACTGTGACGCAGGCGGGGCTCGGGCGGAAGCGTCCGCGTGGTCGACGAACGGTCAGTACAGTTCCGCGAGCGCGTCACGCAGGCGGTCGGCCGCCTGCTCGGCGAGGTCCGACGCGCGTTCCGCGTCGCCCGCCTCGGCGTAGACGCGCACCTTCGGTTCGGTACCGGACGGGCGGACGAGCACCCAGGCGTCGCCGTAGTCGAGGCGGTAGCCGTCGATCGTGTTCGGGTCGGCGTCGACGGATTCGGCGAAGTCACGGGCGGCGTCGAGCATCGCGTCCAGTTCCGCCTCTGAGTCGTATGCGAGGTTGATTCGGACGTTCTCGTAGTCGGTGTAGGGAGCGACGACCGCCGAGGCCGGCCGCTCGGCGACGAGTTCGAGGAACTTCGCGCCGACGTAGGCGCCGTCGCGGACCAGCCGATACTCTGGATAGAAGATTCCGCCGTTGCCCTCGCCGGCGATCGGAACGCGCTCGCCGGCGGCGTGGAGGTCCCGGATTCGCGTGATGATGTTCGTCGCGCCGATCGGCGTGAGTTCGAGCGTCGCGCCGGCGTCGTCGCAGACGTCGACGAGACGCTGGGAGACGTTCACCGCGGCCACGGCGGTGTCGCCCGCGTCCAGTTCCGCGGCGGCGAGCGCGGCCAGGGAGGCCTCGCCGGCGACGAACTCGCCGCGCTCGTCGACGAAGACCGCCCGGTCTGCGTCGCCGTCGTGGGCGATCCCGACGTCGGCGTCGGCCGCTCGCACCAGCGATTCGAGGTCTCGCAGGTTGGACTCGACGGGTTCGGAGGGGCGGCCGGGGAAGTGGCCGTCGGCGTTGGCGTTGACGGTGACGACCTCGCAGCCGAGTTCGCGGAAGAACTCCGGACTCGTCAGCGCGCCCGGACCGTGACCGGGATCGAGCGCGACCGTGAGGTCGGCCGCGGCGATCGACTCACGGTCGACGGCGTCGAGGAGGTCCGCGACGTACTCGCGGTTCGCCGACTCGATCCGCCGCGACTCGCCGACGGCGTCCCACGCGGCGGTGGAAAACCGGTCCTCAAGCACGTGCGACTCGATCTCTTCGAGGTCGGCGACGCCGAGTTCGACGCCGTCCGCGCCGACGAGTTTCACGCCGTTGTACTCCGGCGGGTTGTGCGAGGCCGTGATCACGATCGCCGGGCGGGCCGTCTCGCCGGCGTAGCGGACGGCGCTCGGGGTCGGCGTCGGGCCGAGGCGGTCGACGTCGACGCCGACGCTCTCGAGTCCGCTCGTGGCCGCGTTCGAAAGCATCTCGCCGGTCGTGCGGGCGTCCCGGGCGACGACGGCGCGGTCGGTCTCCCAGACCGTGCCGGCCGCCTTGGCGATCCGGAGGACGAACTCGGGCGTCAGGCCGTCGCCGACGACGCCCCGAGTGCCGCTCGAACCGAACAGTCTCATTACGTCTCTCTCTTCGGTCCTGCGTGAAAGCGGTTGCGACACGGTCGTACGCGGTCGCGAGCGGACGATGATCCCGGCATCGATCGTCCGGTCGACCGCTCCCGCTGGTCGCGCCGGGCGATTACTCGGTCGCCGGCGACGCCCGTCCGGTGAGTTCCAGAAGCGCCGGCAGGACTCTATCGACCGTGAGCGAGTACGCGAAGAACAGCGCGACAGCACCCATCGCGGCCGCCCAGAGCCCCAGTAACGGTTGCCCGTGCTGGACGGTCGCGAGCGCGAACCGCTCGACGTATGCCCCGGCCAGCGAGAGTCCGAGCGCACCCAATCCGAACGCCGAGAGTTCGAGGAGCGCCGGGAAGAGTTCGAGTACGGCAGTCGTCATAGCCGGCCGTATCCGGGGCAGTGTTGTGGCTCTTTCGATCGGCGGAACACCGCGCTCCGGCGGGAACGTGAGCGCTGTCGATTTCGCAGATTACCACCCGGTCCGTCGTCGATTCCCCAACCGAAATTCTGTAGTGCAGCGCCGACAGCCGGAGTGATATGACGGGACGCTACGGCGACCTCGACTTTCCGACACTGACGAAGCGGAGTTTCCTCCTCGGCATCGGCCTGTTCGCGCTGGGCGCGCTCGGCGAATTCGCGCTCGCGGCGACCGGAACGGCGGTACCCGCCTGGGAGCACGCGATACTCGTGGACGCCGAGTGGCTCGGGGTGGTGATCGCGCTCTTCTCTCCGTTCGTGTTCGGTATACTGCTGCCGCTGACGGAGTAAGCACCGCCGAGAGAGTGAGAAGCGCGCGCCGAACACTCGCCGCGCGCCGCGGCGCTCCGGAGACTTTAGGCCGCGTCGCCGCCGAGCGTCCCCTATGAGCGATCCGTTTCCCGACTTCGAGGTCGTCCCCGCGGTCGATATGCAGGACGGCGAGGTGGTGCAGCTCGTACAGGGCGAACGCGGCACCGAGAAACGCTACGGCGACCCCGTCGCCGCCGCGAAACGCTGGGTCGACGCCGGCGCGGAGACGCTGCACCTCGTCGACCTCGACGGCGCGTTCGAGGGCGAACGCGAGAACGCCGACGCCGTCGAGGCCGTCGTCGACGCGGTCGACGTCCCGGTGCAACTCGGCGGCGGGATCCGGACCGCCGCCGACGCCACCGACCTGCTTGACCGCGGCGTCGAGCGCGTGATCCTCGGGACGGCGGCGGTCGAAGAGCCCGAGTTGGTCGCGGAGATCTCCGAGGCGTACCCCGGCCGGGTGATGGTGAGCCTCGACGCGAGAGACGGCGAGGTCGTCGTCTCCGGCTGGACCGAGGAGACCGGCCTCGATCCGGCGGCGGCCGCCAGCAGGTACGAGGACCTGGGCGCGGGGTCGATCCTCTTCACCGACGTCGACGTCGAGGGGAAGCAGGAGGGCGTCCAGACCGAGGTGACGAAGCGCGTCGTCGACGCGGTCGACGTCCCGGTGGTCGCGTCGGGAGGCGTCGCGTCGCTCGACGACGTCCGGGCGCTGAGGGACGCCGGTGCGGCGGCGGTCGTCGTCGGCACCGCGCTCTACGAGGGGGCGTTCACCCTCGCTGCCGCGATGCGCGTTTGAGGCGGTAGCGGGAGAAGACCGCGATCCAGGTGACCGCGATGAGCGCGACTCCGAACCCGGTCGTGACGCCCGACTCCGAGAACAGGAACAGCCCTCCGAGACAGAGCGCGTACGCCCCGAGTGCGATTTCTTTCATCCCCATCGTACACGCTTCGACGCGGCAGGCGTATCAATCTCCGCAAGACGGCCGTCAGACGCTGTGTGGCCGCCGGGCCCTCGATACCGCGTCGAGACCTGGGAATCGGTCCGGCCGGGACCGTCATAATCAGCCCCGCGGCGGCGACCAGGCCCGCTCAGTTCCGTTGTTGGCGGATCTTCTCGCGGCCGGGTTCGATGAGGGCGTTCAGGTACGCCGTGAGCGCGCCCTTCGCGTCCGCCGGGTGGAGTTCGCCGGATTCGAGGTCGTCTTCGAGAGCCTGGTACGTCTCGTAGGTCAGGTCGCCGCCGTATTTGTCGGGGCGCTCGACGACGACCTCGCCGAACCGCGGGAAGACGTGGTACTCGAAGATCTGGAGGACCGGGTTCTCCCGCTCCTCGCCCTCGTCGGTCGGGTCGGGATCGGCCGTCGGCGGGCAGTACGCCTTGTTGACTTTCTCCTCGATGTCCGATTCGGCGTCCTCCATCGAGATGGAGACGCCGGAGGAGGTCGACATCTTGCCGACGCCGGTCGTCAGATCCGCGATCAGCGGCGTGTGCAGACAGGTCGGCGAGTCGGCGTCGATGCTCGGCAGCGTGTCGCGGGCGAGCATGTGGACCTTTCGCTGTTCCATCCCGCCGATCGCGAGGTCGACGTCGAGGTAGACGATGTCGAGCGCCTGCATCAGCGGGTAGACCGCCTGCGCGACCGTCGCGGTGTCGCCGCCGGCGATCTCGGCCATCGCGCGCTCGGCCCGCGAGAGCGACGTCTCAAGCTCCAGGGCGTGCAGATCGAGGACGTACTCCTCGTCGAGTTGGAAATCCGAGCCCAGAACGAACTCCGTCTGGGACGCTTCGAGGCCGTAGGCGACGAACTGCTCCTGCATCCGGGTCGCGGTCTCGCGGATCTCCTCGAACGTCCCCTTCCCGTTGAGGTAGGCGTGGACGTCGGCCAAGAGGACGACGACCTCGAAGCCGGCATCCTGCAGTTCGATCAGTTTGTTTGCCGTCAGCATGTGGCCGATGTGGAGGACGCCGGAGGGCTCGTAGCCGACGTACGCCCGCTTTCCGTCCGGGGACTCGGCTAGCGCGCGCACTTCCTCCTCTGTGACCACCTCGGAGACGTTCCGGGTGATCCGGTCGTAGGCGTCCATACTGGAGGGAAGTCGCGACGCCGGCATATGACTTCTGGGATGGCGTCGTCGGAGGCGGGCGACTCCGAGCCGCACGCACTGGAAAGCATCATACCCGCGCGGTCCCAAGGGAGCCCCGATGGCAACGACCCGTTCGCCGTTCATCGTCCTCATCGGGCTGGTCGCGGTGGCGCTGCTCCCGCTCTTGGTGATGTGGATCGTCATCAGCGACCTCGCGACGTTCGCGTACTTCACCGGCTTCGCGCTGTACTTCCTCGTCGCCCACGTCGCGCTCCCGGGGTGGGTCTACATCGACGCGACCGGCCGCGGGAGCGAGTCGGCGGTCGGCTGGACGGGTATCTGCTTTTTCCTCCCGTTCGTCGGCTTCGTCGCGTACTACTTCCTCGGCCGGCCCGACGCCCCCTACGAGGCGGGCGCGAACGCCGGCGTGCGATAGGCGGCTAGGACGCTCGACGGCCGCCCTACCGACTCTCGCTCCGCGTCTCCGCGCGGTGCTCGGAGATGATCTGATCGACCATCGACGCCTTCCGTTCCTTCTGTCGCTCCTCGGCCCGTCGCTCCCAGTCCGTGATCGCCGCCTCGACGTCGGCCTCGCTGGCGACGGCGAGCTCGTCGACCTCCTGGATCGCGACGTCATCGGCCGGCGAGACCGGAATCTCGTGCTCGAAGAGGATCCGGTCGGCCACCTCAGAGAGGTTGCCCCCGGAGCGGAGCACGACCCGCGGGCCGATCTCCGCGAGGCGCTCGGCGGTGGAGCGGCCCGCACCCGAGGCGTCCCGGAGGTAGACCACGTCGCCGGCGGCCAGCCCGTACTCCTCGTCGGCAGTCTCGATGGCGTCGCGGGTGAACTGCTCGATCACCTTCACCGAGACGAGGTCGCCGTCGGTGTCGACGTCGGCGAAGTTCGAGTGATCGAGTTTCCAGAGGCGCTTCAGCCGCTCTAGCTTCTCGTCGAGTTCCTCGTTCTCGTCCGCTAACCCCTCGACGCGTCGCTCCAGCCGGTCGTTCTCGCGTTCGAGGCGCTTGACTTCGCGGCGCTCTCTGGCCTGCCGGCGCTCCTCGCGCTTGGCCTCGGAGAGTTCCTCCTCGTACTCCTCGATGGTCTCCTCGCGCTCGTCGATCGTCTCGTTCAGGTCGTCGACGTGCGATTCGAGGCGCTCGACCCGCTCGCGGAGCCGCCGGATCTCCTCTTCCTCTTCAGTGAGTTCGCGCTCCTCGTGCTCGGAGTCGGACTCCTCGCTCTCCTCGTCGTCAGCGAGGTCGCGGAGCACCGCCTCCACGGACTCCTCGCCGGCGACGACGCGGGAGATCACCTCGCCGCGCTCGACGTCCACCGGTACCTTCTGTGAGATCCGCTCGATCTGGTCCTCGTGGTCGTCGCGGGCGAAGAGCGCCGCCGCGAGCGCGTCGCGCTGGTGGTCGTTCTCGTAGGCCGCCTCGCGCGTCCGGTGGAGTTTCTCGTCGATCGGGAGGTCCGAGTTCGGCGTCCAGCCGGCGGCGTCGAAGCTCCGCCGGAACTTCTCGACGGTCTCGGGCATCGGCGTCACGTCGGCCGCGACGACGACGGGTCGGCCGCGCTCGATCAGCCACTCGATCACGTCGGCGGTGTCGGCCGTCCGCGTCGAGTAGACGTCGAGGACCTGCCCGTCGAGGCTCACGACCGCCGCGGCCGTCGTCGTGCCCGGGTCGATCCCGACGACGACGTGGTCGCGACGCTTGACCAGCGGTTCGAACTCGATGCCGTCGTGGCGCTCGCGCTCGATCTCGATCCGCGTGTCGCCGGAGCGCCCCTCCGAGACGGGGATGTCCGCCGGCGGCGCCTCGACGGTGAAGACGGCGTTCGCGTATCCGCCGTACTTCTCGGTCACGTCGGTCTCGAATTCCAGGCCCGCCTGCTTCAGGCGCTCTTTCACCTCGCGGGATCGACGCTTCACCGACCCGTGGATCCGCCGGGTGTAGCGGTCCTGGCTCCAGCCGCCCTTGCCGGTCGAGCGTCCGCGGGACACCTTCACCGTCGTCGTGTCGCCGAAGGCCGACACCTCGTAACCGACGTTGGCCGCCGCGAGCCGCGCCGCCGCCTCGGCCTCCTTCATCGGCTTTTTGCCGTACGGCACGCCGTGTCTGGAGGCGACTCGCGAGAGCGGTTCCGGCCGCTCCGCGCCGGTCACCTGCACCAGTTTCGTCTCGGTCGGCAGCGCGCGCAGGAAGTGGACGAGCGCGTCCTTGTCGGCCGCGAGCTCGTACATATTGTCCGTCGCCACCATTGCGGGCTCCTCGCGGTCGAGCAGCCTGCGGAGCTTCCGGTGGGAGACGACGTCGCGGTCGACGTGCTCGCCGTCGAAGGCCACGAGGGCGTAGGAAGGCGCGTCGCCGCGGACGTCACCGCTCTGGATGTCCACGCCTAAGACGAGGGTGTCGAGGGCGCTCGTCCGGTCGTTCACACCCTCGTTTGGTCGCGTGCGGATATATATTCCACGCCGGGTCCGCCGACGGGTGCAGACCCGGTCGACGCGGTTCGCTCCGGCGAGCGTTTATATACGATCGGCCGGCCAGACGTCGCGTGACGTGAGACTCGCCCCGCGTCGACACGCGGTTGCTCGGCACACCGACGCGGGACAAGGGAGCGGCCGCCAGTGAGCGAGCCGCTGGCGGACGGCCCGAGCGGGTGCCGACTGTTCGCCCCTGTACGCAGTCCTCGGACCGGCCCGTTCCCGATTCGACGGTGACGCCCTCACTCGTCGTCGGGGTACGGGACGTCGACCGTCCGGCCGTCGTCGGGAACGAACGCCGTCTCGCCGTCGAAGACCTCTCTGGCCTCCCGTTCGATCGGCGAGGCGTCCGCGGCGTACCGCGAGGAGATGTGGGTGAGCGCGAGCCGCCTCGCACCGGCGCGGTTCGCTATTTCGGCGGCCTCCCGCCCCGTCGAGTGGCCGGTCTGACCCGCCCGGTCGGCCCACTCCTCGGCGAACGTGGCGTCGTGGACGAGTAAATCCGGCGCGTCGACGACGTCGACGGTGGCGTCGACGGGTCGGGTGTCGCCCGTGTAGACGAATCGCCGTCCGGGACGGGGGTCGCCGACGACTTCCTCCGGATCGACGACCGTTCCGTCCGCCAGTTCGACGCTCTCGCCGTCGTGGAGTCGACCGAACTTCGGCCCGACGGGCACGCCCAGGTCCTCCGCCTTCTCGCGGTCGAAGCGCCCGCGCCTGTCGTCCTCGACGAGCGCGTAGCCAACCGAACTGACGTTGCGGTGCTCCGTCGCGAACGTTCGGATCTCGTAGTCGTCGGCGTCGAGCGCGACGGCACCGGGGCGGGCCTCGCGAACGGTGAGCGGGAACCCCGGCCGGTAGCCGCCGGCCTCGACGAGGTTCGTGAGGTGGCCCTTCGATCCCGGCGGGCCGTAGATCGCGAGCGCTTCCGACCGGTCGTTGAAGTCCATCGTCTGGATCAACCCCGGAATCCCGAGCACGTGGTCGCCGTGGAGGTGCGTGACGAACAGGTGCGAGACCGAAAAGCCGGTTCCGAACCGCATCATCTGCCGCTGCGTCCCCTCCCCGCAATCGAACAGCAGTCGCTCCCCCTCGCGTTCGACGAGGAACGCACTCGGACCACGCTGGGTCGTCGGTACGGCCCCGCCCGTCCCGAGAAACGTCACGCGCATCGACATACCCGTCCTGCGTGACGGTCGGGTAAACGCGTGTCGGATGGACGGTACACCTTTTTGCTCCTCCCGTCGGAGGTCGTCGGTATGGACGGAAGCCGGAGTCCCAGATCCGATCGCTGGTGGGACGAGGATCTCGCCGATTCGGACGATCCAGTCGTCGGAGCGGTCGCACTCCTGGTTCTCGGGGCGGGTCTCGGCTCGCTTTTCGGCGTCCCGATCCTCTCTGCGATCGACTTCTGGGTCATCTTCGTCATCGGTTACGCAGTGATCGTCCCGCTCGTGTCGCTGCTGCGCGGACGGCAGCGGGGGGCAGAGAGGGATCGTCACGAGAACACAGACGCCCGACAGCCGGGGGCAGCGGCCGCCGATCGGGGCGACACCGACGGCGTCGACGCGGCGCTCGCGCGTCTCCGCGACCGGTACGCGCGCGGTGACCTCTCCGAGGAGCAGTTCGAGCGGAAACTCGAAGTGCTGCTCGAAACCGACACGCCCGAGAACGCCCGAGATCGAGCATCGAGACGGCGAGCGAACGCTAAAACCGACCGACGGGAGGAGCGGGGTAACGCCGAACGCGACGACGCCGCACGCGAGCGTTCGGGGTAGTTCCGGCGAGGAGAGGGAGAGTTTCTTACCCCCCCGCCGATTAGCCGACGGCAATGGACGCGCCCCTGTGGACGGAGAAGCACGCCCCATCGCTCGCGGAACTGCCGCAAGCGGAGGTCCGAGAACGGCTCTCTCGGACCGTCGACGAGCCGATGAACCTGGTCGTCCAGGGACCGGCGGGCGTCGGCAAGACGGCGGCCGTGCGCGCGCTGGCACGCGAGGCGCACGCGGACCCCGACGCCGACCTGGTCGAGATCAACGTCGCTGACTTCTTCGATCGGAGCAAGAAGGAGATCCGTGAAGACCCTCGATTTTCTCGCTTTCTCCAGGGACAGACCGAGTTCTCGAAGCAGTACCGCCGCGGCGGGAAGGGGAACAAGTACAAGCGGGACTGGTCCAAGCGCGATATGATCTCGCACGTGATGCAGGAGCTGTCCTCGTACAAACCCGCCTCGGGAAGGTACAAGACCGTCCTGCTCGACAACGCCGAGACCATCCGCGAGGACTTCCAGCAGGCGCTCCGGCGCGTGATGGAACAGTACCACCGGAGCACGCAGTTCGTGATCACGACGCGGCAGCCCTCGAAGCTCATTCCGCCGATCCGCTCGCGGTGTTTCCCGGTTCCGGTTCGCGCGCCGACGACCGACGAAATCGAGACGGTGCTGTCGGACGTCGCCGACGACGAGGGAGTCGAAGTCGAGCCGATGGCGCTGAATCTCGTCGCCTCGAAAGCCGACGGCGACCTCCGGTACGCAGTGCTCGCCGCACAGCACGCCGCCGTCGAGGGCGACGGCGCGATCACCGTCGACGCCGCGCAGACGGCGCTGTCTGCGGCCGGTCACGACGACGCGATCAGAGCCGTGCTCGACGCCGCTGCGACGGGAGAGATCCGCGACGCCAGAAAGCAGTTGACGACACTGCTCGACGAGGAGGGATTCGGCGGCCAGGAACTGCTCTCGGAACTGCTCCGCGTCGCCGACACCTACCCCGAGGAGTTCGGCGAGGCCAACCTCGTCCGCCTGCACCGTCTCGCCGGCGCAGCCGACCTCGACCTCGCGGAGGGAAACGACGGCCGGCTCCACCTCACGCACCTGCTCGCCGCGTGGGCCGGCGGGCAGTCAGCACTCGACGGGGAGGCGTTCGCCTGAGATGCGCTTCGCGCCAGGCGTCCGTCAGTTCGCGGTCCCGGCGTTCGCCGCCGCGGCGGTGCTGGCCGTGCTCGCCCCGCCGCTGTCCCTGCTCGCCCTCGCGGTCGGCGGCTTCGTCGCGTGGTTCTTCCGCGACCCCGAGCGTCGCCCCTCCGGCCCGGGCGTGGTCTCGCCCGCCGACGGACGCGTCTCCGTCGTCCGCGAGGAGGGCGATCAGGTCCGCGTGGGCGTATTTATGAACGTCACCGACGTCCACGTGAACCGCGCGCCGTTCGACGGGCGCGTCGAGCGCGTCACTCACCGGCCGGGAAAACACCTGCCGGCGTTCTCGAAGGAGTCCGAGCGAAACGAGCGCGTCGACGTCGACGTCGAGACCGACGAGGGCCCGGCGGAGCTCTCGCTCATCGCCGGCGCGTTCGCCCGGCGGATCCACCCCTACGTCGAGGCGGGCGACGACCTCGACCGCGCCCAGCGGATCGGCCACATCGACTTCGGCTCCCGAGCGGACGTCCTTCTCCCGCCGACGTACGACCGCGAAGACCTCCTCGTCGAGGAGGGCGATTCGGTCCGCGCCGGTGAGTCGGTCGTCGCCGCGCGGGAGCGGTGACGCGGTCCACGTCTCTCGACTCGCTCCGCGTCGGATTTCTGTCCCGGCCTCGGGTCGGTTACCTCGAGAAGTTGCTGTTCGGATGGGTGCTCGGGCGGTGAGCGCGGACGGGGCGGGACCTCCCGCGGCCGCAACGCTTCTTGCCGTGTGAGACCATCTCTCAAGTATGGAGACCGAGGAGGCCTCCCTCGCGCGACGCGCGGCCGACGCCGTCAGCCCGCCTCCGCGGCTCGTCGACTGGTCGCTCCTCGCGGTCGTCGTCCTCGAAGTCGTCACCGGGTTCGTCTCGTTTACCGTCGGATCGCCCTCTGGGTGGCCGCTCTTCTGGCTCCACCGGATCCTCGGACTGACGTTCGTGGCGCTGCTGGGGTTCAAACTCGCCAGGGTCCGGCATCGACTCACCCGGCCCAGCGAGTGGCGGGCATCCACGGCCGTGTCGGTCCTCACGCTGCTCGCGACGCTGGGGGCGCTCGCGACCGGGATCGCCTGGGTGTTCGGTCTCGACGTTCGCCTCGCCTACTGGACGCTCCTGAGCGTGCACGTCGGGTTCGGGTTGGTGCTCGTACCGCTGCTCGCGTGGCACCTCAGGTCCCGGTTTCGGCTCCCCCGACGACGGGACTTCGAGGGACGGAGAACGACGCTCAGGTACGCCGGCCTGCTGCTCGGCGGGGCGGTGGCCTACCGAAGCCAGGAACTCACGAACCGCGTCCTCGACACCCCCGGTCGGGACCGTCGCTTCACCGGTTCGCAGCCGCGGGAGGGGTCGGGCAACGGGAGCTTTCCGGTCACCTCGTGGGTCGCGGACGACCCCGACCCGGTCGACCGATCGGCGTGGACGCTGACCGTCGCGGGCGAGGTGGAGACGCCGCTCGAATACGGATACGACGCGCTCGATCCGGAGCGCAGCGAAGCTGTCTCGACGGCCGACAAGGAAGCGCTCCTGGACTGCACGAGCGGCTGGTACACGGTGCAGCGCTGGCGCGGAGTCCGCGTCGGCGACCTGCTCGACGCGGCCGGCGTCCGCGGGGACGCGCGGTTCGTCCGGTTCGTCTCGGTGACGGGGTACCGCTGGTCGCTGCCCGTCGACGAGGCGCGGGACGCCCTCCTCGCGACGCACGTCGGCGAGGAGCGGCTCAGCCACGGCCACGGCGCGCCGATCCGCCTCGTCGCACCCGGCCGCCGCGGCTTCCAGTGGGTGAAGTGGGTCGAGCGGGTCGAGGTCCGCCGCCGCAACGACCCCGCCCAGTGGCTCGTGACGCTGGTCAGCGGCTTCGAGTAGTCGGCACAGTTCACATCGCGGCCGAGGCGGGTCGGACTACGCCCGATCCAGGACGTGAACGTGGCGTACCAGCGACCCGTGGACCCGCCGTTCGAACCGTTCTGTGACCGTCCAGCCGGCGTCTTCGGCCGCCGATTCCCAGGAGCGGTCGGCGACGAGGACGCAGGCGGAGGCGACCCGCGCCGCCTCGACGAGCGCGCCGCCGACGAGGTCGGCGAGCTCGTGTCCGGCGATCTTCGACTGCCGGCCGTACGGCGCGTCGAAGACGACGGCGTCGGCGGCGGCGTCGGCGAAGGGGAGTTCCGTCGCGTCGCCGCGGACGACGTCCCAGCGGGCTCTCGGAAGGTAGGCCGCGAGGTTCTCCGTCGTCCCGCGGACCATCTTCCACTGGGCGTCGGAACCGAGTGCCCGCGCGCCGACCAGACCCGCCTCGATGAGGAGGCCGCCGGTCCCGCACATCGGGTCCAAAAGCGTCGCGTCCGGAAGCGACGGCCCGGCCGCGAGGTTGACGTACGCGCGGGCGTCCATCGGGGCCATACTCCCCGGCTGGAAGAACGGCCGGTCGGTGGGCGCGCGCGACCCGAAGGCCGCGTCGCGTTCGGCGACCGCCCAGCCGAGGAGGCAGACGTCCTCGGAGAAACAGACCCGGAGTTCGTGGTCGGGGTCGTCGAGATCGACGGCGAACCCGCGATCGACGAGCACGCCGCCGAGTTCGCGTTCGGCGTCGGCCGTGCTCACGTCGGCCGTCGAACGGACGTTCCGGGCGCGGACGGCCACGCTTCCCGTTCGGTCGAGCGATGCGGCCGTGAGGACCGCTGCGGCGTCGGAGACGGTCGCTTCTGCCCGCCCGACGAGTTCGGAGACGTGGCGCGTGTACGCGAGCGTCGGCACGCGGTCGACGCGCACGCCGCGGGCCGTCGCGAGGCCGGGCGCGACGCGCGAGACGGCGGAGGCGGCCGCACGCTCGGCTTCGAGGGCGGCGAAGGCCTCGTCGTCGGCTTCGCCCGCGAGTTCCAGGGAGTACACGGGCGAACCTCGTCGGCGTCGCAAATCAGGGTGTCGGATCGGCTGGAAAGCGGCGCCCACGGGAGAAAATTCACGGAACGCGAGTCGACGGTCGAACGCACCAACCTTTTTAAACCTTAAATACGTCGTTTAAGTCGATATATGAGCGACCCCAAGGACACGATCAACATCGAGAACGTCGTCGCCTCCACCGGGATCGGTCAGGAGCTCGACCTCCAGAGCGTGGCGATGGACCTCGAGGGCGCTGATTACGACCCCGAGCAATTTCCCGGTCTCGTCTATCGGACGCAGGAGCCGAAGTCCGCGGCGCTTATCTTCCGCTCCGGCAAGATCGTCTGCACCGGCGCGAAGTCGACCGACGACGTCCACGAGAGCCTCCACATCGTCTTCGAGAAGCTCCGCGAACTGAAGATTCCCGTCGACGACGACCCCGAGATCACGGTTCAGAACATCGTCACGTCCGCCGATCTGGGTCGAAACCTCAACCTCAACGCCATCGCCATCGGGCTCGGGCTGGAGAACATCGAGTACGAACCCGAGCAGTTCCCCGGCCTCGTCTACCGCCTCGACGAGCCCTCCGTCGTCGCGCTCCTGTTCGGTTCCGGCAAACTCGTCATCACCGGCGGGAAAGCCCCCGACGACGCCCGCGAAGCCGTCGACGTGATCGTCTCCCGGCTGAGCGATCTCGGTCTCCTCGACGACTGACGGGTCGCTTCCGTGTCTCCAATATCGATCCCGCTGCAGTCCGCCGGCGGCGGCCCGCTCGCCATCGCCGGCACGTTCGCCTCGTTCGCGGTCTTTCTCTCGATCACGGCCCACATCGCCGCGCGGAACGTCCTCGGCGACGTTCCCGTCCGCAACGCGTTCCTCGTCGGACCGGTTCCGGCGGCGATCAGCATCCTGATCGCGACGTTCGCCGAGAACGACCCCGTCTTGTTCGGCGGCTTGTTCGTCGCGCTCGCCCTCGACGGCGTCGCGATCGCGTACGTCTACGGTGAGTCCCGAAAACTGTCCGCTTACATCACGCTCATCCACTTCGTCGTCAGCGTCATTCTGGGGACGATCCTCTTCGGGATCTGGGCGCTCGCGACGAGCGCGCCCGGATAACGAGCCACTGCCCGCCTACTCGACGAGCCGTTCGATCTCGGTAACGAGGATCCCAGACGCGCCGACGGCTTTCAGATCGTTGACGACCTCGAAGACGTCGCGCTCGTCGACGACGACGTGTACCGCGACGTGGTCGTCGCCGGCGACGTCCATCACCGTCGGGCCGCCCAGGCCGGGGATGACCTCACGGACGTCGTCGAGTCGCTCCCGCGGCGCGTTCATCATCACGTAGCGCTTGTTCTCGGCCGCGAGCACCGACTCGAAGGCCGTCACCAGCTGGTCGACCTTCGGATCGTCGGCGTGGTCGGGGTGGGCGTAGAGCCGGACCGAGGATTCGAGCACTTCGCCGACGACCGCGAGGCGGTTCATCCGCAGCGTCGTGCCCGTCGAGGTGATGTCGACGATGGCGTCGGCCATCTCGACGTGCGGCGTCAGTTCGGTCGCGCCGGTCACCTCGACGACGTCGGCGTCGATTCCCTCGCGTTCCAGATACTCCCGCGTAATCCGGGGGAACTCGGTCGCGACGCTCTTGCCCGCCACGTCGGCCGGCTCGGCGATGTCGCCGTCCTCCGGCGCGGCGAGGACGAGCCGACAGCGGCCGAATTCGAGATCGACGAGTTCGACCAGGTCGCGGCCGGACTCGACGACCTGGTCGCGGCCGGTGATGCCGACCGCGGCGGCCCCGTCCCAGACGTACTCGGGGATGTCGGCCGCGCGGGCGAACAGCACGCTCACGTCGGGATCGACGGTCTCGGCGTACAGTTTCCGGTCCGCGGCGCTCTCGATGTGGAGTCCGGCCCGTTCCAGCAGGTCGACGCTCGGCTCGTGCAGGCGGCCCTTGTTGGGGACGGCGATGCGCATACCCCGAAATCACGCGCCCGCGACGTACCACTTTCGCTCGCGGGTCGGGAGAGGCGAGACCGGGGCGGGAGCACGAGGCGAGAGGCACAACGATGATAGGCGCGGGCGTCGATTCGCCGGTATGACCGACGCCGACGAGGACGCCGCCGGGGATGCCGACGAGGAAGCCGGCGACACAGAGCGCGACGAAACCGCCGGCGAGGAAGGCGCGTCCGGCCGCACCGCGGCCGTCTCCCGCGAGACCGCCGAGACGACGATCGATGTGACGCTTTCCGTCGACGGCGACGGCGACAGCGCGATCGAGACGGGGATCGGCTTCTTCGACCACATGCTCGAAGCGTTCGCGAAGCACGGCCTGTTCGACCTGACCGTCCGCTGCGACGGCGATCTGGAGATCGACGACCACCACACCGTCGAGGACGTCGCGATCGTCCTCGGCGAGGCGTTCACGGAAGCCCTCGGCGACAAGCGCGGGATCGTCCGCTACGCCGACCGCAAGGTCCCGCTGGACGAGGCCGTCGCGGGCGTCGTCGTCGACGTCAGCGGCCGGCCGCACTTCGACTTCGAGGGCGAGTTCTCCCAGGATCAGATCGGCGATTTCACGAGCGATATGGCCCGGCACTTCGCGTACTCGCTGGCGATGAACGCCGGGCTGACGCTGCACGCGGAGGTCGACGGCGTCAACGCGCACCACGAGGTCGAGGCGCTGTTCAAGGCGCTCGCGCGCTCGCTCGACGACGCGACTCGCGTCGATCCCCGCCGGAGCGACACGCCGAGCACGAAGGGAACACTCTGACCGCCGTCGTCCGCGCGGCCCGTCCTCAGGACCGGGTGAGCGTGCCGCCCTCGTCGGTGAGCACGCCGCGGTCGATCGCGTGATCGATGATCCGCTCGACGTGCGCGTCGTCGAGGTCGTACGCGCCCGCGGCGAGTTCGACGACCTCGTTCCGGCCGATCGGGAACTCCCGGTTGCCCAGCAGACGCATCACGGTCCGGAAGTCGTCGGGCTCTGCACCGATTCCGTCTCCACTCGGGTCCGACGCCGTCTCGCGATCCGGTCCGTCGGCAGCGACGTCGTCGTCGCGTCGGTCCGGGGAATCTGACGTCGGTGCGGCGTCGGCGTTGCCGTTTGCCGACGAGTCGGGGCGGGGATCGTCGGGCGAGCTACCCAGATCGATCTCGTCGGATTCGGCGATGTCCGTGAATCCCTCCGGCGCGTTGAACGCGCTCGGTCTGTCGGGAGTCTCTGACGCGTGCGGCGAATCGGCCCGGTTCGGGGAGTCGGCGTCGCTCGCGGCGCCTTCGGCTCCCGTGTCGTCGGACGCGGAATCCGAGTCGGAGGGGGTCGCATCCGCCGTCGTCGCGTCGGCCGTCGCTTCCGCGTCAGTCGTCGTCTCGTCGGTCGTCGCTTCCGTATCCGCCGTCTTCGCGTCGGCCGTCGCCTCCGCACCCGCCGACGCTGCGGCCGGCTTCGACGTTTCGTCGTCGTGCGACGGCGGCTCTTCCACTGCGTCGGCGTCCGCGTCGCGATCGACCCCCAGTCGATCCAGCAGCGGGTCGACGACGCCTTCGAGCGTCGACAGACAGTTCTCACAGAGCACGACCCGTCGCTGTTCGGCCTCCGTCGGCGACAGTTCCGGCGGGAGGACCTCGTAGACGCCCGCGGCGTCGTCGCCGCAGAAGTCGCAGGCCCGGAGTTGGCGCATCGGCATAGTCGTGTCTCCGCGAGCGACCGGATAAAAGTATTCGACCGGGATCGGACGGAGGGACAGGCCGTCGAGCGGGAAGGGGTGACGCCTACGCCGTCTCGACCGGCCCGCCCCGCTCGGTCCACTCGGTCAGGCTCCCCTCGTAGAAGCCGACGTCCGCGTAGCCGAGCGACCGCAGGACGACGTACGTGTGACTGATCCGCCGCGCGGTGTTGCAGTACAGCAGGACGCGCCCGTCGGGAGCGATGCCGGCGGTTTCGAGGATCCCCCGCAGTTCGGACTCGGGTTTCAGCCCGCGCGTCTCGTCGTCGACGAGTTCCCGCCAGTCGAGATTGACCGCGCCGGGGAGGTGGCCCTCGGCGTACTCCGCCGGGTCGCGGGTGTCGACGATCACGGTTCCGTCGTCGCCGAGCGCGTCGCGGACCGTCTCGTAGTCGACGAGCGGAGAGTGCTCGGGCTCGCGGACCGCGTAGTCGGTCGCCGCCGGCGACGACGACTCGCCCGTCGTCTCGTGCTCCCGGTTCCAGGCGCTGAAGTCGCCGTCGAGGAGGTGAAGACGCTCTGGCGGGTGGCCGTACAGTTCGGCCGTCACGAGGAACCTGGCGGCGAAGACCCCGTGGGTGTCGTCGTAGGCGACGACGTCGTCGTCGGGGCCGACGCCGGCGGTCGAAAGGAGCGACTCCCACGTTTCCCGCCCGGGGAGCATCCCCTCGTCGCCCGCCTCGCTGCGGAACTCCGCGAAGGGAACGTTCGCCGCGCCCGGGACGTGGCCGATGCCGTCGAACTCCCAGGCGTCGCGGACGTCGATCACGCGTACCTCGTCGAGTCGCTCGGCCAGCCAGTCGGCCGAGACGACGACGTTCTCGTACATACGTGTACGTACCGTCGGCCGACTCTTCAACGTGGCCGATCCGACCCGCATTCGCCCGGTGTCAGAGAAAGGAGAAAATATTGCGGCTTGTTCCTCGAAGCCCCGCCCGTACGGTCCCCGTGGGTCCGGCGCGGCACGCTCACGTCCTGTCAGGTTCGTCTGATGCGGCAAGAATTTCTGGATAGTGGGAGGACGGGCAGTACACGCCGTAGTTGTGAGGATTATACGGGATGAGTGCGTAGGGGAGTACGCAATGACAGACGACGGTTACGCCAAAGACGTGCTCGTGTCCCCGGAGTGGGTGGAAGACAACCTCGACGCATTCCAGAGCGACGACCCCGACCATCGCCTGGTGGAAGTCGACGTCGACACCGAGGCGTACGACGAGAGCCACGCGCCCGGCGCGATCGGGTTCAACTGGGAGAGCCAACTCCAGGATCAGACGAACCGCGACATCCTCGACAAGGACGACTTCGAGGACCTGCTCGGCAGCCACGGCATCTCCGAGGACTCCACCGTGGTGCTGTACGGCGACAACTCCAACTGGTTCGCCGCCTACACCTACTGGCAGTTCAAGTACTACGGCCACGAGGACGTGAAACTCCTGAACGGCGGCCGCGACTACTGGATCGACAACGACTACCCGACCACCGACGAAGTCCCGGACTTCTCCCCCGTCGACTACACTGCGAAGGGGCCGTTCGAGTCCATTCGCGCGTACCGCGACGACGTCGACCACGCCGTCGACGAGGGACTGCCCCTGGTGGACGTCCGCTCGCCCGAGGAGTTCCGCGGCGACATCCTCGCGCCGCCGGGACTGCAGGAGACGGCCCAGCGCGGCGGCCACATCCCCGGCGCGCAGAACATCTCGTGGGCGGCGACCGTCAACGACGACGGGACGTTCAAGTCCGCCGAGGAACTGCGGGAACTCTACGCCGACCAGGGCATCGACGGCTCCGAGACGACCGTCGCCTACTGCCGGATCGGCGAGCGCTCCTCGATCGCGTGGTTCGCCCTCCACGAACTGCTCGGCTACGACGAGGTCGTCAACTACGACGGCTCCTGGACGGAGTGGGGCAACCTCGTCGGCGCGCCGATCGAGACGGGCGACGCCGAGTAACGACCCGGTCCCGTCGACCCCCCCGCTGACGACTTCCCGTACCCTCGAACCCCCCTCTGCGGGCTGTTTCGCCGACCGCGTGTCACTGCGGGTGAACCACAAGACCTATTTGACGGAACTTTCCGTTGTGTACTGTGCCCTCCACCGTACTCCTGCAGTCCGGAGCAGCCGGCTTGTTCGCCATTTTCGGCTTGTTCCTGCTGCTCGTCGGCCTCGCCCTGGTCGTGTGGACGTATCAGGACGCACAGAAGAACAGCAGCCACCCGGCGTTCCTCTGGGCTATCGTCGTCTTCCTCGCGCCGATACTCGGAATCGTACTGTATCTCCTCCTCGGTCGCGACGGGCGATAGCGTCCGCCGGCGCGTTAGCCGCCGAGCACGAGGCTCGCGATCGCCGGCGTGAGGAACGCCTCGATGAACGCCGCGAGGACGAACAGCGGAACCAGTCCGAGGAGCACCCGGTAGGCCTCGCGGATCGCCGCGGCAACGTCGTCGCCGTGGCCTCGTCGCCGAACGACGCCGAGGACGACGCCCCCCAGCCAGAGTCCGAGCGCGCCGCCGACGACGATCGCGGGGATTTCGACGACGCCGTGGGGCGCGACGAGCGCGACGAAGGCGACGGGATCGAAGACACCGCCGACGGCACCCACGACGATTCCGTTGAACCCGAGGCCGACGACCGCGGGGACGCCGACCGCGAGGCCGCTGTAAGCCAGATCGGCGGCGACCAGCCAGTTGTTCACCGCGAGGTTGAAGAACGTCCCGAGCGGGAAGGAACCGAAGACGTTCGCGACGTCGCCGCCGATCGGGAGCGAAAGCCCGAACGACGACGTGGCGCGCCAGCCGACGAGGCCGCCGGCAGCGAAGACGCCGAGCGACGCGAGGTTCGCGGCCGGATGCCCCCGGACGAATCCGCCGACGGCGCGGAGTCCGCCGACGAACGCCGCGCGCAGTCGTTCTTCGGGGCGGGCCAGTTCGGCGTCCGACGGGAGCTCTCGCTCGGCGTACAGCGAGGTCTTGAAGCCGTCGACGACCGGCGGAAGGAGGACCGCCCCGACGAGGGCCGTCACCCGCGTCGCGCCGAACGCCGCCGCCGAACTCCCGATTGCGCCGGAGACGACGAGCGCGCCGAACGCGACGGCGACGTACCCGAGCGCGTCCCACGGTCGGCGGAAGGGGAACCGGACGCTTCGCCGGACCGCCGCCACCGTCCCGACGTCGTCGACGACGACCGCCTGCTCGGCGAACGCGAAGAGGACGTAGACCCCGGCGACGAGCAGCGCACCGACGAGGAGGGCGAAGAGCCCGAGGAGGACGGCGAGCCCAAGCACCGCCCACGACCGAGTGGTTCCGGTGGACGACGCGGCGGCCATCGTCGTGGTGACGAATCCCCCGACGGCAGCGAAGAAACCGACGAGCGGGAGGCCGACGCCCGCGAGCGCGGCGAGGAGCAGGAGTCTGACTCCGAGGATCGAACGCCAGTACCGCCGCGCGCCGTCGACCGCCGCGCGGACGCCGTCCTCACCGCGCAACAGCCCGTACAGGCCGCCGACGGCGGCAGCCCCTCCGACCGCCGAAGCGAGGAGCGCCAGGAGGAGGGAGAGCAGTCCGCCCGCGACGAGGAGCGCCACGGTTTCGGGCGTCAGGAGCCCGGCGACTGCCTCCCCCAGGTCGGGAGCGATCCGTTCGACCTCGGCCGGATCTGGGGACACCGACCCCGGCCCCGCCCCCGTCTCCCGGAGCACGTCGACGAAGGGGTCGAGTCGGCCGGTCGTCCCGAGAAACCAGACGGCGAGCAGACCGGCCACGAGGAACGGCACGCGGGCGACGCCGTACAGCCCGGACGCGAGCAGATACACGGGGATCACCGACGCCGATCGCTCCCAGAGCAACCGGCCGCCGGTCCGGAGGGCGGTGGAGGGATTCACGGTCCGAACATCTCGATCCGCGAGCAAAGACCTTCGGGACGGCGAGATCGCATTCCGACGGAGCGAACGTGCCGCGTGTCGATGGAAAGTGCCGCGTGTCGATGCCTACAAGCGGCGGGACGCCGAAGAACGGGTATGAACGGAGCCGACCTCGCGGCGGAACTGCGCGACGAACACGAGACGGCGTTCTCGCGGCTGGGTTCCTCGAAGGCGATGTACGCCCTGACCGGCGGCGAGATGGACGGCGACCGCGTCCGCGCGGCGGCCGCGACCGACGCGCTCGCGCTCGCGGCGACGCTCGACACGTGGATCGAGAACACGGATTCGGGAGCGACGGCCGACCTGTTCGCGGACCTCGCCGAGGACGCCCGCGGGCACGCCGCGGCCGTCGCCGAGGACCCCGAACTCGACGAGCAGCCCCGACTGTACGACGCCCTCTCGGGACTCGACTCGGCACCGGCCCGGCTCGGCGGGCTGCTCGGCCGCTACCTCGTCGCCGGCGAGCACGCGGGGCAGATGGTCGGCTTCTTCGTCGGCGACGCCGACCCGATGGCCGCCGACGACTTCCGCGACCTCCGTTCGGCGTTGGAGGCCGAACGGGACCGCGTCGTCGACGCCCTCGACGCCGAGTGTGCGTCGGAAGCGGAGTGGGAACGCGCCCGCGGCGCCGCCGACGCGGTGATCGAAGCCGCCTACGCGGACTACGTCGAGACGCTCGAATCGATGGGCATCAAGCCGAAGAACGTCTGCTGAGACGAATTGGCGGCGTCGCGATCGGGGGCGGGTTTCTGAACGAGTCGCTCGGTTCGAGCGGCCGCCGCCGACCTCACAGATTTGTGAACAGTCCGCAATCTCCAGTCGAAATAGAGGGGTTGACGGCCTCAGACGGCCGATAGGCGGACGACGGGCGTCGGTCGCTCGTCAGACGCCTTCGACGCCCTCGCGGAACTCGGACACCTTCGAGCGGGCGTCGACGACCGCCTCGTGGGCCGCTCCGTCGGTCTCCTCGGCGAGTTCGGCGAGGACGTTCATGTGCCGAGCCAGGCGACCGTGGTCGGGCGTGCGATCCCGCGCCGCGAGCGTCGCGAGCGCGTCCGACTGGTCGTACACGCGGCGCTGGACGTCGTCGCCGCTCGTCGCTTCCGCCGCCTGTCGGAGGCGCTCGCTCGCCTCCTGCAGCAGTTCGTGAGACATATCTAGACCGACGACGGCAACCCGCAAAATGCTTCTGACTCGACGGGCCCCGTTCCCGCGGTCGCCGTCGCTCCCGGCAGTGGACGGTGCCGCCTCGCGGGGTCTCTTCGGCCACGCTTATGATCCGGCCGCTCTCACTCCTCTACGATGCGGGTCACTCTCCTCGGGACGGGCGATACGACCGGGACCCCGACCGTGGGGTGCGACTGCGGGACGTGCGCCGAAGCGCGCCGCCGCGGCGTCGAACGCACCCGGTTTTCGGTCCACGTCGAGAACGAGCGGACCGGCGAGACGCTGCTCGTCGACTTCAGCCCGGACTTCCGTCACCAGTTTCTGACCCAGGAGGTTGCCCTTCCGGACGCCGGGATCGTCACGCACATTCACTTCGACCACCTCGACGGACTGGGCAACGCCTATCGCCTGTTCGACGACCTCCCGGTCTACGCCGCCGACGAGATCGACCCGCAGACCGAAGAGAGCGTCGCCGAGACCGTCTCGCGAAAGTACGACTACCTGGATCGCGTGAGCGTCCACGCTCGCTCTCCTTTCGAACCGTTCGCGGTCTGCGGGCTGGAGGTGACGCTCGTCCCCGTCGACCACCCGCCGCTGCTCTGTTACGGTCTCGCGGTCGAGGACCCCGAGACGGGGGCGAAG
This sequence comes from Halobellus litoreus, assembly GCF_024464595.1. Taxonomy (NCBI): domain Archaea; kingdom Methanobacteriati; phylum Methanobacteriota; class Halobacteria; order Halobacteriales; family Haloferacaceae; genus Halobellus; species Halobellus litoreus. Next base: position 1,155,774 of record NZ_JANHAW010000001.1, on the reverse strand, counting down.
CTGTCGCTTTCGGGCGACACGAGCTACGGGGTCCCCGAGGAGTCGCGGACCGTCCTCGACGACCCCGACCTACTCCTCGCGGACGGCATCGTTCCGGCGTCGTTGAGCGAACACCACCCGCGCGGCGGGAAACACTTCGACGACGCCGGCGTCCCGCGAACCTTCGGGCAGAAACATATGACCAGAGAGGGCGCGTTGGACCTCGCCGCAGACCTCTCCGCCTCGGAGACGCGTATCGTCCACACGGCGCATTTCTATCCCGCCGAGGAGGCGTTCGAGGAACCGCTGGCGGTCGACGGCGAGACCTACGAGTTGTGATCGGGGACTACGTCCCCACCGCTCGACGCGTCGGCAGCGAAGTCGAGAAGGCGTCAGGTGGCTGCCGTCGGAGCGGGCACTGCTACCCGAGCAGGCACTTCGCGATGCGCTTCTTCCCGAGTTCGGTCTGCTCGAGGATGGCGTCCAGCCCGAGGACGCGACCCGCGCCGAGGATCCCCACCGTGACGAACAGCAGCAGACCCATCAGGTCGCCGTTGACCAGCCCGTGCGACCAACTGGCGTTCCCGAGGTAGAAGAACACCATCAGGACGCCGCCGAAGAAGCTCGCCAGCCGGACGAGCGCGCCGGCGACCAGCCCGAGGCCGATGAGCGTCTCTCCCACCGGGATCATAAAGTTCGTGAACTCCAGGAGCCACGGCGTCTGTCCGGCCCAGACGAGGAAGCCCTGGATGGGGCTGGCAGCGGGGGCGTTGACGAGGTACCCCTGCGCGCTGAACGGCTCGCCCGCGATGAACGCGAACTTGGTGATCCCCGCGTGGAGGAACCAGTAGCCCGTCACGACGCGGAGGACGGCGACCCAGTAGCCTGCGAGCGTCCCTTGCAGGTCGAACTCCAACGGATTCGCCAGGTTGGCTTGTATGGAAGTTGCCATCGTCGTTCACCTCACATCTGGACGATGACACGGAACCGCGGTATAAACCCGGGGCGGTTTTCAGTTTCCTGGAACGGAGTTACTCGGATCCGAACTTCTCATCCGAACCGATCGAGTCCCGCCTGCCGGCGCACGACGCCGGGTGGGTCCCGCCGCCAGGGCGTCCGTTCGTCCCGCAGTTCGTCGGCGTCGACGTCGGGCCTCGTTCCGGGATCGCGGGCGGAACACGCCGCTCCGCAGGCTCGACTCGGATCGACGATCCGCTCGAACTCCGCGCAGCGGGGCCGGCCGTCGGCGGTCGACTCCGCGTGCGCACACGCCGGCAGGTCGTACGTTCGCCACCCCTTGCCGTAGGCTCGCTCCGCGACTCGCGTTCGGGCCCGCGCTTTCCCGTCGCCGTCGACGAGCGCGACGTCGGTCCGAAGCGGCCGCTCGTCGACGAGTTCGACGCCCGGGCCGCCGGTCGCGAGCGCCGTCGCCTCGCGGATCTCCTCACGCCGTCCAGTCTCGGGATCGAACCGCCACACGCCGACTTCCTCGGGGATCCGATTCAGGTGGGCGCGCGTCACGTGGCTCTCGGTCGCCAGGACGACCTCCTCGAACAGCCCGAGCGAGACGTCCGTTCTGAGCTGTCTGGCGAGGTCCCCGGGCGCTCCGAGGTCGGGCTTGTTCTCGATGCCGACGAGCCCAGCGAACCACGAGTCGGGGTATCGAGCCGTCTGTCGGAGGAACTCCCGACCGTCGTGCCGCTCCGTCGCGAAGAACCCGGCGTCGACGGCGGCGTCGACGACCGAGTCGTGGAGTTCGGAGGAGTTGCGAACGGTCCGGTTTCGCGGAACGCTCGTTCCGACGCCGACGTCGCTCTCGATGGCCCTGATCGGAATCGTCCGATCGGTGATCCGCGCTCGGTCGTCGAAGTCGGGGCCGGGCACGACGCCGACGACGTCGACGATGCGCCGACCCGATCGATCGACGGCCGCGCCCAGTTGCCGACCGAGGATCCACTCGGTCGTCTCTTCGAGGTGCGCACAGAGTGCGAGTTCGAAGGCGAACTCCCGCGGCGTGTCGGCGTCGGCCACGTCCGACCCAACGCCTCGGAGACTCAAAAACGCGCCGTCGGCCCGCGCTCAGAAGTGGCCGGGGTCGTCGGTGCCGTACTGCAGTTCGCCGCCGCGACCGCCCTCGACGGTGCTGTTCCCGTGATCCCCGGCGCTGGGGACTTTGACGCGGACGTCCTCGATTTCCTCGAACTCCATCAGCAGGTCCGCTTTGATGTTGTCCGCGGTGATGTTCGAGATGCCGCACCCGGCGCAGGCCCCGCCCAGTTCGACGACGACCTCGCCGCTGTCGGGGTCGGCCTTCCGGACGACGCTCTCGCCGCCGTGCATCTGGATGATCGGCATCTGCCCGACCATCCACGTCTCGACGCGCCGCCGGAGCGAGTCCTCGGAATCGGTCATTGCTGCCTGTAGGACCCCCAAGCTTTGGAACCTTGCGGTTGTACTCGCAGCCCTCGGCCGTCGAGAAAAGTGTGTCACGGTCTTCGAGGAGGGTCTCGGCTCCGCATCCGTCACCGGTGGCTACCCCGCCTCTCGGGACTGTCCCGAATCCAGGTCACTCCTCCCGTGCCCGCCCTGCCAGCCGCCAGGCCGCCAGCGCGAGGCCGGTGACACCCGCCGCGACGCCGAACCCGGGCGCGCCGATGCCGACGCCCGCCGACGGGCGGGACTCCGTCGTCGCCGACGCCGCCCCCGCTCCGGTCGTCAGGGGCGGGTCCGCGGACCGCGTCTCGACCCCGGCGACCGGCGTCGGCGACCGATCCGGCAGCACTCCGGGCGGATCGGCCTGCTCGCCGGCGTGATCGGGAAACGTGTACAGCCGAGCGGGGGCGTCGCCGACGCCCATACTGCTCGCGACGAAGAACCCCTTCCGGTCGCCGGCCCGGGCCAGCCGCGCGGTCCAGAACTTCGCCTCGTTCGGATCGCGCCACCACGAGACCCGCTCCGGTGACCCGGGATCGGAGACGTCGTGGCGCGTGACGCCGCCCTGGTACCACGACGCGTAGAGGACGCCGCCCGCGACCTCGAAGTTGTGCGCGGTGGTCCACACGCCGCCGTACGTCGGGTCCGGCGACGGCGGTGCCGGAATCGTCGCCTTCGGTTCGGGCGAGGCGGGATCGGAGACGTCCCAGAGGTCGATGCCCGACGGCCCGCCGTCGGAGGCGTCCGGCGAGACGGTTCCGTCCGGGGACGTCGTTTCCGCGGATGCGTCCCCGTCCGCCTCCGTCTCCGGACTATCGCCTTTCTCCCCCGCCGTCTGCGGGTCCTCTGCTCCGTCCGTTCGGATCCCCCACGACTCGCGGCCGACGGCCAGGAGCGTCCCGGACTCGTCGGTCGCGACGTAGTGGTGGTTTCCCGGCGGCAGGGTCGCCTCGCGGCGGGCCGCCGAGCGCGACAGGTCCGCGAACGCCGCGGGGTCGCCGCCGCCGAGGCTGCCCACGGCGGTCGGAGATTCGGGGTCGGAGACGTCGAGGATCCAGGTGCCGGCGTCCCACATCGCGACGAACGCGGTCGTGTGGCGAACGAACACGTCGTGGACGCTCCGCAGCGTGCTCGGAACCTCGCCCCAGGACGGAGCGGCGTCTTCGAGCGCCCAGCGGCCGAGTTCCGCGCCCGTCTCGACGTCCAGGAGGATCAGCGGATTTCGATCGCCGTCGTTGCCGGTGAGGTAGGCGACGCCGTCGCGGACGAAGCAGTTGTGAATCGGAAACGGCGTCTCGTGGAACGCCCGTCGTTCGGGATTCTCCGGGTCGTTCACGTCGACGACGAGCGCCCCCGCGAGCGCGCCGGGCAGCGGGTTCGCCGGGCCGACGACGACGAGCGTCCCCGGGTCGGTCGCGTCGAGTTTCACGTCGAAGACGCCGCGGAGCGGCCCGCTGTCGCGCTCTGCGAGCGGTTCGCGCACGTCCGCGAGAAGTCGGGGGCGGTCCGGGACGGAGACGTCGACGGCGGCGTACCCGCTGGTCGTCGCGAGGAACGCCACGTCGCCGTCGGGACCGACCACCGCCTCCTTCGCGCCCTCGACGTCGATCGAACCGTACGGTTCGTACGGTCCGGGATGAGCCCTCGCCGTCGACGCGCCCCGATACCCGCGGCGCTCGGCCAGCGCGTCCGTTCCGCCCAGTGCGACGCCCGCTCCGAACAGCGCGCCGCCGGCGCGTAGAACGTCGCGTCGACGCGTCACAGCCGCGTTCTGTCCCCGGTCCCGTCGGTCATCGCGCTGGCGAGTGCCCCCTTCACGACCACGTCGTCGCCGAGCGTCGTCAACTGAATCTCGGGCACGTTCGACATCACCATCTCGTCCATCCGCTCGCGGATCGGATCCAGGGTCCGCTCGGGGTTGTTGAGCGCGACCGCGCCGCCGACGTAGATGATGAGCGGCGCATACGCGTGGACGATGTTCGCGACGCCCATCGCGTTCCAGTGGGCGAGCTGCTCGACGACGTGCGTGGCGAACTCGTCCTCGCCGTCGTGGGCGAACACGTCGACCGCGGAGAACTCCGGGGCCTCGATCGGCAGCGTCGTCTCGACGTCGTCCTCCTCGTAGAGGAACTGCGCGTATCGCGGGATGTTGTTGCCCGAACAGTACGCCTCCCAGTGGCCGTCGTGGCCGCAGCCGCAGGTGAGCAGTCCCTGCGGGTCGACGGTCATGTGTCCGACCTCGCCCGCGTTCCCGTCCCATCCCGAGAGGACGTTGCCGTCGACGCAGACGCCCGCGCCGATGCCCGAGGAGATGGTGAGATAGACCATATCGTCGGGATTCCGGTCCGAGTAGAACCGCTCGCCGATGACGCCGGCGTTCGTGTCGTTGTGGAGGTACACGCGGTCGGTGTCGAACAGGACCGACAGCGGACCGGTGAGCGGGATGCGGTCGATGGTGTCCGGGAGGTTCGCGGGGTTCTCGACCGTTCCTTCCGCGAGGTCCAGCGGGCCGATCGCGCCGATCCCCGCGGCGTTCACCTGTTCGGGCTCCACACCGCCCTCGGCACACGCTTCCCGCGCGACCCGGAGGACGGCCTCGGTGACCGTAATTCCGGTTGGCCCCCGCGGAGTCCCGCGGTCGCTGCGTCCGATGACCGTGCCGTCGTCGTCGGCGACGACCGCACGGACGTTCGTCGCCCCGAGGTCGACGCCCACGTAGTAGGCCATTGTGTCGATACGGGTGATCCCCGCACTTAACTCAGCGGGTTCGGATCGATCGCGAAGGTCCGTCCGCCGGCCGCGAGGCTCCGTCGCAGAACCGCCCCCGCAGTGGTTCGATTACCGCGTCACGATCGCCCCGTCCCGACGTCCGACGTCGCTGCCGACCCGTCCCCCGAGCGCCGTCCGCGGGAGACCGCCCTCACTTGGTTCCGCTCCGAACGAACGTGACCGGACACGGGGCCTCGAGCATCACCGTCTGGGCGGTACTCCCGAAGACCGCCTTCCCGGTCGGCGAGCGCTGACGGCCGCCGACGATGACGCGGTCGGCGTCGGACGTCTCGGCCAGTTCCACGATCGAGTCGGCGTGGTCGCCAACCGCACCGCGGACCTCGTAGTCGACGCCGGCCTCGTCGAGTCGGTCAACGATCTCACGGACGGTCGCGTGGCGGCCGGCGACGTCGTCGGCGGATACTTCGTCGACCTCGCGGTCGAACTCCAGTTTGTCCAGCACCTCGTCGTACTCCTCGGACGTGAACACGTGCCCGACGACGACTGTTGCGCCCGTCGGGACGGCGACGTCCAGCGTTTCCTCGGTCAGGCGACCGATCCGGTCTTTATCTCTCGGTCCAACAGCCAGGAGAATCGTCTCGATTGCCATCTGTCACGATCGACTACTCGCTTCCGGGATTTAAAATCACGTCCCCGTTGCAACGGGTCGCCCGGTCGGTGGTGCCGATCAGTAGTCCGGCGCGTCGTCTTCGACGTCGCGTTTCATCGAGTCGCGACGCGACTTCGCGTCCCGTCCGGTCGCCTCCAGGAGGAAGTCGTTCTTCGCGTCGACCGCGTCGCCGGCGGCTTCGAGATCGTCGGGTGACAGTTCCGTCGGATCGCGCTCCTCGAACTCGACGCCGAGTCGGTCCTTCTTGCCGCTGTAACTCACCGCTCCCGCGACGACCCGCTTGAACACCGGGTTCGACGGCTCCTCGACCACGTAGAGGTCGCTTCCCTTGTACTCCATCGTCCCCGAAATCGGGCCGAAGTAGTCCTCGACGGTCGACTCCATATCCGGAATGCGGTCCTCCAGCGTTTCCCCACGACGCATCTTGTACTCCTTCATAGAGCGTGATTCGATAGGTGGTGGTTTACTTGTTTCGTCACCGATCGATCGGCGTCGGCACCGTGGACCCGGGATTCACCGTTCGCGCTCGGCGATGTACCCCTGTTTGCACTCCGGACAGATGTCGCCGGCGCGCATCGAGGACGCGCCCGCCGTTCGAGCGTGACCGCAGTTCGGGCAGTAGAACTCGATGTGGTCGTCCGGAACGTCGGATTCGAGCGACGTCGACTCGCCCGCGCGGATGAACCCCTTGTCCTGGGCCGCTTCGGACGCGTCCGCTCCCCCGCGCTGCTGCCGGTCGGCCGGACGGTCCCGCTCGACGGCGACGCCCTGCACCGAACGGTCGCCGCTCTCGTCGAGGTCCGCGCGGCCGTTCACCTCCGGCGTGAGACCGTTCCCGCCGAGGTCGACGTCGGGGTCTCCGTCGGCCGTCGCGTCGTAGCCCTCGTCCTCGCCGTCGTGCTCGGGCCACTGGCTCGCAGACGGGGCGTCGTCCCGCTCGGGCCACTCGCCGTGGCCGCGTTCCGGCGGCGCGTCGTCGACCGCCGCGTCGCCGTCGATGATCTCGGCGTCGTTCGTCACTTCCGCCTCGTCCTCGGGCGTCGGCGCGTCGTCGCTCCCCGGTGCATCGTCGGCCGCCGACATCTCGTCGTCGGCCGGGCCGGGGTGCCGCGTCGCCCCGGTCGGATCGGCGTCCGTCTCCTCGGGCCACTGCGCCTCGTCTCGCTCGGTCTCCTCGTCGTCGAGAATGACGGCGTCGTCGGCGTCGGGACCGGCCTCGACGTCGTCCCAGTCGTCGCTCCCGGTCTCCCACCCGTCGGATTCGGCGTCCTCGATCGGTTCGGCCGACGCTCCCGCGGGCTCGCTTTCCGGACCCGTACCCGACGAGTCGGCTACCTGCCCGTCTGCTTCCGCTCCCCCGGCGGCGTCGCCGGATGCCCCCGCAGCGGGAGCGCTGCCGTCCGACCGGTCGTCCGCGCTCGCCGACGCGGTCGCGCCCTCGGGGCTTGCGTCCGCCGCCGGTCGGTCTGTGCTCGCGTCGGCCGCTCCACCGGATTCGGCGGGCGTCGTCCCCGGTCCGTCCGCCGTTTCCGACTGTGTCGGTGGCGCGGGCGTATCGTCGGCTGTCGACGGGGCGTCGCCGTCGGCCGGTTCGGCGTCGTCGAGACCGACTTCGGCGGGCGAGCGAATCGCCGTCACCTCTTTGTTCTGACTGACGACCTGCTCGGCGCCACACCGCTCACACACCTGCACCTCGCGGATGGTGACGACGACCTCGTCCCCCTGTTCCTCCCGGTTGCGTTCGACCTCGGAGTCCCCGTAGGCGTGCCCGAGAAGACGGCACTTGAGTCCCATTACCCGCTGTTCCGGCAGTCAGCGCCAAAAGTGTACCTCCTGCGTCAGACGGACGGCAGACGACCCCGGTCCCGAGCCGCCGCGGCCGTCGCTCCTCGTCGGGCTTCCCGCCCCGACCGGCGGTAAGCGTATACCCCATCGGCATCAACGTCTCCGTATGAGAGCGCGGCGCGAGTTCCGAGACCGGCGTGACGTCGAAGTGGCGGTGCTCGACGCACTCGTCGATCGTGCGGGCGACGGAATGACAGTCTTCGAGGTGCGCGCCGCCGTCGACGCCGACATCGACGACATCGAGGACGCGCTGGCGGCGCTGAAGCGGGACGGCCTCATCTCGGTCGAGAACGGCGATGACGACCGGGTCGTCATCCTCGTCGCCGACAAGGTCGTCCCCGACCCGCAGGAGGCACAGAACGAGGAGCAGAGCGTCGTCGACGCGATTCGGGATCGGCTGGGGCTCTGAGCCGTCGCGCCCGTAGCGAACAGTCGGCACCCGCTCGAACGGACCGCCGCCCACGGCGGCCGAACCGCCCCATCGCGTCCGTTCGGTTTCCCCGCGCCGACGTGCCGAGCAACCGCTGCCCGACGCGGGGTGGATTCTACGTCACGACGCGTCTGGTCCCGCCTTCGTATATAAACGTACGTCGAGTGCTGCCGATCCCACCGCGAGGAGCGCGGCGACCGGCGGGACGCTGCGGTTTTCCGCGTGGGGCGCGCAGGGACTGACAATGACGGTCGTCACGGAACTACACGAGGATCACGGTGCGACGTTCGAGGAGCGCGGCGGTCGTCGGGTCGTCATCGACTACGGCCGTCCGGAGCGGACGACGCTCGCGGTCCGCAACGGCGCCGGCGTGATCGAGATGGGCTACGGCGTCGTCGTCGTCGAGGGCGACGACCGGATCGAGTTCGTCGACGACACGGTGTCGAATCGAGTCCCCAGATCCGACGGCGAGGGCGTCTACGCGCTGCTTTTGGACCCCCAGGGCCGCATCGAGACGGACCTGTACGTCTACAACGCCGGCGAGCGGTTGCTGTGCTTCACTCCGCCGGCGCACGCGGAACCGCTGGCCGCCGAGTGGGCCGAGAAGGTCTTCATTCAAGACGTCGAGGTCCGCGAGGCGTCGACCGACTTCGCGATTTTCGGCGTTCACGGCTCGAAATCGACCGAAAAGGTCGCGAGCGTACTCAACGGGGCCGGCGCGCCCGAACCCGAACTCACCTTCGTCCGGGGATCGATGGGTGGCGAGGGCGTCACCGTCATCGCGGGCGACGGCCTCGCGGGCGAGGAGGGGTACGAAATCGTCTGCGGCGTCGACGCCGCCGAGCGCGTCTTCGAGACGCTCCTGACGTTCGGGATGAACGCCGTTCCGTTCGGCTATCGGACCTGGGAGATCCTCACGACTGAGGCCGGAACGCCGCTTTTCGACACCGAACTCGACGGCCGGATCCCGAACGTGGTCGGCGTCCGCAACGCGCTCGATTTCGAGAAGGGCTGTTACGTCGGCCAGGAGGTCGTCTCGAAGGTCGAGAACCGCGGGCGGCCGAGTCAGCGGCTGGTCGGGCTCCGACTCGACGGACACGACGGCGACGAGGGGTGGACGCTGCCGGACGCCGGCGCGTCGCTCGTCGCTCGACGGGGCGGAGGCGACACCGACGAGACCGTCGGCGAGGTCACCCGGGCCGTCGAGAGTCCGCGCCTGGGTCGATCGATCGCGCTCGGCTTCGTCGATGCCGGAGTTGCGGCGGAAATCAACGACGAAAGCGGGCCGTCGCTGGTGGTCCGAACTGCCGACGGCACGGTCGAGGCGACCGTCGCTCCGCTGCCGTTCGTCGAGGGGAGCGCCGTTTCGGCGCGTCTCCCGTCGTATCCGGGCGAGTAGCGCGGGGTGCCGGCTCCCCGAGTAGCCACCGCATCCCAACAATCAATAGCCCCGGGTTCACCGACCGTACTATGCACGAGCGCGATCGTCTCTCGACCGGCATCGCCGGCCTCGACGAGATTCTCGACGGCGGGCTCATCCGGGAGCGGGCGTATATGGTGACCGGCGGGGCCGGAACGGGAAAGACGATCGCGGGACTTCACTTTCTCTCCGAGGCCATCGAAGCGGGCGAAGACGCTCTCTTCGTCGCCTTCGAGGAGGACCCCGCGGACCTCGCTGACGACGCGGCGGGGGTCGGCTTCGACACGTCGGACATCACGTTTCTCGACCTCTCGCCCGACGCGGCCCGGTTCGTCGACGACCAGTCCTACGACGTGTTCGAACCGGACGTCGTCGAGGGCTCCGGCGTCGCCGCGCGGATCGTCGAGGCGGTCGAAGCGACCGCTCCCGACCGCGTCTTCGTCGACCCGCTGACCCACCTCCAGTACCTCGCCCCCGACGAGTACCAGTACCGCCAGGAGGTCGCCGGGTTCGTCCAGTACCTCACCGACGCGGGGGCGACCGTCTTGTTCAGTTCCCAGGCCGCCGTCGAGGGCGAGCGGGCCACGCTGGAGTACCTCTGCGACGGGAGCATCAGGCTCGATCACGCGCCGAAGGGGCGGACGATCGAGGTGACGAAGTTCCGCGGCTCGGACTTCCGCTCGGGGGCGCACACGGTGCGGATCTCCGATTCGGGAATGTCGGTGTTCACGAAACTTTCGCCCGATTCGCACGGCCGAATCCGGGAGTCGCGGACGCTCTCTTCGGGCGTCGACGAACTCGACAAACTGCTCCACGGCGGCATCGAGAGCAGCACGGTGACCGTGGTGAGCGGCCCCAGCGGCGTCGGGAAGTCGACGACGGCGACGCAGTTCGCGAGCGAGGCGGCTGCGAGAGGCGACCGCGCGGTCTTTTACCTGTTCGAGGAGACGCGCGACACCTTCGTCCGCCGCTCGAAGGGGGTTGGCGTCCCGATCGAGGAACTGGAAGCCGACGGGACGCTCGCCGTCGAAGAGGTCGAACCGCTCTCGATCTCTCCGGACGAGTTCGCCCAGCGGGTCCGGACCGAAGTCGAGCAACGCGACGCCGAGTTCGTCGTGATCGACGGCATCTCCGGCTACCGGCTCTCGATCCGCGGCGACGAGTCGGAACTGATCCGGGAACTGCACGCGCTCGGACGGTACCTCAAGCGGATGGGCGTGAGCGCGATCTTCGTCGACGACCTCGACTCGGTCACGGGCGACTTCGAGCCGACGAGTTCGAACATCAGCTACCTCGCGGACAACCTCCTGTTTCTCAGATATCTGGAGGCGTACGGCGAACTCCGCAAGGCGGCCGGCGTGCTGAAAAAGCGGACCGGCGATTTCGAGCGGACGCTGCGTGAGTTCGAGATCCGGGACAACGGCGTCCACGTCGGGGAACCGCTGACCGGGCTCCGCGGGGTTCTCACGGGAACGCCGGAGTGGGGGAGCGATCGCCCGTTCGGGCCGGACGACGGCGATTCCGACTCGCCCTCCGATCGCACCGATAGTCACAAATGACCGACGGGACGCAGTCGATCCGCGGGACGAACGTCCTCGTCCTCGTTTCGAACCGCGGGAACCGGCGCGTTCTCGTCGACTGGGTGCAGAGCGCGTCGGCGTACAGTCTCGTCACGCCCTCCGACGCCTCCGAGTCGGACCGACTGCCGGCGTTCGACGTCTGCCTCGCCGACCGGACCGGTCTGCGCCAGTTCGCCGACGAGATCCGTCGAGCGCAGGCGGCGGCGTCGACGTTTCTCCCCTGTCTGCTGGTCGTCGAGCGCGACCGAAGCTTCGAGGGGATCGAGGCGTCGGCTCGCGGGCTGATCGACGACGTGGTGAGCGCGCCGCTGGACCCCGCGCGACTCCAGTTCCGGATCGACACGCTCGCCCGCCGTCGCCGGCTCTCACAGGACCTCTGGGAGGCCGAGGAGCGGTACCGTCGCCTGTTCGAGTTGGCCCCGAACGCGAAGGTGCTGGTCGCCGACGGCGAGATCCGCGCGGCCAACCGCGCCGCCGAACAGCTCCTCGACCGCGACTCGGCGGCGCTATCGGGCCTCTCCCTCGAGACGTTCGTCGCCGAGTCGGACCGCGCGTCGTTCTCGGAGCTCCTCGACGATGCCCCGGCCGACATCGACTCCACCGGGCCGACGTTCCGAACGGTCTCGCTCGAGGTCGGCGATCGGACCGCGCTCTGCGAAACCGCCGCCGTCCACACCGGTGAGGGCGACGAACTGCTGGTCCTCCTGCAGGACGTGACGGAGCGGGTCGAGCGCGAACGCCGTCTCGAACTCTACCGCCGGGCGATGGACGAGGCGAGCATCGGGATCACGATCACCGACCCGAGCCTCTCGGACAACCCGATGATTTACGTCAACGAGAAGTTCGTCGAGATCACCGGCTACGACCGCGAGGCGGCGATCGGTCGCAACTGCCGGTTCCTCCAGGGCGAGCGAACGGACCGACAGACCGTCGCGCGGATCCGGCGTGCGATCGACCGCGACCTGCCTGTCAGCGTGATCGTCGTCAACTACCGGAAGAGCGGCGAACTGTTCTACAACGCGCTCGACGTGATGCCGGTCAGCGACGCGTCGGGAACGGTGACCAACTACCTCGGATTCCAGCGGGACGTCACCGAGTGGGTCAGAAACCGACGCCGACTCTCGGTGCTCGATCGGGTGCTTCGACACAACGTCCGCAACCGGATGAACGTCGTCACCGGGTACGCCGAGGAGCTGGCCGACCACGAGGATCCCGCGGTCCGCGGCGCGGCCGAGCGAATTCTCGACGCGGGCGAGGACCTCCTCGGCCAGAGCGAGACCGCGAGGCAGTTCCGCGACGTCGTGAGCGACGAGGTGGCGACGGTCGAGACGCGGGACCTCGTCGTCGACACGCGCGAAGCCATCGAGGAGGTCCGCTCCGGCTATCCGAACGCACCCGTGCACACGTCACTCCCCGACGAGGCCCCAATCCGGGGCGATCAGGGCGTTCCCCTGGCCGTCGCCGAAATCGTCGAAAACGCGGCCGAACACGGCGATCCGCCGATCGTCGTTCGGGTCGATCCCGGACCGGACGAGACGCTCCTCTCGGTCACGGATCAGGGAGACGGGATCCCCAAACACGAACACACCGTCTTCGCGGATACCGAGGAGAGCCCGACGGAACACGCCGGCGGGGTCGGTCTCTGGCTCGTCCGCTGGACGGTCGAACGGGTCGGGGGACGGATTGACTACGCCGAAGACGACGGGACGACGATCGAACTGCGCTTCTCGACCCCAGACGGGAATCGCGACATCGACCGCGACGGGTTCAGGGTGTAACGCTACCGGCCGACCAGTTTCGTCAGGTGCTCCCGCGAGAAGAACGAGGTCGGACGGTCCATATGGACGCCGATCTCGCCCGAGAGCGTCCGGAGGCCGAGCCGCTGAATCGGTTCCGGAAGCGAGTACGCGCGGCGGAGCCAGTGTCCCAGCGCGATTTCCCGGGAGAGCTCCGACCGCCACGCCGACTCGTACTCCCTGAGCGTCCCCGGATCGTCGGGGTCGACGGTCCGCGCGGCGCAGTCGGCGGCCGTCATCCCGTAGAGGATGCCTCCGCCGGTGAACGGCTTCGTCTGCGCGGCGGCGTCGCCGAGCAGGAACGCGCGCCGGCCGTGCACCCGCTCGGGCGGGCCGATCGGGATCGCGCCGGAACAGAAGTGTTCCGTCTCGACCGCGTAGGCGTCGGTGAGTCGCTCGAACAGGTCGTTGACCGAGCGTCCCGGCGGGGCCGCGAGGCCGTACTCGACGCCCGCGTCGCCGCGCGGGATGCGCCAGGCGAAAAACCGCGGCGCGGTGAGGTGGACGTCGACGAAGTCGCCGTCGTCGGGGTCGGGATCGAACGCGAGGACGCCGTGGAGGATCTCCGCGGGTTCGGGGAGCCCGCACTGTCGGCGCACGCGCGATGTCGGGCCGTCGCAGCCGGCGACCATCTTCGCCCGGACGGTCTCGGTCCCCCCGGCGTTCGAGACGGTGAGTTCGACGCCGTCGTGGCGCTCGTCGACGTCGACGACGGTGTGCTCCTCGCGGACGTCCGCACCCGCTTCACGAGCGCAGTCGGCGAGCGTGCGATCGAGTTCGACCCGGTCGATCACGTTCGAGATCTCCTCGCGCTTGTAGAACGGGTAGGCCGCCGAGTCGGGGCCGCCGACGTGGAACCGCGCGCCGTAGACCCGGTTCTGGAGGAGGTCGGCCTTCGCGTCGTCGGGGACGTAGTCCCAGATGTCGGTGCTGACGTGCCCCGAGCACGCGAGCGGCGTCCCGACGGTTCCCTGCTCGAAGGCGACGACGTCGTAGCCGGACTCGGCCGCGCGCCGGGCGAAGCGCGCGCCGGCGGGGCCGACGCCCACGACCGCGAAATCGTACATCACTCACCCATACCGGATCCGACGGCAAATACCTTCTCGGTCGGCGCGGGGCCGACGGCTCGCGTCATCGGTCCTCGACGACCGCAAGCCCGCTCGCCGTCGTCCCCCGAAACGTCTCGGGCCACTCCACGTCGACGCGGCCGAAACTGTCGCCGCCGTCGTCGGTTCGGAACAGCCCCCGGTCCGTGAGCGCGAACAGTTCGCCGTCGACGGTGCCGGGCGCCAGGACCGGCCGGAGGAGCCCCTCGCCGGTCGGCACCCCGGCCCCGTCGAGGCGTTCCCAGTCGGCGTCGGTCGCGCCGGACTCCTCGGCAGCGCCGGCCGCGTCGCCGACGGCGTCGTCGCGGTGCTCCAGTCGGCGGTAGAGATACGACGCGGCCGCCCCGGACGTGTGCGCCCGCCGTGCGCCCGACGCCGCGGAGAGGAGCACGCACCCCGGGTCGCCCGGATCGATCGCGACGCTCCAGCAGTAGCGGTGTTTCAGCCCCGCCTGGGGGAACGACCACGACTTGCCGCCGTCGCGGCTCTCGGCGTAGCCGTCGCCCGCGGCCGCCCGAACGACGTCGGGCGCGTCGGGGTGGACCGCCATCGTGTGGGTGTCGCGGCGGGTCGACGGCGCGCGCTCCTCCCAGGTCTCCCCGCCGTCGTGGGTCTGGACCAGCGCGCCGGCCTCGACGGCGACGTAGAGGTGGTTCGGGTCCCCGGGATCGACCTCGATCCACCTGACGTGGTGCGTGTCGGGACGCGGCGGGAACGACCACGTCGGCGCGGAGGGCAAGTCGGTGAGTTCGGCCAGTTCCGCCCACGTGTCGCCGCCGTCGGCGGAGCGGTAGGCGCGGCTCGGTTCGGTTCCGGCGTAGACGACGTCGGGGTCGTGCGGCGAGACGGTCACGCTCGTCACCGACGGTTCGAGGACGCCCTCGCCGACGCGCTCCCAGGTCCGTCCGCCGTCGACCGAGCGGTGCAGTCCCGCGTCGAACGTCCCGCAGAAGACGCGTTCGGGGGCGTCGCTCGACGCGTCGAGACACTCGACGTCGTCGCGCTCGAACGCGTACCCGGCGGTCGGTCCGACGGCGGCGGGATCGTCGCTCGACGCCTCGCGACCGTCGCCGTCGGCAGCGACGTTGCGGACGACGAGGACGCCCGCGCCCGAGGCGGCGTAACAGGTAGTCATAGATTCTCGTACGTGACGCAGTCACTTGGCCTCCCCGTCGGGCTGGAGTTGCGGAAGCCGGAATCGAGCGATCGCTACCGCAACGAGTTGGAACGTGTATTTATATGCCAAGACGGGACCAGACGCGCCGTGACCTGAAGCCAGCCCCGCGTCGGGTCGCGATTGCTCGGCACGTCGGCGCGGGAAGAGAACGGCGACGCACGGACGGGCCGTCGCCGACGCGGGTGCCGACTGTTCGCCACCGCTGCGATTCGCGCGGCCGACAGCGACGCGTCGGTATCTCGCGTTCGCATCCGATCTCCGACCGACCGTCTCGATTTCACCTCAGTCGTCGTCAGCCGGTTTCGCGGGTTTGCGCCGGTCCGCGCGCGGCCCTTCTTGATCGATCGCGGGCAGCAGGTCGCGGAGGTACCGCCCCGTGTGTGAGTCCTCCGCGCGAGCGACGTCCTCGGGCGTGCCGCTTGCGACGACCTCGCCGCCGCCCTCGCCGCCCTCGGGGCCGAGGTCGACGATGTTGTCCGCGTTCTTCACGAGGTCGAGTTCGTGCTCGACGACGACGACGGTGTTGCCGTTGTCGGTGAGCCGCTGGAGCACTTCGATCAGCTTCCGCTCGTCCTCCTTGTGCAGGCCGGTCGTCGGCTCGTCCAGCAGGTAGAGCGTGTCGCCGGTCTGTTTCTTCCCCAACTCCTCGGCGAGTTTGACGCGCTGGGCTTCTCCCCCTGAAAGGGTCGTCGACGGCTGCCCGAGCGTCATGTAGCCGAGGCCGACGTCCTCGAGCAACTGCAGTCGGCGGCGGAGTTGGGAGTTGGCCTCGAAGAACTCCAGGGCTTCGGAGACCTCCATGTCGAGGACGTCCGCGATCGTCTTGCCCTTGTACTCCACGTCGAGCGTCTCGTCGTTGTAGCGCGCGCCGTCGCACTCCTCGCAGGGGACGTAGACGTCCGAGAGGAAGTTCATCTCAATCTTCACGGTGCCCTGCCCGCCGCAGGCCTCACACCGGCCGCCCTTGACGTTGAACGAGAACCGGCCCTTCTCGTAGCCGCGCTGCTTCGAGAGCTTCGTCTCCGCGAAGAGCTTTCGGATGTGATCGAAGACGCCCGTGTACGTCGCGGGATTGGACCTCGGCGTCCGCCCGATCGGCGACTGGTCGATCAGCCGCACGGTCTCGATCTCGTCGATCCCCTCGATGGCGTCGTGGTCGCCGGGATCGACGGAGGTGTTGTCGTTCATCTCCCGAGCCAGGCCCTTGTAGAGGATCTCGTGCATCAGCGTCGACTTGCCCGACCCGGAGACGCCCGTGATGGCGGTGAACTGCCCGATCGGGATCGAGATGTCGACGTCATCGAGGTTGTGCTGGCGCGCGCCGCGGATCGTCAGTTCGGCCTCCGAGTCGCGGCGCTCATCGGGAACCGGGATCTCCTTTCGCCCCGAGAGGTACTCGCCCGTGACCGACCCCTCGGCGTCGCAGACGTCGTCGAAGTCGCCCTGCACGACGATCTCGCCGCCGCGCTTGCCCGGACCGGGGCCCATATCGATGACGTTGTCCGCGCGTCGCATCGTCTCCTCGTCGTGTTCGACGACGAGCAGCGTGTTACCGAGGTCGCGCAGGCCTTCGAGCGTGTCGAGCAGGCGGTCGTTGTCGCGCTGGTGCAGGCCGATCGAGGGCTCGTCCAGCACGTAGAGGACGCCCACGAGACCGGAACCGACCTGCGTGGCGAGTCGGATCCGCTGGCTCTCCCCGCCCGACAGAGTCGACGCTTCGCGGTCGAGCGTGAGATATTCCAGACCGACCTCCTCCATGAAGCCGAGGCGCGCGCGGATCTCCTTGAGGATCTCCTCGGCGATGGTTCGTTCGCGCTCGGTGAGTTCCGCTTCCAGCCCCTCGAAGTGAGCCAGCGCGTCGCCGATGCTCATCCGGTTGACCTCGGTGATGGCGGTGCCGGCGACGCGGACGTGTCGGGACTGCTCCTTCAGCCGCGTCCCCTCGCAGGCGGGGCAGGTGGTGACCGCCATATAGTCCTCGATGTGCTCTCTGGTCGAGTCGGAGTCGGTCTCGACGTGCCGGCGTTCGAGGTTCGGGATGACGCCCTCGAAACGCTTGGTCTTCCGGCGCGTCCCGTTTCGAGTCTGGCGCTCGAAGACGACCTCCCGGTCGGTGCCGTAGAGGAACTGTCGCTGCACGTCCTCGTCGAGGTCCTCGAACGGCGTGTCGACGCTCACGCCGAAGTGCTCGGCCACCGAGTCGAGTCGCGTCCGATAGTACGAGCGGTTGTACGACCACGCCTCGAAGACGTGCTTGATCGGTTTCGAGCGATCGCGGACGACGAGGTCCTCGTCGACCTCCTTGGTCTGTCCGAGGCCCTCACACTCGGGGCAGGCCCCGTGCGGGCTGTTGAACGAGAACGAGCGCGTCTCGATCTCGGAGAACTGGAAGTCCGAGTTCGGATTGCCCAGTTCCTCGGAGAACTCGACGACGAGGCGGTCGTCGCCCTCGCCGGCGAGGGCGCCGGTCGACCGCGTGTTCGAGGCGAACGGGACGTCCTCGGGCGGGTCGGGGACGATGACCTTCAGGACGCCGTCGGCCTCCTCCAGCGCGGTCTCCACCGAGTCGGCGATCCGCGACCGACTCGCCGGGTCGATCTTCACGCGGTCGACGATCACGTCGATCGTGTGGTCGTAGTTCTTGTCCAGGTCCGGTTCGTCGAGCGTCAGGTCGTACTCCTCGCCGTCGACTTCCACCCTCGCGTACCCCTCGCTCACGAGGTCCTCGAAGCGGTCCTCGAACGCCCCCTTCTGATCGCGAGCGACGGGCGCGGCGATCTTCGCGCGGGTCCCCGCGGGGAGCTCCAGCAGTTGACTCACCATCTCCTGGGCGGACTGCTCGCCCACCTCCTCGCCCGTGACGGGATCGTACTGCGTCCCCACGCGGGCGTACAGCAGGCGGAGGTAGTCGTGCAGTTCCGTCACCGTGCCGACGGTGGACCGCGGGTTGTTGGCGGCGTTCTTCTGGTCGATGGAGATCGCCGGCGAGAGCCCTTCGACGGACTCGACCTGCGGTTTGTCCATCTGCCCGAGGAAGTTACGGGCGTACGCCGACAGCGACTCGATGTACCGACGCTGGCCCTCGGCGTAGACCGTCTCGAAGGCGAGCGACGACTTTCCGGACCCGGAGAGGCCGGTGACGACGGTGAACGTCTCGCGCGGAATCCGGACGTCGAGGTCCTTCAGATTGTGCTCTTCGGCACCGCGAACCTCGATGAAGTCCTTGCTCATCTACGCTCGGGTATGGAGAGCGGAGAGGAAAGTTCGTCGGTTCCGGCGGTCCCGGGAACCGGCGCCGACAGACGGCCTCAGTTGAGTTTCTGACGCGCGACGCCGACGCCCGTGGGCGAAATGATGATCTGGTCGTCGCCCTTCTGAGCGATGTCGCCGTCGACCTCCTCGGCGACCTGTCGGAGGTCGTCGATGATGTGCTCCATCGTGCTGTCGGAGGTCGTGTGACGCGTGATGTCCGCGATCACGAGGTCCCCGTCGTAGACGGCGTCCTTGATCGCGACGACGTCCTGCTGGCCGCTGATCTTCGCGATCCGGACGCTCATTCCGGCCTCACCGCGGGAGGTATCGATGCCGTCGACGTCGAGGTCGACGTACTCGTCGGTCGAATGCTGTCCGCCCCCGCTGATGATCTTGCTCATAATCCCCATACCACCTTCAAACGGCAGTAACACGTTAGTTCTTACGTCAGACGAGCGTCTGACGCGAGAGCCACTCTCGGCGGAGTCGATCGCGGCGCACACGGGTACAGAGGGCGACTGCCCGGGCGATCCGGACCGGACTGGCGAATCCGTGTGTGAGCCCGAACGGACGTCTCGGACTGACGTCGTGGGTCACTGCCCCGCTTAGACCACGAACTCGAAGAGGTCGTCGCCGACGTGGTGGATCGACTCGACGACTTTCCCCGAGTCGCCCGTCATCTCCTCCCCGTCGACGAGCGCTCGTCCGATCGCGAGCACTTTGCCGTGCGTCTCCTCGGCGATCGTCACGAGGTCACCCTCCCGGACGGTGGCGTCGGCCTCGACGATTCCCGGCCGCATCACGTCCGCGCCGTCGCTGACGAACGAGATGGCCCCGGCGTCGACGGTCACCACGCCCTTCGTCACCTCGTGGCGGTTCGCGCCCTGGACCGTCAGAAAGGCCTCGTCCGCGAACTGCACGACGTCGGTCTCGCCGTCGACGAGGACGACGTCGAAGGGTTCGTCGGCGAGTTCGACCATCTCGTAGGCGTCGCCGTCGAGTTCGACGCCCGTCTTCGACTCGATCGCGGCCTCCAGGTCGCTGATCTCGTCGGCGCGGAGGTGGTGTCGGGATTTGACCTGCATGTCCGACCGCACGGTGCGCCGGCCGATAAATGGCGCGACACGGCGCGCGCTCTGGCCCGGTCGATCCTCCGGTCGGCGCACCCGCTGCGCGCCGTCGACTGCCCGCGCGGACAAACGCTAAGTAACGGTGGCGCCTGGGTAGTCGTATGTGGCGCTCCCGGAACACCCGGGACGGGACGACGGTGGTCTGCATCGCCTGCGGCACGTCGCTCCCGCGCTCGGAAGCGCGTGAGTACGACAAGCACGGCAACCGCTGGGAGAGACACGGCAAGTCCTTCGAGCACCTCTGCAAGGGGTGTTATCGAGACCTCTGTCACCAGCCCCGCGACGAACTCGAAGCGCTTCTGATCGACGTCGAGCAGACCGTCTCGGTCGACGCCGAGCGCGCGTCGGCGCTCGATCCGGAGGCCGAGGGGGAGCGGGCGTCGACCGGCGATTCCGGAACCGATCGAGAGCCCGGATCGCAGGCGGCGTTCATCTCACAGTACGTCCGGACGGTCGAGGAACGGTACGGATCGACCGAGGAGTCCGACCGGGACCCCTGATTGCTCGACCGAGCGACGACCGCGAGACCGACCTGGTGACGACCGAAACCGACCTGGTGACGACCGAAACCGACCTGGTGACGACCCGACCACAGCGTTCCGCTTCGACCCTCAACGACCCACGACGACCGCCTCCCGAATTTCGAGTGCGGTCTCCAGTTCGTCGCGTCTGTCGGTCTTCGTGCCGATTCGCCTGAGCTGCTGGGCGTGTGCCCGGCGCACCGCGTCGACCTCGCGCTCGGGGAGGTCGAGTTCGGAACCGACGTCGGCCCAGTGCCCGTCGGGAACCAGAAAGACGGCGCGCTCCTCGTCGGCGTGAACCCGTTCGTAGGTGCGGCGGTACGCGTCGAACTGCGGTCCAAGGTGCTCCTGAACCGCGCGCAGCAACGGTGCCAGGCGTTCGGGAGCGACGCTGGCCGTCGCACCCGTGTACAGCAGGACGTCGCCGTCGAGTGGGATCGCCGAGGCGTCAGCCCCGCCGTTCGTTCGGGCCTCGTCGTTCACGTCTCGCACCCCTCGTCGTTCAGGTCCCACATCTCTCCCCGTTCACCTCACCCACCGGCGCGCATCGCCTTCTGCGAGAAGCGGTCGATCAGCGTTTCGAGGGTGTCGGGGTCGCCCTCGAAGACGACGGTCACCTCGGTGAGTTTCAGCGTCGGGCCGATCGAGACCTTCTCCGCCGACAGCGATGCCGTCCAGTCCTCGGCCGCGACGCGGTCGTCGCTGACGGCGTCGCCGCCGAGTTTTTCGAGGTAGTGTCGCGCCAGTCTGAGAGAGATCCCGCGGAAGGACTTCTCTCTGCGTACTCGCGCGTCGCTCACGGAACCCCTCCCCGCGCACCGCCGGCGACCGGCGGAAAGATGCTCAGCGTGTCGTCGGGTTCGATCGGCGTCTCGATCCCCCGTTCGTGTTCGACGTCGCGGCCGTTCAGGAGGACGTTGACCTGCGGTCGCACCGTCCCGTTTTCGAGAATCTCGCCGGCCAACCCCTCGAACTCGTCTTCGAGGGCGACGAGGACGTCGCCGACGGTCCTGGCGTCGTACTCTCGGGTGATCGTCTTCGTCCCCACCGCTTCGCGAAAGGTGGCGAAAAACCGCAGTTGAACGGACATACTCGACTCTGGGGCGCAGCGGGCAAAAAAGGTGCGCGCCCGTGCGGGGCCGGCGCCGTTCCCGGTGGCGACCGGTCAGCGGTCGCCGAAGCGGATCCCGTCCTCGACGAGGCGGTAGTTCCGCTCGCGGTCGATGTGGGCGGCGAGCCACTTGTGTTCGTAGATCTGCGCGATCAGTTCCGCGTAGAGGTTCCGCCAGGCGATGGCGTAGATCGGCGACTGTCCCCATGCCCGGAGTTCGGGGACGAACTCGTCGTACGTCTCCATCCGGTCTTCGAGGTGCTCGACGACGTCGACGGCGTAACTCGCCGCCTCCGCGTCGGAGTCGGCCGACTCGATCGCGTCTTCGAGACTCCCCTCTAACCCAGCGACGGCCTGCTTCATGTCCGCGACGGCGCTGTCGCCGTCGTCGGGGAGCGATTCGAGGACGCCTCTGGGGACGCCGAGTGAGAGTTCGCGGTCGGTCTCCGACGCGTTGTCTGTCATACCTCGACCGAGGGCGGCCGACGTGAAAAAGTCGCCGTCGGCGACGCGTCGCGCGGGCGGTCGTCCCGGGCCCCGGTCCTACTCGCCGTAGATTCCGACGAGGTCCCGCTGTGCGGCGAGGGTCTCGGGATCTAGTTCGGCGACGAGGTCGTCCTCCCGTCGGTCGAGCGACGCGTGGATCCCGCCGTCCGGCCGTGCGACGAGCGATCGCCCGGCGTACGCGACGGCCCTGGCGTCGGGGACCTCGCGGCGACCCGTCCGCCCCGCGCCGACGACCCAGCGGACGCCGTCCAGGGCCCGAGCGCGGAGGAGCAGGGTCCAGTTCTCGCTGTAGGCGGCGGGCCACGCGCCGACCACGAACAGCGCGTCCACCCGGTCCCGCGTGAACGCCGCGCTGTCGCCGACGAAGTTGAGATCGTAACAGGTGAGGATCCCCGCTTTCCCGACGGGGGTGTCGACGACGACCCGCTCGGTGCCGGCGTCGAGCACCTCGCGCTCGCCTTCCCACAGGTGTCGCTTCCGATAGAACGCGCGTGCGCCGTCCGGCGCGACGTACACTGTCGTGTTGTAGAGTGCCTCCCGCCCGCGTTCGCCGTCCGCCGCGCGCTCGACGAACCCGACGAGAAGCGCCGTCCCCGACTCGCGGGCGAGCGATTCGAGGCGCTCGACTTCCGGCCCGTCTCGGGAGAGCGCGACCTCGGCGACGCGCTGGTCGGCGACGAAGCCGGTGAGCGCGTACTCGGGGAAGAGCGCGACCGCGACCTCGTCGGGCAGTCCGCGAACGCGCGACTCGACGGCTGCGAGGTTCGCCTCGGCGTCGAGATCTGAGAGCGCGAGTTGGCAGGCCGCGACAGGCGTCGGCATACCCCGACCCATCGCCGGCGAGTACAAAAAGCGTCCCCACCGAGATACTGCGTGGTGACGTGCGAGTTGGGACTCGCAGTGGAGAGAAACAGCATCGCGAGCGCGAGCTCTCGCGATCCCGCCACGAGCGGGGTTCCGGGCTGCTGCCGTCCTGGAGCCGACCGACACTATAAGACGTTCCGCGATCAGCCCGTTGCTATGGTCACCTGTTCGAGACGTCGGACCGCGGGCCCCGATCGCACCGACCCGAGACGCCGATGGACGGCGATCGCGCGCGCCGCGCCGACGCGCCGGACCGACCCGGAGGCGACGACGTGATCGCGGACCTGTTCGTCGAGTGGTTCGGCTCGAACCCGGTCGTCCACGGCCTCGTCGGCGGACTCGTCATCGCCGGGATGAACCTCCTCGGGGCGTCGCTGGTGTTCGTCTGGCGGGACCCGTCCGAGCGGGCGCTCGACGGCGCGCTCGGCTTCGCCGCGGGCGTGATGCTCGCCGCCAGTTTCACGAGTCTGATCATCCCGGGGATCGAGATCTATTCGGGCGGGAACCCGATCCCGACCCTCGTCGGCGTGCTGCTCGGCGCGCTCTTTCTCGACCGGTCCGACGGCCTCGTCCCCCACGTGCACTACCTCCTCACGGGCCGTCGGCGTGCCGACGCGGCCAACCCCAGCGAGGCGCTCCCGCTCGACGACGAACGGCTCGCCCCGGTCGTGCTCTTCATCTTCGCGATCACGCTCCACAACATGCCCGAGGGCCTCGCCGTCGGCGTCGGGTTCGGCAGCGGCGACGTCGCGGGCGCGATCCCGCTGATGCTCGCGATCGGCATCCAGAACATCCCCGAGGGGCTCGCGGTGTCCGTCGCGGCGGTCAACGCCGGCCTCAACCGCCGCGCGTACGCCGTCTTCACCGGAATCCGGTCGGGAATCGTCGAGATCCCGCTGGCCGTCCTCGGGGCCTACGCCGTCCAGACGATTTCGGCGCTGCTGCCCTACGCGATGGGCTTCGCCGCCGGCGCGATGCTGTTCGTCATCAGCGACGAGATCGTCCCGGAGACCCACACCGGCGGCCACGAGCGGATCGCGACGCTCGGCACGATCATCGGCGTCGTGGTGATGCTGTATCTCGACATCTCGCTGGGGTAAGCGCTCTCGTCCGCCCCGATCCGGACCTCGGACCGTGATGACACGCGGCTCGACGTTCGAGACCGGAGCCGTCAGTTCCGGACCGACGCGGTCGGTTCCCGACCGACCCCGTCAGTGTCGCCGCCTGTCACCCCGTTCGGTTCCCCATCGTCTCGTCGAACAGGGCGGCGAAGAGCTTGTTCTCGGCCGCCCGGAGGTGCTGCGTGAACGTCGTCTGTGAGATGTCCATCATCGACGCCACCTCTTCGCCGCTGTGCTCCCGCGGCCACTCGAAGAACCCGGCGAAGTACGCGGTCCGTGCCGCCTCGCGTTGTCGGTCCGTCAGTGCCGCCGACAGCCGCTCCCGGAAGGCGGCTTCGGTCTGCACGTCCCGCTCGCACTCCCGCTGTGCGACCAGCGTCAGGTCGTCGTACCTCGTCCGGAGCGCGTCGACGACGGATCGGACGTCGTTCGAGCTCGCGACCTGTGCGACCAGTTCACCGCTCGCTCCGGTGAGCGACAGCGATTCGATGGCCGCGCCGTACTGTGCCAGCGTCGCGACGATGGACCGCTCGCCGATCGACAGCCGAAACAACGCACGGTCCCCGTGCGTGCAAACGTGCTGTGCGCTGTCGATGCCGTCGGCTCTGTTCACGTACTCGGTGACGGCTTCCGGGTCGCTGTCGGTGACGGTGACGTACTGGACACGATCGCCGTCGCCGTCGTCGACGATGTGCTCGGCGGTGACCGTACAGTCGAGCTGGTCGGCTATGTTCGCCAACGGCTCGTCGATGCCCGCCAACTGGAACGTCAGTTCGGTGACGCTGTCGGAAGCGAGCGTCCGCTTTGACTCGACGGCGCTGATCGCGTCCGCGACGGTGCCGCCGAGTTCGGCGAAGATGTTCAGTTCGATCAAATCGAACGCGTTCGCCTGGTTAGTCACGGCGACGAGGACGCCGTACTCCGCACCGCGGTAAGTGAGCGGAACCACGACGCTCCGTGTCTCGCCGGCCGCCTGCAACGGGTCGTTCTCTCGCTCGGTGAACACGGGCTGCTGCTCGTCCAGCGCCTGCTCGATCGGCGTCGGATCGGCGGCGCACAGCCGCTCGATGTGACCGTCGAGCGATTCGCGGTCGGTGCCGGCGCACGCGCGCGGACTCACTGTCCCGTCGACGAGCCCTCGGGACCCGATCCAGGCCACGTCGAAGAGGTCGGACTGAGCGAACCGTTCGCACACGGCAGACTCGATCTCCTGGCGCGTCGACGCGGCGACCAGTTCGCGGTTGATGTCGCGGAGTACCTCGTTCGTGTTGTTCAGCAGCGTCAACCGCTCGTTCTGATCCTCGATCCGCATCTCGCGCTCCTTTCGCTCGGTGATGTCGCGTTCGATCGCGACGTACCGCTCAACGTCGCCGCCGTCGGTGATCGGCGCGATGGTGGTGTCGACCCAGCAGAGCGCGCCCGATTTCCGTCGGTTCGTGAGTTCGCCCTCCCACACCGACCCCGACTCGATCTGCTCCCAGAGCTCCGCGTAGAACGCCTCGTCGTGCGTTCCTGACTGCCAGATCCGCGGGTTCTCTCCGGTCACCTCGTCCGGTTCGTATCCGGTGACCGACTCGACGGCCGGGTTCGCGTACTCGATGGTCCCGTCCGTGTCGGTGAGGAAGATCGCGTGTCCGGCGTGTTCGATGGCCTTCTGAAAGCCGCGAAGCCGCTCGTTCACCGTCTGCAGTTGCGTCTTGATGGCGGTTTCCTCCTCGATGTATTCGGAGAAGTAGTACACCGTCAGCAAGGCGAGCGTGCTCACGACGAGGCCGGGGAGTTCTTCGAGCCCGGTGCTCGCCGTCTGCACGGTGAGCAGTTGTCGAAGCGCCATGAACGACAAAAGCAGCGTCAGGAAGCCGAATCGACGGTCTCGGGTGCGGGCGAGCAGCAGGATCGAGTAGACGACGCCGAGCAGCCGGAGTCCGATCGAGAGGCCGATGATCCAGTTCATGCGATCCGTGTCCGTTCTCGACGGTCGAACGCCCCGGGTTCGTCGACCGTGCGTCCGCCTCGGCACGACCAGTTCATACTCGGGGGTTACCGTTCTCGGTCATAAATGTCCGTGGTCGGCGCTCTGGGCCGCGCCGCGGCCCGGTTCGGCGCTATGCACCCCGTTCCAAACAGTATTGGTATGCCCGATATGGGGTGTCTTCGCGGAGCCCGACCGGTTCAAACAGTATTGGTATCGGGCTTTCCACGACCGTCTGCGTACATTGAGGTGTATGACCCACACGACCAACCGTCCGGCGGGACCCCGGCCGACCGTCGACGGCGCGACCGATACCGGGTGGTGGCGATGAGCTCCGCAGACGACGGGGGCGCCCTCCCGGGCATCCCCGATGTCGGGACGGACGACCTCGACGCGATGGTGGAGAACGAGCGACCCGACCCGCGGGAAGAGCTCGCAGACGTCGAGGCGGACACCGACCTCGGTATCGCGATGGCCGAGGACGCACAGCGGGTCGCGCGCGGGGAACTCTCCGGCGACGACTACTGGGAGAAGTACGACGAGGCCGCCGCCGCCGAGTTCGGTGACGCGTATCGCGAGACGCCGAACCCGGCGGTCGACGCCGGCGACCAGACCGTCTCGACGGAGACGGCCGAGTCGCTGAGCTGCACCGTCGGATCGATGGACGCTGTTTCGATGGAAGCCGCGCAGGTCGACGGCGACGGCTCCGAGGGCGGCATCGGCGCGGGCGACGAGAAGTGGGGAATGGTGATCGACCTCCAGAAGTGCGTCGGCTGCGACTCGTGTACGGTCGCGTGTAAGTCCGAGAACCGAACGCCGCCGGGCGTCTCGTACAACGTCGTGATGGAGGAGGAACACGGCGAGTTCCCGAACGTCACGCGAACGAACGTCCCGCGCCCGTGTATGCAGTGCGACAACCCGCCCTGCGTGCAGGTGTGCCCGGTCTCGGCGACGTACAAGATGGACGACGGCGTCGTCAACATCGACTACGACCGCTGTATCGGCTGCCGGTACTGCAACATCGCCTGTCCGTACGGCGCGCGGTACTTCGATTTCGGCGAGAACTACGACGAGGAGGTCGACGGGGCCGGCGAGGTGACGAGTCCCGAATACGGCGTCGACCGGGGGCCACGCGAGGAGGGCGAGTCGCCGATCGGCAACATCCGAAAGTGCAGTTTCTGCACGCACCGGCTGGAGCGCGGCGAAGAGCCGGCCTGCGTCGAGACCTGCATCGGCGACGCCCGGAATATGGGCGACCTCGACGACCCCGACAGCGACGTGGCACAGATGGCCAGTTCGTCTCGCGCGTTCCAACTGAAAGAAGACGAGGGGACCGACCCCAACGTCTACTACCTCAAATAGGCCGATGGCAACGCAAGGTTCACATGTCGAGTTCGCTCCGGGGTTCGAAGACGACCGGCTACGGCTCGCCTGGTACGCCTTCGTCGCCGTGCTCGTCGCCGGCGGCGCGTACGCGACGTACCTGCGGCTCACGCGGGGGATGGCGAGCACCAACCTCACGAGCGTCGTTCCGTGGGGCGCGTGGGTCGCCTTCTACATCTACTTCGTCGGCCTCTCGGCCGGCGCGTTCCTCGTGAGCACGCTGGCGAACGTCTTCGACATCGGGGCGATGCACCGAATCGACCGCGACGCGCTGTTCGCGGCCATCATCAGTATGGGGGTAGCGCTGCTGTTCGTCTGGATCGACCTCGGGCGGATGGACCGGATGTACTACCCGTTCGTCTGGCGGCAACTCACCTCCGCGCTCTCGTGGGAGGTCCACGCCTACGTGGCGTACATCGGGATCCTCGTCGCGGAGCTGTACTTCTCGATGCGGATCGATCTCGCCCGCCTCGCGACGCGGCTCGACGGACCGCGGGCGACGCTCTACCGGCTGCTCGCGGTCGGCCGCGTCGACACGAGCGAGGCGTCGCGAGCCGTCGACGAGCGCTGGCTCAAACGCGTCGGGATCGTCGGGATTCCGCTCGCGATCTTTATGGTCCACGGTGGGACGGGCGTGCTGTTCGCGGTCTCGAAGGCCCGCCCGTACTGGAACAGCGGTCTCTTCCCGGTGATATTCATCGTCTCGGCGCTGTTGAGCGGAACGGCGCTGGTGATGATGATCTACGTCCTCCGGACGCGACTGTTCGACGGGGCTGCCGTCGACCGGGACCTCCTGGATCAACTCGCCCAACTGCTGCTGGGCTTCATCGTCATCGACGTCGCCCTCACGGCCATCGAGGCGCTGATCGCGTTCACGAGCTTCCACCCGCACGCTGTCGAGACGTGGCTCGTCGTCCTGTTCGGCGAGATGTCGTGGTCGTTCTGGTGGTTCATGGTCGGGGCCAGTTGGGTGTTCCCGATGGTGCTTCTCAGCAAGCGCGCCTGGCGACGGACGCCGTCGGCGATGGTGCTCGCCGGGTTGAGTACCGTCGTCGGCGTCGTCGCGGTCCGGTTCAACATCGTGATACCCGCACAGATCACCCCCGTGCTGGAGGGGCTCCCGCACGGGTCGTACTTCCCCACGCCCGTCGAGTGGGGGACGAGCATCGGCATCATCGGCGTCGGCTTCCTGCTCTACACGGTCGGGGCGGAGCTGCTTCCGCTGACGCCGCTTTCGGGAGGTGACCACGAATGAGCACGAACGACACCGACGATCGCGCCGAGATATCGCGGCGCGACTTCTTCAAAGCGGCCGGGAGCATCGGGCTCGTCGCGGCGGCCAGCACCGCCGCGGTCGAGATGGACGTGAACGAGCTGTGGACGGACGGCGAGCAGCACTACGTCGGCGAGGAGTACGGCGAGTACGACGCGAGCGACGTGATCCACACGACCTGCGGACAGTGCAACACGTTCTGTCCGATCAAGGTACGGCTCGCCGAGGGGAGCGGCACCGGCGAGTACAGTTCGCTCGTCCGGAAGCTCGCGGGGAACCCCTACTCGTTCCTCAACACGCAGCCGTTCTCGCAGGTCCCCTACGGGAGCGATCCCGAGGACGTGGCGATGGGCGACGTCGAGGGGAGCGGCGACGTCGACCGCGACCGCTGGTCGCTCTCGGGCGGCCGGATCTGCCTGAAGGGACAGGCGGGCATCCAGACGGCCTTCGACAGCTACCGGGTCCGCAAGCCGATGAAACGGGTCGGGCCGCGCGGATCGGGCGAGTGGAAGACGGTCTCCTGGGAGCAGGCGCTTCAGGACATCCTCGACGGCGACGACGAACTCGGGCATCCCGGGCTGAAAGACATCTGGGGGTACGCTCCCCAGGAGGCGGTGATGAGCGACTGGGAGGCCGTGCAGAACGGCGAACTGTCGAAGGCGGACTTCGACGAGAAGTACGCCGACGAACTCATCGACACCGACCACCCAGACCTGGGACCGAAGTCGAACCAGATCGTCGACGTCGGTGGGTTCCGCCGCAACTTCATCCGTAACCGCCTCTGGCATCAGGGGCTGGGATCGATAAACAGCGTCCACCACGCCGGCACCTGCGGCGTCTCGAGCGTGATGGGAAACGTTCGTTCCCACGACGCCCCGAAGAAGCGACAGTACCCCGACATCGAGAACTGCGAGTACCTGATCGCGTGGGGGACCAACCCGATGGTCGCCAACAAGGGGCCGACGTGGCTCGCGCCGAAGCTGACGAACGCCATCGAGGACGGGATGCGGATGGACGTCGTCGATCCGCGGCTCTCGAAGACCGCCGAGAAGGCCGACACGTGGGTGCCGGTCGAACCCGGTGCCGACGGGGCGCTCGCGCTCGGGATGGCGCGGTGGATCATCGAGCACGACCGGCACGACCTGACGTACCTCCAGAACCCCTCGCGGTCGGCTGCGAGCGACGACGACGAACCGACGTGGAGCGACGCGACCCACCTCGTCCTCGTCGACGAGCCGTCGGGACCGAAGGCCCGCGCCGGCGACCTCGGACTCGTCGACGAGGGCGCCGACGCCGCCGACGATTTCGTCGTGATCGACGCGGAGACCGGCGAGCCGCGTCCCGCGAGCGAGGTCGAGACGGCGGTCCTCGACGTCGACGTGGCTATCGACGGGACAGGGGTTCGAAGCGTCTGGAGCCAGTACCGCGAGCGCGTCTTCGAGCACACTGTCGCGGAGTACGCCGAGATGGCGGGCGTCCCGGCCGAGCAGATCGCCGACCTCGCCGACGAGTTCACCAGTCACGGTAAGCGCGCGGCGATTATGGCGTACCGCGGCCCCGCCAAGCACACGAACGGCTTCTACAACACGCGAGCGATCGCCACGCTCCAGCACCTCATCGGGAACTACGACTGGAAGGGCGGCCAGATCACGCCCTACGCGGGCTACGACACGATGTCGGGGCGGTACGAACTCGGCACGGTGCCCGACGGGTATTCGCCGTGGGGAATCCCGCTACTGCGCGGCGGGGTCAACTACGAGGACACCTCGCTGTTCGAGCGCGACGACGGGTACCCGGCGAAGCGGCCGTGGTTCCCCGTCGCGCCGCCGCAGGCGACCCAGGAACTCTACGGCAGCGCCGCAGCGGAGTACCCCTACGGCGTCGAGGCGCTGTTCATTCGGCCGTACTCGAACAACCACGTGATGGCGGTCGCCGGCGGCGACGAGATCCCAGCGATTCTCGAGGACACCGACACGATCCCGCTGATCGTCGCCGCCGACACCGTCATCGGTGAAACGAGCCAGTACGCCGACTACATCCTGCCCGAGCCGACCTACCTCGAGCGGTGGGAGAACTTCGGCACCTACCCGAACAAGCGGCTCGCAGACGAGAAGATCAGCCAGCCGGCGGTCTCGGTCGTTCCCGACGCGCGCCCGTTCGAGGACGTCCTGATCGAGTTGTGGTCGGAGCTCGACCTCCCCGGCGTCGGCGATGACGCGATCCCGGACGCGGACGGAAACCTGTGGCCGCTCGAACGGGCCGAGGACTTCTACCTGAAGCTCGCGGCCAACATCGCGTACGCCCGCGATCCGGTCGCAGACGCGAGCGAGGACGAACTGCGGGTGTTCCGCGAGAGCCACGAGAACGGCCTCGGCGACCAGTTCGACGTAGCGCGCTGGCGGGCGGCGGTCTCCGACGAGGAGTGGCCGAAGGTGGTCACCGTGTTGAACCGGGGCGGCCGCTTCGAGGAACCGACGGACGACTACGACGAGGCGTTCGCCGAGCACGGTCACGACTACGACTACGCCGAACGCCGGGACGACTCGAACGCCTACGACGGCGAGCACCTGCGGTACAAACTCGAATCGCGCGTCGATTTCTACAGCGAAGTCGTCCCGAACGGGAAACACTCCTTCACCGGCGAGCGGTTCGACCCGCTCCCGAAGGTCGCCGACGTCGAGCACTACGACGGCACCGTGCAGGCCGCGGTGAGCGGCGACGACGAGCGCGAGCGCCCGCTTCGGCTGATCAACTGGAAGCCGCGGACCCAGGGGATGCACCGCACCCAGAACAGCCCGTGGCTTCGCGAGACCCGCCCGGAGAACCCGGTGTGGATCAACCCCCGGGACGCCGAGGAACGCGGCATCGAGAACGGCGACGAGATCGTCCTCGACGCCGGCCGCGAGACCGTCGACGCTGTCGCGATGGTCACGGGTGGGATCCGCCCCGGCGTCGTCGGCGCGATGTGGGGATGGGGCCGGACCGGAGACGGGGCGACGGCCGAGACCATCGGCGGCGACACGCGGCCGCCGGTCGAGGCCGACGGCCACAGTTCCTACCAGTTCGACGAACCGATGGCCGAGGAGGCCGGATACGCGAAGGGCCGCGACGCCGGCTTCGCGATCAACCACGTCCAACCGTTGGACGAGGCACTCGGCGACACCGGCCTCTCGGACCTCGTCGGCGGGAGCAACGCACAGTACGACGCCTTCGTCGAGGTGGAGCGGCGGTGAGCCGAATGAAACGGAACGCACGCGACGACGACCGTGCCGGCGCGTCGCCGGTCGACGACGATCCAGCGATTCCCGAGGACCCGGCCGATTCGGACGACGCCGCGATGGCGACGGCCCGCGCTCGCCTGTATGGGGTGCTGGCCGCGACCTTCGACGGCGAGACGGAGGCGATCGCCGCGGCGATCGACCGGGGCACGTTCGCCACCCTCGCCGACGCGCTCCCGGTCGACATCGAGACGGCCGCACTTGGCGGCGGCGACCACGACGCCGAGTCGCTCGCCATCGGGTACGACAACCTGTTCGTCGTGCCGGGGAGCCACTACGTCCCCCCGTTCGCGTCGGCGCACGCGACCGACCCGAGCGAGGAGTTCGAGTCCGATTCGCGGTATCACACCGCCGGCGAGGCCGGCGAACTCCTCGGCGATCCGGCCGCCGATATGGCGCGGCTGTACGCCGCCGCCGGGTTCACGCCCCGACGCGGGGACGACATCCCCGATCACGTGGCCGCGTACTTCGAGTTTATGCGCGCGCTGTGCGAACGGGAGGCAGCCCTCCTCGACGACGGTGCGAGCGAGGGCCGCCTCGAAGCCGTCCGCGAACTCCAGACCCGAACGCTCTCGCGACTGGGGTGGCTCGATCGGTTCGAGGCGGCCGTCGGGAGCCACGACACGGTCGAGGGCGTCTTCGCCACGATCGCTCGCATCGCTCGGACGTTCACCGCGTGGGACGCACAGGAACTCGCCGCCGCCGACCCGCGGCCGTCCGACCCCGAATCACCGTGAGCACCCAATGACCACGACACCCACTTCCGATGCCGACCTCCGTGATCGCCTCCGCGACATCGACGATCCGGTGCTCGACACAGACATCGTCAGCGCCGGACTCGTCACCGACATCGCTCTCGAAGGCGGGACGGCCGCCATCGAACTCGCGCTCGGCGCACCGTACGCACCGGACGAGTCCGCCATCGCGGACCGCGTCCGTGCGGTCGCCGAGGAGGCGGGAATCGAGGTCGAACTCTCGGCCCACGTCCCGCTGTTCGACGCCGCCGAATCGTCGGTCCTGCCCGGCGTTCGAAACGTGATCGCCGTCGCCTCCGGCAAGGGCGGCGTCGGGAAGAGTACCGTCGCCGTCAACCTCGCCGCCGGTCTGGCCGATCGCGGGGCGAACGTCGGGCTCTTCGACGCCGACGTCTACGGGCCGAACGTCCCTCGAATGCTCGGTGTCGACGACGACCCGGACGTGACGACCGTCGACGGCGAGGACCGGATCCAGCCGTCGACCGCCCACGGGCTCGAACTGATGAGCGTCGGACTGCTGATCGACGACGACGATCCGGTGGTCTGGCGCGGTCCGGTCGCACAGAACACGCTCACCGACCTGTTCAGCGACGTTTCGTGGGGGTCGCTGGATTACCTGATCGTCGATCTCCCCCCGGGAACCGGTGACGTTCAGTTGACGGTCCTTCAGCAGCTTCCCGTCACTGGAACCGTGGTCGTCACCACGCCGCAGTCCGTCGCCGTGGACGACGCCCGTCGCGGCGTCGAGCTGTTCGGCGAGTACCGGACCAACGTCTTGGGCGTCGTCGAAAATATGAGCGGGTTCGTCTGCCCCAGTTGCGGGGATTCACACGACATTTTCGGCGAGGACGGCGGCCGATCGCTCGCCGACGCGGTCGACGTTCCGTACCTCGGATCGCTCCCGCTGGATCCGGCGATCCGTTCGGGTGGCGACGCCGGCGAGCCGATCGTCTGCCGCGACGCGGGGGAGACTGCGGAGGCGTTTCGGGACCTGGCGGCGACGGTAGCGAACAAAGTCGGCGTCCTCCGCCGTCACCACCGACAGCAGACGACGAGCTGAATCTGCCCGTCGAACCGTGGCGGCTCCGGGTCGCTGGGGCCTGCGGCAATCCCGGAATACTGGCGGCGGTGCTCGGTTTCGAGTCCGGTCTCACGCGGCCACGGTGCGTTGTGCGAGACGACAGTAACGGGACGTTTCGAAATGGGCCCTAGGGGGTTCGAACCCCTGACCACCCGGTTATGAGCCGAGCGCTCTGACCAGACTGAGCTAAGGGCCCCGCGGTCTACCGTTCCGCGGTCTCCCCCTTAGACGTGTCGTTGGTGGGCGAGCGGGCGCGAACGAGAGCCGAGGCGGACGCTCCGAAGTCGGCGTCGAGAGGAAGTGACGCCGTCGCCAGGGCTCGAACCTGGGACCACCTCGTTAACAGCGAGGTGCTCTACCAACTGAGCTACGACGGCTCGGTGTGCCTGCACACGAACGTACACCGAGGTAGTATGATAGGGCTTTCGTTTTCACCGCACGGGTGCGAGGTGACGGCACGCCGACCGCGACGAACCGCTCGCGTCCCGGCCGCATCGACACCCTTTCGCCGGACCCTCTCGAAGCCGTGACAACGATGGCCGACGCCGACGAGCGACGCCGGGTGATAGAGCGGGTTCGCGAACGCGTCACCCCCGACGCGGCCGAACGCGAGGCGATGCGAGCCGCGGTCTCGACGCTCACCGATGGGATCGAAGCGGAACTCGCGGCCCTCCCCGTCGACGCCGACGTCGTCCAGGTCGGATCGACCGCCCGCGGGACGTGGCTCGCCGGCGACCGAGACATCGATCTCTTCGTGCGGTTTCCGTCCGACCTCGACCGGGAGACGCTGGAGCGCTACGGCCTCGAAATCGGCAACGCGGTCCTCCCCGACGGCCACGAGGAGTACGCCGAACACCCGTACGTGACCGGCGAGTTCGAGGGGTTCGACGTCGACCTCGTGCCCTGCTACGACGTCGGCGACGGCGCCGCGCTCCAGTCGGCGGTCGACCGGACGCCGCATCACAACGCCTACCTGCGCGAACGGATCGACGACGACCTCGCCGGGGAGATGCGCGTTTTCAAGCAGTTCCTGAAGGGGATCGGCGTCTACGGCAGCAACCTCCGAACCCGGGGCTTCTCGGGCTACCTCTCGGAACTGCTCGTTCTCGAACACGGCGACGTGGAGACGCTCCTGGCCGCGGCGGCCGACTGGCACCCGCCGGTCGTCTTCGACCCCGAAGCCCACGGGACGAAATCGCACGACGACCCGCTCGTGGTGGTCGACCCGACGGATCCCGCGCGGAACGTCGCGGCGGTCTGCGCCGCGGAGAACGTCGCCCGCCTCCAGCACTACGCTCGGGCGTTTCTGACGGCCCCGAGCGAGGACCTCTTCGAGCCGCGGGAGCCCGAGCCGATCGGACCGGACGCCGCCGAAGCGCATCTGGATCGCCGCGGGACGACGCCCGTCGCGGTCGTCTTCGACGCCCCGGACCTCGTCGACGACCAGCTCTACCCCCAGCTCCGGAAGTCGCTGGCGGGCGTCCGCGACGAACTCGACCGCCGGGGGTTCGACCCGATTCGGGCGACGACGTTCGCCGACGACCGCGCCGTCCTGTTCGTCGAACTCGCCCACCGGACGCTCCCGGCGATCGAACGCCACGACGGGCCGCCCGTGCACGTCCGCGAGCACGCCGAGGGGTTCTACGAGGCGTACGCGGACGACCCGTCGGAGGGTGCGGACGACGCCCCGCCGGACACCTACGGTCCGTTCGTCGACGGGGAGCGGTACGTCGTCGAGCGCGAGCGGGAGTTCACCGACGCCGCCGAACTGCTCCGCTCGGCGGAACTGTTCGCCGTCGGACTCGGCGCTCGGGTCGAAACGGCGCTCGAAACCGAGTACGACGTGCTCGTCGGCAGCGAGGTCGCGGCGCTCTGTGAGGAGTTCGGACGCGAGTTGGCGTCGTACTTCGATCCGCGGCCCTGACTGCCCGCGAACGAAAGTTCCGGACGCGATGGCGTCTGCGGACCAGAACGTCTACTCGTCGGCTCCTCGCCTCGCCGATCACCGTACTCGCTGACGGACGTCGACGGTCTCGCCGGTCAGGGGCGGTACCTCGGGCGACGCACGCGGGCCGCGCAACGGCGGACGGCTGCAAACGTTTTGATAGTGGGTCACATGTAGCAAGGTGATGGCCTCGGAGACGGAGACGCAACTCGAACGAACGCTCGGGCTGACGGAGGCGTTGATGATCGGTGTGGGGACGATGGTCGGTGCCGGCATCTTCGTTCTCCCGGGGGCGGCGGCCGCCTTGGCCGGCCCGGCGTCGGCGGCGGCGTTCGCGGTCGCCGGCGGTATCGCTATGCTAACCGCGCTGTCGGCCAGCGAACTCGCGACGGCGATGCCGGCGTCGGGCGGCCCGTACCACTTCATCAACAGGGGGCTTGGACCGCTCTTCGGCTCGATCGCCGGGCTGGGCAACTGGCTCGGACTGGCGTTTGCGACGGCGTTTTACGCGGTGGGCTTCGGAAACTACGTTTCTCCGCTGGTGGCCGGGTTGAACCTGAATCTCGGGGTCGCCGCCGCGGTCCCGCTGAGCGGCGCACAGATCGGCGGGCTCGTCGCCGCCATCGTGTTCATCGCCGTCAACTACCTCAGTACGGACGGGACGGGCGACCTGCAAAACGTCATCGTGATCGTCCTGCTGGCGATCCTCGGGGTGTTTATGGCGCTGGGTGCGACGCAGGTCCGGTTCGCGGAACTGACGCCATTCTTTCCGCAGACGACGGGTCCCGGTGCGATCCTCCCCACGACCGCCCTGGTGTTCGTGTCGTACCTGGGATTCGCGCAGGTGGCGACCGTCGCCGGCGAGATCAAGCAACCCGGCACGAACCTCCCGCGGGCGATGGTCGGCAGCGTCCTGCTCGTGACGGTGATCTACGCGGTGTCGATGCTCGTCCTCCTGGGCGTCGTCCCGCTGGACCGCATCGCCGGCGAGGGGACCGCGATCGCCATCGGGGCGCGAGCGGTCTTCGACGGGTTCGGGATCGGCCTCGTCGGCGTCGGGCTGCTGACGTTCGGCGGGTTGCTGGCGACCGCGTCGTCGGCGAACGCGTCAGTGCTGTCGGCCTCGCGCATCAATTACGCGATGGGCCGAGACGGCCTGATGGACGAGCGGCTCTCGGCGATTCACAGCCGGTTCAACACGCCTTACCGGTCGATTGCGCTGACTGGAGCACTCATCGTGGTGTTCATTATCGCGGGGAAGGTCAACGCGCTCGCGAAGGCGGGGAGCGTTCTCCACCTCCTCGTGTACGGGCTGCTGAACGTCTCGCTCATCGCGATGCGCGAGACGGAGGCGATGGGCTACGACCCCGGGTTCGAGGCCCCCGGCTACCCCGTCGTCCCGGTGCTCGGAGCGCTCCTGTCGTTCGGGCTGATCGGTTTTATGGACCTCCAACAGATACTGCTGGCCGGCGCGCTGGTCGTCGGCGGCGTCGTCTGGTACGTCGTGTACGTTCGGAAGCGGGTCGAAGACACGAGTGCGCTGGCCCGATATCGCTCGCCGCCGGACGTCGAAGTCGAGGTCGAGGTCGACTTCGATCTTTCGACGGACGAGGCTGCGGCGGCCCGCGGGGGTGGTTCAGATGCCTGACTGGCGTCGGCCGGCCACAACCCCCGCGGTGCGGACAGCGGTGCGGACGCCGACGTTCAGCGGTGATCACGTATGATCGAGAACCCCAGGATACTGGTACCGATCGACGTATCGGACCCGGACGAACCGGCGCTGGACCTGATCGGAGCGTTGCGACCGCTCCGCATCGTCCTCCTCGGGTACTACCCGGTGCCCGATCAGACGCCACCGCAACAGATCCGGGAAGCGTACGAACAGGACGCCAAGGACGCCCTGGTGGCGAGCGCTCGACGCTTCGCCGACGCCGGGACCGACCTCGAATCGGTGCTGGTGTTCACCCGCGACCGCGTCCAGACGACCGATCGCGTCGCCAACGAGTACGACTGCGACGCCGTGCTCGTCACCGGCGAAGTCACGACGCTGTCTCGCGTGCTCGTGTCGCTCAAGGACGAACAGAATATGTTCCGCGTCCTCGACGTGATCAGGCTCATTATGGAGGGGAATGACCTCGAGGTGACGCTGTTTCACGCCGACAGCGTCGAGCAGGGCAGCGCCAGGTCGGAACTCTACCTCCGTGGGGCGACCGACTGGCTGGTCGAGCAGGGGTTGTCCCGGGAGTCGATCTTCTGGAAGGAACCGACCGCCGAGACACAGCGGAGTGACCTTCTGGACCTGGCGGCATCTCACGACTTCGTCGTGATGGGTGAACACGAACCCGGCATCCGGGAGCGCGTTATCGGCGATCTACCGAACAGCGTTCACGATACCACCGGCCGGGCGGTTCTCGTCGTCCGGAAGGAGCGAGGCGGATGACCGGGGGCGTCCCCACGGTCCTGGTTCCGGTCGACGTCTCGAACCACGAGCGACCCGATCCGGATCTGCTCGATCTGCTCCGGCCCGCGACGGTCGTGCTGGTCGGGTGGTATCCCGTCCCCGACCAGGTCACCCCGGAACAGATGCGAGACGAACACGAGGCGGCGGCCGTCGAACGCATCGAAGAGGTGGCGTCGACGTTCCCCGAAGACAGCGACATCGAGACGCTGGTCGTGTTCACGCCCGACCGGTCGGAGACGGTCGACCGGGTCGCCGAGGAGTACGACGCGTCGGTGATCGTCGTTCCCCGGGACGTTCGGGTCGTCGAACGGGTGTTTGTGCCCGTCCGCGGAGACGTGAATCTCGATCGGATCCTCTCGGTCGTCGCGACCCTGCTGGCGGAGAGCGAGGCGTCGGTCACGCTGTTCCACGCCGCGCCGGCGGGCGACGAAGACCCGTCCGTCGGGCGGACGCTGTTGGAGGGGGCGGTCGACCGCCTGACCGATGCGGGCGTCGATCCGGACCGGATCGCCACCACCACTGTCGAGAGCGAGTCGCCGGTCGACGACATCGTCGACGCCGCGGCCGACCACGACGTCCTGGTCATCGGCGAGACGGAACCGTCGCTGATCGAGCACATCCTTGGCGACGTTCCGACACGGGTACTCGAACGGACCGAGTGTCCGGTGCTCGTCGTCCGCGACACCGACGGCTGACTGCGATCGATACCGACGCCCGACTGCGATCGATACTGACACCTGGCGTTCAGATCGAACGCCGGGGAGACAGGTTCGCGGATCGAGGACCCGCCGCGGCGGTGGGTCAGTCGTCGAGACCGTGCGCCCGGCGCACGTCCGCGACGAGTTGCTCGGTCGACTCGCTGGGCCCGTCGTCGGGTTCCATCGGCGCCCGTCCGTCGAAGGTCTCGTGGACGGTCGCAACGCCCTCAGAGAGCGTGTCGAGGCCGTAGCCGCCCTCCAGAACGAACGCCAGCCCCGCGTCGGTGTCGTCGGCGATCGAGCGAACGCGGTCCGTCAGGAGGGCGTACCCCTCCGTCGAGACGCGCATCCGCGAGATCGGATCGTGACGGTGGGCGTCGAACCCGGCGCTGACGACGAAGAGGTCCGGATCGAACCGCTCGACGACGGGGCGGAGCAGTTCCTCGACCGCGAGGAGGTAGTCCTCGTCGCCCGCGCCAGCCGACAGCGGCACGTTCAGCGTGGTCCCCTCGCCGTCGCCCGCGCCGGTCTCGTCGACCTCGCCGGTCCCGGGATAGAGCCCGTCCTCGTGGATCGACGCGTAGAGGACGTCGCTCTGGTCGTAGAAGATGTCCTGCGTGCCGTTGCCGTGGTGGACGTCCCAGTCGAAGATGACCGCGCGCTCGACCCCGGAGTCGGGGTCGTCGAGGAGCGTCTGGGCGGCGACGGCGGCGTTGTTGATGAAGCAGAATCCCATCGCGTCGTCCGCGACGGCGTGGTGGCCGGGCGGCCGACCGATCGCGAACGGCGTGTCGCGGCCGCTCGCTCCCTCGGCGGCCTCCCGCGCGGCCCACTGCGCGAGTCCCGCCGACGCCGTCGCGGCCGCCCAAGTGTCCTCGGAGGCGACGGTGTCGGGGTCCCAGTTGCCGCCGCCGTCTCGACAGAACTCGCGGATCTCCTCGACGTAGTCGTCGTCGTGGACCGAGGCGACCGAGTCCTCGCCGGCCGGGTCGGCCTCGACGTAGGAGATTCCGTGTCGCTTCGCGAGCGCGCGGCGGATGGCCCGCAGGCGGTCGGCCGTCTCCGGGTGCCGTTCGCCGGTGTCGTGTGCGAGGCAGGTCTCGCTGTAGCCGAACTGCATCGCTACTCGAAGAGGGCGAAGTACGTCTCGATGTCTTCGGCCTGGACGGTCCGACGGTCCGCGTGCCGGGCGAGCGTCGCGGCCGCGCTCGCGACGTTGTCGGCGTAGTCCTCGAGGATGTCCGCCAGCGCGATCCGTGCATCCATCGAGACGCGGTAACGGTCGTCGATCCGGAGGCGGGCGATGCGGTCGATCGGTGCGATCGGCAGTTCGAGGTCGCGGCGGCTCACGACCTGCTGGACGTCGAAGTCCTCGGCCATCAGCGTCTTCCGGTCGTCTGCGGCCGCCCGCTCGGCGGCGTCGACGGCGAGCGCCGCCCCGTGCGCCTGAACGCGGCGAGCGAGCTCCTCGGCGGCACCCGAACTCACCCGGAGGTCGCCGGCTCTCCGTCGAATGATCGCGTCCACGGGGGCGAACGGCAACTCGACACTCATTACCACTATATCGTGTTCGACCGGCGTATAATCCTTTCCGTAGGCCGCTCCTCCCGCCTTCGGCGCTCTCGACGGTGCTGCGGCTCTCGATCGGACCGGCGCGACCGGACGCAGTGGGGCGGTCGCCAAGCCGACGCGCTCGGGGACGTCTATCGTCTGGCCACCGGTTCGGGAACGTCTGTCGGCCGCCCGCTCAGTTCGACCGTTCGACGTCCTCGGCGGTGATCGTCCCGTCGGCGACGGGGCCGCTCACGGTCACCTTCTCGCCGAGCCGTAGCGACTCGTCGGTCTCGACGCTGCGGGTCTCGCTCCCGTCGTCGAGGACGACCGGGCTCCCCGCCTGGACGACTGTCCCGGTGAACGTCTCGGTCTCGGCCTCGCCGTCGGCCCCCGCTGGACGCTCCGCGACGGCCGCCGCGGCGGAGTTGCCGCCGACGTCGCCGGCTGCGCCCCCAGCGGCGGAAGCGGTCGAATCGGACCCGGAACCGCTCGTTTCCGCCGATCCGCCCGCCTCGAACGCCCCGAGTCCCGTCGACTGCGCCGCCTCCGTGTCGGTGTCGGCGGCGTCCTCCGGCGCGTCGTCCATCACGCTGACCGTCGACTGCCACCCCGCGGAAGCTTCGAGGTCGTCCTGCCAGCCGTCCTGGATCTCCACGTCGGTGAAGACCACGTAGTCCGCGAGGTCGATGTCGAGGTCGGCCTTGTCGCCCCACAGGGCGACGCGGATGTCCCCGGTGTCGTCTTTCACCCGCACGTTTCGGACCTGCCCCTCGGAGCCGTCGTCGCGGTCGAACGTCCGCTTCGGGTCGGTCTCGATGACGCCGCCGGCGATGTCGACGGTCTCGCCGATCTCGAGCGACTCGACCTCGCGGGTGTCGGGGACGTACTCGAT
Source organism: Halobellus litoreus (assembly GCF_024464595.1). Taxonomy (NCBI): domain Archaea; kingdom Methanobacteriati; phylum Methanobacteriota; class Halobacteria; order Halobacteriales; family Haloferacaceae; genus Halobellus; species Halobellus litoreus. Next base: position 1,114,810 of record NZ_JANHAW010000001.1, on the reverse strand, counting down.
CTCCTCGTCGATCTCGTCGACCGCGCCGCGGTTGCCAACGTGGAGTTCGAGCGTCCCGTCGCGCTCCCGGACGTAGCCGTCGACGACCTCCGCCGACTCGCCGGCCTCGAACTCGGTCGCGACGTCGGCCTTCTCGTCCCACAGCGTCACGCGGATCCGGCCGGTCGGATCGCCGAGCGTCAGGTTCGCGACGCGGCCCTCCGAGCCGTCGTCGCGGTCGAACGTCCGCACGCTGTCGGTGCTCAGCACCCGACCCTTCAGGTTGACGTCGGAGAGCCCGAGCGCGAGGTCCTCCACGCGGTAGGCGTCCTGCGCCTGCACGTCGACCTCGGCGTCCGGGGCGGGTTCGACCTTGTCGACGTCGACCTCGATCCCGTTGTAGCCGTCCTTCGGCCGGCCGGCCACGCGGAGGGTCTGCCCGGTTTCGAGGCTCTCGACGGCGTCCTCGGCCATATCGTCCCACATCGTGATCCGGATCCGGCCGGACTCGTCGGCGACGTCGACGTTCACGACCTTCCCGTCCTCGTCCTCGCCGTCGCGGTCGAAGGTTCGGATGTCGCCGACGCTCATCACCTTCGCGAGGAACTTCACGTCGTCCATCCCCGGCGCGACGTCGGCGACGCCCTCGACCTCCTCGTCGCGGAGTTCGTGGGCGATGAGCATCGCCGCGGTCTCCTCGTCGGCGAGGCCGCCCATCTGTTCGACCTTGTCCTCGACGGCGGCCTCGAACTCCTCGAAGTCGACGTCGGTGTCGAGATCCTCGTACACGTCCTCGATCGCGCCCATCTACGCGACACCCCCGTCGCGCCGACGGCCGTCGGGTCCGAGCGCGAAACCCGCGGTTCGAACGGCTACGGCCACAGACATATCCACAGCCAAGGCAGGACGCCGCTTAAGCGTTGTCTTGTCGGCGGTGTCGATCCGGAGTCGGGCCACGGTCCTCTCCCGCGCACCGCCGGCTACGACCCCTCGCAGTCTCTCGATTCCGCTGTCGATTCCTGGCACACCGGGTGTGGTCCCGGCTTCGTATAAGAACGTTCGCGGCCGGGAATCCCACGTACGTCCGGCCGCTCACCTCGTCACGTCGACGACTGTTCGACGCCCATCGACGTCATCGTGGACGACGCGGACGCTCGTGACGCTCGTACCGTCCGTCTCGATGTCGACCTCGTACCCCAAGTTCACCAGCGCCTCGGTGCACGCCTCGTCCTCTTCGCGCTCCTCGACGGCCGCGACGACGACGGTCAGTGCTTCCGTTTCGGTGTCGTAATCGACCTCCTGTAACCGCTGGACGTTACAGCCGTTGTTCCCGACGACGCACCCGACGACAGAGATCGCCTCGTCGCCGAAACTCACTGTCGCCTCGCCCGGATTCGGACACTCCTCGCGCGGGACGAGTGTGGCCGAGACGCGTCCCGGCGTCACTGTGCCGTCGGGCGTGTCGGGCTCGTCGCTCGGCGTCTCCGTCTCGCTTTGCTCGTCGGTGGTGTCCGTCCCCCCTGGATCGTCCGGGCCGGAATCGCCGGTGCAACCGGCGAGTGCGAGCGGGAGGGAGACAGCGAGGCCGGACAGGACGGTTCGACGTCGCATACCGTACCGTAGGACGGGTGGTTCAAAAGGCGTGCCGGAGATTCAAACGGACCCTTGTCCCATCCGGACGTCGCAGTCGGATGCGCCGTCGAAGCGCGCGTCGGCGACGACTCAGTCGCCGCCGGGGACGACGTTGCCGAGTCGATTTCTCCCGTGCGCCCAGACGCCGTCGTCGAGGTCGAGCGCGTCGTTCCACTTGCCGACGACGGTCGAGACGGCGAGGTCGCCGGTGACGTTGTTCATCGTCGCGATCCGGCCGAGGATCGGGTCGACGCCGGCGACGAAGCCGACGACCTCCAGCGGGAGGCCGACCTGCGTGAGGATGACCGTGAGCATCACGATCCCCGCGCCGGGGACGCCCGCGGTGCCGATGCTGATGAGGACGGCGACCAGGAGGACGAACGCCTGCTCGGTCAGCGCGAGCGGCTGGCCGACGACGTTGGCCGCGAACATCACCGTGATCGCCTGCCGGATGGCCGCCCCGTCCATGTTCGCCGTCGCGCCCACCGGGAGCGCGAAGGAGTAGACGCGCTCTTCGATCCGCAGGTCCTCCTCGGCGTTCCGCATCGTCACGGGCAGCGTGCCGCTGGAGGAGCGCGTCGCGAACGCGGTCAGCATCGCGTCCTTCGCGCCCGCGAGGAATGCAATCGGCGAGACGCCGGCGACGACGCCCATCAGGAGGAACAGATACGTGAAGACGATGTGGAGCGTGATGCCCACCGCAACGGCCAGGACGAGCGCGCCGAGCGAGGTGAACACGCCGATCCCTTCGGTTCCGATCCCGGCGGCCATCAGCGCGAAGACGCCGACGACGCCGTATTCGAGCACGCCGCGGACGACGACGAACATCGCCTCCGCGCCGACCTCGAAGGCCTCGAACACGGAGTCGACGCTCTCGGCGTACTCCTCCTTCCGCGCGCGAACGTAGGTGAGCGCGATGCCGAAGACGATGACGAAGAAGACCGTTCCGAGGAGGTTGCCGTCGGCCATCGCCGCAACCGGATTGTTCGGGACGAGGCCCAGGAGGACCTCCGTGACCGCCGGCGGGGCCTGCGACTGCGCCTCGCCGCCGGCGAACTCGACGCCGCGACCCGGCTGGAGGACGTTCGCGACGGCCAGTCCGATGATTCCGGCGATGGTCGTCGTCACCGCGTATAGCCCGACGGTCGCCCCGCCGATCCGGCCGAGCCGAGCGGGCGAGAGCTGTCTGATCCCGGTCAGGAGCGTGAACACGATGATCGGGATGACGAGCATATTGAGCAGCCGAAGGAACAGGTCGCCCAGCGGCGCGACGACGGCCATCTGCTCGCCGAAGACGATGCCCGCTGCGGAGCCGAGCACGAAGGCGACGAAGATCCGATAGATGAGCGCGACGGATCGGTATTGTCGCCAGAGGGAACTGACTGGATTCGCCATACGTGAGCGCAAGATACAGGTACCTAAAGGCCCCCGCGTTCTGTCAGCATCTGAAGCCAACTCTGACGACGAGGTTCTGTAGATATGTCCGGTCATTCCGAAGTATTCTAGAAGTAAGTCAATTACAGCCGGGTACTCTGTGTCTTGTTTTTCTCCGCCCGGCATATCGCCCGTAGAACGAAATGTCGGATCCCCATAGATGACAGAAAATATTGCTGCTTGAACGCGCGATTCGGACCCGACTGCGGCGGTTCGTCGGCGTGTGCTGCAGTGCCGCGGTCTCGTCGCATCGTAACCCTCATAAGTGAACCCGCAGTACGGAGAGATGAGTCCTGGTAGGGTAGTGGACTATCCTCTTGGCTTGCGGAGCCAGGGACCGGAGTTCAAATCTCCGTCAGGACGCTTCTGCGAGACGCAACACGACGAGCGGAGCGAGGAGTCTGCGTCTCGCGAAACTCCGACCGGAGGTTTGAGCAGCGAGCAAATCTGTGATTTGCGAGTGAGTTCAAATCTTCGTCAGGACGCTACATTGTACCGGCGCTACGCGACGAGCGTCGCGTGCGGCCGGCGTTTTCGTGAATCGACTCGCCGACGGCGGCAGCGCTGGGCGGCACGCGCGCAGCCGACGGTCACGATTCCGATTCCGCCTGACGACCCGACGGCGTCGCTGCGGGGGGTGCCCGCCCCGACTCACCAGGTCGGCTTGCTGCGGCCGCGTCGAACGAATAGCGCTAAATGCTTCCGGTATCTCGGACACGGTAGGGTCGAGTAATTTCCGCATCGCGGTGCGATCTGACGGGGAACCGCGATTGAACGCCTAGTGTGAATCCGGTTGCACGGGCGCTCAGAACCGAGGAATCGTCAGCTTCGCGCCGCTCGTCCGTGACCGGCGTACCCCGCACCCGCGGCCGACACGTCACACATCCGACTGTACACGAATGTTCCGGAATATGACACGGCGCGACGTAACGCGCTCGCTCCCCGGCATCGCTCTCCTCGCCGTCGGCGGCGTCCTCGCGCACCTGCTTGCGACGACGGTCCTCGGCGTCAATCGACTGCTCCTGGCGGTCGGGCTTGGCGTCCTGCTCGCGAACGCCGTCGGCGTTCCCGACTGGGCCGCGGCCGGCGTCGAGACGCGCGACCGCTGGCTGGAACTCGGCATCGTCCTGATGGGTGCCCGGGTCGCGGTCGATCAGTTGCTGGCGACGGGCCCGACGCTCCTCTTGCTCGTCGTCGGATTCCTGGCGTTCAGTCTCGTGTTCGTCGAACTCCTGGCCCGGGAGGTGTTCGGGATTCCCGATCGGCTCGGGTCGCTGCTGGCCGCGGGGTACTCGATCTGCGGGGTCTCAGCCATCGTCGCGGTTTCGAGCGGGGTTCGCGCGAAGGGCGAACAGATCGCCTACGCGGTCGCGACGATCCTCCTCTTCGACGCGATGACGCTCGCGATCTACCCGGTGATCGGACGCCTGCTCGCCCTCCCGGACGTCGTCTTCGGCGTCTGGTCCGGGATCAGTATGGTCAGCACGGGTCCGGTCGTGGCGGCCGGATTCGCCTACTCCGAGCAGGCGGGTCAGTGGGCGACGATCACCAAACTCGGCCGGAACGTGTTCATCGGGGTCGTCGCCGTCCTGTACGCCGTCTACTACGCCCGGCGCGATAGCGTCGGCGACGCGACGGGAGTCGCCGACTGGCGGTCCCTCTGGGCGCAGTTTCCGACGTTCGTGCTCGGGTTCGTCGCCGTCGCGGCCGTCGCCAGCGCGGGACTGCTCTCACCGGGCGTCGTCTCGCTCTTCGAACGCGGCTACCAGTGGCTGTTTCTCCTCGCGTTCGTCGGTCTGGGAACGAGCATCGAAATCGAGAACCTCCGGAACACCGGCATCGAACCGCTGCTCGTCGTCTTGACGGCGCTCGGAACAGTCAGCGTCCTGTCTCTCCTCGCTTCGATCCTCGTGTTCGGCTGACGAGCGACGCCGGGCGGCCCCGGACGCTCGCACGTCCGACTGGATCCGCCCGGAGCCGCGCCCGGTTCACTCCTCCTCGTACCGCGACGGCGCGTCTGACGCGTCGTCGTCGGCCGGCCGAACGGAGGACGTCGTCCCACTTCGAAGTCGCCGCGGCTTCGATTCCTCCGTCGACGACGAGCGCGAGTCTTCGTCCGCCGTCCACGACTCGTGGCACGAGAGGCAGTAATTGCCGGCGTAGCCGTTCGGCCGGACGAACTCCGTCCCGCAGTCGAGGCAGGTCACGTGCGTCCGCGTCATCGGTCTCGGCGTGGGTAGGCGGGGTGTTTGATCATCGTGCGTGCGAGTGTTCGAAGGGGCCGCAGTCGGATAAGTTCGTCACCGACGGAGGACGCACGTCGTCTGCGGGCCGAGGACGCTTTCCCGTCCTCCGCGCATCGACGCTGCCTCGTCGTCAGCGCGCCGAGGACGTGTGTCCGCCGCGTGTCGACTCGTTTCGCCCGCGAGCGTCGACTATTTACTCGCGCGACGACGACTTCCGAGCGTGCAGGAGGCGCTCCGAATCGGGATCGCGGTGTTCAACGCGGGCGATTACCACGTCGCCCACGAGGCCTGGGAAGAGCCGTGGCTCGCCTTGGCGGAGGGAACGTCAGAGGAACGGTTACTCCACGGCCTCATCCAGTACGCCGCGGCGGTTCACCACGGCCGTCGCCGAAACTGGAGCGGCCAGCGCGGACTGGCCGAGAGCGGTGAGCGATATCTCGCGGCCGTCGACGAAGGGTGCCCGGTCAACGTCGACGAGATCCGAGCGTATCTGCGCCGCCTCGCTGCGGACCCGGAACTCGCGGAGCGCCGTCGGCCGCCCGCGCTCCGCTATGCGGGCGACGCTATCGAACCGACCGACTTGTCGTTCGAGGCGGTCGCGACCGCGGTGACGCTCCTGGCGAGCGAATACGACGCGTTCGACGCGGCGGTCGTCGACGACGCGGTCCGCTACGCTCGCGAGGAGTTGGGAGACGACAGTTCACCTCGGGGAACCCCGCAGCGGCGCTCCCGCGGCTTCGTCGGGATGCTGTTCGCGTTCGCCGCCGACCGCGACCAGCGGTCGATCGTCTACGAGCGGCTGCGGGGACACGTCGAACGGCGTCGAAGCAGAGAGTCGGACGTTTCGGGGCTGTTCGAGAAGTAGAGAGTAGAGCCCCCGTCGAACGGCTTCCGGGACGTCGCGTCCGGGATTACGCGGGCGCGGCGGCCTTCTTCTTCTCTTCGGACTGTTCCTTGACGAACGTCACCGGGCAGTCGGCCTCGACCAGCACCTTCTGCGCCGTCGATCCGAACAGGGCTTTGCCCGTCGCCGAGCGGCTGCGGCCGCCGACGACGACGAGGTCGGCGTCGTCAGACTCGCTCTGTCGGAGGATGGCGTCGCTGGTCTCGCCGAGCGCACCGCGGACGACGTAGTCGACCCCCGCGTCGTCGAGCCGGGTCGTAATCTCGCGGCCGATCCGCGACCGGCGCGCGATGTCGTCGGGGGTGACCTCCGAGTCGTCGTCGATGTTCAGTTTCGTCGAGATCGTGTCGTACTGCTCTCGGTCGAAGACGTGGAGCAGGACGATCGTGCCGTCGGGATCGACGATCGAGGTCGCCGTGTCGAAGAGTTCGTCGATTCGCTGTTCGTCGTTTCTGCTGAAGGCCAGCAGTACTGTATTCATACTCATCGTAGTTGTACCAACGCGCCACAGCTACTTGAATCTTTTGAGATTTTTACTTAGATCTGAGTTAATATTTGATACAATTCGACCAACCGACCGGTTCGGTCGGGCAAGTCGTCTCTCCGCCGAGTGCAGGACCGTCGCTGGGGCCCCGAGTAAAAAGAGTTATTTCGAGGTGAGTTCACTTTTTCACGATGCCCAATCGACCGTCCAACAGGGACCCGGACGTCGGCGGTGATCCGCCGCGTTCACAGTGGAGTCGCGAGCAGGCCGCCGGGATCGAGCGCACTCCCGAGACGGTCGCCCCCATCATCTACCCGCCGGAATCGACGCCCGCCGAGGACGTTCACGTCTGGGACACGTGGCTGCTGCGGGACCGACACGGACGGCTGGCGGACGTCGACGGCTGGCGCGTCGTGTTCTCGCTCACGGCCCCCAGCGACCTCCTCCCGGGCAAGCGTCACGACGTGGCTCGGATCCGGTATTTCTACTCCCGCGACGGCCGGCAGTGGCACGACGGCGGTCCCGTGTTCGCCGACGACGCCCTCGGTCAGCGGCAGTGGGCCGGGTCGGCGCTGTACGACGACGGCGACGTCTACCTCTACTACACCGCCGCGGGAACGGAGACCGCGTCCGAACTCACGTACACGCAGCGCCTCGTGGGGGCCTCCGGCGGGACGATCACGACGACCGAATCGTCGCTCTCGGTCGACGGTCCGTGGACGCACCGGGAACTTCTCAGGCCGGACGGCGAGTGGTACGAGACCGAATCGCAGTCTCGCGGGATGATCTACACCTTCCGCGATCCGTGGTTCTACGAGGACCCCGAGACGGGCGAGGTCTGCCTGCTGTTCGAGGCCAACGCGCCGGTCCCGGAGGGCAGCGACCGCTGCGGCGGCGACGCCGCGCTGCAGGAGTTCAACGGGGCCGTCGGCGTCGCGGTGTCGCCCTCGGGCGATCCGATGGAGTGGGAACTCCGCCCGCCGATCCTCGAGAGCATCTGTACCAACCAGGAACTCGAACGGCCGCACGTGGTCCACTGGGAGGGTCGGTACTACCTCTTCGTCTCCAGCCATATGCACACGTTCGCGCCGGGACTCGACGGGTACGACGCGCTCTACGGCTTCGTGGCCGACTCCCTAGGCGGGCCCTACCGACCGCTGAACGAGTCCGGACTGGTAGTCACGAACCCCCACAACGCCCCGTTCCAGGCGTACTCGTGGATGGCGTTCCCCCACCACGAGGAGATCCTCGTCGAGAGCTTCTTCAACTACTTCGACTTCGCCGGCGACTCCCTCGACGAGATCGCGCACCTCACGGAGCGCGAACAGCGACGCCGGTTCGGTGGGACCCTGGGCCCGACGATCCGCCTCACCGTCGACGGCGACCGCACGCGAGTGCTCGGCACGCTCGATCACTGGCACATCCCGACGCTGAACGAGTCGCTGCCGGGCTTCGACGTCGACGACCCCGCCGGACCCGTCCCCGAGGACGAGGACGGACCGCTCGGGCCGTCGGCCCGACGCGACTTCCGGGACGCCGAGTACGTCGACCGCGACGATTCGGCGACCGACGGCGGTACGGGCGAGACGTGGATCGAGTCCCCGGGATCGTACGGCAGCTACTCGACGTAGCGCGGCAATTCGGCGCAATCCCCGCTCTTATCGCGTCGGGGCCGTCGATCGCGGCGCGCGGTCCTCGCTCGCCGACCACGCGTCCTCGAGTTCCCACACCGACAGGTCGGTGATTTCGGCGCGCCCGCCCGCGGCTTCGACCGCGACCCCGGTGCTGTCGTCCCGCGTCGGGTAGACGCGACTCGTCAGGCAGTGGCGGTCGTTGACGAACGCCTCGATCACGGAGCCGTCGAGGAACAACCGCAGCGACAGCGGTTCGTCGTACGGCGTGACTTCCAGCCGCTGCTCGTCGCTCTGCACTCGCGGGTCCTCGCTGGCGTTCGACCGGTCCACGATCAGTTCGTTCGCGGCCGTGTACCTGATCTCGGTCCGCTCTCGCCGGTCCGGCGACTCGAAGACCGACAGCGTCACGGCGTCGGCGTCGCGGAGCGAAATCGTCGCCGTCAGCTCCAGGGCCCGGCCGCTGGCGGGGAGCTCCTGGCGCTCGTCGCGGAGTGACCGAGACGTTCCATCGACGTACTGCGTTCCCCGCAACGCGGTCAGTTCCGCCGCCGGACGCTGCCTGAGTTCCCCGGACTCGTCGATTTCGATACGCCGCGGCACCGACAGCGCCCCCGACCAGCCGGCGTCCCACTGGGTCTCGTCGTCGCGGGCCTCCGGGAGCCACCCCCAGGTCAGGTAGCCGTCGTCCACCCGCATCGACTGCGGGGCGTAGAAGTCGCCGTGATCCAGTACCCCCCGCGACTCCACCTCGAACCCGCCGTCGCGGCGCTCGCCGACGAAGTACAGTACCGTCTCGTAGTTGGAGACGTGCAGGAGCTCTTTCTCCCCCAGCCGCAGCAGCTCCGGACACTCCCAGACGGCCCCGGCGTCCGGCCCTTCACCGACCAGCAGCGGTCCTTCGTACGTCCAATCGCGGAGGTTCTCGGCGGTGTAGTGTAACGCCGTCCCGCCGACGCCGGTGACGCCCGACCCGATGATCTGGTGCCACAGGCCGTCCTCGCGCCAGACGCAGTGATCCCGGAACTCGGCCTCCCAGTGTTCGGTCTCCAGGACGTCGATGTCGGTCGGCGCCTCCTCGATGATCGGGTTCTCCGTGTCCTTGATCCAGGACCGGAGCGACCCGTCTGTCGCGGTCGCCAGACAGGGGAGCTGTCTGCGCCCGCGCCCGCCGGTGTACAGGAGGGTCGGCGCCCCCCCGTCGTCGATCGCACACCCCGACCAGCAGCCGTCGCGGTCGGGGCCGTCGGGCGAGGGCGCGAGCGCGAGCGGTTCGTCCCGCCAGTGGACGAGATCGTCGCTGACGGCGTGGCCCCAGTGGATCGCGTGGTGGTAGGGACCGGCCGGGTTGTACTGGTAGAACACGTGGTACTGTCCCTCGTGCTCGATGAGCCCGTTCGGGTCGTTGATCCAGTTCGCCGGCGACGTGACGTGGTACCGCGGTCGGTGCGGGTCGTCGCGGAGGCGCGCGCGGAGGCGTTCGAAGCCGGCCCGGTCGGTGGGACGGTCGAACCGGGGGTCGGGGCCGGCCGCCAGCGACTCGACGAAGCCCTCGGCGACGCGGTCGCGGTTCGCGGCGTACTCCGGCGCCGGATCGGCCCTGAACGCCAGCGTGCTGGCTCCAAGCACCGCGCCGTCGCCGTGGTGCCACGAGACCACCGACGTCTGCACGGGGCGGTCGTGCTCGCCCTCGACGGTCGAAGCGAGCACCTCGCCCTCCGCGGGGAGGACCGACTCGTACCGCGCGAAGGGGACCGTCCCGTGGTCCGCGATCGGGATCCGCAAGCCGTCGAATCCCTCGACTGCGGGGTGGTCGTCGTACACGGACCGCCACAGCAACCCGGTCGGGGCGGACACGCTCCTCGTGCCGACGGCGTCCGGCGCGACCGAATCGATCCCGAGCGGTTCGACCGCGCTCACCGCCCGGAGGCCGAGGAGGAGGCCGCCGCCGCCGCGGACGTACTCCTCGAGCGCCCTCGCGACGGTCGCGTCGATGTCGAGCAGTTCCTCGTCCGTGTGCCACCAGATCACGTCGTAGGGCATCGACGGAGCGAGGTCGTCGGTCCCGATCACGTCGAGTCGATATCGGGCGCTCGCCCACGCTCTCGCGGCCTCCTGTCGATCGCTCGGGCCGCCGTCGACGACAAACCCGACGCGAACCGGCGTCGCAACCATACCGAGATTACTTCGCCACCGAATAAAAACGCAACCCATCCGCCGCCGTCGACGAATTATTAACTCGCCGCCGGGTAGTTCTCACAACGGTTAATACGGAACGGGCGGAATCGGAGACGACGAACGGGATCCGGCGGCGACTCCCTCGCTCACGCTCGCTGTTCGCCGGGCGGCTCGGCGGACCGACGCGACTTCGCGTCCGGCCCGCGCACTCGTCGACGAGACGGACGCCGGGGGGACCGTCGGATCCCCGTCTACACCTCCCAACTATGACAGAACGCACCTGGTGGAAGGAAGCGGTCGTTTATCAGATCTATCCGAAGAGCTTCAGCGACGCCGACGGCGACGGGTTCGGGGACTTGCCGGGCGTCATCGACCGTCTCGATCACCTCGAACGACTCGGCGTCGACTGCGTCTGGCTCAACCCGGTGTATCAGTCCCCGCAGCGCGATAACGGCTACGACGTCAGCGACTACCGCGCGATCTACCCCGAGTTCGGGACGATGGACGACTGGGACCGACTGCTCGAGGAACTCCACGCACGGGACATCCGACTCGTGATGGATATGGTCCCGAACCACACGTCCTCCGACCACGAGTGGTTCCAGCGGTCGCGATCGGAGCCGGACGGCGAGTACGGCGACTACTACATCTGGCGCGACGGCGACCCCGACGAGCCGCCGAACAACTGGGAATCGTTCTTCGGCGGGTCAGCCTGGGAGTACGACGCCGAGCGCGAGGCGTGGTACCTCCACCTCTACGACGTGAGCCAGCCCGACCTCAACTGGCGGAACCCGGACGTCCGCGACGCGATGGCCGACACGATGAACTGGTGGCTGGAGAAGGGAATCGACGGGTTCCGACTGGACGTCGTCAACCTGCTCTCGAAGGCCGAGGGCCTCCCCGACGGCGACCCCAGCAACGACTGGACCGGGAGCGAACACTTCGTCAACGGGCCCCGGATCTTCGAGTACCTCGACGAGATTCACGAGAACGTGTTCGCCGGCACCGACGCCGTCGCCATCGGCGAGATGCCGAATCTCGACCTCGAGCACGCGCGGCGGTACACGGCTCCCGACGGCCCGCTCGACCTGGTCTTCCACTTCGAGCACGTCGGACTCGACTTCGGCGAACGGGGGCGCTGGGACGTCGGCGACTGGGACCTCCTCGATCTCAAGGAGACGCTGGACCGCTGGCAGGGCGGCCTCGACTGGAACAGCCTGTTCTTCGAGAACCACGACCAGCCCCGCTCGGTCTCCCGGTTCGGCGACGACGAGCGCTACCGCTACGAGTCGGCGACGGCGCTCGCGACGATCCTCCTGACGCTCCGCGGGACGCCGTTCGTCTACCAGGGCCAGGAGATCGGGATGACGAACGGCACCTTCGAGAGCCTCGACGACATCAGCGACGTGGACACGGTCCGAAACGTCCGGGAACTGATCGCGGCCGGGGCCGTCGCGGACTACGAGTCGATCCGGCACGTGGTCGAGCACCGCACCCGCGACAACGCGCGGACGCCGATGCAGTGGGACGACACGGCCCACGCCGGGTTCACCGACGGCGAGCCGTGGATCCCGGTCAACGAGAACTACGCCGACATCAACGTCGCCAGCGAGCGCGAACGCACGCCGTCGGTGCTCTCCTTCTACGAGGCGCTCATCGACCTCCGGCGGGAGCGGGAGGCGCTCGTCTACGGGAGCTACGACATCCACCGCCCCGACGACGAGCAACTGTTCGTGTACACGCGGACGCTGGACGACGACCAGGTCGTCGTCGTCATAAACTTCTCGGACAGCGCCGCGACCGCCGACCTCGACGCGCTGGACGCCGAGGCCTCGCTACTCTGCGGCAACTACGACGACGTCGCCGCCGAGCCGAACGGGCCGCTGGAACTCGGCCCCTACGAAGCGCGGTTGTACGGACAGTCGGCGTAGCGGATCGGATAGCGGCGGGGTTCCGTGGGATCCCACTCGGAGACGCTCCGTCGGGTCCTACCCGGAGACGTTCCGTTGGGTCCTACTTGGAAGCGCTCCGCCGGACCTCACTCGAAAGTGTAGACCCGGGCCTCACAGGACGGGCAAAAGAGCGTCTCCGAGGGGACCCCACCGGAGCCGTGATACCCGCCGCAGCAGGACGCGTCGTCCCCGCGTTCGAGTTCGGTCCCGCAGTCGGGGCAGTCTTCCAGGAACATCCGACACGTCTGTGCCGCCGCGAGCGCGGTCTCGTCGTCGTCGACGAAGTCCGCGGCCGCGCGGCCGCCGCCGATCTCCGCGATGGCGATCGGTCGGGTGAGCCACGTCTCCTCGATCGCGTGCTCGGCACCCGACGAGAGCGCCACCCACTCTTGGCCGTCCTGTCGAACCGCGTGCGACTCCGTCGCCGGCGAGATCTCCAAGGCTGCATCGGCCAAGGCCTCGGTATCCGCGTCGCGCAGTTCGGCCATCTCCGCGTGCCACCGCTCCTCGAACGCCGCGGTCGGCGCGACCCGCTCCCCGTCGTCGTCGAGTACGCCCGCCTCGACGAGTCGTTCGAGGAGCACGCCGCGGTCCGGCGACTCGGCCGACTCGTCGGCGTGGCCGGGCGGGTCGTCACCCGCGGGTTCCCCGCCGCCGACCGCGCGGTCCGACTCTGACGCGCCCCCGTCGGGACTCAGCGACCCGGACGGTTCCTCGGGGGCGTCGTGGAACAGCGCGTCGCCGCCGGGGAGCCGCGCGACGAGGCGCGGCGCGAACCGGGGCGTACCCGGGATCACGTATCCCCGGACGACGACGAGAAGCAGCCCGACTGCCGCGGCCACGACCGACAGGACCGGCGAGACCGGGAACAGCACCGCCGAGGCGACGCCGACGATCGCGACGTTGACCGCGGTACACGGCCAACAGCGGTTTTCGCCGGTATGTTCCGGGTTGCGGAAATCGGTAAGGAACGACTGTCTCATCCGTTCGAGATACTCGCCGCCGCGAAATCAACGTTCCGCCGACGGCGCGCGGACGCGATTGCGACTCCCCGCGTCACTCGTCGACGTGCGTCTTTTCGATCCGCGGTTCGCCGCCGATGGCGTCGTTCAACTGTCGCGTGATCCAGTCGAAAAGCACCACGAGCGGGAGGAGGACTCGCCCGACGACCTGGATCGGCCGGGCGACGCTGAGCGCCCAGGATTCGGCGTGGCCCAGGCCGTAAGACTTCGGGACGATCTCGCCGAATATCAGGACGACTGCGCTCGCGACCACGGTCGACGCCGACACGGCGACCCCGGCCGGCAGGTGTTCGGTGAAGACCAGCGTGGTGATGCTCGCGATCGCCACGTTGACGACGTTGTTCCCGACCAGAAGCGTCACCAGCAGTCGATGCGGGTCGTCTCGGAGCCCCCGAAGCGTCGCGAACCGGGCGTCGTCCGAGGACGAGGACGACTCGAACCACGATTCAGGGAGCGTGAAGATGGCCGTCTCGCTGCTCGAAAAGAACGCGCTCACGCCCACGAGGACGGTAACCACGCCGACGGCGACCCCGACAGAAAGGAGTACCATACCGCTTCTCACAGACGCCGACGACAAAAGGCTCCGCTGCCGACTTCTGCCCGGCGACGGCCCGGGCGAGGCGAGACGCTCAGGCCGGGATGACGTCTCTGATCTCGAAGCGGGCCCCGCCGGTCTCGGCGTCGGTCGCCTCGATGCGCCAGCCGTGCGCTTCCACGCCGCCCTCGACGATCGACAGCCCCAGGCCGACGCCCTCCCGGCCAGTCGTGTAGCCGGGGTCGAAGACGGTCTCGCGGTCGGACTCCGGGATCCCCGGCCCGTCGTCTTCGACGTAGAACCCCTCGCCGCCGTCGAGCGGACCCACCCGGATCGTGACGTCGTCGCCGCCGTGTTCGACCGCGTTCCGAAACAGGTTCTCGAAGATGCCGCGGACCCGCTCGGCGTCGGCGCGGAAGGTGAACTCCTCGTCGACGACGAGCGTCGCGTCGGCGACATCGATCGACTCCCAGCACCGCTCGGCAAGCGTCGACAGCGAGACGACCGACGTCGCGTCGATGTCGCGCCCCTCCCGCGCCACCCTGAGAACCGAGGCGATGATCGATTCGATGCGATCCAGCGACCGTGCCACGACCGCCAGGTTCTCGCTCTCCCGCTCGCTCCGCTCGAGGTCGACGCGTCCCTGGGCGACGTTCAGCGGGTTTCGGAGGTCGTGCGAGAGGACGCTCGCAAACTCCTCGTAGCGCTCGATCGTCGCCGTCATCTGTCGCCGTTCGAGTTCGCGCTCCAGCATCCGCGCCAGGAGTTCCGCGAACGTCGTCTCGACCTCGCTGAACGGCCGTTCTCTGGGTGCCTCGGAGACGAAGCAGACGGTCCCGTAGAGGTCGCCGTCGACGACGAGCGGGGTGCCGTGATAACAGTGGAGTCCGTGCGCCTCGAAGGCCGGGTCGTCACCCCACCCCGCTTCGGGCGCGTCCGAAAGCGCGAGCGAACCGCCGCTCTCGATCGCTCGCCGACAGTACGTCGCGTCGAAGTCGGTTACCAACCCCGCTGGAAACGACCCGTCTGGCGGGTCCGTGCTGGCGACCGCCTGCCAGTAGTTGCTCTCGGGATCGATACGCGTCACGTGACCGTTGTCGACGCCCAGAAAGCGTTCGCCGACCGAGAGCGCCCGTGTCGCCTTCTCCTCGAACGGGAGATCGAGCCGCATCACTTCGTACAGCTCTTTTCGCGCGGTACCCGCAGAGAGCCCGGAGTCCGACATCACTCGCGATAGCGTCCCCGTCGGGTAAATACTCTCGTCTTGTCGAGCGGTACCGTTCTCGGGGGCGATACGGCCCTCTCCGGCGGGACTGGCTATCGACGCCGACGTGAGGGTGATCGGCGCGGTCGAGGATCGGAGGTTCCCTCGGGAAACCCCCGCCGGATCCGGGACGACTACAGTTCCTCGACGTGTCGGACCTGCACCGCTTCGCCGCGCGTCGACTCGACCATCTCCGAGCCGAACATCTGCGCGCGGCCGACCGCGAAGGCCTTCGGCCCCTCGACGACGACCTCGTCGCCGACCCGGATGTCAGCGTCGGCGTCGACGACGCCCGGCGCGAGGACGCTGCCGTGCGGGACGAACTCGTCGATTTCGACGCGCTTCGTCGGCGCGTCCGACTCGGCCCAGACGCGCGCGCCGGCGAGCGTGAACGAGAGCACGCCGTACTGGGGGACCATCGTCGCGAGTTGCTCGCCAGGACCGCCGTCGTCGCCCTCGCTGCCCCCGTCTCGGACCTGGAGTTTGGGGTAGCGGCTCGTGGTTCGCAGCTCCACGTCCGCGAACAGGTCGTCGCCGGCGTCGGGGCCGAACTGATAGTCCGCGAGCGCTCGTATCGTGTTGTGCTGACGCTTCCGTTTCCCGTACTTCAGATCGCCGTCGAGCGCCGACATCAGGTTCGCGATCGACTCCGTCGCCGTCGGGTGCTCTTCGACGGTGTACTCGAAGTCGAGGTCGACGTCGGCCTCGACGCGCTCGACGATGTCGCGGTATCCCTCGTCGGGGACGTGTGCGATCACGCGCGGGTACTCGTTGCGTTCGAGGTACCGCCGGAGCACGCGGGCGACGAAGGATTTCTCGTCTTCGGACCACCGGCCCGTCACGACGGCGTCGTAGTGCTGGGCGGGGTAAGTGAGTTCCAGTTCCATCGGGACGACGCCGATGGGCGAGGTCATCGAGACCTGATGGCCGCGGTACTGAATCGCGTCGTGGAACTGCGCGTGGCTCTGCGATTCGCTGTACGGCTTCGTCGCCGAGCACGGCACGAGCACGAGCGGATTGTCGAACCGGTTCCGGTATCGCTCGGTCACCCGTTCCGCGAAGCGCTGGATCTCCACGCGTCGGAGCGTGTCTTCGGTCGCCGCCGTGAGTTCGGTGTCGCGGATGACCGGCGTGCGCTCCTCGAGGTACTCGTACTGCTGATCGAACTCGCGGAACGCCGCCGTGAGCCACTGGTCGTGCCGCGCCTGTCCCTCGACGTAGTCGCGGAGGCGGCCGTCGCGGATCCGTCGGCGAATCGTCGCCAGTTCTGACTCCAGCGCGTACTCGTTGTGGTCGGCGCAGTCCTCGCGGTCGAACGCGGCGGCGCGCGCGGCGTTGGTGTCGGCCGCGTCGGGATCGATATCGAGACGCTTGCCCTGGCACGCCGGACAGGTGCACGGCAGTTCCTCCAGATCCTCGAGGAAGTACTCGCCCTCCGAGGTGAGATAGAAGCCCTCCAGACCGCGGACGCGCGCCCGCTTCGCGTCGAGGAGGTCGACGCCGGCGTACACCAGCGTCGCGGCGTTTCGCGGCGTCGCGACGCCGGAGAGATACAGCGCCGTGTCGGCGGGGAGCGCCTCCCGCGCGGCGATGATCTCCTCGCGGAACGCAGCGGCGTGGCCGACGAACCCCTGTGCGTCCGAGAGCACGTAGGCGTCGGAGCCGTAGTCTGCGGCGGTTTCGGCGGTCACGACCGCCGCGCTCGGGTAGTCCACGTCGGGGTAGTCGACGGCGAACGTCTCCTGCACGCGCTCGTCGGTCCCGGCCGGGAACGCACGGTGGGGAAGCACCGTCAGGATCTCTCGATACCCCTTGGGGACGTCCCGCTCCCCCGTCCAGAGGCTGCCGCCGTCGTCGATGCTGTCGTCGACGAGCGCGGGCGTCGTCAGCGGATCCGAGAGCCGGAGTTCCCCGAGCCGGGCGGCCCCGTCGCGCCCGTGGATCTCGAAGTAGTCGGTCATACTCCCGTATGTGCCGTCGAGCGTGAATTATCTGTCTGTTCGCGCGCCCGACGGCGCTCCTCCCGGTCGGCGCTGCCGGCCGTCTGATCCGACGGAGTCGGCCCGCGCGCTTTTGCGGGGGGACTCCCAAACCCGGGTATGCACGTCACCGGTCCCTGGTCCGTGGAAGAGGTGGGAGCGTTCCTCGACGCGGCGCGCGTTCCCGTCCGCCTCGGGTGCCACACGCCCAGTGGGCACCTCTGGATGCTCTCGCTGTGGTTCGCGTGGGTCGACGCCGACGAGAGAGACGGTGCTGTCGGCGTCGCAGCGCCGGTCGACGAGGCGGCAACTGCCGGCGAAGACGCCGCGGCGACGCCCGAACTCCGCTGTGCGACGAGTGCCGACGCGGCCGTCGTCGAGTACCTCCGCAACGACCCCGAAGTCGCGTTCGAGGTGTCGACCAACGACGCGCCCTACAAGGGCGTCCGCGGCCGGGGAACCGCATCGATCGAACCCGACACCGACAAGCGGCTCTTGCGCTCGCTCTTCGAGCGCTACCTCGGCGGGA
The DNA here is from genome assembly GCF_024464595.1 of Halobellus litoreus. Classification (NCBI taxonomy): domain Archaea; kingdom Methanobacteriati; phylum Methanobacteriota; class Halobacteria; order Halobacteriales; family Haloferacaceae; genus Halobellus; species Halobellus litoreus. The sequence continues at coordinate 1,097,041 of NZ_JANHAW010000001.1, read as the reverse complement.
CCGACAACGACCTCGGGGCGTTCCTCCTCGACCCCGACCGCGAGGAAGTCCGAATCCGAATCAGGCCGGAGCGACTGCACTCTTGGGACTTCACCGAGCGAATGGCGGACGTGTCGATAGTCGATTCCGAGCAGTGACCTCGCTGGCGACGTCAGGGGACCGACGCCGGCAATGGCTCCGGCAGGAGACCGACGCCGGCGGTGGCCTCCGAGGGGAGCGTCGGGATGTGCCTCGACACGTCACTCGAACTGCTCGTCGCGCCGGAGGTTCTCCAGGTCGACGCCGTCGGGGAGTCGCGCCAGCGCCGAGTTCGGCCAGTCGTCGTGCGCGAGTGTGAACGACGAGTCGGGGTTGGCGTCGACAACCCGGGCGACGCCGTCGGCGGCCGCCTCGTAGGCCGCGCGGTCGAGCCGCTCCGGCACCTCGGCCGTGAGGGGGTACGTCTCCGAGAGCGCCCGCGGGAACGGCCCGAAGGGCGGGACCACGCGCCAGGCGGCGTCGTAGGCGTCGCCGGAGGGTTTGCCGCCCTCCGTGAGCAGAACTCGCCCGCCGGCGTCGAGGCGGCCGATCCGCTCGTGGTGTCGCGCGACCTCCGGACGCCGCGCGGAGTCCTCGGAGAGGTAGAAAAAGGACCCCTTCGAGACGGGGTCCTCGCGTTCGAGCTGGTCGGCGTGATCCAACAGCGCGCGGTACCCGTCGAGCATCGCCGGGTGCGAGCGCGCCCGCGACTCCACCAGTTCGAGAAGGTTCCCCGAGCGGATCGCCTGCTTGATCCGGCGGATCTCCGCGAAGGAGACGTGGAGGTTGTGCTCGGCGAGCAGCCGCTCGCGCTCGGCGTCGTCCAGCGCGCGGAGGTCGTCGGGGTCGTGCTCCGAGCAGACCGCGCACGAGCAGGGGAAGTACGCCAGGTCTTCGAGGTGTTCCGTGCCACGGACCGTCAGGTAGCGGTCGTCGCGGGCGTAGATGGCGTACGCCGCCGAGTCGAAGAGGTCGCAGCCGGCGGCGACCGCCAGCGCGAACATCATCGGGTGGCCCGCGCCGAAGAGGTGGACGGGAGCGTCGCGGCCGAGCCCGCGCTTCGCGCCGGCGACGACGTCGATCATCTCCGCGTAGCGGTAGCTGTTCATTAGGGGGACGACCGCGCCGACGGGGAAGACGTCAAGGTCGGTCTCGTAGGCGCGTCGGCCGGCGGTCTCGCGGAGATCCGGATACGTCGATCCCTGGACCGGTGCGTTCACGAGCATCTCGCCGGCGTCGACGGCTTCGGCGTCCGCGAGCGCTCTCTCGGTCGTCGCGAGGTCCTCCTCGGCCCGCTCTCGGGAGACGTCCGGCGGCGTCGGGATGTCGACCGGCGTGCCGACGTCCGAGCCGATGTCCCGCTGGAATCTGAGGATCTCGCGGGTGGTCACCTCGATGTCGCCGTATTCGGCGAGCTGAAACGACCCCGAGTCGGTGACGATCGCCCCGTCGAAATCGAGCAGTTCGTGGAGGCCGACTTCGAGTGCCGCCTCGCGGAGGTCCTCGTTCGTGTGGATGATGTAGGAGTTCGTGATCAGGATCTCCGCGCCGAACTCCGATTCGAGACGGGCGGGGGCGACCGTGCGGATGTTCGGGTTGATGACCGGCATCAGGGCCGGCGTTTCGACCGTGACCCCCGCTCTGGGGACCGAGAGTTCGCCGATGCGGCCGGCGGCGTCCCCGTCGCGGAGCTCGAAGTGATCGCGCATACTCGGGTGTCGGCGGCGACCCCGTAAGTACCGTCGCTTTCGTGGCGAGGGGACGGTCGAGCCGTCTCACGACATCGACCGTCTCGTCGGACCGGTCGCTGATCGGTTTGGCGAACAGTCGACACCCGCTCGCGACGCGCGACGGCGGCCGCCACAGCACCGTCGTTGTCGCCCGTCTCCCGCGTCGTTGTGCCGAACAATCGCTGCACGACGCGGTGCCGTTCTCAGGTCACGGCGGTGATGGCCGCGCACTGGTATATAAACAATCGCCGTGCTGGAACCACCGAGCATTTGTGTCCGGACGGACAACGAAATCGCAGTATGCGACACCTCGGACTGAAAGCGCGGATGGCGATCGTCGGATCGATCCTGTTCGCCTTCTACGCCGTCGCGGCCGTGGTGCTGATGGCGATGTTCGGCGAGGGACTGCTGCCGCTCATCCTCGTCGGAAGCGTCGCCTTCGTCGGCGTCCAGTACAAGGTCGGCAAGTGGATGGCGCTGCGGAGCGTCGGTGCCGAGGACCTGCCGGAGGACCGCTACGCCGACCTCCACCGGCGCGTCGAGTCGCTCTCGGAGTCGATGGGGATCGACAAGCCCCGGCTGATGATCGCGCGGATGGGTGTCCCCAACGCCTTCGCCGTCGGGCGGAAAGGCGCGGGGACGGTCGTGGTGAGCGAGGAGCTGCTCAGACGCCTGGACCCCGAGGAGGTCGAGGGCGTGCTCGCTCACGAACTCGCGCACATCCGCAACCGCGACGTGGTGATGATGGTCCTCGGGCAGGGCGTCGCCTCCATCGTCGCCATCGTCGCCCAGTGGGCCGTGCTCCTGACCGGCGACAACGACATCGCCGATTTCTTCCTCGCGATCGTCGTCGGCCAGATCACCCAGATGCTCGTGATGCTCTTCGTCTTCGCCATCTCCCGCTACCGAGAGTACGTGGCCGACGGCGACGCCGCCGACGCCATCGGCGGCGGTGAACCCCTGGCCCGCGCCCTGGAGAAGATCAGCCGCGGCAACGAGCGGAGTCAGGACTCCGCGGTCGACTCCCAGGTGAACGCGCTCTGCATCTTCGGCGAGGAGCGCGGCCTCGCGCGGCTCTTCGCGACCCACCCGCCGATGGAGAAGCGCATCGAGCGGCTCCGGGGCTGATGGTCGACGTTCGGACGCTCGCGGCCGCCGTCCTCGGGGTCGCGCTGGGGCTCCTGTTCCTGGCCGCTCCAGAGACGATCGTTCAGGTGCAGAGCGCCGGTCGACTCCCGCAGGACCGCCGCGGCCGATACGGCGAGGACGGCGTCTCAGAGGCGGGTGGTGACGGCCGATCCGACTCCGACGGCTCGGGCGCTGGCTCGGCCGTTCCCACGCGGTGGCGACGACTCGTGCAGGTCGTCGGCGTCGCGCTGGCCCTCGGCGGCCTGTACTTCGCGTGGACGCTGATCTGAGCGACCCGAGCCCGGAGGAAAATCAGACGAAGCACGGCGATCGAGACGAGTCGGGGGAGACGAAGGATTTTGACTCCCCAGCACGTACGTAGGCTGTGTCCTCCGAATCAGATGTCGTCGACGGGGCGGGCGATTCAGTACCGTCGTCGGATCCGCTCGTCGACGTCCTCCGCGCACTCGTCGTGGCGCTCCTCCTCGCCGTCGTCGGTATCGGCGTCGGCGGGCTCCTCGTCGGCGCGGCCGTCCTCGTACTGTTCCTCGCCGGCGTCTCCGTGACTCCGCTCTTGAGCATCGTCATCTCGCTGGCGCTCGCAACCGGGGTCGGGTTCGGCGGCGTCGCGCTGGGCTATCTCCGCTACCGCGGTCTCGGACTCGATTACGTCGGCATCGACGTCCCGTCGCTGCGCGACGTCGCCTTCGTCGTCGCGGGCTACGTCGCGTCGTTCGCGCTGCTCGTGCTCGCGTCGGTCGTCATCTCGACGGTCGGGGCCGAGCCCGCCCCCAACACCACCGCCGAGATGGGGATGGAGAACCCCGAGATCCTGCTCCTCCTGATCCCGGCGTCGCTGCTCCTGATCGGACCGGGCGAGGAACTGCTGTACCGCGGCGTGGTCCAGAACCGCCTGAGCGAGGCACTCCCCGCGCCCGTGGCCATCTTCCTCGCCAGCCTCATCTTCGCGTCGATCCACTTCTTCTCGCTGTCGGGCGCGCCGCAGGCGCGACTGGTTAGCATCTCGGTGCTCGTCCTACCGACGCTCGTGTTCGGGACGATGTACGAACTCACCGACAACATCGTCGTGCCGGCGCTGATCCACGGGGCGTACAACGCGACGCTGTTCTCGCTGCTGTACGTCACGCTTCAGTTTATGGACGCCGAACAGCTCCAGCAGGCCGTTCTCGCGTTTTGAATCGGGCTCGACTCACCCCGAGGGTCTGAGTTCACCCGTCAACGCCACCGCTCGGCGAGTTCGTACCGGGTGACGCCGGCGACCGTCCGACCGTCGCGGACGTCGCCGTCGAGGACGGCTTCGAGCAAGTCGTCGTAGTCGACGGTTTCCGCCCGGATGCTCTCGTTGAAGTCGAGGTTCTGCGCTCCGGTCGGCTCACACCCTCGCGCGACGAAGTAGTGGTGGACGCTGTTCAACAGTCCGTTCGCGGGCTCGGTGGCGAACAGGCGCTCGACAGTCTCCGCCTCGTACCCCGTCTCTTCGGTCAGCTCCCGACGGGCGACCGCGGCGAGACCGTCGTCCGCCCGCTCGGCGCTCCCGGCCGGCAGTCCGCGGTTGACACGCCCGACGGCCTGTCGCCACTCCTCGATCACCACGACGTCGCCGTCGGGCGTGAACGGGAGGACGACGACCGCCGGCGGTTCGTCGACGTAGTGAAAATCGGTCTCGGTGCCGTCCGGGAGGACCACGTCGTCGCGGCGGACGTCGAAGCCGGGGCAGGCGTAGTCGATCTCGCTGTCCGCCGTCCGCCACCGCAACTCGTCTTCGCGCGTGTCGTCGGTCATATCGGACCATCTCGCCGGATCGGCAAGAAATCGAGGGTGTCGCAGTCGCGGAGATTTATATCCTACCGGGCGACCAGCACCCCCGTGATCTGAGAGCCGTCTCGCGTCGGGCAGCGGGTGTTCGGCACGTCGACGCGGGAGCGAGAGCGACGGCACTGCGGAGCGGTGTCGTCGACGCAGGTGCCGACTGTTCGCTATCACACTCGGCCGAGGGGTGTCGACAGAGGACCCGGCAGCGACGCTGTCGGACGGCCGCGGCAGCGACGCTGCCCCGCCGCCCGAGGCCCGGCTACCGTCGCCGACGCCGATCGCGGACGACGAGTCCGACGCCGGCGAGGACGGACAGGAGGGAGACGATCGTCACAGCGACGTGCACTTCGGTGAACCAGAAGGGCGTCTGCAACCCGGTCTGGAAGATCACGAGGAGGAACGACAGGACCGGGACGTCGGAGCCGGTTCCGATCGTCGTCGGTTCGTCGCCGCCGTCGGCGTAAGAGACGCCGCCGACGGTCTCGCCCGCCGGCAGTCGCTCGGCCTCGTAGGGGACCTGCGGCGTCCCGTAACTCCAGACCGTCGTGCCGTTTCGATCGACCTCGACGAGCCGCTGGTTCAGCGAGTCGGTGATCAGCGTGTTGCCGTTGGGGAGCCGGTCCGCGTCGCGCGGCCAATTGAAGTTGACGCCCTCGGCCGCGTAAATCTCCCAGGCGACCTCCCAGTCGCCGCCGTCGGTCCGTTCGAGTTCGACGATCCGGTCGTTGTGGCTGTCGGCGACGAGGACGCTGCCCTCGCCGAGCCACTGCGGGTTGTGCTGCTGGCGGAGCAGCGTCGGGTCGCCCTCGGTGGTCGCCTCGTCGCCGTTGATGACTTCGACCACGCCCTCGCCGCGCTCGACGATCACCAGCTGGTGGGCGTTGCGGACGGAGACGAGGTAGCGGTCCTCGCCGATGACGTCGACGTCGTTGATGTGGAGCCAGTCGGTCCGCGTGGGGTCGTCGGGCGCCTCGTAGCGCGAGCTGGCGTTCCACTGCCAGGTAATCGCGCCGTCTTTCACCGTGAAGATCCGTTCGTGCTCCATATCGCTCACGAGGAACTCGCCGGAGTCGAGCCGTTCCACGTCGTGAACTTCGCTGTTGGCGCGAGTTCGAACCGGGAAGGAGTACTCGTGTTCGATCTCGGGAGCGGCGGCGCTGTCGGCGTTCGGATCGATGAGCCGGAACCCGGTGTGGGTACACGGCGACTCGTAGGGGCCGCAGTCCTCGTAGCCGTCGTCCATGAAGCCGGCCATTACGCTGCCGTTGTCCAGCATCGTCACGTCGAAGTAGCTGTCCGTGTCGCCCGTTCGCCACGCCGTCTCGCGACCGTCGAGCAGGTAGACCGAGCCGTGGTCGTGGAGCCCGGGGCCGCCGCCCTGCGATCCGACGAGGGTCTGGCGGGCTCCGCCGTCTTCCGCGGACCCGACGTCCGGCGCGAGCGCAGCGCCGAGGACGAGCGAGGTGACGAGGAGGAGGACGCCGAACGCGACGAGTGCAGCGCCCGCTCGCCGTCCGGATCGGGAGCCACTACCCCGGGTAATCAGGGCACGCATCGATTGGATAGGTCAAACACCACCGACGAGAAAAGCGGTTCGATATCGGGGTTGGGGAGACGGGTCGCCGTCGAATCGGCCGGGGTCACTCCCGTTCGGCCTTCAGTTCGAGCCGGTAGCCGAACGGGTCGGTGACGTACACCGCCGGGGCGACTCCGGTGGCTCCCAGCGGATCGAGTCGTCGGTCGATCGCGACGCCGGCGTCGTCCAGTTCCGACTCGATTCCCTCGATGGTGTCGTCGACGCGGATGGCGACGTGATCGTAACCGGACCGGTCGGTTCCGGGTCGTTCGCCGGTGGCGTCCGGCTGTAGATGGATGACGGCTCCGGGAGCGATCCGAACCGAGAAGAACGGTTTCTCGCCGGCCTCGTACAAGTCCATCCCGTCGATACCGAAACCGAGGGCATCGCGGTAAAACGATCGCGCGGTCTCGATCCCGTCCTCGGGGATTCGAAGTTTGACGTGATCGATCGCCGTTCCGTTCATACTCGGGGTACGGACCGGGACGACAAAAGTCCGCGTGGCGAGGGTAACCTACCCGCACCGCGCCCGACTGCTCTTCGCAGGACCCCGACTGCCTTCGCGTTGGACCGTCGACGGACTCACACCCGAAGACCTATTCTCCCCGACGGGGAGGTCCGACGTGATCGATGTTCGTCGGCCACGAGTTCCTCGCGTTCGCTCTCGTCGGCTGGGGGGCTCGGCGGGTCGGTACCGACGACCGTACCGCACTGATCCTCGGCGGGGTCGCAGCGCTCGCAAGCCTGCTCCCCGACCTCGACGTCGTCTACGCGGCGGCGACCTACGCGGTCGCCGTCGGTACCGGGACCCCGTTCGGGTGGGAACCGTTCTGGGGGGTCGCCAACGGCGTCCACCGGGTGGTCACGCACCCACTTCCCGTCGGTGTCGTCGCGACGCTCGTCTTCGCCGCAGCCGCTGCGCTCGTCAGGGCGGACTCACGGTCCGTTCTCCGAAGTTCGGCGTCCTCGCCCGTTCTCTCGGTCCACGCGCGAAACGCTCTCGGAACGGTGGTCGCCGCGCTCGCCGCTGCGGTCGGCATTGCGGTTCTACTCCCGGCATTCTGGCAGAGTCTCGACAGGACTGCCGCGACCGTGGCCGCCGCCTACCTCTCGGCCGTCGGTGTCGCCGGCGCTCTGGTCGGTCGCTGGACGAGCGCTTCGACCGCGTCACTGGCCGTAGCGGCAGGTGCCGGATTTCTCACGCATCCGTTCGGCGACGTCTTCCTGGCCGTTCCACCGCCGATGCTCTCACCGGTCGGTCCGCCGTTGTTCACCGAGCGAGTCAGCCTCGCGACTGATCCGACGGTCGAGATCCTCGCGGTCCTGTTCGTCGAACTCGCGGTTGTGTGGTTCGGGATCGCCGTCGCGTCACGACTCGGTGCGGGCGAGTTCGTCGGCATCGATGGCGGACTAAGTGGCCTTCGGGACGTGATCGGCGTCCGATCAGCGGCGGGTCTCTCCTATGGGGTCGCGGTCTTCGTCCTCCCGAGACCGACGATCACCGACGCCCACTGGCTCGGATTCACTATCGTGCCGTTGGCGGTCGCTGTCGGTCTCTGGGCCGGACGTGCGAACGGCCGATCTCCCCCCACGTCTGGATCCTCGGGGTCGCTGGGTTGGGGCCGACACCGTTTCGGAGCCACCATCGGGACGCTAACCGGCCTGACGACACTCACCCTTTCCGCCGTCGCGTACCTCGTGGTGTATCTCCTCTCGTCGTAGCCGCACTCGGTCCGCAGTTTCGGTACCCGATCCCAATGCTTAGTACTCGTCGCTGAGAATACACTTTCACGGTCGGAAATTGGCGACCATCTTCGTTCGCCTTCAGACCGACAGCCCCGAAAGACGGCCTTCCAAGACTATGCTCTCGGATTTCGATTCGTCCGTCGAGATTCTCGAAGCACACACGCGGCTGTGGTGGTACGGTGCCATCGCGTTCTTTCTCGTCGGTGATACCGTCACCACGCTCGTCGGTCTCCAACTGCAGACGATCGTAGAGGCCAGTCCGGTCGCCGCCTGGCTCATCAACGCTCACGGTCTGGTGCTGATCGTCCCGCTCAAACTGGCCGTCATCTGTGGGTTCTACGGGCTCTATCGACTCGTTCCCGAACCACACAACCTCGGCGTCCCGCTCGGATTGTGTGCACTCGGCTTCCTCATCACGGTGTGGAACGGGGCCGTGATCGTCGCTGCAGTGTTGTGATCTCCGGACGGTTCACGTACGGTCGCTTCGCTCGTAGTCGTGCGGAATGCGGGAGAAGTGGGCCGGCGCAGATGTCGAACCGCGTCAGACGTGCTCGCTTCGCTGCGCGCGACTGACTGGCTCGAATCCGCTTGACGACTTCCGTCCGCGTTTCAGACTGCTCGCTTCGCTCGCAGTAGTGTGAAACGCGGGCAGAAATGGGCCGGCGCAGATTCGAACTGCGGTTACGGCCACCCGAAGGCCGAAGGATACCAAGCTACCCCACCGGCCCGCATCTCAACAGTCGCCGCTCGTTCTTTTAACGCTTCCGAACCGGATTCGAACGGCCGGCGCCGATGTCCCCCACAACGACCTCGCAGCGCTCCTGCGGCCCGTCTCACCACCTTTCGAAGTACCGGTCCCGGTGGCGACGACACCCCGGATTGAACGCTGCGCCGCAGCTCGGACACGCGTCCTCGCCGTTCAGGTACGTCCGCGCCGACAGCGTCGTCCCGCAGACGCCACACAGCACCGCGGGTTCGTCGAAGCGCTCTCGGGCCCACGGTTCGGGGTCGTGATCGGCTGTTTCGACGTGGCAGGCGTGACACGGCGAGAACTTTTCGCAGCACCCGAATCTGAGCGCCACGATGTCGACGTCGTCGTCCCAGTGTGCACACCGCGTCTCGGCGTCGACAGCGACGCCGCGGAGCGGAACCGCAAATCGGTCGTCGACGGCGGGGGCGTGTGTCGTCCGACGGCCTCGACTCTCGTCGTCGCCTGTCGACGGGGGATCGTCCACGTCTCGCCGTCTACGAGCAGGATCGTCGTCCATCCTCTCAATACGTGGTGTAGCCTTCGGTATCGAGGTAGTTGTGGGCGACGGTGATCGTGTGGTCTGCGTGGAGCACTTTCGGCCCGACTCGGACTCGCCGGTCCGCTTCCGCGTCGAGCAGCGAGCGCTCACGGTCGGCGAACTCGTTGTGGTCCGACAGCACGAACAGGGGGTCGGCGGGTGGCTCGACGTCGGCGATCGGGTCGCCGTCCTCGTGCAGTTCGAAGACAGTGGTTCCGTCGGCGACGTGATCGAGCGTCTCCTCGAACCCCATTCGTCGGATCGAGACGCCGGGCGTGCTCTCGGCCGGGACGTGTCCGATCGCGTCCTCGCGGTGCTCCAAGGCCTGCCGGACGAGCGCGGCGGTGCTCCGCTCGTCGGGATTGAGTCGACGGAGGTCGGCTCCCTCGAAGCGGACGGTGAACTCGTCGCCGAGCACGAGATGGACTCGCACGTCCTCTCGGATCGAGTGCGAGAGGAAGAAGGCGCTGTTGACGCAGCGGCAAAGGACGTCGAGCCGTCCCGCGCCGCCGGCGAGGTCGTCGAGGGAGAACTCGGGCGTCGTCGGCGCGTCGTGGCCGACGATCAGGAACTGTCGCATAGCGTTGCTCGCCGCTCGATCACTATGAGTCGACCGTTCGCGGCCCGACAGGTCACGTCGAAAGAAGCGAGTGCGCGGGGTGGTTCGGAATCGGTTACCAAGCCGGTCTCGAACCGGTTACGGGGTCGGAGCCGGTCGAGGTGCCGCGCTACCGCCCTGTTCGGGCGACGGCGGCGCCGGGGCGTTCCCGGTCTTCTGCCCGCTCACGAGGAAGTCCGCGAGGTTGCCGACGAACGCCTCGTTGTCGGCCGTGTACGCGTTCGTCGGCGCGAGGAAGTCGGTGTCGCCGACGATCGCGGCGTCGCCGGACTGCGCCGCGACGGCGTAGGTGTCGGCGCGGCGCGTCGTCGACAGCCGCGTCTGTTCGACCGCCGAGAGCGCGGTCTGTCCGCGTGCGGTCGTGACGGCACGCGCGTCGTGGAAGACGACGCGGTCGACGCCCTGCGAGAGGGAGCCGCTTCCGCTCGTCGCGTAGATGCTCTCGAAGTTATGCTGGTACTCGTGCATGTTGAACAGGTAGCCCGACTGCCCCGCGACGCCGAGCGTCGAACCCAGCCCGGGGCCGCCGCTTGCGGGCTGCTGGACGCTCAGTCCCAGCAGGCTCGTCAGCGCGCCCGCGCCTGACGCCGAGGCCGGATCCGAGAGCAGCACGACGCGGCCGCCGGCCTCGTTGAACGCGCGGACGCCGGCGATCTGCTCGGGCGTGTACGGCTGTCCCGGGTTCGCGACGAGGAGGGCGTCGGCGCTCCGGAGCGACTGGTTCCAGGCCTGGCCGCGGGCCTGCTCACGGGTCACGAACTGAACCTCGTGACCGTTCTCGACCAGCGTGGTCGTGAGCGTCGAGAGTTTCTCGTCGGAGAGTTCGTTCCCGTGCGCCTGGTCGACGAGGATCGTCTTGCCCGACGCGCCGCTGTCCATCGTGATCTCGCCGGTCTCCTCGGCGGGGTCGACGCGGACCGCGTCGAGGTCGGTCTGCCGTTCGGCGAGGTTCGTCACCTCGGGCGTGTCGCCGCCGGAGACGAGCGGGATGACCGCGGCACCGCCGACGACGACGGCGACGATCACGACGAACGCCACGGCGGGGGCGGTCAGATCACGCGCTTGCATTGGCGACCACCTCCGGGTCGTGATGGGCGATTTCGTCCACCATCAGCGGTTCCGTGACGGGGACGAGGCCGTTCGTCTGATCGCTGCGCTTGTAGATCGCTGTTCCATTGTCGGTCTGGCTCGCCAGGAAGATGAGGCCGAGCGAACCCGGCGGCTCGTGTCTGACCACGTCGTAGTTCTCCATCCCGGCCAGCTCCGCGGCGTGATCGATCGCCGTCGGGAGCGCGCCGATGCTATCGGCGTAGCCGTTCTGGACGGCCTCGGGCCCGAGGTAGGTCCGCGCGTAGGCGACCTCCTCGCGCGAGAGGCTGATGTTCTCGCCGCGGTGCTCCATCACTCGGCCGACGAACTGTCGCTTGAGAGACTCGACCGTCCGTTCCCGCTGATCCGTGGTCGGCTGTGCCTTATCCGGGCCGGTTCGGATCACCGAATCCGGATAGGGAATGCTGCCGCCGGACCCGATGACGCCGACGCTGCCGATCTGCGTCGAGGAGAGGACGAATATCTCGTCCGCCGGGAGCATTCCGTAGTACGCGCCGGACGCGCCGGTGCCCTGCACCGACGCGACCACGGGCATCTGTTCTGCCGTTCGCAACACTTCGAGGTACAATCGCTCGCTGGGAGCGACGGCGCCGCCACCGCTGTCGACTTTGAGGACGACCGCCTTCACGGACTCGTTGGTCCGGGCGTCGCGGAGGTCCTCCGAAATCCCGTCCACCGTCGTCGCGGAGATGGTGCCGGAGATCGTGATGACCGACACCGTCCCGTCAGACTGCGCGGAGGAGCCGTAGTCGTAGGCAATGGGGGCGAGTACCGCACTCACCAGGACGGCCGCGGCGATAGCGACGACGAAAACCGTCTTCGCCGACGCCGCGGATGGTTTGCGTTTCATACTGCATTACGGCGGTGTCGGTCGATTCCTAAAGACGTTCGTGTGACGAAAACGCGGATTTCACCCACGTCGGTCCGTTCGGTGTCGTCGGCTGCGGTCGACGCTTCGCCTGGTGTCTTCGGGGGCGGTCGACGGTCCGTCGAGGTCGATCGACGCGTGTCGACCGCGCTGACCGGTCATTCGGAGAGACCGTATCCCCGGCGGAAGAGAACCACGTCGAGTCCGACGACCACGAGGGCGAGCCCCGAGAGAACCGCGAGCGACGCGTCGGGATCGACCTCGCTGACGCCCAGGAAGCCGTATCGAACGCCGTTGACCATGTAGATCATCGGATTCAGCAGCGACACCTGTTGGACCGTTCCCGGCAGCTCGTTCAGCGAGTAGAAGACGCCGCCGAAGAACACCAGCGGCCGGAGGATGAACTGGTTCAGCATCGTCAGGTCGTCGAAGTCGTCGGCCCACAGCCCGGCGACGACCCCGAGTCCCGCGAACAACACTGTGATGACGACGCCGAACGCGACGAGATACAGCGGCCGGACGACGCCGACAGAGGTGAAGAACGCGCCGATGAGCGCGATGAGGATCCCGACGATCGCTCCGCGAGTCGCCGCTGCGAGGACGTACGCGCCGACCATCGTCCGGTACGACAGCGGCGACGTGAGCACCTCCTCGATGTAGCGGTTCCAGCGGCCGTGGAAGATGTTGAACGAGGTGTTCTCGAAGGCGTTGGAGATCGCCCCCAGCACGACGAGACCGGGGAGGATGAAGAGGATGTACGGGACGCCCGCGATCTGGTCGATGCGCTCGCCGAGGATGACGCCGAAGACCGAGAAGTACAGGACGTTGGTGATGAAGGGCGGGAGGAAGGTGTTCCGCGGCCGGCGGAGGAACCGCAGCACCTCCCGGCGCAACAGCGCGAGAAACCCGGTGGTGTCGAAACTCACTGCGAGGACACCTCCGGGGTCGCCCGGCCTTCCCCGGCCCTGGTCATCTCGACGAACACTTCCTCCAGGGAGGTGCGCTTGATCTCCAGGTCGACGATCTCGTGACCGGCCTCGTCGAGGTCTCTGACGACTTCGGGTGCGACGAGTCCCCCCTGCCGCGCGGTGACGACGAGGCGCGCTCCGTCCAGTTCGACCGCCTCCACGCGCTCGTCGAGCGCCGCGAAGTCCGGCACGGCGGTCGGTTCCTCGCGTAACTGGACGACGACGTCGTCGGTGCCGCGGTCCATCAGTTCCTCGGGGCTCGCGACGTCGAGGACGCGGCCCGAGTCGAGGATCGCGACCTCGTCGCAGAGCCGCTCGGCCTCCTCGATGTAGTGGGTCGTGAGCAGGATCGTCGTCCCCCGCTGGTTCAAGTCGACGATGGTTTCCCACAATTCGTGGCGAAGTTGGACGTCGACTCCGGCGGTCGGTTCGTCGAGGATCAGGAGGTCGGGTTCGGTGATGAGCGCCCGCGCGAGCATAAACCTGCGCTTCATCCCGCCGGAGAGCCAGTCGAACCGCGTGTCGCGCTTCTCGTAGATGCCAACGCGCTTCAGGACTTCCTCGGTCCGTTCGCTGGCGCGCGCCCTCGATATCCCGTGGTAACCGGCTTTGTGCTCCAGGACTTCACGGATCGGAAAGAAGCGGTCGACGTTGAACTCCTGCGGGGCGAGGCCGATCCGGTCGCGGACCTCGCGGTAGTCGTCCTCGACGTCGTAGCCGAACACCCGCGCGTCGCCGCCCGACTTGCGGACGAGTCCGACGAGCACGTTGATGAACGTGGTCTTGCCCGCGCCGTTCGGGCCCAGGAGACCGAAGAACGACCCCGCCGGAACCGTGAGATCGACCCCGTCGAGCGCCTGTACGTCGCCGTAGGACTTCCGTAGATCGCTGATCTCGATCGCAGACTCCATTCACTCTCCGTCGGTTCCGCGCGGACCTAAGGACCACGAAGTCGGATTCTGTCTCCCCTTTTGCTCGGTGAGCGCCCGGTCTCGGCAACCGAAGTCGACCGGGACGGCGAAACACCGATGCCCGTCGACCGTGACGTTCCACCGTGGACTCGGAGAACCGTTCCGACGCGGCGGACCCGTCGAAGTCGCCCGAGACAGCGGAATCGGCGGCTCGGCCGGAGACAGCGGAATCGGCGGGCCACCCAGATACCGCCGAATCGGCGGGCCACCCAGATACCGCGGAACCGACGATCGGTCTCGACGCGGCGGGGCCGACGGCCCGCCCTCGCACAGTCGACGTCGCGGACCCGGAACGACTGGCCCGACTCCGTCGGGTGAGCCGGCTGCTGGACAGCGCGGTCGAGATTCCCGGCGTCAACGTCAGGGTCGGTCTCGACCCGCTCTTGGGCCTGCTTCCGGGCGTCGGCGACGCGACCGCCACGGCCGCGTCGGCGTACGTCGTCGCGGAAGCGGCCGCCCTCGGCGCGCCCCGAGCGACGCTCGCCCGGATGTGCCTGAACCTCCTCGTCGACGCGCTCCTCGGGTCAATCCCGCTCGTCGGCGACGCGTTCGACGTCGTCTGGCGGGCCAACGACCGGAACGTCCGCCTGCTCGAAGCCCGGCTGGCGGACCCGACAGCCGAGCGCCGGGACAGGCGCGTCGTGATCGTCCTCGGTATCGCCGTCTTCGTCGGCGTCCTGACCGTCAGCGCGGCCGTGGTCGCGACGCTTTGGTGGCTGTTCGGCGTCGCGGGCGTTGTGTAGCCACCGTGTTCCCCGTTTCCCGCTTTCCCGTTCCACGCCTTCCGCGCTGCGCGTCGCTGCTTTTCTGCCCCCGATCGCTCCGCCCGCGCGAAAGGACAAGACAGAAGCGAGCGCCGTCTCTGGTACCCGTATGAGCATTCTCGCCGACGCCCGCGCGCTCGCCGCGCAGGACCCCGTCTGTGACGCCTGCCTCGGGCGAGCGTTCGCGGATCGGAGCCACGGACTGACGAACGCCGAGCGGGGCCGAAGTCTCCGCATCGCCGCCGCGCTGGACGACGACGAACCGTACGAACCGGCCGACACGACCGAGTGCTGGGTGTGCGAGGGGCTCTGCGCCCGGTTCGACGAGTGGGCGGAACGCTGCGCGGCCGAAGTCGAGGACGTCGAGTTCGAGACGTACCAGGTCGGCACGCGAACGCCGCCGCTGATCGAGGAGAACGAGATCCTGCTCCGCGAGGGGGCCGACCTCGACGAGGACGCGGGCGAACTGTTCAAATCGGAGTTAAACCGCGAAGTCGGCAAGCGCGTCGGTCGACTCACGGACACGACCGTCGACTTCGGACGGCCGGACGTGCAGTTCACGCTCGATCTCGAAGCCGACCTCGTCGAGGTCGACGTCCACTCGGCGTTCGTCTACGGTCGGTATCGAAAGCTCGAACGCGACATCCCGCAGACCGAGTGGCCGTGCAACGACTGCGAGGGGTCGGGATACATCGGCAAACAGCCCTGCGAGAAGTGCGACGGGACGGGCTATCTCTATCAGGACAGCGTCGAGGGCCTGACCGCGCCGGTCGTCCGCGACGTGATGGACGGCACCGACACGAAGTTCCACGGCGCTGGGAGGGAGGACGTCGACGCGCGGATGCTCGGCACGGGTCGCCCGTTCGTCATCGAAGTGATGGAGCCGCGTCGCCGCCGGGTCGACGTCGAGCGCCTGGAGGGCGACATCAACGCCTTCGCCGAGGGCCGCGTCGAAGTCGAGGGGCTCCGCCTCGCGGACTACGAGATGGTCGAGCGGGTCAAGGGCCTCGACGCCTCCAAGCGCTACCGCGCCGAGGTGGCGTTCGGCGGTCCGGTCGACGCCGACGGCCTCGCGGCCGCCCTCGCCGAACTCGAGGGCGCGACCATCGAGCAGTACACGCCCCATCGGGTGGATCACCGCCGAGCGAGTCTGACCCGGGAGCGGGACGTCTACGAGACTGCGGGCGAACTCGACGACGAGACCCACGCGACCGTCGAGATCCACGGGGCGGGCGGGCTCTACATCAAGGAACTGATCTCCGGCGACGAGGGACGGACGAACCCGAGTCTCGCGGGACTGCTCGACGTCGACGCCGAGGTGACCGCCCTCGACGTCGTCGGCGTCTACGGCGAGGACGAACCGTTCGAGGACGAGTCGTTCTTCCGCGACGAGCGGGTCGACTCCGCGAGCGATACCGCGTCGGTTGACGACCGCGATCCCGCCGACGACGGCACCCCCTCCGAGGAATGACCGCCGGGGAAGCGAAAATCGGCAGCGACGAGGCTGGCAAGGGTCCCGTCCTCGGGCCGATGGTCGCCGCGGCGGTGCGCGCGCCGCCGGGACTGCTCCCGGACGACGTCGACGACTCCAAGCGGCTGTCGCCCGCCACACGGGAGTCGATCGCCGAGACGATTCGCGACCGCGACGACATCGCGATCGGCGTCGCGGTCGTCTCGACCGATCGCATCGACGATCCCGAGACCGATATGAACACGCTCACCGTGGCGGCGCACGCCGAGGCCGTCGCCGCGGTCGCCCGCGACGGCGACGCGGTCGTCGCCGACGCCGGCGACGTCAGCGAGTCGCGGTTCGCGCGTCGCGTTCGGGAGGGCCTCGCTGACGCCGGATCGGAGGCCACTGTGACCGTCAACGCCGAGCACGGCGCCGACGAGTCGTATCCGCTCGTCGCCGCCGCGTCGGTCGTCGCGAAGGTCCGGCGGGACGCCCGGATCGACGCGCTCGACGAGGAGTACGCCGAGTTCGGTCCGGTCGGGAGCGGATACCCGAGCGACCCGACGACGCGGGACTTCCTCCGCCGGTACGTCGCCGCGACGGGCGAACTCCCCGACTGCGCCAGGGCGTCGTGGTCGACGTCGGCGGACGTGCTCGCCGCCGCCGAGCAGTCCGGGCTCTCGGAGTTCTGATCGGGACGGCTTCCGGGAGGACAGAGGAGCGACGACCGCCGATCAGCGCATCTCGTCCAGCGAGACGAAGGACCCCTCTTCGGCGGTGACCCACGTCGTCGGGAGCTCCGTCGCGGTCGCGTTCGCCGGATAGATCGTGCACTCGTCGGGGTCGTCGTCGTACTCCTCGACCCGCGCGAGGAGGACCTGCTCGCGGGCGTCGCCGACGTGCGGCGCGTCAGCGTCGGCGTGCGGGGCGTCGGTGGGGAGGTTTGTATCGGTGGCCATCGTGAGTCTCGTCGTCCGCCGTGTTCCGACGGCGGGGCGGCTTCGGTCGTCGCCCGGTACACCTCGACGTTGTCGCGGTATCGTATTTAAACAGTCGCCTATTCCTGTAGGGTGGGATTCGCGGTCGCGCGAGGTCGACCCCGGGTCCTACCGGTCGACCGTCGTCAGCGACCGGAGGATGTCACCGTACGCCGGCCGGGTGATGAGCACCCCGACGAGGACGCCGAGGATGGTGAAGATGGCGAAGCCCTGCAGGTCCCCGAGCGAGAGGATCGCCAGCGGCGACATCGCGATGATCGTCGTTGCGGCCGCCGCGCCGATCACCCAGAACGCCTTCCTGAAGCGCGACTGGAAGACGCGTCTGGAGTCGATCTGCCCCTCGGCCATCACCTCGTCGGCGATGATGATGAGGTCGTCCACGCCGGTCCCGATGACGGCGATGAAGCCGGCGATGACCGACAGGTCCAGCGGGTAGCCGATCCCGGCCGCGAACCCGAGGAGGATGACGACCTCCGAGAGCGCGGTCACGACCATCGGCGCGGCGACGCGAACGTCCCTGTAGCGGGCGAAGACCGTGCCGCTGACCGCGAGGACGGCGATGATCCCCGTCAGGAGCGAGTTGAACCGGAAGTCCGCACCCTGCGAGGGGGAGATGTAGGAGGTCGTTCCGCCGCTCTCACGGGAGAAGTCAAGCTGCGCCGGGAGGGCACCGGCGCGGAGGTTGATCGAGACCTCCTGGGCCTCCGAGACGTTCGTGGTCTGCAGCTGGAAGACGGGGTTGCCCGCCCACTCGCCGCTTCGCATACTATCGGCCAGTCCGGGGCTCATCCCGAAGGCGTTCGTCACCTCGCCGTTGACGACGAGGAGGAGACACGGCTCCGTGCTCTCGGTGTCGGCCTGATACGTACATCGCGTCCCGCCGGGCTGTGCGAGTCCGGTGTCCTGCATCGCCGTCTGGAAATCCGGCGCGACGGACTCAGAGACCGTCACCGGGACGTACGCGCCCCCGGCGTCGCTCTCCTGGGCGGTCCCGATGCTCTGGAAGTCCTCCTGCTGGAGGACGACGTCGCGGGCGTAACTGCTGCCGTTTTCGGTGGGATAGTACGCCTCGATCACGACGGTCCCGCGCTCGCCGACGAGGTCGCGGACCGACGAGGCGTCCTGATTCGGCACCTCGACGAGGACGTAGTTGTCGCCCTGTGCGGTCGTCACCTGCTGGACCGTCCCGCCGGAGAGCCCGGCCTCGTTGATCTTGTTCTGGAGGATCCGGACGACCTCTTCCCGCGTCGTCTCCGTGACGCCCGTTCGGACCGTCTCGTGGTCGTACTCGGCGGCGTCGAGGGCGGCAGCGAGGTCGTCGGTCGCGATTCCCTCGGCAGTCACCTCGACGGTGTTGCCAGGGCTCGACTGGGGCTGTGCGGTCGATTGCCCGCCGGGTCGGGCCTCTGCACGGGCGATGACGTCGGCCGGACTCGCGTTTTCGAGCTCGGAAGCGACGTTCTGTTCGACCGTCCGTGGTTCGTCGCCGACGAAGTCGACGCCCTCGGCGGTGACGCCGACGAGCGGCGCTCTGACGCGCGTCCCGCCGGAGAGCTCCAGTCCGTACTGGAGGTTGGTCACGTTGCTCCCGCCCGCGACGTTGCCGCCCTCGCCGCCGTCGTCTGCGGCCAGCGTCGGCGAGAAGAGCGCGAACGCGGAGATGAGCAGGAAGATCACGAGGAGGAACACCCGCCAGTTGTCGCGGACGTCGACCATCAGCGGTTCACCCCCTCGAACTTGTACCAGCGAAGCAGACTCAGATTCAACATATAGGTGTTCATAAGGTCGGTCGCGAGTCCGAAGACGAGCACCGTTCCGATCGCCGCCAGGAGCTGGATGCCGAACAGCGTCGCCGTGATCGTCATCACGACCATCGCGACGATCGACGTCAGCGTCATCGTCACGCCGGTCCGCATCGCCCGGTACGTCGACTCGTAGAAGTCACCCGAGCGGCGGAGGATGTGGTTGTTCAGGAGGATGTCCGAGTCGACGGAGTACCCGATGAGCATCAGCAGCGCCGCGACGGTTCCCAGGGACAGTTCGATCCCGAGCACGTTCATCAACGCCAGCGGAATCATAATGTCCGAGAACGCCGAGATGACGACGGCGATCGATGGGACGAACACGCGGAACATCGCGAAGACGAGCACGCTCATCCCGAGGAACGCGACTGCGAGCCCGCCGAGTGCGAGGGTCTGCGTATCGCCCCCGAAGCTGGCTGAGACGGTCGATATCGACCGGACGTCGAGTCCGGCGGCTTCGGCCTGTTGCTCCAACTCCGTCGCCCCGACGGATCCCGTTTCGGACTGGAACGTCACGACGTAGACGCTCTGTGCCGGGACCGATCTGATCGACTCCGGCTCCGCGGAGAACGCGGCGCGGATCTGCTGTTCGGCCTCTCCCTGCGGTCCGTCGATGGCGACCTGTACTTCCGTTCCGCCGGTGAACGCGATGCCCTGGTTCACCGGTGAACCGGTCATCACGAACCAGCCCGCGATGATGAGGAGCGCGACCGCCAGCACGGCGAGCGGGATCGCCGCGAGCTGGCGGTTCGTGTACCGGGTGTAATCGACTTCCGGTACCGTAAACTCGACCATAGATTCCGGTGGAGAGCCGCGCCGAATAAGCCTTCTTATGCTCGGCTATGCGCGGTGACCTCCCAACCCGGCTTCGCGTGCACGGGCATCGAACTGCTGTCCTACGGCATATACCGAACCGAGAGCACACCCGGTGACGAGCGAATCTCGACCCGGTTTACGCCGAGCCGTGCCGCTCGCGAGCGCAACTGTTCCTCGTCTTCGAGCACGTCGTCGACGGCTGTCCGAGTGCCGTCTTCCGGGACCGTGATCACGTGAATTTCACCGGTTCCGGCGCGCTCCTCGCGGGTGAGACCGCCCACGTCCTGCGTTGCGGCGAGTTCTTTCGAGTGCGCCGTCGGCGGTTCGTCGCTCCGCTCGACCGACAGCGAGCGGCGCGAGTGCGTCTCCACGAGCTGATACGAGACGTTCAGCGGCGGATCGGGGGCGACGACGCCCTCGACGACGTCGTCGCACTCGACACCGGGGTTCGAAGAGAGCGTGTGAACCTGCCCGCTCTCGACGTCCTTGAGCACCGCCGAATCCGCTTCGGCGGCGGTCACGAGAAACGTCCCTTCGACCCGCTCGCTCTCGTCGCTGGCGGCGCTCGCTTCGTCCGGCCCGTCGGCGTCGTGATCGGCATCAGTCATTGGCGCGCCGTAGTCGGTCAGCGCACTTGCGGGTTTCGTCGGCGAACGCGCCGCTCGCGAGGACGCCCGTTCACCGGAAGAGCCGGTGCGCCAGGCCGACCAGCAGCGCTCCGACGAGCGGAACTGTCCACGAGAACAGGGGCGGGATCGCGTACAAGCCCGCGATCAGCGGTCCGAGGAGGCCGCTCGGTTGCGGGCGCGTCACCGTCTCTCCGTCGAGCACGAACGTCTCCGGCATCGACGCGACCAGGCCGAGATACAGCGAGAGGAGGAAGACGAACCCGGCGGCCGCGAGCGCCGCCTCGTGACGCGACGAGGACGCCACCTCCCGTCGACGGCGACGGGCGACGATCAGGACCGGCGCGATCGCCGGCAACACGACCAGCAGTCCGACAACGATGTAGAACGCACGCGACAGCGTGAGCGAGCCGCCCTGCACGGCGGCCGTCTGACCGATCAGCACGACGACCGCGATGCCGACGAACAGCGCGATGAGTCCGATGGCGAGCGCGCTCGCCACGACGTACAGTTTGAACAGCCGCGACTCGCTGGAGCGGAACGCGTACGGGAACGCGCCGAAGACGCCGTCGTAGCCGGATGCCATCGATTGGAGTTGGACGCGAGACGGTTTGAACGAACCGGTCGCTGGCTGTGGGCCTCGGGTCTGCGCACCTCGATCCATAGACCGACCGCTTTTTCGTCGCGGACCGTCGTTAGCGAGGTATGCACGTCGATCTCGGCAGTTCACTCGACGCGACGCCCGGCGTCTCCCGGGAGTCGCTGGAGCGGCTGGACGACCAGATAGCGGCCGCTCACGAGCGGATCGAAGCCGGCCGCGACGCTCACGAACACGGCTACGAGGCGCTGAACCTCCCCTCCACGGTCGATCTGGACGCGATCCGCGCCGCGGTCGCTCCGTTCGAGGACGCGGAGGCGGTGCTCACGGTCGGCATCGGCGGGAGCGCCCTCGGTGCGGCGACGTTCGCCGACGCCCTCGCCGGCCCCGACGACCCCGAGGCGTACTTCCTCGACAACGTCGATCCCGCGCACGTCTCGCGACTGCTCGACTCGCTCCCGCTCGACCGGACAGTCGTCAACGTCGTCTCCCGGTCGGGGACGACGGCGGAGACGCTCGCGAACTTCCTCGTCGTCCGCGAGGCGATGACCGACGCCGGCGTCGACTGGACCGAGCGGACGTTCGTGACGACCGGCGAGTCCGGGAACCTCAGGTCGCTCGCGACGACGCACGATCTCCCCTCGCTGTCGGTCCCGGACGGCGTCCCCGGCCGGTTCTCGGCGCTCTCGACGGTCGGCCTGGCGGTGGCGGCGATCCAGGGCCACGACCTGGAGGCGATCCGAACGGGCGCGGCGGACGCCGCCGACGGCCTCTCCGGATCGCTGTTCGAGACGCCGGCGTACGCCTACGGCGCGACGACGTACGCGCTCGCGGGCCGGGGCGCGCTCACGAACGCGATGATGCCGTACGCCGAGCGCCTGGAGACGTTCGCCGAGTGGTTCGCGCAGCTCTGGGCGGAGAGCCTCGGGAAGGACGGCCTCGGCCAGACGCCCGCTCGGGCGCTCGGCGCCACGGATCAGCACTCGCAGTTGCAACTGTACCGGGCCGGCCCCCGCGACAAACTCGTGACGCTCGTTCGGCCGCGCAACTACTCGGACCGGCCGATCCCCGAGACCGACCTCGACGGGCTGTCGTACCTCGGCGGGTCCTCGCTCGGCGACCTGCTCGACGCCGAGTTCGAGGCGACGGAGGCCAGCCTCGTCGAGTCGGGCGTCCCGGCGATCCGCGTCGAGATCGACGCCGTCGACGAGTACAGCCTCGGCTCGCTGCTCTACGAGATGGAAGCCGCGTGCGTCCTGTACGGCGAGCTCGCGGCGGTTTCGACGTTCACGCAGCCGGCCGTCGAGTGGGGGAAGAAGGCGGCCCGCGGCCTGCTGGGCGGCGGCGACTTCGAGGAGGCGGAGGCCGTCGACGAGCGGACGAGCCTCGTCGTCGAATAGCTCGCGGACGACGACTGGGCGGCTGACGTGTCGACGCTGACGTACCGTTGTCTGGCGAACAGTCGGCACGCGCTCTGGGACACCCCGCTGTCGTGCGGTATCCCTGTTCCCGCGCCGCTGTGCCGAGCAACCGCGACACGGCGCGAGGTCGCTGTCAGATCACGGGGCTGCTGGCCTCGTCCCGGGTAATAAACCCTCGTCGAAACCGGGACGCTCGCCCCCGCTCGCCGCAACACCTTTATCGGGGAATCACGTGTGTCAACGCAACACGAGTGCTGGGGGTACTCGTGATGGTGAGCCGCGCTTATCCGACCCGGAGTTGGCAAGGGTTAAATGGCTCCCATCCGAACCGGCCTGTAGTATCCCGTGACAACTTCTTCCCCAATCAACACCCAGCACACCCAGATATGGTAGACGTAAGCCAACACGAGCTCGTCCCAGAGCACACGCTCATCGACGAGGATGAGGTCGAATCGATGCTGACGGAGTACGAGGTCAAGCGCGCGGAGCTTCCGAAGATCAAGCGGAAGGACCCGGCGCTGCCCGACGACGCCGAGGTCGGTGACGTCGTCAAGATCGTCCGCGACTCCCGAACCACAGACAAAGCGGTATCGTACCGACTGGTGATCGAATGAACCGACAGGACCGACGCGCAGTTTCGCGAGAGTACTTCTCCGAGGAACGGCTCGCAGAACACCACTTCCGCTCGTTCAACAACTTCCTCGAGCGGGGGATGCAGGACGTCGTCACCGAGAAGGAACGGATCGAGACCGACATCGGCGACAAGGAGGGCGAAGAGCCCGTCTTCGTCGAACTCGGCGACGTCCGCATCGAGACGCCGCGCGTCCGCGAGGCCGACGGCTCCGAGGAACTGCTGTTCCCGCAGGAGGCCCGTCTCCGGAACATCACCTACGCCGCGCCGGTGTTTATGGAGATGTCCATCGTCCGCGGCGGCGAGGAGGAAGAGGAGATGGTCGTCGACACGACCGAGACGAAGGTGGGTCGGATGCCCATTATGGTCGGCTCCTCGAAGTGCAACATCGACGGGCTCTCCGACGAGGACCTCGTCGAGATCGGCGAGGACCCCGTCGACCCCGGCGGCTACTTCATCGTCAACGGCTCCGAGCGGGTGCTGATGACGAGCGAGGACCTCGCACCGAACAAGATCCTCGCGGAGTACGACTCGAAATACGGCGACGAAATCCAGGTCGCGAAGACGTTCTCGCAGCGACGTGGCTACCGCGCGCTCGTCCTCTGTGAGCGCAACCGGGAGGGGCTGCTCGAAGTCTCGTTCCCCTCCGTTTCCGGCAGCGTCAACTTCGTGACGCTCGTCCGCGCGCTGGGCCTCGAATCCGACGAGGAGATCGTCCACCGCGTCTCCGACGACCCCGAGATCGTGAAGTTCATGCTCGAAAACCTGGAGGAGGCCGACGTCCAGACCGAGCAGGCCGCGATCGAGACCCTCGGCGAGCGCGTCGCCGGCGGCCAGGGCAAGAACTACCAGCTGAAACGGGCGAACTACGTCATCGACCGCTACCTGCTGCCGCACCTCCACGAGGACGGCGTCGAGGACGAGGACGTCCGCATCAACAAGGCCTACTACCTCTGTCGGATGGCCGAGGCGTGTTTCGAACTCGCGCTGAACCGCCGCGAGTCCGACGACAAGGACCACTACGCCAACAAGCGGCTGAAGGTCTCCGGCGACCTGATGAAGGACCTGTTCCGGACCGCGCTGAACAAGCTCGCACGCGACGTGAAGTACCAGCTCGAACGGGCGAATATGCGGAACCGGGACCTCACCGTCAGCACCGTGGTCCGCTCCGACGTGCTCACCGAACGGCTCGAACACCCGATCGCGACGGGGAACTGGGTCGGCGGTCGCTCCGGCGTCTCACAGCTCGTCGACCGGACGGACTACATGGGCGTGCTCTCGCACCTGCGTCGGCTCCGTAGCCCGCTCTCGCGGAGCCAGCCGCACTTCGAGGCGCGCGACCTGCACGCGACCCAGTGGGGTCGCATCTGTCCCTCCGAGACCCCCGAGGGACCGAACTGTGGACTCGTGAAGAACTTCGCGCAGGCGATGGAGCTCTCACAGAACATCGAGGACGAACAGTCGCTCAAGCGCGAACTGGCGTCGATGGGCGTCGAAGGAATCCCCGGCATCGAGGGACCGGCGGCCGGCACACCCGCGGACGACTAGAAAATGGCTCAGGCACAACGAGAGGCGAAAGTCTACGTCAACGGCAGTCTGGTCGGGACGCACCCCGACCCCGAACAGCTCGCAGAACAGATCCGAGAGGCCCGTCGCCGCGGCGACGTCAGCGAGATGGTGAACGTCTCGGTGAAAGAGCGCACCCGCGAGGTCATCGTCAACGCCGACGCCGGCCGCGCGCGCCGGCCGCTCATCGTCGTCGAGAACGGCGAACCGCTCCTCGGCGACGAGGAGATCGAGGCGGTCAAAGAGGGGTCCCTGGAGTTCGAGGACCTCGTCGAGCGCGGCTACGTCGAGTTCATCGACGCCGAGGAGGAAGAGGACATCTACGTCGCCGTCGACGAGGACGAGATCGACGAGGATCACACGCACCTCGAGATCGACCCGCAGCTCATCTTCGGGATCGGCGCGGGGATGATTCCCTATCCGGAGCACAACGCCTCGCCGCGCATTACGATGGGCGCGGGGATGATGAAGCAGTCGCTGGGGCTGCCCGCGGCGAACTACCGCATCCGCCCCGACACGCGACAGCACCTCCTCCACTACCCGCAGCTGTCGATGGTCAAGACCCAGACCACAGAACAGATCGGGTTCGACGAGCGGCCGGCGGCGCAGAACTTCGTCGTCGCCGTGATGAGCTACGAGGGGTTCAACATCGAGGACGCGCTCGTGATGAACCAGGGTTCGGTCGACCGGGCGATGGCCCGCTCGCACTTCTTCCGGACCTACGAGGGCGAGGAACGACGCTATCCCGGCGGTCAGGAGGACCGCTTCGAGGTCCCGAGTCAGGACGTCCGCGGTGCGCGCGGGGAAGACGCGTACACGCACCTCGACGAGGACGGCCTCGTCAATCCCGAGACTCGAGTCGACGAGAACTCCGTGCTCCTCGGGAAGACCTCTCCCCCGAGATTCCTCGAAGAGCCCGACGATATGGGCGGGCTCTCGCCGCAGAAGCGACGCGAGACCTCCGTCACGATGCGCTCGGGCGAATCCGGCGTCGTCGACACGGTCACCCTGATGGAGGGCGAGGACGGCTCGAAGCTCGCGAAGGTCTCCGTCCGCGACCAGCGGATCCCGGAACTCGGCGACAAGTTCGCGTCCCGGCACGGCCAGAAGGGCGTCGTCGGGCACCTGGCCCCTCAGGAGGATATGCCCTTCACCGAGCAGGGCGTCGTGCCCGACCTCGTGTTGAACCCGCACGCGCTGCCGTCGCGGATGACGGTCGGCCACGTGCTGGAGATGCTCGGCGGGAAGGTCGGCGCGCTCGAAGGTCGACGCGTCGACGGGACCGCCTTCCAGGGAGAGTCCGAGGACGAACTCCGCGGCGCGCTCGAAGACCACGGGTTCAAGTCCTCCGGCAAGGAGGTTATGTACTCCGGCGTCACCGGCGAGAAGATCGAGGCCGAGATCTTCGTGGGGACGATCTTCTACCACAAGCTCTACCATATGGTGAGCAACAAGCTGCACGCCCGCTCTCGCGGGCCGGTGCAGGTGCTTACCCGCCAACCCACCGAGGGGCGCGCCCGCGAGGGCGGCCTCCGACTGGGCGAGATGGAGCGCGACACCGTCATCGGCCACGGGGCCGCGATGGTGCTGCAGGAGCGGCTTCTCGACTCCTCGGACAAGGAGACGGTCTACATCTCTGCCGACACCGGGATGGTCGCCGTCGAGGACCGCGGCCAGCGCCGCATCTACGACCCTGTCACCGGCGACGAGGACGACATCCACGAGATCGAGATCAGCTACGCGTTCAAGCTGCTCCTCGACGAGATGATCGCGCTCGGCATCCGACCACGCCTGGACCTCGAAGACGCAGTCTAACCAACAATGTCAATGCAGACACCCAAAGAGATCGGTGCCATCCAGTTCGGGCTGATGGACCCGGAGACGTACCGAGACATGTCCGCGACGAAGATCATCACCGCGGACACGTACGACGACGACGGTTACCCAATCGATATGGGGCTGATGGACCCCCGCCTCGGGGTCATCGACCCCGGCCTCGAGTGTCGGACCTGCGGGTCGCACTCGGGTTCCTGTAACGGGCACTTCGGTCACATCGAACTGGCCGCGCCCGTCATCCACGTCGGCTTCACGAAACTCATCCGACGGCTGCTCCGGTCGACCTGTCGGGAGTGCGGCCGCCTCTCGCTGACGGCCGAGGAACAGGACGAGTTCCGCGAGGGACTCCAGCGCAACGAGGAACTCGGCGAGGACTGGACGGACGTCCTCAAGTCCGCGGTCCGGCAGGCTCGGAAGGCCAGCCGCTGTCCGCACTGCGGCGCGCCGCAGCACGACATCAAACACGAGAAGCCGACCACCTACTACGAGGTCCAGGACGTTCTCGCGGGCGATTACTCCGAGCGCATCGCCTCGGCGATGCAGCCGGACCCCGACGAGGACGACGGCGGGATGTCGCCGAGCGAACTCGCCGAGGAGTCCGGGCTCGACCTCGGTCGCGTCAACGACATCCTCTCCGGCGAGTTCCGTCCGGTCGGCGAGGACCGGAAGAAGCTGGAGAAGGCGCTCGATGTCGACCTAACCGAGGAGGACATGAACAAGCTCATGCCCTCGGACATCCGCGACTGGTTCGAGGACATCCCCGACGAGGACATCGAGACGCTCGGGATCGACCCCTCGCGGTCGCGCCCCGAGTGGATGATCCTCACCGTGCTCCCGGTCCCGCCGGTCACCGCGCGGCCGTCGATCACGCTGGACAACGGCCAGCGCTCCGAGGACGACCTGACGCACAAGCTGGTCGACATCATCCGCATCAACCAGCGGTTCATGGAGAACCGCGAGGCCGGCGCGCCGCAGCTGATCATCGAGGACCTCTGGGAACTGCTGCAGTACCACGTCACCACGTTCGTCGACAACGAGATCTCGGGAACGCCGCCGGCGCGACACCGCTCCGGCCGTCCGCTGAAGACGCTCAGCCAGCGACTGAAGGGCAAGGAGGGTCGCTTCCGCGGTTCGCTGTCCGGGAAGCGCGTGAACTTCTCCGCGCGGACCGTCATCTCGCCGGACCCGACGCTCTCGCTCAACGAGGTCGGCGTCCCCGAGCGCGTCGCCCGCGAGATGACGCAGACGATGAACGTCTCCGAGCGGAACCTCGGCCGGGCCAAGCAGTACGTCCAGAACGGTCCGGAGGGTCACCCCGGCGCGAACTACGTCAAGCGCCCCGACGGGCGTCGCCTGAAGGTCACCGAGAAGAACTGCGAGGAACTCGCCGAGAAGATCGACGCCGGCTGGGAGGTCAACCGACACCTCATCGACGGCGACATCGTGATCTTCAACCGCCAGCCGTCGCTGCACCGGATGTCGATTATGGCGCACGAGGTCGTGGTGATGCCGTACAAGACGTTCCGGCTCAACACCGTCGTCTGTCCGCCGTACAACGCCGACTTCGACGGCGACGAGATGAACATGCACGCCCTGCAGACGGAGGAGTCGCGGGCGGAGGCCCGCGTCCTGATGCGCGTGCAGGAGCAGCTCCTGAGCCCGCGCTTCGGCGAGAACATCATCGGCGCGATCCAGGACCACATCTCGGGTACCTACCTCCTCACCAACGGCAATCCGGAGTTCACCGAGACGCAGGCGCTCGACCTGCTTCGGGCGACGAGCATCGACACCCTGCCGGAGCCGGCCGGCGAGGACGAGACCGGCCAACCGTACTGGACCGGGCGACAGCTCTTCAGCGAACTCCTCCCCGAGGACCTGAACCTCTCTTTCACCTCCTCGGCGGGTGACGAGGTCGTGATCGAGGACGGCCAGCTGATCTCGGGCACCATCGACGAGGACGCCGTCGGCGCGTTCGGCGGCGAGGTCGTCGACACCCTGGCGAAGGTGCACTCGAAGACCCGGGCGCGCGTGTTCGTCAACGAGGTCGCCTCGCTGGCGATGCGCGCGATCATGCACTTCGGGTTCTCGATCGGGATCGACGACGAGTCGATCCCGGGCGAGGCCAACGAGCAGGTCGACGAGGCGATCGGCAACGCCTACGACCGCGTCCAGGAGCTCATCGAGATCTACGAGGCCGGCGAGCTCGAGTCGCTGCCGGGTCGGACGGTCGACGAGACCCTGGAGATGAAGATTATGCAGCAGCTCGGCAAGGCGCGCGACTCCGCCGGCGAGATCGCGGAGGACCACTTCCAGGACGACAACCCGGCGGTCGTGATGGCTCGATCCGGCGCGCGTGGGTCGATGCTGAACCTCACGCAGATGGCCGGCTGCGTCGGCCAGCAGGCGGTTCGCGGCGAGCGGATCAACCGCGGCTACGAGGGGCGGACCCTCAGCCACTACCAGCCGAACGACCTCTCGGCGGAGGCGCACGGGTTCGTCGAGAACAGTTACCGCGGCGGCCTCACCCCGCGGGAGTTCTTCTTCCACGCGATGGGCGGCCGCGAGGGCCTGGTCGACACCGCGGTTCGGACGTCGAAGTCCGGGTACCTGCAGCGTCGGCTGATCAACGCGCTCTCGGAACTTGAGGCGCAGTACGACGGCACCGTCCGCGACACGTCGGGGACGGTCGTCCAGTTCGAGTTCGGCGAGGACGGCACCTCGCCCGTGAAGGTCTCCTCCTCGGAGGACAACCCGATCGACGTCGAGAACGTCGCCGACCGGATTCTGGACGCGGAGTTCAGTTCCGAGGAAGAGAAAGAGCGGTTCCTCGGGCGGCAGGAACAGCCGACGAACATCTCCGAGTACGCCGGTCCCGGACTGGACAAGGCGCGGAACCTGGGGGTGGAGTCAGATGACTGAGGAGTACGAGTACGTCACCGACGACATCGAGGCCATCGTGCGGGACCACAACCTGCCCGAGAGCCTCCGGCACCGAATCTACGAGACGATCGAGGACCGCGGCGGGGTCGAACTCGAACAGGCCGAGGAGATCGCACAGGCGATCTCCTCGCGCTACGAGGACTCCCGCGTCGAGGCCCACGATCCCGTCGGGACCGTCTCCGCGCAGTCGATCGGCGAGCCCGGAACGCAGATGACGATGAACACGTTCCACTACGCGGGCGTCGCCGAGATCGACGTCACGCAGGGGCTGCCGCGACTCATCGAACTGGTCGACGCGCGGAAGACGCCCGACACGCCGATGATGACGGTCCACCTCGAAGACGAGTACGCCGAGAACCGCGAGCGCGCCCACGAGGTCGTCTGGCAGATGGAGGCGACGAAGATCCTCGCGCTCGGGGACATTTCGACGAACGTCGCGGATATGGTCGTGCAGGTCGACCTCAACGAGGAGACGCTCGAGGAGCGCTGGCCGACCGTCGACAGCGTCGACACCGTCGCCCAAGAGATCGCCGAGACGATCGAGGACTCCCTCGGCGTCAGCACGCGTCGCTCGGAGACGCTCATCGAGTTCGGCCCCGACGAGCCGAGCTACCGTCGACTGCTCCAACTCGTTGAGGAACTGCGCGAGATCGTCTTCAAGGGACTCGAGGACATCTCGCGCGTCGTCATCCGCAAGGAGGACAACGAGCGGACCGAGGGCGAGGAGTTCGTCCTCTACACCGAGGGCTCGGCCTTCGGCGACGTCCTCACGATCGAGGGCGTCGACGCGACGCGGACGACGAGTAACAACATCCACGAGGTCTACCGCAACCTCGGCGTCGAGGCCGCCCGCGAGACCATCATCAACGAGACGATGGAGACGCTGCGCGAGCAGGGTCTCGACGACGTGAACATCCGGCACCTGATGCTCGTCGCCGACATCATGACGAACCGCGGCGAGATCGAATCGATCGGTCGCCACGGCATCTCGGGCTCGAAGGACTCCGTCCTCGCCCGCGCCGCGTTCGAGGTGACGGTCAACCACCTGCTCGACGCGGCGGTCCACGGCGAGGAGGACGACCTCGACGGCGTCATCGAGAACGTCATCGTCGGCAAACCCGTCTCGATCGGGACGGGCGACGTCGACCTCCGGATGGGATCGATCGAGGCCGACGGCGGCGTCGAACTCGATCCCGCGGACGACTGACCGATGCGGATCACGCTGTCGGACGACGCGCGCCAGTACATCGCCCGCTTCGAGGACGAGACGGGCGCGACGGCCCGCGACTGCTTAGTTTACGACGAGCGGATCGTCATCCTCGTCGCGGCCGGCGAGATGGGCACGGCGATCGGTCCCGGCGGCGACCACGTCCGCGCGGTCGAAGAGTCGATCGGCCGCGACGTGGAACTCGTCGAGGACGCCGACACGCCGGTCGCGTTCGTCGAGAGCGCGCTCGCGCCCGCGGCCGTCCGACACGTGACGCTCTCCGAACAGGGCGGCGAGCGGATCGCCTACGCCGAGGTGCCAGACGCCGACCGCGGCGTCGCCATCGGCGCGGAGGGACAGAACATCGAGACGGCGCGGACGCTCGCCGAGCGGCACCACGAGATCGACGACATCCAGTTGACGTAGCCGCGTTCGACTGCCGCCTCCGACCGGGATCCCGCTTCCTGTCGACCGGCCCCGGTCGGAATCCGGGCTCCCGCTTCCACGCCACACTTTTTGTCTCGGTCCCCGTCTGTCCGGTCGTGCTCTCCGAACTGTTCGGGCCGGTTCTGGCGGGGACGACCCAGATCGTTCCGCCCGGACTGTTCGACGGGGTCGTCACCGAGTCGTACGCCGACCTGGCTCGCGGCGTCCTCGGATTCGTCGTCGCCGCGGCGGTGGCGTACTCGCTCGGCCGCCTCGTCGTCGTCCCGCTCGTCGTCCGAGTCGTCTCCGCGCGGAACCGGAACAATCCCACGATCGCGACGGCGACGCGGACGTACGCACACGCCCTCGTCGTCGCGATCGCAGGGCTCGTCGGGATCGCCGGCGCGGGCCTGTGGTCCATCCTGACGAACCTCTCGATCGTCGTCGCCGCGCTGACACTCGTCGTCGGCGCGGCGAGTCAGGACGTCGTCGGCTCGCTCACCAGCGGGCTGTTCCTGGTCTCCGATCCCGACTTCAACGTCGGCGACTGGATCGCCTGGCCCGGCGGCGAGGGCGTCGTCGAGGAGATCGACTTCCGCGTCACCCGCGTTCGGACGCCGAACAACGAGACGATCACCGTCCCGAACACGGAGTTGACGGCGAACGCGCTCACCCGACCGTACGGCCGGGATCAGTTCCGCATCACGGAGACGGTCGACGTCGCGTACGGCGACGACGTGGAGTTGGCGCTCCGCGAGCTCGCCGAGGTGGCCGGGACCGACGACCGCGTTCTCGAGGACCCGACCCCGACCGCGACGCTCGTCTCGTTCGAGGGCAGTTCGGTTCGGGTCCAGGCGATTTTCTGGGTCGAGGACCCGATGGATATGGACCTCGTGACGCTTCGCTCGGACTTCCGTCGCCGCGTGAAGCGCCGCTTCGACGAGGTGGGGCTGACGCTCGGGCCGCCCTCGGGACACGAACTCAGCGGCGAACTCGACGTCGCCGTCGACGACTCGGTCACCGAGTCCGACGGCGTGAACACGGAGGGAACGGACGCCGATCCGACGGCGTGAGTCGGGACGCGCCGACGCTGCAAGCTGCCAGCGAAAGCGGTCGGGAGACCGGGAGCGAAACGAAACGCTCTCCGTGCCGTTCAGTCGCTCTCCACCGACGAGTGACCGTAACCGGAATCGAAACGACGGCCTCAGATCCGTTCTTAGGGGTCGCTAATCCGCCCTGCGGCCGTCTCGTCGGATCCGAAAAGGGAGGCTTAAGTAGCTCCACCGGGAACTCAGGCTCACTATGGCGAACGGCAAATACGCCGCGCGAAAACTCAAGCAGGACCGGCAGAAGCGACGCTGGTCCGACTCGGAGTACGCGCGACGCGAACGCGGTCTCGGCGCGAAGTCCGACCCCCTCGAGGGGGCCCCGCAGGGACGCGGGATCGTCCTCGAGAAGGTCGGTATCGAAGCGAAACAGCCCAACTCGGCCATCCGAAAGTGCGTCCGAGTGCAGCTCATCAAGAACGGGAAGCAGGTCACCGCCTTCTGTCCCGGTGACGGCGCGATCTCCTTCATCGACGAGCACGACGAGGTCACGATCGCCGGTATCGGCGGCGCGAAGGGTCGTGCGATGGGCGACCTCTCCGGCGTGAACTACAAGGTCGAGAAGGTCAACGGCGTCTCGATGATCGAACTGGTCCGCGGCAACGCAGAGAAACCGGTGCGCTAAGATGTCCGAAAGCGAAGCCCCCGAGCCGGATGCCCCGGCCGACAGCGAGGAAGCGGAGACGAACGCGCAACTGTTCGGCGTCTGGGACGTCACCGAGATCGAGTACTCGGACCCCTCGACGGAGCGCTACATCAACGTCACGCCCATCGCGCACACGATGGGGCGACACGCCTCGAAACAGTTCCAGAAGTCCGAACTCAGCATCGTCGAGCGCCTCGTCAACCGCCTGATGCAGACCGAGGAGAACACGGGCCACAAGCAGAAGACGATGAAGATCGTCAAGCAGGCCTTCGAGAGCGTCCACGAGCGCACCGAGGAGAACCCGGTGCAGGTGCTCGTCCGCGCGGTCGAGAACGCCGCGCCCCGAGAGGAGACCGTCCGCCTGAAGTACGGCGGCATCTCGGTCCCGCAGGCCGTCGACGTCGCGCCCCAGCGCCGCGTCGACCAGGCGCTGAAGTTCATCGCCGAGGGTACCCAGCGCGGCTCCTACAAGTCGCCGCAGAGCGCCGACGAGGCGCTCGCGCAGGTCCTCATCGGCGCGGCCGACTACGACGTTCAGTCGTACGCCATCGGTCAGAAAGAGGAGTCCGAGCGCGTCGCCGAAGCGGCACGGTAGACCGTTCGCACCCGCGGTTCGATTTTTTTTGCCGTCTCTTTTCCCCGTTTTACTCCCGCTCAGTCGGCAGCGACGCCCCCGCCGGAATCGCCGACAACGTACGCTCGCGTGGCGTCGACG
This sequence comes from Halobellus litoreus, assembly GCF_024464595.1. NCBI lineage: Archaea > Methanobacteriati > Methanobacteriota > Halobacteria > Halobacteriales > Haloferacaceae > Halobellus > Halobellus litoreus. The sequence continues at coordinate 1,063,634 of NZ_JANHAW010000001.1, read as the reverse complement.
AGCGCCTTCCGGTAGTCGCTCGCGGAGGGGTCGTCGCCGAGTGAGCGGAACCGCCGCTTGAACGCGTCGAGGTCGACGCCCGGGGCGTCGTCGGCGGCGGCGTGCGCGAGGTCGTAGATCCGGTGGTCCCGGCCGACGACGTCGTGGCGCTCGACGAGGCCGAGCGCGAAGGCGGCGTTGACGGCCGTGATCTCGGGATCGGATCCGGCCGTGATGCGGCGGGAGTCGGGCCACGGAGCGGGATCCGGCCGCGTGGCGACCGCCCGCGCGAGTTCGGATTCGAGAAAGGAGACCAGTTTCGCCGGCGGCATCACCGAGAGGGTGATGTCGTCGGCGTAGATGTCCTTCATATGGTTCGCGATCTGATAGCAGTGGGCGACTTTCCGGCGTTCGACCGACTCTCCCGACAGCGCCAGAAAGAGCGCCTCCTCGGTCTTGAGGTGGTGTGAGGCGTGTCCCTCCTCGTTGCGGGCCATATGCGCGAGTTCGTGAACGACAAGTTCGCGGGCCATCGCGCTCGTCGCCGCCTGCCGCGAGATGTTCAGCACGTGGCGGTCGTCGTAGTGCGCCGCCCAGGTCCGCTCGTCGGGGTCCGTCCGGACGTCGACGTACACCGGCAGTTCGAGGTCGTACTCGGTCTCGAACAGGTCGCCCGCGCCGAGAAACGGGTCGGCCGGGACGTCGCCGCGTACTCGAAGGTCCATGTGTATCTCTCTCAAGGGGTGATCGGACAAGACTCTTGCCCCGGCGTCCGCAGCGCCGTCCGTCGGCTTTCGACCCGTCCTTACCGTGTGTCAAACCGAAGCATACCTGCGCAGTGGCGGCCGTAACCGGCGATTTCGAGGCCGGCAAAACACTACCCTTTTGACCCTCCTACCGGTACTGGGTCGTATAATGGGCCGACGAAAGAAGATCGTACAAGAGTGTGAGCAACTGATGGACAAACCGGAGCAGATCCGGAACATCGCCATCGCGGCTCACGTCGACCACGGGAAGACCACGCTGACGGACAACCTCCTCGCCGGGGCGGGGATGATCGCCGACGAGGGCGAGGCGACCCGGCTGATGATGGACACAGAGGAGGACGAACAGGAACGCGGGATCACCATCGACGCGGCGAACGTCTCGATGACCCACGAGTACGAGGAGGAAAACCACCTCATCAACCTCATCGACACGCCCGGCCACGTCGACTTCGGTGGCGACGTGACGCGTGCGATGCGCGCCGTCGACGGGGCACTGGTCGTCGTCGACGCCGTCGAGGGCGCGATGCCGCAGACCGAGACGGTCGTCCGGCAGGCCCTGCGGGAGGGCGTCAAGCCCGCGCTGTTCATCAACAAGGTCGACCGCCTCATCAGCGAGCTCCAAGAGGGGCCCGAGGAGATGCAGGAACGGCTGATGGACGTCATCGGCGACGTCAACGAGCTCATCCGCGGAATGACCGAGGACCGAGACGACATCGACGACTGGACCGTCTCCGTCGAGGACGGCACCGTCGCGTTCGGCTCGGCGCTGTACAAGTGGGGCGTCTCCGCGCCGTCGATGGCTCGGACCGGCATCGGCTTCCCCGAGATCATCGAGATGGAGCGCAACGACGAGCGGCTCGAACTGCACGAGCAGTCGCCGCTCTCTGACGTCGTCCTCGACATGGTCGCCGAGCACTTCCCCAACCCGCTCGACGCCCAGCCCCGTCGGATCCCGCGCGTCTGGCGCGGCGACGACGAGTCCGAACTCGCGCGACAGATGCGCGAGGTCGACGACGACGGCGAGGTCGTCTTCATGGTGACCGACATCTCGATGGACCCCCACGCCGGCGAAATCGCCACGGGGCGACTGTTCAGCGGCACGATCAAGCAGGGCCAGGAGCTGTACGTCTCCGGTACGGCGGGCAAGAACCGCGTCCAGTCGGTCGGGATCTTCATGGGCGGCGAACGCGAGGAACTCGACCGCGGCGTTCCGGCGGGGAACATCGCGGCCGTCACCGGCCTGCGCGACGCTATCGCCGGCTCTACGGTCTCTTCCCTCGAGATGACGCCGTTCGAGTCGATCGAGCACATCTCCGAGCCGGTCATCACGAAGTCCGTCGAGGCGAAGAGCATGGACGACCTGCCGAAGCTCATCGAGACGCTCCAGCAGGTCGCCAAGGAGGACCCGACCATTCGGGTCGAGATCAACGAGGACACGGGCGAGCACCTCATCAGCGGGCAGGGCGAACTGCACCTCGAGGTCATCACCCAGCGCATCCAGAAGAACCAGGGCATCCCGGTCCAGACCGGTGAGCCGATCGTCGTCTTCCGCGAGGCCCCACAGCAGCAGTCCCGCGAGGTCGAGGGCGTCTCGCCGAACCGACACAACAAGTTCTACATCACCGTCGAACCCCTCTCGGATGACATCGTCGACGCGATCAAGCTCGGCGAGGTCTCGATGGATATGCCGGAACTGGAGCGCCGCGAGGCGCTGCAGGAGGCCGGAATGGACAAGGACACGTCCCAGGAAGTCGAGCACATCCACGGGACGAACATCCTCATCGACGACACGAAAGGGATCCAGCACCTCAACGAGACGATGGAACTCGTCATCGAGGGGCTCGAGGAGGCCCTCGACGACGGTCCGCTGGCCAACGAGCCCGTTCAGGGATCGCTCCTCCGCCTGCACGACGCGAAACTGCACGAGGACACGATCCACCGCGGTCCGGCGCAGGTCATTCCTGCAGTTCGGGACGCGGTTCACCGCGCGCTCATCGACGCCGACATCAAACTGCTCGAACCCATCCAGAACGTCCGCATCGACGTTCCCTCCGAGCATATGGGTTCGGCGTCCGGCGAGATTCAGGGCCGCCGCGGCCGCGTCGACGACATGTTCCAGGAGGGCGACCTGATGGTCATCGAGGGCATCGCGCCCGTCGAAGAGATGATCGGCTTCTCCTCGGACATCCGCTCGGCGACCGAGGGCCGCGCCTCGTGGAACACCGAGAACGCGGGCTTCCGCGTGCTCTCCGATAACCTCCAGCGCGAGAAGATTATGGAGATCCGCGAGCGCAAGGGAATGAAGCTCGAACTGCCGCAGTCGGTCGACCAGTTCTAGACCACGCTCCCGCGCTCCGGATCGAGTCCTCGGCCGCGCGCGGTGAATCGACGGCCGCACTCTTCGGACCGTCGGCCCGCCGACGTCGTCGTACGACTCCCGCGTCGTCGAGGATGATTCTCCGGATCGATACTCGGGCCAGTACTTTCAAGCGGCTCTCCGGTCTGCGCGCACCTATGCGCACTCGAATCGTCTCTCTTCTCGATCAGATCGGATTCGGTTCGCCGCCAGAGTCGATCACGCCGAGCGATCCGTCCCCCGTCCGCGTCGCCGCCAGCGCAGTCGTGTCGGTGACGGGCCTCGTGTTACTCGTCCCGAACCTCTTTCCGGTGCTGGACGGCGGCGGTGCGTTCTCGGTCGCGCTCGGTCTGGTGGGCGCGCTCGTCGCTATCGGTCTCGTCGCCGTGGGCGGCCTGCTGTACTACAGCGGCTTCAGCGACCGCAACGCGGCCCGAATCGCCGTCTGGAACCTCCTCGGCGTCGTCGTCCTCGGAGGCGTGATGCTCGCGCACGCGTACGCGCAGAACCGCCTCTCGGGGGGGATCGCCCCCTCGATGTTCACCGTCGGGAACCTGCTCGCGATCGGCGCGGCGGCGCACGTCATCATCGGCGTCTACGACGCGCGCCGGGTGCGCGCCGAGCAACTCGCCCGCGAGCGGCGGCGGACCGCCGTTCTGAACCGCGTGCTCCGACACAACCTCCGGAACGAGGCGCAGGTGCTCGCCGGCCACGCGGACATCGTCGCCGGCGTGCCCGACGAGGCGCAGATCCGCCGCTCGGCGGCGGTGTTGCAACGGAGCGCCGACACCGTCGGTAGCCTCGCGGAGGGCGCGAAGACCATCTCCCGCGAGCGCGATCGAGGCCCCGAGGAGTACACGCCGACCGACCCCGCGGCGGTTCTGGAGTCGGCCGTCGAGCACGCGCGCGATCGATTCCCGGAGACCTCGTTCGAGTTCGACGCCCCGGACGATCTCGACGGGACGGTGCGCGCCAGCGACGGGTTGCGGACGGCGCTCGACGAACTCCTCGAGAACGCCGCCGAACACGGCGACCCGCCGGTGGAGGCGTCGGTTCGGATCCTCCCCGACGCGGTTGAACTGTCGGTCACCGACCGCGGCGACGGGGTGCCGGCGCACGAGCGGGACGTCGTCGCCGGCGAGACCGACATCACGCAGTTGACGCACGGGAGCGGGTTGGGGCTGTGGGTCGCGAAGACGGTCGCGGACACCCATCGGGGGTCGCTGTCGTTCTCGGAGACCGAGGATTCGACGACGGTGACGCTGTCGGTGCCGCGAGCGTAGCCCGACCGCTCCGCCTCCGACGGACTTTCGCCGGCGGCAACGCGTGCCATCGACGAAGGCTTATATCGGTCCGGGAGTTGACGTTGGGGTATGTGTACGGAAACGATCTCGCGGTCCCGATCCAGTCGCGCTGGAACGGACCGAGATGCTACTGTCTCCGGAACGGACCTCGGAGTCACTGTCTCTCGACGCGAATCACCACGTGATCCAGTCGGCCGCGCCGACCTGAGCGAGGCGTCGAACAGTTCGGGAGTGACCCGCCTGTGACGTCTGCGCTCGGATCCGACTCCGAGTCGGACTCGGAGGCCGAGGCCGATTCGGAGCAGACGTCTCGATCACGTGGCGGCGTCGAGGAGGCCGGCGACGCCGACCGCGACCCACAGCCCCACACGATCCGCCTCGAACTCGCGGACGAACCGGGGCAGTTGCTCGCCGCCCTGGAACCGATCTCGGAGAACGGCGGCAACCTGCTGTCGATCTTCCACGAGCGCGGCAACGTCACGCCCCGGGGACGCATCCCCGTCGAAGTCGACGTCGAGGCCACGCCGGACCGCTTCGACGGGATCGTCGCGGCGCTCCGCGAGGAGGGTGTCAACGTCGTGCAGGCGGGGGCGGAACACTACGCCGAAGAGGTCGTCGTCCTTCTCGTGGGACACCTCGTCGACACCGACCTCTCGGACACGCTCCGACGGGTCGAGGCGAACTCGGCGACCTCGATCGCGGACTTCTCGCTGAACGCGCCCGAGGGGCGGAGCGACACGTCGAGCGCCCGCCTCCGGATGGCGACCCGCGCCGGCGAGACGGCCGCCGCGCTGGACGTCATCCGGGAGATCGCCGCCGAGAAGGACCTACACGTCGTCGAACCGCTCGCTGGGGGTGCGGTATGAGCGACGGGAAGCGACTCGCGGTTCTCGGCGCGGGCGCGGTCGGGAGCGCCGTCGTCGACCTCGCCGCGGAGTACGGCCACTCGGTCGTCGCGTTCGCGGACTCCTCGTCGGCGGTGACGGCCGACGGAGGTATCGACACCGCGGCGGTACTGGACCGGAAGGCGAACGACGACGTCGTCGGCGACGAGGCCCCCGACGCGGCGCTCGACGCCGACTACGACGTTCTCGTCGAGGCCACCCCGACGACGCTCGGAGACGCCGAACCCGGGTTCTCGCACCTCGAGACGGCCCTGGAGCGCGACCGACACGTCGTGCTCGCGAACAAGGGACCGGTCGCCGAGCGGTACGCCGACGTCCGCGAACTCGAGCGCGAGAGCGCCGGCGACGTCCGCTTCGAGGCGACGGTCGGCGGTGCGATTCCCATCATCTCGACGGTCGAGGATCTCTCACCCTCTCACGTCACCGCCGCTCGGGGCGTCCTCAACGGCACGGCGAACTTCATCCTCTCGCGGATGGCCGCCGAGGGAATCGACTACGAGCACGTCCTCGCCGAAGCGCAGGATTTGGGCGTCGCCGAGGCGGACCCGACGTTCGACGTCGAGGGAACCGACGCCGCGTTGAAGTGCGTCATCCTGGCGAACGTGCTCTCGGCGGGCGAACGCGAGTTCACGCTCGACGACGCCGACGTCGAGGGGATCACGAACGTCCCCGGCAGCGCGCTCGAACTCGCCGCCGAGGACGGGCGGACCATCAGGCTCGTCGGCGAGGCTACCAGAGATGGCATCCGCGTCGGGCCTCGACTCGTCCCGCAGAACGCCGCCCTCTCGGTGACGGGCACGCGGAACATCGTCCAGTTGGAGACTGAACACGCCGGCCAACTGAACCTCAGCGGACGGGGCGCGGGCGGACCGGAGACAGCTTCTGCGGTGCTCGGCGACGTCGGTCGGCTGGAGTGACCCTTCGGCCGAACACCGCGACGGGGAATTTAATCTGCCGCGCCGTCTAGCCGCGGTATGGTTCCCGGTCGCCGCGGATTCCTCCGACTGGCCGGCGGCGCCGGTTCGGTCGTCGTCGCGGGGTGCGGTTCGGGCGGTTCCACACCGGCCGTCGAGGTGCCGGCGAGCGCGTCGAGCGACGAGCCGATCTCGATCGACGTCCGCGGGGTCGCGCCGCACGGGCGGGTGACGCTCCGGTCCCGCGCTCGGGACCGGGGCGGAACTGCGTGGGGGGCCAGCGCCGTGTTCGAAACTGGCCCGGACGGGACGGTGACCGTCGGGAACCAGCATCCGGTCGACGGTCGGTACTACGACCGCGCGGACCCGATGGGGCTGTTCTGGTCGATGCGGCCGACGGAGATGGACCCGGCGGAGCCGCTTCCGCCGGACGTTCGGTTCGTTCCGCCCGAACCGTCCTTCGACGTCACTCTCGCGGTCGAGATGGACGGGCGCACGCTCGCGGAGGCGACCACGACCCGAGTGCTGTACGATCCGGGCGTCGAGCGGGTAGCCACCGGTCCCGCGGACCTCGTCGGTGCGGCCTTCCTGCCGCCGGGTGAGGGCCCCGCGCCCGGCGTGATCCACCTGCACGGGGCGGGCGGAACACCGTTTTACGGTCTGGCACGGCAGCTCGCGTCCCGCGGGTTCGCGACGCTCGCGCTCCGGTACTTCGGCGAACCGGAGCCCCTGCCCGATTCACTGCTCGAGGTTCCGGTCAAGTACGTCGAGCGAGCGATCAGTTGGTTCCGGCGCCGAGAGCGGGTCGCCGACGGCGGGATCGGGCTCTTCGGGTTCTCGCGGGGCGGACCGCTCGCGTTGCTCGCCGCGACGCTGAGCGACGCGGTCGGAGCCGTCGTCGGGTGGGTCCCGAGCGGCGTCGTCTACGAGGGGCTCGGCCCGGGTCGGAGTCCCGCCGGGGCTTCCGCGTGGACGATCGACGGGGACCCGGTCCCGTACCTCGAACTGGCGGCGGCGGACCTCGGGCCGCCGCCGACGCCGGGCTTACCGCTGTTCGAACCGCCGCTGGAGAACGCGTCGCGGGCGCGTCTCGAAGCGGCGACGGTTCCAGTCGAGGCCGTTGACGCACCGATCTACCTGGCGTCTGCCACGGACGACCGACGGTGGCCCTCGCCGGAACTGTGCCGACGGGCCATCGACCGACTCGACGGTGCCGACTCCCGCCACGCGTATCGCCACGACGCCTTCGAGGGTGCGGGGCACTTTCTGTTCCCTCCGTTCCTCCCGACGGCCGGGACGACGCGGAACTCGACCCACCGCTTCGGCGGGCGTCCGGCGGCGAACGCCCGAGCCAACGCGGCTGCCTGGGCGCGAACGCGGTCGTTTCTGGCCCGATCGCTGCCTTCCCGGTGAGTGGCCGGCGGGGTCGTTGGCCCCCCTCCGCGAGGCAGCCGTCGGCGGCGGAGTGCGCCGCTTCGATCGCGATCGACCCCCGCTCGATCCGGGGTTAGACCCCGTGGTAGATGCTCCCACAAACCGCGATACGGCGGCGTTTCGGCCGTCTACGTATCGAAATGGTTTTAGGGCTTTCTGGCTAAAGAAGCCGGTACAGAGCGCCTTAGCGCGTGACCCACACTATGAGTGACAAACCGCACCAGAACTTGGCCATCATCGGCCACGTCGACCACGGAAAGAGTACGCTGGTCGGGCGACTCCTGTACGAGACAGGGTCCGTCCCCGAGCACGTAATCGAGCAGCACCGAGAGGAAGCCGAAGAGAAGGGCAAAGGCGGCTTCGAGTTCGCCTACGTCATGGACAACCTCGCCGAGGAGCGCGAGCGTGGCGTCACCATCGACATCGCCCACCAGGAGTTCGACACCGACGAGTACTACTTCACCATCGTCGACTGTCCGGGCCACCGTGACTTCGTGAAGAACATGATCACGGGCGCCTCGCAGGCCGACAACGCGGTGCTCGTCGTCGCGGCCGACGACGGCGTCGCGCCCCAGACCCGAGAGCACGTGTTCCTCGCCCGCACGCTGGGCATCAACGAGCTCATCATCGGCGTCAACAAGATGGACCTCGTCGACTACGGCGAGGACTCCTACAAGCAGGTCAAAGAAGAGGTTCAGCAGCTCCTCAAGCAGGTTCAGTTCAACTCCGACGACGCGACGTTCATCCCCATTTCGGCCTTCGAGGGCGACAACGTCGCCGACGCCTCGGAGAACACGTCGTGGTACGACGGCCCGACCCTGCTCGAAGCGCTCAACGACCTGCCGGAGCCGCAGCCGCCGACGGACGCGCCGCTGCGCCTGCCGATCCAGGACGTCTACACCATCTCCGGTATCGGGACGGTCCCGGTCGGACGTATCGAAACCGGAACGATGAGTCCCGGCGACAACGTCTCCTTCCAGCCGTCGGACGTCGGCGGCGAGGTCAAGACCGTCGAGATGCACCACGAGGAAGTGCCCCAGGCCGGCCCCGGTGACAACGTCGGGTTCAACGTCCGTGGCATCGGCAAGGACGACATCCGCCGCGGTGACGTCTGTGGCCCCGCCGACGACCCGCCGTCGGTCGCCGAGACGTTCAAAGCGCAGATCGTCGTGATGCAGCACCCCTCGGTCATCACCGCCGGCTACACGCCGGTCTTCCACGCCCACACGGCGCAGGTCGCCTGTACGATCGAGTCGATCGATCAGAAACTCGACCCCGCCTCGGGTGAGGTTGCAGAGGAGAACCCCGACTTCATCCAGTCCGGCGACGCCGCGGTCGTCACCGTGCGACCGCAGAAGCCGCTCAGCATCGAGCCGTCGGGCGAAATTCCGGAGCTCGGTTCCTTCGCCGTCCGCGACATGGGTCAGACCATCGCGGCAGGCAAGGTCCTCGAGGTCAACGAGCGATAGATGCAGCAGGCACGCGTCCGTCTCGCCGGCACGAGCCCGGACGACCTCGACGACATCTGCGACGACGTTCGCGAGATCGCGAACAAGACGGGGGTCAACCTCAGCGGACCGATCCCGCTGCCGACGAAGACGCTCGAAGTGCCCGCGCGAAAGTCCCCCGACGGCGAGGGGACGGCCACCTGGGAGCACTGGGAGATGCGCGTCCACAAGCGTCTCATCGACATCGACGCGGACGAACGCGCGCTCCGCCAGCTGATGCGGATCCAGGTCCCGAACGACGTCAGCATCGAGATCGTCCTCGAAGACTGATCGGTCGGACTCACCGACGACACGACGCCCCCTTTCGACCCGACGTCGCGGTCTCGCGGCGACATAGGGTGTGGCGCTAAGGCGTCGACGTCACTTCGTGGCGTCCCTTCGCAGTGGTGTGATCCGCACCCACGCGAGGGACGAAACAGAAGGTACAAATGACGCGCCGCCTTCGGAGACAATGCGGGCTCGTAGATCAGCGGTAGATCGCTTCCTTCGCAAGGAAGAGGCCCTGGGTTCAAATCCCAGCGAGTCCACTCCCTTCTGGCCTTCTCACGAAGGCTTTGGTTCCTCGCTGGAGAGCGTCTCGCTCGGTATTCTTCGCGGACTCACTCATCTCCGGGACGAACGGCTGCGTTCCTCGGAACCGTCTCGTGAGGGCAGGCCGCTCAGATGTCGACGACTGCGACGGCTGCGACCTCGATGAGACAAGCATCCCGCGTACGACGGGCGTCAAGTAGTCTGCGGCCCCGGACGGTCCACCGGTGTACCGGTCACCATCGCTGCTGCTCGATCCCGACCCACCGCCGGACGCTTGCACTCCGCCACAGTGCCTTTCCGTCGAGTCCGAACATTCTCCTCCAGTAGACTTTTCACACCGTTATCGAATCACGACTGTATGGCAGTGCTCGTGTTTGGGGTGTGGCTTCTCCTGTGGGGTGTCGTCGGATCGTCGCTCGTGATCGCGACGACGACGCCGGCACCGACGACCGCGCTTGGCCTCCTCTTTCAGGCCCCCGGCCAGTTCTATCTGGAAGGGGTCCTCACCCTCCGTCAGTTCGCGCTCCTGACGACGATCCCCTCCCGCTGGACCGACGTCGGCTACGCGGTCGTGGCGATGATACCGCTGTTGATCCACTTTTTGCTGGTCGGTTCCGCGGCCGATTGGACGGTAGAGCGTCCTTCCGACGGTCCCGGGTTCGTCGAGATGATCTTCGTCGTCGGTGCCCCGCTCGCCACACTCGGGCTCATCGGTGCGGCGGCGTTCGAACTCGGCGCGCAGTTGCTCGTCGTCTCGATTATGTCCTTGGGCGTCGGATTCCTCACGCAGTTCCTCGCGAAGGGACTCTCCGCACTCGGGTGATCCACTCACGGCCGGCCGACGCGATCGTGTCGCTGCCAGAGGTAGTAGCCGCCCGCGGGGACCGAGAGCATCCAGACGACGGGCAACAGCACGTTGCAGAGGTGAGCGACGGCCACGCCGGTCCACACTCGACGATCGGGATTCCAGTCGATGTCGCTCTCGCCGACGGCCCGCGCGTCGAGATACAGCGAGAGGCTGAACACCGGAATGAGAAGCACGCCACCGACGAGCGAAAACACGAGGACGAACGGCAGCAGCGCACCGAGAGACGGCGCGACGTCGTAGACGAACGCCGCGTTGCCTGCCGAACCGAAGATCGCGAGTACGACCGGCGCGGAGACGAGGAGAACGCCGTACGTCGCCACCGTGACCGCGACGCCGTAGTACCACCGCGAGACGCGCCCGGGTCGCTGCGCTCCCGTCTCGTGGGTCGCATCTGCCTCGCGGGTGGTGTTCTCGTCAGTGGTATCGTACCACCCGTCACCGTCGTAGACGTCGCTTGCGACGTCGCCGGACGTATCGGTGGAGCGCCACCGTCGCAACAGGTACGCCGAGCCGACGAAGAGGAGCAGCGGCGAGTCGACGAGGGCGAGTCCCGCGATGGGGATCGCGATACCGACGACGCCCCAGAGCCGATAGTTCGGCGACCACGACTCCGCGCTCCGGCCGACAGCGCGGGCGTCGAAAAACAGCGACGCCGCGAACACGGGGATCAACAGCATACCCACCAGGACGAACACCGCGGGGACGAAGTCGAACGCAGTCGGCGACCCGCCCGAGTCCGGGAACAGCAGTTCGAGACCCATCCAGCCGAGGACTTCAAGCAGCGGAGGGAGGACGACGCCGACCCACCAGTCTGAGTCGACCATACGGGTGGCGCGGACGCGAGCGTGAGAACGGTTTCGGTCCCGTCGCCCGTGGCCCGAGTTACTCCCCGGAGACGGCGCTGTCGCTCACCAGGTGAAGCGGTGGGAAAATCGCCCGACGCGCGGTGCGCAGGTAACGGTCAGGTGCCGATCACGCGACGTTGAAGCCCTTGTCGCGGAGGAAGTCCTCGACGCGACCGGTGTGGTTCCCCTGGAGTTCGATCGAGCCGTCCTCGACGGTGCCGCCGCAGGCGAACTTCGACTTCAGATCCGAGGACAGGCTGTCCATATCTACGTCCTTGGGGTCGAACCCTTCGATGACCGTTACCTCTTTTCCGTAGCGGCGCTCGTCGATGCGGATGGTGATCTCCTGGGACTCTTTGGCGACGTCCTCGCAGACGCAAAGTTCCTCAGGGAGTCCGCACGTCGAGCAGACTTCCGACATTACAGTCCGAAACTACAAGATGGGGATATTAAACAGTATCGGGACCCCGACGCGCTCGCATCGCCGCCGGGCGGCCGTTTCCGCGCTCGCGCGCTGCCCCCCGACAGCGTGTCAGCGTCCCCACGACGGATTCATCGGAGGCGTCGAACGATCGGCGTCGACGCGCGGACCAACCGGTTCACCGTCGACACCGCCGCGTCGGCGTCCGTCTCCGTGACACCGTCGGCGTAGCGCGCCCGCTCGTACAGTTCGACGAGGCGCCTGCGCTCCGCCGACTCGGCTTCGTCCGTCGGCAGCGCCTCGATGTAGGCCCGGGGCGTCTCCCCGGGTCGACGCGCTCTGTGCTCGCGTTCGAGGATGGTTTCGAGTCGATCGTAGGCCCGACGAACGTCGGATTCGGGGTCACGGCGGCGCTGGAACTGGACGGAGCCCAGCCTGACCGTTCGGTCCACCAGGGCACTCCTGCGGGCGCCGGCAACGATCCCGACGAGTCCGACGAGCGCGACGGCGAGCGTCCGCCGCGTGGGCAGTGCCGGAATCGGGCCCGATCCATCCTCGGACGCCGCCGTCGGGACGCCGGGGGCCGGTCCACCGACGGACGACGGCGTCGCGTTCGTGGGTCCAGTCGTCGTGATCCCGCCCGGCGTCGACGGGCTCCCGTCGGCGGTCGAACCGGTCGTCACGGCCCCCTCGGCCTGAATCGGGGTCGTCCCGTTCGGCGCGCCGTAGTCGACGTTCGCCGTCCCTCGCTGTTGGGCCTCGGCGACTCTGGCGTTCTCCGCGGTCTGTCGCGGGCCGGACGGTGTCGGATCGAACCGGACCCAGCCGGTGTCGGGGAAGTAGACCTCGACCCAGGCGTGGGAGTTGAGTCCCCGGACGACGTGCGTGCCGTTCCCGAGGTCTTCACCCGCGGTGTAGCCGGTAACGAAGCGCGCCGGAACGCCCTGCGATCGGAGCATCACGACCATCGTCGTCGCGTAGTAGGTGCAGTAGCCGGCGTCCATCTCGAAGAGGAACGAGTCGGCGACGTCCCCGCTCGGCCGCCGAACGCTGAGGGAGTACTCCTTGTTCGCTTCGAGGTACGACTCGACTGCGACAGCCTTGTCGTAGGGAGTCTCCGCGTCGGCCGCGACGGTCGCCGCTCGCTCGCGGACCCGGTCGGTCGTGCTGTCCGGCAACTGGAGGTACGACGCCCGCACGCGGTCGGGGTAGTCCGTCCCGGCCGCCCGGAGTCGCTCCGCCGTCGCGTTCGGAACGCGGCTGGTGACGGTGTAGTTTTCGCCGGGCTGTAGCGTCGTCTCCGGGCGGATACCGCCCTGCGGCGTGACGACCGTGTCGGACGCCACCGGACCCGAGACGTCGACGGGCCGCCACGCCGCCGGCAGGATCGAAATCGGGCCCTCCGCGGTGACGGTCTGTTCGAGTTCCCGCGCCGGCCCCGGCGGACCTCGAAGGCGGTCGTCGTACGGCCGGGCGCTGCCCGTTCGCACCCAGCCGCTGCCCGTGTACCGGTCGTAGGCGGCCGTCTGCCAGTACTCGGCGCGCGGGCTCTCGACGGTGAACCGCACCTCGGGCGAGAGCCGGATGCTCCCGACGATGTCGACGTTGTCCCGGGCGTCGACGAGGCTCCCCTCGACGGTCGGCGCACCGCGGTCCGGCAGGAGCGGCGACCCCGCCGCTCCGGGCACGACCGAGAACGTCGCGGAGACGACGATCATCGCGGCGAGCAGCGCGGTCAACACGTCGGCTTGAGCCAGGCCGCTGCCGTGTCGCTCGAACGTCGACGCCGCGATCATCGTCGTCGCGCCGAGCACGCCGACGACGGTCGTGACGGCGTCGGCGTCGCCGGTCAGCACCACCAGCGCCAGTGCGGTTCCCCCCGCTACCGCCGCCGAGACGTACCGCCGTCTGACCGCGAGGTACCACGAGAGGAAGACCGGGCCGGGGACGACGGCGACCGCCCACACCCCGGCCCCGACGAGGCGGAGGACCGAGAGCCCCGTCAGCAGCGCGACGGTGTCGTCGAGCATTCGATCGGGCGTCAGCAGCTCCACCTGGCTCTGCGGGAGGGCGAAGAGGTACGCCAGAAGACCCAGCACCAGCAGTCCCGACGTGACACCGAGGGCGACGCGGACGCCGACGTACCGGCCGACGAGCGCGGCGAGTGCCAGCGCCGCGACGACGACGACGACGAACTCGGTGCTGCCCCCCACGACGTCCGTGACGCGCCACAGGACGCTCGCGTAGGCTCCCGTCAGTGCGGTCAGCCCCGCGAACGCGAGGACCGAGGCGTCGTCGAGACGCCGGCGCCATCCGCGCGGATTCGACTCGCTCCCCTCGGAGCGAGGATCCCCGGCCGGGTCGCTGCCGATTCCGCCCGCGGTGGTGGGCCTGCGGCCGCCGTCCGTTCTTGATGCGTTCCGACCGCCCTCGCCGGATGCGCGGCCGCCGCTCGTCCCGGAATCGGCAGGGTTCGCCGATCGTTCCGGAGGCGAACTCATCTCTGCGCCTCCCGTGCGGCGCGTTCGCCCGCCTTCTCTCGGTTCCCCCACTGGGACGCCGTCGTCGCTGCGGCGGACTCGGTAGCCGCGCCGTCGCCGACGCCGTCAACCAGCGTCTCGAAGTCGTGTCTGCGGCCGTCGAACCGGATCGACGTCGACTCCGCGCCGGCGACGATTTCGACGTCGACGGAGCGGTTCGGGACGGCCCCGCCCGTCGCGACAGCGAGGTGGTCGAGCAGGTCGCGGGTCCGTCCCGGGGCCGCGTCGACAGTCCCCGTGGGCGTCGCCAGCGTGACGTTCACGCCGTCCCGAACCAGTGAGAGGCAGACCGACGCGGCGGCTTCAGCCATCGCGTCTGCCGAGGTCCGGTTCGTCGCGTCTGCCGCTCGTTCGCTTGTTTCCGCTCTCCTTTGGCTTGTTTCCCCCCTCCGTTCGTTGGTTTTCGCTTCCCCTTCGATCGCTTCCGCTGCTCCTTCGCTCGTCTTCGTCCCTTCGAGCGCCGTGCCTCCCGCGTCGGCGCCGCCGTCGGCCGACGTGGTCCCGGCAGCGACGGTGACGCGCTCGGGATCGGCGTCGGCGGTGAACTCCTGGACCATCAGGTTGTCGCGCTTCGCCGAGGACTTCCAGTGGACGTCCCTGAGGGCGTCCCCCCTGACGTACTCCCGGAGGTTGTCGAACTCGTCCCGTCCGGCCGCGGAACGTGACTGAGACGTCGTCCGGAGGTCCGCCCGAACGGCGCTCGACAGCGCTCGAACGCGCGGGAAAGCGATCACCGCGTCGCGGGTGTCGACCGCGTGGGTCCGCTCGACGAGTCCGAGGACGTCGACCGCGACGACCGACGCCGGGCCGATCTCGTGCTTGCCGCGGTGCCGTGGGGTGATCTCGTAGGAGACGGTCTCGCCGCCGACCGTCGCCTCGATGGCCACGTCACGATCTCCCGTCGTCGCGTCGCCCCCCGGAATCGAATCGCTCTGGACCCCGGCCGGGAGCCGATCCCGAAGCGTCGCGGGGTACGGCTCCGGTGCGTCGAGCGTCACTTCGACCACCCCGGAAGCCCCGGGTTCGTCCGCGGGCGGGAGGCGTCGCTCGACCGTCGGTGCCGGCGTGCGCCAGACCTGCACGACGGCCGCGAGCAGCGCGACCCCGACCGGGAGCACCACGGCGTCGAGCGCCCGCGGGCCGAACACCGCGCCGGCGACGAACGCAGCGGCTCCCACCGCGAGGACGGCGTACCCCCGTCGCGTCGGTCTGATGTTCGGCGTCATCTCGTCTCGTCCGGTTCGGTTCTCGTGCTTCGCGTTCTTTCAGCCGCGCCGCTTCCGCCGCACTCACTCCACGGCGACGTCTTCGAGCGCTTGCTCGACGATCTCCTCGCCGTCGATCTCCGTGTCGGTTCGGATCCGATGACTCAGAACCGTCTTCGCCTCCGTCTGGACATCGTCGGGGAGGACGTGCTCGCGGCCCTCGAACACCGCGCGGGCCTGCGACGCGCGAACGAGCGCGATCGCGCCTCGCGGGCTCACGCCCAGGCGGGCGTGCTTCCGCGTGTACCCCGCGAGCCGAGAGACGTACGCGCGGACGGGTTCGCGAACGGTGACGTCGGCGACGGTCCCGCGTGCGCGGCGGACGTCCTCGACGGAGGCGACGGCGTCGAGCGACTCGATGGGGTGTGTGCCGACGACCCGCCCGAGTAACTCCGTCTCCTCCGCCTCCGTGGGGTACCCCAGCCGGATCTTCTTCGTGAATCGGTCGACCTCGGCGACCGGCAGTTCGTAGGTCCGTCCGGGTTCGACGTCGTTCTGCGTCGCGATGACGGTGAAGGGGTCCGGTACCGGATGGGTGTGGCCGTCGACGGTCACCTGCTGTTCGGCCATCACCTCGAGCAGCGCCGCCTGCGTCTTCGGCGGCGCGCGGTTGATCTCGTCGCCGAGGACGACGTTCGCGAACACCGGTCCCGGTTGGAACTCGAAATCGCGGGTCTTCTCGTTGAACACGCTCACCCCGGTCACGTCCGACGGCAGGAGGTCGGGCGTGAACTGGACCCGGTTGAACGAACAGTCCAGGGAGGTCGCCACCGCGCGCGCCAGCATCGTCTTCCCGACGCCCGGGACGTCTTCGAGGAGGAGATTCCCCCGAGCGAAGAGCGTGACGAGGATGTGTTCGATGGCGTCGCGGTGGCCGACGATGACGCGCTCGACGTTGTCGACGATTCGAGTTGTCAGTTCGGTCGCTTCCTCGACGTCGAGCGGCGCAACCGACGTCGCCTTCGGTTCCGAGTCTGGGACGGCGTCTGCGTCAGTCATGGATAGGGCCAACGAGCGTGCGCCGAGGCCGACGCCGACCGACCTCGGAACGCTATCGTAGATGCATAACTCCCGCGTACACGTAACTCTGCTGGGCGTCTGCGTCGGATCCGAACGGCCGCCGGATTCGGAACTCTCTCTGCCGTCGCGGCGTCGCCGTCACCGCCCGGCGGGTTTCCCGTCCGCTTTTGGTGTTCGACCGCCGTCCGATAGGTATGGAACGGGCGAGGTCCGACGCCGACGACGAATCGCCGGAGCACGCCGTCGCGTCAGATATCGACGCCGACGGTGCCGCAGCCCCCGATTCTGAGTCGGCCGACGCCGCGGACGCCGAGTCGGAGCCACGTCCCGAGGGGCCGCCCGAGAAGATGGTCGCGCGACGCGAGGAACTCACCCCGATGCTCTCGCAGTACCTCGAGCTCTGTGAGGCCCACCCGGACGCGCTCGTGCTCTTCCAGGTGGGCGACTTCTACGAGGCGTTCTGCGAGGCCGCCGAGACGGTCGCCCGCGTCTGCGAGGTCACCCTCACCCAGCGGGAGGACTCCACGGGGACCTACCCGATGGCGGGCATTCCGATCGACAACGCGGCGTCGTACCTCCAGTCGCTGCTCGACGCGGACTTCCGCGTCGCGGTCGCCGACCAGGTCGAGGACGCCGAGGAGGCGTCGGGACTGGTCGACCGCGCGGTGACGAACGTCGTCACGCCGGGGACCGTCGCCGACGACGAACTGCTCGACCGCGCGAGCGCAACGTATCTCGGCGCGCTCGTCGGCGAGGACGCACGTCACACTGCTGAGGACCCTGACGACGGTGCGGCGGCCGCCCTCGCGACGCTGGACGTCTCGACCGGCGAGTGTCAGGTGACGAGCGCTCGCGAGGATCGGATCCGGGACGAACTCGAACGCCTCGCGCCGGCGGAACTCCTCGTCGCGCCCGGGACCGACGTCGACGCCGCGGCGCTCGGGTTCGAGGCGATGGTGACCGAGCACGAGGCGGCGGCGTTCGACCTCGACGAGGCCGACGGGACGCTCTCGGCGTACGTCTCGGAACCGGCGGCCGTCCTCGATTCGCCGGCCGAACGCCGCGCCGTCGGCGCGCTCTTGGCGTACGCGGAGTACACGCAGGGCGGCGACGGCGCGCTCTCGTACGTCTCGCGCGTCCGGCGGTACGACCTGCGGCGCTCGCTCCGCCTCGACGCCAACGCGATGCGCAGCCTCGAGCTGTTCGACTCCCGACACCCCGGCCGCGGGGAGACGCTCCTCGACGCGGTCGACCGGACCGCGTGCGCTCTCGGGCGGCGGAAACTGGAGGCGTGGCTCCGCCGCCCGTTGATCGACCGGGGAGAGATCGAACGCCGACACGACGCCGTCGGCGAACTGCTGGACCGCCCGCTCGCCAGGGAGACCGTCCGCGACCACCTCGCTGGCGTGTACGACCTCGAACGCCTGGCCGCTCGCGTCTCTCGCGAGCGCGCGAACGCCCGCGACCTCCGATCGCTGCAGGCGACGCTCGACACCGTTCCAAAAGTGAAGGCCGCGCTGGAAGACGCCGACTCCGACGCGCTCTGTGACCTTCGCGGATCGCTCGACGAACTGAACGAGGTCCGTGACCTGATCGACCGGGCGATCGTTTCCGATCCGCCGCAGGAGATCACCGAGGGCGGCGTCGTCCGCGAGGGCTTCGACGCGGAACTCGACGAGATCCGCGCGACCGAACGCGAGGGCCGAGAGTGGGTCTCCTCGCTGGAGGAGCGCGAGCGCGAGCGGACCGGCATCGACTCCCTCGAAGTCGGATACAACCAGGTCCACGGCTACTACATCGAGGTGACGAACCCGAACCTGGACCGCGTCCCCGACGACTACACCCGGCGGCAGACGCTGAAGAACGCCGAGCGGTTCTACACGCCGGAGTTGAAGCGCCGCGAGGACGAGATCCTCTCGGCCGCCGAGCGCGCCGACGCCCTGGAGTACGAGGTCTTCTGCGACGTGCGCGCACGGGTTGCCGAAGCCACCGATCGGCTCCAGTCGCTCGCGGAGGCGCTCGCTCGACTGGACGTCCTCGCCGCCTTCGCCGCCGTCGCCGCGGCCGAACACTACGCCCGGCCCGAAATGGGCGCGGAGACGCTGCGGATCGAGGAGGGCCGCCACCCGGTCGTCGAGCGGACGCAGGCGGAGTTCGTCCCCAACGGGATCGACTTCGACGTCGGCCACGTCGCAGTCATCACCGGCCCGAATATGAGCGGGAAGTCGACGTATATGCGGCAGGTCGCGCTGATCAGTCTGCTCGCGCAGGCCGGGTCGTTCGTCCCCGCGGCGTCGGCGGAACTGCCCGTCCTGGACCGGATCTTCACCCGCGTCGGGGCCTCCGACGACATCGCGGGCGGGCAATCGACGTTCATGCGCGAGATGTCGGAACTGACCGACATCCTCCACGACGCCACCGCGGACTCGCTCGTCCTCCTCGACGAGGTCGGCCGCGGCACCTCGACGGCCGACGGCCTCGCCATCGCCCGCGCGACGACGGAGTTCGTCCACAGCGAGGTGGGCGCGACGACGCTGTTCGCGACGCACTACCACGACCTGACCGGCCTCGCGGAGGATCTCCCGAACGCGTTCAACCTCCACTTCACCGTGAGCAAGGGCGACGATGACTCGGCGTCGGCCACGGCGAACGGGAGCACCGACGCCGCGGGAGACTCGGACGTCACCTTCCTCCACCGCGTCGCCGCGGGACCCTCCTCGTCGTCGTACGGCGTCGAGGTCGCGAAACTCGCCGGGGTTCCGGACCGGGTGGTCGAGCGGGCGCGGGAGTACGTCCGGGAGTCGGCGGATGCGGCCTCCCCGGCGGCGAGTGAGGCCTCGACAGCGACGAGCGATTCGTCGTCGACGGGCGAGACGCCGCCGGCGACCGACGGCGAGGCGGCGGCGACGGCGCGGGCGGAACCCGACGGCCGCGACGACACGCTCGCCGCCTACGTCGACGGCATCGACGACCGCGACGGGGTCCGGCGGAGGTCGAACGGAGCGGACGGATCGGACGGATCGAAACTCTCCAACGCCGAACGGGCCGTCCTCGACGAACTCCGCGACGTCGACGTCGCCCGGACGACGCCGCTCGAAGCGCTCAACACGCTGGAGGACCTACGACGCAGACTGGATGAATGACGATTCGGCGGACCCGGTCCCGGAGCGGCGGCCGGTCAGACGCCTCGACGACGCGACGGTCGCCAGCGTCGCCGCCGGCGAGGTGATCACCCGCCCGGCGGACGTCGTCGTCGAACTGATCGAGAACGCCCTGGACGCGGGCGCGACCCGGGTCGACGTCGCCGTCGCGGGCGACGGCACCGACCGGATCCGCGTGAGCGACGACGGCCGCGGGATGAGCCGGCGGGACGCCGAACTCGCGGTCGAACGGCACACCACGAGCAAACTCGCGCCGGGCGAATCGGTCTCCGCGGCCGAGACGCTCGGCTTCCGCGGCGAGGCGCTCGCGAGCGTCGCGACCGTGGCGCGCCTCGAACTCCGGACGAACGACGGCGGCCCGCAGGGGACCCGCGTCGTCGCCGAGTACGGACCCGGCGCGGCCCGGACGGAGCCGGTCGGTCGGGGTCGCGGGACGACGGTCACGGTCCGGGACCTGTTCGCGGAGACGCCCGCGCGCCGGGAGTCCCTCGGCACCTCCCGGACCGAGTTCGCCCGCGTGAGCGACGCCGTCTCCAGATACGCGCTCGTTCGACCGGATGTCGCGCTCTCACTGACGCACGACGGCTCGGAGGTGTTCGCGACGCCCGGGACCGGCGGGTACGACGACGCCCTGCTCGGCGTCTACGACCGCGAGATCGCCGGGCGGGCGGTCGAGTTCGACTCGGTTCAGGGCGTCGATTCCGGAGGTGGCGACGCGGAGCTCGCGCTCTCCGGTGCGGTCGTACAGCCGTCGATCACCCGCGCGCGCCGAGACCACAGTTACGTCGCCGTCGACGGCCGACCCGTCGACAACGAGCGACTCGGGCGCGCCGTCGTCGAAGGATACGGCGACCTGCTTCCCGACGACCGCGCGCCGATCGCCGTCGTCTCGGTCTCGACCCCCGATTCGTGGGTCGACCACAACGTCCACCCCCGGAAGCGGGATGTCCGGCTCCGCGCCCCCGACGACGTCGAACGGGCGGTCGAATCCGCCGTGAGCGACGCGCTCTCGACGGCCGACAGACGAGGGGCGGACGACCTCTCGATGGCCCTCGACGACTCGTTGGAACCGCTTTCGGACGCAGAATCGGCGTTCGACGAGGTCGCCGTGATCGGGCAGTTCCGCGGACTCTACCTCCTCTGTGAGCGCGAGGACGACCTCCTCGTCGTCGATCAGCACGCGGCGCACGAGCGGGTGAACTACGAGCGGCTTCGCGAGGCCGTCGCCGGCGAGACGCCCACGTCGCCGATCGACCCGCCGGCGCGCGTCGAACTGACGCCGGCGCAGTTCGCGACGGTCCAGGCTTCGAGCGACGAACTCGCCGCACTCGGCTACGACCTCGATCCGTTCGGCGAGACGACGGTCCGGGTCCGATCGGTCCCCGCGCCGATGGGTCGGGTCGCGGCCCCCGAGAGCGTTCGCGACGCCGCGGACGCGATCCGCGACGGGTCGACGCCCGAGGTCGGGAGAGACGATCTGTTGAAGGACCTCGCGTGTCACCCCTCGCTGAAGGCGGGCGACGAACTCTCCGACGAGCGGGCCGCGGCGCTCCTCGAACGGCTGGGCGCGTGCGAGAACCCATACGCCTGTCCGCACGGCCGTCCGACCGTGCTCACCGTCGAGGAGGAGACGCTCGTACGAGGGTTCGGCAGGCGGGGAACGCGGATGGGGTGACTCCCCCGTCGGCGACGCGGCGCTCGTCCTACCACTCTTTGCAGTCCGCACAGACGCGTTCGTCCTCTTGGATCCAGAGTCGGTCGACGGTTCGGCCGCAGGCGGGACACTCGAGGCTCTCCGGGTCCCATTGGTACGTCGCCGTCGCGGGTTCGACGTCGGCGACCTCGATCGAATCGGCTGGATCGTCTACTTCACTATCTTCCGATTCTTTGACTTCGCTGTCGTCCGACTTTCCGACTTCGCTGTCGTCCGTCGACGTGTGATCTTCTGCGTCTGTCGAGTCTCGTTCAGTCGGATCCGAACCGCCGTCCGCCGGTTCGGACGAACCGCTCGCGTCGCCGGTCGCGAACTCGTCCAGCGAGCGATCCCGCGTCATAGCTCACCGAAGCGGCGGGAGCGGCTTAGCGGTGGCGACTCCGCTCGGGGAGTTCCACACACACATATACGATGCGGACCAACCCCCGGTATGGTCACGGTCATCGACTTCGTCGTGCAGTTGCTCACGAGCGTCGTCAGCCTCGTCGAAATCTTCCTCACGGACGTCCTTCTCGGCGTCGACCCGATCACGGCGATATCCTTCCTCGTCGGGGCCGGCCTGACGACCGCCGCAGTCGCCGTCCTCGGGTACCTCGCCCTTGGCGCGCTGGTGAATCAGCTGACGGGCCTCGGTTCGAGCGCGCGCGAATCGACGCCCGAGCGCGCCGCGCGGTAACGACCGTTCGCCGCGCGGCACCGACGACTCACCTCGCGCTTTTTTTCGGCTGCGTTCACTCGTTCGACCACGCCCGGATCGCCCGCCGGACGACGTCGGTCTCGATCTCACGGAAGTGCGCGTCGCTCTCGCCGTGGTCGCCCCACTCGAAGCCGCGGACCACCACGACGGGCGTGCCGCCGTCGCCCTCGCCGGCGAGCAGGTTCGCCGCCGCGGCGAGTTCGTCGGCGACGTTCTCGACGGCGACGCCGAGTTCGCGGCCGTCGCGGTCGGTCTCGCCCCGCCAGTCGCGACCGGGTGCGAGGCCGGCCCAGCCGATAGCGACGCCGCGCTGGCCCTCCCGGAACGGCCGCCCGCAGGTGTCGGTGACGAGCACGCGATCCGCCGGGAGTCGCTCCCGGATCCGCTCGGCGCTCTCGGACGGCCGCTCCGGCAGCAACAGCAGGTCGCCGTCCGGCGCGTTCGAGCGGTCGATGCCGGCGTTGACGCCGACGTGTCCGAACCGCGTCTCAGTCAGGAGGAACGGCGTCTGGATCAGTACCTCGACGCTCTCCTCGAGGACGGCCTGGACGAACCGGGGATCCGTCTCCTCGCCGGCGTGCTCGGTCAGCGTCGCGGCCACCTCCCGCGCCCGCGGCCCGGCCGGAAACGCCGAGAGGTCGGCGCTTCGGCCCTCTGCCTTCGAGACGACTGTCGAGGCGACGCAGACCACGTCGTCGGGACGGAGGTCGACGCGCTCGCGGATCAGCGCGGCGAGGTCGTGGCCCGGCCGTACCTCCGGAAGGTCGGGGACGACGAACACTTCCATACGACGAGGAGCGCGCCCGCGGACAAAAAGCGAACAGGTGCGGGCCAGCGTCGCCGGTAGGTCGAACAGGGACGGATTCTGACGCGACGGATTCTTACTCGCTTTCGTCCCGGTGCAGCGTCACCGACACCGACTCGCCCTCGACCGTCGCGACGTACATCGTCGCCGCCGCTCCCGGCGGTGCCCCGGTCGCAGTTCCGGGATTGAGCAGCCGAACGCCGTCGACGACCGCGTCGAGGACCTCGTGGGTGTGTCCCGAGACGCCGATGGCCTCCGGACCGCCCTCCTCGCGCACCGTTTCGGCGACCCGGGACTCGTACCCGTGCCGGGATCCCGCCCCGTGCGTGACGACAAACGTAACGCCCTCGACGCGGAGCGTCTCGACGACCGGCAGGTCGAACGACCGGGGGTCGATGTTGCCGACGACGGCCGTCAGCGACTCCTCGCCGCCGGCGAGTTCGACGACCCGTTCGTACGCGGCCGCGCTATCGAAGTCGCCGGCGTGGACGACGTGGTCGGCGGCGCGGATCCGTTCCTCGACCCACCCGGGGACGGCGTCGGCACGGGACGGCACGTGCGTGTCGCTGACGAGCGCGAGTTCGACGGCCATATCCGAACCAGGAGAGCCACCGAAAAGACGTTTCGCCCCGAGCGCCAAGGGAACGAGGATGGCACACGTGGTCACGTGCTTCGTTCGGGAACGCGGGAAAGTGCTACTCACCCGCCGGAGCGACGCGGTCGGCACGTACCGAGGACGCTGGGCGGGCGTCTCGGGCTACGTCGAGAGCGATTCCGCCGATCCCGAGAACGGTTCCCTCGACGCCGAGCGCGACGCCCGCCGCGAGCTCCGGGAAGAGATCGGTCTGCCGGACGACGACCTCGAACTCGTCCGGACGGGCGAGACGATCGACGTCGACGACGCTGAGGGCTCCTTCGTCGTGCATCCGTTCCTCTTCGAGAGCGACACCCGCGAGGTGACGACCAACGAGGAACTCGCCGCGGTCGAGTGGGTCGATCCGACCGCGATTCGGGAACGAGAGACGGTCCCGCGCCTCTGGGAGACCTGGCGACGCGTCGCTCCGACCGTCGGGACAGTTCGGACGGATCGAACCCACGGATCGGCGTGGATCGCCGCTCGCGCGCTCGAAGTCCTCCGCGACGCGGCCGCCGAGGCGGGCGAGGATGCGACCGACTGGGACGACGTTCTCGGCGTCGCCGGCGACCTCCGGGACGCTCGCCCGGAGATGGCGGCCGTCGCCAACCGCGTGAATCGCGTCGTCGCCGGCAGTCGCCGTGGAAACGACGACTGCGACCGCCTGGTCGAACGGGCGATCGACGCGCTCGCATCGGCGTTCGAGGCCGACGACGCGGCGGCGAGGACGGCCGCGACGCGCCTTCGAGACGACGGAACGACCGCGGTTGCGACGCTCTCGCGTTCGGGGACGGTTCGGGAGGCGATCGCGGAACTGACGACTGCCAACGGTCGGCCGTTCGCCGAACTCGTCGTCGCCGAATCGCGCCCCGAGCGGGAGGGCGTCGGCGTCGCGGAGTGGGCCGCTCGCGAGACGGACGCGACCGTGACGCTGACGACGGAAGCCGGGCTTCCGACGGCGCTCGCCGCCCGCGACGTCGGCGCGGTCCTCGTCGGTGCCGACTCGATCCGCCCGAACGGCGACGTGGTGAACAAGACCGGGACGCGCGTGCTCGCGCTCGCGGCGTGGGACCTCGACGTACCGCTCTACGCCGTGGCCTCGAAGGACAAGGTGTGGCCGGCGAGCGACGGTCGCGACGCGGCACCCGCCGTTCCCGACGTCGATTCGCCTGCCGACGCCGTGTACGACGGCGACGCTGAGGTCACCGTCCACGCCCCGACGTTCGAGGTGACGCCCGCGGCGCTCGTCGACGGCGTCGCGACCGAGGCGGGACTCCTGGACGACGCCGCGATCCGGGAGGTGGCGGCTGCACACGCCGCCAACGCGTCCTGGGGGGAGTGACGGACGCGGCCTGAAAACGGCTCTGGCCGATCGACACCGCCCGCGCAGCGCTCGAAGCGAGGGATACTTCACCCGTGCGCGCCGATTCGAACCCGGTGGCGATGACGAGGGTTACCCCCACTCAGCCCCTTGTGATGACACCTTCTCACCGAGCCACCGTTACTCCCGAGCCGTCGAGCGCGCCGCCTAACTGACGAACTTCAACAGGTCGTCGCGCTTCTGCTCGTGAAACCGGGTCCGGAGCGCCTCGTTCAGCGCGTCGATGTCGCCCCGCTTCGCGCTGATCGGTGCGATCGTTTCGCGCCACTGCTTCCACGGCGGGTGGAGTCCGAGCCGGTCGCACAGGTCGTCCAGTCGCTCGTCGCGGTCGTCGACCTTGTCCATCTTGTTCACGGCGACGATCGTCGGGACGTCCAGGTCCCAGAGGAAGTGAAACAGTTCGACGTCGTGGGGGATCTCGTCGGGACCGGAGTGCCGGTCGATAATATCGATGACGCTCTTCCCGTCGACGACGAGAACGGCCGCGAGGACGTCGTCGGCGTTCGATTCGATGTAGCGAACGAGGTCGGTCTTGATCTGCTCGCGGCGCTCCTCCTCGACGCCGGACATGAAGCCGAAGCCGGGGAGGTCGGTGAACATGAAGTTCTCCGAGGTCCAGTCGAAGTGGTTCGGCGACCGCGTCACGCCGGGCTTTCCACCGGTGGTGAACTTCGAGTGGCCGGTCAACTCCCGCATCAGCGTCGACTTCCCGACGTTCGACCGGCCGACGAGGACGACCTCCTCGCGGTCCGGGCGATCTTCGAACATAGCGGAGGAAGGCCGTCGTCGGGGTTAACGCTGACGTTCGCGGGGTGTTCGACTATCTTGCCTCCGAGACGCTACAGCAACCCTTCCTCACGCGCCAGCAATACGCCCTCGAGCGTGGCGTCGTTCATCGCCTCCGAGCGCGCGACGTCGAGCGCCTCCGAGACCGGGACCGAGTGTACCGAGAGGAACTCGTTTTCGTCCAGGTCGCGCTCGACGGGCGTGAGGTCCGTCGCGAACACCAACCCGCGGCGGTGTCTGAGCACACCGGTCGAACACCAGAAATCCTCCAAGAGGGCGACGCTGCCGGCCTCGAAGCCGGTCTCCTCACGGAGCTCCCGCGCCGCGGCCGTCGTGAACGACTCCCCGGCCTCGACGATTCCCGCGGGCAGTTCCAGTTGCGTCTCCCGGACCGTCGGCCGGTACTGCTCGACGAACACGAGCGAGTCGTCCTCGACGGCGACGACGACGACGGCGGTCGCGAGTTCCGCCCAGTAGTAGCGCTTCGTCGATCCGTTCGGCTGCTCGACGAGGTCGTAGCCGCCGGTGTACCAGCCCGTCTCGTACTCCGTCGCGGACTCGTCGACGGGCCACTCGGGGTCGGGCAGCGGTTCGTGTCTGCGTCCGTCGTCGGTCATACGCCCTCCTCGGTCTCGACGGGGCTTAACCGTGGTCACTCCTCGGCCGATGTCGACTCGCCGTCCTCGAAGCGCGGCCGGTAGACCCGAGCGAAGGCCTGTCGGCGGAGCGTTCCGACGGCCGCCTCGCGTTCGTTCTGGTAGGTCGCGGCGACGACCGTCTCGGCGAACGGGGCGGCGTGCCAGACGACCCGGTCGACGTCCTCGCTGCCGAGTTCGATGACCTCGTAGTCGGCGTGGGCGTCGGTCCAGTCGTCGAACTCCTCGCGGGTGCCGACAGTGACGGCGAGTCGCTCGGCGAAGAGCACGTTTCGCGCCCGCTCGACGACCTCTCCGGTCACGCGCTCGCGGTACTCCTCGCGGTCGAACTCCATCGCCTTCGCCGCCTCGCGGACGACCTGCTGTGCGGTCGGTCCGGCGTCTTCGAAGGCCTCAGTCGCCTCCGCGATCGACTCCGGCGACAGCGTTCCCTCGGTCTCCATACCCGTTCGTCGGCGACTCGCGCACAAACGCTTTCGGTCTCGCCTCCCACGCGGTACCGCTGCGGCCGTTCGTTTCCCGGCCTTCGAATCGACCAGCGAGAGTTCATATACGAGAGCGGGACCACCGACGTCGTGATCTGAACGCGACCCCGCGCCGCTCAGCGGTCGTTCGGCACGTCGGCGCGGGGACGGTGGCCGAGCGCCAGCCACGGTGTGCCGACTGTTCGCCAAAAACCGTCCGACAGCTACGGGTTCGTCGCGTTTGCGTCTCGCGCGTCACTCGGCGTCGCAGTCCGCGGCGTCGTCGCCAGCCTCGTCGGCGTCATTCGTCCTCTCGGTGCCCTCGTCGGCGGACGCTCCCTCGTCACGTCCTGCAGCGTCCGACGCGAGCATCTCGGCCGTCATCGCCCGCGCCTCCTCGAGCACGCTCCTCGTCTCCTCGTCGAGCCTCCCGCTCCCCGTCGCGGCCGCGGCCTCCGGGTCGATACCGGCGGGCCGTTCCCCTCCGATAGCTTCCTGTTGGTCTCGGTGCCCGTGCTCGGCGTGGTCGTGCGTGTGCGCGGTGTCCTCGAACACCTGGTCGTAGTCCGCCTCCGCCGCGAGTTCGGCGACTTTCGGGGCGAGCTCCGCCTCGCCGTGCGCCGACCAATCGTCGACGTGCTCGTCGAGCCACGCCTCGTGCTCGTCGCCGTGGACCATCGCGGTGAACGCCAGGTGGTTCGCGAGGTGCGTCGCGTCCTGCTGGGGGATCTCACAGACGGGACAGGCGAAACCCATAGCCGCAGGTACGTCGCAGGCGTACAAGGATGTGTGGTTCCGCCCCTCTCCGGCGGTCGAGTCGTCGCGTCTCACTCCGAGGCGTGCCACGCCTCGACGTCGACGACGAGAATCAGCGCGTCCTCGCCGTCGCCGTAGTACCGCGGCACTCGCCGCGTCGGTTCGAAGCCCTCGTCGCGGTACAGCGAGCGGGCGGCGTCGTTGCCCTCGCGGACTTCGAGTTTCACGACGGCCGCGCCCGCGAGCGCGAGGCCGAAC
The DNA here is from genome assembly GCF_024464595.1 of Halobellus litoreus. Classification (NCBI taxonomy): domain Archaea; kingdom Methanobacteriati; phylum Methanobacteriota; class Halobacteria; order Halobacteriales; family Haloferacaceae; genus Halobellus; species Halobellus litoreus. The sequence continues at coordinate 1,035,665 of NZ_JANHAW010000001.1, read as the reverse complement.
AGCGCTTCGCGGAGGAGGCGACGGCCGACTCCCTCGCCGCGCGCGTCCGGGCGGACCGCGAGGTCCTTGATGTGGCCGATGTCGCGGCCGTGGTTCGGCATCACGTCGCCGACGACGTAGCCGAGCAGGGTGTCGTCGCCGTCGACGCCCGGCCCGACGGCGACCAGGAACGCCGGCGCGTCCAGCACTGACTCGAACGCGGCGTACGGCCACGGGTCCGAGAAGGACTCCCGCTCGATCCGGAGCACGTCGAGTAAGTCCGCGCGGTCGGCGGGCCGGACGGTGACGGCCGGGGTCGCACCGAGATACGCGTCCGCTCCCGACGGGCGGTCGCCCTCCTCGCCTCCGGACGGTTCGCTCACGACGTAGGCTAGGGGGCTGCGTGGCAAAAATCCGCTGGCTTCCCGTCGAATCCGTTCGGACCCGCTCCGCTCGTCCGCATTACCCGTCGAGCGCCGCCGCTCCGAAACCGCGTCGAAAGAATTGAGAACGTGTCGAGGGCGTCGGGACCGAGACGGACTCGGCCGCTCAGTCGTCGGCGGGGGCCGCGCCGCCGCTCTCGTCGGCGTACTGCTCCTTCGTGAGGCGGAGCTTGCCACCGGCCTCGAGGATGCCGCGTTCGCGCTCGGAGGCGTTGAGTTCGGCGGTGGCCTCCCAGTCGTCGTTCACGCGGATCGTGAACTCGGTCTCGCCGGCGGCGACGGCCTCGGCGACGTCGGTGACGATTTCGACGTCGTCACCCTGGTCGATCTGCTCGTACGTCTCCTCGTCGATCGACAGCGGAACGATCCCGAAGTTGAACAGGTTCGCCTTGTGGATGCGGGCGAACGACTGCGCGAGGACGGCCTCGATACCCAGGTACTGCGGGCACATCGCGGCGTGTTCCCGCGAGGAGCCCTGGCCGTAGTTCTCGCCCGCGACGAGGACGCCGCCGGGGGAGTCGAGCGCGCGCTGTGCGAACGTGTCGTCGACGCGCGAGAGCGTGAATTCCGAGAGCTTCTCGATGTTCGAGCGGTACTTGAGGATGTCCGAGGTGGCCGGGATGATGTGGTCCGTCGTGATGTTGTCCTCCATCTTCAGGAGCACCTCTCCCCGGATGTCGGCCTCGAGCGGTTCGCCGATCGGCGCGGAGCCGATGTTCGGCCCCTTGACGAGTTCGTCGTCGACGGCCTCGTCGGGCTCGATGATATCGGTCTTCGAGCCGTCGTACTTCTCGGGAAGCTCGAAACCGGGCGCCTCGAGGTCGCCGAGTTCCTCGGCGAGATCCCGTGGGTCGACGAGTTCGCCCTTGATCGCCGCTGCGGCGGCGACTTCCGGGGACGAGAGGAAGACGGAGTCGTCTTCGATGCCCGAGCGGCCCTCGAAGTTCCGGTTGAACGTCCGCACGGAGACCGAGTCCGAGGAGGGGACGTGACCGATTCCGATACAGGCACCGCAGGTCGCCTCCGAGAAGTTGACGCCGGCCGCCATCATCTCGGCGGTCCAGCCCTGGCGGGCGAGGATCTCCGAGGCCTGCTTCGAGCCGGGGGCGACGATCATCTCGGTCTTCATATCGATCTCGCGGCCCTTCAGCATCTTCGCGGCCGGCAGGATGTCCTCGTAGCCGCCGTTCGTACAGGAGCCGACCATCACCTGTTCGACGGACTCGCCCGCGACCTCGCGGACGGGTACGACGTTGTCCGGCATCGACGGCTTCGCGACGAGCGGCTCGATCTCCGAGAGATCGATGACGAGTTCGTCGGCGTATTCGGCGTCCTCGTCGGGCGAAAGCTCGACGTACTCGTCCTCGCGACCCTGTCGGGCGAGGTAGTCCTCCGTCTTCTCGTCGGTCGGGAAAATCGAGGAGGTCGCGCCGAGTTCCGTGCCCATATTGGTGATCGTCGTCCGCTCCGGCACGGAGAGCGTCTCGACGCCGGGGCCGGTGTATTCGAAGACCTTGCCGACGCCGCCCTTCACGGAGAGGCGTCGCAGCATCTCGAGGATGACGTCCTTCGCGCTCGACCACTCGGGGAGTTCGCCTTCAAGGCGAACGTTGACGACTTCCGGCATCTCGACGAAGTACGCGCCGCCGCCCATCGCGACGGAGATGTCGAGGCCACCCGCACCGATCGCGAGTTGGCCGAGACCGCCGGGGGTCGGCGTGTGGGAGTCAGAACCGAGCAGCGTCTTGCCGGGCGCGGCGAAGTTCTCTTTGTGGACGTTGTGGCAGATGCCGTTGCCCGGACGGGAGAAGTACGCGCCGTAGGTGCCGGCCGCAGACCGCAGGAACCGGTGGTCGTCGGTGTTCTTGAAGTCGAACTGGTAGGTCTGGTGGTCGCAGTACTGCGCCGCGAGCTCAGTCTGGACCTCGTCGAGTTCCAGCGCCTCGAACTGCAGCCACACCATCGTTCCGGTCGTGTCCTGTGCGAGAACCTGGTCGATCTCGATCCCGATCTCCTCGCCGGGTTCGAGGTCGCCCTCGACGAGGTGGTCGTCGAGGATTTTTTCCGTGAGCGTCTGTCCCATAACACCGGAGAATCGACCGTCTACGATTATAAATCCCGCGTGTTTGAGGTCGGAGATATGTCCCTTATACACATAGTAGGTCCTAATTCGATACGAATAGTCAGCGTCGCAGTCGGTCGATTTCACGCTCGCAGAACGACAGCAAGGGTTCTGAGGTACGAGCCCACCCCTGTCGCGATCCATCGGGCGAATGCTACCTCCGCGAAATACTGCTCCGTCTGCGACGGGAACAACCGGCGAGAGAGCGATACGGTTTTGCGCGCGGCATTCGCGCTTCCGGTATGTTCCGCTCAGGCCACTTCGTCGCCTCGCAGATCGAGTCAGTCTCCGACGCGCAGATACAGCCGAACGGCGTCGACCTCACTCTCGGCGATGTCCTCGAACAGGTCGAAGCCGGCCGCGTTGGAGTCGACGGCAAGACCGTCGGCGACCGCGAACCCGTCGAGAGCGACGCCGACGGATTCGACCTCGATCCGGGCGGTTACATCCTCCAGTACGCGGAGACGATTTCGATCCCCGAGGACCACGTCGGATTCCTCTACCCCCGCTCGACCCTGATGCGGAACTCGTGTATGCTCAACACGGCCGTCTGGGACGCCGGCTACGAGGGGAAAGGCGAAGGGCTCCTGCAGGTCCATCACCCGATCCGACTCGAACGCGGCGCGCGGATCGCGCAGCTCGTCTTGGCGGAGGCCGGCCACGAAGACGTCTACGCGGGGACGTATCAGGGCGAACGAACCGACGAGGAACCGTAACGCTCCCCCGACTCCCACAAGCGACCGGGGTTACCCAAAGGCACATTTACGACCGACTCCAAGAGCGAGCAACTGATGTCCCGTAGTCCGTCTCTTCCAGATCGGCCGCGTCTGGACCTCGACCCGGAAATGTCGGAGGCCGAACGACTCGCGGCGATCCGCCAGCACTACGAGCGCCTCCTCAACGTCAACGACGAACTCGACGAGCGACTTTCGTCGGCGACCGACCGCCAAGAGGAACTGCGCGAGGAGGTCGAACAGCTGAAGCGTCGTAACGAGACGCTGAAGACCTCCTCGCTCTATCTCGCGACGGTCGAGGAACTCACCGACGACGGCGTCGTGATCAAACAGCACGGCAACAACCAGGAGGTCTTGACCGAGGCGTCACCGCACCTCGACAGCGAACTCGAGGCGGGCGACCGGGTCGCGATCAACGACTCCTTCGCCATCCAACAACTGCTCGACGACGAGACCGACTCCCGCGCGCAGGCGATGGAGATCGACGACTCGCCGGCGATCGCCTACGAGGACATCGGCGGCATAGACGAGCAGGTCCGCGAGGTCCGCGAGGCCGTCGAGGACCCCCTCACGAACCCCGAGATGTTCGAGCAGGTCGGGATCCAGCCCCCGTCGGGCGTGCTGCTCTACGGGCCGCCGGGGACGGGCAAGACGATGCTCGCGAAGGCCGTCGCCAACGAGACCGACGCCACCTTCATCAAGATGGCCGGCTCCGAACTGGTGCGAAAGTTCATCGGCGAGGGATCGCGGCTCGTCCGCGACCTCTTCGACCTCGCCGGCGAGCGCGAACCCGCAGTGATCTTCATCGACGAGATCGACGCCGTCGCCGCCAAGCGGACGGACTCGAAGACCTCCGGCGACGCCGAGGTCCAGCGGACGATGATGCAACTCCTCTCGGAGATGGACGGCTTCGACGACCGCGGCGACGTCCGAATAATGGCCGCGACGAACCGCTTCGATATGCTCGACGAGGCGATCCTCCGCCCCGGCCGCTTCGACCGCCTCATCGAGGTTCCCAAGCCCGCTCCCGAGGGTCGCGAACGGATCCTCGAGATCCACACGCGCGAGATGAACGTCGCCGACGACGTCGACTTCGCGGACCTCGCCGAGCAACTGGAGGACTACTCCGGCGCGGAGATCGCCGCGCTGGCGACTGAGGCCGGGATGTTCGCGATCCGCGACGGGCGAACGGAGGTCCGCAGACAGGACTTCGACGACGCCTACGAGAAGGTCGAGGACGCCGACGAGCAGACGACGATCCCCGGGCCGACGACCTATCAGTACTGAAGACCCGGCGCCGATCCCACCCGGAACGCGGTGTCGCCGTTCCGATCCGTAACCGCTTATTCTCCGCGCCGTCGTTGTCGAGTATGAGCACCATTCGGATCGTCCGCGGCGTCGGCGACGCGCCGACGAAGATGGCCTCCTACGACGCGGCGCTCGCCGACGCGAACGTCCACAACTACAACCTGATTTCGGTCTCGTCGGTGATCCCCGCCGACGCGACTGTCGAGGACGTCGGCACCGCGCCGGACCTCGGCCCGGCGGGGAACCGACTCACGGTCGTCGAGGCGCGGGCGACGACCGGCGGCGTCGGCACCGTCTCGGCCGGTCTCGGCTGGACCGTCGGTCCGGGACCGGGACTGTTCTACGAGGCCTCGGGCGAGGATCCCGGCGCTGTCAGACGGAGCGTCGAGGTCGGCCTCGCCGCCGGGCGCGACCTCCGGGAGTGGACCTTCGACGACGAGCACGTCGCCGTCACGACGGCCGAAGGCGACGGCGAGGGGTACACGACCGCCGTCGCGCTCGCCGTCTACGGCGAGAGCGAAGCGATTCTCTGAGCGGAGCCGATCGCATCACGACGCGGCCTCCGGCTTCTCTGAAGCAGTTTTGACTTCGCCGACGCCTTTATCAACCGCCTTCCCCTACTGGCAACGACACTCCTAATGAACGGAAACAACCCGTACGCGGGCGCTCCCGGCGTCGTCGACGCGGGCCGTCCCGAGGACGTCGACCTCTCGGTGGCACAGGTACGCGAACTCCGTACTGCTGTGGCCGGAATCGTCTCTCGGACGCAGGCGTACCTCCCGGAGGGCTACGCCGTCGGCTCGGAACTCTCCTACGGCGCCGACGGCCCGCAGGCGACCGTCGCGGTCCGCCCGCCGGCCGGCCGCCCGGTCAGCGCGGGGTTCACGCCGGACGAGGAGGACCTCGAATCGGGACTCACCGACGAGGACCGCGACGAGGTGGCCCGCGGCCTCGCCGCGAGCGCGGCGCTCCAGGTGATGAACACCGTCGGCGACGGCCTCACGCCGACGGCGCGGTAACCCGGTACTCCGCGGTCTGAAGGCGATTCGACGCGAGCCGTTGCTGTGAGCGGCCGTGATCCGACCGATCGACGCCGATCTTTTACCGTCCTCCGACCGACGAGCAGACGCCCGAACGGTTATCAGCGTCGCCGCTAAGGAACCGGCACGAAATGAGCGAACACGCCTCGGGGAACGCGCCGCTTCCGGACGTGCCCTCGGCGGAACGGTCCTTCCGGGAGGTCGACGGCGTCGACCTCCACGTCGTCGCTGCCGGGGACCCCGCGGATCCACTCGCCGTTCTCCTGCACGGGTTCCCGGAGTTCTGGTACGAGTGGCGCGCGTACGTCGAACCGCTCGTCGACGCCGGCTACCGCGTGCTCGTCCCCGACCAGCGCGGCTACAACCGCAGCGACAAGCCCACGCGTCTCGACGCCTACCGGATGGGTCGCCTCTCGGCGGACGTCGTCGAACTCGTCGAGAGCGAGGGGCGCGACGCGGCCCACGTCGTCGGCCACGACTGGGGGGCGGCGGTCGCGTGGGATGCTGCACTCCGGTACCCGGACGCGGTCGACCGACTGGGCATAATCAACGTCCCGCACCCGGCGGTCTTCGAGCGAGTGCTCAAAACGAGGCCGAGACAGCTCCTGAAGAGCTGGTATCTGTTCTACTTTCAACTCCCGGGGCTCCCCGAGTGGAACGTGCGCCGTACCGAGTACGACCTTCTGGCGGCCACGATGCGACGGGGTGCCCGCCCGGGGACGTTCTCGGCGACGGACTTCGAGCGGTATCGGGCCGCCTGGGCGGAGGAGGGAGCGCTCACGGCGATGATCAACTGGTACCGGGCGGTCTTCCGCCGGCGCGACGACCCGCCGCGGGAGCGCGTCGCGGCCCCGACGCTCGTCCTCTGGGGCGAGAACGATCAGGCGCTCGTCCCAGAGCTAGCCCCGAAGAGCGTCGCTTACTGCGACGACGGCCGACTCGAACGGTTCCCCGACGCCACGCACTGGCTCCCGCACGAGGAGCCCGACCGGGTCGCGGAGCTACTGATCGAACACCTCGGCGGGTGACGCCCGTCCACGCGACGGCGGGTGGCGACGGTTGTAGTACCCCTCGGCCCCCGAGTCAGCAAATCGTGGCATTCGATCCGCCTGTGAGGAAATTCGAGCGGTACTGAGACTCGCACGGAGTTCAAACACTACCTCACGAGGACAACCGGTGATCAGCGGACGGTCGATTCGGGAGATATCGCTGGTGATCGCAGACAGCGCGCGATTGATGGCAGTGTCACGGTAAGTGCAAGGGGATCGACCTTTCGAATTCCTATGGCCGAAGATGACCGTCCCATCGGTTCCAGTGGATGGATCACTTGGTTTTGTGAGTGAGTACTGACACCTCGCGAGACATTGAAACAGGCCCCCGCAGCTCCTAGTTATTCCAATTTTATATATATTTTTGATAACTGATATATTTGGCATCAGCCAGGCCATTCGCGGTTTATAACTGGGTTCAGAAGGACGACCTACAGCCCGCAAGTGGCGAAACCCCAGATCGTGTTGACCCCGATCAGACTGCGATCTGAGTCACCGGTAGAAAGGACTGGCTGTACGCCACCACCGATTCTGAACTGACGAAATATCCCTCTTTGGCTGTTTCAAGCGCATATACTCCGGGGCCGCGGGGGATTTCTCACCGATCTGGCCGAGACATACGACGTCGACCACACCGTGGGTCTCGTCGATGGCGCAGGTGATTTCAAAACCACCTCCCGACGAGAGAACCCGAATATGCGCGTCGGAACCCAACGGCTACAGAAACTCTCTCTCTCAAATGTATAAATTGTAATTCACAAAAAAGAACGTTTCAGATTTATGTTTATTTAGCGAGATCGATCCGTCGACCGCGGAAACCTGGGTGCAAGTCCGCGCCATCAAGTGGTATCTACTCGAGTTAACACGACCCCCGAAGCGTTCACGCTCGTGGCACTCTGGGCACAGCATTTCCGCCGGGTGACTCGACTTGCCCACCGAGTGGAGGAGTGAGTTACACCACGTTCGGTCCGTCCGCCTCGGTTCAACTTTCAGAGCGACGCTACCACTTCGCGGTCTGCGATTCAACGGAGAAATACCGTGCCCAACGCTTGGATGTCGCTTTTCGCTGCACAACGGCTAACTTCTTCGAGTCATTGTGTCCTAAACGAAACGGCCGGCATCTGACATCGATACCGACGATCGCCTCGCTATTCGTTCTCGTTCGAGCAGAGCCATATCGTAACGGTTTGTCATATGTCGAACTAGCGGTAATCCTGTTGGGTTATATCAAATTGGCCCGTCAGCTGCGGCAGTGCTGAACTGGAGGATTCCCCTAGAGTTCCCGGAGCGGGAGCGGACAGGCGCGCGAGCTATCAAAACTGGGGATCGTCCATTTGAGAGGTGACTGTGTCCTTGCGAACTTCTAAACAGATTCGATCATCGCCGTGGAATAGATGACACGATTCGAGCGCCGTTCTCGTTTCCTCTGAATAACATACGTACATATGTTATCTACTGAAAGGGCTTCATTGCCTGCGACATCCCCCATACGGCTATTCGGACACTCTCGGCCCGATATCGATCTACTGGCGACGAGTGCGTGCGCCCTCCCAGATCGCATCGGAGAATCGATATTCGGGTTCCCGCTTCGAGTTTTACCGGTGTATATGATATATACGAACTCAACACCTAACGACACGATCGCTACAATGTGAACGATGATCGGAAACGACTTTGTCTTCTTCATTTTCCAATCCGGGATTGAGTGTACATTCATTAACAAACCTTCTCTTGACGTATCTTTCATCATTTGTTATATCATAATGGGCCAGGTCTGTCGGTGGTGAACGCTTATAGTGTATGAGTCTCACGTACGAGTATGAATGGTGATGATAAACCACGCACAATTCGGGCGGTTGAGCGTGCTTCCCGAATCATTCAGGCCCTTGAGGATGAGGGGCAACTAACGCTCACGGAGATTTCAAACCGCTTGGACGTCTCAAAGAGCACCGTTCATACGTACCTCCATACGCTCTCTCAAGAGGGGTTTATTGCAAAGCACAACGACAGTTACCGACTGAGTCTTCGATATCTTAGCCTCTCAGAACAGGTGAAAAACCGGATTGACATCTACGAAGCCGCTCAGTATGAAATTGATGTTCTGGCGGAGAAGACGAACGAGCGGGCGCAATTCGCCAAGTTAGAAGAAAATAGCGTAATCTACATTTACCGGTCGAAGAGCGAAAACGCCATTCCGACAACACTCTCGATCGGACAATACGTCTACCCCCACAGCACCGCGGCCGGGAAATCGATGCTCGCTTATCTTCCGGATCATCGTGTGGACGAAATCATCGAGGCGAACGGCCTTCCGAAACAAACCGAGAACACGATCACCGACGTTGACGAGTTTAAAGCTGATCTTCGCCGGGTGCGTGAGTTGGGATACGCGATCGGAGACGGAGAGCGCCTCCGGGGAATTCGATGCATCGCGACGCCGATCCAGACGGATTCAGGCCGTGTACTGGGATCGATTGGTGTTTCTGGTCCCTCCCGTCGAATGAGTGACGAACGCATCGAGAGCGAACTTCGTGACCTCCTGCTTCAATCAGCGAACGTGATCGAGGTAAACGCGAAATTCTCGTAGATCAGTCCCGAAATCGGTCGTTATGCGTAGAGCGCTGTCCATTTGAGGGAAATTTTTATTACCTATTGTATTCCTGTAGTCGATATGGGTATTGCAACCCTTGCACACGCCGAGTTGTACTGTCCAGATCTGGAAGCATCGTTAGAGCATTTTCGCGACACAATGGGGATGTACGTCCGTCACGAGGAGGAAGACGCGTACTACTTAGCCGCCTTCGGTGACTGGCAAGATTACACCCTCATCCTCCGTGAAGGTGACACCTGGGGGTGTAAACACGTCGCTTGGATGCTCGAAGACGAAGCAGACTTTGACGAGTTCGAACAACGCATCGAGGACTCGGGCTACGATACTGAATGGGTAGATCCTGATGCCGAACCCGGCCAGGGACGGGCGCTTAAGTTCGACTACCCGGGCGCGACTCCCGAGTATATGGAACTCGTCTACGACATTGACCGGGCGTTCGATACGGTAAGCGAAGAGAACAAACCCCGGTTGAAAAACCAACCAACGCGGAAACCAGAACGTGGAGCTGGCTTCCGTCGTATCGATCACGTGAACTTCAACGTGAGCAACGTTCCGGAATGCGTCGACTTCTTCGAGAACGTTCTCGGATTCGCCCTTCGAGAAGAAGGGCTCGACCCCGACGGTAACCAGGTCGGTGCGTGGATGAGCGTCAGCCCCCTCGTCCACGAAATCGCATTCATCACCCCGCCACCGGACGCGAACGTCGTCGACAAGATCGACCACGTGGCTTACTATATGGACGGCGGCTACCGCGGTGAACTTGAACGGGCGGCAGATCTGCTCCGAGAGCGTGACATCGAGTTCGTCGGCGGACCCGCACGCCACGGAATCAGCCAGGCACATTTCAATTACTACCTCGAACCGTCGGGTAACAAGGTGGAGATCTTCGCTGGCGGGTTCCTCATCTTCGATCCTGAGTGGGAGACGGTCACGTGGACACCGGAGGACGGATCCGACGGCTTCGTCTGGTGGGGTGGCAAAGCGGGTCAGCACGCTCGTCGCCAGTATGACTACGTCCCCACCGACGAGAAAGATTGGTCCGAAGAGGGTGCATACCACCTCCGCGATCGCTACAAATCTCAGGAGCCTGACGGAGAACCCGAAGCGGAAGCCGACGACTGAACGGACTTGCGGTACCGAGCAGTGCTAGCCGGACTATAGCACTCCCCTTCGATGGAGCGCCGTCCGTTGTCGCTCCCCGTGTTCAATTTTTAGTTGCTCTGGGTCGGACCCCCGTCTAACGGATCGTAAGACAAACCAGCACCATCAATAATTATTTATACTGTGCTATGATACTGTGACGTGGATACACATGGCAGAGTTTCCGTTACTGGTACGGTTCCGTACCGACGACTATCCGACCCTCGTCCCGGTCGATTCCGAGGACACGGTTTCGGAGGCCGCAGAAAAGATCTCCCACGTCGTGGACAGCAGGGTTCACATCGACCACGATCGGCCGCTGTCGATGATCTACGCCGGGGAAGTACTTGCCAACGACGCCCTTATTTCGGACGTCGTCGAGCCTGTCGAATACGTGGAGTTACAGTACGAAGGTGAGGAGATCCCGGAGGGATTCGGGAAGTCACACCCCGCTTGGACCGGCGAGAGTATGCTCGAAGCGCACCCGGAACACGCGAAACCCCAAGAGTGAGTATGCCAGAAGATTCCACAGAACCTCTTAATGGTGAGAAGCACTACCTCTGTGACGACCATGACATTTGGGCAGACGAATTGACCTTCTTCGAGGTGGAAGGAAGGAAAGTTCTGATTTGGCGGGACCTCGACGAGGAGCTCCACGCCTACGATGCTATCTGCCCACACCAAGACAGAGACCTCGAAGAGACTGGAAAGCGTGGCTGTATGTGTGGCCCTCACGATGACGAAACCACCATCACTTGCGCGGCACACACCTGGGAGTTCGACCTAGAAACCGGTGAGGGAGTGAACCCCTCCGGAAACGGACTCAACGAATACGAAGCCGGCGTCGACGGCGGAGAAATATACGTGGTAATGTCGGAGGGAAGCTAACGATGTCGAAAGTCGGACCCGTGTTACGAAACAACCGCGAAACCGACGGAATCGTCGAAGCCATAAAACGCGACACCGACGGCGATGTCGAAGTCACCGACCGTCGAGCCTACCTTCGGGTCGAGGCCGAAGACAAGTGCGTCGTAACGCAAGAGACCTTGGACGAACTACTTGGAAAAGGGGCTATCTCGGTTCCCGGTGGGATCGAGGAACAGATCTCCTCGTTCAAGGGCTACATCAATCCCCAGTCAGACCGGGTGGAGTTCGTCAGCGACATCAAAGAAACGCACTCGAACCAGTGAATATGAGTGAAAAACAGTACCCGATGAAAGAGCAGACGTATCGAACGTACACCACGTGGAACCAGCGTCGAATCCCTACGACGTACGACGTTGCGACTCACCGAACGAACTACGACATCGGTGAGCGTTACGACGGCAAGGTTCCTCGCCTCGCAGTCGGAACGGATCAGGCGCTCGCGGAGTGGTATCGTGAGTATCGTGAGGGGAGTTCGATCGCCGGAGAGTACCCAGACGACTTCGACTCCTGGCGCGATCCCCGGGAGATGACGTACGAAAAGTACAACGACCTGATGGACGACCGCGAGAGTGCGATCGAAACGTTGTACGAACAGGCAGAAGTCCTTGAACGGGGTACAGAGCGAAGCGACGACCCGTGGCTCGATTTCCAGAAGCGAGCGTTCTTACCGCTTCGCTATCCCTGTCACGGACTGCAGATGCTCGCTTCGTACCTCACTATGGTTGCACCGTCCAGCACCATCAGCACCGCGATGACGCTTCAGTCCACGGACGAGATTCGGCGGCAGGAGCGCCTCGCTCGACGGGCGAGCCAGCTTAAGAAAGAGTTCCCTGAGAGGGGCTTCACCGAGAACGAGCGAGAAGTATGGGAGGAAGACGAGTTGTGGCAACCGTTCCGGAAAGTCATCGAGGAACTTCTAGTTGAATACGACTGGGGGAAGTCCTTCGTCGGTACTAACCTCGTTCTGAAACCCCTCTTCGACGAACTATTCTTGGCCCACTATTCGGAACTCTTCGAGGCGAACGACTCGGATCTCTACGCACAGGTGCTGGATAATTTCTACCTCGATTCGGATCGAAGCCGAGAAATCGGCGCCTCCATCGCGAAACACCTCATCGAGGTCGACGAATCCAACGGTGTAGTAATCCAAGAGACGATCGACGAGTACTACCCGGCTTGTGAGGACGCCGTCCGGGCGTTCCGACCCGCGTTCGAGTCGATGCCACCTGAGACCCTCCCCTTCGACGACGTGATGGAGGATATCGAACAGAAGTACGACGCGATGCTCGGGGACGTACCGGTGCAACGACCCTCGTAGCTGTTTACCATCCGTTCGTAGTGTTGTTTTCTGCGGTCAGAGTCCGATCTACGCGGTACTTATGACAGACTCCGACGGATTCAACCAAACTTTTATTATAATTGGGTCAAGTTCTCTCATTGCAAATGTTACCAAACGTTAGACGTGAGGATTGGTATCAAACAGCGACGAACACGAACTGGGATATCTCCTACGTCGACGAAGAGGAAATGTACCCACCGGGATTGACCGGGCAAGATGCGTACAACGTGCCCGAAGATGGATGGGAAAGCTGGGAGGAGACGTACAAACAGACAGCCCGAGAATACTACGAGACGCAGCACGAAAAGGACGGGAGCGTTTACGCAGTGAGTTCTGCGATGGACCAGTCTGGACTTCCGCATTCTCTTGGAATGGGGTGGGAGGACGTACTCAAGTTCCACTTCGCCACAGTTCCGCTTCTCGAACGTGCAGCCGTTACGAGTGAATCTCAATATGCCCGCTTCGCACCTGACAGCGCGTGGCGACATATGGCACAGTTTGGGGCGATGGACGAGCTCCGACACACGGAACTTCAGCTCCGCATTCCACACAGTTTCGTCAAGGAAGATTCCCAGTACGACTGGGCCAAGAAGATGTATCACACCGAGGACTGGGCGTCTGTCGCTGCGCGGCACCTGTTCGACGATTTCAAGGCCTCGAACGCCATCGACTCGGCGCTCCAAATCACGTTCGCATTCGAGACCGGTTTCACGAATATGCAATTCCTGGCGCTGGCGTCCGATGCCGCTGACGTCGGCGATATTGAGTTCTCTGAGGCAATCTCGTCCATTCAGACCGACGAGGCTCGTCACGCCCAACAAGGTAATGCAATCATCGAGATTCTTGACGAGTACGACGATCTGGACCGGGCACAGTACCTCGTTGACAAGTCGTTCTGGCGGTGCTACAAGCTGTTCTCCGCGCTGACTGGACCGAGTATGGACTACTATACTCCAGTCGAGGATCGTGAGATGTCTTGGGGCGAGTTTATGGAAGAGTGGATCGTCGATCAGTTCTTAGAAAACATCGAAAGCACGGGACTCGAAAAGCCGTGGTACTGGGACCAATTTATCGAACTCGTGCGTCAGGGTGGTACCAGCCATTATATGGCCGGCGGTCACTACCACTGGCGCCCGACGCTGCCTATCGCACCGCCCGGTGTGACAGCAGAGGACCGAGAGTGGCTCGAAGAAAAGTACCCTGGCTGGGAGGAGCGTTGGGGGGAAAAGTGGGACCGCCACGCCAAGGCGATGCGAGAAGATGATCTCGAAAAAACAGTTGCGGACGACCTTATCGTCCTCTGTGACCTCTGTCAGCTCCCTGCAATTCACGCGGATCCCGACCAGGACCACAACCGACTCCACTGTCACGAACACGATGGTGAAACGTACTACTTCTGCTCGGAGCCTTGTCAGTGGATCTTCGAGAACGAGCCCGAGCGATACGCGGAGCACAAATCGATATTGCGGCGCTTCCTGGCCGGAGACATCCAGCCGCAGACCCTAGAAGGTGCCCTCGAGCATATGGGTATGGGAGCGGACAACGATTACGAGCGTGGGATCGACTTCCGCGCCCCCGAGTGGGGTGACGACTGGGCCGACTGGAGTCCGTCTTCGTCTGATCCCGCCGGTGCGGCCAGCGACGACTGATTCGTTTCGATCCAGCAGTCGGAACCTCGCTCTTTGATCACTGGATGCGGTACGTTTAATATCCATCAGATAAAAGCTCTTGTTAATGGCTCCCACAAGCCCAGAGCAAGAGCCGCTAGGCGAGTGTCCCGCATGCGGATACGAGTTCACCGACGAGGACGTTCTCGATGGTCCACCTCCACTGTACGGTGAACCAACGGTTCGGTGCCCGAATTACGACGGGACTGATCCGACGGACGAACATCGGGAGGTGTTCGAAGATCTGGAAGGGACACCTCATTCGATCCGCGTCTCGAACCTGGATGTCGACGCGTAGCTTCGACAGAATCATCGTTTCCGTGCCCGAGTTACACGCTAACACGTACTGTGGCAGCTTCGACGGTCCTTTTCACCGCGGACACATACGCAGTGCCTCGCGGTAGAAGAGACGAATATTCGAGTAACCGCCCGGCGCTACTGATAATTTGCCGGGATTGGCTTCGATATCACCGCTCGCTCCACTTTCCACTAATACAGCCCAGAACGCGAGTGATGATCGAGATGCGGTATTCCCCGTCACCGGCGCATACTGGCTGCCGGGGGTAGCCATCGTCTCTTACTTCGCCACACGCGATTCATAGGAATCGCAACGCCATCCGACGCGACTTCGAAGAGCTGAACGGCTCTGGTGACGCAACCCTTCTCGCTTTAGACACACTCAGCAAGACATACAGCAGCGTGGCTGCAAGCTTTCAATGCCTGATTCTATTATGAAATCCGCAATCCAGTTGGGCACAAAACTATTTATATTGTTGTATCATACCACGTTCTATGTCTAGCCGTCGGTTCCAGCCCTCGGACTGTTGCGTAAAATGTCCCCACTTCGACAAATTTGGTCGGGCGTGTACGCACGATCTGCGCCAGGCGATCATTCAGGAAGTATCAGCGGAAGAGCCGACCACCTGTCCCGTGTTTCCTGAAATACGGGCTAAATCGATGCGGGACCTCGAACGGCAACTCACCTCCTGACGGCTGATGTTCAACCCACCAGATGGGCGCTCGTCTGCTTCCCGTGTCCGCCTAGTATCAAAAAGATCGGCTAAAGGAACTAGAACCGATGAATCTGAGATCTCTCAAACCCAACGAAATGTATTTTCCGTTAGATTATAGCTTGGGCGGCTGTTTGCCTAGGATCTCTTCGATGGCCTCGCGAAACATTCGGATGTTCTCCTTCGAATCGACCGCTGTTGAGGCTCTCGTTTCGGGGAGATTCGTCTCCTTTGCGAGTTCGATCTTTCCCTCGAGGCCCTGCTGTTCCTCCATATAGCTATAGTACTCCATCAGTTTGTCACCCTTGAAGAAATCCATAATCGCATTAATATAGGGTTCTGCTTCTTCGCCCCATTCGTCAATGGGTTTGACTGACCACTCACAGTGTTCGTCGCCCATTCCCTCACACTTTGACTCCATCGCCAGCACCGGGATTTCGGAGAAACCGCTGCACCACGCTGAAGCGTATCCGGTCAAACTCCAGCACACGGGAACGTCTGCTTCCCCGTTGTAAATGATGTGCTGTTCTGCCTCATACGAATTGTGCCAGCTCCCGTCAAAGTGGAAGATGCTTTCCTCTTTGTCGTACTCCATCTCGTGTGTTTCCACTTTGACGAGGCCTTTATCAGTGTGAATTTTCGGTCCAGCCTTCAGTAGTTCTTCAGGGGTATCGAAGTCGTAATTCTTGTCGATCGACAGGAAGTCGGAATACCCTGATTGGAATCCGAACCGAAAGAGTGTTTTTCGCGCCTCTTCGACGCCGAGAGTTTCGATCAGTTGTTGACGGAGCAGTCCCATTGATTTCGCATTGAAAATGACCATACGGTTATTCCGAAACGAGTTGACGCCAGGTTCGGCCCCGTATTGAAGGTCTGCTTTGAGATCAAAATCGTCTGATTTCATTCTAATGTGCCGTTTGGGACCCGTAGTAAAAAACTATACGCGTAACTGAGGGGTTGCGTTACGTTAGAGTATGAGCCGCCCGATTGTTCGGGTGTCTACGACCGAAACCGAACAGCTAGTGCATCCCCCGGGTGGACCGATTTGTTGTTTCCGGAGCACCGGAAGAGCTCTCGAGTAAGTGGTCCAGCTAGGTATTTAGAACCGACTTTTTCGTCACTAATATAGTTTCGAAATATAAATAACCATTTCGATAGTTCGGGATTAAAAGAAATTCAATTTCCAGACCCTTCACGAGTGGACGCAGCAGGCTGAATTACAGCCCGTCTCAACTGTGAGGCCGGGTCAATCGGAAGTAATCCGCTATTCCCGGCTAGTACTGACGGCGATAGAACGGACAGTTTGGAGGTTTCAGACCCACTTCGTTACTGTTCGATACCATTGTTTATCCCGTTGATACCGTCGCCTGCTCGGTCCACATCTTCGACGATGAACGCCGCCGATCCCGGATGATAGCACCCCGTGAGTCCGAATGCTCTGAAAACATATTTTTCTATATACTTCTATGAAAGTACTATTTATTAGTAAATCAATAAAATATGATTATTCGGGCTGGAAGGGTGGCTTCAAGCGATCGCTATCTGATACAATCCACGCCGAAATAGACAGATTTGTCACGTGAATATTGACCCAGACAGTACGTGAGCAGTACTCTCAAAAAGTGGTGCTCGATTCACCCACACGCGGGTGGCATTGGGAACCCAGCAGGCGTCGCGTTCGTCGAGCCTGAGTGACTCGTGAGTAGCCGTGAAGTGTCTACCAATCAGATGGGCGAAATAGTCCGGCAGGGTTGACCACTGCCGGTAGCAAATACTCCGAAATTTGTGTACACATACAACTCCGCAAACCGTCTACTTGCCCCAGAATGGGTCGCGCTTCCGGTGTTTGTCGAGATATCCCGTCAGCGCCTCCAGTTCGTCGGCCGGGATGTCGTCGGACAGTTCCTGTTCGAGGATCTTCGCGTGCTTCTCGGGCAGGTCGATCCACAGTTCGTCGCCCTCCTCGATCTGTCTCCCCACCGTGGGGCCGTCGATGGCGACCGAGACGCGGGTCCCCGCGCGCGCCTCCGAGACGTCCTCGCCCTGTTCCTGAATTCCCGAGAGCTGGCCGACGCGGGTCGTCTCGTTGCCCTCCCACTTCACGACGTTCTGGTTGTTCTTTAGGGTTCCCGAGAGCACCTCGACGCCGACGACGGCGGGGTCGGACTGCCGGAACACGTGGTCTTCGAGAATGCGGAAGCGACACGGGCGGACGATCTTGTCGAGGACCGTCTCCTGCTGTGCGCGCTCGATCTCGTCGACGTAGTTCTCGTACCCTTCGACGAGCTGATAGATGACGTCGTCCTCGAACAGCTTCACCTCGCTCTCGTCGAGTTCGGTCTCGGCGTTCGAGAGCACGTCGACGTTGAATCCGAGGATGACGCGGTGTTTCTCCTCGTTGGCGGTCGAGGCGACCGCGACGTCCCGCGGGGCGACGTCGCCGACCTCCGCGCGGAGGATCGGCACCTCCGCCTCCCGGAGGGCGTTCGCCATCGCCTCCAGACTCCCGAGCGTGTCGGCCTTGACGACGACGCCCTCCTCCTCGGTGGAGACCTGGATCTCCGCGAGTTCGGACTCGACCTCCTCGATGACGTCCTCGATGTCGCGGTCGCGGACGACGCGGATCGGCGCGCCGGCCATCGCGTCGTCGAGTTCGGGGGCGGCGATCTTGATCCCCGCGGCGGCGCGGACCTCATCGACTTTGTCGAAGCGCTTCTCGACCCGGATCTCCGCGTTCGGTCGGGGCTGTAGGAGCGCGCGCACCTCGGTCACGATCGGGCCGTCGATCCCGCCGACGACGATCTCGTCGTCCGCGCGGACGCTCCCGTCGTAGAGGACGACGTCGACGGTCGCGCCGAACCCGCGCTCGTCTTTGACCTCCAGCACCGTCCCCGCGCCGGGGCCCGTGACGTCGACGGCCATCTGCTCTTTCATATAGCGCTGAGAGAGCCCCATCAGGACCGCCAGGAGGTCCGGGATCCCTTCGCTCGTGATCGCCGAGAGCGGGACGACGCCGACGTTCTTCGTGAAGTTCTGGACGCGCCAGTACAGATCGGCAGAAAAGCCCTCGTCGGAGAGGTCGCCGATGATCTCATAGAGGTTCTCGTCGAGTCTGCTCCTGGCGTTCTGCGACTGCTTCTCGTAGGTCTCCTGGATCGGCCGTCCGTCGTTGGGGTTCCATCCCGGGGTGGTGTCGATCTTGTTCGCGGCGACGACGAACGGCGTGCCCGTCCGCTGGAGGATCTCCAGCGCCTCGATGGTCTGGGGCTGGAAGCCGTCGTTGACGTCGACGACGACGACCGCGATGTCGGCGAGCGCGCCGCCGCGAGAGCGGAGGGTCGTGAACGAGTGGTGGCCCGGCGTGTCGATGAACAGCAGCCCCGGGAGGTCGAAGTCGGTCGGGTCGACGAGGTCGCCCGCCATCTCCGAGACCGTCTCCAGCGGGACCGCGGTCGCGCCGATGTGCTGGGTGATCGCACCGGCCTCGCCCTCGCTCACCGCGGAGCCGCGAATCGTATCGAGCAGCGTCGTCTTGCCGTGGTCGACGTGGCCGAGAACGGCGACGATAGGTGTCCGTAGCGCGTTCGATTCGGCTGTCGAGGCGGCGTCGGCGTCGGTGTCAGACATAGAGAATCACCCCGGAGAAATTCCTTACTGTAACTCACTGCTGGACTGTAGTTAAGTCCATCGTCATCCGCGGACGAGGCCGATCACGTCGATTTCGACCCCTGGTGAGCGAGTCCCAACGTGACGCGGTTGTCACTGCCTCGCGTTCGAGGCGCTTCTAGTTTCGACCGGATTCGCCGCCCCGTGCCGCCCGTGGCGTTTATGTAACAGTACGCAGTAGCGTGGGGTATGCCGGACGAACTCGCGGAGGACCTCTCCGGGAAGGGCGTGATGGGTGCGGACGGAGCCCAACTCGGGGCGCTGTACAACGTGGAAATGAACGTCAAGACCGGGACGATCGGCGACCTGCTCGTCTCGCCGTACGAGGACGTCAATCCGAACGCACTCGGGTTCGAGACGGGGACCGACGAGGAGAACGAAACGGTCGTTCGCATCCCCGTCTCGCGCGTACAGGACGTCAAAGACTACATCGTCGTGCAACCATAACTGAAGGCGACGTCCGATGCAGGTTCTCGATTCTTCGGCGTTCATCCACGAGTACCACACCACAGACGACATTGCCTCGATCCCGATGGTCCGCGAGGAACTGGAAGGAGAGGCGTCGTACCGCTACGACGCCGATGAGGGATCCGGGATGCACGTGCACATCCCGGCCGCTGGCACCGTCGAGAAGATCCAGCGTGCGGCCCGTGAGACGGGCGATTCCGAGACGCTCTCGGAGACCGACGTCAGGCTCCTGGCGGCGGCGTTCGAACTCGACGCCACGCTCGTCACCGACGACTACGCGATGCAGAACGTCGCCGACCACGTCGAGGTCGGCGTGAAAATCATCGCCCGCGAAGGGATCTCCGAGACGCGCGAGTGGACCTTCCAGTGTCAGGGCTGCGGGCGCGAGTTCGACGAGCACCGCGACCGGTGTCCGATCTGCGGGACGGAACTGGCGCGGAAGAACCCCGCCTGAGCGCGGCACGTCGACGCAGTCTCCCGAATCTGAGCCGAGACCCCCTCACCCGACCAGCCCCGTCGTCGTCGCGTAGACGGCGACGAACTGGACGGTGTTGAACAGTCCGTGGACGACGGCCGGAACCACGAGGTTCTCGCTCTTCTCGTAGACGATTCCGAGGACGCCGCCCAGCACGAGCACCGTGCCGAGCGTCGCGAGCAGGCCGTCGCCGCTGTACGACGAGAGGTGCACCGCGGCGAAGATGGCGCTCGCGGCGGCGACGGCGATGGGCGTGCCGTAGGCACGGCGGAACTGCCCCTGGACGATGCCCCGGAAGATCAACTCCTCCGTCGGCCCGACGAGCAGGATCGTCACCGGGATCAGATACAGGAAGTAGACCGGCTGGCCGCTGCCCTCGGCGACGATGGCGCTGTCGGCACCCTGCACTCCTAGCGCGCTGAGGATCGCCGTCGCCCCGACGTAGAGCGCGAGTAGGCCGGCGAAGCCGCCGACGAGCCACTTCAGATCGCGGCGGGTCGGAGAGCGGATCGGGACGAGGTCGGTCTGATCGGTCACGACGAGGTAGCCGACGCCGGCGACGCCGAAGCCGACGAACTGGAACGCGCTCCGGAGGGCGAGCCCCAGCGCGCTCTCGCGGCTGATTCCCGCGGCGTCCAGGAGCGGGTAACCCAGCGAGACGGCGATCGATGCCACCAGCACGACGAGGAGGACGACGACGAACGCGCCGCCGATCGCGCGGAGGTGCGTTCGCGGATCGTCGAGCGGAGCCGAGTGGGCGTCCGAAGCCATTGATCGGCCCCACCTACGGGATCGGCGCGAATAGGGATACCGGTCCCGTGGCGTCGGATCGGGGTCGCCGCCGCGCCCTCGCGCCGGGACGCCTTTCATCGTCGTCGCCGTAGCGTCTCCTATGCCGACTCACTGCGACGTCTGTGACCGACCGCTCGTTCGGGTGGCGGTTCCATCGGTCCTCCGCGAGTACGCCCCCGAGAACGCCGCGGTCGTCGGGAGTTGTCCGCGTTGTCTTCGCACGTATCCGCTCGCGAGCGACGAGAGTTCGGACTTCGACGGGGAAGCGGCTCTCCCGGCGGCCGTCCCGGACGGCGAGGGCAGCGCTGCGCTGCTGCTCGCGCTGGGGCTCCTCGACTCGCTGGCGACGAACCGCGCGGCGATCCAGGCGCTCGTCGAGCACGCGGAGGCGTCGGGCGCGGACGTCTTCCTGACGCTGGATCGACTCGCCGCGGACGAATCGGTCGAGGCGCACGCCGATCTGGGGCGTCGCCGTCGACAACTTGTGTCGCTGCTCGATTCGTAACGAGTACCTGAATCGGCAGAGACAGCGGTAGAGGTCCCCCGTAAGAACAGTTCCGGACATAGCGGGGAAAAAATAAAACCCGGTAGGGGTGTACTCGTCTATATGAAGGATATTGAGGATAGTCCGATCACTCGGAACGGGAATTCGTTGATTCTCGCGTACGATCACGGTACCGAACACGGGCCGGTGGATTTCGAGCCGATGCCTGCGAGTGCGGATCCCACGCACGTGTTCGACGTCGGGCGGCACGATGCGGTGACGGCAATCGCACTACAGAAAGGCCTCGCTGAGTACTACCGGCTATGGGAGACGGAGAACGACGTCGAGGACGGGGCACCGTTACTCGTCAAGTTGAATGGCAACTCGAATCTCGCCGCACGTGAGGATTACTACTCGCCAAAGCAGTGTTCCGTGCAGTACGCCGTCGAGGAACTCGACGCTGCCGCGATCGGGTACACGATGTACGCGGGATCGATCCACGAAGACGAGATGTGGACGGATTTCCGTGAGGTGCAGGAAGCAGCGCGGGACTACGGTGTCCCGGTGGTGTTGTGGAGTTACCCGCGTGGACGGGGGATCCAGGAGAGCGAGGAGTACACTGGGCAGACGGATCCGGACGTCGTCGCGTACGGCGCTCGCCTGGGTCTCGAACTCGGCGCCGATGTGGTCAAGTGCAAGTACCCGGGGAGCCAGGAAGGGTGGCAGGCGCTCGAAGACGTCGTGGGTGAGTTGAAGACGGTGATGAGCGGCGGATCGAAACGCAGCGACGAGGCGTTCCTCGACGACGTGTCCTCGACGCTCGAAGTCGGTGGGAACGGACTTGCGGTTGGGCGAAACATCTTCCAGCGTGAAAACCCCAAACCACTGCTGGACAAGCTCGAAACCGTCATATTCGAAGACAGATCTGCTTGAGCCCGTTCGTACCGTCTGCGTCCCTCTGTTGGGTGACTCTTGGAACCAACCTTTTGCGCTGCGGACCGGCTTTGCCGGTCCTCGTCTACGGCCATCGAGACGGCTTTGCCGTCTCGCGCTGGCCAAAGCTGGATCAAAAGCACTGCGAGCCTCCCGTTGGTCGGCTCTTGGTCTCGCCTTCGGCGAGTGAACCGACGACCTGCCGGGCTCTTCGAGCCGTCACCAGAAATCTCCGAGTTCTGGTTGGCGAACGAGAGCTCCGATCTCGTTAACGCTCGGTCGCGGATTCTGGGCTCTCGGTTTGACCAATAATTGACCTATAGTAGCGTTTGCAACCGATTTCTCATCCGGTCGCACGACAGCGTGCGATCGAGTGAGTGAAGACTTGCAAACGCTACTGTATATTGAGCATCCACGAGCGAACGCAGTGAGCGAGCGGTTCACCGACGGAGCCGCCGGAGGCGGTGGAGTCGGACACTTTTTGGTCCAGCTTTTTGCAACGAGCGGTGCGCCGGAGGCGCACCCGAGTCAGCAAAAATGTGGGTGTTAGACGCCGGTGGAGTACCGCAGAATGCCGGCGATGCCGCCGAAGGCGTCGTGGAGCTGTTCGCCCTTCTCGAAGTCCGTGGAGATGAACTTCGTCTCGGTGCCGCGCTGCTCGGCGATCGACATCAGGTGGTCGATCACGTCGTCGCGGTCGACCTTCTCGGCCTCCTCGCCGCACTCGCTGCAGACGTGGTCGGGGTCGCCGTGACGGCTGTCGACGACCTCGTACTCCTCGTGGCCGTTCGGACACTCGTAGATGACGACGTCGGAGCGCAGGTCCTCCGAGAGGAGGAGGCGGTCGACCGACCCCATCATCAGGTTCTTGCGGGTCGGTTCGAACCCGTAGGTCGCCTCCTCGCCGGTGTGGAGGTTCTCGAAGAACTCCTCCATCTCGGCTTTGTCC
This sequence comes from Halobellus litoreus, assembly GCF_024464595.1. Lineage (NCBI taxonomy): Archaea > Methanobacteriati > Methanobacteriota > Halobacteria > Halobacteriales > Haloferacaceae > Halobellus > Halobellus litoreus. The sequence continues at coordinate 1,012,529 of NZ_JANHAW010000001.1, read as the reverse complement.
TTCATCACCTCCTGGTCGGCGAGGACGTCCTGGGCGGCGTCGACGAGGTCGTGCAGGCCGGACTCGTCGGTGTAGGAGACGTCGAACTTCCCGACGACGAGGTCCTGGAGTTCGTGGTGGAGGTAGTCGCCGTCGAGGAACTCGTCTTTCGTCGGCGAGGGGCCGCCGACGATGATGCCGTCCATCTCGTGGCGCTTCGGGACGAACAGGTCGTCGGCCATCCCCGCGATCTCCTGATAGAAGTTGTCGATCGCCTCCAGCCGCAGGCGGGCGAACCGCTGGGCGGACTGGCCACCTTTCCGCTGCTTGCCGGGGACCAGCGACGAGGCGGACTTCACCGGCTCGACGCGCTTGCCCTTCAGCCACCCGACGTTCGCCTCGCGCCGATCGAGGACGATCAGGCCGAAGAGGCCCTTGTCGGTCAGCATGTCCTCCAGCGGCTGGGTGAGGAAGTTGGAGTCGCAGTGGTAGCGGAACGACTGGATCGGTTCGGGCGGGCTCTCCAAGGTCCGCGTCACCATCTCCGTCTGGCCGCCGCCGGAGTTGACCGCGCCAGAGAAGAGGACGATCCCGTTGTCGGGCGGGAAGGTGTCGTAGTAGCGGAGGCGGTCCTTGATCGACGTCAGCGCGTCCTGGACGTTCGTCCGGGTCTGCTTGGACTTGATGTTGGACGCCTCCGAGTGCTCCTGGGTGACGTGGGCGACCACGTCGGAGATCTGCTTGTCGGGGGGAATGTAGATGGTGACGAGCTGCGTGCCGGAACCCTCGTACTCCTTGAGTTCCTCGATGACCTTCCGGAACTCGTACTTCCGGCGGTCTTCGCTCATCCCTTCGGCGTCGGTACTCATTATGGTGTATTGGCCCGCCAGTGGGTAAGTAACCTACGACTACGACCGACATCGGTCCGTGATCTCCACCCTTTCCCCCCGATTTCCCGGACAGATTTATAACCTCGACGCGGGAGTCACGGAACGAACTATGGGCCGTGTGTACGCAGTCGTCAGTGCGAAGGGGGGTGTCGGCAAGACGACGACGGCGGCGAACCTCGCCGCCGCGCTGGCCGCAGCGGGCGAACGCGTCGCCGTCGTCGACGGCGACCTGGGGATGGCGAACCTCGCGAGCGCGCTCGGCGTCGTCGCCGGGGACGTGACGCTTCACGACGTTCTCGCCGGCGACGGCGAGGCGCAGAGCGCCTCGGGCGACCAGTCGGAATCCGCCGCCGACGTCGAGGCGGCGATCCGCGAGGGACCGCACGGGATGGCCGTCGTCCCCGGATCGCCGGACCTCGACGCGTTCTCGCGCGCGGACCCGGAGGCGATCGAGGGCGTCCTCGAGGAACTCCGGGAGAACTACGAGTACGTCGTCCTCGATACGGGCGCTGGCCTCAGCAACGACACCGTGGTCCCGCTCACCTACGTCGACGAGGTGCTTCTCGTCTCGACGCCGACGCGGGACGCGCTCGGCGACACCGACAAGACTCGACAGGTGGCCGACCGCCTCGACGTGCCCGTCGCCGGGGCCGTGATCACGCGCGCCGACCCGGAGTCGCTGGACCGCGACCGGGTCGGCGACCTGCTCGACGCGGAGATTCTCGACGTGATCCCCGACGCCGCCGTGCTCGCGGACGCCGCCGACGCGGGCGAGCCGGTGACGACGTTCGCGCCCGGAAGCGACGCCGCAACGGCGTACCGCGCGCTCGCGGGGAGTCTGACCGGACTGGAGCTCGTCGACGACGCGGCTACCGCCGTCGGCGACGCCGAAGCGGGGGACGTGAGCGGTGACGCCGAAGCCGGGGATGCGGCCGGAGACTCCGACTCGGAAGACACGGTCGACGAAACCGACTCCGAGGACACGGCCGACGCAACCGAACCGGGAGACGAGACGACTTCCGAGGCCTCCGAGGCCGAATCAGACGGCGAAGAACCCGTCCCCGAGGGGACCGCCGAAAGCGACGGCACCGACGGACCATCGGCCGGGGAAACTGCCGACCGAGCGTCCAACCCGTCGTCGTCGGCGGAGTCGCCTTCGGGTTCCGACTACTCGGACGAAGACATCGTCGTCGCCGGGTCTCACGAGGGCGATCGCCCGCCGGAGCGCGTCGAGCTATCCGAGGCGGACGCGGACGGATCCGCCTCCGACGGCGAACTCGACTCCGACGACGCCGGGGTCCAGCCGGTCGAGACCGACGACGAGGCCGGAACAGCGGTCGAAAGAGTCGCTCCCGACGCCGAGGGCGACTCGGACCCGGGGCAGTCTGAGCCGCTCGTCGAACCGGCCACCCCCGACGAGATCGACGCCGCCGAACCGCAGGCCGAGACCGATCCCGAGGGCGGAGTCTACACGACGTCACTCGAGGCGGAGATCGACGACGACGGGTCGTCGGCCGACGCAGACGACCCCGCCGAGTCGGCTCCGGAGGATTCGGAGGCCGACGCCGCAGCGACGGTCGTCGATCCGACTGACGCCGACAGCGGCGGGGACACAGCGGACGACGACGGTGTTGACACCTCGGCCGAGGAGAATCCGGACGAGTCGGGCGGCGACGGCGACTCGGCAGAGGAGGATCCGGGTGAGTCCGACGACGACGGCGACGGCAAGAAGGGGCTCTTCGGCCGGTTCTTCGGCTGATCGCCCGCGCCGAAGCGGGAGGTTCTTTTATGCGGATGTGATGAGTCGTCGATATGGCAGAGAAAGATTCGCGCGTCCCCTTCTGGTGGCTCGTCGTGTTCCTACTGTTGGCGCTCGGCGCGGGCGTCGCGACGGTGTTTCTCGTCGGCGGCTCCCTCGTCGCCGGCACCGTCGCGCCCCTCGTGCCGTTCGCGCTCTGACATTCGGACTGTCGCCGTCGGTTCCGACGGCCCGTCGCTTACATCGAATTCGGTGCTTCGATCCCGAGGACGTCGAGCGCGTTCGCGACGGTGTGCCGCGACGCCTCGACGAGCCCGAGTCGCGCTGCGGCGACCGCTTCGTCGTCGGCGTTGAGGACTGAACACTCCCGGTAGAAGGCGTTGAAGGTCTCCGCGAACTCGCGGGCGAACGTCGCGACGACGTGGGGTTCGAGGTCCGCCGCGGCCGATTCGATCACGGCCGGGAAGCGCGCGATGTCGCGGAGCAGCGCGCGCTCGGCGTCGGTATCGAGCGCCGAGACGTCGGTCGACGCCTCGATCCCCGCGGCGGCCGCCTCGCCCTCGATGCCGCGGCAGCGCGCGTGGACGTACTGGACGTACGGGGCCGACTGCGCCTCGAAGTCGAGGGCGCGCTCCCACTCGAAGGTGATCCCCTTGGTGGGCTGTTTCGAGACGATGTCGTATCGGACCGCGCCGATCCCCACCTGGCGGGCGATCCGATCGATGTCGTCCTCGCTCAGTTCGTCGTTTCGGATCCGCGATCCGAGGCGGTCTTCGACCTCCTCGCGGGCGCGCTGGATCGACTCGTCGAGCAAGTCGTCGAGGTCGACGCCGGTCCCCTCGCGGGTCGACATCCCGCCCTCTGGGAGGTTGACCCACGAGTAGAACGTCTGCCGGAGCTTCTCGGTGTCGTTGCCCAGCACGTCCAGCGCCGCTTCGAGCTGTTCGGCCTGGAGCTTGTGATCTTCGCCCAGGACCGTCACGGCCTCGTCGTAGTTCTCGAACTTCCACTCGTGATGAGCGAGGTCCCGGGTCGTATACAGCGTGGTGTCGTCAGAGCGCAGGAAGACCAGGTTCTTCTCCAGTCCGAACGCCGAGAGGTCGAGTTGCCAGGCGTCGTCCTCGTACACGGCGTGTTCCGAGTCCTTCAGCCGGGCGACCACGTCGTCGGCGTCGCCGTTGCGGATGAACTGCGTCTCCTTCACGAAGCGGTCGAACTCCGCGGGAAGCCGCTCCAGCGACGCCCGCATCCCGCCGAGCACCTGATCGACGACGACGGCGACGCGCTCGTAGGTCTCCTCGTCGCCCGCTTCGAGGCCCTGCATGATCTCGGCAATCTCCGCCTCCGCCGCCTCGACGACGTCCTCGTCTTCCGCTTCGAGGAACTCGTTGCCCTTCCGGTAGTACCGGACGAGGTCGTAGTCCGCGCGGTCGCGCTCGGGTTCTGGGAGATCGGACTCGTCGAACGTCTCGTAGGCCCACGTGAACACGGCGACCTGTCGGCCGGCGTCGTTGACGTAGTAGTGCCGCTCGACGTCGTTGCCGGCGTAGTCGAGCACGCGGGCGACGGCGTCGCCGAAGATCGGGTTTCGCGCGCGGCCGACGTGGACCGGCCCGGTCGGATTCGCGCTGGTGTGCTCGACGACGACGGACTTGCCGGTCGCGGGGAGTTCGCCGTACGTCTCCTCGCGACCGGCCGCGAGCGTGTCGGCGTAGTAGGCCTCGGAGACGTAGAAGTTGACGTACGGACCCTGCGTGTCGACTCGGTCGACGTACTCGCAGTCGTCGACGTCGATCGCGTCGGCGACGTCTCCGGCGACCGACGGCGGTGCGGCGCCCACCTCGCCGGCCAGACGGAAGGCGACGCTCGATGCGAGCGTCGCCGGCACGTCCTCCGGCGGTTCCTCGACGCCGAGGTCGTCGGTCGGCAGATCGAGCGACTCCAGCGCCGCTTCGACCGCGTCCTCGACCTCCGAACGGAAGGCTCTGAACATACTCGCCGTTCAGCAACCGCGGCTAAAGGCCTTTCCGAACGGCTTCGCCCGCCCTGGGCGTCGCGTCTGAACGCCGACCGATACCGCTATCGACGCCTTTAGGAGCCACCTCGAACAATCCTGAAACGTCACTCAGGAACGTGATCGAACGGGACCGATACCGTTCCATATCTGTTATACATCTCATAGCCGTTATGCTTAACACGCCGGCCTTCTAATTCGGGATAATGTCAGAATCGGCAGTCTCCGCCGTCGGACACGACGAGTTGGCGGCGCTGAAGTTCGTCGCCCTCGAGGGCGCGCGGTCCGGCCCCGTGAAAATCTCCTGCTCGGACCTCGCCGGCCGGCTCGACGCGTCGAACCAGACCGCATCGAGACGCCTCCAGCGACTCGAACAGGCGGGCCACGTCGACCGCGACGTCGTCGCCGACGGGCAGTGGGTCTCGCTGACCGAGTCGGGCGAGGCGGCGCTCCACCGCGAGTACGCCCACTACCGGCGCATCTTCGAGGGAACGGACCCATCGACGGTCGAACTCGACGGGACCATCACGAGCGGGATGGGCGAGGGCCGCCACTACATCTCCCTCTCGGGCTATATGGAGCAGTTTGAGGAACGACTCGGGTACGAACCGTTCCCCGGGACCCTCAACGTCGATCTCGACGAGGAGAGCGTCCGGTCGCGGGCGGCCGTCTCGTCGCTCTCGGGCGTCCCCATCGACGGCTGGGAGGACGAGGAGCGGACGTTCGGCCCGGCGACGTGTTACGCCGCGACCGTCGAGTACGACGGTGACGCCGCGGAGACGGCGCACATCATCGTCCCCGAGCGCACCCATCACGACGAGACGCAACTGGAGGTCATCGCGCCGGTTCGGCTCCGCGACGCGCTCGGCTTGGAGGACGGCGACGTCGTCACGGTCAGCGTGGAGGCGGTTCGATGACCCGGACGACGACCGACGTCGCGCCCGACGGCGCCGCAGAGGGCGACGCGGCGACCGAGGCCGAGATGGGTGCCGAGAACGCGGTCGACCGCGCGATCGCCGCGTTCCGGCGGGGCGACCCGGTTCTCGTCCACGACGCCGCCGACCGGGAGGGCGAGACGGACATCGTCTACCCGGCGGGCGCCGTCGACGCCGACGCCGTGGTCCGGCTCCGGAGCGACGCGGGCGGACTGGTCTGTACGGCCGTCTCCGACGACGTCGCGGACGCGTTCGGCCTCCCCTTCCTCGAGGACGAACTCGACCACCCGGCGGCCGCCGATCACGACCTCGCCTACGACGACCGCTCGTCGTTCTCCCTGCCCGTGAACCACCGCGAGACGTTCACCGGGATCACCGACGACGACCGCGCGCTCACGATCCGTCGCCTCGCGGCGGCCGCGTCGACGGCACGGACCCCCGACAGCGACTACGACGCCTCGGACTTCGCCGCCGACTTCCGCACGCCGGGGCACGTCCACGTCCTCCGCGGCGCACCGGACCTGCTCGCGGACCGCCGCGGCCACACCGAACTCGGCCTCGCACTCGCCGACGCCGCGGACCTCCCGCCCGCGGTCGTCGTTTGCGAAATGCTCGACGCCGAATCTGGCGGCGCTCGGACGCCGACCGCCGCGCTCGAATACGCCCGCCGGAACGACCTCGTCTACGTCGAGGGCGCGGACATCCTCGAACACCTGGGCTGATCTCGCGACGCCGAGCGACCCGTAGACGGTCGCAGACGCGCATATATGGTTTTATATTCCGTGGTGCAAACCACGGCATATGGGATTTGACGAGATGGACGTCGACACGATCTGGCAGGACGGCTCGTTCGTCGACTGGGACGACGCGACGGTTCACGTTCTCACGCACGGTCTCCACTACGGTTCGGGTATCTTCGAGGGCGTCCGCTGTTACGACACCGAGAACGGTCCGGCGATCTTCCGCTGGGAGGAACACCTCGACCGGTTCTACCAGTCGGGACAGCCCTACGATATGGAGTTGCCCTACTCGCGTGAGGAACTCACCGAGGCGACGCTCGAACTGCTCCGCCGGGAAGGGCTGGAGTCCTGTTACATCCGCCCGGTCGCGTTCTACGGCTACGGCTCGCTCGGCGTCAGTCCGAAGGACAACCCCGTCAACGTCGCGATCGCGGCGTGGCCGTGGGGCGCGTACCTCGGCGAGGAGGCGCTCGAACGCGGCGTCGAGGTGATGATCTCCTCGTGGCGCAAGCACGCCTCCAGTCAGATTCCGACGAACGCGAAGACGACCGGGCTGTACGTCAACTCGCTGCTGGCGGGCGAGGAGGCCCGTCGCAACGGCTACACCGAGGCGATCGTCCTGAACAAGGAGGGCAACGTCGCCGAGGGCCCCGGCGAGAACATCTTCCTCGTCCGCGACGGCGAGATCTACACGCCCGGCCTCTCCGAGAGCATCCTCGACGGCATCACGCGCAACAGCGTGATCGAACTCGCCCGCGAGCGCGGCTACACCGTCCACGACCGCGCCACTATCTCTCGCGGCGAACTCAACACCGCCGACGAACTGTTCTTCACCGGCACGGCCGCCGAAGTCACGCCGATCCGGAAGGTCGACAACGTCGTCATCGGCAATGGTTCGCGCGGCCCCGTCACCGAAGAGCTCCAACAGGCGTTCTTCGACCTCGTCGAGCGGCGGACCGACGCCCACGACGAGTGGTTCACGTACGTCTAGACACCCACCTTTTTCCACGGCGGGGTCCGCAGGACCCCGCCGCGCAAAAACCTGGTGGGGAAAAAGCCGCGAGGCGAGCGTATGCGAGCCTCGCAGTGCGAACGCTGAAATACCGCACCCGCACCGCGACCGCATTGCCGCTGCGCCGCGACCACACAGCACTGCACTGCTACACCGGGCCGCAGTGCCGCCAGAGCGGGGAACCGCCCTACTGCATCCTCCCGCACGGGACCACTTCGATCAGGGTCCGGTGTCGTCGACGCCGGCCGCGACCGCGGCTTCGACGCCGGTGAACGGGCTGTAGACGGCGTCCCGAACCGCCGCTCAATCTTCGGTTCGCGCGTCGATCTCGATCGGCGACGTCCGCTCCTCCTCGCCGAATCCAGCGGATAACACGCGCGTCAGCGCCTCCTCGACGCTCTCCTCGGTCTCGGTCAGATCTTCCGGTTCGACCTCCATCACGAACCCCGTCGTGATGTTCGGCGCGGTCGGCATGAACAGCACCACTCGCCCGTCCTCGGTCGTCTTCCCGGTTTTGAACGCCGTCATCCGCATCCCTTGCCACGGTTCGACCTTCACCGGCTTCTGGAGGTCGTCGGTGCCGGAGACCGCGGTCTCGACCGCGAGTTTCGAGGCGTTGTAGAGGACGCGGATGAGCGGGACGCGATTCATCGCCCCGTCGAGGTACGTCTCGAACAGTCGGCCGACCGTCGTCCGCATCAGATAGCCGATCGAGAGGACGAGCATCACGAAGACGACGACGGCGACGACGAACCCGAGCGGTTCCTCCAGTCGACGAATGACGGGCAGGTCGACGATTCTCGAGTACAGGTAGTTGAGGACGAGTAGAATGACGAGGATCGGCGTTAGCACGATTAGTCCGCTTGCGAAATCTCTCCTCCAGGAGGACATCTGTCGAGAGGTACGTCTCACTGAAGGGTTAAAGTGACTGGTATCGACGCCGGTTTCGACCGACCGGTCCGCGTCGCTCCGGTGCGACGAATCGGGGACACTTTTGTCCCCGCCGGCGGATCCGACACCTATGCTCGACCTCGTCGCCGTCGCGTTTTGGGCGATGCTTCCAGCGTACGTCCCGAACAACGCCGCAGTCCTCGCCGGCGGTGGCGCTCCCATCGACGGCGGCCGAACGATGGGCGGCCGCAGGCTCCTGGGCGACGGCAAGACGTGGCGCGGCACGGCCGTGGGGACGCTCGTCGGCGTGCTCCTCGCGCAGGGCCTGAATCTGCTCGCTCCGATCCTCTCTCGAACGATCGGCGTGGACCTCCCGACGTTTCCGCTCGCCGCGGCCGTCGGGCTCGCGCTCGGAGCGATGCTCGGCGACATCGGCGCGTCCTTCCTCAAACGACGGACGGGTCGCGAGCGCGGCGCTGCCTTCCCCGTCGTCGACCAACTCGACTTCGTCGCCGGCGCGCTCGTCTGTACCGCGCTCTTCGACCTCGCGTGGTTCACCGATATCTTCACCCTCCCGGTCGTCGGGGTCGTCGTCGTCCTCACGCCCGTGCTCCACGTCGCGACCAACGGTATCGCGTACCTCCTGGGGCTGAAAGACGAACCGTACTAGATACCCACCTTCCTGCAACGAACGGTGCACTGGGGGCACGTCCGAGTCAACAAAGAGGGGAGTTGTGTAACGCGAACAGTGGAAACACCACGTCGAACGTCGTACCGTCGGGATTTCGTTCGTCGGAGTCGTTTCGGAGCCTGGCGCGGATTCCCGGCTCGAACGTGATGGGCTCGATTTCCATCGGGCTATGCTGCTGGCCGCACGTTCGGGTTGAGGTGGAACACGTTCTCAGGATCCCACCGCGCCTTGACAGCCGCAAGCCGGTCGTACGTCTCCTCACCGAGGGCATCGCGAACGCTCGTCTCTCCTTCGTCCGGACTGGTGGCGTTGAGGTACACGCCACCGGTCGCGTGCGGTTCGAGAGCGTCGAAGAGGCCTCGGGCCCATTCGATGTGGCTCTCGTCCTCGTCGGCCTCGCGCCAGCGGGCCTGCACGACCACGAACCACTCCGCATCGCGGTGCCGATACGGGGTTGCGTCGGCCGGCTGGCGGGCGATCTCGCCTCCGAGCGCCATCATACTGACGGCTGTCTCGGGCGAGGCAATGTCGGTGGCACGGTCGCAGACGACATCGATGGCCGCTCGGCTCATCTCCGCGAGATAGTGCGTCTTCCAGTAGTTGCGCGCCCCGAGCCCGGCGGCCGCGTCGAACATCGTCTGGAACGCCGCGTACGGCTTCGGCCCGACGGCGTCGGCGACGGGTGAGCCGATCGCGCGGATCGGAGCGAGCGCTGCCTCGCCTGCGGCCACGTCACCGCCGTACATCACGGTCACTATGAGTACGAGCTGGCCGTGTACCTCCTCGGGCAGGAAGGGAGCAGGTGGTGCTTTCCGGATCCCCATCACGCACCCGATTTCGTCAGGACCGGCTCTGAGAGCCTCGGCAACTTCGGCCATCACCTCCGGAGCGTCCGCGAAGTCGTAGACGATGGGGCCCGCCAGAACGGTCGGCTCGAGGTCGTGGAGATCGAACTCGAACGCCGTCACGACGCCGAAGTTGCCCCCGCCACCGCGGAGCGCCCAGAACAGGCCGGGGTTCTCGCTCTCGCTCGCGGTGACGAACTCCCCATCGGCGGTCACCAGTTCGACCGTCCGAAGGTTGTCGATCGTCAGCCCGAGCGAGCGCGATAGATAGCCGAACCCGCCGCCCAGCGTCAGGCCGGCAATCCCGACCAGGGAGATGAAGCCACCGGGAAGGACGAGCCCGTGGGCCTGGGTTTCGACGTCCACGTCGTGGAGGAGTGCACCGGGCTCGACCCATGCCCGTTTAGTCTCGGGATCGACGCGAACCGACTTCATCGCCGAGCAGTCGATCATTAGCCCGCCGTCCGTGACGGCGTGGCCAGCCACGTGGTGTCCACCGCCGCGGATGGAAATTTCGAGGTGCTGTTTCCGAGCGAACTGGACCGCGGCCACCACGTCGGCCGCCCCGAGCGGACGGACGACGACCGCCGGGTGCCTGTCGGTCATCGCGTTCCACACGGACCGGGCCTCGTCGTATCCCTCGTCAGTCGGGGATAGTACGTCACCCCTGAATCCAGTCGTGAGGGCGTCGATCTCGTCGTCAGCCAACGGTTGGTTTGCTGTTATAGCCATTTTCTACCCCGAATAACGGCTATTTGACACTTTCTCCGTCTGTCTCCGTTCCATCGACACCCGGCGGTTTTCTACATCGCGGCGTATCGCTTCCCGGTGTTCGTCCCAGGAACCGTACTTGGGAACGGGGGTCGCTCCGACAGGCACCGTGTTCTTACTCTGTCCACTGATTGTTGACATACGTTTTCCTCATCTACCTGAAGGCGTCGCTGGGTATTGACGATGCTGAGCGATACGATTTCACGTACTGAAATTCGGTCATCCGTCGCGTTTCCCTCGTCTGATCCTACCCGCCCCCGAGGTGGGTTCGAACCCAATCCGCCTGTCGTAGGCTATCGATCAGTACCGACGTCGGCCACCAGCATCCGATACACGCGGTCAGTTCTGGTTGCGGCGTGCTAGCGGCCCGGTTCCCCCGGAACAGGTAATAGCTGAGCGAGCGTCTGTGCGGTATGAATACGCCGCTCGAAGACATCGAATTCCTCGCACGTTCGGACCACCGCGTGAACGCGCTCGGTGCACTGAGCGTGGGGCCCCAGAAGCGGGGCGATCTTCGAGTAGCAACCGGGGCCTCGAACGCTACCGTCGGTCGCATTCTCTCCGAGTTCGAGACCCGAACCTGGGTGCACCGTGACGGGGATCAGTACGAGTTGACGTCACTCGGCGAGTTCATCGCCGACGGGTTCTTCGACCTGGTCGAGCGATTCGAAATCGAGCAGTCGATTCGTGGTGTCTGGCGGTGGTTCCCCACGCAACTCGGATTCACCCTCGAGATGTTCTCCGGAGTAACGGTTACCCGTCCGAACGAGAGCAACCCCTACTCTCCGAACAACCGCTACATCGAGCTCGTCGAAGCATCTACCACGCTCCGGGAGATGGGACGGGTCCCGCTCAAGCCGGAGAACGTCAGGGCGGTGTTCGAACAGGCTGTCGACGGAACAGCGGTTGAACTGGTATTCGACGAGGAGAGCCTGAGGTATATGTTGGGGAGAGAACCGGAGTTGGCGAACGAGGCACTCGCCAGTGGGAATCTCGTTCTTCTGACCCACGGCGACCTCCCGGGGGGACTGGCTCTCTTCGACGATTGCGTTGGGACGTGCTGTCGGGACTACGAGACCGGCATCTCGCGGGCCATTCTCGACACCGACGCGCCCGAGGCACTCGAACACGCACGGGTGGTTTTCGACGCGTATCGGCGAGACGCGGTCCCGTTCGAAGCGGAGGCGCTCACGGCGCGTTGAATACCGGCGACCACGCCGCAACAGTCACGTCTGGTACGCCTCGTTGAACAGCGCACTGTCGGCGTAGGACGTCCACCGGGTGTTTTTCCCGTTCCTGAAGTCGAAGACGTGCGCACCACGGAACTGTACGCGGTGATACACGAGTTTACAGCTGAACGGCACCTTCCTCCGAGGGCATTCGCCCGTGGGGTGGTCTGTACGCTCCAGTTTTCACGCGCCCGCGTTATGCTCACTCTCGAAGGAAGCCGGATCGGGCCCGATGTCGGCGTACTGGACGACCCTCCGCCCGAGGACCCGAACCCGCTCGGCGAGCCCCTCGTCGTCGAACGTCCCGTCCTCGTCGATGGCCCCGGAGGCGCGGGGGACCGCGACCTGGTGCGGGACGACCCAGGCGTCGAGGGCCCGACAGACCGAGCGCAGGTGTTCGAGCGCCGTCACGGGGAACGATCCCCCGGCGACCGCCAGCAGACCGACGGTCTTGCCCTCGAACTCGTCGAACCCGCAGTAGTCGAGCGCGTTCTTCACGACGTTCGAGTAGGATCCGTGGTACATCGGCGTCCCCAGAATGACAGCGTCGGCGGCTCGGAGTCGGACCCGGAGTTCGTGGCCATCGGCCTGATCGTCAACGTCGGGGTCGTACATCGGCAGATCGAACTGCCGGAGATCGACCAGTTCCCCACTTCCACCGGATTCCCGAACGCCGTCGAGGGCGTGGGAAAGCGCACGTCGAGTCCGGCTTGCCTCGCGTAAACTGCCACAGACGGCGACGACGTGTGGTCCGTCGGTCATAGGCTGACCTTCCGCTGGCGCGTATAAACGTTTGCCGCTGCGGTACGTCTCGACGGCCCGCGCTCAGGGATGGGAGACGGGGGCAGATTCGATGCCCACTGGAGTACCCCGCGCACCGAAACAGGAGAACGGTGCGTCGAGCGATACTGGAACTCACTGTACTGAACGGTTCAAGCAGCTGAAAAACGGGATTTCCGTGGTCTGAGATTCGCGTCCTGTCTCTCGCACGGCTATCGAGATCCGTCTCTGAACTGGTAGAACGAGTGCCCGTCAGCATACAAGCTCGCCCTGACGGGCGATTCGGCGTCACAGACGTGAATAGAAGCCATCGAACGGTTCTACGATGCGCTCCACCGTGCGGTACTCCCGGTTTCGTATTCGTCTCTGATCTCCCGACTCGTCTTCATTTTTCCGTCTCCGCTCGGAATCGTCCCGTTTAAGCGACTCCCCCGCCGTTTCACACCCAATGACGAACGAGGAACTTATCGCGGCGCTACGCGACGCCGACGCGGTCAAGTTCGGGGAGTTCGAGCTCTCTCACGGCGGCACCTCCGAGTACTACGTCGACAAGTACCTCTTCGAGACCGACCCGGGCTGCCTCCGTCTGATCGCCGAGGCGTTCGCGGAGAAGTTGGACGGCGAGAAACTCGCCGGCGTCGCGCTCGGGGCGGTCCCGCTCGTCGCCGTCACGAGCGTCGAAACCGACTCCCCGTACGTGATCGCTCGAAAGCAGGCCAAAGAGTACGGGACAGGGAACCGCATCGAGGGCCGCCTCGCCGAGGGCGAGAAAGTCGTCGTTCTCGAAGACATCGCGACGACCGGGAAGAGCGCGCTCGACGCTGTCGAGGCGCTTCGCGACGCCGGCGCGACGGTCGACCGGGTCCTCGTCGTCGTCGACCGTCAGGAGGGCGCGCGCGAGCGACTCGCCGACGCCGACGTCGAACTCGACGCGCTCGTGACTGCCGAGGACCTCCTCGAAGACGCGTCCTGATCGGCCGCTAGCGCTCACCTACCGCCGGGCGTTCGCTCTCTCCCCGACGTTCGCGTGCCGCCCGCTATTCGCCTTCCCCTGCGAGTGCCGTCGTCTCGCGCCCCGAACGTAATCCACGTTTGTGGTCTTTTTCGAAAGAATTCGTATCGATATATTCATACTTGCGAGAACTCGCACATCTACGTATGAACAGAGCGGAGAAAGCGGCCCTCCAGTTACAGTCGGTGGCGGTGCTGCGGATGCTCAAGGAGACTCGGACGTACGACGAACTCGCCGAACTCACTGGGCTCCCGGCAGGCGACCTCAACCGATACGTCAACGGCCACGTCCTCCCCGGCGCGGAGCGCGCGCACGACGTCGTCGACGGCGTCGGCCGCGACGCCTTGGCGACGGAACTGCGCGCCCGCGTGGAGTTCGACGACGGCGGGTACGTCGACAACTCCGGCGTCGTCTTCGATCAGTCCTTTCTCGACCTCGTCGCCCCCGTCGCCGCCAACGCGCTCGACTTCGAGCGCCCGGACGTCGTCCTGACGGCCGCGACCGACGGGATCACGCTGGGCGCGGCGATGGCGAGTTACTTCGACGCCCGCGTCGCGTACGCCAAGAAGTCGAAGGAGACGGCCGTCGAGGAGTTCATCGAGTCCCGACAGCGGCTCGCCTCCGGCATCGAACTGACGTACTACCTCCCCCGACGAGCGCTCTCGGGCGGTGAGAACGTCCTGATCGTCGACGACCTCATCCGGTCGGGCGAGACCCAGGAACTCCTGCTCGACATCACGACCCAGGCCGACGCCGACGTCGCCGGGGTCTTCACGCTCATCGCGGTCGGCGAGGAGGGCATCGACCGCGCCCGCGAACTCACGGACGCCCCGGTCGGCGCGCTCACGACGTTCGACGCCGAGTGAGCTTCGACGTCGAGTGGCTCGCCCGCCGTCTTTCGGCTCGATTCGGCCGGGACGGCGGGTGCTCGATGAAAACGCTTATCGAGTGGTTCCTAGTTATGCTCACACGTGCATTATGGGACTCGCTGAATCCGTCTCAGACTACTTCGGTGTGCAAGAACACGGATCATCGGTTCGGACAGAACTCCTCGCCGGACTGACCACGTTCCTCACGATGTCGTACATTATCGTGGTCAACCCCGCGATAATGACCGACAACCCGAACACGGATCTGGTGGAGGGAATCGTCATCGAGGGCTTCTCGACGGGCGAAATCCAGTCGATGCTCGCGATCGTCACGATCCTCGCGGCGGCGACCGCGACGTTCGTGATGGCCGTCTACGCGAACCGACCGTTCGCGCAGGCTCCCGGACTCGGACTCAACGCGTTCTTCGCGATCACCGTCGTCGGCGTGCTCGGCGTTCCCTGGCAGACCGCGCTCGCCGCCGTCGTCGTCGAGGGAATCATATTCATCATTCTCACGGCGATCGGCGCGCGCGAGTACGTGATCAACCTCTTTCCCGAACCGGTGAAGTTCGCGGTCGGGACCGGTATCGGCCTGTTTCTGGCATTGATCGGCCTGCAGGCGATGGGAATCGTCGTCGCGGACCCCGGAACGATGATCGGACTCGGGTCGATCGCGTCCGACCCCGTGGCGATCGTCTCGGTGATCGGGCTGTTCCTGACGCTCGCGCTCTACGCTCGCGGGGTCCCCGGGTCGATCATCATCGGCATCGTGGCGACGGCGGCCCTCGGGTGGGCCGTCACCGCGCTCGGTCCGGTCGCGTCCGACGCCGGACTGGTCGCCAGTTCGTCGTCTGCCACGTACGACATCACGCCGCTGGCGGGCGCGTTCGTCTCCGGCTTCGGCAACGTCGAGGCGTTCTCCTTCGCGCTCATCGTCTTCACGTTCTTCTTCGTGGACTTCTTCGACACCGCCGGAACGCTCGTCGGCGTCGGGCAGGCGGGCGACTTCCTCGACGAGAACGGCGATCTCCCCGACATCGACAAGCCGCTGATGGCCGACGCCGTCGGAACGACCGTCGGCGGGATGCTCGGCACCTCGACGGTGACGACGTTCATCGAATCCGCGACGGGCGTCGAAGAGGGCGGCCGAACCGGGCTCACGGCGTTCACCGTCGCCGCGCTGTTCGTCGGCTCGCTCGCGATCGTCCCACTCGTGACGTCCGTTCCGCAGTACGCCTCTCACATCGCACTCGTCGTCATCGGCGTCGTGATGATCCAGAACGTCGTCGACATCGACTGGGACGACCTGACGAACGTGATCCCCGCGGGATTGACGATTCTCGTGATGCCGTTCACGTACTCGATCGCCTACGGCATCGCCGCCGGCATCGCGTCCTACCCGATCGTCAAACTCGCCGCCGGCGAGCGCGAGGACGTTCGGATCGGCCACTGGGTGCTCGCGGCCGCGTTCGTCGTCTACTTCATCGTGCGGACCGGCGGCGTGCTCGCCGCGCAGCTCTGAGGACCGTCCGCTCCCGATACGCGCCGCCGTTTGCGTCGGTGCGGTGGGCGCTGCGGGGTTCCGGACCGCAAGAGATTCATTCGATACCGCCGGACCGACATATGTGAACCTGCCCGCGCCTTCCCGAGCGAACGCCGTTCGGCTCGTCGCCCTCCTGGTCGTGGTCTCTCTCCTCGCGCCGTCGGCCGTTTCAGCGCTGACGTACGATCCCGCCGACGAGACGAGCCTCGAACGCGGCACCATCACGAGCGCCGCGAACAACTCGACCGTCATCAGCGTCCAGGGGTTCACGTTCCGGGGTAACACGAACGCGAAGAAACCCGCACGGCTGGTCTCCGTCGACGAGCGAGGGAACCTGGAGTGGACCCACGACGACAACGTCGGCGGCAACGCCTGGTTCTTCGACGTCGACCCGATGCCGAACGGGAACCTGCTCGTCTCTTCGCCCCGCGCGGGCGACACAGTCCTGTTCGAGTTGGATCCCGACACCCAAGAGCGCGTCTGGCAGCAGCGGTTCAATATGACCGACACCCACGACGTCGCGTATCTCGGCGACGACCGCATCGCCATCGCGAATATGCGGCAGTGGAACGAGTCCGCGGGCAGAAGCGACGACCGAGTCGTCGTCTACAACCGCTCCTCCGAGGAGTTCACCTGGGAGTGGTACTTCCGGAACCACTACCCCGAGAGCACCGACGGCGGCTACAGCAGCGACTGGACGCACGTCAACGACGTCGATCAGATCGGCGAGGACCGCCTGCTGCTCTCGCCGCGCAACTTCGATCAGGCCATCGTCGTCGATATGGAGACCAAAGAGATCGTCGAGCGTCTCGGCAGCGACGACGACTACTCCGTGATGCGCGAACAGCACAACCCCGACTGGCTGGTGAGCGAGGAGGGGAACCCGACGATCCTCGTCGCCGACAGCGAGAACAACCGGGTCGTCGAGTACGCGAAGGAGGACGGCGAATGGGTCCGGACCTGGGAGGTCGGCTCGAACACGCTCACGTGGCCGCGGGACGCCGATCGGCTCCCCAACGGCAACACGCTCGTCACCGACACGCTCAACCACCGAGTGATGGAGATCACCCCCACCGGCGAGGTCGTCTGGGAGTACTACGCGACGTGGGGCCCCTACGACGCCGAACGGATGGGAACCGGCCCCGAGTCGTCGGGGCCGACGATCCGCGATATGAACGCCTCCGGGAGGTACCCGATCACCGGAAGCGCGAACCTCACCGCGGGCGGCAACGAGAGCGTCGGCTTCGACGGCCGAATCCGGGCCACGTTCGCCGACACGCCGATCGAGGGGCCGATGAACGAGTTCGCCACCCGCTGGGCGCACGTGACGCCGTGGCTCCGCCCCGTCTGGATGTCCGGGTGGGACTTCGCGTGGGCGATCGGAGCGGTCCTCGTCGGCGCCGTGTGGGCGAGCGGCGAACTGATCGCCGGCCGACGAACGATCCTCGCGGGCGGTCGCCGACTCGTCGCGGCTGTGCGCCGACGCGCCGATCGATGAGTCGGTCCCGCCCCCATCGTGCGTTTCCCGCGCACTCGACCGCGTGACTCTTTAGGACGCCACCGCTACTCGGACGCGATGTCAGATCTGGTTCTGTACGAACTCGAGGGCTGCCCGTACTGCGCGAAAGTGACGGACAAACTCCGCGAACTCGGGCTCGAATACGAGTCGGTGATGGTTCCCTCGGCCCACGGCGAACGCACGACGGTCGAAGAGATCAGCGGCCAGACCGGCGTTCCGGTTCTCGTCGACGAGGCCAACGGGATCGAAGGGATGGCCGAGAGCGACGACATCGTCGACTATCTCGAAGAGACGTACGGCGACGGAGCGAGCTGAAGCTCCCGACGAGAGCCCGGCGCTGTGTGGACGGCGGCGTTACGGTTTCCGGACTACGCGTTTCGCGGCCAGTAGAACGAGAGATTTCGCGATGCGACCCGCTTACGCCTCGGTCGGTTCCTGCGACCGGTCGCGGATCAGGTCGCGGATGTCGTCGGGGTCGTCGATGTCGGCGAGTTCCTCGCAACTGACGAGTGCGGTCCCCTCGACGGACTCGCGCTTCGATTGGTTCTCGGTGAAGTAGACCGACCGAGTCTGGGTGACCTCCCCGAGTGAGGACATAATCCGCGCGCGCTTTTCGGCGCTGCGCGTAAACGCGGAGTGTCCGGTGAGCATCGGCATGAAGTCCCGCCGGCGCTCGTCGTCCTCGCTGACCGCCTTGAACGGCGCGCGCGCGGTCGGGTGGACGGTGAACCCCGCCCGCGTCAGGACGTGGACGACGTGTTCGTCGTCGGATTCGGGGTCGGGATCGTCTGGCGTCGGCTCCGCGTCGCGGACCTCCTCGGCCCCGTCCATCACCTCGACCGGACTCGAGAACGGCTGGTCGAACATCTCTTCGAGTTGGATCGCCACCTCGATGCTGGCGTTCATCCCGTCCTCGTACTTCGAGACCGTCCGCCGCGAGACGCCGAGTTCCGTCGCCAACTGACCGAGACTCCACCCGCGTTCGCGTCGCTCGTCCGCCAGGAGGTCGCCGTCGATGTTGACGTACAGGCCGCCCGGGGCGGCGTAAATGAGCGGCGGTACGCCCTCGACGAACAACTCCATCGCCGTGTCGGGGTTGAACACCGGAACGCCGTGTCTGAAGTACACGACGCCCGGCTTCAGGTCCTCGTCGCGGGTCCGCAGTCCGACGACCATCGGCGTCGCGTCGAGGTAGGTGCCCAGCCGTCGCATCTCCTCGCCGGTCGTCCCGTCGAAGGCGTCGATGTTACCGAGTATCTTCAGGAGCACCAGGTCCTCGCCCCGCCTCGCGGCGACGTCGAAGCTCTTCGGTCGGATCGCACAGCGCTCGCTGACGAGGAACCCGGCGTCCTCCAGCATCGCCGTGACGTTTCCGACTAGCGCGGACCGAGACATAGGGGTATATAAGCGATTCAGCGCATATATACGTTGTGCCGTCCGTTCGCCAGTGGCACCGCTCAGTCGGGCGATTCGCTCGATCCGTCCCGAAAGTCGTTAGCCGCCGCGCCGACTACGACTCGCCGATGACGATCATCGGCCTCGACGACACCGACTCCCGCGAACGGGGGATGTGCACGACGTACCTCGCGACGCGACTCGCCGAGGCCGTCGCGGCCGATGGCGGCACGGTCGACCGCACGCTGTTGATCCGGCTCAATCCCGCGGTCGAACACAAGACCCGCGGCAACGCCGCGCTCGCGGTCCACACCGACGTCGATCCGGAGCGGGCGCTGGACCTCGCCGTCGCCGAACTGGAACCGCTCGCCGAGGTCGACGACCCGCGCACGAGTCCCGGGGTCGTCGTCGCCGACGACGATCCCGGGGCCGTGCCCGACGCCGTCGCCGCGTTCACCCGCCGCGCGATCCGGGACCTCCTCGAGCCGACCGAGGCGCTCGAACTCCTCGACGAGTCTGGCTACCGCCACCGCGGGTGGGCCGGCGGCCGGGGCCGAATCGGCGCGCTCGCCGCCGTCGGCGCGTATGCCGCCCTCGACGAGTGGACGTACGAGCACATCGCCTATCGCGAGTTCGATCGCTGTGGCACGGCTCGAAACGTCGAGGCGGCGTCCGTCTTCGAGGCCGCAGAGCGCGCCTATCCCGACGCGTGGGACACCGTCGACCGCGTCGAGGAGCAGGCCGTCTGCGTCCCCAACGCGCCGGGACCCATCCTCTACGGGATCCGCGGCGACGACGCCGGCGTCGTCGCGGACCTGGCCGGTCGGATCGAGAGCGAACCCGTCGAGCGGTCGGCGACGTTCCTGACGAATCAGGGGACGGACGGTCACCTGCGCGACGGCGGGGTGGGCGATCTGCGCGACGGCCGCGCCTACCGCGTGGACGGCACCGTCGCGAGCGACCCGGAGACGCGCCGCGGCGGCCACGTCTTCTTCGAGCTACGCGGGCCGGACGGCGGCGGCGCTCGGATCGACTGCGCCGCCTTCGAGCCGACGAAGCGCTTTCGCGACCACGTCCGCTCGCTCCGCGTCGGCGACGACCTCACCGTCTGCGGCGAGGTCGGGGACGGCACGCTCAAACTGGAGAAGTTCGCCGTCCGGTCGCTCCGACGGACCGAGCAGACGAATCCTACCTGTCCGGCGTGCGGCCGGTCGATGGCGAGCGCCGGTCGGGGGCAGGGCTATCGCTGTCGCGACTGCGGGACTGCGGCCCCCACGGCCGACACCGTCGACCTCGACCGCGACCTCGAACGCGGCTGGTACGAGGTGCCGCCGTGCGCCCGCCGACACATCGCGAAGCCGCTGATCCGCGGCGGCTTCGACGCGCCGATCCACCCCGAACGCTGAACGCGGGCCGGGGGGATCGCGTCTGCGAGAGATCCCTCGGCCCGATCACTCCTCGACCACTAGGATCTCCGTGTTCTCCCGGCGGTCGACGTACTGACTCCCCGACGGCGGTTTCACGTCGACGACGAGCGTTCCGGTCTCCTGGTTCGCCCGCGTGTCGGTCTCGACGGTGACGCTCGCGACGCCGCTCGCGTCCGATTTTGCCGTCACCACGCCCTCCATCTCGGCGCTGCCGTCCTTGACGATCACCGTCGCGCCCTCGACGCCGTCGCCGTCGTCGTCGACCACGACGAGTTCGAGTTCCTGCTCGCCGGGCTCGACGACGTCCGGCGTCGGTCGGACGTCGAGTTCGGAGACGGCGAGCCCCTGCACTCCAGACAGCATATTCAGCATCACGCTCATCGTGGCGACGCCCACGACGAGAGCGATCACTAGTCTGATCGGCAGTCCTTCGATAGCGCGGTCGTCCCCGGCGAACCGTCGGAGTTCGTCGAACATACCGCCCGTGGTCCCGTCTCCGTATATAAACGCTCGCACGGGGGTTCAAGTCGGTGGACGGGACCACTCCCGCCGATGCACACCGAAGTCCTCGGTCGGTCTGCCGACGACGGACCTACCGACGCTGACTCGACTGCAGACGCGGCGTCGTTCGCCGGCACGTTCGGCCACCACCGCGCCCGCGACGGGAGTCGCGGCGCGCCCGTCGCGGTCGATTTCGACCGCCCGCACGCCGCGCTCGTGGTCGGAAAGCGCGGATACGGGAAGTCCTATACCCTCGGCGTCCTGATCGAGGCGGCCGCGCGGACGCCCGGCGTCGCCCCCGTCGTCGTCGATCCGATGGGCGTCTTCCGCGGGCTCGCCGCGGAGGCGACGGGCGACCCGGTTCCGGCGCGGGTGATCGAGGAGCCGACAATCCGCGCCGACGCCGTCTCGCCGGCGGAGTGGCCCGCGCTCGTCGGTACCGATCCGGACGGGCCCGCCGGCGCGCTCGTCTGGCACGCCGCGGGTGCGGCGGCAACGCTCGACGGGATGCGCGAGGTCGTCGCCGACGCCGACGCCGGCGACGACGTCCGGCGGGCGGCGGCCAACCGTCTCCGACGCGCCGCTTCCTGGGGGGTCTTCGACCCCGCGGGCCTCGACGCGCGGGCGCTCGCCGACGACGCGGCGACCGTCCTCGACTGTTCCCGCCTCGACGACGCGCCGTCGAACGCCGTCGCCGCGGGCGTCGCGGCCGCGCTGTACGACGGCCGCCTCGGTCGCTCGGCCACCGGCGGCGACGCGCCAATCGAACGCCTGCCCTGGCTCTTTCTCGACGAGGCGCACGTCTTCTTCGAGGGCGTCGCCAGCGGACCGCTCCGGGCGATTCTCACCCGTGGGCGCGCTCCCGGCGTCTCGCTCGTCACCGCCACGCAGCGCCCGAGCGCCCTCCCCGCGGTCGCCGTCTCCCAGTCGGACCTCCGCGTCGTCCATCGGCTGACCGCCGGCTCCGACGTCCGCGCGCTCGCCGCCGCCGACCCGGCCTACGTCGACGACGACATCGCGGACGCGATGCCGACGGCCCCCGGCGAAGCGCTCGTCGTCGACGACACCGCCGAGGCGACCCGGACGGTCGCCGTTCGGGCCCGAGACACGCCGCACGGCGGAGCCAGTTCCCGAGCGTCGGCCGCGGCGCGCGCCATCGAAACTGATGAGTGACCGCCCGCGGGAGTGTCGTCGATGGCTGATCGACTCGTCCCCGTGCTCGTCGCGCTCGGGGGATTTCTCGGTGCCACCGCGCGGCATCTGCTCGGGACCGTCGTCGCCGGTCCCGGCGGGACGCTTCTCGCTAACGTGGTCGGGAGTTTCGCGCTGGCGCTCGCGGTCGGCGTCGTTCGGTCGACGCGGCTCCGGTTCTTCCTGATGACCGGGCTCCTCTCGTCCTTCACGACCTACAGCACGTTCGCCGTCGAGACGGCGTCGCTCGGACCGGCGCTCGGCGCCGTCAACGTGGCCGCGACGTACGCACTCGGGTTCGCCGCGGCTGTCCTCGGACTGGTGGCCGGGAGGCGGTGGGTATGACGGCTGGCACCCTTGAGCTTCTCACTGCGCCTCCCACGGCCCTGCTCGTCGGTCTCGGCGGCGCGCTCGGCGCGCTCGCTCGCTACGCGGTCGACGTGACGCTCGGCGGCGGTCGACGGAGCACGTTCGCCGTCAACGTCCTCGGTAGCTTCGCCCTCGGTGCGCTCGTGGCGTCGTCGCCCGCGGACGCGACGCTCGCGGTCGCCGGGACGGGATTCTGCGGCGCGTTCACGACGTTCTCGTCGTTCGCCGTCAACGTCGTCCGTGCGATCGATGCGGGCGACTCCCGACTCGCCGTCGTCGACGCCGCTGGCACGCTGGTGTCCGCGCTCCTAGGCGTCGGGGTAGGGTGGGCGACGGTCGGAATCCTCTGAGACACGCAAGAACGACGGCGACGAGACACCTCGCTGATGGTCGAAAATCAAAGCGCCCGAGGCGGGATTTGAACCTCACTCGTTCCGCTTTCGCTCCACTCGCTGGTTCAAATCCCGCGTTCGTCGCACACCGATTTCACGAGTAAGTCCCGGAGACGAGACTCCGCGACGCGTGAAATCGAAGAAGCGCCCGAGGCGGGATTTGAACCCGCGTCACGACCGTGACAGGGTCGTATGATGGGCCACTACACCACCCGGGCACACATCGGAGCAAAACACAAGCGCCCGAGGCGGGATTTGAACCCGCGTCACGACCGTGACAGGGTCGTATGATGGGCCACTACACCACCCGGGCTTGCTCCACTTCTTCGTTGCCCGGTAGTCTAATTAAGACTTATCATCTGACGGCGGCGTGGGAGCGGTCACCGAAGACGCGTCGGGCGGCGTCGCGAACCGCCGATGCTGTGAGTCCTGTGACGTCGCACCGGCCGACGCGTGGGGACCAGTCGAGCCGACGAGAGAACGGATTCCGATGACGCCGACGCTGTTCGGACAGCGACGGAGAGAAGATCGGCCGAAGATGTCGACTCGGGACCTGACGGCGTTCGAGGGATCGATCAGTCGTCCGCGGGGGCGGCGGCCGCCGCTTCCGCGGCCTCCTTCTCCTCTTTCTCCTCTTTTTCTTTCTTGTTCTTGATCTTCTTCAGGCGGAAGATCTCCTCGCGTTCCTGCTCTTCGAGCTTCTGCTCGATGTACTCCTTGTTCTCGTTGAGTTCGGGGAGCAGCTTGAACTCCAGGGCGTTGACCCGCCGCTTGGTCGTCTCGATCTCCTTGAGCATCTTCTTCATCGCCGTTTCGACCTCCGCGGCGAGGATGATCGTCTCGAGGAGTTCCTCGTAGGCGTCGGCGGCCTCGTCGATCCGCGCCGAGGAGCCGAGCAGCCCGTACCCGCGCTGATCGAGACTCTTCTTGACGCGCGAGGACTCGATCTGCGGGACCACGACGCCCATAATGTTCTTCGACTGGGTGGTGATCTCCGGGTGCTCTTTGAGCGCCGCGGCGGCCCCGCGGACGGCGACGTCGCCCTCCATCGCCCGCGCCATATTGATCTTCTGCTGGGCGGTCTCGTAGTTCTCGTCGAGCTCCGAGCGGACGTCCTGGGCCTGATCCAGAATGTCCATAAACTCCATAATGAGGCCGTCGCGCTTCTGTTCGAGCGTGTCGTGACCCCGTTCGGAGAGTTCGATGCGATCCTCGATCGCCATCAGGTTCTTGCGGGTCGGTTTGACGTCTTTGGCCATCTTGTAGGTGGCTAGTGAACCGAGCCTGTTAACCTTTTACTGTTTACTCACGAGCGGGGCGAGACCGGCGTTCTCCGCCCGGTCCATCCACGTCACGATCGCCACGTGCGGTAGCGTCAGCACGGAAATGAACACCAGATACAGCGCCGCGGCCGCCTGGAGGTCCGCCTGCGTCCCGACCGCGACGTCCCCGACGACCGCGATGCCGACGAGCAACAAGACGGAGACGACCGTCAACGGGAGCGCGTCGCGTCCCGTCCGCAACAGCGCCGGGACGGTGCCGCGTTCGCGGAATGCCGCCCTCGACGCCGGATCGACCGCGATCAGCCTGGCGATGTGCCGCAGCGAGTGCCACACGCAGAAGTACACGCCGATAGCGAAAAGCGGCGGCACGAGGAGGAAGTACCCCCACAGCAGGACCGTCTCGCCGGCGTCGAGCAGCCAGACGCGGCCGCCGTCGCGTCGTCGTCCCGCGAGCAGCGTTCCGATCGTAAGCAGCGCGAACCCGCCGCCGAGCGCAATCCGGACCGTCGGTGACGCGATCCACGCGGCGTCGAACTCGGAGCCGAACAGCGCCACCCACGCGCCGACGACGGCCCGGTACTCCTTGGGATGGCCGAGGAGCGGCACCAGCATCGGGAGCCCACCGCGGACCAGTAACGTCCCGACCCGGACGCCGCGACCGTCGAGGTGGCGCGCGCCGAGCGCGTCGAGCGCGTAGACGTCGCCCTGTCCCCAGTGGAACCAGGTCAGTGCCACGAACAGCGCGGCCGACGCGACCGGGAGGAGCCACCACAGGAACCCGTACGCGCTCCCGAGGACGAGATACAGCACCCCGACCGCGAGGAGCCACGTCACCGTGGGGCGGTGGCCGGCAGCTCGCGCCGGGGCCAGGTGGTCGACCGCACCGTGCGGGAGCCCGAAGAGCGCGAGACTCACCGCCAGCGGTCCGTAGCGGAGCCACGTCGGCAGCGTCGGGGACGCCGTGAACGCGGCCGCGACGCCCCAGGCGAGAGCGACCCCACCGACGACCAGCCAAGCCGGGCGGACGCCGACCGCTCGCATCACCGAACCGACGGACGTACCGCGGTCCCTCCGCGCCCCGACGAGCCGCGTCGACGTCGGCCCGTCCGCTGCGTATCCCGCCGGTTCGTCCTCGTAGCCGGCCGAGTTGTCCTCGTAGCCTGTCGAATCGCCCTCGTGTCCTGTCGGTTCGTTCATCGACCTACCCGCTGTGCTCGACCGCCGGATCGGGGTGATCCGCCGACCCGCGGGCGGTCGACGCGTCGCCGCCCCAGCGGGCCATCACCAGCCGGTAGAGGACGAGCCCCTGAACGACGAAGAGGTTCGTCACGAGGAAGAACGTCGCCTCCTCTACCGGGAGTCCCGCGACGGTGATCCCGGTCGTGTACTGTCCGGAGAGCACCCAGATCCCGTACTCGATCGCGATTCGATCCACGACACACAGGTACAGCGTCGGGAGCAGCGTTCCGAGCGCGACCGTCTTGCGGCGCGCCCAGAGCTGCGGTGCGCCCACGGCCCACTGCAGCGCCAGCACCGGGGCGGCCCACGCGAGGATCGCGCCGAGGTAGAAGCCCTCGTCGACCCCGAGCAGCTGCCATCCGCCGACCCCGACCGCCGCCGCGACCAGCAGGGCCCCCGCCCGCCACGCGACCGGTCTCGAAGACCGGGGCCACGCCGTCCTGAAGTCGAGATGCGACAGCCACAGCGCCGTGATCCAGGGCTGGACGAGGATGAACAGGTACTCTTCGATCGGCGCGTGCCCCAGCGTCAGAAGCGTCGTTCCGTTGCCGTACCACCACACCCCCCGGGCGATGAGGTAGTTGTCCCACGGCGTCGTGTACGCGAGCGCGACGACGGTGATGATGACGACTCCCGCCCAGTAGTGCCGCCAGCCGCTTCCGAGCACCTCCCGGCTCCCCGTGATCCGCGTCCGACTCACGAAGCCCGTCGCAACCAGAAAGAGCACGGCGGGAACCAGGAACGCGAGGTGAAATTGTAGGTAGGTGAATTGCGTTGTCATCGGTGGTCTCCGCGGCTTCGGCTCGGGTCGTGGGACCGACGTGGAAACGACGGGTCGGCGACGGTCGCCCCCGACGACCCGAGCCGGTTCCCACCAGACAGTGTTGCGTCCCGGTCGATGGGGCGGCGGTTCCGATCAGTCGGTCGGTTCCGGGTGGACGATCCCCGTCAGTCGGCCGGTTCGGGATCGGGGCTCACCGATCCGGCTGCGTCGAGCACTTCGCGGCTCGACAGCAGGATGATACCGAATCCGACCTTGGCAACCAGGTCCAGCACCATAAATCCGGCCGTCTCGACGTACAGCGGGAGCAGCTGTAGCCCCTCTGTGCCGACGATCCACCAGACGGGGTAGATCAGCCAGACGACGACGATCAGCGTCCGGAGCGTACTGAACGTCGAGGCGGCAGAGCCGGACAGCTCCTTCGCTTTCTCGTCGAGGGAGCCGTACAGCATATACAGCAGGACGAGCAGGAAGCCGGTCGAGACGCCCCACCAGACCAGCCGTCGCGCGCCTTCCGTGAGTGCGCCGGGACCGGCCGAGAGCGTGGCAACCGCGCCCGTCCCGATCATCAGCATATCCAGGCCGACCAGCGACGACAGTTCGTTTCGGTTCGCCCCGACGAGGAGGCCGAGGTCGATGAGCAGAAGCGGCGTCGTGAAGAACCAGTCCGTGTACCTGGCCCAGTAGATCGGTAGCTCCTCGCCACCGACCTGGATAATTGTCAGCCCGAATCCGAGCGCCATCGCGAGATAGTTGACGAACGCGATGGCGGTGATGAATATCGTGACGATGTAGAACTCCTGTCGGCGTCTGTTCGTTTCGCCCCAGCCCCGGGCGATGAAGTACAGCATCCCCAGGAACATTCCGAGCGTGCCGATCCAGAGCCATATTCCTTCGCTACCAGGTTGTGGCATAGTACGGTAGAGAGTACGAAAGGAATCGTAGTAAGCAACGTACACAACTAGTTAGGCTCGCGACTCGGTCTTGCGATTCCGCTCCGCCTAGCGATCGAGCACCGCCGCCGCGAGTTTCCGCTGGGCCGCACGGAGGTGTTGGTGGAACGTCGACCGGCAGACGCCCATCGACTCGGCGATTTCCTCGCCGTCCGTCTCGTGGGGCCATTCGAAGTACCCCGCCGTGTGCGCACGGTTCAGCGCCGCTAGCTGCCGTTCTGTCAGTTTCGACTCCAGTTCGGCGACGAACTCCCGGCGGGTCTCGTTACGTCGCTCACACCGCCTGTAGCCGGCGAGTTCGGCGTTTTCGAATCGATTCATCGCTGCGTCGGCCAGCGACTGTGCGAGCGCCTCGCGTCTGACTTCGACGGTCACGTGCGCGGCCTCCGCGTCGATCTGCCACTCGCGTAGCTCCCCGCTGTGGTCCCGCAGCAGATCGCGTAGCGACCCGTCGCCGATAGAGAGCTCGATGACCGGCGCGGCCGTTTCGTCAGCGAAGACACCGTGGACAGTCACGTCCGTCGTGTCCGCGGTTTCGCCGATCACGTCCGCATCGAGATCGGCGGCGTCACGGACCTCGAACAGGAACGACGGTTCTTGGCGGTCGCCGACGCTCCCGACGAACTGGAGCCGACCTCCCAGTGCCGCGGCCAGTTCCACCAACGGATGCGCCCCGAGCGTGAACCGGAATTCGACGATCTCCTCGCCCTGTAAGGTCCGCTGGCTCTCGATGGCGTTGATACCGACCGCGACCGTCCGTCCGAGAGCCGTGAGCACGGCGCGCTCGTGGCTGTGGAACTCCGCGTTCCGAACGTACACGGCAATCGCTCCGTACGTGGCTTCGCCACGGTGTAACGGCACCCCAGCGACCGCCGTCGACGCCGTCGACGCGTCGGACTCGATCGGTTCGATGTGGACGTATCGATCCTCGAGCGCTTCGGTGACCGCCGTCTCGACGGCTCGCATACCGACTCCCCGCTCGACGGTCTGGCCGTCGCCCGGTTCGTCTGGCTTCCCTTCGTCAGCGGGGTCGCGCTCGATAGCCGCTCCAACGAGGGGCTGACGGTCCTCGCCCGGCCGCGTCGGCACCCCTTCGGCGACCTGCGGGACGACCGTCTCGGCGGCGGGGTCGTACCGACCGATCCACGCGCCGACGAACGTGTCCGCTATGCTCCGAACCACCCCGCGTTCGAGCGCCGGCCGCGACGAGGCGCTCGTTACGGCCTCGGTGACGTCGGCGACGACGCCGTCGAGTCGGTCGAGCAACCGCTCTTGGGCGATCCGTTCCCGCTCGATCCGCGACGCCCGCTCCGAGGCCGCCCGCTCGGCCCGCTTGCGACGCGTGACGTCCTGCTGGAAGCCGACGTAGTAGGCGACGCCGCCGGATTCGTCCTGCAACGGCGCGAGCGTCACCTCGTTCCAGAACACCTCGCCGCTCCGACGGTAGTTCCGGACCTCGACGGTCGTGGCCGTTCCCTCCTCGATAGCGGTGCGCATCTTCCTGACGGGTTTCTCGCGGGTGGCTTCGCCCTGGAGGAATCGACAGTTCCGGCCGACCGCGTACGCCGCCGGATACCCGGTGATTCGCTCGAAGGCGGCGTTCGCGTAGATCAGCGGCATGTCCGGCTTCGTGGCGTCCGCGATGGTGATTCCCACCGGCGCTTCGTCCATTGTGCGCGTCTTCAGCGACTCGTCGACGCCGTCGGCGCTCGCCGAACCCGCGGTTTCGGCGCCGTCTCGCTTCTCCCGCGTCGTCACCGGCCCCGCTCGGACAGCCGGGTCTTCCCCCCGTGCCATACGTACACAAGCGGCCGAAGAACCAAAACACGTGTGGCCGCTGTCAGGAGATCCTCGGGACAGTTGCTAGATTTCGCCGTCACCCGGCGGTGCCGGGGAGCGCGGCGAGGCCCGCGCCGGAACCTCGACCCGGCCGAAGACGAGCACTCTCAATCCGGAGTGACGTTCCCGCGTGGGGACCGTTCACACCGAGCCGGCCGCGTACGGGAGTCACGCGACGCTGCGCGTTCGATTCCGAAAAAGTCGCCGTCGAATCGGCCGTTCAGTCGGCCGTCGCTTCCGTCTCGGTCTCGTCGGCGTCGGCGGAGACGTCCTCGCGGTAGTACTTCTCGATGAACTCTTCGTCGACGCGGTTGAGCTCCTCCGTCGGCAGCATCGAGAGGAGGTCCCAGCCGATGTCGAGGGTCTCCTCCAACCCTCGGTTCGTGTCGAAGCCCTGGTCGATGAACTCCTCCTCGAACCGGTCGGCGAAGTCGAGATACTTGTTGTCGCGCTCCGACAGCGCCTCGCGACCGACGATGTTCACGAGGTCACGCAGGTCTTCGCCCTCCGCGTACGCCGCGTACATCTGGTCGGAGACGTCGGCGTGGTCCTCGCGGGTGAGGCCCTCACCGATACCGTCGTCCATCAGCCGTGAGAGGCTGGGAAGGACGTTCACCGGGGGCTGCAGCCCCTGACTGTTGAGGTCGGGGTCGACGTAGATCTGCCCCTCCGTGATGTACCCGGTCAGGTCCGGAATCGGATGCGTGTCGTCGTCGCCGGGCATCGTGAGGATCGGAATCTGCGTGACCGACCCCTCGCGGCCCTCGATCCGGCCGGCGCGCTCGTAGAGCTGCGCCAGGTCGGTGTACATGTATCCGGGGTACCCACGTCGTCCCGGGACCTCCTCGCGGGCGGCACCGATCTCGCGGAGCGCCTCGCAGTAGTTGGTCATGTCCGTCAGGATGACGAGGACGTGGTAGTCCTTCTCGAAGGCGAGGTACTCGGCGGTCGTCAGCACCATCCGCGGCGTGACCGTCCGCTCGACGGCGGGGTCGTCCGCGAGGTTCATGAAGACGACGGAGCGTTCAAGCGCGCCGGTGCGCTCGAAGTCCTGCATAAACTCGTTCGCCTCCTCGGCGGTGATTCCCATCGCGCCGAAGATGACGGCGAACTCGGAGCCTTCGTCGCCCTCGCCCTCTTCCTCTTCCGGAACGGACGCCTGCCGGGCGATCTGCATCGCCAGTTCGCTGTGCGGCTGTCCCGAACTCGAGAAGATCGGGAGCTTCTGGCCGCGGACGAGCGTGTTCATCCCGTCGATGGCCGATACCCCGGTCTCGATGAACTCCTCGGGGTACTCCCGGGAGTAGGGGTTGATCGCCGCGCCGACGATGTCCTGTCGCTCCTCGGGGACGATGTCCGGGCCGCCGTCGATCGGGCGGCCGGAGCCGTCGAGCACCCGCCCGAGCAGATCCTCGGTGACGGGCATCTTCATCGTCTCGCCGAGGAAACGGACTGATGCGTTCTTGTCGATGCCGCTGGTGCCCTCGAACACCTGGATGGCGACGACGCCCTCCGAGGATTCGAGCACCTGGCCGCGCAGCGTCTCGCCCTGTGCCGTCTCGATCTCGACGATTTCGTCGTAGCCGATGGCCTCGTCGACCTCGGCGAACACCAGCGGACCGCTGATCTCGGTGATGGTTTGGTACTCTTTCATGTTAGTAGAGACTCCGGAGTTCGTCTGCGATCTCCGATTTGAGTTCGTCGACGTACTCCTCGTAGTCCTCCTGCACGCCGATCCGGTTGATCTTCGGCGCGGAGTCGATGTCGATGATCTCCTCGATCGGGACGCCGGCTTCGAGCGCGTCGAAGGCCTCGTCGTTGAACGTCTCGATCGTCGTCAGCATCAGGTACGTCTTCTCCGGCGGACAGTAGGTGTCGACCGGGTGGAACGCGTTCTGCTGGAGGTACGCCTCGCGCAGGTAGCGCGCCACTTCGAGGGTCAGCTGCTGATCCTCGGGCAGCGCGTCCTTGCCGACGAGCTGAACGATCTCCTGTAACTCTGTCTCCTCGTCGAGGACGTCGACGGCCCACTGGCGCTTTTCGGGCCAGTCGTCGGCGACCTCCTCCTGGAACCACGGATCGAGCTGATCCTTGTACAGGGAGTACGACTCGTTCCAGTTGATCGAGGGGAAGTGCCGGCGCTCCGCGAGGTCGGCGTCGAGCGCCCAGAACGTCTTCACGATGCGAAGCGTGTTCTGGGTGACCGGCTCCGAGAAGTCGCCGCCGGGCGGCGACACTGCACCGATCGCGGAGACAGAGCCCTCGGTGCCGTTGACGTTCTCGAAGTAACCGGCGCGCTCGTAGAACTGCGAGAGCCGCGCGGCGAGGTAGGCGGGGTAGCCTTCCTCGCCGGGCATCTCCTCCAGTCGGGAGGAGATCTCGCGCATCGCCTCGGCCCACCGCGAGGTGGAGTCGGCCATCAGCGCGACGTCGTAGCCCATGTCGCGGTAGAACTCCGCGATGGTGATCCCCGTGTAGACGCACGACTCGCGCGCGGCGACGGGCATATTCGATGTGTTCGCGATGAGCGACGTCCGGGCCATCAGCGGGTTCCCGGTCGCGGGGTCCTCCAGCTCCGGGAAGTCGTCGATGACCTCGGTCATCTCGTTGCCGCGCTCGCCGCAGCCGACGTAGATGATGATGTCGGCGTCGGCGTACTTCGCGAGCTGGTGCTGGGTAACCGTCTTCCCGGAGCCGAACGGCCCCGGAATCGCGGCCGTCCCGCCCTTCGCGATCGGGAACAGGCCGTCGAGGATCCGCTGCCCGGAGACGAGCGGCGTCCGCGGGGTCTTCTTCTCGACGGTGGGTCGGGCCTCACGGACCGGCCACTCCTGTCGCATCTGGATCTCGACGCCGGTGTCGAGTTCGGCCACCGTCTCCTCGACGGTGAACGAGCCGGACTTGACGTCGACGACCTCCGCGGTCTCGCCCTCCTCGAGGGCGTCCGGCGGGACCATGACCTTGTGGTCGATGGTGATCGTCTCCTCGACGACGCCGACGACGTCGCCGCGGCCGACCTCGTCGCCCTCCTCGACTTCCGGCTCGAACTCCCACTTGGTGTCGAGTTCGATCCCCGGCGCGTCGACGCCGCGGTCGAGGTAGGGGCTCCCCATCTTGTCCTCGAGAACGTCCAGCGGGCGCTGGACGCCGTCGTAGATGGTGTCCAGCAACCCCGGACCGAGGTCGACGCTCAGGGGTTCGCCCGTGTTCTCGACGGGCTCGCCCGGGCCGATCCCCGAGGTCTCTTCGTACACTTGAATCGTCGTCGTATCGCCTTCGATCTCGATGACTTCGCCCATCAGACCCTCGTCGCCCACGTAGACGACGTCGTTCATTCGGGCGTCGAGATCGCGGGCGACCACGACGGGACCACTCACGCTCGCGATGATACCGTCCTCGCGGACGGTCTGTGCTGTCTGACTCATATGTTAGTTGTCCTCCTCCATCAGGTCGATTCCGATGGCTCGTTTGATTTGGTCGCGGAGACCGCCCGCGCCCGCGCCGCCGCCGAGGGTGACCAGCGTCGGCTCGATGCTGGTCTCGACGGCCTCGCGGACCGACCGGGAGAGGTGATCGAGGTCGTCGTCGTGCATCACCACGATGCCGACGTCCTCGTCTTCGAGCACCTCGGTGACGGCCTCGTCGAGTTGTTCGTCCTTCTCCTCGTCGGGCACGGTCTCGAACTTCCGGACGCCCGCGAGGCGGAACCCGGTCGTGAAGTCCGAACTGCCGACGACGGCGATTTCCTGGCTCATAGGATCACCAGCTCCTGCTCGATCTGCTCCTCCGTGAGCCCCGCCTCGCGTCCCCGGGCGATCGCCCGGATGTTGTCGACCTCGCGCTCCTTCGCGAGGATGTACGACGCGATCGGGGTGATCGAGAGCGGAAACACGTGTCCGAGCGACCCCGTGTACTCCAGGAGCGCCACGTCGAGCGCGCGCTCGAAGTTGATGAGGCTCTCCGCGGACTCGAGTTCGTCGAGCGCCGCCGAGAGGTCGTCACCGTACTTCGACTCCCGGATCGCCGTGACGAGTTCGTCGCGGTTCTGCGCCAGCGTCGCCAGTTCGCTCGCCGAGAACAGCGATCCGCCGTCGATGTAGTACTCGGCGGGATCGATGTCCGCGCCGCTCTGTGCGAGCCGCAGCGCGTTCCGGGCGTTCCGGAAGTCGATTTCGGCCTCCAGGAACTCGCGGTACTGCTGGGTGGCCTCGTCGACGACGAGGTCCTCCAGCAGGTGCTCGTAGTACGTCCTGTCGATGGCGTTCTCCAGGGGAACGAGCACGCCGGTGTCCTCGTAGTCGCCGTAGGCGTCCTCGAGGCCGGGACCGAAGATGGTCCCCGAGAGGCGGTCGACGACCTCCTCGATGCTCGGCGCGTCGAGCAACTGATCGAGCAGTCCCTCGTCGAACTCGCCGGCCCGGATGAGGTCGTCCGAGATCGCCTCGCGATCGGCCTCGGAGTAGATGCCGCGGATGACGGTCTTGACGTTCCAGGCGTCGAACTTGCGGAGGTACCGAGCGATCAGGTCGTAGAGGCCACCGTCGGCCCAGCGGAGGAGGTCGTCGAACTGCTTTGCGAGGTTTCGGTTGAGCGCGTACTCGATGAGATCGACGCCGGAGTGGCGCGCCCCGAGCGCGTTGATCTCCTCCTCGTAGTCGGACTCCTCCATGAACCGTGCGATCTCGGCCGGCCCCATCCGAATCAGTTTTCGGTACTCCTCGTCCCCGTAGAGGACGCTCTTGCGCGCCCGGACGCGGGCTGTCACGTACTCGGGATTGGAACCGCCGGCGCTACTCATTGGTCGAACAGTTTCTGGCTCACGTCCTTGAGGTTGTCCTCCCAGACGCCCTCAAGAACGGAGTCGAAGGTGTTGTTCACTCGAACCCGGGAGTCGCTCCCCTCGACGACGACACCGCCGAGACACTCGTACTCGCCGGCGTACTCGAAGCCGTCGTACTCCGCACAGAGGGATTCGAGCAGGTCGGCGTCGTCGGCTCGACCGTAGACCGACACCGACTCGTCCTCGTCGAACTCCGTGGTCGCGTCCTCCAGAAGCGCCTGTGTCAGTTCTTCGCGCTTCTCTTGTGGGAGGTCGACGAGTTCCGCCTCGACCCGACTGCGGACGTCCTCGAGGACGTCGCGGCGGGCTTCGAGCCGTTCCTGCTTCGATTCGAGCTTCGCGGACGACAGCGCCCGTTCGCGCTCTTGGGCGATCTGGCGCTCGACGTCTTCCTCTCGCGCCTCGCGGAGTTCCTCGGCGTCGGTCTCTGCCGTCTCGACGATCTCCTCGGCGCGACGCTCACCCTGCTCGCGTATCTCCTCCGCACGCGCGCGGGCTTCGTCTCGGATGTCTTCGACGACGTTGTCCAAACTCATTGATGGAAAGAACGGGAGGGGTTAGATCAGGAAGAACCCGACGAGCGCGAGAATGACGAGCGTCTCCGGCAGGACTGTCAGGATCAGACCGTTGACGAAGAGACTGTCGTCCTCTGCGATAGCGCCCATCGCGGCCGCGCCGATTCCGCGCTCCGCATACCCCGCGCCGAAGGCCGCGAGACCCAACGCGAGCGCGGCGGCGGCGGACGGTTCAATGGCTGGTGCGGCTGACTGAGTCTGCTGTAGGAGTGCTTCGAACATTGTCTTAGGTGTTGACCGGATAGTCGTCTCCGAACGTGCGTTATTGGACATACGCATCTCATAAAGCTTCCCAAACTAACTCGTCGTGACTGGAGCAAAGCGCCGGTGAACCGCCGGTATTCGACCGATTTGAGAATTAGTCACACGGCTGTCCGTGCCACGTTCGGACGGCGTCGAGACCGACGCGAGGGCCGCGCGCGTTCCCGCGTCAGTCTTCGGTCGTGAAGCGGCGCTCGTAGCCGAACGGTTCGTACTCGCGACCGCCGCCGTCGAAGAACTTGTTGAAGAACTCCACGTACTCGAGACGCACCGCTTGTAGACCGGCGCTCGTGACGCCGAGAGCCAGGACGAGTACGTGCCCGAACACGAGCACGAGGAGGCCGATCAGGATCGTCGCGGCGTCGCCGTGGACGAGCCCGCCGAACATTATCTCGGTCACCTCGTAGCCGTGGTAACTCAGCGTCTCGCCCGGTCCGAGCGCCGCGATGGCCTCGGCGTCCGGCATCCCTCCGAGGCCGAAGTGCCAGCCGCCGTGGTCGTCGACGTAGACCCCGAAGAACAGCAGGTTGACCGTGAAGGCCATCCCCGCCTTCGCGAGCAGCACCGCGGCGAGCCGGGTGTACGAGAGCACGTTCACGAGCACGTTCAGGAACTCGACGGCCTCGATCGGCTCGCCGTAGGCGAGGAGCACGAGTCCGACGATGAACACCAAGAGCGGCAGCGTGAACGGGCCGACGCCGGGGATGGTGAACAGTTCCATCGCCGGGAACCCGTTGAACCCGAGTGGGACGACGCCCTCGCTGGAGAACGTCGTGTAGATGAAGCTGGGAGCCACGCTGCTGAGGGCGTCGCTGAACACCCAGATCCAGAGTCCGTTCATCATCAGGATCCACGAGACGTTCTCGTAGACGGCGTGCTTGACGTCGTGGAGTTGGAGGTCCTCGAAGAATCCGAAGACCCACGCCACGTTGAGGTGGAAGATGCCGACCAGCACGCTCACGACGAGCCACCCGCGGGCCCAGTCGATGCCGGCGGGCGAGAGGCCCTTCTCTATGGGCGGGTGCGCCATCCCGAGCGCGCCCTCCCAGAAGTACGTCGAGATCAGGTGCAGCCCGAAGATCTCGCCGAACAGAATACCGAAGATCACCGTGAACACCCCTGCCGCGATGGTGACCCCGCCCATACTCCGGAACGCCGGACGGTCCGCGAAGTTGGTGTAGAGGAAGTAGCCGATCGCGGTGTAGATAAGCCCGTACCCGAGGTCGCCGATCATGAACCCGAAGAACGCCGGGAACGTCAGGAAGAGCACGACGGTCGGGTCGAACTCGTAGTAGCTCGGCCGGTTGACCGCCTGCACCAGGATCTCGAAGGGCTTTACCGAGTCGGGGTTATCCTGGACCGTCGGCGGCTCGTCGTCGGCCATCACGACCGCGCTGCCGCCGTCGGCGCGGGCCGTCTCCGCCCCGCCGTCCGCGGCCGCGGCCGCTCCGCCGCTGCCGCCGGAGGGGACCTCCTCGCGGACGTGGTCGGTGCCGTCCCGCGAGAACTCCGCTCGCTCGAGCTCCTCGACCTCGACGCGCTCGCCGACCGTGTCCTTGACCGCGCCCTTGAACTCGGTGTAGCGCTCGGTCGGGATCCAGCCCTCGGCGATGAACGCGTTCTCCGTCGTCGCGAAGGACAGCGGCGCCTCGGTCTTCTGGACGTCGATCGAGAGCTTCTCCTCCGCGGCGAGGAGGAACCCGGCGGCGTCCATCTTCTCGGCCTCGAGTTCGTTCTCGACCGTCGAGAGCTTGGACTCCAGCTGCTGTTTCTCGTGTTCGAGCTCCCGCTTGTACTCGCTCGGGGTGCCCTCGGCCTCGGGCACCTCGAAGGCGGTGAAGTCGGCGCTGACCAGCGCGTCGGTGAGCGCCGACTCGTCGGCGTCAGCCATCGGATACGCGAAGACGCCCAAGACGTCCTCGCCGGCGAAGATCTCGTGCGAACGGAGGTCCTCGGCGTCGATGACCGCGCGCTCGATCGCGTCGCGGTCGCCCTCGCCGACCGCGACCTGCAGCGTGTCGTAGCCAGACAGCAGGTCGAGGTCGATGCCGAGATCGACGAACGGGTCGATCGCGTCGATGCGGTCCTCGATGTCGCGGATCTCCTGTCGGAGCTCCTGTCGGCGGTCGTCGAGTTCGTTGACCCGCGTGCGGATCTCTTCGAGCTCCTCGTCGAGCGCGTCGTCGGTGACGATCCGCGTCGGACCGGCGTCCTCGGCGTCGACGTCGAGGATGCTCTCGAGCGAGCGGACGGTCACGAGCCGGTCGGAGGACTCCTCGGCTCCCTCGACCGGATTCCCCGGCTCGAACCCGTCCCAGGAGCCGTCGTACTCGGTGACGTGCAGGAGGTTCAGGCCGTGGGCGGTCTCGATGACCTCGTTCATCACGGCCTTCGATCCCGTCACCGAGACCTTGCTCATCTGCTCAGGTCTGAGCATGTACCGCCTCCTCGAACTGGCTGATCGCGTATTCGACCGCCTCGTCGGCGTTCTCCTCGGCCGACGCGACCAGTTTCTTGCGCGCTTCCTGCCCTTCCTCGAGGAGTTCCTCCCGCTCCGCCTCGATCTCCTCGCGGGCCTCGGCGAGCCGCTCTTTCTCGTACTCGTCGGCCGCGCGTTCTGCGTCGGCGCGGATCTCCTCGGCCTCGCGTCGCGCCTCCTCGATGCGCTCCTCGCGATCCTCCTCGGCCTCTTCCACGATGTCGTCGGCCTCGGATTCCGCCGTTTTGATCCGTTCGAGAACCTCTGGTCTCGGCATATTCGTATCACCGAAACGTTGCGCAAGCGGCGTATAAGGTGTTTGCGGAACACTCTCGCCAACGTTTCGACGAGTCGATACGTTCTCGGACCGGATCCGCAGCGTTATGATTCTCCCGTCCTAACCGCCGCGCGATGGGTGTCCTCGAAGACAAGGCCAACGCGCGCCTGTTCTACAAGTACCTCTCGAAGGTGTACGACCGGATCAACCCCTTCATCTGGAACGAGGAGATGCGCGACGAGGCGCTCGAATGGCTCGCCATCGACGAGGGCGACCGCGTTCTCGACGTCGGTTGCGGCACCGGCTTCGCCACCGAGGGCCTGCTCCGCTATACCGACGACGTCCACGGCCTCGACCAGAGCCGCCACCAGATGGAGAAGGCGTTCGAGAAGTTCGGTTCGCGGGACCGGGTTCGGTTCTACCGCGGCGACGCCGAACGCCTCCCTTTCGCCGACGACTCCTTCGACGTCGTCTGGTCGTCGGGATCGATCGAGTACTGGCCGAACCCGGTCGCGGCGCTCGCGGAGTTCCGCCGGGTCGTCAAGCCCGGCCACCGGGTCCTCGTCGTCGGCCCCGAC
Source organism: Halobellus litoreus (assembly GCF_024464595.1). Lineage (NCBI taxonomy): Archaea > Methanobacteriati > Methanobacteriota > Halobacteria > Halobacteriales > Haloferacaceae > Halobellus > Halobellus litoreus. Next base: position 974,670 of record NZ_JANHAW010000001.1, on the reverse strand, counting down.
TACCCGAACAACTCGGTCTTCCAGCGCCTCGCGGACGCGATTATGCTCTTCTACGACGAGAGGGAAGCACAGCGGATGTTCGAGGAGGCCGGCTTCGTCGACATCGAACACCACATCCAGCAGGCGTATCCGGGCAGTCCGCGGGCGATCACCACCATCGCGCGAGCGCCCGACGAGTAGGACCGGGGCTCCAGGCGGCCCAGAACCGGACCTCCTCCGACACTCGAAATCCACCCTCCCGAACCCACCACTCGGATTCGGTCGCCAGCGCAAGCGGCGCTCAAACCCCGTTGTCAACCCAGGCGACACTCAAACCCGGTCGTCAGTCCAGGCGGTCACAGAAGCGCAGGCAGTACCCGACACGCGCACGACGCCCTAATCGACCGTCCCCCGCACGCGACTCACGCGGTCCGCGTCGACGTACACGGTGATCGACACGGTCCGCCCCCGTTTCAACTGCGGCGCGTTCGTCCCCGCCAGCCGGAACGATCCGGTTTCGCCGACGGACCAGACGCCGTCGCTCGCCAGGTTGAACGCCCCCGTGGGTCCGCCGCGGAAGCCCCTCGCGGCGAAGAACGGGACCGGCGGCTGATGGCGGAGCTTCTCGCCGTCGATCGCGACGACGATCCGGGTCTCCGAGAGCCGGAGCGGCGGCCCCGCCTCGTGGGTCAGCGCCACCGCGTCGCCGTCGAGTCTGAGCGACAGCGCGACCGTCTCGGGGGCCGATTCGGGGTTCGTCTCGCCGCTCGCGAGCCCGTCTTGCCCCGTCGCCGCCGCGACCACCTCGGCACCGGCGGCGACGACACCGCCCAGGACGACCCCGAAGAGGAGCAGGACGACGACACCGATCACTGACGCGGACGCGCGGGCTGTCACGGGGGGTCTGGGCCCTCGATGGGATATGAACCTTCGGTCGATCTGCCGCGCCGTCGGACGGTCGCTACTCGGCCGGTGTGACCGTCTCCATCCCCTCTTCACCCGAACTTCCGTTGAGCTCGCCGTAGACGAACGGGGTCGCCGTCGGCTCGACCGAGAGGACGACGACCGAACTCCCGTCGATGGCGGTCACCTGATAGGTGCCGCTCGGTGCGAGCGTCCACAGCGACCCGTCGTCGCCGGTCTCGCCGACGACGGAGCTCCGACCGCCGGCGGGACCGACCGTGATCTGGGCGTCGACCGGCTCGCCGGAGGTGGTGCTGTTGAGTTGCAGTCGGACCGGGCCGCCCGGATACGTGCGGTGGGCCGTGAGTTCCAGCGCGTCTTTCACCGCCGATGTCGACGACGTCGTCGTCACCTGATCGATCGGTCGGTACTGGAACTCCTTGAACACGCGCCGGCTGCCGCTGTCGACGAACGCGACGAGCCGTCCCCGCTCGTGTTCGATCGACACCCGCGTGCTGTCGCTGTCCGGGTTGCCGACGACGTCGTCGCGGAGCCGCAGTCCCGTGATCGTCGGGTACGCCTGTTCGGTCGCGTTCACCGCGTCGGGCAGCGAGAACGACCCGTCCTCGCCGACGCGGAGGGCGCCGCGGTAGGCTTCGCGAACGTACGTCCCGTCACGGATGACGGCGAGTTCGACGCTGTTCTCGCCCGACTGGACGAAGAAGCGCGTCGCGGCCGCCTCCCCGCCGAGGACGGACGCCGCGTGCCCGCGGACCGGCCCGGTGAGCGTGTTCAGTTCGAGTTCGATGTTTCCGAACCGAGCCGAGGAGATGCTGAATCCCGACGTCGACTGGACGAGCGTCTCGATCCGCTCGCGGCGCTGCTGGAGTTCCCGCGCCTCGGCGTCGATCAGCGCGAGTTCGTAGAGGAGTCGTCGCGGCGCGAGTTCGTCTCGGCTGTAGGCCGCGATCACCTGCCGCTGTCGCGTGCGAAGCGTGATGATCTGCTGTTCGATCGCGCTGACCTCCTGTAAGAGGTACTGTTGCCGTTTCTCCGGTGACTCGGCGGACTCGATCCGCTCGACCGTGGCTTCCGTCTGCAGGCGGACCTCCGTCGTCGCCGACGCGAACGCGAGGCCGCTACCCAGTTCGACGTACTCGGTTTCGATCGTGCTCCGGGTCGCCTCACCCGGCGGGATCCCGAGCACGTTGAGTTCGGTCGCCTCGCTGTCGGTCGATTCCGAGACCTGCAGTTGCGGGCCGCTGGTGACCGGGCCCGCCTGGACTGATTCCGGCGATTGCGGCGTCGAAGCCGCCGGGACGGACGTCGTGTCCGCCCCATCGTCCGGCAACGCCGGGACCGCGCCGGCGACCGCCGAGAGGACCAGGAGGAGGGCGAGTGAGAGGGCGACAGCGCGCATACGATGAAGCGTAGCGCCGGGGCGTTATTAAAATCGCGCCATTCTCGGTGGTGGAGTTTCTCCCGAACGAAACTCGACCGATGGAAAGCGTTTTGAGCGTTCCACGTGCACTCTCATCAAATGCGGACGTCCGCGCTGTGGCTCGCCCTCCTCCTCGTCCTCGCCGCTGTCGTTCCAGCGACAGCGCTCGCCGTCGACGATCGACCCGCTCAGCGAGCGGACATCTCGACCGCGCCAGACGCCGACGTCCCCCCCGCGTCTGGCGCTGTTGCCGCCGACCGCACCGACGCGCTCCGCTCGACGGGCATCGACGAACAGGTGGAGGAGGACGAGACGGCCCCACGAACGACCGTCGAGATCGACCTCCAATCGGACCGGAGCGCCGAGTGGCGCGTCGAGACGCACTACGTGCTGGAAACCGAGAACGAGACGCGCGCGTTCCGGACGCTGGCGTCGCGGTACGAGTCCGGCGAGGCCGACGTCGGACCGACGCCCGTGCTGTTCGAGTCGCTCCAGCAGCGCGCGAGCGAGTCGACCGGCCGCTCGATGGCGATCGAGAACGTCACCTACCACAGTTCGGTCGACGAGTCCGCCGGCCGCGGCACGCTCGCGCTCACGTTCCGGTGGACGAACTTCCTCCGGCAGGGCGACAACGAGACGCTCGTCCTCGACGACGTGTTCACGCTCCCGACCGCCGAGAGCGACGAGCGACGGACGTGGCTCTCGATCTTCGACGCCGACCAGGAGATCCTCATCCGCCCGCCCGAGGGGTACACGGTGACCGGAACGAGCATCGCCGTCCAACAGCGCGAGAGCGCGATCGTCCTCGCTGAGCCGTCTGACTTCGAGGGCGACGAGAGCGAACTCCGGGTCACGTACACGTCGATCGGCCCCGCCGACCGGCTCCCGATCTGGCTCCTCGCGGGCGGCGGACTCCTCGCGCTCGTCGTCGTCGCCGGGGTCTGGCTGTTGCGAAACCGGTCCGGTGGTACCGGCGTCTCCGGTCCCCCGTCTCCGCCGGACGACGACTCGCCGCCGGGCGCGGGGACCGAAACCAACGGCGGGAACGGTCCCTCGCAGGCTGGCGCGACCAACGGAGCGAGCGATGCGGGCGGCGTCACCGACGCGACCCGCCCGCCGTCCGAGACGGGCTCGTCCCTGCCTGCCGGCGCGGAGAGCCCGGACAACGGCGCGGCGGGCGCGGAGACCGACCTCTCGCTACTCTCCGACGAGGAGCGCGTCGAGCGTCTCTTAGAACAGAACGGCGGGCGGATGAAACAGGCGACGATCGTCGACGAGACGGACTGGTCCGACGCGAAGGTCTCCCAGTTGCTGTCGGCGATGGCCGAGGAAGGCCGCGTCGACAAACTCCGTCTCGGTCGCGAGAACCTCATCTCGCTCCCCGAGGACGGTTCGGTGGACGGAGACGACGGCGACGAGGAAGCGTAACACTGCCGAGCCCCCTCGATCGCGCTCCGATCTCCGCTCGCGTTCGGCACGGCCATTCCGGCGCGAACGACGGCCGCCTCGGCCCGAACCGAATGCGGTTTCCGGAACCTCTTTTGCCGCGCCATCCTCAGCGAGGGGTAATGGAGTATCTGGAGCGTCGCGTTTCGATGGTCGAAGAGCGCCTCGAGGCTGTCATCGAGGCGGTCGACCCTCCGGAACTATCCGACGAGGTCGCACACGTCGCGTTAGCGGGCGGCAAACGCGTCCGACCGGCCGTCACGATCCTGGCCTGCGAGGCGTGCGGCGGCGACCCCGACGACGCGGTCGACTTCGCGGTCGCGATCGAACTCGTTCACAACGCCTCGCTCGTCATCGACGACATCATCGACCGCTCGGACGTTCGCCGCGGGACGGCGAGCGCGTGGGCCGAGTACGGGTACGGCCCCGCGATCATCGCCTCCGACGGCCTGCTGGGCGAGGCGTTCGCGCTGCTGTCGCGGGACGACCACGCGACGCAGATCGTCGCCGAGTCGATGGTCGAACTCGGCGAGGGCGAGGCCACGGAACTGGTCGCCCGACCCACGGACGAAGGGGAGTATATGGTCCTCGCTCGCCGCAAGACGGGGGCGCTGTTCCGCGCCGCGGCCGAACTCGGGGCGGTCGCCGCCGACGCGGACCCCTTCACGATCGAGGCGTTCGGCGAGTACGCCGAGCGGGTCGGCGTCGCGTTTCAGATCCGCGACGACGTCCTCGACGCGACGGCAGACGCCGACGACCTCGGGAAGCCGACCGGCCAGGACGCGGAGATGGACCGCCCGTCGCTGGTGCAGGTCACCGGCCTCTCCGCGGCGGAGGCGAACCAGCGCGCGCACGACCAGTCGGAACAGGCGCTCGACGCCCTGGCGGCGTCGAACGTCGACGACAGCGAACCGCTCGGCTACCTTCAGGACCTCGCGGAGTTCGTCGTCGTCCGCGAGCGGTAGTCGGGACTCTTCGATCCGATTTCCACTCCACCCTCACCCCTGCGTCGCCTCCGCGGCCGTCGGGAACCGCGACTCCGCGATCGCGAACGCGAGCGTGCTGAACACGCCCAGCAGCGTCCCGCCCGTGAGCCCGATCGCCAGTTGCGTCAGCGAGAACGACCGGACGCCGTCGATGCTCGCCGGGAGGAAGAAGCCCGAGACGACGTAGAGGACGACGGCGATGGCGACGACGTAGAAGGGCGCGTTGAGGTACCGCCACTTGAACCGATCCGCGAGGTACTCGTCTGTCACCTGCCCGAGACTGGAGGTGACTCCGGCGGCCGCGAACCACTGGACCGCGCCGTGGACGAGCGCCGCGAGCGCGATCAGCGGCGGCGTCGGGTCGCTCACGCTCATCCGCGCCGTCTCGAAGAGCGCGTACCCGCGGAAGCCGCCGACGACGATGAGGGCGGCGGCGGCGACGTAGGTGATGAGCGTGACGCGGCCCTCGTAGAGGACGTCGCGGATCCGACTCGCGGTGTCGTCGACGGCGTCTTCGAGGCCGAGCCCGCGGAAGAGCGTATAGAGCCCAAGAAGCGCAGAGATGACGCCCAGCACCACCGCCCCGGGCACGTCGAAGAAGCTCGCGATGGTGACGAAGGGGTAGATGAGCAGCAGGATGCCGAGCGGCACCAGGATCGTCCCGCGGGTCTCTGGATCCGCGAGGACCTGCTTCATCGTGTAGTAGATCGATTCGAGGTCCTGCGCCTGCCGGACGACCACCCGGCGGACGCTGTCGATGGGGACGCGCGAGCGGACGATCGGGAGGACCGACTCGTCCTGTGCGCCGTCGGTGATGACGATGGCGCTGACGTTCTCCCCGGTCGACAGACCCGCGAGCACCCGATCGATCTCCTCGCCGATCGCGCGGTTGGCCTTCACGTCGCCGCCCTGGGTACCCGTGACGGCCGCGACGGTCACTTCCTCTTCGACGTCGGGGTCGGCGTCGAGTTCGTCGTACTCGTGGATCCCCTGGAACAGCACGTTGACGTCGGAGTCCTCCGGGTCCGCGGTCGCGAGCGACACCGCGGCCGACTCGACGGCGTCGCGGCCGACGACGGGCGTCTCCATCCCCGTCTTGCGGCCGAGGTCGTCGTCGAGGTCGACGCAGAGGACCAAAAGCATCTGCGGGGACCTACGCCGTCGGAGTATATCTGTTTTCGGGAGCGCCGGAGGCGGGTCCGTTTTCGAGAGCGTCGGAAGCGGGTGTCCGCTTCCGGAAGCGTCGCAGCCGGGGACCGACCTCGGCCGGTCCGACCGGGTCGGACCAAGTAGCACGACTTTTGAGTCTCCGGACGGTATCGAACACAACGAAATGATCTCGAAGGGCTGTGAGCAGTGCGCGAAAGGTGGGAAGATGGTCCTCTTCGTCTACGGCTACTGCGACCAGCGCGACTGCTTTTACTGCCCGCTCGGCGAGAACCGCAAGAACGTCACCGACGTCTACGCCAACGAGCGCCTCGTCGAGTCCGACGACGACGTCCTCGAAGAGGCCCACCGGATGGACGCCCTCGGCACCTCGATCACCGGCGGCGAACCCCAGGAGGCCCTCGACCGGACCTGCCACTACCTCTCGCTGCTGAAAGACGAGTTCGGCGAGGACCACCACACGCACCTCTACACCGGCATCACCGGCGGTCGAGAGAACATGCGCCGACTCTCCGAGGCCGGCCTCGACGAGATCCGCTTCCACCCGCCCTACGAACTGTGGGGCGACCTCCACGGCACCGAGTGGGAGGAGATACTTCACGTCGCGCGCGAGGAGGGGCTGACGCCCGCCTTCGAGATCCCCGGCATCCGCGCCGAGGAGGAGTTCCTGGAGTTCCTCGACGAAGGCGCGGCCGAGTTCTGTAATGTAAACGAGTTCGAGATGAGCGACGGCAACTACCGGCGGATGCAGGAGCAGGGCTACGAACTCCAGGAGGGCCACATGTCCGCCGTCGACGGATCGAAAGCGGAGATCCTCGAGGCGATGGGCGACCACGAGCGCGTGTACTTCTGCACCTCCGTGTTCAAGGACGCCGCCCAGCACCGCAACCGCCTGAAGCGGATGGCGCGGACGATCCGGCGACCGTTCGACGAGGTGACCGACGACGGTACCCTCGTCTACGGCAAGACGTGGATCGGGTCCGAGGAACTCGACGCCCTCGGCGTGCCCGAGGAGTTCTACACCGTCAAGTCCGAGCACGTCGAGGTCGCGTGGTGGCTCTTAGAGGAGATGATCGAGGAGGGCGACGTCCCCGAGGGCGAAATCGTCGAGCAGTACCCGACGGCCGACGGGACCGTAGTCGAGCGGACGCCGCTGGCGTAGCGTCGCGAGGACGCAGCGCGTGCGAGCGGCCGAGCCGAAGGCGAGGCTTTTGGTCCAGCTTTTGCCGAGCGAGCGGAGCGAGCGCAGCGCAAAAGGTGGGACTGGGACCGTAGTCGAGCGGACGCCGCTGGCGTAGCGTCGCGAGGACGCAGCGCGTGCGAGCGGCCGAGCCGAAGGCGAGGCTTTTGGTCCAGCTTTTGCCGAGCGAGCGGAGCGAGCGCAGCGCAAAAGGTGGGACTGGGACCGTAGTCGAGCGGACGCCGCTGGCGTAGGTCCGGCGACTCCGATCGTCGGACGGCGTTTACCGCCTCGCTCCCGTTCGTTCGAGCGTCACGGCCGCGTAGAGGCTCGGAACGAGCGCGACCGCCGTGCCGACGAGGAGCCACTCGCCGAGCGAGCCGCCGCCGAAGACGCCGAGGGCGACGATTCCGAGGCCGAGCAGACCGCCGCCCGCCGCTGCGTACCGTTTGGTCTGCGCGTCGAAGTCGACGCCGCGTGCGGTGCCGTACAGCGCGCTTCCGAGCGCCGCGACGCCGCCGGCGGCGGCACCGACGAGCGGTTGCTCGACGAACAGCCCGACCACGACGAGCGCGATACCGACGGTGACGCCCGCCAGCACTGTCGTTCGGGGTGGAAACGGATTGACGTCGGCGCCGTGTCGTACTGCGTAACTCGCCGGCGGCGCGCCGAGGACGAGACCCACGAGCACGCCGCGCAGGACGCCGCCGGGCGTCGGATCGCCGAGCAGGACGCCGAGCGCGCCCGCGACGGCGATGACGATACCGGCGCCCAGGAGCCAGCGGGGTCGGATCGTCGCCGCGGGGTCGTCGTCGCGGACGATTCCGAAGCCGACGAACGGATACGAGACCAGCGCGCCGATCACGACCGTCGCGTACAGCCCCCAGCCGAGCGTGACGCCGGTCACGACGACCGAGAGACCGAGGAAAACGCCCGTGACGACGGCGAACTCGGGGACGCGACGGCTCATACCCGTAGTCGGGGCGAGACGGCAGAAAGCGTTGCGGTCGGGAAATTCGGACGGGAGCGGGTGTCATTTCGGGTCGGGCTGAACAGTAGTTTGGCCCCGAGCGGCCGACGGGCGGTGCGCGCGCCCCGGCCGGACTCCCGACGTCCGGTCATCAGCCCGTGCGTAACGGGGTCGACAGATCCGTACGCGCCGGCCCCGTGTAGACCCGCAAGCGTTTAGACACGCGGTGGAGTAGTTCACGGTATGTCTGACTGTCCGCTGGCCGACGACTGTCCCCGGTATTCGGAGCGAATCGACGGGATGGGATGTCAGTACTACGGCGACCGCGGCGGCGCGGAGTGGTGTAACAACTACGACCAGCCGATCCGCGACCTGAAGGCGCAGCCAGTCAAGCCCGGCGAGGAAGTCGTCGTCGACGTCGACGACATCCACGAGAGCGGCGCCGGCGTCGGTCGGACCGACGACGGCTTCATCGTCCTCGTCGACGGCCTCCTCCCCGAGGCACGCGCGGTCGTCCGCATCGACCGCGTGAAGTCGAACCACGCTACCGCGAAGACCATCGTCGAACGCCTCCCGCTCGACGACGAGGACGAGCCGGACGCGGGTGCGAGCGATTCGACCGACGGCGACGAGGACGACGATTCCGATGCGGACGACGGCTCGGAGTCCGAGCGCGAGGAGACGTCCGGTCCGGGGCGTCCGACCGCACTCGGCAGCCGAGACAACTTCTGGGGCGGGTAGTCGCCCGCGAGCGCCGGGGCGAGACCGAACGGACAGTCGTTCTTCTGTAGCTTTTTTGCGGCGGCCGCCTAACGGTGCGGTATGGACAACGTCGAGGACGCCGGCGACGACGCCGGGGGGCCGGAGGACGCCGAAGAGTTCGACGTCGACGCCGCCCTCTCGGAGGTGGGGTTCGAGGCCGAACAGAGCGTCCTGACCCGCCGGCAGGCGGAGGTGCTCGTGCTCCGCGAGCGGGGAATCCGCCAGTCGCGGATCGCGTCGATGCTCGGGACGTCCAGAGCGAACGTCTCCAGCGTCGAGTCGAGCGCCCGGCGGAACGTCGAGAAGGCCCGCGAAACCGTCGCGTTCGCCGAGGCGCTCACCGCGCCGGTGCAGATCTCGGTCGACGAGGGGACCGACCTCTACGACGTGCCGAAGAAGGTGTACGACGCCTGCGACGACGCGGGCGTGAAAGTGAACCGAACCGCGCCCGAACTGATGAAAATCGTCTCCGACGCCGCCGGTGACGCCATCCAGGGTCGCGAAGTGCGCGAATCGCTGCTCGTCGGCGTGACGACGGGCGGGCGCGTGCAGGTGCGGCGCTCGGCGGAGTGAGCGCGCGCGGCGTTCCGAACCCGCCGGTTTTCAGAACTCCCCGCGAGACTCCAGCGACCGGACGAGCGACTTGACGTCCTGGGCACGTTCCTTCGGCACGACCAGCACGCGGTCGTCCCACGCCACGACCGCGAGGTCGGAGACGCCGACGAGCGAGACGTGTCGGTCGTCCGCGGCGACGACGTTGTCGCCGGCGTCGAGCGTCCGGAGCGTGACGTCTCCGGCGGTGACGTTTCCGTCCCCGTCGGCGTCGAGCACGCGTTCAAGCGCGTCCCAGGAGCCGACGTCGTCCCAGGGGAACGAGACGGGGACGACGGCGACGTCGTCGGCCCGTTCGAAGACCGCGTTGTCGACGCTCACCGGCTCGGCCGATTCGAACGCTGCGGCCACCGCGGGATCGTTCGGGCCCGACTGTGCCCCGCTCGCGGACCGTTCCCCGTCCTCGGCGACAGACTCGCTCGCCGCGTCGTCCAGCGCGTCGAGCAGCGGTGCCAGCGGCGACGACGCCGCGGCGTCCAGAAAGACGCGCGGCCGCCACGCGAACAGGCCGGCGTTCCAGTAGTGGCCGGCCTCGACGTACGCCCTCGCGGTCTCGGCGTCCGGTTTCTCGTGGAACGACTCGACCGGCATCCAGTCGGCGTCCGTGGCGGATTCCGCCGGTTCGACGTACCCGTACCCCGTCTCCGGCCGGGTCGGCTCGACGCCGAAGGTGACGAGTCGCTCCTCGCTCGCGGCGACGGCGGCACCGCGCCGGACGGCGGGCGCGAAGCCCTCGCCGACGAGGTGGTCGCTCGGGAGCGCGAGGACGACGCAGTCGTCGTGCCGCCGCGAAATCCGGTGCGTCGCGTACAGCAGCGCCGGGCCGGTGTCGCGGCCGGCGGGTTCGACGAGCACCGCCGCGTCGGGGACGCGCTCCGCGACGCCGTCGGCGTACGACTCGCGGGTGACGACGACGACTTCGTCGGCCACCTCTCGGGCGCGCGAAACGGTCCGTTCGAGCAGCGATTCCTTCCCCTCGCCGGCCAACGGGAGGAACTGCTTCGGTCGATGGGACCGGCTCGCCGGATAGAGCCGGGAGCCGGTTCCCCCCGCGAGCACGACCGCGACGACCGGGCGCGGACCGTCTTCGGTCGTCGCCTCCGACGGCCGGTCGCGACCTGCCGAATCGAGCGCGTCGTTCGCGTCTGAGTCGGCCGCGTCGTTCGAACCTGACGACCCGCTCATCACCACGTCTCCACGATGCCGTCTCTGACGTCCTCGACGCAGCCCTCGCAGTCGGGGTGGCCCGCCTCGAAGCAGGCGGGATATCCCTCGTCGTCGACGGCGACGGCCCGTCGCTCGGCGTGGCGGCGACAGACGAGCCGGACGCGTCCGTCGTCGTCCCGCGGGAGCGACTCCGGAACGAGGTCGCGCCCGGCGTCGGTGCTCTCGTCGCGGCCGTCGCGGTAGGCGTCGCGTGCGCGGGCGTACTGTCGCCCCGCCTCGCGGAACTTCCGCCGGACGAGGCGTTCGAGACGGTCCTGCATCGGTGCGATATGCGGCCGCGACCGTCATAGGTCCGTTGGTCCTTCGAGGGCCCGCAGTCCCCGTTTCGGTCGTTCTGACGGCCGACGTTTCACTTTCACCCCGGTTACGATACTTTATTACCCATCGCGCACCAAACGCCCTGTGCCTCCCAACGGAAAACAAGGCGGAGGCGAGTGCAACTATGTCAGACCTGCGAACACACGCAGCGGAGATAGCCGAACAGTTCTCGGACCACTTGGACGTCGACGAAGACGAGGTCGAGGAGCGACTGCGCAACCTCGTCGAGGAGTACCGCGTGCCCGTCGAGGAGGCGCGCCGCTCGGTCGTCAACAGTTACCTCGAAGAAGCCGGCCTCGAACGCGACGAGATCGGCCGCGGCGGCAACGACGAGGTCCACCTCGCGGACATCGATCAGGACGAGCAGTGGATCGACGTGACCGCCAAGGTCGTCGAACTGTGGGAGCCCAGAAGCGAGTCGATCGCCCAGGTCGGCCTGCTCGGCGACGAGTCCGGGCGAACGAAGTTCGTCGCCTTCGAGACCTCCGACCTCCCGAAACTCGAGGAGGGCGCGGTCTACCGCCTCGGCAACGTCGTCACCGACGAGTACCAGGGCAACTTCTCGGTGAAACTGAACAAGACGACCTCGATCGAAGAGCTCGACGAGGACATCGAGGTCGGCGACGACTCGACCACCGTCGAGGGCGCCTTGGTCGACATCCAGTCCGGGAGCGGCCTCATCAAGCGCTGCCCCGAGGAGGGCTGTACGCGCGTGCTCCAGAACGGCCGATGCTCGGAACACGGCGACGTCGAGGGCGAGTTCGACCTGCGGATCAAGGGCGTTCTCGACGACGGCGAGGAGGTTTACGAGGTTATCTTCGGCCGCGACGTGACCGAAGAGCTCACCGGCGTCACGCTCGACGAGGCCCAGCAGATGGCGATGGACGCCCTCGATACGACCGTCGTCGTCGACGAGATGCGCGAGGACCTCCTCGGTACCTACTACCGGGTCTCAGGCCCCGAACTGGGGCGGTACGTCCTCGCGGACGAGGTCGAACGGCTCACCGAACCGGCGGATCCCGAAGCGGTGCTGATCAAAGCGAGGTCGATCTGAAATGAGCGCAAACGAGATTCCCTCCCGAGAGGTCGCCCGGCGTGTGTTCGCGGACGAGTTCAACGACGCCGCCTTCACCTTCAAAGAGTCCGACGACGACCGCGCCCCGGTCTACCTGTTGCTGCCGACCGGGGAGAAAGCCAACCGCGTGTTCTTCGTCGGGACGTTAACCGAAAAGGACGACGTCGGCGAGGACAACGAGTACTGGCGCGGCCGCATCGTCGACCCCACGGGGACGTTCTTCGTCTACGCGGGGCAGTACCAGCCCGAGGCCGCGAGCACGCTCCGGGACCTCGAACCGCCCGCGTACGTCGCGGTCGTCGGCAAACCGCGGACGTACGAGACCGACGACGGGAACGTCAACGTCTCCGTCAGACCCGAGTCGATCCAGGTCGTCGACGCCGCGACCCGGGACCGCTGGGTCGTCGAGACCGCCGAGCGGACGCTCGACCGGATCGACGCCTTCGACGACGAGGGCAACGAGTACGCGCGGATGGCCCGAGAGGAGTACGACCTCCCTATCGATCGCTACACCGAATCGGCGATCTCGGCGCTGGAGAGCCTCGAAGAGTCGGACGGCGACGAACTCGGACTCGACGGCGGACAGGTCGGCGACGCCGGGGACGGCGCCGACCTCCAGCCCGAACCGTAGGCTGAAGTCGCCTGTCGACTCCGATCCGTCGAGCGCACTCCGCGCGTGCGCTCCGTCGGTCGAAACGCAGCCGGTCCGTGGGACTGTCTGACGAACGTTTAAGTGAGTTCGCCGACGAACGTCGAAACGAGCCAATGGGCAACAAGAACAAGACCATCTCGTTCCGCGTCAACGAGGACGCGTTCGAGACGCTGCGGGAAATCGCCGAGGAGCGCGACATCTCGCTGTCGGCCGTCTTCCGAGACTACGTCGACACGCTCGTTGCCCACGACGGCCAGGTTCAGGTCGTCCCCGAGCACGAACTCGAACGGTTACGCAACGGCGAGGACGAGAGCTTCCCGCCGAAAGTGAAAGTCCCCAAGAGCTTCGTCCGCGAGCACGAGCGCCTCGAACTGGAGGCCGAACACCTCCGCGAACAACTGGAGGAGCACAAACAGTACGTGAACTACCTCCGCGAGCAACTCGAAGACGAGAACGAGGACGTCATCCAACTCGAAGACCTCGACGCGAACGAGGCCGACGAGCCGTCGTTCCGACTGGGATAGGCGGACGCTACGACCCGGAGTTACCCAGAGAGCGCCTTCCGTGCGCGGTGCATCTTCCGCTCCATTTTCTGGTTCCCCTCGACCTCGGCGAGCGTCTCGGCCGCTTCCAGCGTCCGGACCGCGTTGTCCAAGAACGAGAGGATGTCGCCAGGATACGCGTACAGCATATACTCGTCGCCCATCACGTCGACGATGGCGTCGGGACCGAGGCCCTGGGCGCGGAGTTCCAGGAGGTAGCGGACGAACTGCCGCTCGGGATAGCCCGTGTAGAGGTCGTCGGGGTTTTCCGGATCGAGGAAGTCCTCCGCGAAGTCGAGGAGCCGGTCCCGCGTCGCGTCGTCGACTTTCGTGAGTCCCTCCCCCGAGTACAGTACGTCTATCGTCGCCCCCTTGAACGCGCCTTTCGGAATGTTGACGTCCAACTGGGAGACGATCTGACGGTGGTTCTTGAGGTAGACCTTGTCCGTGATGGCCACGGTTATCGGCTCGTACGACTCTGTGAGCGAAAAGCGTCCCGGTCTGCGGCGTGTCGCGCCGTCAGAGCCGATCGCGGCGACGGTTCCATCGGAAGTGCACCGTGTGAGGTCGGCGCATCCCGCTGCAGAGTCGTAACGTATTTGACTTCGACGGGGATACCTGAAGGTGCGTGTCCGGGTTAGGGTAGTGGACTATCCTTCAGCCTTGTGGAGGCTGAGACGCGGGTTCGATTCTCGCACCCGGACCTTTCTGTCCGCGAACAACGTGAGCAGACGAAAGTCCGTCCAGAGAATTGAATCAGCGAGCAACTGAGCGCAGCGAAGTTGCGAGTGAGGTTCGATTCTCGCACCCGGACCTTCCTCCGAGCGGTACTCCCCGCGAGCGGCCGCTCCGTCAGGAGCGACGCGAACGATGCGCTACTTTCACAGCGACTCGACGAACGCGTCGAAGGCCCCGCTCGCGGGGTGGACGTGACAGTACGTCCCGAGGGTCCGGTACTCGGTGAGCCCGCCTCGCCCGTCGTCGATGCCCTCGCCGCGCTCGACGTCGAACGCGAATCGGGCGTCCGTGGCCGCCTGGGCGCTGGAGTAGTGGAACTCGTGACCCCGGAGCCGACTCCCCGCATCGGCGGTGAGCGTCCCGCGACGGGCGCGGAGTTCGACGTGGTCGAGCGCCTGATACCGGTCGTGCATCCGCACGTCCGCCGGGAGGACGCCGGCCATCCGGTGAGTGTCGCCGTCGGCGGTCGTCAGCGACTCCGCGAGTGCCATCAGCCCGCCGCACTCGCCGAAGACGGGGCGGCCGTCGGCCGCCGCGGTTTCGAGTTGATCGAGCGCCGGGCTCTCGGCCAGCGCCTCGCCGTGCAGTTCCGGATACCCGCCCGGGAGATAGACCCCGTCGCAGTCCGGGAGGTCGTCCCCGGCCGTCGGCGCGAAGGTCACCACTTCGGCGCGCTCGCGGAGGCGCTCGGCGGTCGCCGGGTAACAGAACCGGAAGGCGTCGTCCCGGGCGACTGCGACGCGCTTGCCGGTCCCCGACGGGGGTCGCTCCGCTTCCGGATCGGGTCGCGGCGACGTTCGCGCGAGGTCGAGGAGTCGGTCGGTGCGAATACGCTCGGCGATCTCGTCGAGTACCTCCGGTTCGAGCGGCGCTTCGTCGCCCATCCGCAACCCGAGGTGTCTGTCGGGAATCTCGAGATCGCCGCGCGGCGGGATCCGTCCCAGATACGCCAGCCCGTCGGGCAAGGCGTCGCGGATGCCGCGCTCGTGGCGGCCGCCGTGAGCGCGCTGTGCGATGACGCCGACGACGTCGACGTCGCGGTCGACGTGTGCCGCGTATCGCCGAAACCCGACCGCGGTCGCGGCGACGCTCTCCATCCCGGCCTTCGCGTCGACGACGAGGACGACCGGGAGGTCCAGCGCCTCGGCGACCATCGCGGTGCTGGAGCCGTCGCCGTCGTACAGACCCATCACGCCCTCGACGACGCAGACGTCGCCCTCGCCGCGGTGGTAGTTCCGTCGGAGGCCCGCCTCGCCCTGGAGCCAGCGGTCGAGTGTCCGCGACGGGCGACCCGCGACGCGCTCGTGGTGACTCGGATCGATGAAGTCGGGACCGGCCTTGGCGGGTTGGACCGACTGCCCGGCCGCATCCAGCGCCCGAACGACGGCCAGCGTGGCGACGGTTTTCCCGACACCGGAGCGGGTTCCGCCGATTACGATGCCCTTCATCGCCTCAAGCCGCCGCCGCGGGCAGCCACTGCCGTCGTATCGGGACCGACCGGGACAATCACCGTCGGCCCTCTCCGTCCGTCGCGACCGGACGCCGCGACCGAGTCAGTCGGGTCTCGAACGAGGCGTCGGTCGCCGCGTCGACGGGTGCCAGCGCGCGCTGCTTCGCTACTTCCGCGTGAACGGCGTCGGTTATCCGCGGGTGTTCCCCGAGCGGGTCGGCGTATTCGATGCCGCCGCGGTCCAGTTCCAGTTCCGCGGGGATCCGGCGCTCGGTCGCCTCGGTCCGCGACAGAAAGAGCGGGACGGCGACCGAGCGGCTCCCGGTCGCGTTGTATCGGACGCACTCGACGGCAGGATTCTGGAGGAGATAACACGGCAGAACCTCGCGATACGCCGACTGTTCGCGAAGTCGAGCCGCGTGGTAATCGACCGTCTGCCGGTGATACGGCTTAGCACTGCTTCCAAAGCCGACAAGGATGAGCGAGACGTCTTCGGACGCCGGGAGCAGCTCTTCGCCCCGCGCTTCGATCACCTCGGTGACGGCGGGGCTCCCACCCAGCGGTTCGCAGTAGCGGACGTTTCCCGGGACGTACGAGAGCGCGGCGGGAACGTCGTCGGTCGTTTCGTGGGTGTGCGCGGCACACATCGGGACCGCGTACACCGTGTCGGCGGCGACGCGCTCGAACTGTTCGCGGAGCTCTCGGACCGGTTCGCTCTCGTAGGTCGCCACCTCGACGTCGTCGACGACACCGCGGCGACGGAGTCGGTCAGCGTGTTCTCCGAGCACTTCGCGGGCGTTTCTCGTGTCGCGGGCGACGAGCAGGATTGATTCGGATGTCATAGATCGTCCATTAAAACAATTTAATTTTATCTATCCAAATTTGGGTTGATTTACTCGTGGAGACGGAATATCAAATAAGTTGTGGTGATGGCGCCGTCGCCCGCGATCGCCGCTTCGGGACGGTGAGGGAGACGCGCAGGCTGGTGGGAACGACGGAGGTGGACTCCGAAACAGCAGACAGAGGATGGCGGTCGGCTGGCTGGTTCAGTCGGACCGTACGGCGAGCACCGAGAGGTCGGAGAACGGCGATTCCTCGGAGGCGGAGTCGGTGGCCCGCGCTCCGAGGGCACCCAGCGTGGTTCGGGTCACCACCTCGTCGATATGCGTGAGCCGTTCCAGAACGAGGGCGTCCAGCGACGCCGAGGCGCCCGTTTCGAGCAAGTCGGCCGCGACGTCCTCCGGCATCCAGTCGTAGGGGCGCGGGAGCACGAGGAGGTGCCGCTGACCGACGTTGCGGCGGAGTCGCTGCAGACCCGCCGTGACGTCTCCGCTCTTGTGCAGCGTCACGAAGCACGCGTCCTCCATCGGCGTCCGCGCCCTGCTCGCGGCCACTTGCAGCGAGGAAATTCCCGGAATCACCCGAACCGGGGCTCCGACGGCGGCCTCGACCTTCCCGACGAACTGGTACCCCGAGTGGTTCGGATCGCCCATCAGCACGGCCGTCCCGCGTTCCCCGTCGGCGACGCGGTCGGCGAACGTCGCGAGCGTCTCGGCCTCGTCGCGGTATCCGCAGGTGAGCAGGTCGGCGTCGGTCTGCCCAGCGACGAACTCGACGACCGTCTCGAAGCCGACGACGACGTCGGCCTCGCGGATCGAACGCTCGGCTCTCGGAGTCAGGTACTCCGGGTTTCCCGGCCCGATTCCGACGGCGTCGACCGCACTTCTCCTCCCGTCAGCGTCGGGCTCCGGTTCCGAGGCCGCGACGGCGGCCGGATCGGGCCCCGTATCCAGGTCGTACTCGTCGCTCACGGGAGGTCGACCTCGCCGTTCCGGACGTCGCTCGCGACGTGGACGAGCTCGTTCGTCAGCCCGGCCGCCAGCCCGCTCCCGCCGCGGCGGCCGACGTTCGTGATCGCCGGGACCCCACGGGCCGCTGCCACTTCGCGGAGGCGCTCGCGGCTCTCGACGGCCTTGACGAACCCGACCGGCGTGGCCACCGCGACGGCGGGTCGGGTCCCGTCTTCGATGCAGTCGGCGAGCGCGAGCGCCGCCGTCGGCGCGTTGCCCACGACGGCGACGGCGCCGTCGTAGACGCCCTCGCGATCGAGTTCCAGGACGGACGCGGCCGTCCGCGTCATCCCGGTTCGCTTCGCGAGATCGGCCCCGTTTCCGATGGCCTTCCGCACGGGGCAGCCGTGACCGCGCCCCGTGACCCCCGCTTTCACCATCGTGATATCGGTGACGATGGGGCGCTCCTCGAGGACCGCCCGCGCGCCGGCGACGACCGGTTCGTCGTCGGTCTCGCCGGTGAACCGCACGAGGTGCTGGAACTCGGGATCGCCGGTCGCGTGGACGCTCTTCTGTCGAACCCGGTCCGCGAGCGTCTCGTCGGGAACGAGTTCGCGCACGCGGTCCATACTCGTCTCCGCGATGTCCATCGCGTTCTCCGTGGTCGCGCCGAGGTCGGCGTACTCGTCGACGTCGCTCTCGGACGCAGTTTCGACTCGCTCAGTCGTCATCGCTCGACGCCTCCGGAACGGCTACTCCCCCGGCGCGCGCTTCGAGGTCACCGTCGACGCGGAGGTTGACGTCTCGCAGCCGATCGGCCGTCGCCTCGTCCGCGTCCCACAGCCCGCGGCTGATGGCTTCGAGCAAGGTGTCGGTGATGCTCTCTATGGCCCACGGGTTCACGTCTCGCATCCACTCTTGCCTGTCCGCGTCGAAGGCGTACTTCTCGGCGACGTCGCTCCAGAGTGCGTCGCTGACGACGCCGGTGGTCGCGTCCCAGCCGAGGACGACGTCGACCGTCGTGGACAGGTCGCCGGCCCCCTTGTAGTCGTGCTCTTCCATACTGTCGAGCCAGTCGGGGTTGAGCACGCGGGCGCGCATCGCCTTCCGGACCTTCTCCTCGTTCGTGTAGACGGAGACGTTGTCGGGGTCGCTGGAGTCGCCGACGTAGGAGGCCGGCTCTTCGCCCGATATCTCCGAGACGGCGGTGATGAAGCCGCCGTGGAACGCGTACCAGTCGGAGCTGTCGAACTCGTCCTGCTCGGCGGTGTCTTCGATCTTGACTGTGGCCTCGACGCTGCCCAGCCGACGTTCGAAGGCGTCGTGCGCCTCCGAGACGCGGCCGCGACTCCCCAGGGCGTACCCGCCCCACTGGACGTACACGTCGGCCAGATCGGATCGGTCCTCCCAGTTCCCCTCGTCGACGGCCTTGTTCGTGCCCGCGCCGTACCCGCCGGGACGGGTCGTGAACACGCGGTGCTTTGCGGCCGTCTCCGGATCGTCGACGCCCGCCTCCTCGAGCCGTTCGGTCTCCTCCTCGACGTGCTTCTTCACGTAGTTCATCTCGTGTGGTTCGTCCAGATCGACGACCGCGTCGACGGCGTCGCGGACGACGCTCGCGGCCTGCGGGAAGGCGTCGCGGAACAGCCCCGAGACGCGGGTCGTGACGTCGATTCGGGGGCGTTCGAGTTCGTCGAGTGGAATTGGAGAGACGCCGTCGACGCGTCCCGCGTCGGTCCACTCTGGTTCGACGCCCATCAGCGCGAGCACCTGCGCGACCGTCTCGCCGCGGGTCCGCACGGTGGGCGTCCCCCAGGCGACGACGCCGACTTCCTCGGGGTACGCGCCGTGCTCGTCGGCGTGGCGTTCGGCGGTACCCTCCGCGACCTCGCGCCCGACGCGCCAGGCGCTCTTCGCCGGGATCTTTCGGGGATCCAGCGTGTAGAAGTTCCGCGCCGTCGGCAGCAGGTCGACGCCGCCGCGGGTCGGCGCGCCGCTGCCACCGGGCGGCACGTACTCGCCGGCCAGCGCCTCGGCCGTTCGCGGAATCTCCTCGGACGCGCCGCGGACGCGCGGGGCCACCTCCTCGCAGACGAAGTTCAGGGCCGCGCGGAGGTCCTCGTGCGCACCGGACTGCACCCGCGCGTCCCCGAGCGGGTCGATATCGACGACGAGCAGGTTCATATTTACCTCATCGTCTGGCCCAGCGTCGACCTCCGAGGCCGGCGGGTCGAAGTCGTGCTCGGCGAGTGTTTCGACGAGGTCGAGGCTCGTCTCGTACACCTCGTCGGCCGCCTCCGAGAGCGTCATCCCGAGCTCCTCGTCGTAGTGGCCCGGCTCGTCGAGCATCCGCTCGTAGTCGACGCCGAGCACGCCCGCGACGCTCTCCCTGAGGCTCGGGCCGCCGGGGTTCTCCAGTCTGGTGAGCGCGACCAGATACTCGGTCAGCCGTTCGCCCTCGGGCGGTTCGCCCATCGTGTGGAGCCCCATCCGGATCTGGGTCGTCTTCACGTCCGTGAGGTACGCGTGGACGCGCTCGACGAGTTCGTCGACGGCGACGTCGTCGCCGCCGACCGCGCCCTCGGCGAGCGTGGAGCCGGCTTCGTCGGGACCGCGAACGTCTGCTTTTTCGTCGATGTCGCCCGCGATTCCCAATTCCACCGCGAGGTCGAGTTCGTCGACCTTCTCTCTGAGCTGCCGTTCGAGGCCCTCGCCGTCGTCGGTGCGGGCGTCCTCCATCCCGGCCTCACGATACTGGTCGGCGAGTTCCTCCAACTCGGACAGTTCGTCGTACGTTCCGGCGTTGCGCATCACCGGCGTGAGGTAGTCGACGATCGCCGCGTAGGAGCGCCGCTTCGCCTGCGTCCCCTCGCCGGGGTTGTTGACGATGTAGGGGTAGACGTTCGGGACGTCGTCGATCAGTTGGTCGGGGGCGCTCTCGCCGTCCAACCCGACCGTCTTGCCCGGGAGCCACTCCAGGCTGCCGTGGGTCCCGAGGTGGACGACGGCGTCGGCCTCGAACGCGTTCCGGAGCCAGCCGTAGAATGCCACGTAGTCGTGGGGCGGCTGGAGGTCCGAATCGTGGTACACTTTCGAGGGGTCCATCCCGAAGCCGCGCGGCGGCTGGAGGTCCGAATCGTGGTACACTTTCGAGGGGTCCATCCCGAAGCCGCGCGGCGGCTGGACGGTGACGAGGACGTTCCCGAACTCGACGCCCGGGATCGCGACGGGTCGGTCGGGGGCCTCGCCCCACTCGTCGCGGACGTTCTCTCGGAAGCGCTCGTCCAGTTCACCGAACCACTCGCGGTAGCGACCTGGCGCGACGACGTCGACGCTCAGGTCGCGGACGTCCTCGGGGGCGACCCAGCGGTTGTCCAGGGTGAGCTGGTCGGTGAGCCGCTCGACGAGCGCTTGGCCGCTGTCGGGGAGCGACGGCGACGCGTCGCTGCCGTCGCCCCCGCCGAGGTCGTACCCCCGTGCACCGAGTTCTTCCAGGAGATTGACCGTGCTCTCGGGGCTGTCGAGGCCGAAGGCGGTCCCGATCCCGTCGTCGCTCGGCGGGTAGTTGTGCAGGACGACCGCGACGTCCTTCTCCTCGTTCGGGACGTGCCGCAACCGCGCCCAGTTGACCGCCAGTCGCGCGGCGTGGTCGACCCGGTCGTCGATCGGGAAGTGCTGCTTCGGCGCGCTCCCGATGCCGGCCTCGTCGTCGGTGCGCTCCTTCCCGCTGATCGGGTGGGTGACGACGTTGCCGTCGAACTCCGGGAGCGCGACCGAGAGGGCGAGTTCGAAGCCCATCACGCCCGTGTTGCTCGACGCGTACCGGGACCGCGAGCGCATCGTCGTGACGGTCTGGATCACCGGGACGCCCAGTTGCTCTACAAAGACGTCTTCGGCGCTATCGCCCTCGTCGTCGGCCGCGCGCCCCCGCTCGTCCATCGACAGCGAGAACATAAACGAAGAGAGGACGGCGTCGACGAGGGGTTCTCCGTCGTCGAGGAGCCACTCCTGAGTCACCCGCTCGGCGTCCCACTGCCCCTCGGTATCGGTCGCCGGATTGCAAAAGATCGGCAGGGCGTCCGCGCCTTGGGCCTCCACGGCCCGCACCTGGGCGTCGACGTAGCGCGTGTTCTCGTGGGTCCAGTGGGACTCGTAGAACCAGACCGCGACCGTCGGCGTCGACGGGTCGAGGTCGGCCGCCAACTCCTCGTAGGACGCCCCGGGGTGATCGGGGTGGTAGACGCCCTCCGTCGGGAGCGTCACGGGATCGTCGTACTCGCGGTCGATGTGGGAATACTCGTCGGCGAGGAAGCGGAGACAGTTCGCGACGTTGGCGGTCCCGCCCCGTTCCAGGTACTCGTAGATGCGGTCGCGGTCCGTCGCGGCGACGGACGTGTCCTCGATCGCGTAGGCGTCTCCGGTCGATTTGACGACGAGCGGCACGCCGGCGTCGCGCAATCGCTCGACGGCGCGGTCGTATCCGGGCATACTCTCCTCGCCGCCGTGGAGCCAGAAGACCGCCGCCGTCGCGTCGTCGATCTCGTCGAGGAACGCGTCGACGTCGGTCCCGTCGTCGAGGTCGCTCTCCGAGCGGACGACCAGGTCGACGTCCGTCCGCTTCGCGGCGCGCTGGACGGCCCCGAGCTCGTTTTCGGTCGCGGTGTACAGGCCGATTGTTGGCATAACGTTGTTAAACCTCTATTGCGCTAATTCAAGTATGATTGATTACGGTGAAGTGAAAAAAGCTTCGCACGATCGGGAGTCAGGGTTCTCGTTCTCCCAGATCGTCGGACAGGAGGAACTCAAGCGGGCTTTACTCGCCGTCGCGGCGAACGACAGCCTGGACGGCCTCCTTATCCGAGGCGAGAAGGGAACGGCGAAGTCGACGGCGGTCCGGGCGCTGACGGACCTGCTACCGAAACAGGACGTCGTCACCGACTGTCCCTACGGCTGTCCGCCCGAGGACCCCGAACGCCAGTGCGATCGCTGTCGCCAGCGGACGGACCCGCCGCGGACCGAGCGGCCGGTCCCACTCGTGACGCTCCCGCTGGGTGCGACCCGCGAGCGGGTCGTCGGGACGCTCTCGGTGTCGGACGCGCTGGCCGGCGAGTACGAGTTCGATCCCGGCCTGCTCGCCCGCGCGAACCGCGGCATCCTCTACGTCGACGAGGTGAATCTCCTCGACGACCACCTCGTCGACGTGCTGCTGGACGCGGCGGCCAGCGGGGTCAATCGCGTCGAGCGCGACGGCGTCAGCGTCACCCACCCGGCCGACTTCACGCTCGTCGGCACGATGAACCCCGAGGAGGGTGACCTCCGTCCCCAGCTGCGGGACCGCTTCGCGCTTCAGGCGACGGTGACGGCCTGCGAGGACCTGGATCAACGGGTCGACATCATCGACCGTGCGATCGGCCGCGATACGGGGGGGACGGCGTCAAGCACCGAAACCGACGGCGAAGCAGATCGCCGAGACCAGCTCCGAACGGCCCGCGAACTCCTCCCGGAGGTCGACCTCCCGACCGAATTCCAACGGGAGATCGCGGAACTGTGCCGGGACTCGGGCGCGGAGGGACACCGCGGCGACATCGCCACGGCGCGGGCCGCGATGACCTTCGCCGCACTCGACGGACGCTCGAAGGTCGTCGAACCCGACGTCCGACGCGCGGCGGAACTCGCGCTCCCGCACCGGCTTCGAGCGCGCCCGTTCGAGGACGCCCCCGATCCCGAGGAACTCGTCGACGACCACTTCGACGGAGCGGGCGACGAAGGCAACGAGGACGATGGGGAAACCGACGGGGAAGACCCCGAAGGGAAAGAAGAAGGCGACGCCAGGGGCGAGAACAGCGACTCGGCGAACGAGTGCGGCGACCCGACGAGCGAGACCGGCGACCCCGGTGACCCGGGCGACGGCGATGGATCGGGACCATCGACCGAGCCCGAACCGTCCGAGGAGGGGAACGACCCCGACGGGACGGACGCGGGACCGTCCTCGTCGGGCCGAAACGGCGACAGCGACCCCAATCACACCGAATCGGCAGCGGGGAACGGGAAGATCGCGGAGGACGGGAACCGGAACACGGGGGCCGACACGGACGCCGACGGTGAAGATTCAGTGGACGACTCCGACGACTCCACACAGGCCAGTCCGCTCGTCCCGGGGCAGTCGCCCGCCGGAGTCGGCGCGGGACGTGCCCCCGAATTGACCGCGCCTGAGGCCGTCACGGACGCGAAGGCGGGGAGCGGCACCCGAACGCGGACCGACCCGACCGTCGACAGCGAGGGGGCCCGGGTGCGCACACGTCGCGCGAATCCGGCGGACGACGTCGACGCCGCCGCCTCGGTCCGCGCGGCGGCCGCCCGCGGCGCGTCGTCCGTCGAGTCGCGGGACCTCCGGCAGTCGGTCCGCCGGAGCGACGCGGGCGCACTGGTGCTCTTCGTCGTCGACGCCAGCGCGTCGATGCGTCCGGCGATGCGCGCGGCGAAGGGGA
Organism: Halobellus litoreus; assembly: GCF_024464595.1. Classification (NCBI taxonomy): domain Archaea; kingdom Methanobacteriati; phylum Methanobacteriota; class Halobacteria; order Halobacteriales; family Haloferacaceae; genus Halobellus; species Halobellus litoreus. Next base: position 950,944 of record NZ_JANHAW010000001.1, on the reverse strand, counting down.
CGGTACTCGAACTGCTGAAGGACGCGTACCGCCAGCGCGACGAGGTCGGGTTCGTCTCGTTCGCCGGCGACGGGGCGGACGTCCTCCTCCCGCCGACGAACAGCGTCACGCTCGCAGCGCGCCACCTCAAGGACCTGCCGACCGGCGACCGGACCCCGCTGCCCGCGGGGCTCCGAACCGCGGCCGACGTCCTCGATCGGGCCGACCCCGCCGCCGCCGTCGTCGTGTTGGTCACGGACGGCCGCGCGAACGTCGCCGGGGGGAGCCCGGTCGGCGAGACCCGCGAGGCCGCCCGGCGACTGGCCGAACTCGGCGCGCACGTCGTCGTCGTCGACGCAGGAGACGGCGGGGAAGCGGGAGTGGCCGGACTGGTCGCCGACGAAACAGACGGGACGCGCGTTCCGCTGTCTGCGCTCTCCGCCGAGCGGATCGACGCGGTCGTCGGTGCCGCACGTGAAAGCTGAGTTTCTCTCACACGCAAGATTTACAATCTAACTTGTCTTTTTCCAAGTGTGATTTAGAATGGCGGCAACCACTGACACCGTTCACGGCCGAATCGAAGGGATCCGAATCGAGCTGACGCCGACGCAACTCGCCGTCGGACTCGCGCTCGTCGCCGCGCTCGGATTCGCACTCCTGTTCGTTCAAGAACCGATGCTGCACGACTCGATGCACAACTTCCGGCACGCCGCGGGCATCACCTGCCACTGAGTATGCTCGTCGCTTACCTGACTCGGGGCGTGAAAGCCGGCGTGGTCGCCGGACTGGCGTTCGGCCTGCTGCTGGCGCTCGTGGCCAACCCGCTCGTCGCGTTCGCCGACGAACTCGGCCACGAGGGCGGCGAAGCCGTCGGCGAGCCCGCGACCGGCGGGCACCACGACGCAGGGGGTGGTCACCACCACGATGCCGGCGGCGGCCACCACAGTGACGTCGGGAGCGGGCACCACGAGACCGCGGTTCCCGCAGCGGTCACGAACGCCGTGAGCGTCCTCTCCGGCGTGCTCTGGGGAGTCCTCCTCGGCGGCGTCGTCTTCGGCTTCGCCTTCTACCTCCTCGAACCAGCGATTCCGGGGGCCGAGAGGTCGAAGAGCTACCTCCTGGCGGCGGCCGGGTTCGTCACCGTTTCGGGCGCGCCGTGGCTCGTCCTCCCGCCGCAGCCGCCCGGAGTCTCGCAATCGCTGCCCACGGAGACCCGAACACTCCTCTACGCCGGGATGATGGTCGCCGGGGCGCTGGTCTGTCTGCTCTCGGGGTACGCGTACCAGCGGCTCCGAGAAGCGCACGGACGGGGGGCCACCGTCCTCGCGGCCGTGCTCCCGTTCGGTCTCTTGGCCGTCCCCGCCGCGTTCGCTCCCGCGAACCCGGTCGAGAGCGCGCTCCCCTCCGACCTGGCGACGGGGCTCGTCGGGATGACCGTGTTCGGACAGGCGCTGCTCTGGGCGTTGCTCGCCGCGGCACACGCGCGGTTCCGTCGGCGCTCTGTCGGGGACCGATCGTCAGAGGTCGCGAGCGCGCGCTCGGACGCGCCGGCCGCGGCGGACTGATGCGGTCGAGAACCGAAGACGTCGTCGACGACGACTTCGCCGCTCACGTGCTCGTCTGCACGCACGTGCGGGACTCGGAGTACGCCTGCTGTGCGGACGTACAGGGCCGCAACGTGTACGAGGCGGTCAAAACGTGGCTGCGCGACCGCGACGTCTTCTGGTCGCGCGTCCGCGTCGCCGAGACGAGTTGTCTCGGCCTGTGCAGCGCCGAGGGGACCGCGGTCGCGATCCACCCCCGAAACCGCTGGTACTCCGACGTCGTCCCCGACGACGTGCCGGCGCTGCTCGAAGCCGAGTTCGGCGCGGGCGCGTCGCGGTTGAATGATCCGCGATAGAAGGGGGATCGGCCCCCCTGATCGCTACTCCTCGACGGGGAACGTCTCGTGCAGCACGTCGTGTGCCTCGCCAAGTCCGTCGAGGACGCTCTCGCCCTGATCGGTCAGCCTGTGCACCGCGCGTTCGGCGTCGCGAACGGCGACGAGTCGCCCGCGGACGTAGCCGTACGCCGGGTCGTCGGGATCGGTCGCGGCGACTTCCGCCTCTAGGTCCACGAGCGCCGCGTCGAGGTGTCGCTCGATCTCCGAGAGCGTCTCCGCGTTCGCGAGGGCTTCGATCGGGCCGTCGAGGTGGCCCTCCAGTTCCTTCTCCGCGTGCTCGCGAGCGCTTCGATCTTCCGTTCCGAGCACGTTCATCAGTCCGAGTCGTAGGGCTTCGATTTCGTGACAGCTCATTTATAACACTTGGTCGACGAGGTCCGAGACGATGCGGTCCCGATCGAGGTGGGACGAGACGATTCGCTCCGCGTCGCTCCCGTCGACGCCGCCGTACCAGACGCCGTCGGGGTAGACGGCGACCATCGGGCCGTCGCCGCAGCGGCCGAGACACGACGAACGCGTGATCCGGGCGTCGCAGGCGTCGGAATCGCGTGCGGCCTGCCGCAACCCTTCGAGGACGGCCGGCGCGCCGTCGGCGGCGCACGTCTGATTGGTACACACCGCGACGTGCTTCGCCGGCGCGTCGTGTGCGTGTGGCTCGTCGTCCACGTCGTCGCGGTCGGCGTGCGACTCCTGATGCGTCAGCGCGCGCAACGTCGCTTTCGCGCCGCCGACGTCCGCCTCGTAGCCGTCGAGTTCGACCTTGTACTTGCAGGTGTCACAGGACATATCGACGCTTTCCGTCCGGGCCTCCTGCCAGCGGTCGCCGAGGACGTCCAGCAGCCGGCCGTCCGTTCCGAGCGGGTCGCCGGCCGCCGCGTCGACGTAGGGGTACTCGTCGTCGAACTCGGCGGCCCCCTCGCGGATCCGCCCGGTGAGGACGCCGTCGCCGAGCATGTACGGGAGCACGACGACGGCGTCGGGCCGGTGTTTGGCGGCGGCGTGCAGCGCCTCCTCCAACCGCGGCTCGGTGACGCCGATGAAGGCCGTCTCGACGCGGTCGAAGGCCCGGCCCTCGTACAGCAACCGGGCGAGTTTGTGCGCGTCGCTGTTGGCGTCCGGATCGCTGGAGCCGCGCGCGCAGAGCACCACCGCGACGTCGTCGGTCTCGCGGTCGACGCCCAACTCGGCCTCCACGGCCGCCGCCCGGTCGTCGAGCAGGTCGACGAGCGCCGGGTGGACGCCGAGGTGTGCGCCGTTGTGGACGGTGACGTCGGGGTGTTCGTTCCTGGCTCGCTGGACCGCCAGCGGGACGTCGTTCTTCACGTGGCTCGCGGCGAACAGCGACAGTTGCACGACGCTGATTCGCGAGACTGTCGCCGCGAGCCCGGCGATCGCGTCGGATATCGAGGGCGTCGCGAGTTCCAGAAAGCCGGCGTCGACCGGTAGGCCGAGTCGATCCTCCAGATCGGCCGCGAGCGCCCGGACCTGTTCGTTCGACTTCTCGCGGCGGGAGCCGTGGCCTACCAGCAACACGGCCTCGTCGTCGAGTACGCCGGTGTCGTCCCGCGCGTCCGGCGAGGCTCTGGCGTTCGCGGTCATCTTGAGAGCTCGCCCACCTCGCTCCCCGTAGCCCGCTCGACGCTTCGGCGGAGTTTCCCACGCCGCGCGGTCGAGTACAACCCGGAGTCGTCGCTTCCGGCGTACGTCCACCGCGCGAACGCCGCCGTGTCCGCGTCGTCGGCCAGGCCGAACCAGTAGCCGCCCGAGGACGTCTCCGAGAGATCGTCAGTCGGGACGTGGGGCGCTGCGGCGTCGAGCAGCGAGCGAACGGTTCTGAGCAACGCCTCGTCCTCGTGGACGAACGACACGCCGACCGATCCCGACGACTCCCGGAAGCAGACGGTGCCGCAGGCTTCGAGGATCCCCCGGAGGAACTGCGCGCGGTACTCGGCGAACGCGTCGAAGCGGTACCCGCCCGGCTGGCCGTCGATCGGCAGGCCCAGGGCCGCGGCGGCGCGATCGGCCGGCGCGCCGAACACCTGTAACTCGTACTCGTCGTCGAAGCGAACGATCGAGGCGTCGTGCGCCGACTCGCGGGCTGCGACCCGGTGGTCGTGATCGACCCGGGCGGTCCCGGCGACCGCAGCCAGCGCGTCGGCCGCCGTCTCGTCTGCCGCGCGGACGGTCACGCAGTCGCGCGTCAGTTCGCCGTCGCCGGCGACGCGCCCCCAGAAGTACGCCGTCGCCGGCGTCGCCGAAAGCAGGTCCTCGACCGGTTCGGGCGTGACCGACGTCCGACTCGCGTCACTCATCATCACCCTCCGTCAGTACCTCGATTGCGTCGACGGGACAGGCGCGGGCGGCCTGTTTCGCGGCCTCTACGCGGTCGTCGGCGAACGGGACGACGAGTTCGTCGTGCTCGTTGGGCCCGCAGTCGCCGCCGGACCGACTGCCGCCATCGGCCGCCGCCAGCCCCTCCGACGCCTCGATGGTCGCCAACCCGTCGGCGGCCTCGACGAACCGATCGTCGCGGACGAGGCAGGCGAAGACGCCCTCGCAAGCGCCTCGGTCGAGGCGAACTCGGTACTCAGTAGTCATACTTGGACTCGTAGCCGCGGGGGGTCACCATCCGGTCGTCCCAGACGTACGTCTCCTCGTTGCCGACGAGGATGGTCGTCGTCATATCGACGAGGTCGGTCTCGCCGAGTTCTTCTAACTCCCCGAGTTCGACGATGTCGACTTCCTCGTCGTCGCGGCCCGCGCCGTGGACGATCCCGACGGGCGTGTCGGCCGCGCGGTGCTCCAAGAGGATCTCACAGCACTTCCGGAAGTTCTCCCGGCGCTTGCGGCTCCAGGGGTTGTAGATCGCGATGGTGAACCCCTCCTTCGCGGCGGCGTGGAGTCGGGACTCGATGGTCGGCATCGACGTCAGGTGGTCCGACAGCGAGATGCTGACGGTGTCGTTCACGAGCGGCGCGCCCAGCCGCGCCCCGCAGGACTGGGCGGCCGGAACGCCGGGGACGACCTCGAAGTCGACCATACTCGCGGTCGCGCCCTTCGATTCCAGAATCTCCAGCGCCAGGCCGGCCAGCGCGTAGACGTTCGGATCGCCGCTTCCGATGATCGCGACGTCGTTGCCCGCGAGCGCCCGGTCGATCGCCTCCTCCGTCCGGGAGACCTCGCCGCACATCGGGGTGTCGTACAGTTCTTCGGCTGACTCGGTGACCTCGTCGGGTAAGAGCTCGACGTACGTGGTGTAGCCGACGATGTGCTCGGCCTCCAAGAGCGCTCCCCGAGCCCGCTGGGTCATCCCTTCCGGCTGCCCGGGGCCCAGGCCGACAGCGACGAGGCGTCCGGGGTCGGCTTCGAAGTCGTCGACGGTGGACTCGACCTTCTCGTCGGTCTTCGCGTGCTTGGATCCGCCGCACTTCGAGTCGGACGGAGAGGTGGATCCGGACGTCAAGCCGGAACCGGAAGCCCCGCAGGCCGACTCGCTTCCGTCGACCGAGGTGGACGCCCCGCATTTCGATCCGGAGCCGGTCTCGGTCGCGGTGTCGGCCGCACTCGAATCGGTCGACGCGCCGCATTCGCTCTCGGCGTCCGTACTCGTCTCCGTGCCTGTACTCGTCTCGGTGGTGTCGTTCGTGCTCATTGTCAGATGTTGGTGGCGTCAGTGCTGGTTTTCAGAAGTCGTCGACGTCACGCCCGCCGCGCGGGGTGACGAGGTGCTTTCTGTACTCGTTCTCCCAGACCGCCGTCTCGTGATTGCCGATCAGGATCGAGGTCCCCATCCCGCCGACCTCGTCGTCGTGGTCGTTCGCCTCGCCGAGGGTGGTGATCGTGTGCGTCTCGTCGTCGAGGTTCCGACCCGCGTCGCCGCGGCCGGCGTCGTTGAAGATCCCCACCGGAACGTCGTCGGTGCGCTCCTCTCGCACCACGTCGATGGCGCGCTGGTAATCGCGCCAGCAGTTGTACAGCACGATCACGAACCCGCTGATCGCCGCGGCGCGGAGTTTCTCCTCGATCTCGTCCCAGCCGCGCCACTTGTCCGACAGCGAGACGGTGCAGAAGTCGTTCGACAGCGGCGCGCCGAGGTTCGCCGCGCCGCCGAGCGCCGCCGTCACGCCGGGGACCACCTCGATCGGGACGTCGTCGGCCCCCTCGGCCTCCGCCATCGTGAACAGCAGGTCGCTCTTGCCGTAGACGTTCGGATCGCCGCCGGAGACGTGGGCGACGTCCTCGCCGGCGCGGACGCGCTCGAACGCCTCGCGGGCCAGTTCGACCTGCCGCCCCATCGACGAGCGGACGAGCGTCTGGCGGGTCCCGCTCGGACGTTCGAGGACGGTCCCGGACTCGCTTCCAGCACTCGTTCCGCCGTCCGGAGCGGCATCGCCCGCCGCGGCCGCTTCCACCTCGGCGCTCTCCGGCGGGAGCGTCCCGTCACGTCGAAGGAACTCCTGATAGAGGTTCGAGGCGATCACGCAGTCGGCGGTCGCGACGACGTCTTTCGCCCGCTGGGTCATCGCGTGCGGCAGTCCGGGACCGATGCCGACGACGTACAGCGTTCCGGGCGAATCGCCGGTGGCGTCGGTGCCCGCGCCCGAATCCGACGCACCCGTGTCGGCGACGGCGTCGTCAGTTTCCGCCATCTTACCGCCCCACCGCCACGGTCACGGCGTCGTCGAACCGCTCTTTTTCCAGTACCAGGTCGTGCTCGCGACCGCCCGCGATGGCCGACGCCTCGGCGATGCCGGGCCAGCCGATGAGTTCCTTCGACCGCGACGGCGAAGGGCCTTCGAACGCTTCGAGGGTCTCTCTCTCGAAGAGGACGACGCCGGAGTCGATCTCCTGGGCGGCCTCGTAGAGGCCTTCTTCACCCTCTTTTCGGGTGCCGGTCGCGACGAAATCGACGTCGGAGAAGTCCAACCCCAGGTCGTCGAGGGCGGCCGCCCAGGCGTCGAGCACCTGCGACTTCTTCACCCCCGAGACCGTCCCGGTCCCGAGGACGACTCCCTCTTCGGCGTTCCGCTTGAGGACGGTGACGTCGTCGTCGACGAGGACCGCCCGGGGGCCGTCGAGGCGCGCGACGGGGCCGAGTTCGTCGTTCAGGACGGCGAGGTTCGTCGCGACCGTGGAGTCGCCGTTGACCACGTGCGCGTCCAGCGCCTTCGCCTTGCTCTCGACGCCCTGTTTGCCCGCGGCCTCGCTCGCGGTCGTCATCGCGGGCACCGCGCCCAACCGCGAGAGGTCGTCAGCCACCTGGTTCGCGCCGTGGTGCCCGCCCGTGATCGGGATGGCCCACGTGAGTTCCTCGTCGACGACGACGATGGCGGGGTCGTCCCACTTGTCGTCGAGCAGCGGCGCGGTCTTGCGCATCGCGATGCCGGAGGCCATCAGCCCGACGAAGCAGTCGTACTCGCCCCAGTGCTCCGCGAAGACGTCGCCGTGGTACTCGACGATGTCGACGCGTTCGTAGCCGTCGCCGATCCCCGCCGCGATCTCCTCGGCGGCGTCGAGTTTCCGCTCGAAGCTGATGATCGCGATCTCCTCGGCCACCTCCCCATCGGAGTCCGGCGTGGAACAGTGGCCGCTCGATTCGCCCGCGTCCGTGTCGGTGTCGTTCGTGTCCGTGCTCATAGTTCGGTCGTCGTCAGTCGTCGGCCTCGCTCGCGGTCTCGTCTCGATTCGCCCAGTCGCCGTACAGGTAGGAGCGCTCGTAGCCAGCCTTCCGCGCGGCGTCGCCGATGACGACCATCGCGGAGGCGCGGTAGCCCGCCACCGCCAGTCGCTCGCCGATCGTCCCGATCGTGCCCTCGATGACCTCCTCGTCCGGCCACGACGCGTGGTAGACGACGGCCACCGGCGTGTCGGGGTCGTGGCCGTCGTCGAGGAGCCGATCCATCGTCTCGTCGACCGCGTGGGTCCCGAGGTAGACGCAGGTCGTCACGTCGCCCATCCCGACGAACTCGCCGATGTGGTCGTCCTCGGGGTCGAGCGTCTTCCCCTGCGGACGCGTGAACGCGACGTGGTTCGCCACCCCGTTCAGGGTGAGTTGCGTTCGGAGCGTCGCGCTGGCCGCGAACGCGGAGGTCACGCCCGGAACGATGTACGTAGGAACGCCCTCGTGCTCCAGGGCGTCCATCTGCTCTACGGCCGCCCCGTAGACCGCGGGATCACCGCTGTGGAGGCGGACGACGTTCTGCCCCGACTCGTGGGCGTCCCGCATCAGCGGCACGAGTTCCTCTAAGTCCTTGCCGATGCTCGACACTTGCTCGGCGTCCGCGCAGTACTCCGTCAAGAGTTCGCTGTTGACCAGCGACCCGGCGTGAACCACGAGGTCCGAAGACTCGACGAGTTCCCTTCCGGTGACGGTGAGCAGCCCCGGGTCGCCCGGGCCCGCCCCGATGAAGGGAATTCCCTCCTGCACGTCACCGGCGGTCTTCGCCTCGATTCTGGGGTCGCGTTCGCTCGCTCGCGCGGTCGACTCCGCGTCGATGGCCTCCTGCGGGTCGGTCATCGCGACGGTCCCTCTCGAACCGTGTCGCCGCAGGCCTCGCCCTCCGCGCGCTCGACCGATGCGAGGTCGGTGGCGGCGAGCGACTCCGCGGCCGACCCCATTCCCCCGTCGGTCTCCGCCGTCGGCTCCACCCCTCCGTCGGTCTGCGCCGGGGGGCCGGGATCGGTCCCCGACTCCTCGCCGAACGCCGCGGTCGCCGGCCGCGGATCCAGCCCGCGCTTCTCCGCGTACGCGAGGGTGTAGTAGTCGCGGTCGGCCAGGGCTTCGGGGTCGTCGGTCACGACGGTCTCGCCCTGTTCCATATACAGTCTGCGGCCGTAGACGACGTCGTAACCGGCGTCGACGAGTCCCTCGTGGGTCGCGGGGACGTCGGTGACCTTGAACAGGACCATTCGGTCCGGACCGGTCGGGGCCGCCCCGCGGGCGGCCTCGTGCAGCGCGACGCTCGATCCCGAGGCGATCTCGACCCCGAGGGCGGTCGTGAAGGCGGTGACGGCGCTCACTCCCGGGACGACCTCGACGTCGACGTCCGGATGGAACGCCGCGAGCGTCCGCCGCAGGTGACCGAACGTCGAGTAGACGTTCGGATCGCCCAGCGTGACGAACGCCGCGGTGTCGTCGCGGGCGCGCGGTGCGATCTCCGCGGCGGCGGCCTTCCAGGCGCGTCGGAGTTCCTCCTCGTCGCGGGTCATCGGGAAGTCGACGTCGCCGATCCGCGCCTCGGGGACGTGCTCGGTCGCGACCGACCGAGAGAGGCGACCGGGCGAGTACACGACGTCCGCCGCTTCGAGAACGCGGCGGCCGCGCACGGTCACGAGGTCGGCCTCGCCGGGGCCGAGTCCGACGCCGTAGAGCGTCATCGGCGTCCGCCTCCCGTGGAGTCTCCCGGCGACCGCTCAGTGCCTCGCACGCGCTCGTCGCCGTCGGTCGACGTCTCCCCGCCGTCTGTCGCCGCCCCCCCGTCGTCCATCGCCGCCTTCCCACCGTCGGCCGCGACCTCCCCGGCCCCCCCGACCAGCATATACACCGGGTTCTGGGAGTCGAAACTCGTCGCGCCGGCGAGTTCGTAGCCGTGGCTCACCTGGAACTGGACTACCTCGTCTAAGAGGCCCCGTTCCCTGAACGCCGCCGTCGCCGCCCCGGCGACCTCCAGCCGCGAGACGTTCATCACCACGCGGTCGATCCGGTGCTCGACCGCGTGGTCGAGGACGGCCTCGTAGTTCCGGCTGCCGCCGAGGAACAGCGCGTCGGCGTCCGTCGGGAGCCCCTCCGGCGCTTCGGACTCTCGCAGTTCCACGCTTCCGCCCACCTCGTTGGCCGCGAGGTTCTTTCTGCTCGTTTCGACCCGTTCGGGCTTCCGTTCCAGTGCCGTGACTCGACCGGCGCGTCGGGCGGCCTCGACGGTGACCGCGCCGGTACACGAACCGACCTCCGCGAAGTGGTCGGTCGGTGTGAGATCGAGTTTACTGAGAAGGACGGCTCTCACTTCGGACTTCGTCGGCCCGGCCTTCGCGTCGTGTGGGAGCGAGACGTGCGCCATCGACGAATACAACCGTCGTAGGGCGTAAAACAATTTTGGTTGTATTAGAAAAATTCAGATTGCTCTCAATGGCGTAGAATCGCGCAGAAGCTCAATTTCGGGCGAACTAAGGCAAAATTACTTTGCCTCGGCGGTCGGAGATACGTCAATGGCGAGGAACGCGGACGATGCCGAGAAATTCGGCGTTCTCCAGAGCAAACGGAACGCGACCCGCTACCAGATTCTGGTACAGATCGCAGAGCGCCAGCCCGCGGTGAATCAACAGGAGATCGCCGACGCGATCGGTATCACCGCCCAGGCGGTCAGCGACTACCTCCAGGACCTCGTCGGACACGGGTACGTCAACAAGCACGGTCGCGGCCGCTACGAGGTGACGAAGGAGGGCGTCGACTGGCTGATCTCCCAGACCGACGAGCTCCGCGGGTTCGTCGAACACGTCTCCGAGGACGTCATCGGCCAGGTCGAGATCGAGACGGCCATCGCGACGACGGACATCCGGGAGGGCGAGACGGTCTCGCTGACGATGCGGGACGGGGTCCTCCGGGCGATGTCGGGCGACACCGGAAACGCAACCGCGGTTGCGGTGACGGACGCCGAGGCAGGAGCCGACGTCGGAATCACGAACTTCGAGGGCGTCGTCGACTACGAGCTGGGGACCGTGACGATCGTCTCGGTCCCACAGGTCCAAAACGGCGGCAGTTCGGCGGTGGATCCGGAGCGAGTCTCCGATCTCGCCGAGCAACACGACCTGATCGCCGTCGGGGGAGTCGAAGCCATCGTCGCGGCCGACACGGCGAATCTCGAACCGGACATCCGGTTCGGCAGCAGCGCCGGCGTTCAAGAGGCGGCCACGAAGGGACTCGACATCCTCCTCTTGACCTCGACCGACCTGCTCTCGGCGCACACCGACAAGCTCCGGGAACAGAACCTGAGCTACGAGGTCGTCGACGCGGCCGACTCGTAAGCCGGTCGGCCTCGTGAGCGCCGCTGGGCTTATGTCGCGAGAGCGTCTCGGATCCGAGCGATGAACGACGGCGTCAGAGAGCCGGACGGCTCCAGACTCACGGACTTCGAAGACGCCCTGGAGCGCCTGTTCCGCGACGGCCGCGCGAACGCCGTCCTGTCGTGGTTCCTGGTCGGCGTGCTCGCGTCGGTGTTCGTCGAGAGCGCCCTCGACGTCGACTACGGCTGGATCCTGTTCGTCGGCGTCGTCGGGTTCGTCGTGCTGCTCCCGCCGGTCGCCCACCGCGAGTGGCGCGTGATGCTCCCCTGGGAGTTACTCGTCGTCGCCCTGTTTCCGATCCTCGTCCGCGGTCTCGTCGGCGGGACGGTCGGGACCTTCGCCACCTATCTCTCGCTGGCGGGGCTCGCGCTGCTCGTCATCGTCGAACTCCACACCTTCACGGCGCTGCGGGTCACTCACTGGTTCGCCGTGGGACTGGTCGTTCTGACGACGCTGGCCGCCGCAGCCGCCTGGACCGTCTTCCGGTGGAACGCCGACCGGTTCCTCGGGACCGCCTTTCTCGTCGACAACGAGACGCTGATGATCGAGTGGCTGTACGTCACGCTCGCCGGTCTCGCCGCGGGCGTGCTGTTCGACGGCTACTTCAGGCGACGTGATCGCCTCCTCTGGCGGCTCCTCCGCCGGGTGGTGCGACGATGACGCTCCTGCCCCGACCGTCGCTGCGGAATCAGCGCCGTATCACCCGGGGAATGCAGGCCGTGCTGCTCGTGCTCGTCGGCTACGGCTTCTTCGCCGGCAACCCGAAGGCGGTCTCGAACGGCGGGATCGCCCTGCTGATCACCTTCGTCCCGGCCGTGCTCCGGCGGAACTACGACTTCCCGCTGGACCCGTGGCTCGCCCTCTGGATCACGACCGCGGTGTTCCTGCACACGCTCGGATCCGCCGGACTCTACAGTCAGATCGGTTGGTGGGACCATCTCACGCACGCGACCTCGGCCTCGCTCGTCGCGGCCGCCGGCTACACCGTCGCTCGGGCGATCGACCTCCACCACGAGGAGATCCACATCCCGCGACGGTTCTTCTTCGTCTATATCTTCGTGATCGTGCTCTCGTTCGGCGTCATCTGGGAGCTGTTCGAGTTCGGTCTCGACATCGCCGCCGACACGACGGGGCTCACGATGCCGCTGGCCCAACACGGTCTCGACGACACCGTCCGCGACGCGATGTTCAACTCCCTGGGCGCGCTCCTCGTCGCCGTCTTCGGCCAGGTACACCTCACCGGCGTCGCCGAATCTCTCCGGAAGCGACTCCTCACAGCGGAGTCGTGAGCGATGACGCCTTTGCGAATCGTTCTCTCGATTTCTGAAAAACCGAGAACCATATTCCAGTTATAACCCCCGTGCGTTCAACTGTTCATCTGTAAGGTGAACGATTATGTCCACGACCCCAACAACACAGACCTCCGCTGAAACGACGTTCGGAAACCTCCTCGACTTCGACCTGCAGGGCACCCTCGCCGGCTACTGGATCGTCGCGCTGCGGATCATCACCGGTTACTGGTTCCTGCACGCCGGCTTCACGAAATTCGCCTTCGTCTCCGGCGAACCGTTCGACGCCAGCGGCTACCTCCTCAACGCCTCGGGCAGCCCGATCGCCGGGCTGTTCGCGTGGGTCGGGAGCACGCCGTGGATGCTCGAGTTCACGAACTTCATGATCCCGATGGGCGAGTTCCTGATCGGCCTGGGCCTCGTCGTCGGCGCGCTCGTCAGACTGGCCTCGTTCTTCGGGGTCACCCTGATGACGTTCTTCTACCTGGGGAACGCCGACTGGGCGCACGGCCTGGTCAACGGTGACCTGATGGGCCTGATGCTCTTCGTCACCGTGGCGACGCTCGGCGCGGGCCGGATCCTCGGCCTCGACGCGATCCTCGAAAAGACCGAGCTCGGGAAAACGCGTATCGCGAAGTTCCTGCTCGGGTAGTTTCGGACCCCCTCTCGCTCTCTTCCGTCTCTCGCTCTCTTCCGTCTCTCTCCTTTTCTGGTGGGTTTAATTGGACGACGACCCCACGGATCCGCGGATACTTTGCTCCCGGCGTCGAGGATCGGATATGGCAATCGACCTTCGATCCGACACGGTGACGCGCCCCTCGGCGGCGATGCGGGAGGCCGCCGCGGGCGCGGACGTCGGCGACGACGTCTACGGCGAGGACCCGACGGTGAACGAACTGGAGGCCGCCGCGGCCGACCGCGTCGGAACCGAGGACGCCCTCTACGTGCCGACGGGGACGATGGGAAATCAGATCGCGGCGCGCGTCCACGCCGATCGGGGCGAGGAGGTCATCCTCGACCGCGAGTCGCACATCTACTGCTGGGAACTCGGCGGACTCGCACAGCTCTCGGGACTGCAGCCACGTCCGGTCGACGCCGAGCGCGCGGTGCCGACGCCCGAACAGATCGAATCCGCGTACGTCGAAACGAGCCTGCACCGCGCCGGCACGGGGTTGCTCGCGCTCGAAAACACGCACAACGGCCGCGGCGGCGTCGCGGTCCCGCCGGAATCGGTCTCGGCGGCCGCCGAGGCGGCCCGCGACCGCGACGTCTCAGTCCACCTCGACGGCGCCCGCCTGTTCAACGCCTGCGTCGCGCTCGACGTCGACCCCGAACGGATGGTCCGCGACGTCGACTCGGTCCTGTTCTGCCTCTCGAAAGGCCTCGGCGCGCCCGTCGGCTCGATTCTCGCCGGGGACGCGGCGTTCGTCGAGAACGCGCGTCGCGTCCGCAAACTGTACGGCGGCGGAATGCGCCAGGCCGGGGTGATCGCCGCGCCTGGCGTCCTGGCCCTGGAGAACGTCGACCGGCTCGAAACGGATCACGAGAACGCCGCCGTCCTCGCGCGCGGGCTCGACGACATCGACGGCCTCCGCGCCGCCGACCCGGACACGAACATCGTGCAGGTGTTCACCGACGACCTCGCCGACGCCGAGACGTTCGTCGAGGCCTGCGAGGAGCGCGGCGTCCTCGGCGGCGCGCACGGGCCGTTCCTCACGCGCTTCTGTACGCACCTCGACGTGACCCGCGCGGACGTCGAAGCGGCCGTCGACCGCGTCGCGGACGTCGCTGCCGACCTCCGCGAGTGAGTGCGGCTCCCGGTCGAATCGACCGATCGAGTGCGATCCGGCTCACACCTCCGGCTCGATGTAGACGTGTTGCACGCGATCGTCGGCCGCCAGCAGGCGGTCCTCGATGCCGGAGATGACCTCGTCGATTTCGCCCGCTTCTGTTTCCGGATCGAAACTCACGTCCATCGTGACGAGGATGGTCTGCGGACCGACGTAGACGGTCCGGAACGTGTCGAGGTGGACGACGCCCGGGCTCTCGATGACGACGTCCCGGAGGTCGGCCTCGGCGTCCGCCGGGAGGCTCTCGCCGAGGATCAGTCGCTTGTTCTCCCACGCCAACGCGAGCGCGAACCCCATCAGCAGGAGCCCGATGAGCAGGGCCGAAACGGCGTCGTACACCTCGTTGCCGGTGGCCTTCGAGAGCAGGATCCCGACGAGCGCCAGGGCCGCGCCGACCAGCGCGATGGTGTCTTCGGTGAACGCCGTCAGCGTCGTCACGTCGCTCATCTTGTCGAACGCCTCGCGGATCCCGCTCCAGCCGTAGTGGTCGATCTGCCGCTGCATCTCCGCGTTCGCCTTCGCTAAGGCGTAGGTCTCGAAGCCGATGGCACCGAGCAGCACGACGACGTTCACGTACCACGAGGGGAACGTCGCCCCGGCGAGCGTGAGCGTCCCGGCCGCGCCGTGCCCGCCGTGGACGATGGCGTTGTACCCGTGTTTGGCCGACTCCCAGCCCGCGATCCCGAACAGGAGCACGGCGACGAGAAACGAGTAGAAGAACTGCGCCTTCCCGTAGCCGAACGGGTGCTCCCGGCTCGATTCCTTCTCGCTGAATCGAATTCCGACGAGGAGAAACACCTGGTTGCCGGTGTCCGATATCGAGTGATACGTCTCCGACAGCATCGAGGGGCTCCCGGTCAGGAGGAACCCGCCGAACTTCAGAATCGCGATGGCCCCGTTCGCGAACAGTGCCGCGAGGACGACGCCTTTGCTTCCGGCCATACCCACACCTCCGCCGACGGGGATAAAGTGGTTTGGACGGCGGGACAGCCGTGATCCGTTCACCGCGGCAGGGTCGGCGGTTCGGTTATCGCGAGAGAGTCGCCGTCCGCGTGCGACGAGAGGATCGGCGGCCAGTCGGACCGTTCTTGGGGTCGGCCGTCGTAGACCGGGTCGATGCTCACGGTCGTCTCCGACACCCACAGTACCGACTCGCACCGCCTCACGGGGCGGACGCTGCAGGCCGTCCGCGACGCCGACGTGGTCGCGCACACGGGGGATTTTATGCGAGAGTCCGTCCTCGACGACTTCGAGCGCGAGGCGACCCGCCTCCTCGGCGTCACCGGCAACAACGACGACGCGGGGATCCGATCACGCCTCCCGGAGGCTCGGAACTTCACGTTCGGCGGCCTCACGTTCGCGATGACGCACCGCCGCCCGGGCGGACCGACGGCGCTCCCGCTCTTCGGCCGTCAGCGCGGTGCCGACGTCGTCCTCTTCGGCCACAGCCACCGGCCGACGTACGAGGCGACCGACGACGTCGTCCTCCTCAATCCCGGCAGCCACGCGCAACCGCGAGGGAATCGGGCCGCACACGCCGAACTCGAAGCGCGGACGGCGGGCGGCGTCGAGGGTCGACTCGTCACCGTCGACGGCGACGTCTTCGAGTCGTTCACGATCGCTCCCCGGGGCAGTTCGACGGACCGGTGACGCCGCTGGCGACCGGCACGACACAGAAAGAAGGAAGTGGAGTTCGGGCCGCCGCCGCCCGCGTTCGGCCTGGCGGGCGGACGGGCGGTGCCGAACGGCCGTCGACTGCCGGCGGATCGGTCTCGGGGGCAGGGGGAGACGACGACCGTCGATCGTCGGATGGGCCGTTCGGAGGCCGCGCACCCGGGCGGGCGTCGGTGGGGTGTTCACGTGGGGTGGGTGGGGAGACGAATCCCGGGTGGAGGGCCGAAGCGGTGGCGGCGACCCTGCGGGTGTACCGTCGGTCCGGTGAATAAAATAGACGACGTAGACTCAAATCCGCGTTTCAGCGTCCGCTCGGTTCCCCGCGTCGCAGTCGGTGTCGGCCGTCTCCCCGTCCCCGACCGCCGAACGCGACCCGCTACTGTCGCCAGACGAGCGCGACGAACGACAGCGCGACGACGCCCCCGACGAAGAACAGCGCTCCGGGCGGGAGCGCCGCGACCGCGGCCGCCACCGCCTCCAGCGGGCCGTCGCCGCCACCGGCGGCCGCCTGCGTGGTCTCGATCACGGTCTCGGTGGCGTCCGTTGCGGTTCGCGTCGCTTCCGCGACAGTCTCCGTCGGCGTCGACGGCGCGTCCGTCGGCGCCGGGGGCTGTTCCGGAACCGGCGTATCGGCCGCCGGGGCGGGCGTCGCAGTCGATTCGGCCGTCTGCGTCGCGGTCGGCTCGGCCGTCGGCGTCTCTGTCGCCTCCGCGATCTGGATCCCGCCGCCGTCACCGGACGTCTCCGTCGCTGCCGCCGTCTCCGTCACCGTCTCGGGTTCCGGTGCCTCCGTCGCGGTTCCGACCGGCGTCCCCGTTTCGGTCGCGCCGGTGAGATTCGCCCCGCCGTCCCCGCCCGCTGCACCGCCCGAGGCGCTCCCGCCGTCGCCCCCGGAGCCGAGCGAGACCACCGAGGCACTGCCGGCCCTGGCGAGTCGATCGACGACGACGCTGCCGAGCGCGACGACGCCGAGTCCGCCGAGCAACTGCGTCAGCGCCGACTGGAGCCCGGTGGTGTCGTCCTCGTTGCCGGCGACGACCACGAGGGCGCGGTCCGAGGGCGCGTACACCGTCATCTCGCGTCCCTTCTCGGAGTAGGCCGTTCCCGCCGATTCGATGAGTCCCGCGGTTTCGAGCCGGTCGAGGTGGTACTGGGCGTTCTGGATCGACGTGTCGACGCGCTCGGCGACCTCCGAGGGCGTTCCCGGTTCGTCGTGCAGTTCCGCGAGGAGTTCCCGGGCGGTCGTCGAGGAGATCGCCGCCAGGAGGTCGTCGACCTCCTCGCTGTCGAGGCCGACGACGCGCGGTTCCTTGTCCTCGTCGTCGGGGAGGTCTGGCCGGGAGGGAAGGATGTCGGCCATCTTTCGGGGACGTTTCGCCGCGTGTGTGATGAGTCTTGCTTTCGTGCGTCGAGCGGGGGCCGGCCCGGTCCGCCGGGATCCGGAACCGACTCCGGCCCTCGGGACCGCGGCCTCCGCTTTGTCGCGTCGGTCGCAACGTGCGCCGACGGCGAAACGCATTTACTGACGCCGAGGAAAGGCCCGCCTATGCTTGCCCGTCAGCCGGGAGTTGTCGGCCGATCTCCAGCCCTGCGCCCGGACGGCGACCCCGGGCAGGTCGACGTGGTCGTCGACTTCGCGGCGTCCAACCCCGCGTTGATCGTGCTTCTCGTGTTCCTCTTGGGCTTCGTCTTCTTCGCGTACCTCTTCGTCAGACGGACGCTGACAGGGCTCCGTGACGGGTTCGACGAAGGGTACCGGGGGAAGTAAGTCGGATGGTCGCGGCCGCCACGCTCGCCACGCTCCTCGTCGCCGCCCTCGCGAGCCTCTTTATGGCGTGGTCGATCGGTGCGGGCTCGTCGGGGTCGACTCCGTTCGCCCCGGCGGTGGGCGCGAACGCGATCTCGGTGATGCGCGCGGGGTTCGTCGTCGGCGTGCTGGGTCTCTCGGGGGCGATCCTCCAGGGCGCGAACGTGACGCAGGCCGTCGGAACGGAACTCGTCGTCGGCTCCGTCCTCACGGCCACCGCCTCGACGGTCGCGCTCATCGTCGCGGCGGCACTCGTCGCGATCGGCGTCTTCGCCGGCTACCCGATCGCGACGGCGTTCACGGTCACCGGCGCGGTCGTCGGCGTCGGTCTCGCCAACGGCGGCGGCCCGGCGATCGCGAAGTACCAGCAGATCGTCTCGCTGTGGGTGCTCACCCCGTTCGTCGGCGGCGGGATCGCCTACGCGACGGCGCGCTTCCTCCGCAACGAGTCCGTCCCCGAACGCGTTGCCGTGCCCGCCCTCGGCGGCGTCGTCGGCCTCCTCGTCGCGAACATCCGCTTCGCCGCGTTGGGTGGCGAATCGGGGCGGTCGCTCGCGGCGGTCGGCGCGGCCGCGACGCCCTCGCTCTCGCTCCCGGTCGCGGGCGTCGACGTCGGCGTCGCCGTCGTCTCCGCGCTGTTCGCCCTGGTCGCCGTCGCCGTCGTCCGCCGCGAGATCGTCGTCGATCCCGCCCGCGGGCAGCGCCGTTTCCTGCTCGTTCTGGGCGGTCTCGTCGCCTTCTCGGCCGGCGGCAGCCAGGTCGGCCTCGCGATCGGCCCGCTCGTCCCGCTCTTGGGCGAGGTGGCCGTCCCGCTCCCGACGCTGCTCGGCGGCGGCGGACTGGGCCTGCTCGTCGGCTCGTGGACGGGGGCGCCGCGGATGATCAAGGCCATCTCGCAGGACTACTCCTCGCTCGGCCCCCGGCGCTCCATCGCGGCGATGATCCCCGCTTTCGCCATCGCGCAGGTGGCGGTCGCGCTCGGGATTCCGGTCTCGTTCAACGAGATCATCGTCAGCGCGATCATCGGCAGCGGCTACGCCGCCGACGGTGCGGGCGTCAGCCGCGAGAAGATGCTCAAGACGGTGTTGGCCTGGGTCGGCTCGCTGGCCCTCGCCTTCGGCCTGGCGTACGGTGCGTTCAGCGCGCTCGATCTGGTTCTGTGAAGGCGAGGTGGGATGGGGCGGGCTCGCTCCCGCCCGCGACGCTCACTCTTGCGTCGGCGACTCCGACTCCTCCTCGTCGGCCGTCGGCTCCGCGTCCTCTCCCTCCGACTCCGACCCTTCGGGGATAGTGATTCGCGCCTTCATGATCCGGGTGTTGTCGACCTGCTCGATGCGGATGGTGATCCCGTCGAAGGTGATCTCCTCGCCCTCTTCGACGAGTCTGCCGGCGCGGTTGAAGATGAAGCCCGCGAGCGTCTCGAACTCCTCGCCCTCGGGGAGTTCGAGGCCGAGTTCCTCGTTGACCTCGTCGATGTTGACCTCGCCGCGGACGAGCGTCTCGCGGTCGTCGACGTATTCGAAGGACTCCTCCTCGTCGTCTTCGAGAATGTCGCCGACGATCTCCTCGACCATGTCTTCGAGTGTGACGAGCCCCTCCGTGGTCCCGAACTCGTCGATGACGATGACCATCCGCAGCCGGTTGTCCTGGATCTCGGTGAGGAGTTCGTCGACGTTCTTCGACTCGGGGACGTGCAGCGTCGGCTGGACGAGATCCGTCAGCGACGCGGTGCCGGAGCCGTAGTTCTTCTCGCGAACGAGGTCTCGAATGGTGACGATTCCGATGATGTTGTCGAGGTTGCCGTCGTAGACCGGGACGCGCTCGTGATCCGAGTGGACGCAGGTCTCGATGGCCTCGTCGATCGTCGAGTCCTTCGGAACGGCCGTCATATCGAGTCGCGGCGTCATCACCTCCTTGGCGATGGTCTGGTTGAAGCGGAAGATCCGGTCGAGCATCTCCCGCTCTTCCTCCTCGATGACGCCCTCGCGCTCGCCGGTCTGGATGAGGTCCTGGATCTCGTCGCGGGTGATGTAGGAGGTCTCGATCGCCGAGCGCCCCCCGGTCACCTTGTTGATGACGCGGGTGAGGTAGTCGAAGACGACGACGAGCGGGAGCAGCGCGTACTCGGAGTACTTCAGCGGCCGGGAGATGCGGAGCGCCCACGATTCGGTGTTCTCGACGGCGTAGGACTTCGGCGCGCTCTCGCCGAACAGGAGCACCAGAGTCGTGATTCCGAACGTCGACGCCAGCACCGCCGTCCCCGGGTCGAAGTAGATGCTCACGATCGCGGTCGCGATCGAGGACATCGCGATGTTGACGATGTTGTTCCCGACGAGGATCGTGATCAGGAGCCGGTGAGGGTTCGATTTGAGATCGCTGACGACCTCTGCATTGGGCACGTTGTCCTCGACGAGCGAGTCGATGCGGTGCTTCGCCAGCGAGAACATCGCGATCTCCGAGGAGGAGAAGAACGCCGAGAACCCGATCAAGAGGAGTATCGCGACGGCTCCGGCGACGGTCACCGTGGTGTCGTTGATCGGAACCGCCTGGAGGATCGGAACCGAGTCGGCGAGGAGCGCCGCTGCGGACGACAGATCGACGCTGGCGGCTTCCGCTTGGACCTCGGTTCCCGCCTCGATCGCGGTCCGGTCGTCGATTCCGGTCGGACGTCGAGCTGCGAGAGACGCGAGTGGCGGAGACAAACCCATATAACTACGTCACCTTGTCTGGCCCCGGAATTAAGAGTTACCCTCGGCCGTCCGACTGTGACGCCGCGACAGCGTCGACCGACCGCCCGGACGGCGATCGGAACCGAAGTGCCGGTCTCCGGGTCGATCGCGCTGGCAGTCGGAACTGGGGGGCCGGCGATCGACGGTCGACAGCCGCCGGCCGACAGCCTTAGGGACGTTTCCGCCATACGCCGGGTATGAGCGACTCCGACCCACAGATCACGCTGTATCGGCTCCAGGCGTGTCCGTTCTGCGAGCGCGTCGTTCGCACGCTTCAGGACCTCGGTCTCTCGTACCGGTCGCGCTTCGTCGAACCGATGCACGCCGACCGCAACGTCGTCAAGCGCGTCTCGGGCAAGCGCAGCGTTCCCGCAATCGTCGACGAGCACACCGGGGTGACGATGTCCGAATCCGCGAACATCGTCGAGTATCTGACCAAGACCTACGGGGAGGGCGCGTAGATGGATCTCGATTTCGAGGTCGTCTCCCTGCCCGAGAGCGACCACCCGGAAGCGGGCGAGACCGCCCCGGACTTCACGCGCCCGCTGGTGAACGAGGAGTACTGGGAGGACGCGTCGCTGTCGTCGGTCGTCGCCGAGGGGCCGACGCTACTCGTCTTCCACCCGATGGACGGCGCGTTCCCGACGACGTACATCTGGAACGAGATCGACGAGCGGGGCTTCGTCGACGACGTTCGGGTGGTCGGCGTCTCGGTTTCCACGCCGTACGAGCACAAAGCCCTCCTCGACGACCGCGCCGCGGGAGTCCGCCTCTTCTCGGACCCCGCGGCGGACGTCGCTGCGGCCTACGGCGTCGAGAACGACCTGGACGGAATGGCCGGCGTGACCGAACACCGACCAGCCACCTTCCTCCTCGACGAGTCGCGAACGGTCCAGTACGCGTGGGTCGCACAAGAGTGGCCGGCGTTCCCCGACTACGACGCGGTCGAGGCCGCGATCGACGACCTCGACTGACTTCCCGACCGCCGTCCGCGGTTTCGGCTCGCCCCGGCGAGTGTGAGCGCGTCGGCTTCGCCGTTCATCCGTCGGCTCCGCCGTTAGCCCGTCGGCTCCGCCGTTCGCTCGTCTGCTCCGACGTGGGATCCGCCACGCTCTTTTCCTCCGAACGCCTCGATTCGAACAGATGACGGAGTTCGAGGAGACGCCCGAACCCGGACTTGAGGACGCCATAGACGCCGCCGTGGCCGCGATCGCAGACGGCGAGACCGTCGTCTACCCGACCGAGACGGTGTACGGTCTCGGGGCGGACGCGACCGACCCGACGGCCGTCGAGCGCGTCTTCGAGGTGAAGGGGCGCGATCGGTCGAAGCCCCTCTCGCTCGGCGTTCCGAGCGTCGACGCCGCGCTTCGGTACGCCCGGCCGAGCGACCGCGCGCTCCGGTTTATGCGCGCCTTCCTCCCCGGACCGGTCACTGTCGTCGTCGACGCCGACCCGTCGCTCCCCGAGGCCCTCACCGCCGGCCGCGACCGAGTCGGGATCCGCATCCCCGACCACGAGGTCGCGCTCGCCCTGTTCGAGCGCGTCGCGCCGACGCCCGTGACGGCGACGAGCGCGAACGTCAGCGGGTCGCCGAGCGTCACCGACGCCGCGACGCTGGACCCGGCGCTCCGCGACGCCGTCGCGGTGGTCGTCGACGCCGGACCGACGCCCGGCACCGAGAGCACGGTCGTCGACCCCGAGCGGAACGTCGTCCACCGACGCGGCGCGATGGCCGACGCCATCGTCGCGTGGCTGACCGAGGAGAGCGGCGCGGCACCGACCGTCGAGGACGGGTAGCGGGCGATTACCGGCCACGCGTCGAGTGTGCGACATCGGCGTCGTGCCGGGCCTGCGACATCGGCTCGTGGGGCGCGAGGGCTGGCCGCCCGTCCCGACGCGCGGCCGCTCTTCACCCGAGTCCGAGCAACGTCTTCAGCGACCGCGTCTTCGTCCCGCAGGTGGTTCGGTACTCGCAGGCGTCGCACTTCGATTCGTCGCGGATGCGACTCGGGACGCCGCGCATCGACCTGACCGTCCACAGCGTGCGTCGGTACGCGCTCTTGTTCCGCGTCGTCAGCCGGACGGTTCGAACCACGCCGTGCGCCGGGTACTCGACGAGCGCACGGGGAATCTCGCGCTCGCGCTCCCGGGCGAGGGCCTTCGCGACGGCGACGGCGCGAACCCGCTGCGGTTCCCAGACTCCCTGCGGCGGCGGATCGCCCGGTGAGACGATAGTCGGCGTCGGCGGCGCGGCGTCGTCGCGGCCGCCGGGTTCGTCCCTCTCGCTCGTTCCGCTCGTCCCGTCCGCCCGTCCGAGCACTTTGTGTGCGACGCCGTGGCAGTCGCGGCCGCGGAGGAACGCCTCCCGGACCGCCGGGGCCGCGAGTCGGTCGTAGTCGTCGCGCTCGGCGAGCGACGCGAGGTTCGACCGGTATCGATCCGGAGCGACGGCGATCGGCAGGCGACGGAGGGCCTCGTCCGTCGCGGTCCGGTGTCGTTCGTACCGGAACGCGAGGTCGCGGACGGCCCCGACCGAGGCCGGCGGTTCGTGGTCGTCGTCGCGCTCGGCGTAGTAGTACTGCCGCGGGCAGTACGCCGCGCGTGCGAGGTGAGAGATCGGGATCGTGTCGGTCGCCGCCGTGCTGTCGGCCGGGGACGCGTCGTCGCTGCGGGCGGGCCGGTCGGCTGGAGATTCCACGGGCGCTCTGGATCCCCTCTCCTATTTGAACGTTCGGCGGGTCGACCGGCGCGACCGGCAGACGGCCGTAGCCGTCGGGACTCAGTCGCTCCCGCTGGGCCGCCGGTCGACGACTTCGACGTCGAACACGAGCGTCTGCCCGGCGAGTTCGTGGTTGAAATCCACTTCGACGGTCTCCTCGCGAACGGCGACGACGTCGCCGTGGAGGCCGTTTTGGGCGTGCACGTGGAGGCCGACTTCAGGCGCTTCGCCGACCATCCCCTCGAACGTCTCCCGGTCGTACTCGCGGATCCGCTCGGAGCGGACCTCGCCGTACGCGGACTCCGGCGGCACAGTGACGGTGGCCGACTCGCCGACGGTCATCCCTCGCACCGCTTCGTCGAGGCCGTCGATCACGTCGCCGTCGCCGACCGTGAACGCGAGCGGGCCGTAGTCGTCGGCGTCGCGGTCCTGGGCCTCGTCGAGGCCGCGCTCGGCGGCGACGGCGTACTTCGAGGTCCCGAAGACGCTGCCGTCTTCGAACCGACCGACGTACTCGACGGCGACGCGGTCGCCCTCCTGGATGCTCATATCTCGCGTTGGGAGGGGAGCCGAAATAGGCTGTCGTCCGAACGCTTATTGAGCGCCCGCGAGTGAGCGTGTGTATGGCCGCCGACACCGACCACGACGACGCTGCCGAGGGACCCGGCACCTTCTCGCGACTCGGACGGGTGCTGTTCGGCCTCGGCCTCGCTCTCCAGGCCTCCGAGGACTTCCGCGACATAGACGACTCGATCGAGTACGCCGAGTCGGAGGGCGTTCCCGTTCCGGAACTCGCCGCGCCCTTCGCCTCCGGGATGATGTTCGTCGGGGGGCTCGGGGTCGCGCTCTGGCGCGCGCCCCGAATCGCGACCGGCGCGGTCGTCACGTTCCTGGCCGTCGTGACGCCGACGATGCACGACTTCTGGAACGCCGAAGAGGGCTCCGGCAGCGGCGACCGACTCGCGTTCTTCGGGAATCTGGCGATGTTCGGGGCCGCGCTCGTATTCCTGCGCGAGGCGTACCGGTAGCGTTCGTCGAGTACCATCGTGATCGACCCCGAAACGCGAACCCTGGACCGCCGGACGCTCCTCGCGACGCTCGCCAGCGCCGGTGCCGGCACGCTCGCGGGCTGTTCGTTCGGCCAGCGGGAGCCGGACGGGACGACCACCGAGACCGAACCGAGCCGCGCCGAGGAACTCGCCACGCGATTCGCCCCGACGCTGTACTTCGACGCCGCGGAGCCGTGGCTCCCCACCGACCCGCGCCCCTACGAGAGCGAACGCGACGGCGACACCGTCGTCGACGGCTTCGACGCCCTCGACGGCTACCACGCCCGCGACGCCGACTCCGAGGGGCCGCCGAACCCGACGGTGTTCTACAACGCCGTCGAGTACGACGACTCCCCGCTCGCGGTCGTCCAGTTCTGGCTGTACTCCGCGTTCGATCAGTTCACCACCAACTTTCACTGGCACGACTGGGAGGTGCTGCACGTCTTCGTCGACACCGAGACCGACCGGCCGCAGCTGTACGTCGCCAGTTCCCACTCCCGCCGCGTCCCGAACAACGAGTTCCTGGACCCGGACCCCGAGATGGTCCCGCGGATCCTCTCGGAACTCGGCTCGCACTCCAGCGCGCTCTCGGTCAACGACGAACCGGACCAGTTCCAGCGGCTCCCGGGTGCGGACCTCCTCGCCGACATCACCAACTCCGCCATCGAGAGCGTCGAGGCGCTCTCGGAGGTCCCGCTGGCCTACGGACTGCCCCGGGACGAGGGGGCGCGCCTCCCCTACGTCGTCCCCGAGTACGAGGGCGTGCCGGTCTACGAGCACGAGCGACTGCCGAACGTCGACCGGGAGTCGCTCGTCGACGAGGACCTGACGGTGCGGTCCGCCGAGTCGCTCTCGTCGCCGCCCGGGGACCTTCCGGATCGATCGACCGGAGTGGTGTTCCGCCACGAGGCCCGCGGGGACAGCGAGAGCGACGATCCGACCGCTGGCGACACGAGCGCCGAGAACGACGACCCGTCGTCCGGCGTCGCGACATCGGTCGACGGCGCGACCGAGCACGCGTACGAACTCGTTCCCGCGGCGGAACTCGAACACATCACGGCGTTCACCGGGCCGCAACTGAGCTTCGAGTTCGCCGTTCCGGAGGTCGGGGAAGACGCCATCGCGGGACACCTCACGACGACGGGCGAACCGTGGAACCAACCGCGGTACGAAAACCCCGCGGCCGACATCACCGACCCGAACCACCGGGCGTCGCTGGCCGAGCGCTACGACGCCATCGGCGACGCCGCCCCGATCAACACCGTCGTAGCCGCGGTGACGGAAGCGGTCGCGAGCGACGATGCCCCCGACGGCGAGGGGTTGACGACGCGGGAACCGACCGTCGAGGCCGTCGCGTTGCTGGAGAGCGACCCGGCCGCCGTTCCCACGTTCGGCGGCGTCGCGGCGGTCCACGACGTCGCCGCGGGCGACCACCGGCTCACGGTCAACGCCGCCGGACGAGCCCCCTACAGCGAGCGGCTGTCCGTCGGCGGCGAGGGGAACGACGCCTCGACGGCGACTGCGACGACAGCGACCGAGACGGGGGCAGCCGCGACCGAGACAGCGACTGACGCCGCGACAGCCTCTGGGGCGAGCGATCCGGAGTCCGCGACGGCCACCGCCGAATCCGCGACGGTCGACACCGAGTCCGGGGGTGCCGATACCGAGTCGGTCACGGCCGCTGAGGACGCCGACTCCGGCGCGGACGCAGACCCCGGCTCGGACACCGACTCGGCCCGGGCCGCACAGCGCGTGACCGCAGCCGGTACCGGCGGAGAGATTCCGCTCGTCGCCCGCGAGAACGCCCGGAAGCTGGAGGTCGACGCCGACGGGACCGAGGCGGAACTCACGAGTCTCGCGGTCGAGGACGACTTCGCCGGTCGGCTGTACGAGTCGTCGCTGGACGGCTCCGACGCGGTGTACGTCCACCGCGGTGGCGCGTACACGACCGAGGTCCGAGACGCCGACGGTGCGGTCGGCGCGTTCCGGGTGAACCCGGACCCCGGGACCGACGGCGGGGACGACGACGCTCCCGAGACGCCCGCGCCGATCCGGATCGACAGCCCCGAGACCGGAAAGGCGTCGCTCGCGTCGTTCCTCGCGTCGATCGCCGGCGAGACGAGCGCGGAGCTGGCGGCGCTGCTCGATGCGGCTGATGCGGGCGGATCGACCGGCGGGAGGGGCGAAGACGCTCTCGCCGGGCGTGAGAACGCCCTTCGGGGGCTGGTACGCGCGCTGGACGCGATCGTCACCGCGGCGGAGCGTGCGGCCGAGAACGCCCGTGCCGGTGAGCGAGCGAACGCGGACCAGCAGCTCGCGGCCGTCGCGACCGGGCTCGAACGGGTCGTCGAACTGGTCACCCAGGCGGCGGCGGACCTGCCCGATCCGCTCGAACGGGCCGTCCAAACGCGCGTCGAGGAAGCGACCCGACGGGCCGAACAGGCGCGAAACGCCGAGAAGCTCTGAGCGGGGCCGGAATCGGTCCCGGCGCGCGGATATAAACAGTTATTGTCGAACTGGGAGTGCATCCGACACTGAGTTCTCGAATGGGAGTCGCCCACGCAATCCAACGGGAAGCGACGGAACTGTGGGCCGAGGGGAAGGGACCGCTCCTCGTCGCCATCGCGGGCGGGTGGGGCGTCCTGCTCGGGACCCGGATGGTGTACCCGGTCCTGCTGCCCTACCTCCGGTCGTCGTTCGACCTCTCGCTCACCGTCGGCGGCCTGCTGGTGACGGTGCTCTGGCTGGGATCGGCGCTCGGACAACTCCCCGGCGGCATCCTCGCCGACCGCTACAGCGAGCGCGCCGTGATGGTCGCGGGCGCGCTCGTCGTCGCCGTCGCCCTCGTCTTCGTCGTCACGGCGTCGACGCCGCTCGTCCTGTTCGCCGCCACTGGCCTCGTCGGCCTCGGCCAGTCGCTGTACCCGATCGCGCGGATCACGATCCTCTCGAAGATCTACCCCGACCGCATCGGCAGCGCCCTCGGCGTGACGATGGCGACGGGCGACCTCGGGCAGACCGTCTTTCCGCCGATCGGCGGCGCGATCGCCGCGGCCGTCGCGTGGCAACTCGGCCTCGGATTCATCGCCCCGCTCCTCGTCGTCGTCGCGGTCGTCCTCTGGGTGACGCTTCCCGTCCAACCCTCGACCGGGAGTCCGGTCGACTCCCTGTCCGCGGAGAGTGCCTCGTCCGTCATCGGGAAGCTCCGCCGATCGAACCTCGTCTTCGTCGCGTTCATCCTCTTTCTCTACATCCTGATCTGGCAGTCGTTCACCGGCCTCTATCCGACGTACCTCGTCGAACGGAAGGGGCTGTCCTCCTCGCTCGCCGGCATCCTGTTCAGCGTCTTCTTCGCTTTCGGCGTGCTCGTCAAGCCGCTGGCCGGTGCCGCCTACGACCGGATCGGGCTGCGCCGGGCCCTGGCCGTGGTGCTCGTCGGTCCCGTCGTCGGCCTCACACTCCTCCCGTTCGTCGACGGCTTCTGGCCGCTCGTGGGGGTGACTGCGCTGGTGAGTACGATGCTCGGGTCGGGGACGATCACGCAGTCGTTCTTCTCGGACGCGATCCCCGACGAGGTACAGGGCACCGGACTCGGGGTCGTTCGGACGACGACGGCGACGCTCGGCGCACTGGGACCGGTCGTCTTCGGGGCGCTCGCCGACCGCGGCTACTTCGACGAGGGATACGTGTTGCTGGCGGCGGTGCTCGTCGTCGTGATCATCCTCACGCTTCGGCTTCCCGAACGTTCGAGAGCGTGACTGACTACGAGCCTCGCCGAGCCGTTCGCCGTCACTCACAGAACCGGCAGCGCGCGATCGGGTCCGCCGCCCGCCGCAACGAATCCGTCAGACCTCGCCAACTCGGTCCAGGCCGGTCATCTCGAACCGCGCACCGCCGTCGGTGCCGTCGGTCACGGCTACGTCCCAGCCGTGCGCGTCCGTCACCTGCTTGACGATCGAGAGCCCGAATCCGGTTCCGTCCTCCTCGGTCGAGTACCCGTCCTCGAACACCTCCGTTCGGTCGGGCTCCGGAATTCCGGGCCCGTCGTCTTCGACGTAGATGCCCGTCCCGCCTCGCAGCGTGCCGACCCGAACGGTCACGTCGTCCCCGCCGTGCTCGGTGGCGTTCCGGAACAGGTTCTCGAACAGCTGTTGCAGTCGGTTCCGGTCGCCTCGGATCTCCAGGTCGGTCTCCACGTCGAGCGTCGCGTCTGCGGCGGTCACGTAGGACCAGCACTCGGTGACCAGCGCCGACAGTTCGACCGACTCCGTCTCCGCGATGGTGTCGCCCTCGCGAGCGAGCGTCAGGAGGTCGTCGATCAACGTGTCCATCCGATCGAGCGCGTCCCGACACCGATCGAAGTGCTCCGGATCGCCCGTCTCCGCCGCCAGGTCGAGATACCCCTGGACGACGCCGAGCGGGTTCCGGAGGTCGTGCGACACCACGCTGGCGAACTTCTCGAGCTGATCGCGCTGCTCTTCGATTCGCTCGGTCGCCTGCTGTTGGAACAGCTCGTAGCTCACCCACTCGGCCATCAGTTCGACGAACGTCTCTTCGCCCTCGGTGAACGCCCGCGAGCGCGGCTCCGAATCGGCGAAACAGAACGTGCCGTACACCTCCCCGTCGACGACGACTTTCGTCCCGATGTAGGATTCGAGACCGAACTCCTCGTACGCCGCGTCTCGCTCCCAGCCTTCGAGTTCGGCGTGCTGCACCGTCAGCGCGTTCTCCCGCTTGACGGCCTTCCGGCAATACGCCCTGGATAACGGGCACGTCTGACCCGCCTGCAATTTCTCGTGCTCGCCGCTGGCTTCGATGATCTCCTGTGTGCCGTCGGCGATGTTGGTTAGAAACCCGGCCTCGACGCCCAGAAACGTCCGTCCGAGCGTCAGCAGTTCGACGAGTTTCTCCTCGAAGCCTCGCCCGTGGTCCGCGGTGATGCGGTACATCCGACGGAGCGCTTCTCCCTCAGACAGGGCTCTCCCACCGGCCGATCGATTTTCGTCTGAGAGAGACATTTATGTCGCAGTCGAAGGGCAGTCGTTTAGGCTTTTTGACCGGAAATCAGATCTAAGATTTTCCCGATTGGTCGGGGATCGACGGGAGTGACCGCTCCCGGCGACACAGCCGCACGCCGTTCGCACGCTATGCGGTGCTCGCTGCGTGGTCTGACAGACGTGGAGCCGTCGAGGACTCGCTTCGCTCGTGACCGCGACTCCGATGGGCGAATCGCCGGGAATGCCCACACGACACAGAGACTCCGTTCACCCATCTGAAAACAGATATTTTCAGTTGAAATTTATTATCAGGTAGAGTTATGTCACACGTGGGGTCCGAGGAACCGCCGCGTGCGTTCTCTCGGATCGCCACCTCGAAGTTATGTCAAGTGAAACGTCAGAATCACCGATTAATTCCGGTGGGACCTCCCCCGGAATTCGGCGCGACTTCCGGTTGTACAGTGGCATATGGCAACGAATAAAACAGATAACCGTCTTCACACAGCTCGACATCGTCGGGATGGGTGTCGCTGGCACGCTCATCACGATGGTGATCCTTTCGCTTTCGCCAACCCTGGCGCCGGTCGTCGTCGGGCTGGTCGCCTACAGCGTCTACGTCGGCGATAGAATCAGCGATACGAAATACGAACCGGATGCGACATCCGCTCGAAGTGCCTTCATCGGTCGGCACAGGCGTCTACTTTCGATAACGTCTGCAGCAGCGTACGGGCTCGCGGTCGCGATCTCGACGCTCAACGGTCCGCTCGCCCTCGCGATCACCTTGATACCCGGCGCGACCTGGGTGGTGTACGCGGTCGAGCTGCCCGAAAGCTCGCGTGCACCGATCAAACGCCTGAAGACGGTCTTCGTCCTCAATTCCACTCTCGTGGCGCTGGCGTGGGCGACGGCAATGGTCCTGTTGCCGATCGTGTTCGCCGGAGCCACCGTCACCCCCGTCGCCTTGGTCCTCGCTGTCTACTTCTTCTTCGATATCTTCGTCAATACGGAGATTCCGAACGTCCGCGACGTCGACGACGATGCCCGCAACGACGTCGCGACGTTCCCGACAGTCGTCGGCGTCCGACGGACGCGGCACCTGTTGTACGTGATCAATATCCTCTCGGTACTCGTCGTCGTCGGGGCGTTCGTCGGCGGCTACTTGCCCGCGCTCGTCGCTGTGGTCCTCCTGGCCGGACGAGCGCTCGCAGTCCTCCTGAATAGTCGCGTCGGGCGCAGCGACGACTACCGCCGACTGGAGTTCCTCGGCGAAATGAACCACGTTTTCGTCGCCGGCGGATTACTCCTTGCCGTGTTCCTCTAGACGCCTGCGAAATATTTTTTCGGGAGCCACTACCGAACAATTATACCTCAACTGACAGAAGTTTCGTATACGTAGAGGGAAATTGAGAGCGTGTGCCGGATTCACTCCCACTCCTCCTCTCGCTACTCATATCCGTCGTCCTTGGCTCCGCCTCGGCAATCCTGGCGTGGAGAGAGGGGTCGAAGCCGGGAGCGAGAGCCCTCGTCCTCTTGTTGAGTGGGCAGGTCGGCTGGTCGATTTCGCTCATCTTTCGACTCCAGGCGTCTTCGATCGAGGCGAAGCTACTCTGGATGCACGTTATGTGGATCGGCGTCGTGGCAGTCCCGCTCGGATGGATTCTCTTCGCGCTGGCGTACACCGGGCGCGACCGGTTTTTGAACCCACGATACGTGGCGGCTCTCGCTGCCGTTCCGGTCGTGACAGTAATCATCGTCGCACTCGGACCGCGTCAGGAACTGCTGCAAATCGGTATCGCCGGTTCCACTGACGCCGGCATCATTCAAAACGAAAACGGCGGTGTCTGGTTCTGGATCGTCGCGATCTATACGTATCTGCTGGGTGCGGCCGGAGGCGTCCTGTTGCTTGATCTGGTCTTGAGCCGGATGTTTACGTTTCGGAAACAGGCCTACGCTCTCATCGGCGCGCTCGTCGTCCCCTGGGTCACAAATCTGGGCTACCTCACGAACACCCTCAATACACCCATCGATCCGACGCCGATCGCATTCTCGCTTTCCGGGGTCATTTACCTATTTTCGATCCGACATTTTGAGCTGTTGCGGACGAATCCGGCACCGAACAACAGGGCCCGAGAGCTGGTGTTCGACGGCGTTCAGGAGGGGGTGATCGTGCTCGACATCAGTGATAACATCATCGACATCAACGAACCGGCGCTGGAGATACTCCAGGTGACGAGAGCGGAACTGCTCGGCTCGTCCGCACCGGAGGTGATCCCCGACTACGAGGCATTCCCGGCGTCCGGTTCGCTCGATGACTTCCTCACGATCGAGACCCCCTCCGGGAACCGTGACTTCGAGATCGAGGTCACCGAGATCACCTCCGAGCGAGGGAAGGCGATCGGGTATGTGGTGGCGTTCCAGGACGTCACCGAGTTCCTGCGACAGGAGCAGCGCCTCGAGGTTCTCAACCGCGTCCTCCGTCACAACATCAAAACGGAAACGAACCTGATACTCGGATACGCCGACGGGCTGTCCGACGAGGACGCCAGGCGCATGAAGCAGAGCGCGCTGCGGATCGATGAACTGGGACAGAAAGGACGCGAGGCGATCCGGCTCTTCAGCCGCGCCCGCGAACAGTCCGATTTCAAGTCGGTGCACGCGATAGTCGAAGAGTGCGTCACCGAAGCCAGATCGCGGTTCCCGCACGCGACAGTCGAATACCAGCGCGCCGATCGAGACGCGACGGTCAATAGTCTCCTCGATGCGGTGCTCCTGAACGCGATCGAAAACGCCGCCGAGCACAACGACGGTGACGACCCCCGTATCGAAATCACCGCCAGCGTCACGGACGATCTCATCACGGTCGAAATCCGGGACAACGGGCCGGGAATCTCCGACTACGAACTGTCCGTGATCTCGGAAGGGGCCGAATCCTCACTCAAGCACGGGAGCGGAATCGGGCTCTGGATAATCAAGTGGGGCGCGGACCTCCTCGGGGGAAGGGTCCAGTTCAGCGGGACGGATCCGACTGGTACCGTGGTTGAGATCACAGTCCCGACGGGCGAATCGTAACTCCGCTCGTCCTCGTGTTCCCACGTCGACTTCGTCGAAGATGGGACCGCCCGGATTCGAACCACGGTCGTTCCGCTCCGCTTCACTCCCTGATCCGAATCCGGACGGTTCCCACTCTCGGCTCGTCACTCCGTTCCTCGCACAAAGAGTGGGACCGCCCGGATTCGAACCGGGGTCACGGGCACCCAAGGCCCGAAGTATACCAGGCTAACCCACGGTCCCGTAGGTATACGTATCCGGATGCACCGCTAAAGCGTTTCGTTCGACGCGTCGCCAGCCGTCTCGGCATCGGCCGCGAGTCGCTCTGCCGTCTCCTCGGAGCCGAGCCCTGTCGTCACCCGTTGTCGACGCTGTCTCGACGGCGTCTCCGGTGGGCTCCTCACTCCATTCGCGCCGCGTCGTCGAGGTGACGCCGATGAAACGCCACGGCGTCGCTACGGCCCACCGGCGGGTACCGCGGATTCGTCACGCGTCCGTGCGAATCCACGGCGGCCTCCGCGACGGCGACGATCCGATGGGCGGCTCCGACGGTCGGGACCGGACGGACTTCGCTGTATCCCGTCCGGAACGCTCGCCGCAACGCCCCAGCCTCGGCTGGCACGTACCAGTCGGCGAGGAGGTACTCTGCTTTCGCCACCGACAGCGCCGCGCCGGCGGCCAGTGGCGCTTCCCAGTCGACGATAGCGGTGATTTCTCCGTCGCCGACGAGCGTGTTCCCCGGGCGGAGATCCCAGGGGAAGAGCCGCGGTACCGGCGGTCTCTCCACGGTCCAGGCGTCGAGCCGCTTTCGGCCCGCGTCGGCGACGTCGTCGAACGACCCCGGTAGTCGATCGAGGCTCTGACGCCCCCGGCTGCGGAGCCAGTCGCGCCACGCAGCCGCGCGATCTCTCTCTCGCGTCGGCCTCGCAGCCTGCAACTCGTCGCCGCGGGCGACGATCGGACCGTATCCGCCGAAGCGAAACCCCGCGTGTAGCTCCGCGAGGAAGCGGCCGAAGTCGCCGGCGATCCTTCGCCTACCTCTCGGATCGAGATCGACGAATCGCCCGTGGAGGTCCTCACCCGCCACGAACTGCGTCGCGAGCCAACTGCCCGCCTGGTCGCCCTCCGCACCGCTTCCGCAGTCGACCGGCGGGTCCGGGTCGCCCACCGTTCCGTGACCGAGCGGTTCGGCGACCGGGACCGCGGTCTCCGCGTCCACGGCGGACAGCAACGCGGCCTCCGTCGCGGCCGCGGTCGCGTCGGCCGTCCGATGGACCACGATCGGGGTTGCGTCCGCGAAGCGGATCGCCATCGTCGTCCGCCTCCCGCCTGCCCCGATCGGTTCGACGGCGGTGACCGACCGGTCCGGTCGTACCGCCGCGAGGGCCGCCCGCAACCAGGGAGCAGTTGCCGTCGAGGACACCGCCGTCTCGGCGACCCCCTCTCTCCGATCCCCGTACATCACGTCTCCTCCAGCAGCCCCGCAAGGTCACCGATTCCATCGAGGACGTGGTCCGGACGGTAGTCTCCGGATCCCCCATCGGGTCCCCCGTCGTCCTCTTCGGTACCTCCCGCTGCGCCCCCGCGGATCCAGGCTACCCGGATCCCGGCGTTGTGTGCCCCCGCGACGTCGTACGCGAGCGAGTCGCCGACGTACAGAGCCCGCTCCGCCGACACGCCGAGCGCCCGTAACCCCTCGCGAAACGGACCGACGTGGGGTTTTCGTCGCGGGAGGTCACCGGCGTAGACGACGGCGTCGACGCGGTCGTCCAGACCGAGCGCCCGCACCTTCCGCTCCTGCCGGTCTCGCGGCCCGTTGGTGACGACCCCGGTCGGACCCCTCGCGGTGGCCGCGTCGAGTGCGGCCGACGCGCCCGGCAGTAACTCCACCTCGATCTCGTCGAGTTGCTCGACGAGCGCCTCGGCCAGTTCGACCGGGTCGACGTCACCGCGGCCGCGCTGTGCGGCGACCCGCGCGAGCCCCGCACCGAGGTAGCCGACGCGGTCGTCGGGGTCCGGCGGTCCGTCGAGCGCCGCCCACAGATCCGCCGGCTCGCCGAACAGCTCGGCGTCGATTCGCTCGAAGGCCGCTCGATACGCCGCGTCCGCGTCGCCCGTGTGCCGACAGAGCGTCCCGTCGAGGTCGAAGAGCACGGCATCGATGTCGTTCATACCATCTCTTGGTCGGCTGCGAGAATAAGCGGACTGGAGCAATGATCGACGAACGAACTCGGGGCTCTCGCCGTCCCCCACAGGAGACTCGCCCGGATTCGAACCACGGTCGTTCCGCTTCGCTCCACTCCCTGATTCGAATCCGGACGGTTGCCACTCTCGGCTCGTCACGTCGTTCCTCGCACGAGAGTGGGACCGCCCGGATTCGAACCGGGGTCACGGGCACCCAAGGCCCGAAGTATACCAGGCTAACCCACGGTCCCGGACTTCCACGTCGGACTGTCGTCGAGTAAAGGATTTCGTTCGGTTCCCCCGACGGTTGTGATCCGCAGACGAAATCGCCCGTCACCGACGCGACGGACCCGCGTTCTCAACGCAACGAGACGACGGTCAGGAAACTGATCGCGAGCAGCTGCAATCCGCGCATCGCCAGCACCGCCTGCTGGGCGGCCTGGGAGCCGGTATAGAGCATTCCCATACTGAAGAAAAACGAGAGCGCCACCAGATTCTCGATCAGTAGCACCACCGCGAACCCCAGCAGTCCCAACGTCAACGGTGTCTTGAACGCCTGGTAGTTTCGCACCCAGACGACACTGAGTACCAGGAGCAGCAGGATGTTCAGGACGGACAGGGCGCTCGCCGCCGTCAGAAGCGGGGTCATCTCAGCCATCGTTCCTCCGTGGTCGGTGATTGTGAACTCTCATTCGGTGGTGTGGTCGTCGCCGTCGTCTCCGGCGGGGATGTCCGCTTGCGCGATGATCCGCTGGAACGCATCGCGGTGCCGTTCGAATCGGTCGGTGAGGAAGTACATCTCCCCGTACTCCTCGCCGCCCGATTCGACGACGTCGTGATCGATTAGCATCTCCAAGTGGTGGCGCACAGTGTTGTAATCGACGTCAAGTTCGCGGGCGAGTTGATTGGCGTTGTGGGGATGGGTATCCAACAGGCGGATGATGTGGGCGCGGTTCGTTCCGCCTCGCGTCCCCGCCAGCAGATACCACAGTGCCTTCTCCATCGAAGCGTGGCCGAGTATTCAGTCGATTGTGGTAAAGTACTCCCGGTGCTCGACCCGCGCATCACGGCGTGATCTCCCTCGAAACCCAGCCCGTTGCTCCGCTGGGGAACGCCTCCGAGCGATCACGGGGTTGGACAGTCCCGTCGCCGTCGATCGCCCGAACGACGACCTCGTGTGCGCCGTCGGGCCGATAGACGTGTCGCCACTGCCGCCACACGTCGTCCCCGGGAAGCCGCTCGGACACGGTGGCTGTCTCCCAACTCGCGCCGCCGTCGGTGGAGACCTCGACCCGTTCGATCCCCCGCGTTCCGGCGTAGGCGTGGCCCCCGACCTCCACTCGACCGTCCTCCAGATGCGTCACGTCCCAGAGCTTCGCCACGGTGTTGACGGGACCGGTGCCGTGCCATCCCCGCTTCTCCCAGTACCCGTCCGCCGGCTCCCGGAGCAATTCGATCTCCGAGAGCCATTTGACGTTGGTCTCGCCCCAGTGACCCGGGACGAGCACCCGCACGGGGTGACCGTGGGCGTCCGGGAGCGGTCTCCCGTTCATCCCCCACGCCAGGAAGCCGTCTTCGAGCGCGTCCACCGGGAACTGGACGAAGTAGTCGTCTTCGGCCCGAAGCATCGCACACCCACAGGCACCGTCGGGATCGACCTCGTCGAGCAGGGGTTTGAGCGGCGTCCCCGTCCAGATCGCCGTGTCGAGCTTCTCCCCGTTCAGCGACTCCCCGACGCAGCGAAGCGTGACGAACCGGTGTTCGGTCGGCCGTTCCTGTATCTCCTCGAAGGAGACTGTCAGTTCGCGATCGACCTCGCCGGAGAACGAGAGCGTCCAGTCCGCGGGCGGGAGGTCGGGATCGAACTCCGCGATGTCGACGTTGTAGAACTCTCCGATCGGACTGACGAGACCGGGGAGGTCCTCGCTCGTGAAGTCCAGCTCGCGTGATTCGGCCTGCGAACGCAGCGCTGACACGTCGAAAGACTGTGCTTCTTCGTCCGGTCCGTCCGCCGATCGCTCCGAGTCCCTCAACGATGCCCAGCCGAGGCCGCCCGCGACACCGACGAACAGCAGCGTTCCGATACTGGACAGCGCTGCCCGTCGTTCGGAGTCGGTGCCGTCCGATTCGGGAGCGGGTGCCACGACAGCTTCGAGCGCGGTCACGAGTCCGACGGGGACCGCGCTCCCGAGCGCCAGCAGCGGGGCGGCGGTGAGTGCCGTCGTGAGCCCCCACACGAGCGCTCCGGCGAGGACGCCGCCTGCGAACTGACGCCGTCCCGTCAGACGCCGTGAGACCAGATATCCTCCGACTCCGACGCCGCCGAGCGTTCCGATAGCGATGGCGGTCGCGAGGGCGACGTGCAGGAGATGCGCCTCCGTCCCGACGTTCGTGATCGCCCAGGCGACGACGGGTCCGGGCGTCGCCCGGACGACCGCGGCGTCGATCGGCGCGACGACGAACTGGCGGGTGTAGCCGGCGACCGCGTAGGATCCGGCCACGCCGCTGGCTCCTGCCAGTCCGGCGAGCCGGAGTTTACGATCCACCATCGGTCATCGTTTCGTTGCTCGTCGTGCTCTCGTTCATCGTTTCGGTGCCCATAGAGTCGTCATCCATCGTTTCGGTGCCCATAGAGTTGTCATCCATCGTTTCGGTGCCCATAGAGTCGTCATCCATCGTTTCGGTGCCCATCGAGCCCTCGTCCATTGTCTCCGTGTCCATCGATTCCCCGTCTGACGAGCTCTCGTCCATCGAATCGTCGTCCATCGAGTCGGTACCGGAACCGCTACCCCCAGAACCGGGAATGCTCGAACACCCGGAGAGGGAGACAGCTACCGCGGCACCGATCCCGCCGACGATCCGTCGCCGTGTCGCCTCGTGATTAGCCATACACGTGATTCCAGACACCGGTGACGAAAGTACGTTTTTCAAAGTTGACACAAACTCTCTGCGGCTACCGACAACTTCTCTCTCACATCTCTCCAAAGTCTATGCAAACTTCGTTCCGCGAGGACGACCGCCCCGGGCCTCGGTCCGTCCCCGTCGATCAGATTCCCCAGATGGCGGCGATCCCGACGGTCGTCACTCCGGCGAACACGAGCTGAAGTGGGCCGCCCACGCGGATGTAGTCGCTGAAGCGGTAGCCGCCCGGCCCGTAGACGAACAGGTTCGTCTGGTAGCCGACGGGCGTCATAAACGCCGTCGACGCCGCGAAGGTCACCGCCAGGACGAACGAGAAGGCGTTCGCGCCGAGCGCCTGTGCGGCCTCGACTGCGACGGGGATCATCAGCACGACGCTGGCGTTGTTCGAGATCACGTTCGTCAGGAGCGCGGTGAGGAGGTAGAAGGTCGCCAGCACGCCAACGAGCGGCAGGACCTCACCGGTCGCGACGACGAACCCCGCCAGCAGCGCGGCCCCGCCGGTGCTCTCCAGGGCGATCCCGAGCGGGATGACGCCCGCGAGGAGGAAGACCACGTCCCACTGGACCGACTCGTAGAGCTCTCCGGGCCGGAGACAGCGCGTCGCGACCATCGCGAGCGCGCCGGCGAGCGCGGAGACGACGATCGGCAGGATGTCGAGGGCTGCGAGGCCGACGACGGCAATCACGATGCCGACGGCGATCGGCGTCTTCGACTCGCGGTAGTCGTGCCGCTCGATCTCTTGGGCGACGATGAAGTCGCGGTTGGCGTCGAGGCGTTCGATGCTGTCGGCGGTCGCCTGCACCAGCAGCGTGTCGCCGACGCGGAGTTCGACGTTGTCCATCCGCCGGCGGAAGAGCTCTCTCCCGCGGCGCAACGCCAGTACGGTCGCGTTGTACCGCTGGCGGAAGCTCGCGGAGGCGAGCGACTCGCCGACGAGCGACGACCCCGGCGCGACGACGATTTCGACGAGGTTCTGTCGGGACTCGCCGGCCTCCAGTTCCGCCTCGTCGACCGCCGTCGGGACGGGATCCAGCCCCTCGACGTCGAGCAGTTCGACCAGGGTGTCGCGGTCGGTCCGCAGCGCGAACACGTCGCCGGCGTGGATCTCCTTCGGCCCGAGCGGTTCGAGGAACACCTCGCCGCCGCGGATCAGTTGGATCAGATCGACGTCGAAGTCGGTCTCGACGAGCGCCCGTCGGACCTGCTGGCCGACCAGCGGGGAGTCCTCGCGGACGACGACCTCCGTCAGGTAGTCGGCCATCTCGAACTCTTCGGTGAGATCCTGTCGGGGCTTGATCCGCTCCGGCGTCAGCCACCGACCGACCGTCAGCAGATAGGCCGTCCCGACGACGCTCACGACGATGCCGAGTTGCGTGAACTCGAACATCGTGAAAGTCCGGCCGATGAGCCGCCCCGACAGCTCGGAGGCGAGGATGTTCGTCGACGTTCCGATGAGCGTGAGCATCCCGCCGAACATCGACGCGTACGAGAGCGCGAGCAGGAGCTTCGAGGGGGACGTTCCGCCGCGCTCGGCGAGGTCCGTCACCATCGGGAGGAGGATCGCGACCGCCGCGGTGTTGTTGATGAAGCCCGAGATCGGCGCGACGACCCCGATCGTCGCACTCAACTGCCGGTTCTGACTCTCGCCGGTGAACGAGGCGATCCACGCGCCGAGCCGCTGGACCACGCCCGTCCGCTGGACGCCGTCGCTGAGGATGAACATCGCTAGGACCGTCAGCGTCGCCCCGCTCGAGAACCCCGAGAGGGCGTCGCCGGGGTAGTCCGCGAAGACGACGATCGGTTCGGCGAGGAGCCCGGCCGCGGCGAGCATCGACGACGCCGGTTGGATCAACATCAGCGCCACCATCACGCCGATCGCGGTGACATCGACGGGCACCGGCTCGGTCACGAAGAGCACGAGCGCGCAGAGGACGACGAGGAAGACGACCGCCACTCCCGGCGATATCGGTGTCACACGCGCTCGGTCGGGACGGCGACGCAAAATACTGTGGGGTTCCCTCCCGCGGTGCCGCTTCGGAGCGCCGCAGTCGTCGGCAGCGGCCGAGTTACTCGCCAGCTTCGAGACGCAGTTCCAGTTTCTTCACCCGCGTCGCGAGCGCGAAGAACGTCGCGGCGAATGTGAGGAGAACCGCCCCGACGGCGGCGATCTGCAGAACCGTCGTCCCGCCGATCACGACGCCGTCGGCCAGCGGTAGCGACGTGTGGTGGGGGTCGCCGACGATCGGCACGAAGTAGTCGACGATGTCGTTGAGGCCGTACCACGCGAGCGCGACGGCGACGGCGCGGACCGGGAAGTCCGAGATCCGGTGAAGGACGAACGCTTGGACGACCATCGCGAGGTGACTCACGAACAGGAAGACGTAGAGCGGCAGCCACGTCGTCTGCAGGAAGGCGTCCGCGAACACCGTGAGCACGTACGGTGTCCAGAGTCCGAGCTTCCAGCAGCCGAAAAAGGCCAGCGAGACGAGGTACTCGTTCGTCCGACCGAGCTTCCAACTCGCGAAGGCCAGCGCGATGAAGAGCGTCGCCATCGGGCTGTCGGGGACGAACGGCCACATCACGACCGGCTCGGCCGCGAACTGCCAGGTGACGAGCGGGTCCGACAGCGGCAGGGGATGAAACCCGTAGTACCAGAAGCCGAACGCGGTCCCGAGGAGGTTGATCGCGACGACGACCCAGGCGAACCGGAGCCCGACGTTTTCGAGCCACGTCGGCAGCGGCGCGAGCCACCGCGGGAGGCCGTCGGGGGCCGGGAGTCCGTCTCCGGAGACGAGGTCGTAGAGCGCCGAAGCGGGCGCGCGGGACGAGGCCATACCCGACGCTCGAATCCAGGCGAAAAAGTGGTGCCGGTTCCGGTAGCGGCGGGGAGCTTTCGGGCGGAGCCAACGCCCGTCGACCGTCGGTATCCGGGACTAATTTTAGATGAATCTATCGGCCGCTCACGATCGCCGAACGCCCCGTCGACGCCGTGACTAAACGGTTTAAGTGCGTTCGACCGCAACCCCATAGTATGTCCGAGGAGACTGATCTGTCCGAACTCCGCCGCGGGACCGACCTCGTCAAGCGCGGGTTCGCACAGATGCAGAAGGGCGGCGTCATCATGGACGTCGTCGACGCCGAACAGGCGAAGATCGCCGAAGAAGCCGGCGCGGTCGCGGTGATGGCGCTCGAAGCCGTCCCCGCAGACATCCGAAAGCGCGGCGGCGTCGCGCGGATGGCCGACCCCGCGGACGTCAAAGAGATCGTCGACTCCGTCTCGATCCCGGTGATGGGGAAGTCCCGAATCGGCCACACGAAAGAGGCCGAAATCCTCCAGTCGGTCGGCGTCGATATGATCGACGAGAGCGAGGTGCTCACGCCCGCCGACGAGCGGTACCACATCGACAAGCGCGACTTCACCGCGCCGTTCGTCTGCGGCGCGCGCAACCTCGGCGAGGCGCTCCGCCGGATCGACGAGGGCGCGGCGATGATCCGCACGAAGGGCGAGGCGGGCACCGGCGACGTGAATCAGGCCGTCCACCACCAGCGGAACATCAAGGGCGCGATCCGCGAACTCGAGGGGAAGACCCACGAGGAGCGCGAGAAGTGGGCTCGCGAGCACGAGGCCCCCGCGGACCTCGTCCACGAGACCGCCGAGATGGGTCGGCTGCCGGTCGTGAACTTCGCCGCCGGCGGGATCGCGACGCCCGCCGACGCGGCGCTGATGATGCACCACGAGTGCGACGGCATCTTCGTCGGCTCGGGCATCTTCGGCGCGGAGAACCCGCCGGTGATGGGCGAAGCCATCGTGGAAGCCGTCAACAACTGGGACGACCCCGACGAACTCGCCGCGATCGCCTCGAACCTCGGAGCGGGGATGAAAGGCGAGTCCAACACGGACCTCCCCGAAGAGGAGAAACTGCAGGGCCGCGGCGTCTGAACGGCCGAATCGCCGACGGAACGCTCTTTTCCTTCACGCGCCTTCGAGCGCGTTTCCTACGGTACGCGCTCACCGAGCGCACGGCGAGAATCAGTACAACGTCGCGCCCTGACTCACCCGCGTCTGGTACGCGCGGGACTCGACGCCGGCCTCGGCGAAGGCGTCGACCATCGCCGCGGCGACGTGGCGACGGTTCGACTCCCGACACGGCGCGATGACGGCTGGACCCGCACCGGAGACGGTGACGCCCGCTGCGCCCGCGTCGAGAGCGGCCTCGCGGACGGCGTCGTACCCCGTGATGAGTTCGGCGCGGGCCGGCGTGACGACGCGCTCGTCCATCCCGCACCCGACGAGTTCGGGGTCGTCACGGCACATCCCCACCGCGAGTGTCGCCGCCGACCCGACGGTGTGAACGACGTCCTCCATCGACGCCGACGCGGGCACGACGCTCCGGGCGTCACGGGTCGAGACGGCGATTTCCGGGAGACAGGCCACGAGCGGGATCGACGCGTCGACGGCGGTGACCGCGTCGCCGCGGGCGACCGTGAAGCCACCCAGAAGCGCCGGCGCGACGTTGTCGGCGTGGGCCTCGCCGGAAACGACCGCCTCGCCCTCGGCGGCGATGGGGACGAGTTCCTCGCGGGAGAGTCCCCGATCGTAGAGGGCATTCAACGCGACGGCCGCCCCGGCGGAGCTGGCGGCCGAGGAACCGAGTCCGGAGGAGGGCCGAACGCCCTTGTCGATCTTGATGTGCGCCGGCGCGTCGAGTTCCGCTGCGACCGCACCGACGACGTTCTTCTCGGGGTCTTCGGGGATGTACTGGCTCCCGACGCCGGTCATCTCGATGGTCGTCCGATCGGCCTTCTCGACGCGAACGACGTCGGTGGGGCGGTCGAGGGCGACGCCGAAGACGTCGAATCCGCTGCCGAGATTCGCGCTCGTCGCCGGGGCCCTGACCGTCTGCATACGCGTCAGGTTGCCCAACGAGGGTAAAAAGGTAGCGAACGAGGGAACGACCGGACCGACCGACGGCGCGGCCGGGCGGTGCGGACCGCTCCGGAGGATCGGAACGGAACACACTTTCGGGCCAGTCGAGTACGGGACGTATGATCGGCGTCGTCGGCGGCGGGATCGCGGGACTCGCGACCGCCTATCGGTTGCAGCAGCACGGGCACGACGTGCAGGTGTTCGAGGCCGCAGCGCAACTCGGCGGGCTCGCGGCCACCTACGAGACGCGCGGCGACGACATCGAGCAGTTCTATCACCACCTCTCGAAGTCCGAGGAGACGATCGTCGAACTCGCCGACGAGCTGGGGCTCGGCGATCGGATCGAGTGGCGCGTCGGCACCAACGGCTACTACGTCGACGGCGTCGTCCACCCGCTCGACACGCCGTGGGAGATCCTCGCGTACCCGCATATGAGCCTCTACGACAAGTTCCGGCTCGGGATGCTCACCCAGGGAATCGACGTCCGCGAGCTCGTCCCCGACTTCGACGCCTACGACGACCTCTCGGAGTACGAGCACGTCACGGTCCGGGAGTTCGTCGAGGAACACACGACGAAGAGCGTGTACGAGAACTTCGTCGATCCGCTCCTCGACGGCAAGTACGGGGACAGAAAGGACGACATCTCGGCGGCCTGGTTCCTCGGCCGGGTCCGGTTCCGCGGGGAGCGGGACCTGCTCCGCGGCGAGATCCTCGGCTACTTCGACGGCGGGTTCGGCGTCCTGCTCGACGCCCTCGTCGACGCCGTCGGTCGGGAGAACATCACGACCGACGCGCCCGTAACGGACCTCACGGTCGCG
This sequence comes from Halobellus litoreus, assembly GCF_024464595.1. NCBI lineage: Archaea > Methanobacteriati > Methanobacteriota > Halobacteria > Halobacteriales > Haloferacaceae > Halobellus > Halobellus litoreus. The sequence goes on along the minus strand of NZ_JANHAW010000001.1, from coordinate 907,950 downwards.
GACGGACGCGTGCAGTCGCTCACGGTCGAATCGGGCGACTCGGACGACGCGGAGGCCCACCAGAGCGGCGGCGGGACCGTGCACGACGTCGACGCCGCCGTCGTCGCGACGATGCCGAACGTCCTGGAGTCGCTGACCGGCTTCCACTGCGACATCGACTTCCAGGGGGCGGTCTGCGGCCTCGTCACGATGGAGGAGTCGCTGCTCGACACCTACTGGCTGAACGTGGCGCACGACGCGCCCTTCGGCGCGCTCATCGAACATACGAACTTCGTCGAGCGGGAACGCTACGGCGGCGATCACCTCCTCTACGTCGCTGCGTACGTCCAGGACAGCGAAGAGGAACTGTGGCGGATGGGCGACGACGAGGTCCGGGAGACGTGGCTCGAAGAGATCGAGTCGATGTTCCCCGCGTTCGATCGATCCGCGGTCTCGGCGTTCCGGATCGCGCGCAACCCGCGCGCCGCGCCGATCTACGAGCGCGGCTACCTCGACCTCGTGGTTCCGTACCACCTCGACGAGGCCGTCGGCGCGGGCGTCTACTACGCCGGAATGGCCTCGGAAGCGCAGTACCCGGAGCGATCGCTCAACGGCGGCGTCGTCGCGGGCTACGAGGTGGCCGACCGGATCGACGCGTCACTGACGGCGGATACCGGCGGAGAAACGGCTGAGAGTGACTTCGACTTCGGTTCCGACGAGTGAGGCGGGAGACGCGGCGGTAGGAAGTGGCGATCGCGACGCTCCGCGGGCGACGGCCGCGACGCTCAGGCCTCGGTCTCGTCCGCGTCGCCCTCGGCGTCGACGTCCTGGAGGCCCGGCGCGATCTCGACGTCGACGTCGTCGGGCTCCTCGCGGCCGCCGACGCGGACCTCGCCGTCCTCGCTCTCGACGTAGACGTCGTCCGCGAAGCCGCCCGCGGCGTGGGGGTGCTCCGGGTCTTCGAGTCGTTCCGGCGTCGACGGGGCGTCCGGAACCTCCTTCGTGCGGAAGTCGCCGAGCGGATTCGCGATGTCGATGTCGTAGCGCTCGAAGAACTCCTCGTAGCGCTCGTAGTGCGCTTCGAGTTCCTCGACCGGGAACTCCATCATCTCCGTCCAGCCGTGGTTGTAGAAGTCGAAGTTCGCCTGGATGTGCGTGATCTCGCGGGCCTCCGCCTCGGTGAACCCCTCTTCGAGCGCGCGGACGTACGTGTCGAACGTCAGCTCGAAGAACACCGCCATATGGGGTTCGCGCTCCTCGCGGTGCTCTGGGTCGGCCTTTTCGCCGAACACGCGGACGTGGAGGTCGACGAGTTTGTCCGTCGCGATGTCGCCGACGACCGGCATCGTCAGCGCTTTCTTCGCCGCGAAGTGGCGGAGGTTCTGGCGGAGTTTCATCGGATCGGCGTTAGGACCGGGCGAACTTGAATGACACGCGTTCACTACTGATGCTGATCGGCGAAGTCCGTCACGACTGGGAACACTTCGGAAGCCCCCGCGCTTCCATTCCCGCCCGGCAGTTCTCCGGGGCCATCGCCTGCCGAAGGCGTGCTGCATCGTAACGCCGACGCTGTCTCGTGGGCGAACAGTCGGCACACCGCCCGCGACGACGTCCTCGCAGCGCCGTCATCCTCGTCCCGCGTCGACGTGCCGAGCAACCGCGACCCGACGCAGGGTCGTCGTCAGATCACGGGGGTACTGGCCGCGGGTTCGTATATAAATTCACGTCCGGTAGCGAAAACGGCGAGACGTCGAAAACCGCGTTATTTAGGGTCCACTGCTACCGCCTCAGTCGTCCGAGGGCGCGCCCCACCGCTCGGCGCGGCGCGGGCGGTCGGAGACGGCCTCGACGTCGATCGGATCGTCCTTCGAGTCCAGGGCCTCCAGCGCCGCGAACGCGGACGCGGTCGTCGAGAAGTAGGTGATCTCCTCTTCGACGCAGACTTCGAGGGCGTCGCGGTCGCGGGAGACGACGAGATCGATCTCGCCGGCGCGGATCGCCGAGACGAGGGCCTCCTCGTCGTCGAACGTCGCGAGGTCGAAGTGCGCGTCGTAGCCGGCTTCGAGCGCCGTCCCGTCCTCGCTTTCGGGGTCGGGGAACTCGTCGGCGGAGAGGTCGACCCACGCGGTCCCCGACTCGGGGATGGGCTTGCCCGTCGCGTCCTGGGCTTTGTCGTAAGCCTTCCCGAAGGTCGAGGCGGTGCCCATCACCTCGCCCGTCGATTTCATCTCCGGGCCGAGGCGCGGGTCCGACCCCGGCAGGCGGTCGAACGGCAGGACGACCTCCTTGACGCTGACGTCGCCGGGGATCTTCTCGTCGACGTCCAGATCGTCGAGCGTCTCGCCCGCCATCACCTTCGCAGCGAGCTTCGCGATCGGGACGTCCGTCGCCTTCGAGACGAACGGGACCGTCCGCGAGGAGCGCGGGTTGGCTTCGAGGACGTAGACCTCGCCGTCCTTGACGGCCAACTGGACGTTCAGCAGGCCGACCGTGTCCAGCGCGGTCGCGATGTCCTCGGTGACCTCGCGGACGCGTTCGAGCGTGTCGGCGTCGAGCGAACGCGGCGGGATCATACACGCGGAGTCGCCGGAGTGGACGCCCGCGCTCTCGACGTGTTCCATCACGCCGCCGATGATGGCGCGCTCGCCGTCGGAGACGGCGTCGACGTCCAGTTCGATGGCGTCGGCGAGGAACTGATCGATGAGGATCGGCTTGTCGGGGGAGACGCGGACGGCCTCCTCGATGTACTCCTTCAGTTCCGCGTCCGAGTAGACGACCTGCATCGCGCGGCCGCCCAGGACGTACGACGGGCGGACGAGCACGGGGTACCCGATGTCGTTCGCGAGGTCGAGCGCCTCCCGCTCGCTGGTCGCGGACCCGCCCTCGGGTTGGAGGATACCGAGGTCGTCCATCAGGCGGTTGAAGCGGTCGCGGTCCTCCGCGAGGTCCATCGCGTCGACGCTCGTGCCGAGGATCTCGCAGTCGAGGCCGCGACGATCGATCTCGGACTTCAGCGGGTGGCCGATGTTGACCGAGGTCTGGCCGCCGAACTGGACCATCACGCCGTCGGCGTCTGCGGCCTCGACGACGTCTGCGACCTCTTCTGCGGTGATTGGCTCGAAGAACAGGCCGTCGGAGGTGTCGTAGTCGGTCGAGACCGTCTCGGGGTTGTTGTTCACGACGTGGGCGTCGATGCCCATCTCCCGGAGCGCCTGCACGGCGTGGACCGAGCAGTAGTCGAACTCGACGCCCTGGCCGATGCGGATCGGGCCGCCGCCGACGACGACGACGCTCTCGACGTCGCGGTCGACGCGGAGTTCGCCCGCGGCGGCGTCGCCCTCGTAGGGGCCCGTGTAGAACTCGGGCTTGCGCGAGGAGTAATAATAGGGCGTCTGGGCGGCGAACTCGCCGGCGCAGGTGTCGACCTGCTTGTACGTGCGCCCGGGGACGTCGGTCTCGACCTCGCTGACGGTCGATCCCGTCGAGGCCGCGATCTCGGCGTTCGTGACGCCGGCGGTCGCGGCGGTCGTGAAGTCGCCCTCCTGGGCGGCGTCCATCGCCTCCGAGACGCGCTGGTAGCGTTCGAGGTACCACTCCTTGATGCCGGTCAGTTCCTGGACGTCCTCGACGGAGTAGCCGCGGTCGAACGCCTCGAAGATGGCGTACGTTCTGTCAGGTGTTGGCCGTTCGAGCAGTTCCGTTTCGAGCACCTCGTCGGAGACCGCTTCGACGTCGGTCGCGGGCTCGTACTCCGTCGAGCGGATCGCCTTCAGCATCGACTCCTCGAACGTCCGGCCGATGGCCATCGCTTCTCCCGTGGACTTCATCGCCGTCGAGAGCGTGAAGTCGACGTCGTCGAACTTGTCCTTGGGCCACCGCGGGATCTTCGTGACGACGTAGTCGATCGCGGGCTCGAACGCCGCGGTCGTCTCGCCGGTGATCTCGTTCTCGATCTCGTGGAGGCGCTTGCCGAGTGCGACCTTCGCGGTCACGCGGGCGATCGGGTAGCCGGTCGCCTTCGAGGCGAGCGCCGAGGAGCGGGAGACGCGCGGATTCACCTCGACCACGCGGTACTCGCCGCCGGGCGTGCCGTCGTCGTGCCAGGCGAACTGGATGTTACAGCCGCCCTGGATGCCGAGTTCCCGGATCACTTCGAGCGCGGCGTCGCGCATCTCTTGGTGGCCCTCGTCGGGAATGACCTGCGAGGGCGTGACCACGATGGACTCGCCCGTGTGGATGCCCATCGGGTCGATGTTCTCCATGTTGCAGATGATGATACAGGAGTCGTCGGCGTCGCGCATCACCTCGTACTCGAGTTCGACCCACCCCGAGATAGACTCGGTGATGAGCACCTCGCTGTTCCGCGAGAGGCGGAGGCCCTTGCGGACCCGCTCGTACAGTTCCTCGAATTCGTGGACGACGCCCGACCCCGATCCGCCGAGGGTGTAGGTCGTCCGCGCGATCACGGGGAGGCCGCCGACCGCCTCGACGGCGTCGTCGACGCGGTCGCGGAGGTCGTCTTCGGTCAGGCTCTGGACCTCCTCGTCGTCGTCGAGCACGATGGTCGTCGATTCGGGGACGGGTTGGCCGATGTTCTCCATCCGCTGGCGGAAGAGGTCGCGGTCCTCCGTGGCGTAGATGGTGTCCAGCGGCGTGCCCATAATGTCGACGTCGAACTCCTCGAGGATGCCCTGCTCTGCGAGTTCGGCCGTGACGTTCAGTCCCGTCTGGCCGCCCAGGCCGGCGATGACGCCGTCGGGCTTCTCCTCGCGGATGATCTCCGAGATAGCTTCGGGCGTGATGGGCTCGATGTACACCCGGTCGGCCATCTCCGGATCCGTCATGATCGTCGCCGGGTTCGAGTTGACGAGGACGACTCGCGCCCCCTCCTCTTGGAGCGCTCGGCAGGCCTGCGCGCCGGAGTAGTCGAACTCGGCCGCCTGTCCGATCTGAATGGGTCCGCTGCCGATGAGCAGTATCGTCCGGTCTTCGGACGCTGCCGCACCGTCTATCGAGGTGTCCTCGTCAGTCATCACTCTGGAGAAGTCCGCACATCGTAATAAGCCCGGCGAATTACTACGAGATACGAAACCCGGTTTCGAAATTCGTAACGCTCTCCGGCCGTCTCACTCGACGAGTCGGTACCGGTAGGGACTCCCCGCAACGACGGCAACGGGGCCGTCGCGCTCTTCGATCCGTCCCAGGACGGTCGCGACTCGATACGGCGTCTCGAAGGCGTCGACGTTACGCTCCTGGAGACGATCCAGTATCTCGCGTGCGGTGAGTGGTTCTTCGGCGTCCTCGAGGACTTCGAGGAGTTGTTCGAACCCGGGTGGCCGGGTCGCGTTCATACGCGGACAGACGGTCCGACGACGTTTAGATCTCAGTGCGACAGTCGTCGGACGATCGGATGACGGACGGGGATTACCCGGTCAGGGTGTCGTGAGAACCGCCGCGGTCCCGCCCCGCTCACGCGTAGACGTCGTCTTCGGAGAGGTCGCGCTCCGCCCGGTATTCGGCGACGAACTCGCTCACGTCGAAATCGAGCATCTGGCGTTCGAACTCGGAGACGGCGGCGTCGTCCTCGGCGTGGCTGACGGCGTGTTCCATCAGTTCGACCACGAGTTCGACGACGATCTCGTGCAGCCGTCGGGAGTCGAAGTCGGTCACCCAGAGGATCCCGGCGCCGACGTCGCCGTCGTCGCTCACGTCCGCCGACACGACCCGCTGGGGGAACTCTTCGAGGACGATTCCCATCAGGTGCGCCGTGCCGAACTCCGGCATCTCCTCGCTCGTCGTCTCGACGGCCTCGCGGAGCACGGAGACGAGAAACTCGGGAACGAACCGCTCGGGGGGATGAACGTCCATCACAACCGCGTGGGAGTCGCCGCAGGAGCACTCGAACTCTCGCATCCCCAAATCCAGCGTACGGACGGACCTGGTCTCGCCGCACGGCAACTCGAGCGTCTCGCCGCCGTCGCCCGGGACCTGCGGTTGTGCCATAGAATCAGTTGTCCGTGACGGGGGTTAAACGTCGCGCTCTGGGGTCGGCGAAACGTCGCTATCGCGGATCGTCTGAACGGCGCAATCAGCTGTCAAGACGTCGCGCTCCCGCCTCACTTGCTCGCGGTCGCGTACAGCAGCGGCCCGACGACGAGGAGGGCCAGGCCGAGAAAGAGGTAGTGAATCGGCACGAGCGACTGCGGCGTCAACGCGAAGATCAGCCCGAACGCCATCGTGTTGAGCGCCAGTATCTTCTGCGACTTCAGGGGGAGCACGCCCACTGTCGCTACCACGAAGACGAGCAGGAGCGCCTGCCCCACGTTGTAGTTGAGCAGGAAACTGTCGACGAGCTGTAGGGGGAGCATCCTTGTCCGGAGTTTCGGCGCGAATCGAGTATTAAAGTTCCGTTCTTCCCGAGAGACACCGATTCTCGGACCCGGGGGCGATCAGTTCGGACCGGAGATGTCCATCGGGCGGATCCACCCGTACCAGATCGCGAAGATCATCCCCCCGTAGCCGAACATAAACACGAGCGCGCCGACGTCGTTGTACCCGAGTTCTCCGAGTAACCGGCGCACGATTCCCGATCCCGCGACACCGACCAGGAGGATCGCGGCCAACAGGAGGTTGTCGCGGGTCAACGCGAACAGGCGCTCGTCTCCGTCGTGCTCGCTTCGGGTGTCGTCGCTCATCGGTGAACCGTTGCGGCCGCAGCAACCTCATCTTGTCGGGTCGTCGGCAGCGGTGACGCCCGGCAACGGCGTCCGACCGCATCGAACGAAGCGCCAGCGAACCGGCGAAGCGCCAGACCGTCTCAGAAGAAGAGAAGCGTCGGACCGTCTCAGAAGAAGAGAAGCGTCGGACCGCGTTCCGCGTCCGCGACGGCGTCGTCCGGCCCGAGGGCCGGGAGCCGGACCGTCGCCGTCGTGCCGCCGTTCCCGTCGGGCCCGTCCGCGTCGATCTGAAACGAGCCGCCGTACCTGGTGACGATCCAGTTGACGAGCCACAGCCCCAACCCGGAGCCGTGTTCGAGCGGCGTCTCCCGCCCCGTCGACACGACGTCGGCTTCCATCTCCGTGATCCCCGGTCCGTCGTCGGCGACGACGACTTCGATCAGCTCACCGTCGTCGACGACCGAGATCCGCACTCGCGGCTCCGCCGTCGGATTGTGCTTGATCGCGTTCTCGACGAGCTCCGAGAGCCCCTCTCGGAGTTCCCTTCCCGCACAGATCGCCCGCTCGGTTCGAACGTCAACGTCGATGGACACGTTCGGGACGGTTTCGCGGTGGGCCTCGACAACCTCGGCCGTCAGTTCACGCGGGTCGAGCCGTCGAGGCTCGCGGTCCCTCCGGGCGTAGCGTTCCAGCCGCCGGGCGTGCTCGCTGAGTTCGACGAGCGCCGTGGAGATGCGCTCGATCCGTTCGCCGAGGGCGGCCACGTCGTCGGCGTCGCCGTCGCGGAGCAGGCGGCCGGTCCCCGAGAGCACGGTCATGTCGTTCCGCAGGTTGTGCCGAAGCACCCGGTTGAGCAGTCTGATCAGTTGCGCCGTCCGCTTGCGCTCGGTGACGTCGTTCTGAAACCCGAGGTAGTGCGTGAGCCTCCCGTCGTCGTCGAACACCGGGCTGAGCTGGACGCGGTTCCAGAACGGCGTCCCGTCGCGCCGGTAGTTGACGAGTTCGACCGACGCCGTCGTCTCGTCGCCGATCGCCTCGCGGAGGCTGGCGACAGCCTCGGGATCCGTCTGTTCGCCCTGGAGGAACCGGCAGTTGCGACCGAGCACCGCCGACGCCGCATAGCCCGTGAGGCGCTCGAACCCCTCGTTGATGTAGACCAACGGTTCGTCCGGCCGCTGCATATCCGCCAGCGAGATGCCAACGGCCGCCTCGTCGATCGCGCGCGTCTTCATTTCGAGTTCCCGCTGCCGCTCCTTCCGTGCGGTGACGTCGCGGCCGACGCCCTGGATGCCGTCGATCTCGCCGTCCGTCGTGGTCGGCGTCGCGTTGACCTCCAGGACCACGACCTCGCCGGAGCGGTCGAGGAAGTCGAGTTCGAGGCTCTCGACCGGTTCCCCGTCGACGACTCGTGAGTAGGCGGCGGCGGCCGTCTCGGCCGCGGCGTCGGTCATAAACTCCTGAAAGTACTCGCCGACGAGTTCTTCGGGGCGGTAGGAGAGCACCCGCTCGACCGCCGAGGAGACGTACGTGAAACGGGCGTCCGCGCCCACCCGAAACAGGATGTCGAAGCTGTTCTCCGCGATCCCCTGAAAGCGCTGCTTTTCGCGTTCGAGCCGCTCGTTCCGGTCGCGTAAGTCCTGCTGGTAGGCGCGCCGTTCGAGCGCGCTCCCGACGAGGTTCGCCAGCAGTTCCAAGAACAGTTCCTCGGCCTCGGAGAAGGGCTCCTCGCGCTGGTCGTAGTCGGCGAAACAGACCGTCCCGTACAGCTCGTCGTCGACGGTGACCTTCGCGCCGATGTACGCCCCGAGACCGAACGTGTCGACGGCGCGCTGGTGAATCTGCGAATCGCTCACGTCCTGCACCGCGAGCGGCGCGTCGATCTCGATCGTCCGACGGCAGTACGCATCGCGCAGCGGACACGACTCCCCGGGTTGAATCAGGTGGTGTCCGCCCGCGGCGTGGACGACCTCCTGCGTGCCGTCGTCGATCCGCGTGAAGAACCCGATCGGAATCTCCAGGTAGTCGGTCCCGACTTCCAGAGCCGCTTCGATCTTGTCCGCCGTCTCCCGAGAGGTGTCCGCGAACACCTCGTACAGCTGTTCTCGTGGGGACCGGACAGCCATACCGTAGTCTCCTGCCGCGCAGACTTAAGCAAACGGCTTGGACGTCGGACAACAGCAAACGGCTTGGACGTCGGAAAGCAGTCAGTCGCGTCGATCAGTGCTCGCTCCCAACGCAGCCGTCGAACGTCGGCCGCGTTCGCGCAGTTCGAATCGCGGACGGAACCCCCAGCCCGATCGATACCTCTCGGTCTCGACCTCGTCGCCGTCGACCGTGTCAGCAGTACTGCGCCAGTTCCTCGTACGCGCGTTCGGCGGCCCGATCGGGCTCGTGCGAATACGTGTACAGCTCGAGGGTGACGAACCCCTCGTAGCCGACGTCGTCCAGCGCGTCGAAGACGGCTCGGAAGTCGAGGTCGCCCTCGCCGGGGACCCGGTGGTAGTGCTTGCCCCGGCGGCCGCCGACGATATCCTCTAAGTGCACGCCGGTGATGTGGCCCGCGCTCCGGTGGATGGTCTCCGCGAGGTCTTCCCCGTAGACGGCCGCGTGCCCGACGTCGAGGTTGATTCCCAGCGACTCTCGGCCGACGTCGTCTATCAGGGCCAGCGCCTCGTCGGTGCACTCGACGAGTAGTTCCGGTTCGAACTCGATGCCGACGTCGACGCCCCGGGGCTCCGCGTAGTCGAGGATCTCGCGGAGCGACGCGCGGAGGTACTCCCGGGCGCGTTCCGGCGGGTTGCCGGCGAGCGGTCGTCCGGTCGCGAGACAGACCGCGGGCGACCCCACGACCTCCGCGAGGTCGACGGCGCGCTTCGTGTACTCGACGCGCCACTCGCGGGCCGCCTCGTCGTCGGTGATGACGCTCGGTTCGAAGAACGCCGAGGGCGGCGCGTCGTCGTAGTAGCCCATCGCCGTGTTCGCGTTGACGTTCGACACCGACAGGCCGGTCTCCGCGAGGGCGTCGCACACCGCGCGTTCGTCGCCGTCGTCGAACGCCGGGAAGTAGGCGTGCGGGTCGTCGCCGAGGATCTCGACGCCGTCGTAGCCGTGGGCGTCGATGCGGCGGATCGCCTCCGGGAGCGCGTACTCGGTGTAGGCGTTCGTCGAGAAGGCTAACTCGACCATCACCCCACCCCTCCGAGCCCGTCGACGGGGCCAGCTGCCGCGGATACTCGTCTGTGCGTCGTTGAGTCGACTCCGGTTCGATGAATCACGTGTCTCAGGTACATCTGGTATCTCCTCGTTACGAGACGTCGAACAGTTGCGCCAGTCCGACCGCGGGGCCGAGGAACGCGACCGTGGCCAGCGTCCACCCGACGCCGGCGACGGCCGCGACGGCAGAATCGAGGACGACGAGCGCGAGTACGCACGTTCCGATGACGGGCCCGACCGTCCCCGGCGACGGGTCGCGGTAGGCCCGCGCCAGCGCTCGTCCCGTCACGGCGAGGAATCCGAGCGCGAGCGCGACGCCGACGCCCACGGCCAGTACGCTGGCAGTGGGGCCCACTGTCGCGAGGAGCGTCACCGCGACCGCCCCGGCGACGCCCGCGCCGCCGCCCGCGACGACCACTGACCGCCGGGTCGCGCCGGTCGCTTCGTCGGCGGCCACAAGCGTCACGCCCGCGACGTACGCGGCGACCGCGACCGGGACGGCGAGCGCCCACGGTGGGAGGGACGCCACCGGGACGTCGGTGGCCGTCGTCCCGAGCAGGACGTTCAGTCCGCGCGCCGCGCCCATCGCCAGAAAGCCCGCCGGTCCGCCCTTCAGCGCGCCGTCGTACCCGACGACCGCCGCCGCGACCGCGACCGCGCCGATTCCGGCGTCGGCCCCGGCGGTTGCGGCCGCGAGGAGCACCGCACAGAGCAGTAACACGCCCCCGAGAGCGCCGGCGGCCGAGCGAGGGACCCGGCCGGCGGGGATCGGCCGCTCCGGGCGTTCCTCGGCATCGACGGGCGCGTCGAAGAAATCGTTGAGCGCCGTCCCGGCGGCGTAGAGCAGTACCGACGCGGCGGCCACGCCGGCGACGGCCGGGAGCGCGACCGCGCCGCCCGCGGCGACGGCGAGCGCTGCCCCGGCGATCACGTCCGGCGGCGCGGTGAAGAGGTTGGGGACGCGAACCAACTCGGCGTACGCGGCCGTGGTACGTCGCACGCGGCCGGTCCCGCGTCGGGAGTACGTCATCGCGCGATCAGACCCACCCGTGCGCTTCGAGGTACTCGTACGCCTCGCGGGCCGTCTCCTCGGCGGTCTCCTGGTACGGGTACAACTCGACGGTGACGAACCCCTCGTAGCCCGTCTCCTCGACCGCCTCGAGAAATCCGTCGACGTCCATCGCGCCGTCGCCCAGCTGCGTGTGTTCGTGCGTGCGGTCGGCCGGGATGTCCTCCAGGTGGTAGTGCGGCGTGCGCTCCGCGAGCCGTCCGACGGCCTCGGCGGGATCCTCGCCGACGCAGAAGAGGTGTCCCGCGTCGAAGTTGCAGCCGACGGCACCGGAGTCGATCCGACCCTCGATGTCGAGGTACTGATCGGTCGTCTCGATCAGCAGATCCGGCTCGGGTTCGATCAGCACGTCGACGCCCAGCTCTTCTGCGGTCTGTGCGACCGATCGCATCCCCTCCGCGAACGTCTCCATCGCCCACTCCCGGGACTTGCCCGCCGGCACGGGACCGCCCGGCTGGATGGAGATCGAGTCGGCCCCGAACGCGTCGGCCAGGCGGAGCGACTCGCGGGTGTAGTCGATGCGCTGCTGGCGATACTGGGGATCGGTCTCGACGTAGGAGGGGTGCTGGAAATCCTCTGCTGTCACCATGAACGCGTTGCAGTTGCTGATCTCGAGGCCGGCGTCGTCGAGCGCGTTCTCGACCGCGGCGACGTCCTCCGCGTCGGTATCGGCCGGGTGAAGGTGCGACGCGCCGAACAGCAGTTCCACGCCCTCGTACCCGATGTCGCCCAGAATCTCGACGGTCTCTCCCGGGTCGTACGCCTGGAACGCGTTGGCTGAGAAGGCGAATCGCATAGGCATTCAGGGCTCGTAGTCGAAGTTGGGCGACTGGTCGAAGAACTCGTAGGGGTTCTCGAAGACGACCTTGCGGACCGCCTCGCGGTCCCAGCCACGATCGATCATCTTGTCTCGGGCCATCGGCACCGCCAGCGGGTTCGAGGGATCCCAGTCGGCCGCGCTGTTGAGGATCATCTTGTCGGTACCGTACTCCTCGAGTAAGTCGATGGCCGTCTCGTCCTCGATCTTGCCGGGGTAGAGGGTGAAGCCGACCCAGCAGTCGGTCTGTAGGCTGGTGTCGATGGTGTTCTCCGTGTTGTGATCGATGATGATCCGCTCCTCGGTGACGTCTTCCTCCTGGATCATCTCGACGAGCCGCTCGGTCCCCTCCGGCTTGTTCTCGTGGGGCGTGTGGACGATGACGGGAAGTTCGCGCTCCTCGGCCATCCGGAGCTGCTTGCGGAACGCGTACTCCTCGGCCTCGGTCCCCTGATCGAGGCCGATCTCGCCGACGCCGACCACGTTCTCGCGGTCGAGGAACTCGGGGATGCGCTCCATCACTTTCTCGGCCATCTCCGCGTAGTTCGCCTCCTTGGGTTCGAGTCCGATGGTGACGTAGTGGTCCATCCCGGCCGCGCGCTCGGCGCGCTCGGTCTCGAAGTCGGTGATGTGCTCGAAGTAGTCGAAGAACGAACCCGCGTGCCGTTTGTCGGTCCCGCTCCAGAACGCCGGCTCGATACAGCACTCGATTCCCGCGCGTCGGGCACGGCGGTAGTCTTCGCTCGACCGCGACACCATGTGCATATGCGGATCGATTATACGCATCGAATTACGTGTCAATCAGTTCGTACTTCGTTATGAGTCTCCTTCGATTGAGCTCGAAAAGGTAAACCGAAACGAGAAGGCCAGTAACGAACACTCCGGAGGGTTTGACTCCTTTGCACCCTGTCAGTTTCTCTGCCCCGCTCAGCCGCCGTATAACGATCGACCGTCCCGTTCAGCCGCCGTATAACTGCTGACTGTCCCGTTCAGACGTGGCATAACAATGTGGATAGTTCGACAAGAGACGCTCACGCTTATGACAAGCACAGGAGTCTGGTTGATCGGCGCGCGCGGGAACGTCGCGACCACGGCGATCGCGGGAGCGCGTGCACTGGCCCACGGCGAAACTGACACGACCGGTCTGGTGACGGCGCGGGAACCGTACTCGCGACTGGCACTCCCCGACGTCGGGGACCTCGTCTTCGGCGGCCACGACATCCGGGAGCGAAGCCTCCTGGAGACGGCGCGGGACCTCTCGTCGAACGGCGTCCCGAGTCCGGACACCGTCCAGGCGGTGGCCGAGGACCTCCGTCGCGTCGACCGGCGTATCGCGATGGGCGCCGCGATAAACTGCGGGGCCTCGGTCGACGACCTCGCCGATCGGGGGTCACTCGACGATCGGCTTCCCGTGAGCGAGGTCGTCGACCGCATCCGAGACGACTATCGGGCGTTTCGCAGGAATCACGACCTCGATCGCGTCGTGGTGGTGAACGTCGCCTCGACCGAACCGCCGTTGGACGATCCCGACCAGTACGACACGCGCGAGGCGTTCGAGCGCGCGGTGGCCAACGACGACCGCGACCTCCCCGCGAGCGCCCTCTACGCGTACGCCGCGCTCGTCGACGAACACCCGTACGTCAACTTCACGCCGAGCACCGGCTCGGCGCTCGGCGGCCTCCGGGAACTCGCCGAGGACCGGGACGTTCCGCACACGGGCCGGGACGCCAAGACGGGCGAGACGCTCGTCAAGTCGGCGCTCGCGCCGATGTTCGCCGGGCGGAACCTCCGCGTGCGGTCGTGGGAGGGCCACAACATCCTCGGCAACGACGACGGCCGGGTCCTCGAAGACGAGGCCAACAAGGCCGGCAAACTGGCGAGTAAGGGGGGTGTCCTCGACTCCATCCTGCCCGACCTCGAGCACAACCGGGTCCGCATCGACTACACGCCGTCGCTGGACGACTGGAAGACCGCCTGGGACTACGTCCACTTCGAGGGCTTCCTGAACACCGAGATGAAGCTGCAGTTCACGTGGGAGGGGTCGGACTCGGCGCTGGCCGCACCCCTCGTGCTCGATCTCGTGCGTCTGATCGCGCACGCCGACGAGCGCGGCGAGGGCGGTCTCCAGCGCCACCTCGCGTCGTTCTTCAAGGCTCCGCTCGGCGTCGACGAGCACGACCTCTCCCGGCAGTTCGCGCTTCTGGACGAGTACGTCGACCGCCACGCGAGGGAGGCGGCCGTCGAATGACCGCGACCGGGGAACCGACCGCGGCCGAGCGCGTCGTCGTCCTCGACGTCGTCGGCCTCCAGCGCGACCACCTCGGCGACGGCCGCGCGCCGAACCTGACCGAGTTGTTACCCGAGGCGACGACGGCCGACCTCCGGCCGCCGTTCCCCGCGGTCACGGTTCCGGCCCAGACCACGCTTGCGACCGGACGCTCGCCGACGGCCCACGGCGACGTGGCGAACGGCGAGTACGACCGCGACGCCGACGCGGTGGCCTTCTGGGAGCGCGACCGGGGCGACCGCACCCGCATCTGGGAGGCCGCCGCCGACGCCGGTCTCACCACCGGCGTGCTGTTCTTCCAGCACCTCGTCGGGACGAGCGCCGACGTCGCGGTGACGCCCTCGCCGATCGAAGACGAGGACAACAACCTCCTCGAGATGAACTGCTGGACCAATCCCGACGGCTTCTACGACGAACTGGAGGCCGAGCACGGTCACTTCCCACTGCATAACTACTGGGGGCCGGCGGCCGACGAGGGAAGCAGCGAGTGGATTCTAACCGCCGCCCGCGAGGCGATCGAACGGTACGACCCGGACCTGCTCTGGGTGTACGTCCCCCACCTCGACTACGACGCGCAGCGGCACGGCCCCGACGCGCCGGAGACCGACGCGGCGCTCGAAACAGTCGACGAACTACTCGGGTCGTTCCTGTCGTTCCTCCGCGGCGGCGAGCGCTGGGCCGAGACGGCCGTGAACGTCGTCAGCGAGTACGGCTTCCATCCGGTCGATACGCCCGTCGTCCCCAACCGCGCGCTCCGTGAGGCGGGGCTGCTCTCGGTGACCGACGACGGCAGCGGCGGCGAGGAGGTCGACCTCGCGCGCTCGTCGGCCTTCGCGATGGTCGACCACCAGATCGCCCACGTGTACGCCGATTCGGACGTGCTCGCCGACGTCCGCGAGACGGTCGAAGCGCTCGACGGCGTGGCCGAGGTGCTGGACGACCGCGGCAAGGCGGCCCGCGACGTCGATCACGCGAACGCGGGCGACCTCGTGCTGGTCGCCGAACCCGACGCCTGGTTCCAGTACTACTGGTGGGACGGCCACGACGCGGCCCCGTCGTACGCCACAGAGATGGACATCCACGCCAAACCCGGCTTCGACCCGTGCGAACTCTTCGTCGGCGACGCCGGACTGACCTCGCTCGACCCGACACGGATCGGGGGGTCTCACGGACGCGTGGACGAGGAGACGCTGGGAGTGTACGGACTCGGCGGCCCCGCCGCTCCGGATCGCCGGGTGATCGACGGCCCGGTCGACGCGCGGGCCGTGGCGCCGACGATCGCGGAACTGCTCGGCGTCGAGGAGCGACTCGATATGGACTTCGAGGCGGCTTCGCTGCTGTCCGGTGTGCGGTCTGCCTCCGACTGACGACGACCTCTCTCGTTGCGATCGAGTGGCTCTCGGAGTTTTGGCATCTCCGGCAGACGACGCCCGAGGAGCGCGTCCTCGAGGAGGAGGTGTGAGCACCGCAGACGGCTACTGAATCAGTAGCTATCGAAAAATATTACAATACTCCTATGACATATCAATCGGATATACTGAACCTCCGCTCCAGAGCGGAAAGCAAACCTGCTCTCCGCCCAGAACCCACAGTAATCTATGGATATTCAAAATCACGACACGGGGACGCTCGGCACCATCCTACAACAGCTTATGACAGCCGACCAGCCGGCAGAAGAAAAAATCGAGCGAGCACTCGACATAGGCTCGGCGTATCTAGATGTCGACACTGGTCTCGTCGTACGGACGTACGAAGAGGGAAACACGTGGGAGGCAATCGTTAGCACGGATAAAGACGACGGCCAGTTCTCCGAGGGGACGACACTCGATCTGTCGAACACGTACTGTCGCCGCGTCGTCAAAGACGGCTCGTCGTTGATGGTTCATAACGCGACTGAGCAAGGACTTGAGAATGATCCTGCGTATCAAACCCTCGATATCACCTCGTATTTCGGAACACCGTTGTACGAAGGCGATGAGATCTCTGGAAGCGTCTGTTTTGTTGGACAAGATGCCCGGGAGTCATTTGACCCCGAGGAAGCATTCTTCTTGGAACTTCTTGCCCGATTCATCGAAAACGAAATTGTCGAGTCGAAATATGAGGCGGACCTCAACGAATCTTCGGAGATAGTATCCGTGTTAACACGGGTGCTCAGACACAATATCCGCAACAAACTTTCCATCGTGAAAGGTTATTTGAACGCCCAACCTCAGCAATCCAGCCAGGGCCTGTCATCTGATGCAGCGATCGACGCTGTGGATGAGGTACTCAATCTCAGCGAAGAAGCACGGAAACTCGAACAGATTCTACAAGAATCATCCGACCGACGAACTGTTGAGTTAACACGCGAAATCAGACAAATAGTCGCCGACATAGCAGACCAAGTCCCAGCAGCATCCATTACAGTCGATATCCCCGAGTCGATCGACTATTTTGCACGGCCAACACTCCCACTCGCCATTCGAGAAATCATCGAGAACGCAGCCGAATACGCCGGAGAAACACCCGATATCTCTGTCAAGGTAACCGGAACCGACGAGGTCGTGACGGTCAGCATTCAGGATGATGGACCAGGGATCCCAGAAGAGGAACAGGCCGTCATCGCTGAAGGCACCGAAACACCACTCGTCCACAGTATGGGGTTAGGCCATTGGATCGCCCGCACGATTGTTACGAAACACGACGGCGACATCGATACTGACGTTTCCGCTGAAGGAACGACAGTGACCATCTCACTTCCCCGTACAACGCCGGACCTGACGACACCCGGTTCCGACGACCAATTCCAAACGGAGTACGACAAATTCAGACAGGTCTTCGATGCTGCATTCGAGGCGATCGTGGTCGTTGACGATGATGGCCGAATCATCGAACGTAACGAACGGGCTGCCGAAGTGGCCGGAATCGACCCGGAGGAACTCGTCGGACGCTACATACAGGATTTCATCACTACAGATACTGAGCAGACCGATTTACTCGATGAACTCCTGCAAGAGCAGCAAGAGATTATCAAGTTGAGTGACACGGAGGGGGACGAATACGTGATGGAATACTCGGCATCACCTGATGTCGTCCCTGGGCAGCATCTACTGATCGGACGGGACGTGACCGAGGAGCGCAGTCGCCAACGCGAACTCCAACAGACGAAAGAACGGATGGAGTTTGCGCTCGAGGCGACCGAGACTATCGTCTGGGAGTGGGACGTGGATGCAGATGAAGCGACGTTCTATCCAACCGAAACAGAGCTGTACGGGACGAGCGTCCAGACCAGTCAGGACTTTCTTGAGGTAATCCACCCCGAGGACCGTCAACAAGCCCGCGAATCGGTACGGCAGGCATTGGAATCTGGCGAGGACAAACACGAGGAACTCCGGATCATCGTCGACGACGAGGTGCGGTGGATCGAGGCGCCGGGAAAAACCGTCGTCGGTGCAGATGGAACCACGCGGATGATCGGCGTGGTGCACGACATTACCGATCGAAAGGAACGCGAACAGGAGCTCGAACGAATGCGTGAGTTCTTCAGAGAAGCCGAAGACCTCGGGAGCCTCGGTGCCTGGGAGTTCGACGCGGACGGCGCCCACGTGTGGACGGACGGCACCCGCCGTATTCACGAGGTCAACGACGGATTCACCCCAACTATCGAACAAGCTATCGAGTTCTACCACCCCGAGGATCGAGAGGCAATCGAGCAGGCAGTCGAAACCGCACTTGAGAATGGCGAGTCGTTCGATCAAGAACTTCGTCTGATTACTGCCCAGGACAACCAGCGATGGGTCCGAGTGCGGGGCAAGGTGCTTGGTAACGAGGAACCGCGGACGGTTCGGGGGTTCATTCAGGACATCACCGACCGCAAAGAGCGCGAACAGGAACTCGAGCGGACAGAAGAATTACTCGAACACACGGAGCGGATTGCTGACGTTGGGGGCTGGGAGATCGATACCGGAACGATGGACGTGTTCTGGAGCGAGAACCTCTTCGAGATCCTCGGAGTCGATACCGACGAAGAGCCATCGTTGGACGAGGCGCTGGCTGTCTACCACGAGGACGACCGTCAGATCGTCGAAAGAGCCGTCGAAGACGCACTCGATTCGGGGGAGCCATTCGACGTTGAAGTACGGATCCAGCGACCGGGCGGCGAGATCCGCTGGCTCCGTGTCCAAGGAACCCCGACCGTTGAGGGTGGTGAGGTTGCCACGCTCCGGGGCGCAGTCCAGGATATTACCGAGTACAAAGAGAACAAAAAAGAACTCCAACAGGAGCGGGATCTCGTCGAAGGAATCGTCGAAACCAGTCCGATCGGTATCACCGTCATCGATGCGGATGGGACGCTTGCATTCGTCAACGAGCGGGCCGAAGCGATCTATGGACGATCCAGCGAGGAAATCAACGACTTCACGCACGATGATTCCCGCTGGGGACTGGTCGATGAGGATGGAGAACCCCTCGAAACAGGTACCACACCGTTCGATCGGGTGATCTCCCAAGAGGAACCGATATACGATCAGGTTGTTGGCCTTCGCCAGCCATCTGGAGACCGTGTGTGGGCCTCAGTGAACGGAGCCCTACAGTGGGACGACGATGGAGATATACAGCAAGCGATCTTCGCGTTCGAGGATATCACTGAACAGCGCGAACTGGAGACGAGATTGTCAGAGATTCTCGGCCGGGTGACTGACGCGTTCTATGCACTTGATGACGACTTACGCTTCAGCCACGTAAACGACCGTGCTGAAGAGCTACTCCAGGCATCCGAAGAGGAACTTCTCGGTGAGAAGTTGTGGGAGCAGTATCCGGAGGCTGCCAACCTCGACAAGGTGCGGGATGCGTTTCATACAGCGATGGAGACCCAGGTTCCGCAGAGCTACGAGGTGTATTATGACCCCCTGGATTTCCGCGTTGAAGCGACGATTTATCCATCGACAAGCGGTGTCTCGGTGTACTTCAGGGACGTAACCGACCAGAGAGCGTATGAGCGGGAGATCGAACGGCAAAACGAACGGCTCGAAGAGTTTGCCCGTGTCGTCTCTCACGATCTTCGCAATCCGCTGAATATCGCTCGCGGGCGACTAACGCTCGCTCACGAGGAGTTCGAGAGTGAGAATCTGGACGTGGCCGACAGCGCACTCGACCGGATGGAGCGAATTATTGAGGATATGTTGTGGTTGCTTCGTGAAGGGCAGGTCATCGGATCGACAGCGTCTGTGGATTTGAACGAGGCTGTCGAGTCGGCTTGGACGATGATCGAAGACGAAAGTACTGATGCTGAATTTCGTATTCCAAAGCAGACTGGACTCCAAACGATTGAGGCGGACTATGACCGACTGTGTCAACTCTTGGAAAACCTATTTCGGAATGCCATCGAACACGGGGGAGAAGATGTAACCGTTCGTGTTGGGGATCTGGATAACGGATTCTATATCGAGGATGATGGACCCGGAATTCCAGAAGACGCTCGTGAAGAGGTCTTCGAGGTGGGCTACTCGACCTCACCGGACGGAACTGGGTTTGGTCTGAGTATCATCAAGGACGTCGCTGAAGCGCACGGATGGGAGATTACACTCACTGAGGGAACTGCTGGGGGGGCGCGCTTCGAGATTACGGGTGTCGAAACCGGTACTGAATAGACTCTCTGGCTCTGTTTAAACACCTACTACTTGACAAAACTGGTGTCCTGAATAGAGAGAGTGCAGTCAGCAAGCAGGTTTCATACGCCAGTGGCTACCAGTGCGAACCCATCGCTGGACGGGAAGACAGATCGACGGGTTCCTACCGTGAGTTCGGATCCATTTTTCCGCTCTCGGTGAACGTCGAAGTGGTGTCACTGGAGAGAGCAGCCTTTGCGGCGCGGTCATCTTGCCAGAGGAGCCAGAGGCCCATCACGCCGACGAACAGAATGAAGCCGAGTGTCGTGAGGGTGTAGGCTTGTGACTGGCCGGCACTGAGAAGCCCTGTTACGTCGACAGCGAAGTGCCAGACAATTAGTGGCCAGATGCTCTCGAGGCGGAATGCAACTGCCGCGAGTCCAATACCCAACGGAATGATGAGAATCATCGATGGCAACCACTCGGCGACGGAGCCCCCGAGAACGATCTTCGAGACGTGAGTGAGGCCGAACGCGGTGGCGGTGACGACGCCAGCAAAGAGGTGTCCTCGTGATTCGAGTGCCCGAAGCAAGACTCCCCGGTATAGGATCTCTTCGAACAGCGCCGCACCGAGCGCAACGCCGACAATGACCACGAGGAGGGTTGCCCAGTCCGGGAGAACTTCGCCCCGAACGAGCGACACCTCGGGGATGGTGAGTCCGAATACGACCGGAATGAACACGGCAATGGCGAACGGTAGCAGGTACACCAGTGCCCGGCGGTTAACGCGAGCGGTGAGGCGAATCTTCTCCGACCATCCTAACCACGCGACCAGTCCGAAGGTTACTCCGACGAACAGCCAATTCAGCAGGAGTCCAACCCCATCGAGCGTGAGTTGCGGCAGGAGTGGAGCAAGTACGAGCCGTCCAGCGACGGCCATCCCGATCAGTGCGATAGTTAGGCCGAGCGTGAACGCTATCGGGCGACGTTCGACAATCGTATTCATACCCTGGTAACGCTACCAGATCACTTATAGAAACACTGACATTTGTTAACATCGATATCCTCTGGATCCAGTTGGCATCAGATCGAACTCCCCAAGAGGGGCTCGAAATCGAACTTCCGGCTCGAACGCACTGTGTCGAAACGGATCTTCCCTCCGTCCCCGTCAAGATCGAACTCGGCGCCGTACTTGTCCATCCAGCGCTGGATCGCCGATCGGTTCGCCGCAGAGTGGACACCCGACGGTGTAGATTCGGACGGTGCCGCCGGCGTCGACGCTCCAGCGTCACGGCGACCACCCACCTGTGATTCGAACCGACAGACGGCAGAGGGGGCCGTCAGAAATTTCCTTCTGTTTCGAAGAAAGAGGCCTCTGTTTGTTTTCGTTATCGCACGAGATTAGGTGGCTGGGGAGTTGTGGCCCCGAATTTCGGTTGGCAAAAGGCCAACCGAATTGGGGATGGGCCAACACGGATTTGAACCGTGGACCTCCCGGTTATCAGCCGAGCGCTCAACCTGACTGAGCTATTGGCCCAGGCGAGCGCATCTACTCGTAGTTCGATGAGTAGTTTAAGAGTTTCCTTTCGACTGCAGTCAGGCACGGAGTCCCGGGGTTAGGATCGATCGGTCCCGCCCGAAATCAGGAGTTGTCGTCGCCCGAGCGGCCGTACTCCTCGGGGTCGAGATTCACCACGTCGTCGTCGCCGGGGAAGCCGCCGACCCAGACGTTGCCGGAGACGAAGCCGCCGGTCTGTCGGTCCAGATACGGGCGGACGACGTAGCGCTTCAGCACTTCCCGGATCGGATAGCGCGTGACCGGGAGCGCGAGCGCGAAGCCGAGCGCGTCCGTGACGATGCCGGGCGTCAAGAGGAACGCGCCGGCGGCGATCAGGAGACCACCGTCGAGCAGTTCGTTCGTCGGGGCCTCGCCCGTCGCGGCCTTCCGCTGGAGTTTCGAGAGGGTGTGGCGACCCTCCGCGCGGACGAGCAGCATCCCCACGAGGCCGGTGAGAACCACCAAGAGCACTGTCGGGACGAAGCCGATCCGCCCCGCGATCGGCAGCAACAGGAGCGTGTCGGCGAGCGGAATCGCCAACAGAAGCGCGATGACCCAGCGCGTTCGCATACGCCATCGTTTGCGACCACCGTTGATAGCCCTTGTGTCGCGCAGCCGACGCACGAGGGTCCGGAGAACCGCACCTCGAAGGCCTTACCCGCCGGCCCGTCCGAGTACGGGTATGAACGACGACCGGACGCACGTCGAGTGGCGCGAGTGGGGGCCCGCGCCGTTCGAGGAGGCCCGCGCCGCCGACCGCCCCGTGCTCCTCTCGCTCACCGCGACGTGGTGCGACAGCTGTCACGAGATGGACGCCGAGACCTACGCCGAACCCCGGATCGCCGCGAACGTCAACGACGGCTTCGTCCCGGTTCGCGTCGACGTCGACAGACGACCGCGCGTCCGCGAACGGTACAATATGGGCGGGTTTCCCTCGACGGTGTTCTGTACGCCCGAAGGAAGGGTAATCACCGGCGCGACGTACCTCGGCCCCGACGGGATGCGACAGGTGCTCGACTCCGTCCGCGACGTCTGGAGCGAGCGCGGCGCGGAGGCCGGACGGATCCCGCGCGCGCTTTCGGGCGATCCGACCCCCGCGGGCCCGGTCGACGAGCGGATCGAATCGCACCTCGCCGGCCAACTCGACGAGAAGTGGGACCCGCGGTTCGCCGGGTGGGGCACCGACGCGAAGTTCCCGCTCCCGCGGACCATCGAGTTCGCGCTCAAGCGCGCCCGCGAGCAGGCGACCGAGACGCTCGGCGTGATCGGGGAGTCGCTTTACGACGAGGAGTCGGGGGGATTCTACCGCTACGCGGAGGGTCGCGATTGGTCCGATCCGCATACCGAGAAAGTGCTCGACGCGAACGCGGCGCTCGTGCGCGCGTTCGCCAACGGCTACCTCTACACCGGCGACGACGATCTGCTGGCCCCCGCGTTCGGGACCCGCGACTTCCTGATCGACCGCCTCTGGAACGGCACGGCCTTCGGAGGGAGCGTCGCGCCCGAGGAGAAGGACGCCGGAGCGTCGGCCGACGGCGACGGTGCGGCGGTCGGTAGAGGCGGTTCGTCGGGAGGCGACGCGGCGACGGACTTCGGGCCGCGTCGCGACCTGACGGCGTACGCCGGTGGCAACGCCCTGGCCGCCGACGCCCTTCTGACGCTCGTCTCGTACACCGACGACGGCACGGCGCGGGAGTACGCCACGCGCGTCCTCGACGCGCTCGATGAGAGATTCGTCGCGGCGGACGGCAGCGTCGCACACTTCGAGACGGGCGCGGGGTCGGGCGACGGGAGCGGGCAGGATCCGAGCCGCGGCGGAGAACCGGCGGGAGCGCCGCAACTCCTGCTCGAAGACCACGCTCGGATCGTCGCCGCCTTCGCGCGCGCGAGACAGGTCCTCGGGCCGAACGCGCTCGCGTCGGGGCGTGATCCGCTGGAGGTCGCCCGCACCGTGGCCGACCGAGCGATCGAGGCCTTGCAGGAACCGGACGGCGCGTTCCGCGACGGTCCCGAGGCGGGCGTGGGTCTCCTCGACGAACCGCTCAGGCCGCTCGACGGGGGCGTCGAGATGGCGGCGGCGCTTCTGGACCTCGGCGCACTCATCGGCGAGCTGGAAGCCGAAAGCGCGGAGTCAGCGGCGGCGGAGCAGTACGTCGACGCGGCGCACGCGGGCGTCGCCGCCTTCGCCGGCGCGTGGGACCGCATCGGCGTCCAAGTCGCCGGCTACGGATCGGTCGCGGCGCGGCTCACCCGTCCGGACCTCACCGTCGCCGTCGGTGCCACCGCCGGGAGCGACCTCCATCGGGCCGCACTGCGCGTCGCCGACCACGAGGCCGTCGTGTTGCCCGAGGCCCCCGCAGTTTCGGCGGACGTCGCGACCGTCACTCGGGGAGCGGAAACTCGCGAAGTCACCACGCCCGAGGAGTTGATCGAGGCGGTCTCGGTGCTCACACGGGGGACGTGAGGGGGATCGCGGGAACCACCCACCCGTGTAAACCTCCGATTCGTTTTTATTCGTGGCCTCTCAGCGTGTGGTATGGCGAGTCTCAGGGATCTCGGACTGTCCGAATACGAAGCGCGAGCCTACCGGTCGTTGCTTCGAACGGGTCCGACAACGGCCAAGGAGTTGTCTCGTGCGAGCGACGTCCCGATGGGGCGGATCTACGACGTGCTGAACAGCCTCGAACAGCACAGCCTCGTCAGGAGTCAGGCCGCGAGTCGCCCGAAGAAGTACGTCGCGGTCGAGCCGGACACGGCGCTGGATCGGTTGCTGGAGAGCAAGCGGCGAGAGCTCCAGGAGAAGGCCGAGCAGTACGAGGGCGTCGTCGACGAACTCACCGAGGAGTTAGAGACCGCAGAGCCGGTGCAGAGCCAGTTCTGGACGGCCGCGGTCGGGACCGACGAGTGGATCGAACTCCTCGTCGAACGGCTCGCGGCGGCCGACGACTCCCTGATCGTGGTCGCCAGCGGCCTCTCCCCGCAGTTCGACCTGGGAACCGTCGGGGACAGGGTCGTCGCGGAACTGGAGGACGCGCTGGACCGCGGCGTCGACGTCTCCGTGCTGATGGCTCCGGATTTAGTGGAGTCGCTCCCGCGAAGCGTCGGCGAACGATACACCGAACGGCTCGCGGACCATCCCGCGTTCTCCGTCCGAACGGCTCCCGAACTCTCGGGAACCTTCGAACTCATCGACGACGTCGAGGTGTGCATCGAGGTCCCGAACCCGCTCGACCCCGGTGAGGCGTTCGCGATGATCGACCTGAAGGACCCCGAGTTCGCCGCGAACGTCCGGGAGATGTTCGACCCGCGGTGGGAGGCGGCGGCGCCGCTGTCGCTGTCCGCACTCACAGAGGAGTAGCGCGTCGGCGTCGGGTTCGACGTGCGGCCGGCGGTCGGAAGTGTCAGCGGTCGGGTCGCTGCCGGTCGATCAGTGCAGTTCTTTCCCGTTCAGTTCGGCGCGGAGTTGTTCGAGCGTGACCTCGCGCTCGGCGTGGGCGTTGTGCTGGTGGATCGACTCGTCGTTCGACTGCTTCATATGGACGACGGCGTCGTCAGCGAGGTGGTCGAACTCGTCGACGACCTGCTCGGCCATCGACCGGACGCAGTCCTCGACGAACTTCGCGTCCGCGTGGGCGTGGTAGGTCATGAAGTCCTCGTCGGGCCGCTTCGCGAGGTTGTAGATCCGCGCCGACATCGAGTCCCGGGCGATCTCGACGATGTCCATCAGGTCGACGTCGGGGGCGCCGTCGGCGGTGACCGTCAGAGTCGCGTGACCGCGCTGGGAGTGGCCCGGCTGGGGGACCTGATCCAGAAACTCCTCGATGGTCTCCTCGTCGACGTCGAGATCGCGCATCACGTCGCGTGCGCGGGAGGCGGACATCCCCTGCGAACACGGGCAGACCGTCATCCCGACGACCTCCGCACCGATCTCCTCGCGGGTCCCCTCGTCGGTGGCCGTCGCGCTGGCGACGATTTCGATCGTGCTCTGCGTGGAGAGTTCGCTCGCCGGCGTGTCCTCGCGGACCACGAAGTCCGCGGTCATTCTGACCTCGGCGGTCGAGGTGTACTCGTGCTTTTCGAGCAGGCGCTCGGCGACGTCGCCGCAGATGTCCTCGACGCGGTAGGCGGGCTCTGCGACGGCGGCTTCGAGCGTCTCGTCGATGACCTGCATATTCCGGCTCATATCGATCCCCTTGCGGCCGCTCGGCAGGTCGACGAACACCTCGAACTCCGCCGTCAGGATGAACGGTCGCTTGTCTTCCCGGGCGAGTTTGACGAGTTTCTCGACGCCGGTGACACCGACCTGACTCAACCCGACCGTGACGTCGGGTTGGCTGGCTTGTACGTCGGGAAGCTGGTGACTCATTGTCACTCGGGAAGGACGCAGTTTGATTAACGCTTTCGTTAGCCGAAGTCTGTCACGTTGACCCTCGCACACAGGCGAGTCACTGGTTCACCTTTCCAGAGTGCGTCACCCTCGACCTCGTCGTCTGAGACGAACAGTGAGAGATCGCCGACAGTGTCAGTCGGCCCGCCGAAGTTCGACGACGAAGACCGCTCCCTCCGGATCCGCTTCTTCGGGGCCGACGAGCACGCTCTCGGTCCCCTGTTCGACCCTGTCCTCGACCCACACGTCGCCGCCGTAGCCGTCGACGAGCGTTTCGACCAAGTAGAGACCGATCCCGGTTCCACCGCTCTCGAGACCCTTCTCGCCCTTCCCGAAGATCGCCTGCTTCTGACTGTCGGGGACGCCGGGGCCGTTGTCCGCAATGCGGACGGTGACGGTCTCTTCGTCGTCCGCGACGTCGACTCGCACGCTCGGGATCTCCTTGTCGTTGTGCTGGATCGCGTTCGAGAGCAGGTTCCGGAAGACGGAATCGAGCATCTCGTCGGCGTACACCGACACCGCCGGGATCGAGCCGGTGACGGTGACCACGGCCTCGGAGTGTTTCGACCGGATCTCGTCGATCTCGCCCTCGAGGGTACTTCTGAGGCCGATCGGCCGCTGTGTCGTTTCGGGCTCGAGCATCACGTCGGCCATATCTCGTGCCGTTCGCGTCAGTTCGACCGCGTGGGAGGCGCTCTCTCTGATCTTCGAGACGTACTCCGCACCGTCCTCGTCGACGTGGTCCGACAGGAAATCCGTGTACGCCGTCACGATCTGGAGGTCGTTCCGAATGTCGTGGCGGACCATCTGGTTCAGGATCTCGAGGCTGTCGCGCTGTTCTTCGAGCCGATTTTCGTACTCCTTGTGCTCGGTGACGTCCTGAACGACCTTGTGGACGCGCTCGGCTCCCGTCTCGTCGGTCGAGAGCGAGGCCGTGACGTTCACGTCTCGCGTCTCCCCGTCGAGCGTCTCGAGTCGTACCTCCCGGCTGACGTGGTCGTCGTCGGTGGCCCGGAGTGCCTCGACGAGCTCTTGGCGCTCGGAGGGCTCGACGTAGAAGTCGTCGACGGGGTGTTCGCGGAGCTCTTCGGCCGACCCCGCCCCCAGGAGCGACACGAGCGCGGGGTTGACGTATCCGAACTCGCCGTCGGGCGTCGGGTCGGTCGTAAAGACGCCGCTGCGGACGGTCTCGAGCAGGTTGTAGGCCAATTCCAGTTCCTTGCGGTTCCGCCGCTGCTCGGTGACGTCCTCCTGGAACCCGACGAAGTTGACGACCGTCCCGTCTTCGTCGCGAACGGGCGAGACGGTGACGCGGTTCCAGAACTCCGTCCCGTCTCGGCGGTAGTTCCGGAGTTCGACCGTGACCGGCTCTTCGGCGTCGATGGCCTCGCGTATTTCGGCGACGCGCGCGGAGTCGGTCCCCTCGCCCTGGAGGAACCGACAGTTCCGGCCGATCACCTCGTCGGTGTCGTACCCGGTCAGTTCTCGGAACCGCTCGTTCACGAACACGAGCGGGTTGTCTTCTCTGTCGGGATCGCTGATGCTGACGCCGAACGGCGCTTCGTCCATCGCGCGTGACTTCCGTTCGAGTTCCCGTTCGCGGTGCCTGCGGTCGGTGACGTCCGTCACGCGAACCAGGAACCGTTCCGCCTCGATCGCCCGCTCTTCGGACGGCGCTGTCCCGATGGTCCCGCTCTCGGCGGACCGCTCCACGGCACTGTCAACCGTCGAAACGCGCATCTCCACAGGGACAGAGACGCCCGGTCCCGTCCGGAGTCGAGACTCGACGGACCCCCCATTACCGGCCGCTTCGCGGAGCCTGTCGAGCAGATCGGCGTCGGCTCCGTCGGTCACGACGCGGGTCGAAAAGCCCCGGCCGACGAGGTCCCCACGGTCGACGCCGCACAGGTCGCAGTACCGCTGATTGCACTCTCCGATCCGTCCGGTCTCGGGATCGACGACGACGAGTGCGTCGGGGGCCGCATCGAAGAGCGCCCGATAGGAAGCCGATGACAGCGACATATCCGATCGAACCACCGTACGGAATTAACTATTCGGTCCGACCGCGACACGTCCGCTTCGGGAATCGGACCGCGTCCTAGGGCCAGTCGTCGCGGCCGCTCGACTCGAAGTGGTCCTCCGTCTCGGCGTCGCCGGCGAGGGTCCACCCTGCGGCCTCGGCCGCCTGCTCCAACGGGAGGTACTCCCAGTCGGCCGCCGCAGCGAGTTCGGCGTCCGCCTCGCTCGTCCCGACGAAGACGTGTCGATCGGTGTCGAACTGTGCTTTGACGTTCTTCAGGCTCTCTTCGACGCCGCGAGGGCCCGAGAAGAAGTCCTGTCTGACCCGGTGTTTCCGCGTGAAGTTGGTGACGACGTAGGTCGGTTTCTCGCTCACGACGCCGACGTATTCGGTCCACTGCCGCGCGTCGTTGAAGACCGCGTTCGGATCCGCCAGCGCCTGCAGCGCCGCCAACTCGAACGCCAGCGTCATATCGGCGTCGCCGCCGGGGCCGCTCGGGGACGAGGGGTCGTCGCTCATACCCGACTCTATCGCCTACCCGCCGAAAACTGCATCGGTCGCGCACGGCACCGCTGCCCGCGATCGGGAGGAACGAGAGTACTCCGTATCACACGACGCGGTAGTATTCGGTGAAGCGAACGACGTCGCCGGCCGCCAGCCCCGGGGCATCGATCAGCCGCGTGGTCCCGTCGACCGCGTCGAGGAAACTGCGGCGCTCCGACGGCGACAGTTGATCGAGGTCCCGGACTCGATCGCCCGAGTCGACCTCGGCCGGATCGCACTCGACGACGACGCGGCCGACGCTGGTATCCCCTCGCGTTCGAACGGATCTTGACATACGGTACCAAACAACAAGAAAGATCATAAAGATTTGGGCGAATCGGGGGACCGAATCGGCGCCGCAAACCGATGACGACGCACTCAGAGGACCAACCAAATCGTACACAGCCAACTCAGGCCGACGCTCAGTGCGGCCCCGGCGTGGGATACCGTCGGCTCGGTCGGCGGGTTCCGAAACAGCGCGTCGAAGAGAAACGCCGTCGCTGCCAGGCTCCCGATGCCGAGCCCTTGGTAGAGCGCTACCGCCTCGTGGACGCTCGCGAGCGCACCCAGCAGGATCGCTGCGGGGATGACGAGGAGAATCTTGTCGTAGTAGTTGACCATCTATCAAGGACCGATTCGCGGCCATCGCATAACCAATCTTTGCCGGTTCTCACCCGCTTCGAACGCTCACTCGCCCGTCGGCGGATCTCCCGATGTCATAGTGTCACTTCGGCACAGGGTGTTATCCGTGCCGAGCGCTGTCGGACCGACGCACAGGCGCCACAATCGCTGTCCCGTCGAGGTCTCAGTGAAGGGGGGAGAAAGAAACCCGCGGTCACCCGGCGAACGGCGTCCGTCTCACTCCGCCGGCGTCTCTTCGAGGTCGAGTTCGTCGAGTTCGAAGGTCTCCTGCATCAGGACGTCCTTCTGATCGGCGACGACGCGCTGTTCGCGCATCAGCTGCTTGAACTTCGTCTGCGGGGAGAGGTCGCCGATGAGGACGCCGCCGACGATGCGGCCGTCTTTAAACGCCAGCCGCCGCCACTCGGTGTCGGAGTACTTTGCCTCGGCCTCGTCGTCGCCGAGCGTCGGATGGCCGAAGGAGAGGAACGGGAAGTCGAAGTGCGTGATCGAGTACGAGGAGACCCACTCGAACGGCTCGGAGCCGTAGTCGACCATGTTCTGCGCCGCGATCGACCCCTGCTCCTTGGCCGATCCCCACGCGCCGTTCTGCGCGCGCTCGCCGAGGATGAGGTCCTCGAACTCCGTGATGTCGCCCGCGGCGAAGACGTCCTCGTGGTTCGTCCGCATGTACTCGTCGACGACGATCCCGGTGTCGGTCTCGATCGGCGTGTCCTGCAGGATTTCGGTGTTGAAGTTCAGCCCGATCGCGATGCCGACGAAGTCGGCGTCGTACTCGTCGCCGTTGGGGTCGACGGCGGTCGTCACGCGGCCGTCGCCGTCGGTCTCGAAGTGGTCGACGCCGGACTGGAACACCGGCTCGACGTCGCGTTCGCGCAGGGCCTCGTGGATGATCTCCGCGCCCTCCTCGGAGAGCGCGTAGCGCCACCAGCAGTCGCCGCGCATCAGGTATTTGCCCTCGACGTCCTGTGCCGCCGTGATGGCGGCGAGGTCGATGCCGAGCAGGCCCGCGCCGACGACGACGGAGCTGTCCGCCTCCTCGATATGGGACTTGATCGCGCGCGCGTCCTGGAACGTCCAGAAGTGGTGGACTCCCTCAGCGTCGGAGTTATCGACCGGGAGCTGTGTCGGCGTGCCACCCATCGCGAGGAGCAGTTTGTCCCACGAGACCACGTCGCCCTCGTGCGTCTCGATCGTGTGCTCGTCGACGTCGATGTCGACCACGAGCGTGTTGAGTTCGAGATCGATCTCTCTCTCCTGGTACCACGATTCGTCGTGGATCGAGATCGGCGCCTCCGGGAGCTTCCCCTTGGCGAACTCCTTGATCAGGATCCGATTGTAGAGGGCCTCACCCTCGTCCGTGATGACGGTAATATCGGCGTCGGGCTCCTCCTCGCGGAGGGTCTCGGCGGCGGAACTGCCGGCGACACCGTCGCCGATGATCACGTACGACTGAGTCATATTCGAGCGATTCGGCTTCGGGGTTAATGTGGATTGCTATCCGGTCGGCTGCTGGATCGTCACCGTTCCACGTCCAGTCTCGGACGCGTATTGTGAAATCCGTACAAGTAGTTGCCAGTCCGTCCAGCGGCCGTCGGACTCTCACGTCACTCTAGCTTTCCGAGCGCCTCGAAGAAGTCGGCGGTCGGCCCGGCCATCCGAACCGGTCGATCTGCCGTCTCGACGGTGACCGCCGCGGGGGTCTCGACCCGTTCGCGGATCCGGCCGTCGACGACGACGACCGCGTCCTCGGCGTCCGAGACCGTGACCGTGACGGTCGCGTCGCGGTCGACGACGAGCGGCGGCCTCCCGCCCGCGGCGGCCATCCCGGTGACGACGATGCCCGAGACGCCCGGATGAATCAGCGGCCCGTCCTCGCTGAGGTTGTACGCGGTGCTGCCCGTCGGCGTCGAGACGAGCACGCCGTCGGCGTGGCAGTCGGCGTACCGGGAGCCGTCGATCGACACCTCGACCGACGCGCCGCCGCCGTGGCCGCGGCGCGGCCCCTGCACGACGATCTCGTTGACGGCGGGCGGTAACGTCCACCCTTCGCCGCTCGCCGCGAGTCGGGGCATCGACCGCGTTGGGAGTTCCCCGTCGGCCCGGAAGCGTCGGACCTCCGTCAGGACCGCGTCGACGGCGTCGTCTGGGGAGACCGCGTTGAGAAAGCCGACTTCACCGAGGTTGACCCCGAGGATCGGCGTGGTTCCCGCGCCGTGGGCGGCGAAGAGGAACGTCCCGTCGCCGCCGATGCTCACCACGAGGTCGGCCGCGTCGAACTCGTCGATTTCGCGTCCCGCAACGTCCAGTTCGGCGGCCGTCGCCGCGTCGACCCACACCGTGACGCCCTCCGAAGCGAGTCGCTGCCGGATCTCGCCCGCCAGGCGGGTCGTTCGGTCGTTTCCCCACTGCGCGACGATGGCCACCTTCATCTCCGTCGCAGGGTTCGACGCGACGTCAAAAAAGGGCTCCGTCACGTGTCGTCGACGCGGAACGTGTCGGCGCTCGACCTCGATCCCAAGAGGGCCTCGACGACGCGGCCGACGGGCAACATTGATAGCCACCCCGGCCGAGGTGGAAACGACGGCGATGGAAGGGAGCCGCCAGGGCGCAGAGCGCCCGAGTCGGATGTCGAGTACAGCGCCACCGTCGCGTGGGGTGGCCCACCGTGAGTGACGACGACGATTGGTTCGAGCAGGCGCTGCGGGAGGACGCCGACGCGCCGGCCGACGAGGAGTCGGCGACGACGGAGTCGGAGTCCGACGATTCGAGGCTCGACGAGCAGGCGCGCGAGGAACGAGACGGAGACCCGGCACCCACGGATCCAGAGTCGGAACCGGACGCGGAGACGCCGGCGGACGTCGAGACGGCGAGAGACGTCGGGTCGTCAGCGGAACCCGCCGCCGACAACGTCGATCCCGCCTCCAGCACCGACGAACCAGCGCCCGATAGCGACGAAGGCCGCCCTGGCACCGACGAAGGCCGCCCTGGCACCGACGAAGCGCATCTCGGTGCAGACGAAGCGCCTCGCGATTCCGACGAGGGAGCCCCCGGCGAATCGACGCCCGACATCGGCGCAGACGCGGCCGACACCGCGTTCGGTTCCGACGAGACGACCGAATCGGAGCCAGCCTCGGGTTCCGAGGACGAGAATCCGTTCGACCAGGATTTCGCCACGGCGCTGGAGAACGCTCCGGACCCGGGCACCGATGGGCCGTCGGGGCCTGGCGACGGAGCGAACGGCGCGTCGTCCGCCGGGTCCGCGCCCGACGACCCGTTCGGCTTCGGCGGCGGGGAGTCCGGCGACGACGCGTTCGGCTTCGGTGGCGGGGGCGAGTTCGAGGGCGACGCGTTCGGCGGCGGCGCAGAGGAGGAGTTCGACGAGGCGGCGTTCGACTCCGATCTCGAACGGCTCGACGTCGGGATCGGGGGGCTGGACGATATGATTCTCGGTGGCGTGCCGCGCCGGTCACTGATGGTCGCGGTCGGCTCGGCCGGGACGGGGAAGACCACGTTCGGCCTCCAGTTCCTGAATCACGGCCTCGAAAACGGCGAATCGGCGGTCTACATCACGCTGGAGGAGAGCCACGACCGGATCCTCGACACCGCTGCCGAAAAGGGGTGGGACTTCGAGAACTACGTCGACGAGGACCGACTCGCCGTCGTCGACATCGACCCCATCGAGATGGCCAACAGCCTCGACAGCATCCAGAACGACCTGCCGGACCTGATCGAGGAGTTCGGCGCCGACCGGTTGGTGCTCGACTCCGTCTCGCTTCTGGAGATGATGTACGAGAGCGCGCCGAAGCGCCGCAGCCAGGTGTTCGGGTTCACGCGCGCGTTGAAGAACGCCGGCATCACGACGCTCCTGACCTCGGAGGCGAGCGAGGACAACCCCTACACCTCGCGGTTCGGGATCGTCGAGTACCTCGCCGACGCCGTGTTCGTTCTGCAGTACGTCAGGGGGAGCGACTTCCGGGAGACGCGCCTCGCTATCGAGATCCAGAAGATCCGGGACGCGAACCACTCGCGGGCGACGAAGCCCTACGAACTCACCGAGTCGGGCATCAGCGTCTACCGACAGGCGAATATCTTCTGACGGGGCGTGTCGTAATTCTTGTCTGTGACGACGCGATCAGTACAGAAGACGTCGTTACCAACCGAAGATACTTGACCGATCTTGAGTTATCCAAAAAAGTGGATCAAAACCTGTTCACGTATCTGAAGGGGGTTGGGTTGGTTCTCGCGCTGTTTCTCGCCCTGTATCCGGCGATCCTCATCGCTCAGTTACTAACCAACACAGTTACCGAATCCCTCGGACAAATAACGATCCTCTTGATTCTGTCTGGTATCGCGTGGATCTGGATACTTCGTCTGTATCGCGCGTATCGTTCCGTTGGATTGCGGATGAAAGCCTCTGAGTAACCGCACCAGTACGGAAGCGCCCGTTAGCGGTCAGTTCGGACGTCTATCGATCACCGAGTTCATTCAAGCTCTGCCCGTCGAATTGCTCTGATTGCTCAGTACAGCAGTTCGGCGTCGTCCTCGATCATATACAACGCGCGTGCGGCGATGTTGACCGCGTGGTCGCCGACGCGTTCGAGGTCCCGAACCGTGAGCAAGAGCCGCGAGATGTCCTGCAGGTACGACTCCGCGTCGGCGTCGTCCTCGCCGAACGGGTCGTGTTCGATGAGGTCCCGGACGACGGTCGAACTGGCGGCCTCGCACATCGCGTCGAGGTCGTCGTCGCGCTCGGCGACGGCGTAGCAGGCCTCGGGCTCCTCGTTCGCGTAGGCGGCCATCGCGGATTCGAGCATATCCAGCGTCTCGACGCCGATCTGCTGCACGTCGACCTCGGGGAAGACGTCGCGGTCGGCGTCCATCGCGTACTGCGCGAGGTTGACCGCGAGGTCGCCGATCCGTTCGAGGTCGGTGATGATCTTGAACGACGCCGCGATGAAGCGGAGGTCGGAGGCGACGGGTTGCTGGAGCGCGATCAGATCGACGCACTCGCCCTCCAGGTCGAGGTACATCTGGTTGATCTCGTCGTCGCCGCCGACGACCTCTCGCGCGATGTCGCGGTCCTTCTGTTCGAGCGCGTCGAGCCCCAATCGAAGCCGTTCGGCGACGAGTTCGCTCATGTAGAGGACGTCGTCGCGGAGGTTCGAGAGGGACTCCTGGTATTCTTGTCTTGGCATAGTGTGTTACCCGAACTTCCCGGTGATGTAGTCTTCGACCCGCTGGCTCTCGGGGTTCTCGAAGATCTTCTGGGTGTCGTCGAACTCGACGAGTTCGCCGCCGGTCAGGAAGACCGCGGTCTGATCGGAGATGCGGGCGGCCTGCTGCATATTGTGCGTGACGATGACGACCGTGTAGTCCTCCGCGAGTTCCTCGATGAGGTCCTCGATCTGCGAGGTCGCGACCGGGTCGAGCGCCGAGGCGGGTTCGTCCATCAGGAGGACCTCCGGGTCGGGCGCGATGGCGCGGGCGATGCAGAGTCGCTGCTGTTGGCCGCCGGAGAGTTCCAGTCCCGACTCGTCGAGTTGGTCTTTCACCTCGTCCCAGAGCGCGGCGCGCTTCAGCGACTCCTCGACGATCTCGTCGTAATCCCCCGCTTTGTCCTGGATCTTCAACCCGTACGTGACGTTGTCGCGGATGCTCTTCGGGAACGGGTTCGGCTTCTGGAACACCATCCCGACGCGGCGGCGCAGCGCCACGGGGTCGACGTCGTCGTCGTAGACGTTCTTCCCGCGGAGGTAGAGGTCGCCCTCGACGCGGGCGCTGTCGATGAGGTCGTTCATCCGGTTGATACAGCGGAGGAAAGTCGACTTCCCGCACCCCGAGGGGCCGACCATCGCGGTGACGCTTCGTTCGGGGATGTCCATCGTGATGTCCGAGAGCGCCTGGTCGTCGTCGTACCAGACGTCGATGTGCTCCGCGCGGACGACTGTGTCGCGCGTCCGCGACCCGCCGGCGGAAGCGCCGACGCTCTCGCTGACGTCCGTCTGGATGTTCATCCCGTCGGCGGTCGGATCCGCCGAGTCGTCTCGTTCCACCGGTTCGTTCCGCTCCCGTTTGCTCGTTGAATTCTGGCTCATTGGGTTCTGACTCACTGTGTTCGCTCGAATTTGTTCCGCAGTACGATCGCGACCGAGTTCATCGCCAGGAGGACGGCGAGGAGCACGACGACACCGGCGGGGACCGCCTTCGTGTAGAAGTCCTCACTGGCGAAGAGGCTGGACCACGCGTACACCTGCAGCGGCATCGCGCTGACCTTCGCGCCGAGCGCGTCCGGGAGACTGAACACGACGTTCGGCGCGCCGATCATGATGAGCGGCGCGGTCTCGCCGATCGCCCGCCCGAGCGCGAGGATCGTCCCGGTCAGGATGCCGGGGAACGCCTCCGGAAGGACGACGTTCTTCACCGTCTGCCAGCGCGTCGCGCCCATCCCGTAGGAGGCCTGCCGCATGTCCGAGGGCACCGAGCGGATCGCCTCTCGCGCGGAGATGATGACGATCGGGAGGATCAGAAGCGCCAGCGTCGCGCCCCCGACGAGGACCGTCCCGGCGGAGCGGCCGAGGTACGTCACGAACACGCCGAGGCCGAGCAGCCCGTACACCACCGAGGGGACGCCGGCGAGGTTCGAGATGTTGACGTCGACGAACCGCGTGAGGGCGTTGTCGGCGGCGTACTCTTCGAGATAGACCGCCGCGCCGACGCCCACCGGGAACGAGAGCGCCGCCACCGTCGACATCAGGAGGATCGAGCCACCGATCGCGGGGTACAGCCCGGCGCTCTCGGCGGTCCCGCTGTGGGCGCTCGTCAGGAACCCCCAGTCGACCCACGACTGCGGGCCGGCGAACCCGAGCGCGTCGACCGCGAACGCACCGAGTAGCGCGCCGCCGACGACCGTCGCGGCGAAGGCCAGGCCGGCCGGAGTGCCCTCCTCGGTGAACGCCCCGCGCCAGGCGTACGCGCCCGTCGGGACGAACGCGACGGCCGTGACGACGACTGCCGGAACCGAGCCGAGGCCGACGAACGGCCCGGCGACGCCGGCGACGACGACGGCCGCCAGAGCCGCGCCGGCCGCGTACAGACCCGCCGACGCGTCGCGAACGCCGGCGACGTACGCGCCGGTCGACGCCGCCGCCGCGCCGCCGACGACGGCCGCGATCATCATCCAGTCGACCGGAATCACGGGGATCGACTGGATCACGTCGACGAGGCTGGGGACGATCCGCGGCGCGCCGACCGCGTCGCCGATCGGCCCGGGGAGGCCGAACAGCGAGAGGTAGAAGACCGCCGTCGTCGCCGCGAGCCGAGCCGTGAACGAAACCCGGTGGGCGTAGCGGGTGAGGCCGACCGCCGCGGCGAGGGGCACGACGAGGCCGATCGCGAACGACAGCGCGACCAGCGGCGGGACGACGTCGATCACCAGGAGCGCCACGCCGCCGCTGAACATCAGCGAGACGACGAGCAGCCCCACGAGCATCGCCCCGAACGTGAACGCGTCGCGGTCGCGTCGGCGGACGGTCCAGCCCACGAGGGCCGTCGGTGCGACGAGCGCGAGGAAGAACGCGAGGTACCAGCCGGGATCCGCGGTCAACGGACGGATCGCGTCGTTCGCGACGTAGAGCAGCAGGACGGCCAGCATCACGATGCCGAACATCGTCGCCGCCAGCAGCAGGTAGCGGAAGACGGTGCCGACGGTCCGGCTGACCTGTCCGAACCCCTCGATCTCACCCGTGTCGGTGTTCGTCGCCATCTCAGTACTCCTCCCGGTACCGCTGGGCGACGAAGTCGCTGATGACGTTCATAACGAGCGTGATGACGAAGAGGACGAGCCCGATGGCGAACAGGCTGCGGTAGGCCAGTCCCCCGCCGGTGATGTCACCGAGGAGCAACTGGACCATCGCAGCCGTCATCGGGAGCGAGCCCTCGAGGAACGACGCGGGGTTGACCGGGTTCAGGAACTGCGCCCGCGACCCGGCGGCGATCGTGACGGCCATCGTCTCGCCGATCGCCCGCGAGAGCGCGAGGATGAACGAGGAGAAGATGCCCGAGAGCGCGGCGGGAACCACGACGCCCGTCGCCACGTCGAACTTCGTCGCGCCCATCCCGTAGCCCGCCTGCCGGAGTTCGTCCGGCACCGCACTCATCGCGTCCTCGCTGATCGAGGCGACCATCGGGATGATCATAATCCCGACGACGACGCTCGCAGACAGCATGTTGAACGTCCCGATACTCGGGAGGACGACGGAGAGCGCGGGCGTGATGTAGATGAGCGCGAAGAAGCCGTAGACGACCGTCGGGACGCCCGCGAGGATCTCCAGCGCCGGCTTGAGCAGCGACCGGGCGCGCTCGCTGGCGTACTCGCTGAGGTAGATGGCGGTGGCGACGCCCAGCGGCAGGGCGATGACGGCCGAGCCGAGCGTGATCATCACCGTCGCCGAGACGAGCGTGAGGACGCCGAACTCTCCGCTGTTGATGTTCCAGGTCGTCCCGGTGAGGAAGTCGACGATCGACGCCGTCGGGCCGGTGACCCCCAGGAGCGGTGCCGTGAGCGAGAAGAACTTCGCCGCCTCCGTCACCAGCAGGACGACGATGCTGATCGTCGTCACGATCGAGAGCGCGGCACACAGGAAGAAGAACGTCCGTGTCAGTAGCTCTCGCGGCGAGTTCTCCGTCTGTTTCGTGATATCTGTCGTCAGTTCGTCCGTACTCATATTGTGGGTGATCTCTCAGTCGAACGGGTTGATGGAGCGAGCGCGTCGGCGTCGACGGCTCTCAGGCCGACTCCTCGACGGCGTCGTCGATCGTGTCGAGCATCTCGTCGCGTTCGTCCTCGCTGAGCGGGACGTATCCGACCTCGTCGGCGACGATCGCTTCGTCGGTGGCGTTCTCGATCCAGAAGCGCGCGAACTCGGCGATGTGCTCCTCCGCGAGCGCCGACACCTTCGGGTAGGTGAAGAGCGGCCGCGACAGCGGCGTGTAGTCGCCGGACAGCGCGGTGTCGAGCGACGGTTCGACGTAGTCGCCCTCGCCGTCCTTGATCGGAACGGCCTGGACGGTGTCCT
The DNA here is from genome assembly GCF_024464595.1 of Halobellus litoreus. Lineage (NCBI taxonomy): Archaea > Methanobacteriati > Methanobacteriota > Halobacteria > Halobacteriales > Haloferacaceae > Halobellus > Halobellus litoreus. The sequence continues at coordinate 870,096 of NZ_JANHAW010000001.1, read as the reverse complement.
GATTCTGGCTGAAGTACGCGAAGCCGAGGTAGCCCATCGCGAACTCCGAGCCGGCGACGCCCTGGATGATCGTCCGATCCTGCTCAGTCGGCGCGTAGTCCTGGCGGTGCCCCGGACCTTCCTCGCCGAGCACGGCTTCGATGAAGTAGTCGTACGTCCCCGAGGCGTCCGAGGGGCCGTACAGCTCCAGCGGCTCGTCGGGCCACTCGGAATTGACGTCGGCCCACGTCTCCGGCGGCGACTCCGCCGACCAGATCTCGTGGAGCTGCTCGACGGTGAGTCCCTCGCCGAGGAAGTCGTTGCCGTTGTTGACGATCACGGTGAGCGCGTCGGTCGCGACCTTGAGTTCGACGGGCTCGACGTCGTTGCTCGCACACTGTTCTTCCTCCTCGGGCTGGATCGGCCGCGACGCGTTGTTGAAGTCGGTCTGCCCCGTGCAGAAGTAGTTCGCGAAGCCACCGCCCGACCCGGTCGACTGGAGGCTCGTGCTGACGCCGCTGTGCTGTTCCTCGAAGCGCTCGGCCATCGCGCTGGCGAGCGGGAACACCGTCGAGGATCCGGCGATCGAGATCTCTCCCGAGAGCGCTCCGGATCCGCCGTCGTCGCCGGAGCCGTCCGAGTCGGCTTCGGTGGGTTCGGCGGTCGATCTGTCGTTCGGATTGCTCTGCGTGCAGCCCGACAGACCGGCGATTCCGAGGCCACCGGCGGCGGCGAGGAACGTCCGACGTGAGAAACGACTGTTGCGCCCGAGTTCGCGCGTCATTACCTCTCCGTACCCGTAGGTAAAATAAAACCGCTACTAATATGACTATATAGAAGAAATAGCGTTCTATACTGAATAGTAGATGTGCGGTCCGAAGTCGCGTTCAGTTTCTCTGTCGCGGGATCAAAATCTGAATGCGTTTCTATCCCACGTTCTTCTGATTTATTCCGGAATAACCAGACATATCGAGCCTCTGTTCTCCGCCCTCCTCAACTGGAGAAAATACTCGGATCCGAATCAACCGTCAGGAGTACATACTTTTCGACGCCGCCCGGATCCGATCGGGACTCTGCAGAGCCAGCCAGTCTGCTATATAGTAATAGCCAAATTTATATTCCGATGATCGCTACGGGCACTTATGGTGGAAACGCGGAAAGTCCAGGTCACCGGGGGCTCGACGTTCACAGTCTCCATTCCGAAGGAGTGGGCGACCGAGAACGACGTCTCGGCCGGGAGCGTCGTCGAGTTCTATCCCGAGGGCGACTCGCTGTTTTTGGCGCCCACGAACGGTGAGGAGCGGACCGAGGGAAGTCTCGACGTGACAGACCTCGCGGGCGACGAACTCACGCGCGCGGTGATGACGATGTACGTCAGCGGCTTCGACATCATCACGCTGGAGAGTTCCCGGATCACGACCGACCAGCGGCGGACGATCCGACAGGCGACGCAGAGTCTCGTCGGGTTGGAGGTCCTAGAGGAGACCCGCGATACGGTGGTCATTCGAGACCTCCTCGATTCGGCGGAGCTGTCGATTCACACCGCCGTCCGACGGATGCGGCTCATCTCGCTGTCGATGCTCGCCGACGCCGTCGAGGCGCTCTCGGAACTCGACGACGACATGGCCCGTGACGTGATCCAGCGCGACGACGACGTCGACCGGCTGTGGATGGTCGTCTCGCGCATCTTCCGGTCGACGCTCCGAACCCCGAAGGCCGCCGAGGAACTCGGGTTACCCCGGGAAGTCTGCTTCGACTACCAGTCCGCCGCGCGCCAACTCGAACGCGTCGCCGACCACGCGACGAAGATCGCCCACCTCACTCTGGAGTTCGAGAAACCGATCCCCGAGGAGGTCGTCGACGCGCTCGACGAACTGCACGAGGAGGCCCGGCGGATCATCGACGACGGGATGGACGCCCTGCTCGCGGACGACAGCGACGAGGCCACCCGCCTGGCGAACGAGGCCCGCGAGGGCGTGCAGGTGATCGACGAGCGCGCCCGGAAGATCGACGAACTACTTCGCGACCTCGACCCCGCACGCGCGCAGCTCCTCGGACTCATCGTCGATTCGGTGTCGCGGAGCGCCGACTACGGGGGCAACATCGCCGAGACGGCGCTGCAGAAGGCCGCGCCGACGCCGTAAGTCGAGAGAGAAGGCGTTACTCGTCGTCGACGAGGACGGCGTTGACCTGGCCGGTCTGACCGGGGCGGGACGTCACGCGGGCGCGCCCCTCGCTCGTTTCGATGACCGCACCCTTCGTGATGATGTTCCGGCGGACGTAGTTGACGTTCGCGGGGTTCTCGACCACGTTCTCGATCGTCGCTTCGGCGACCTCACCGTCGATAGCGACCTGGGCGGTGTTCGCCGAGAGCGCGCGCACCTTCTCGTTGTTGCCGCGGGAGTCGATGACCTGGAACCGCGGTTCGCCGACGGTGGTCTCGGCGGGCTGTCGACCGAGCTGATGTCGGGTCTTCTTGTGCGAGCGCCGGCGTCGACCGCCGGTGCGCTTCCGCTTGGAACGTCCTTGGTCCTGCATACGGGACAACTGGCCGGGTGAGTACTTGAATCGCACGAAGTGACGGCGCGGCGGTCTCGAACCTGTCGATGCGGCGGTAGAGCGGACGTCGGCACGCGCGCGGCTCACGACGGTGACATCGCGGAAAAGGAAGCAGCCGTCCGGGAACAGCCCGGACGGCCGCTGCCGCCCTGAATTGGTCCCCGCTGACGCTTCGGCCCTCCAGACGAAGCGTCACTTACGCGAAGGGGTGGGATGCACTTAAACGTGCCGTACCCGCACAGAAGTTTCCGCAAAACCCGGACCAGTCGTCGCCGGCGATCCGCCACGCGAGACGTTTTTGTCGCCGTGGATCCTCCCATCCCACAATGAGTGAGTCCAGATGAGCGGGAGTGACGCTGCCGAGCGCGCACGACGCGCCGCCGACCGCCACGAATCGCTCGACGCGAGAGCGGACGACCGCTACGCGGTCACGACGACGGCGTTCGACGCGGACGTCGCGACTGGCGCGGCCGACGGCCACGCGACGTTCGCAGTCACGGCTCGGGTCCCGATGCTCGACGCGGTCACGGCCGACCGGGTCGCGCCGGTCGTCGAGGACGGCTGGTTCGACACCTTCGCCCTCCGCTTGGAAGACGTCGACGGCGTGCTTCGCGGCAGCGACGACGTCGACGTCGCGGTCGAGCGGGCCGGAGACGAGGCTGTGGTCCGCGTCGAACTGGCCGACCTCGACGCGGCGCGGGGCGCCGCCGACTCCGTCGCGGTCGTCGAGTACGTCGAGGGCACGTACGTCGAGGGCGTCATCCCCGGCTACGACTACACCGAACCGGTGACGAACCTGCTCCAGCAGGCCGCCGACGCGGCGGGCGGGAGCCGAGGCGGGACGCCGCTCTGATCGCCGAACCCCCCGCTGGTTCGCACGATCGAACGGACACGGACGTCGTCAGTCCATCGCGATGTACGTCTGGGTGTCCTCGATGTCGCCCATCTCGTGGATCGTCGTGGCGATGTCCTTGACGTCGGCCGGACTGTCGACGCGTACCTTCACGATGTAGTCGACGTCGCCCGCGACGACGCTGACCGACTCGACGCCGCCGTCGATGGCCGACATCTCCGACTTCAGCCGGTCGACGTCGCCGGTCGCGGCCTTCACCATCACGTAGGCGGTGACCATCAGGCCGCACCCTCCTCGGGGTCCGGAGCCAGCGTCTCGCCGACGATGAGCTGTCTGACCTCCTCGAGGACGTCGAAGTCGGCGAGGACGGCGAGGCGGTCACCGACCTCGAGGGAGTCGTCCGACAGCGGCAGCCCCATCGGCCTGTCGGCTTTCCCGAACGCGACGATCCGGGAGTCGCCCGGGAGTGCGACCTCCTCGATCGTGTAGCCGCGCATCGGCGACTGCTCGGTGACGGTCATCAGCACCACCTGGAGGTTCTGGGCGACGTCCGCGATCGCGCGTATCGACCCGCCGAGGAGCGCGTTCTTCGCGCCGATCGCACCCAACCGTTCGGGGTAGACAACCTCGTCGACCTCGTCGGCGTACTTCTCGTAGACCTCCTCGCGGTAGTCCTCGTCGACGCGGAGCACCGTCCACGTCCGGTGGTGCTTGGCGATCGAACACGCGGCGAAGTTCACGTTCAGGTCGCTCGTGAGCGCCCCCAGACCGTCGGCGTCCTCGATACCGGCCTCCGCGAGGACCGTCTCCAGGGAGCCGTCGCCGTGGACCACCTCGAACCCGGCCTCCCGAGCGCGTTCCACCCGATCGCGGTCCTGCTCGACGAACGTGATCTGGTGCCCCTCGTCTCTCAGGACCCGACCGGTCCGGAGCCCGACGCGACCTGCACCAATGATAACGAACCGCATACACAGCCGTACACCGGCGGGCGTGAATAATGTTTCTCCGGAACGTTCGTGTGGTATCTCTCGGCGACGGTATCCGAAACGTCCGTGGAGTGTTTCTCGACGTCCGTCTGCGGAACCTCCGTCTGTGTCTCCCGACGGCGGCCCCCGCCGACGGCACAAACGCTTTGGGACGGTATTGCGTACCGTGGTAGTATGGTTCGCGCATACATTATGGTGAAAACCGGGCCGGGGAAGTCAGAGCAACTCGTCGACTCCATCCGCGGGCTCGCGGACGTCGCCGAGGCGCACGTCGTCGCCGGCGCGTACGACATCATCGCCGAGACCGACGCCGAGGAGGTGTACGACCTCCTCAACGCGTCGTCGAGCGGAATCCAGGGGCTGACCGGCGTCACCGACACGAAAACGTACATCGCGATGGACTGATCGCCGTCGGGACGGGGCCGAGCCGAACCCGTAAAGGCCTCGGCGTCCCTACCGAACGTATGGTCTCGGTCGTCGGACTCGTCCTGTTCGGAGCGGTGCTCGTGGTCCACACCCTGTTTGCGGCCGTTCTCACCCGGTTCTTCCGGCTTCGGCTGAAGACCCAATGGGGCTACGTGATCTACTCGTTCGCGATCATCCCCGTGGTGCTCCTCGTCACGACCCTCGTGTTCTTCGGCGTCTTCCCGATCGGTGCCGGACTCGACCTCGGGGGAACGGCGCTGCTCGGCGCGGCCATCGGCCTCCCGCTGGCGCTCGGCTTCACGATCGATACGCTGTACGTTCCCCCGCCCGAGGAGATCGATCTCCCGGATCGGCAGTGAGGCCCGGACGACCCGCCATTCCCTGCTCTGCCCGGCGACGGCCGCTCACGACCGCCGTTCGTCGACGAGCCGCTCGAACTCGTCGCCGACGACGTCGACGACCTCGGTGAGCGGCCGCGTGGCGTCGACGCGGACGAAGCGGTCGGGATCGCCGTCGATGAGCCGTTCGTAGTTCTCTCGGACGCGTTCGAGGTACGCCGCGCGCTCGAACTTGTTGGTCGCGCCAGCTCTGTCGGCTGCCGTCTCCGGGTCGACGTCGAGGTAGATCGTCGCGTCCGGCGGGTGCGAGAAGGCCCCGTGAATCTCTTGGATGTATTCGAGCGGGTCCCGCGCGCCGCTGAGATACGACTCCGAGAGCGACGCCGCCTGGTAGGCGAACCGCGAGTCGGTGTAGCGGTCGGAGACGACCAGGTTCCCCTCGGCGAGCGCCGGCCGCACGACGCGCGAGAGGTGGTCGGCGTGGTCGGCGGTGAACAGGAAGAGTTCGGCGAGCGGGTCGGCGTCGTCGTCGTGCATCGAGCGCTCGACGGCGTCGCCGTACCACGAGTCGGTCGGCTCGCGGGTGAACACCGCCTCCGAGTACTCGTCTGCGAGCGCCTCCCAGGCGGTGGTCTTGCCGCTGCCGTCCAGTCCCTCAAGCGTGAGGAGCATAGTTCGAGGTGGCGGGCAGGAGCGTTAAAACCCCTCGGAGTCGGCGGCGTCGGTCGCCTCCGATTCCGCCGTCCCCGACGACCCGCTATCGACGACGTCCGTCCGCGACGACGCCCCGGCCTTGCGCGTCTGATTACCGCGACGAACCCGCACCGCGGCCTTCGCGACCCCGTAGACGCCGATCGCGACGAGGACGATCGTGCCCCCGGCGGCGACGTCGTACCAGTACGACAGCGTGACGCCGGCGACCGTCGCGAGGAGCCCGGCCCCGACCGCCGCGGCGATCGAGCGCTTGAACCCGCGGACCGGCGTCGCCGCGGCGACCGGGATCACGAGCATCGCGGCGACGAGGATGACGCCCATGATCTGCATCGCGGCGACGACGACGACGGCGGTCAGGACCGCGAGCAACTGGGTGTAGCGGGTGACGCCGAGGCCGGCGGCCCGAGCGCCGACCTCGTCGAACGTCACGTAGACGAGCGGGCGGTAGGCGACGGCGACGACGCCGCCGACGGCGACGCTCATCGCCAACAGTACCGCGGCGTTCACCCTGGAGACGGTCGCGAGGGACCCGAAGAGGTACGCGTTGATGCCGACCGCGATCCCGCCGTCGGTCGCCGTCACGAGCACGCTCCCGACCGCGAACGAGCCGGTCAGGACGATCGCGAGCGACGTGTCTCGGTACGTGCCGGCGTGATCGACGAGCGCCTGAACGGCCAGCGCGGCGGCGGCAGCGACGACGAGCGCGGTCACGAGCGGCGGGATCGTCAGCGCGAAGACGCCGTTGACGAACAGGCCGGCCGCGACGCCGGCGAACGCCGAGTGCGCCAGCGTGTCGCCGATCATCGCCATCTCGCGGTGGACCAGGAAGCTCCCGACGAGCGGCCCGATGACGGCGATGCAGACCGCCGCCAGGTAGGCCCGCTGCATGAACGGCGAGGCGAGGATCTCGATTCCGGTCGCCGCGGCGAGCAGGTCCAGCGCCGCTCCCCAGACGTCGTCGAGGACGAGGTCGACCGCTCGGTCGAAGGAGATCGCGAGCGGGACGTGCGCGTCTGCGGAACTCGCGAGCGCGTCGCCGGTGAGAAGTGCGGATCCGGACATCAGTGATCGTGGTGGACGACGTGCTGTCTCCCGCCGTAGGCGTCGGCTAAGGCGTCGGTCTCGACGAACGATTCGGGGCTGCCGTGGAAGTAGAGCTCGCGGTTGAGACACGCGATCTCGGTGGCGTGGGTCGTGACGACGCCGATGTCGTGTTCGATCAGGACGACCGTGATCCCCTCGTCGTTCAGTTCGTGGAGCAGTTCGTAGAACGACTCGCGGGACTCGGCGTCGACGCCGGTGGTCGGTTCGTCGAGCGCCAGGAGGTCGGCCTCCCCGGCGAGTGCGCGGGCGATGAACACGCGTTGACGCTGGCCGCCCGAGAGGCGGCCGACGCGTCGGTCCGCCAGGTCAGCGATCCCGACCCGCGCCATCGCGTCGTCGACGGCGCGGCGATCCGCCTCGGAGAACCGACCGACGAGTCGACGCGGGTACCGCCCCATCCGGACGACCTCCGAGACGGTGATCGGCATCGCCTCGTCGGCGTTCGCCACGTCCTGTGGCACGTAACCGACCCGCTCGCCGTCGCCGAACTCGCTGGCGGGCTCGCCGAACAGCGACACGGTTCCACTGTCGGGTCGCCGGAGCCCGATCATCAGTTCCAGAAGCGTCGTCTTCCCCGATCCGTTCGGCCCGACCAGTCCCAGGAACGCGCCCTCCTCGACCTCGAACGAGACGCCTTCGATTACCGACCGTCCCGAGTACCCGAACGTGAGGTCCTGGACTTCGATCGCGGCCATCACGCCTCCAGCGCTCGTTCCAACGTCGGGAGGTTCACGTTGCGCATCACGTCGAGATAGCCCCACTCCTCGGCCTCCCACTCGTCTGTCAACCCGGGCATCGAGGTCAGCGGCAGCACCGCCTCGGCGTCGGTCTCCGCGACGAGCTGCTCGGCCGCCCGCTGGGACTCTAACGGGTCCGCGCAGACGTACCGCAAGTCGTGTCGATCGACGACCGTCTGCGCGCGCTCGATGTCTCTGGGCGTCGGACGGTCGTCGGGAGAGACGTTCGTCAGCGCCTCGATCTCGACGCCGTACCGCTCGCCGAAGTACCGGAGGGCGTTGTGGCCGGCCACGAGGACGACGCCTTTCGATGCCTCAGCGACCGTCGATTCGAGCCGTCCGTGGAGGTCGTCGACGTCGGCCCGGAACGAGGCGGCGTTCTCGGCGTACGTCTCGGCGTTGTCCGGATCGACCCTCGACAGCGCGTCGCGGACGTTTTCGATCGCGGCCCCGAGCCGGAGCGGATCCATCCAGAAGTGCGGGTCGGTTCCGCGGTCGTGCTCGTGCTGGTCCTCGTCGTGGTGGTCAGTGGTGTGTTCGTCGTGGTGGTCAGTGGTGTGTTCGTCGTGGTGGTCAGTGGTGTGTTCGTCGTGGTGGTCCGTCCCGTGCTCGTGCTGATCCGAGTGGTCGTGGGAGTCGTCGGCCGGCAGCAGCTCGACCCCGGAAGCCACGTCGACGGTCGCCACGTCCGAGCCGTCGTCGTCGAGGTCACCCAGGATGTCGTCGACCCACGGCTGGAAGCCGACCGGCCCGTGGACGAACAGCGCCGCGTCGTGGACCGCTTCGCGAACCCGCGGCCCGGGCTCCCACCCGTGTCCGTGCTGTCCGACCGGAACGAGCAGTTCGGTCGCCGCGGCGTCGGCCGCGACGTTCGCCGCCACGTCACCGAACACGAAAAACGGGGACTGCGCGGTGGCCCGTCCGGACTCCGAGCCGTCGCCGTTCGTCGCTCCGCCGACGCATCCGGCGCTTGCACCCACCGCGGCTACCCCTGCCGCCGTCACGAGCAGTTGGCGTCTGGTTGTCTCCATCTAATTAATAATATAGAAGTTCAATATAATAACTTTACCATTGAAGAAGACACCAACATAATAAATCCGAATGAGACCGACAGCCCCGAGGGAGGTCGTCTCGGCAGTTAGCTTTACGTCGGCACGGAGAGATATCACGGGTATGAAAGTACTTGTCGTCGGCGGAAGCGGGTTTATCGGAACCAACCTCTGTGCCGAACTGAAGCGCCGGGGACACGACGTGACGGCGCTTTCGCGGAGCCCGAGCAGCGACGACTTACCCAAAGGCGTCAATAAAGTGATGGGAAACGTCAGGGAGTACGGATCCATCCGCGAGGCGTTCGAGGGGAAAGACGCCGTGTTCAACCTCGTCGCGCTCTCCCCGCTCTTCAAACCGAGCGGCGGCGACAAGATGCACGACGAGATCCACCGGAAAGGAACCGAACACGTCGTCCGCGCCGCGGAAAAGCACGAGGTCGACCGGTTCGTTCAGATGAGCGCGCTGGGGGCCGATCCGGACGGGCCGACGGCGTACATCCGCTCGAAGGGTGCGGCCGAGGAGATCGTCACCGAGTCAGTCCTCGACTACACGATCTTCCGTCCCTCGGTGGTCTTCGGCGAGGGCGGCGAGTTCGTCTCCTTCACGAAACTGCTCGCTCCGCCGTACGTCAGCGCGCTTCCCGGCGGCGGGAAGACCCGTTTCCAGCCGATCTGGGTCGGCGACCTCGCGCCGATGCTGGCGGACGCGATCGAAGACGAGAAACACGTCGGACAGATCTACGAGATCGGCGGCCCCGACAAGCTCACCCTGGCGGAGATCGCGCGGTTGATCCACGATTCCGACGGCCGGTCGACGACGGTCGTCCCGGTGCCGATGGGGCTGGCCAAGATCGGACTCAGCATCGGCGGCCTCGTTCCGGGGTTCCCGATGGGCAAAGACCAGTATCGATCGCTGCAGTTCGACAACGTGACTGACGACAACGACGTCGACGCCTTCGGTGTTGGCGTGGGTGAACTGACGACGTTAAAGGCCTACCTGAACGGCCGAGCCGGCGACGTGGGGGGCGGAAGCGCGGCGGCGACGTCTGATTGACCAGTCCCCGACCAGCGCGAGCCGAGCCACCGACCCGCCGCTCCCGAATATAAATCCTGAGAAATGGAGCGTCACACCGCGCGAATCGAGTCATAATGACTCATTAATCACCCGTCGCCGTCGGGCACTTTTCCCATTATAGAGGTCGTTACGGGCGTTTCACACCATCACAAGGTTTATGTCCGCGTTTGCACTGGGTTACACGCAATGGCGAGGGGACCCGATACATGAAGCTTGCAATGATCGGTTTCGGGCAGGCCGGGGGAAAGATCGTCGACAAATTCGTCGAATACGACAAACGCCACGACTCGGGGATCGTCCGCGCGGCAGTGGCGGTCAACACGGCGAAGGCAGACCTGATGGGATTGGAACATATCCCGAAGGACCAGCGGGTCCTCATCGGTCAGTCTCGCGTGAAGGGCCACGGCGTCGGGGCCGACAACGAACTCGGCGCCGAGGTGGCCGAAGAAGACATCGACGAGGTCCAAGGGGCGATCGACAGCATCCCGGTTCACGAGATCGACGCGTTCCTGGTCGTCGCCGGCCTCGGCGGCGGTACCGGGAGCGGCGGTTCGCCCGTGCTCGCGAAACACCTTCAGCGGATCTACACGGAGCCGGTGTACGGACTGGGGGTCCTGCCGGGGAGCGACGAGGGCGGCATCTACACGCTGAACGCCGCGCGGTCGTTCCAGACGTTCGTTCGGGAGGTCGACAACCTCCTCGTCTTCGACAACGACGCCTGGCGGAAGACCGGCGAGTCGGTGCAGGGTGGCTACGACGAGATCAACGAGGAGATCGTCACCCGCTTCGGCGTCCTGTTCGGTGCGGGTGAGATCGGTCAGGGCGGCGAGGTCGCAGAGAGCGTCGTCGACTCCTCGGAGATCATCAACACGCTCGCCGGCGGCGGCGTCTCGACGGTCGGATACGCGTCCGAAAGCGTCGAAAACGACTCCTCCGGCGGCGGCCTGCTCTCGCGCATCACCGGCGGTAACGAGGAAACCGAACTCGACACCGCCCACACGACCAACCGGATCACCTCGCTCGTCCGCAAGGCCGCGCTCGGCCGACTCACGCTCCCCTGTGAAATCGAAGGAGCCGAACGCGCGCTGCTCGTGATGGCCGGGCCCTCCCAGCATCTCAACCGGAAGGGAATAGAGCGCGGTCGCAAGTGGATCGAAGAGCAGACCGGGAGTATGGAAGTCCGCGGCGGCGACTACCCGATCAGGGACTCCGGGAAGGTTGCGTCCGTCATTCTCCTCTCTGGCGTGACGAACGTGCCCCGGATCAAGGAGCTACAGCAGGTCGCCATCGAGGCGCAAGAGAACATCGACGACATCCGAGAGGAGAGCGAAGACAATCTGGAGAACCTAGTAAACGATGACGAAGACGAGCTGGAGTCGCTTTTCTAAGCTCGCGCTGGCCTGTCTTTTCGTCCTCTCCGTCGCAACGGTCCCCGCCGCCGCCGTCTCGGTCGGCGACTCGACCGTCACCAGTGACGCCGAGGTCGGAACCGAGGTCACCGCAACAGCCACGCTGACCGAGCTGTATCAGAACCCCTCGCTCGAGGAGTGGACACTCGCGGGGAGCACTGAACTCACGAACGTGACGTGGACGGTCGTCTACTACGACCAGACCGGTGCGAAGGTCGGCCAGGAGTCCTACGACGGGCAGTCGTTCTCCGGCGCGAGCGTCGTCGCCGACGACGGCACCAGCGAGGTCGAAGTCCGCGTGACGGGGACGGTCCCGCGGGTCGGCGATTACACGTACGATCCGCCGCAGTCGTTCACGGTGATGGCGCTCGAACAGACCCGGGAGGGCGGCTCGACCAACGAGATCGACACCTGGACCGCCACCCACTACACCCAGGAGAGTCGTGAGGCCCGGAACGCGATCGACGACGCCGCGTCGACCGTCGAATCGGTCGACGACGAGGAGGCCGAACGTCGGCTCGCGAACGCGATCGAGGCGTACGACGGCGAGGAGTTCACCCTCGCGATCGATCTCGCCGGGCAGGCCGAAGAGCGGGCCCAGCAGACCCAGCAGTCGAACCAACGGATGCAGCTCATCCTCTACGCCGTGGGCGGGCTGGTCGTCGTCGGCCTCGTCGTCGGCGGGTTCCTCTACTGGCGCTCTCAGCAGTCCGGCCACGACAAACTCGGCTGACGTTCGACTCGCACCCTTCGATGCGCGTCCTCGTACCCTTCGCGAACGACGAACCGAAGAGCCGTCTCGCGCCCGTTCTCTCGGCCGCCGAACGCCGCGAGTTCTCGGTGGCGATGCTGTGTGACGTCGTCGACGCCATCGAGCGCGTCGGCTACGACCCCGAACTGCTCGTCCCAGAACCGCTCGATTGCCGCGCGGAAGGCGCGGACTCCGCCGCCGCCGCCGACGTCGGAGAACGGCTCGGGTCGCTTCCCGCGACGGTGGACGACCGACCGCTTTCGGCCGCCGTGAACGCCGCGCTCGACGAGCGAACGGGCGCAGGAGTCGAGCAGGCGGTCGTGATGGCGGACCTCGCGCTCGCGACGCCGACGGCGCTCCGACGGCTGTTCGCCGCCGGCGGCGACGTGGCCGTCGCGCCGGGACGCGGCGGCGGCACGAACGCCCTCGTAGTTCGAGATTCCGGTTTCTCTGTCGACTATCACGGCGCGTCGTACCGCGATCACCGCCGAATCGCGGCCGAGGCGGGACTGTCCGTGGCTGTCGTCGACTCGATGCGACTGGCGACCGACGTCGACGAGCCGTCGGACCTCCTCGAAGTGCTGTTACACGGCGACGGACGGGCGCGGCAGTGGCTGATCGACGCCGGGTTCGCTGTCGACGACGAAGACGACGGGCGGGTCGGCGTCCGTCGATCGTAAATCGCAAACGAGTCGATGCAAATCTCTGGCGAGCAGTCGGCACACCGTCGGCGACGACGTCCTCACAGCGCCGTCACTCCAATCCCGCGTCGACGTGCCGAGCAACCGCGGCCCGACGCGGGGCGAGTCTCACGTCACGGGGCGAGTGGCTGCCCTCTCGTATATAAATTCACGTCCGACTGGGAACGGAAGCACGACGGTTTTTGTACGTCCGCGACTCAGATCGCGTACGATGTTCCCCGCGGCCGAGGAGTACGGCGTCGACGTCGAAATCGAGCAGTCGGCCGTCGACGACCTGCTCACGGTGACACCCAACGACGTTGACGCCGCGGCCGAACTCACCTTCTCGCGGAACGTCTTCCTGCCGCTGACGACGGCCTGTCGGTACACCTGCACGTACTGCACCTACTACGACGTGCCGGGCGAAGCGACGGTGCTCGCTCCCGACGAGGTCAGAGAACGCCTCCGAGTCGGCGCGGACGCCGGCTGCACGGAGGCGCTTTTCACCTTCGGCGACGAACCCGACGACCGCTACACGGCGATCGACGACCAACTGGCCGACTGGGGGTACGACGACGTGCTCGGCTACCTCCGGGACTGCTGTGAGATGGCGCTCGAAGAGGGACTGCTCCCGCACTCGAACCCCGGAGACTTGACCGAAGCCGATTTCGAGCGACTCGCGCCGGTGAACGCGAGTATGGGCGTGATGTTGGAGACGACCGCGGACGTTCGCGCGCACTCGGGGACGCGCCGGAAGACCCCGGGCCAGCGGTTGAACACGATCCGAGCGGCCGGTGAGGTCGGCGTCCCGTTTACCACCGGCATCCTCGTCGGCATCGGCGAGACGTGGCGCGACCGCGCGGAGAGCCTGCTCGCGATCCGCGCGCTCCACGAGCGCTACGACCACGTCCAGGAGGTCATCGTCCAGAACGTCGTGCCCAACGAGCGCTCCGACTTCGAGCGACCGTCAGTCGAGACGATGCGGCGGGTCGTCGCGATGGCCCGCGCGGCGCTCCCCGCGGAGGTGTCGGTACAGGTGCCGCCGAACCTCTCGCCGACGCGGGACCTGCTGGACTGCGGCGTCGACGACCTCGGCGGCGTCTCCCCCGTCACCGACGATTACATCAACCCCGAGTACGCCTGGCCCGCGCTCAGGGAACTGGAGGCGTTGGCCGACGACGCCGGCGCGCCGCTGCACGAGCGACTGCCGGTGTACGATCGGTTTCTCCCGGCCGAACTCCGACGCGCGGACTTCGAGGGGCGAGCGGCCGAGGGCACGTGGTTGTCCGCCCCGATCGCCGACGCGATCGACGCCGACGGCGTCCACGGCGAACGGTTTCGCCGGGTCGCGAACAGAGACGGGACGATTCGCGACGCACGCAGCGAGGCGGCCGGTCGCGTGCCGAGCGAGTAGGGTCGCGTGTCGAGTGAAGCGAGCCCCACCGCTCAGACGCCGAGCCACTCGGGCACTCGTTTCCGGAAGAGCGTGTACACCGCCGCGAGCAGGACGCCGGCGACGACGAGCGCCCGGAGCCAGCCGTCGAACGTCGCCGCCGCGGGGATCGCGAGTCCGATCGTGAGGAGGAGGTCCTCAGGTGCGCCGTCGTAGCGAACGACGTATCGCGGGCGAAGCCACCGGCGGCGGGGGTGGAGGTACACCGCGCGGTCCGACGTCCGCTCCCAGGGGCGGAGTTCCTCGCCCGCGCCGAACCAATCCGAGACCGAGTGTAGCCCCGCCGCGAGGAAGAAGAGCGCGGCGGCGACGGTGACCGGGGAGGGGACGAACACCGCGGCGACGCCGACGGCGACGCCGACGACCGAGTAATACACCGGAAAGTGGAGGCTCTTGCGGTGGACGCCCGCGAGGAGATCGAGGTCGGGAACGACGCCGCCGAGGACGGCACCCGCTGCCGCGGGCACGGCGAAGTGGGGCGTGGCCGCCGCCACCGGCACCGCGAGGAGGAGGCCGGCGGCCACGTGCGTGGTGACCATCATCGGACGAGTGAACGGGCCAGACGGATTTGAGTCTGTGCCTCGATCCCGTCGGATCGCGGGGCTAAAACAGCGGGTCGATCTCGCCGTCGCCGTCCCACACGAGGTCTCGAAGCGCCTCGGGTCGCTGCGCCGCGCGCTCGGCGAGGTTCCGCTGCGTCTCCGCGCCGATCTGCTGCAGTTCCTTGATCCGCGGCACGTCCGTGACGCCCGAGAGGACCACGAGCGCCGAGACGTAATCGGAGTCGGGGACCGGGTAGTCGCCGCCGCGGACCTCCATCGTGCCGGTCTCCTCTTCGAGCCACCGCCGCGAGCCCTCGACTCCCTTCCGGCTGAGATACTTCGGCGGACCGCTGACGACGACGAGCGCGCGCTCGGTGCTCTTGACGTTCGCCGGGAGCGTCAGGTTCCCGAGCGTCGCCCGCCGGACGGTGGCTGTGATCCGGTTCACCACGTCGGTCTCGTCGGGGTCCTGCTCCCTCCGGCCGAAGAGGCCACGAGGCGGTCGGTCGAGTCGGGAGTTGGCGTACCCGATCGTCGTCACGCCGCCGCCGGCGAGCGTGTTGATGATCTCGGAGGCGTCGACGACCGATTCGGGAACCGGCGGCTCCGACACCTCGCCGGCGCTGAGGAGCACGCCGAGGCGTCTGGCGATCTCTTCGTTGATGCTCGCGTAGCCGCCCTGGAGGCTCTCGCCCGAGCGCCGCCAGGCGTCGTTGTCGAAGACGAGGAGGTTGTCGACCTCCCGAACGAACGTCTGGAACGACCGCGCGGCGTTCAGCGTGTAGATACCGCCCTCGTCGCTCCCCGGCAGGACCCCCAGTCCGTACACCGGCTCCGTGTAGAGCCGCGAAAGTTCGCGGGCGATGACCGGGCTGGCCCCCGACCCCGTCCCGCCGCCGAGGCCGGCGACGACCAGGAACGCGTCGACCTCGTGGACCGGAAGGTCGTCGACGGCCCCTCGAATCTCGTCGATGTCCTCCTCGGCGACGGTCACCCCCAGTTCGTTGTCGGCCCCGCACCCGTGCCCTTTCACGCGCGATTGACCGATGAGCACGCGCCTCTCAGCGGGAATCCGCCTGAGTCCGAGCAAGTCGGCTCGCGCGGAGTTGATGGCGACGGCGTCGGTGACGAAGTCGGTCCGACTGGCCGCCTCGTAGTCCAGGATTGCGTCGGCGACCTTCCCGCCCGCCTGCCCGACGCCCAGAAGTGCGATCTTCATTGATACAGGTAGATTCACCGCCGAGACCAATATACTGTCGCCCGTGCGGGCGGCTGACGGCGACACGTCGGCGTCGCGCCCGCGGTGCGTCTCGCTCCCGTCGAGCGCGACTTCGCCGCTGACCGGGCGCACATCTCGTGCCGGCCGGCCGCACATCTTGTGCCCACCGACCGCTCACCCCGCCGTCGATTATTCACTCACCCCGCCGCCGACTGTCCGCTCGTTTCGTCGCCGACTGTCAATTCAGGATCAATCGTCCGCGGGCGCGGGATCACCGCGGGCTGCGGACCGACCGTCGAGCACGGGTGTCCCGTCCGCTCGCGGCCCGAGCCGCGGACCGTACGGTGGGTCGTCGGGGTCGATCCGGCGGCGAGTCCGGTAGTCGGTC
Source organism: Halobellus litoreus (assembly GCF_024464595.1). Lineage (NCBI taxonomy): Archaea > Methanobacteriati > Methanobacteriota > Halobacteria > Halobacteriales > Haloferacaceae > Halobellus > Halobellus litoreus. Next base: position 853,834 of record NZ_JANHAW010000001.1, on the reverse strand, counting down.
GACCGCTCGACCGCGGGTCGGCCGATCGCCGAGATCATCTCGACGTAGTCCTCAAACGAGCGGAACTCGCCGTAGGAGCCGCCGGCGCGACTCGTGATCTCCTCGGAGAGGATCGTCCCCATGAAGTCGTTCGCGCCGCAGTTGAGCAGTTTCAGCGCCTTCGGGTCGCCGAACTTCACCCAGGAGGACTGGACGTTCTCGACGTTGTCCAGAAAGAGCCGGGAGACGGCGACGAGCAGTTCGTCCTCGGCGTCGCTCGCGCCGCCGTCGACGACGCCGCGCTCGTACAGCGGCGTGTTCTCGTGGACGAACGACAGCGGCACGAACTCGGTGATGCCGCCCGTCCTGTCCTGGAGGTCCCGGAGTACCTTCAGATGGCGAACCCGGTGGGCCTCGTTCTCGACGTGGCCGTACATCATCGTCGACGTGACGTCGAGGCCGGCGTCGATCGCGCCCTCCATCGCCGCGACCCACTCGCCGGTCGATATCTTCCCCGGGCAGATGACGTCGCGGACCTCCTCGACCAGGATCTCCGCGGCCGTGCCGGGCGCGGAGTCGAGGCCGGCGGCCCTCAGCTCTCGATACACCTCCTCGTAAGACCACTCGGTCCCGCGACGCGCGTGGTCGGCCTCCTCGGGCGTCATCGAGTGAAGGTGGACGCCGTCGACGGACATCGCGCGCAGCTGTTCGAGGTAGGTCCCCGGATCGGTCTCGTAGACCGCCGGCGGCCGGTAGTCGACCTCGCTGGCGGGGTCGTCGTGGGCGGCGAGGATCTCGTGGTGTTCCGCGTTCAGCGCGAACGCCGGGTGGAGCCCAGAAACGGAGGTGACCTCGTAGATGCCCATCTCCAGGGCGTCCTCGACGACCGCGCGCGACTCCGCGGGCGTCTTCGTGAAGCCCGCGTGCTCGCCGTCGTGGTCGGCCTCGAACCGGTGGGCGGTGTCCTTGAAGTTGCAGAACAGGCAGCCGGTGTTGCAAGCGGTGGTGACGTTGTTGTTCAGGTTCGCGACGAACGTCACGTCCTCGCCGACGACCTCGGCGCGTCGCCTGTCGGCCGCTTCGAGGACCTGCTCCTTCCGAACCGGGTCGATTCCAGCCTCGTCGGTCCCGGTCGTCAGCAGTTCGATCCCGTCGTCGACCGTCAGGCGGTCGCCCGCGCGGGCCTTCGCCAGCGCGTTCTCGAACGACTGGTCCGTCTCGGGGACGACGTCGAAGTCGAAGCCGGACCGATCGTTCGCGGGTACCGCTGGCTCTCGCATACCGTCTATCCAGTGGGCCGAACCCAAAAGTCTGGGCCTCCCGGCGGTCCGCACGCACGGCCGTCGGAACTGCGAAACCGACGCCGCATCTGTACGCGAACGTGGATAGGCGATTGCTCTCTCGCGCTGAAGTACGCATAGGAGTGGAAGCCTTCTTGTGCGCTCCCGAGACAGTTCGCCGTATGACGAGCGTCAAGGAGTTCCGCGTCGAGGCGGAACCGACCGCGACGGAACTCGGTCGGGGCCGGTTCGTCTTCACCGACCAGTACTCCGTCTTCGACTGGGGCGAGATGCCCGATCGGGTCCCGAAAAAGGGCGCGTCGCTGTGTACGATGGGCGCGTACAACTTCGAGCGACTGGCCGAGTCGGACGTGCCGACGCACTACCGCGGCGTGTACCGGGCGTCCGACGCCGCCGGCGACTCGGACGACGGCGCGGCCGGCCCCGTCGCCCTCGGCGACTGCGACGAGCCACCGACGGAGATGGCGATCGAACTCACGCAGGTCCCCGACCTCCCGTACCTCGGCGACGGCGCGTACGACTACGACGCCTACCACGACGCCGCGGGCGAGAACTACCTGATCCCTCTGGAGATCGTCTTCCGCAACACCGTCCCCGTGGGATCGAGCCTCCGATCGCGGGGGTCGCCCGGGGCGTACGGCCTCGACGCCGACGAATGGCCCGACGAGGTCGTCGACCTCCCGGAACCGGTCGTCGAGTTCTCGACGAAGTACGAGGAGCAGGACCGCTACCTCTCGCGACCCGAGGCCGACCGGATCGCCGGCGTCGCCGACTTAGGGGCACTGGAGGACCTCGCGCTCGCGGTGAACGACGTGCTCAACCGCCGCGCCGAGGAACGCGGGTTCGTCCACGAGGACGGCAAGATCGAGTGCCTGTACCACGCTGGCGAGATCAAGGTCGGCGACGTCGTCGGCACGTTCGACGAGAACCGCTTCTCGTACGGGGGACAGGAACTCTCCAAAGAGGTCGTCAGGCAGTACTACAGGCGGACCGATCCCGAGTGGGTCGAGGCCGTCTCCGAGGCCAAGGAGCGGTCCCGCGAGACGGGCGTCGCCGACTGGCGGACGCTCTGCGATCGCTCCCCGGAGTCGCTGCCGGCGGACGTCCTCGACGCCGTTTCGGACCTCTACGCCGCGGGGACGAACGCCTACACGGGGACCGCGTGGTTCGACGCGCCCGCCGTCGACGACGCGGTCGACGCCGTTCGCGACCTCTGATCGGTCTCGTTTCGGGGGCCTCGTCGCCGCGAAACCGACGCTCACCACGGCGCGTTCCGTACCACCGCCTCGATCAACGAAAAGTAGTCCAGAACGAGCCACAGGAGTAGTGCGCCCCCGGCGAGAACGAGAGCCAAATAGAGGAAGTACTCGATCCCTTTGGCTCGGAGTGGGGAGCGGATCATCAGGCGGTGCGTGTCGATTACCGTCGGGCAAAAAGAATCTTGTCGCCTGCTCGTCGCCGACGGCGGGGGACACTGGCTCACAAGTGAGCGGGGGACAATCACGTTCGTGTATAACCGAATCAGTCCAAAACGACTTTTACGCACGACCGCGCACTTCGACTCGATGACGACGTACACCGCGACGGTGACGGTCCGCCTCAAGCGGGGCGTGTTGGACCCCGAAGCCGAGACGACCAAGCGCGCGCTCGAACGCCTCGGCTTCGAGCTCGACGCCCTCCGATCGGCGGACCAGTTCGAGGTCGACCTCGACGCCGAGTCGGCGGCGGCCGCCGCCGACCGGGCCGACGAGATGGCCGAGCGACTGCTCGCGAACCCGACCATCCACGACTACGACGTCGAGGTGGCCGAAGCCTGATGTCGGTCGCAGTGGTACAATTCGGCGGGTCGAACTGCGACCGCGACGCCGTCCGGGCGCTCGCGCACGTCGGCGTCGACGCCGAGCGCGTCTGGCACGAGGACGGCCTGCCGTCGGACGTCGACGGCGTCGTCCTCCCCGGCGGCTTCTCCTACGGCGACTACCTCCGCGCGGGCGCGATGGCCGCGCACTCGCCGATTATGAACGACGTCCGCGACGCCGCCGAGGACGGCGTTCCGGTCCTGGGCGTCTGCAACGGCGCACAGATCGGCTGCGAGTCGAAGCTGACCCCCGGCGCGTTCACGACGAACGCCAGCGCGCGCTTCCAGTGCGAGTCCGTCCACCTGCGGGTCGAGAACGCCGACACGCCTTGGACCGCCGCCTACGACGCCGGCGACGTGATCGAGGTCCCCATCGCCCACGGCGAGGGCCGCTTCGAGATCAGCGACGAGCGCTACGACGACCTCGTCGCCGAGGACCGGATCCTCTTCCGGTACTGCGACGCCGCCGGGAACATAACTGAAACGGCGAACCCGAACGGCTCCCGCGGCAACGTCGCCGGGATTCTCGGCGACCGCGAGACCGTCGCGGTGATGATGCCCCACCCCGAGCGCGCGTCGCTGCCCGACCTCGGCCGCAGCGTCGACGGGCAGGGCGTGCTCTCGGCATTCGTCTGAGCCGTCTGGAGGTATTTCAGCCGGAACGACCAACCAGCTACGCCTCGCCGAACGATTCGGTGAGCGGAGTCGGATCGAGCCCGGGTTCAGGCGACAGCGGGTTCTTCGACCGCCGCCTCCGCCTCGATGAGATCCTTCGAGTTCTGCAGGTGCATCCTGAACTGGCGGTTGGTGTAGCGCGTCGCGACCGGCTCGAACAGGCTTTCGAGGAGCGAATCACCGAACTCGTACGTCGCCTCGTGAACGACCTCCGTCCCGACGTCTGTCTCCGAGTAGTGGATGTTGATCTCGCCACCCATTCCGGACCCGTCGACCAGAATTCGCAGGTGCTCGTTCGGGTCGACGATGCTCAGTTCCATCTCGACGTCCTGGGAGATCCCCAGTAGCTTGTAGACCGCGCGAATCCGAGCACCGGTCTCGGTCTCCTCGACGACTTCGAGGTCCCGCAGGCTGGACATCGTTCGCGGCCAGTTCTCGGGGTCGCTGTCGAAGGCGAAGACGGTGTCGACGGGCGCTGCAATCTCGATCGTGTGTTCGAATGTGGACATTGTGTTACACTCCGGTCAAACCCTCACGCGTTCGCCTCCCGCAACCGCGGAAAACTGCGTCGTCTGACTGGGTATATAAAAGCCCGCCGAGGAGATATAGTCGTAGTGAACCGTGTTCGCGTGGCGCTCGCCGAGAGAACCGCCATCGAGGCGGTCGGAAGCGGCGCTCGGGCTACCGCGCCAGCGGCATCCCGTAACTCGTCTCCGCTTCGAGCACGTACTCCCAGGTCGCCTCACACTCGCAGGTGACCTGCGAGAACACCGAGGGGTCCTGCCGCTTGTCGAAGTCCTTGATCGCCGTCTGGACTCTGTCGTCGCACTCGCCGCAGTTGTGCGGGCCGCGGTCGGAGCCGTGGCCGACGGGGTCGGAGACGACGATGGCGTCGACGTCGGCCGTCGCTTCGAGCACCTCGGCGACCGACCAGAGCCACGGCGGGCGGTAGCCGCCGCGGAAGAACAGTTCGTCGACCATCGTGTACCGCTGGACGTTCGTGGGGTTCATCGAGACCGTGTGACAGCCGTCGACGGCGGCGCAGCGGCGGACCGAGGAGATCATATCGTCGACCGCTTCGGACTCCGAGAGGAACGGCGGCTTCATCAGGAGGTACGCCTTGACGCCGGCGTCGACGCCGTCGGCGTCGAGGTCGGCCTCGCGGGCCTCCGTGCAGGCGGCCTCGAAGTCGGCGAAGTCGAAGTACTTGTTCACGCAGTCGTGGCGGATGCGGTCGGTGGCGGTCTCCAGACCGATCGCGACGTCCGTCGACAGGCCGACGTCGGTGAAGTCGGCGATCTTCTCGCGGTCGACGAAATCGGGCAGGGACTCGACGACGATCCGCTCGCGGTCGGCGAACGTCTCGGCGATGGCGGTTCTGGTTTCGGCACCGACCTCGCGCTCGTCGAGGAACGATCCGGAGGTGTAGATCTTGATCAGCTCGGCGGGCTCCTCGACGTTCTCGGCCTCGTGTTCGAGGCAGACGTCGATCTGGTCCATCAGGGCGTCGTGGGCGACGCTGCCGCCCTCGACGGACTCGGCGACGTAGCCGCACATCGTACAGCCTCCCGCGCGGGCCCACCGGCAGCCGCCGGTGTTGAGAATGATCGTCAGCGACCGGACCACGCCGTCGGGCGTGTTGTCCTCGTCGAGCCAGACCCGGGTCGGCTCGTGGGGGTCGTAGTGCTTCTCCTTCTCCGATCGGATCTCCCGCATCACCTGGTTGTGGGCGTCCATCCCCTTCCCCCGCTCGTAGACCTCCGGACTCGGCTGGCTCATTGCGTACCGCTACTCGACGAACCGGTAAATCTCCGTCGTCTGTGCGGCGCTGCTGTTCGCCCTAGACGCCGAGCCGAGGGCTCACCGGATCCGACCGGATGTAACGTATTCCAATTACCCTAAAGTGGTAACGACTAACAGAATTCGGCCCCAAGGTAAGGACGGACATTAACTATGACAGATCTAGGTGGATTCAACGACCACGTCGCCCGTGTCGACCTCACGAACGGGGACGTGCAGTACGAGGGAATCGACGAGGAGGACGCCCGCAAGTATATCGGCGGGCGCGGCCTCGGCGTGAAGTACGTGTTCGACAACGGCACGGACGTGGACCCGGAGGGTCCGGAGAACCTGCTCGCGTTTATGAACGGCCCGCTCACGGGGACACAAGCGCCGATGAGCGGCCGAATCGCGGTCTGTACGAAATCGCCGCTGACCGGAACCGTCACCGACTCCCACCACGGCGGCTGGTCGGGCGCTCGGCTCAAGTGGTCCGGCTTCGACGGCCTGCTCTTCGAGGGCCGGGCCGACGACCCGGTCTACGCCTACGTGGAAGACGGCGAAGTCGAACTGCGCGACGCCTCCGACCTGTGGGGGATGGGCGTCCACGACACGATGGACGCCATCGAGGAGGGTCACGACGGCCAGTTCGGCAAGAACCTCTCGGCGATGGCGATCGGTCCGGGCGGCGAGAACGGCACGAAGTACGCCTGCATCATCAACGAGGACGACCGCGCCTCGGGCCGCGGCGGCACCGGCTGCGTGATGGGCTCGAAGAACCTGAAAGCGGTCGTCGTCAAGTCCGGAACGAAGATGCCGAAGCCCGCCGACCCCGAGACCTTCACCGAGGGCTACCAGCAGGCGATGCAGCTCATCCGCGAGTCCGACGTCACCGGTCCCAACGAGGGCGGACTGTCGCTGTACGGCACGAACGTCCTGATGAACCTCGCCGAGGAGATGGACGGGCTCCCGACGAGGAACGGAAAGTACACCTCGACGCACTCGGAGGCCGAAGACGATCCGAGCGAGCCCAACATCGACGCCGAGAAAGTCTCCGGCGAGAACGTCCGCGAGAACATCCTCGTCGACGAGCCGACGTGTCACTCCTGTCCGGTCGCCTGCAAGAAGGAGACCGAGGTCACCTACGAGCACAAGGGCGAGGAGATGAACGTCCGCGGGGAGTCCTACGAGTACGAGTCGGCGTACGCGCTCGGCCCGAACTCGATGAACGACGACCGCGACAGCATCGCCGTGATGATCAACCGGTGTAACGACCTCGGCATCGACACCATCGAGACCGGGAATATGCTGGCGATGGCGATGGAGATGACAGAGCAGGGCAAACTCGACGACCTCGACGACGATCTCGAGTGGGGCGACAAAGAGCACATGATCGACCTGCTCGAGGAGATCGCCCACCACGACTCCGATCTCGGAGAACTGCTCGCGAAAGGCCCGCGCCGCGTGGCAGAGGCGCGGGACGCACACGACAACTCGCTTGCGGTCAAGGGGCAGACGATCGCCGCCTACGACCCCCGTGCGATGAAGGGGATGGGAATCGGCTACGCCACCTCGAACCGCGGCGCGTGTCACCTCCGCGGGTACACGCCGTCGGCGGAGATCCTCGGCATCCCGGAGAAGGTCGACCCCTCCGAGTGGGAGGGCAAGGGCGAGCTGTGCGCGCTCTTCCAGGACCTCCACGCGATCTCGGACTCCTTCGACATCTGCAAGTTCAACGCCTTCGCGGAGGGCATCGACGAGTACGTCGACCAGTACAACGGGATGACCGGCCGCGACGTCACCGAGGACGAACTGATGGAGGCCGGCGACCGAATCTACACCCTCGAACGCTACTACAACAACCTCGTCGGGTTCGACGGCGAGGACGACTCGCTGCCGGGTCGGTTCGTCGAGGGCGACGAGGCGATCCCCGGCCAGGGCGGCGCCGAGGGGCAGCTCTGCGAACTCGACAAGATGAAAGAGGAGTACTACGAGCGCCGCCAGTGGGTCGACGGCGTCGTGCCCGACGACCGGCTCGACGACCTCGGCATCGAGGTCGGCCCCGGCACGGGCGTCTCCAGCGGCGACAGCCCGGCACCGGCGGACGACTGATCCCCGACCGACGACTGACTCGCGCGGTCACGACGGGGATCGACACGGCAACGCTGATGACGGTCCGGTCCTGAGGGCGAGACGCGGACGCCGCCTCGGCACCGCCGAACGCGACGCGGCCGGTCGGGGCCGCGCGGCCGACGCACGGGCGAGGGTCGAACCACGCGGACCCGCCTTTTCGTCACCGAGATACGACGGAGAAACAGCTACGCGTCCTCGGCCTGCCTGTCAAGCGAGGCGAGCACGCCGCGGACGTTCAGTCGTTCCTCCGCGCGGGCCTTCCGCTCGCCCCACACCTCGACCATCTCGGAGTGCTCTTGGAAGTGCGCGATGACGGCCTCGTCGTCGCCGAGTTCCGCCCGTTTCTGTCTGACGGCTTCGACCCACTCGACGAGCGTCCGCTTGTAGCCCGCCATCAGCGCCGAATCGTACTCGACGTCGCCGTGGTGGCCGAAACAGAGGGTCTCGGGCGCGAGGTCTTCGATCGTGCGGACGTCGTCGAGGCAGCCTTCGAGATCGAACTGCGGGGGCGGCGACGTCTCTCTGATCTCGTCGCGCTCGGGGACGTAGATCCCGGTCGCGTCGCCGGTGTACAGCAGTCCGTCGTCGGGCTCGAAGAACACGACGTGATGCGGCGCGTGCCCGGGCGTGTGGCTCACTGAGAGCCGCCGGTCGCCGAGGTCGATCTCGTCGCCGTCGGCGAGCGGCTCGATTCGCGCTTCTGGGATCGGTTTCGGGTCGACGTAGAAGTCCCAGTTGTCGCCGACGGCGTCTTTCGTGCCTTCGACGAGCCGTTCGGGATCGACGAGGTGGGGCGCGCCGATCTCGTGGGTCCGCACCGTCGCGTTCGGGCAGGCCTCGACGAGGTAGCCCGCACCGCCGGCGTGATCGAGGTGGACGTGGGTCAGGAGGAGATGCTCGAGGGCCGCGCGGTCGATGTCGAGTTCCGCCAGCGCGTCGAAGACGTACTCGCGGTTCCACCCGGTCCCCGAGTCGACGATCGCGGGTTCCTCGCCGTCGACGATGTACACCGAGCCGTGCCGCGGCGTGTCGTGCATCCCGACGTCGACGTAGTGGACGTCGTCCGTTCCTTCGACGGCGGAGAGGTCGCCGATGGCCATAGCTGAAGGGCGTCGCGCTGGGAAAAAAGCGTTCCCGTCGTGAGGAGCGTGCGTCGCGGGCGACGTCCCGACGCACGAGCGATTTTCTCGGTGCTCCCGGTTCGACGAAGCGGTTCCGACCGGACGCCGAAACCGCCATCCGTTTATTCCGCGCGGTCGACGTTCGGGTATGAGCGAGACACTCGAAGCGGACCTCTATCAGCGGACGCTCGGACTGCTCGAACCCGGCGAGATCGAACTCGTGGGCGCGATCGTCCACACGACTCTCGAAAGCCAGGAGGACCTGGAGATGCACGAACTCACCGTCGAGATCAACGACGTCCTCGCCGAGCACGCCGAGAAGGGCGAGACGTACATCTACGCCGGCAACGACACCGACGAGTTCGCCTCGAACCAGTTTCAGGGGCTCACCCTGGCGGACGACGCGTTCGTCTGGGAGTGCCAGCAGTTGCTCCGGGAGGGCACCTTCGACATCGTCTTCTACTACGAGGCCGGGCCCGACCAGGACGCCCTCACTGACGACCTGGCGGCGCTGGACCACGTCGACCGCGTTACGGCTGTTCCCTGAGTCGCGCACTCGGAACTCGAGCCGAGCGGACCGGCCGGTCCCCTCGCTCGAAGGGGCTCTCTCACTCCGTCCGGTGAACGGTTCGTCCACCCCTTCGAGACGCTTATCCTTCCGGCAGCCTGAGCGTGAACTATGAGCGAGGCAGACGCGACAGAGCCGGCACTGTCGGAACTCGACCGCGCCGTCATCAACGCGTTCCAGGGCGGGTTCCCCGTTGTCGAGCGCCCGTTCGAACCGGCGGCGGCCGCACTGCGCGAACGCGGCGTCGACGTGAGCGCGGGCGAACTGCTCGAACGGGTTTCGGAACTCGACGAGGCCGGCACGCTGAGTCGTTTCGGGGCGCTCGTCAACGCCGAGGAGATCGGCGGCACGGCCACGCTGGTCGCGATGCACGCGCCCGAGGAGCGGTTCGACGAGGTCGCCGAGACGGTCAACGCCCACCGGGAGGTCGCGCACAACTACGAGCGCGAGCACCCGCATCTCAATATGTGGTTCGTCGTCAGCGTCGCCGACGAGGACCGCGTCGGCGAGGTGCTCGCCGACATCGAGGCCGAAACCGGCCAGGAGACGTACAATATGCCGAAACGGCGGGAGTTCCGCGTGGAAGCGAAGTTCCTCGTCGACGGCCCGATCCCCGACGGCGACGTCGACCTGTCGGGTCTCGGGCCCGACGTGACGCCGACGGAGTCGAAGACGCTGACGCCGGCGGAGCGCGACCTCGTCGTGGAGATCCAGGGCGGCCTGCCGATCACCGAGACGCCCTACGCGGACGTCGCCGACGCGGTCGGCCGCGACACCGAGTGGGTCGTCGAGACGATCAAGCGATTCGAGCGGGAGGGGAAGGTCCGACGCGTCGGCGTCGTGCCGAACCACTACGCGCTCGGCTACACCGAGAACGGGATGACGGTCTGGAACGTGCCCGACGAGGTCGTCGAGGAGGTCGGCCCGGCGGTGGCGTCGCTGCCGTTCGTCACCCACTGCTACCAGCGCCCCCGTCACGAGGGCGTCTGGCCGTACAACTTCTTCGCGATGACCCACGGGCGCTCCGAGGCGGAGAGCGACCGCCGGATCGAGCAGGTTCGCGAGGCGATGAACGAGTACTGGGACGTCGGCGAGGCCGACTGGGACTCGCTGTTCTCGACGGGTATTCTGAAGAAGACGGGAATCAGGCTCGACGAGCGCGCCGCGGCGAACACCGAGTGACCGGAACGGCAGAACGAACGGGCAGACCGAGTGACTGGGAACTCCGGGCGGACGGGACCCCCGAGCGAACTGGAACCTCAGATGGACGGAAGCATCGAACGACCGACCGAAAAAATCTAGATTGACACAAAAATGATCCCGCTGTACCACGACTTTACCGGGGAGACGGTGCTCGTCTTCGGCGGCGGCCCCGTCGGGGCGCGGAAGGCGCGCCGCTTCGCGGCGGAGGCGCACGTCGTCGTCGTCAGTCCCGACTTCGTCGACCGGGAGGACGATTGGGAGGCTGACGAGAGCGCTGACGGGGCGGTGGCGCTGGTTCGGGCGCGACCGGCCCCCGCCGACGTCGAAGCGTGGCTCGATCGGACGGCTCCCGCGCTCGTCGTGGCCGCCACCGACGACGACGCGGTGAACGACGCCGTCGCGGCCGCGGCGCGGCGACGGGGGCTGCTCCTCAACCGCGCCGACAGCAGTTCGATCGAGACGAGCGAGACGCCCGAGGAGACCGGCGAGGCCGCGTCTCCGAACGGGGAGACCGACGGCGACGCGGGCGATGACGCGAGTACGGCCCGCGGAGGCGGCGCGCGCGACGTCGTCGTCCCCGCGACCGTCGCCGAGGGCGACGTGCGGGTCGCGATCTCGACGGGCGGCCGGAGCCCGGCGCTGGCGAAGTATCTGCGCGAGCGGATCGAAGCGGAGATCGAGGGCGCCGAGGGGATGGCCGAGTTGACCGGCGAGTTACGGGCCGAACTGCGGGCCGCTGACCTCGACGCGTCGGCGCGTCGTGATGCGATCCGGGCGGTCGTTCGCGACCCGCTGGTTTGGAAGGCTTTACGTACGGGGGCGTCCAATCCCCGTCGAGAGGCGACACGCGTGATACGGAACACGACAGGGGGTGACCGATGGACGTGGGAGTGATCTGCGGGTCCCGTGTGTCGCACCACTGCGCGGATGTCGACGAGATCGAGGACGCGGCCGGCGAGGACGTCCGAGCGGTCGTCGAGACGCTCCTCGACAGCGAGGGCGTCTGCGAGGCGTTCGCCATCCAGACCTGCAACCGAGCGGAGGCGTACGTCGTCGCCGAGACCACCGAACTCGGTCGGCGCGCGCTCGGAACGGTTCACGGAGCGGCCAGCGATGACGTCGTCGTCGAGACGGGCCACGAAGAGAGCCTCCGACACCTGATCCGCGTCGCCGCGGGGCTCGAATCGCTCGTTCTCGGCGAGGACCAGATCCTCGGACAGTTCAAGCGCGCGATCGAGATCGCCCGCAACGCCGGCGCGCTCGGTCCGACGCTGGAGACCGGGCTCACGAAGGCGATCCACGTCGGCGAGCGCGCACGGACCGAGACGGAGATCAACGAGGGGGCGATTTCGATCGGCTCGGCGGCCGCGCGGCTCGCCGAGACGGAGATCGACCTCGACGGGGCGACAGCGCTCGTGATCGGGGCCGGCGAGATGGGCAAACTCGCGGCCGAGGCACTCGCGGAGGCGGGCGTCGTCGAACTGACCGTCGCGAACCGGACGGTTCCCCACGCCGAACACATCGCCGAGACGGTCGATACCGCCGGTCGGGCGATTTCGCTCGACTCGGTCGCCGAGGCCCTGGGCGACGCCGACGTCGTCGTCACCGCGACGAGCCGTCCGGAGTACCTCCTCGACCCCGAAGACGTCGACGAGGCGGGCGAGACGCTCGTGATCGACCTCGCACAGCCGCGCGACGTCCACCCAGACGCCGCCGAGGTCGACGCGGTCGTCGTCCACGACATCGACGCCCTGGAGTCGGTCACCGAGGAGACGAAGGCCGCCCGACAGGCCGCCGCCGAGGAGGTCGAAGCGATGGTCGATGCGGAGTTCGACCGGCTGCTCGACGCCTACAAGCGGCGACAGGCCGACGAGGCGATCAGCACGATGTACGAGGCGGCCGAACAGGTGAAGTCCCGGGAGGTCGAGACCGCGATCTCGCGGCTGGAGGCCCAGGGCGGACTGACCGACGAGCAGCGCGAGACCGTCGAGTCGATGGCGGACGCGCTCGTCGGGCAGTTGCTCGCCGCGCCGACCAAGAGCCTCCGCGACGCCGCCACCGAGGACGACTGGTCGACGATCCGGACGGCGATGACGCTGTTCGATCCGGAGTTCGGCGAGTCGCGGACGGCGCTCTCGGAGGACGACCGAACGGAGCGAGCCGCGGGGGATCCTCGGGCCGAGCGGGACGGCGAGACGGCGTCCCCGAGCGCCGCCGGTGACTGCGAGCGAAAGACGGGCGACGAGGAGCTGCCGCAGTACGTTCTCGAAAGCGCCTCCGACGACTGATCCGGGCCGGTTCCGCCGCGTTTCGCCGTCCGTTCGAGCGGGAGGGGAGAAACGTTATGCGCCCGGCGAGTGACGTCATCCGTATGGCCGAACTACTCACCGACGACGAGATCCGAACGCAACTCCCCAACGGGTGGGAACGCGACGGCGACGAGATCACGCGGACCTACGGGTTCGACGACTACCTCGCCGGCATCGCCTTCGTCACGCAGGTCGGCGAGGTCGCCGAGGAGGAGTTCCACCACCCCGAGATCCGCGTCGGGTACGAGGAGGTCGAGGTGCGACTCACCAGCCACGAGGAGGGCGGCATCACCGAGAAGGACATCCGCCTGGCGAACCTCTTCGACGCGGAGTACTGAGACCGACGGGCCGTGGACGCCGCCTACGTATTCCGCGTGCGGGTCCGGTTCGAGACGCCGCCGGGCGTCAGCGTCTCGCCCCAGACGGTCGAGACGACCGTCGAGGTCGACGCCGACCCGCCCGGCGAGGGAGCGTGGCTGTTCTTCCGCGACACGCTCTGGCGGGGCGAGGTCGGGGACGAGCGCCACGCGCGGGAGCTCGCGGAGTCGTGGCTGTCGGTGCCGGTCGAGGCGGTGCGGTTCAGCGAACTGCGCCTCGATCCGGCGTACCGCGAGGCGCTCGAAGCCGCCATCGAGGCCAGTCCGGACGAGTTCGACGGCGACAGCGCCCGCGACGTCCTTCACAGGCACCTCGGCTCCAGCATCCGCGTCGTCGAGGACTGATACTGATTACTCTCGTCTCTTCCCGCCGAGCGCCGTCAGCGGGGTGGCGCTCGGCGGTACACAGTGGGAGTACTCATCGAACGAGTCACGGGTCGCTCCGGCAGCGGTCGACAGCGACAGCGCGTGGTCGCCGAAATACACTTACGGGGGCGCGGCGTAGCGTCTGCCCGATGCACGCCGACCCGAACACCGCCTACGACTTCTGGCTCTTCGACCTCGACGGCACGCTCGTCGACGCCGAGTGGTCCTACACCCGCGAGGTGTTCGATCGCGTCGGCGACAGGGTCGGCCGGGAGTTCACCGACCGCGAGGCGGAAGTCATCTGGCACGGACTCGGCGGCGCGCGCGACCCGCAACTCCGGGAGTGGGGAATCGATCCCGAGACGTTCTGGCCGGCGTTTCACGCGGTCGAAGATCCCCAGGCCCGCGCGGAGGCGACGTACCTCCACGACGACGCCGCCGACCTCGTCTCCGCGCTCGTCGCCGCCGACGTCCCGGTCGGCGTCGTGACGCACTGCCAGTCGTTCCTCGCCGAACCGGTCGTCGACCACCTCGACGTCGGCGACTGGTTCGACGCGTTCGTCTCCTGCACGGCCGAGACCGGGTGGAAACCGGATCCAGACCCGGTTCACCGCGCGATCGAACGACTCGGTCGGGATCCCGCGCAACCCGGCCGCGGCGTCCTCGCGGGCGACGGCGCGAGCGACGTCGGCGCGGCCTGGAATGCCGGACTCGACGGCATCCACGTCGAGCGACACGCCCCGGAGCACCGGGGGCGCTGCGTCCTCGCGGACCACCGCGTCTCCTCGTTCGACGAGCTGCCGCTGGACGGCTTCGGCTTCGACGTGGCCGCCGACGGCGGGCAGGTCAGATAGCCCGACGCGCAGCGGAAGTACGGAACGGCCCCTTCACTCGCTCTCGTAGCCCGCGAGCGACGCGAACAGCCCCGTTTCGGCCGCGCCTTCGAGTTCCGCGGCCAGTTCCTCGACGCCGGGCTTCGCCGCTCGGTCCGGGTTCGCGCGGATCCTGACCGACTCGGTCCCGAGCGGGACGAACCCGAGCCCGAGTTTCTCGGCGGTCGCGCGGAGGCCGAGGCCCGCGTCTGCGTTCCCCCGAGCGACCGCGCGGGCGGGGCTCTCGAACCCCTTCGAGCCGATCTCGTAGCCGCGGATCGACTCCGTGAGCGCCGGCCGCGACGCGCCTCGCTCGGCGGCCAACTCCTCGATGGCGGCGTCGAGGCTCGCGCGGATTCCCGCGTCGCGGCCGCGGTTGACGAAGGCGAGGTCGCGATCCGCGAGGTCCGCGAGTCCGTCGATACCCAGGGGGTTGCCGGCGGCGACGACGAGTCCCCACTCGCGGGTCCACCCGCCGAGGTCGACGCTCTCGACGTCGCGGTCGACGGGCCCCGCGACGACGGCCGCGTCCGGGACGCCGCCGCCGAGCCGTCGGAGCCCCTCCCGGCTCCCGACGGGGAGGAACCGGGGATTGTCCAGCCGATCGAGCAACCGCGAGAGCGCCGGATCGTCCTCGCCAGCGACCAGCAGCGTCGGCGCGCGGACGTCCGGCGAGAACAGTCGAACGTCGACGGCCTCGCCCGCGTCGAGGTACTCCGTGTCGGGATCGACCGCGACGATCCCGTCGGCCTCGACGAGCGAGGTCGTCGCCCCGGAACCCTTGTCGACCGGGTAGACGAGCGTCTCCCCCACCTCGTCGGTCAGGAGTCCGACGGGCATCAGTCGCAGTCGACCCTCGGCGTAGCGCTCGCGGACGGCCATTTCTCCGCGCACGGTCGCGGTCTGCGGCTCCGGGAGGCCCGCGGCGTCGCGGATCGCGGGCGCGACGAACGTCTGGAAGATGGTGAGCGCGGAGACCGGGTAGCCGGGCAGCCCGACGTACGCGCTGTCTTCGAGTTCCCCGATCAGCATCGGCTTGCCGGGCTTGACGGCGACGCCGTGCAGGAGGAGGTCGCCGCGCTCCTCGATCACGCGGTAGATGACGTCGACCGCGGAGGCCGAGGTCGACCCCGAGGAGAGCACGAGGTCGCACTCCTCGGCGGCCTCGACGAGCAGCCGCTCCATCTGCTCGTAGTCGTCGCCCGCGTGCGGGTACAGTTCCGCCTCGCCGCCCGCCTCCTCGACGCCCGCGGCGATGGTGTAGCTATTGACGTCGTAGATCTCGCCGCGCTCGCTGTGGAGGGCCTCGCCCGGACGGACGAGTTCGTCGCCCGTCGAGACGATGCCGACCGTCGGCCGGCCGCGGACGGGCACCTCGTCGAGTCCGAGCGCCGAGAGGAGGCCGATCTCCCGCGGCGTGAGCCGCGTTCCGGGGCCGAGCGCGCGCGCGCCGGCGGCGACGTCGGTGCCGGCGAGCATCACGTTGTCACCGGGCGCGACGGCCGTGCGGACGGCGACGGCGGACTCGCCCACTTCCTCGGTGCGCTCGACCATCACGACGGCGTCCGCGCCGTCGGGCATCACCGCGCCGGTGGAGATCTCCGCGGCCTCGCCCTCGCCGACTTCCACCTCGGGTTCCGTGCCCGCGTGGACCGAGCCGACGAGGTCGAGTTCGACCGGGTCGGCCTCGTCCGCGCCGAACGTGTCGCGGCCGCGGACGGCGTAGCCGTCCATACTCGCGCGGTCGAACCCCGGCACGTCGAGGTCGGCGTCGATCCGCTCGGCCAGGACGCGCCCGCGGGCCTCCGCGAGCGGGACCGTCTCGGGGGCCGGGGCGAGCTCCAGCGACTCGATCGCGTCGTGGGCCACGTCGGGGTCGACGAGGTCGTGGAACTCCTTGCGGTCGCTCACGCGGACCACTCCCAGTGCTCGACGGCGACGCGTTCGCCCGCGTCGTAGCCCTCGCGCCCCTCGGGAACGGCGACCCAGCCGTCCGCAAGGGCGACCGAGGAGAGGACGCCCGACCCGGACGCGCGGGTCGGCGTCGCCTCGGGGAGGTCGCCGCCCTCCGGTTCGCTGCCGGTGTCAGAGCCTCCGGCGTCCGCCAGTCGAACCCGCGCGAACGTCCGCACGCCGGGTTCGCTCGGGATTTTCCGCGCGAGTCGCGCGTCGGTGGTCGGCTGGGGATCGTCCGGGAGATGGCCCACGCGTTTCACGAGCGGCCGCAGGAACTGCACGGCGTTGACGATGGCCGCGACGGGGTAACCGGGGAGCATCACGACAGGCGTCTCCTCGACGATCCCGAGCGCGACGGGGTGCCCCGGCTTGAGCGCGACGCCGTGGACGAGCACTTCGCCGAGGTCGTCGACGACCTCCGGGAGGAGGTCGCGCGCGCCCACCGAGGAGCCGCCGGTCGTCACCACGACGTCTTTCGTCAGGTCACGCTGGATCGCCGCCCGCAGTGCCGACTCGTCGTCGGTGACGACGTTGCGGTAGGTGGGGAGGCCGCCCCAGCGCTCGACGAGTCGGGAGACGGTGAGCCCGTTGGTCTCGATCACCTCGCCCGGCTTGGGGTCCTCCTGGACCAACTCCTCGCCGGTCGGGATCACGCCGACCGTGGGCCGTTCGTAGACGCTCACGCGGTCGACGCCGACGGACTTCAAGAGGCCGAGGTCGGAGGGCCGGAGGCGGTGGCCCGGCTCGAACAGCTCCTGGCCCTCGGCGACGTCCTCGCCGACGGGCGCGACGTTCTCGCCCTCGGTGACGGCGTCGAAGACTTCGAGGTCGTCGCCGACGCGCTCGGCGTGTTCGATCATCACGACGGCGTCGGCCCCCTCGGGGAGTTCGCTGCCGGTGTGAACCCGGACGGCGGTCTCGGGGCCGACGGGCGTCTCGGGGACGGACTCGGCCTCCCCGTCCGCGACGCGCAGGACGCCCGGGGAGCGGTCCGACGCGCCGAAGGTGTCGCGGGCGCGGACCGCCCAGCCGTCCATCGCCGCGCGCTCGTAGTCCGGGACGGCGCGCGCGGAGGCGATCGGCTCCGCGAGCGCGCGGCCGTCCGCGGGGACGAGCGAGAGTCGGTCGGTTCGGTCGTGTGGCGTCGCCGCGTCCAGCAGCGTCCGCCGGGCGGCGTCGACCCGGGTTCGGTCCTTGAACCCGGCCGACTGACGCTCGGGCGACGTGTCGTCGGTGTCCGCAGAATCCATACGAGACGTTGCGGCCGCGAGTACAAAAAGAGCCGCGGCACGCGCCGCCCGACGGAGGACGTCCCGTCGCATCCGGCGACGTTCGGAGACGACCGAATGGCGGTTCAGAGACGTCGAGTCGGTTCGCACGGACCGACGGAAATCGGCACTTGTAGCTCTTGTGGCCCACGTCCCGCGGGACAACCGCGGGGTTTTTCGACCCGCCGTTCCTAGCGGAGGCTATGACAACACTGCGGGACGCGCTTCGGGAACTCCCGGAGTCGGTGTTCGCCGACCTGCTCGAGTCCGAGGACGCCTACCGGATCGTGCTCGATCTCCCCGGAGTGACGGCCGAGACCGCCGAGTTACGCGTCGAACGCGGACGGCTCGTCGTCGAAGCGAGACGGGAGAAGGCCATCCCCGCGTCGTTCGCCTACGTCGACGAGGGGCGCTCGCTGTTCATCGACGCCGAACTGCCGCTGCCGCCGGACGCGACCGGCGCCGGCGCGTCCGCGGAAGTCGAACGCGGCGTCTTCACGATCACGCTTCCGAAGCGAGACGCCGCGGCGGGTGAGACGATTCCGATCACGTCGGCCGGAGACGACGCGTAACCGCCGGGTGGTCACGCTGGTGAACCTCCGCGCGTACTGGCGATTCCTCGTCGTCGTCCGACAGTTCTTCCCGCTGATCGTCGCGTACACCCGGGATCGACGGAAGTACGTCCTGTTCGGCGGGAGCCGACGCGTCGACACCGAGACCCGCATCGAACGCGCAGAAATCCTCCTGGACTCCCTGCTGACGCTGGGACCGACGTTCATCAAACTGGGGCAACTGCTCTCGACTCGCCCGGACATCCTGCCGGCGGAGTACATCGACGTGCTGTCGAGCCTCCAGGACGACGTTCCGCCGGCCCCCTGGGAGGAGTCGCGGCAGGTCCTCGAAGCGGAACTCGGTCCCGTGGACGACGCGTTCGAGGACTTCGACCGCGACCCGATCAGCGGCGCGAGCCTGGGCCAGGTGTACACCGCGCGGTACGACGATGAGCCGGTCGCAGTGAAGGTCCGCCGCCCGGGGATCGAGGACCTCGTCGAGGCCGACCTCCGCGTGGTCCGGTGGTCGCTGCCGCTCATCCGGCGCTTCATCGGGCAGGGACGGGCGTTCTCGCTGGAGAACCTCGCCGACGAGTTCGCGAAGACGATCCGCCAGGAGATGGACTACAGCCGGGAAAAGCGTATTCTCGAAGAGATCAAGGCGAACTTCGCCGACAGCCCGGAGATCCGGATCCCGCGACCCATCGACGCGCGTTCCGGACCGCGCGTGCTCACGATGGAGTACCTCCCGGGAACGAAGATCAACGACGTCGAGACGCTCGACGAGAAGGGGATCGACCGCACACAGCTGGCGACGACGCTCCAGCGCGTCTACCTCCAGATGATCGTCGACGACGGCGTCTTCCACGCCGACCCCCACCCGGGGAACCTCGCAGTCACCGACGACGGCGAGGTCATCTTCTACGACTTCGGGATGTCCGGGCGGGTCGAACCGTTCATCCAGGAGAAGATCATCGACTTCTACGTCGCCGTCGCGAACCAGAACATCGACGCCATCCTCGACACGCTCATCGAGATGGGGACGCTCTCGCCGGAGGCCGACAGGCAGGTGATGGGCGACGTGATGGAACTGGCCATCGCCGACGCCCGCGGGGAGGACATCGAGCAGTACCGCGTCCAGCAGATCATCGAACAGGTGGAGTCGACCATCTACGAGTTCCCGCTGCGACTGCCGCAGGACCTGGCGTTGGTGCTCCGGGTCGCGACCGTCGTCGAAGGCGTCTGCGTGACGCTCGACCCCGACTTCGACTTCATCTCCGTCGCGACCGACTACCTCGAAGAGGAGGGCTACTACGAGGAGACGGCCCGGCAGTTGATTCAGAAGGGCGGGAAACAGGTTCAGGAGACCTCTCGGGCCCTGTTCGAGGTGCCACCGAAACTGAACCGAGCCCTCGACCGCGTCGAGAACGAGAACCTCGCGGTCAACGTCCGTCTGGAGGACGAGAACGACGTGCTGGACCGACTCGCCCGCCGGATCGTCTACGGCCTCTTCGTCGCCGTCGGGGCGCTCTCGACGGCGATTCTCTACGCGTTCGAGGGGGCGAGCGTGGTTCCGGCGGCCGTGGCCGCGGTGCTGACGCTGCCGGCGTTGGTGGCGCTGTACCGTTCGTTCCGTCGGAAAAAGGGTATTCGAGCGAAACCGCAGTTCACGCGGCAGAGTATGCGCGAGCGACGCGGCCGAAAGTAACCCACGCCCTCGCTGCTTCCACCGTTCCGTCACTCGATTTCGACGGTGTCTCGCTACCCGAATTTGCCGCCGGTCCGCCGGTCCGTTATCACCATTGAATATTTGACACGTAGTTTTATCCGGGGGAGCGACCACAGCGCGAGTATGACGCGATGGCGGGCCGTCGCGGGCGGGTTCGCACTCGCGGCCTGCAGCGAGGCGCTCGTCTTCGCCGCGACCGGGCGAGTGACGCTCGTCGGCGGGCTCGCCGGGAGCGCGCTCGCGGGGTACCTCGCGGGCGACGAGCCCGCCGAAGGGGCGTGGCACGGACTGCTGACCGCGATGGCGTGGGGAATCGTCCTCATCCCCGGGCTAGTCGTGCTCTCGGTCGTCACCGACGCGCCGCTGCCGTTCCCCATCGAGTTCCTGCTGCCGCTCTTAGACACCGCGGGAGAGGCGACGACGGCGATTCTCCTGAGCGCGAGCCTCCCGAACGTGGCGGCCGGCGCGCTCGGGAGCCTCGCTCGCCGACGGGACGATCGAAGCGATCGATCGAACGGCCAGCCGCAGCCTCGGCCGACGGACGGCGAACCGGACGACGCCTGATACCGGTTACTCTCGTTTCTGACCGCTGAGCACCGCCAGCGGGGGTGGCGCTCGGCGATAAAAAGTGAGAGTCATCATTGTGAGAAGCCGAGTGAGTTCCGGGGTCTCACCGAAGCCACGCGGCGTTTCCAAACCGTTTATACCGACCACACGTCAATCCCGACGTATGCCGAAAGAGCAGAAGCAGGTCCGCGAACTGCAGGAAGGCAGCTACGTGATGATGGAAGACTCGCCTTGTAAGATCAACGCCTACAGCACCGCCAAGCCCGGGAAGCACGGCAGCGCCAAGGCGCGTGTCGAGGGGAAGGGAGTCTTCGACGACAAGAAGCGATCGCTGAGCCAGCCGGTCGACGCGAAGGTGTGGGTGCCGATCATCGAGCGCAAGCAGGGCCAGATCGTCTCCGTGACCGACGACGACGCCCAGATTATGGACCTCGAGACCTACCAGACGTTCACGATGCGCATCCCCGAGGACGAGGACCTCTCGCCCGACGACGAGATCGAGTACCTCGAGTACGAGGGCCAGCGGAAGATCATCTGATCGGCGATGTTCCCAGGGGCGACCGCATCGCGTGCCGACGCCGCGTACGTCGTCGTGGGCGCCCCGCTGGATATCTCGACAACGTTTCGACCCGGGACCCGCTTCGGTCCCGAGAGAATCCGGCGGTTCGCCCGGCCGTTCGACGACTACGACCGGCGAACCGACCTGCGTTTTTCGGACTGTTCGGTCCACGACTACGGCGACGTCCGCGCCTGGGACGATGCCGCGGAGTACCTCGCGTGGCTCTCGGGCGAACTCCGGGACGTCGTCCGCGACGATGCCGTGCCGCTCCTGCTGGGCGGCGAGCACACCGTGACGGCGGCGGGCGTTGAGGCCGTCTCGCCGGAGGTGTTCGTCTGCCTCGACGCACACCTCGACCTGCGCGAGGCGTACGACGGCAACGAGTACAGCCACGCGACCGTCACCCGGCGAATCCTCGACGGGACGGGCGGGGAAGACGGCGACCACGCGGGCGGGGCAGATGACGACGGCGCGGCCAACGAAGCGGACGCCGCCGTCGCCGCCGTCGACGAGGCGGTCGTCCTCGGCGCGCGGACCGGCTCGCCGGCGGAGTGGGACCGCGCCGAAGCCGACGACGTGACCGTCGTCGCCCCCGAGGACGTCGCCGACTTCGACCTGGCGGCCCACCTCGACGGGCGCAGCGCGTACCTGAGCGTCGACGTCGACGCCGCTGATCCGGGGTTCGCACCGGGGACCGGCACGCCGGAACCGTTCGGGCTGGAGCCGCGCGAGATGCGCGACGTGGTCCGGACCGTCGCCCCGCGCGCCGCGGGCTTCGACGTGGTGGAGGTCAACGACCGCGACGACGGCCAGGCGGCGTCGCTGGCGGCGAAGCTCTGCCGGGAGTTCGTGTTCGCCCACGCCGACAGCTAGCGCACGTCGCGCCGAGCCGTCTATACAGATACAAGCGCCCGGCGGTCGTCGGCCGACGTATGGAACTTCCGACGCTCACCGACAGACTCGACGAGAGACTCGACACCGACGCCTACGCCGACGTCGACGCCAGCGCGAACGGCCTCCAGGTCGGCCCCGGCGACCTCTCCCGCACCGAGCGCGACTCGTCGCCGGCGGTCGATCGCGTCGCGTTCGCCGTCGACGCCGCCGCGGCGACCATCGAAGACGCGGCCGCGGCGGGCGCGGACCTGCTCGTGACGCATCACGGCCTCGTCTGGGGCGGTCTCGACCGCGTGACCGGTCGCGAGTACGAGAACGTCGCCGCGCTCGTCGAGAACGACTTTTCCCTCTACGTCTCGCACCTCCCGCTCGACGGGCATCAGGAACTCGGGAACGCCGCCGGCCTCGCGGACTACCTGGATCTCGACGCTGATACTCGGGAGCCGTTCGGAAGTCTGGGCCCCGTCACGATCGGCCAGCGCGGCCGCGCGTCGGACGCCTACGGCGTGGCGGAACTGCGAGAGCGACTCGCCGGCCTCGACACCGGCGGTCGGGCGCCGCAGGTCCTCGACTTCGGCCCCGACGAGATCCGGGACATCGCTATCGTCACCGGGTCCGGCGCGGACTGGCTCGGTGAGGCGGCCGACGCCGGCGTCGACGCCCTCATCACCGGGGAAGGGAAGCAACAGGCGTACCACGAGGCCCGCGAAGCGGGCGTGCACGTCTTCCTCGCCGGCCACTACGCGACGGAGACCTTCGGCGTCGAGTCGCTCGCCGACCTCGTCTCGGAGTGGGGGCTCGCGACGACCGTGCTCGAACACCCGACCGGGCTGTAGGCGGCGAACGTCGGCCACAGCACTGATATAGGCGTTATCACGCCGGATAATCGGCGGGTCGGACTTTTATGCGGAGTCTCGTTACGTGCGGTAGATGACACGGTCAGGTATGTTCGAGTCCGTCCGATCGAGTTTCGGGGCGAAGCTCGGGGTCGCCCTGCTCGCGGTCGTGGCGCTCGTCGTCGGGTTCGGCTTCGTCGTGCAGGAGGAGACGTCGGCCGCGCTCGAAGACGAGGTCAGAACCGAACTGAGCACGTCGGCCGAGACCCGGGCGGCCGAACTCGACACGTGGATCAGTGGGATCGAAGGACAGGTGCGGCTGCATTCGACGCGGTCGGTGATCCAGTCGGGTGATACGGGGGCGATATCGAGACACCTGAAAGACACCGCAGAGCGCGACGCCCTCCCCGACGGCGTCGTTGCCGTCCACTACTACAGTATGGACGAGGGGACGATTCAGGCCAGTTCGATGCCGCGGATGGAGGGCGTGAACCCGGCCGAGGAGGGCGCGCCGTTCGCCACCGATCCGCCGACGTTCGAGGGGACCGACGACACCTACGTCACCGCGCCGTTCACCGTTCCGGTCGTCGACTTCCCGGTGGTGTCGGTGATCTCGCCGGTCGAGGGCGCAAACGGAAAGGCGCTCATCTATATGATCGACCTCCGGTCGCACACCGAATCGTTCGCCCAGACCGCGGGTCAGGGCTCGACGGTCGTCGTCGACGGTGAGGGTCGGATCGTCGCCCACCCGGACAGCGAGATGCTCCTGCGCAGCTACGAGCGGGACGTCGCCGCGCTGTCCGAGGGCGGCTTCGCGCAGCGGGAGAATATGCTCGTCGCCGGCGCTCAGATGGAGACGCTGGAGTGGACGGTGCTCGCGAGGTCCGACCGAGCGACGGCGTACGCGCTGGGCGATCAGATCACCTCCTTCGTGGTCGGGCTGATCCTGCTCGCGCTCGTGAGCCTGGCGTTCGTCGGCGTCGTCGTCGGGTCGAACACCATCGTCTCGCTCCGGCGACTCGCCGACCGCGCCGACGCGATGGCGAAGGGCGATCTGGACGTCGACCTCTCGACGACTCGGAGCGACGAGTTCGGGACGCTGTATCGCTCCTTCGACGAGATGCGCGAGGAACTGCGTTCGCAGATCCGCGCGACCGAGGAGAAGAAGGCGGCGATCGAGGAGAAGAACCGGACGCTGGAGGCGACCGCCGCCGAGTACGGCACCGTGATGGACGCCGTCGCCGACGGAGACCTGACCCGACGGCTCGACACCGACACGGAACACGAGGCGATGGCGGACATCGCCGCCTCGTTCAACCAGATGCTCGATGCGGTCTCGGAGACGATGGGAGAGGTCAAGGCGTTCTCGAAGCACGTCGTCACCGCGGCCGAGCGGGTCGACGACGGCGCCGACGAGGTGATGGACGCCTCCTCGCAGGTGACGACCGCGACGACGGAGATCTCCGACGGCGCGGAGCGGCAGACCGAGGCCCTCCACGAGGTCTCGACGGAGATGGACGCGCTCTCCTCCTCGGCCGAGGAGATCGCCGCCACCGTCGACGAGGTGGCGCAGGCCTCCGAGCGCGCCGCCGAAGTCGGCGAGGAGGGGCAGGAACACGCCGAACGCGCCATCGAGGAGATGGACGCGGTCGAACAGACCACTGCCGAGACGGCCGAAGAAGTCACCGCGCTGGCCGAGGAGTTGGACGCGGTCAGCGAGGTCGTCGACGTGATCTCAGACATCGCCGCGGAGACGAACCTGCTGGCGCTCAACGCGTCGATCGAGGCGGCCCGAACGGGCGAAGAGGGCGACGGCTTCGCGGTCGTCGCCGACGAAGTCAAGCAACTCGCCGAGGAGACCGCCGAGTCGGCCGCGGAGATCGAAGAGCGGATCGACCGCATCCAGGCGCGTGCGGGCGAGACGACGACGGCGATGACGGAGACGCAGGCGCGGATCGAGAGCGGCGTCGAGACGGTCGAGGCCGCGATCGACGCGCTCGACAACGTCGCGACGGCCGTCGACGAGACCGACAGCTCCATCCAGGAGATCCGCGATGCGACCGCACAGCAGGCGTCGTCGGCGACGTCGGTCGTCGATCGGGTCGACGACGTCGCGGCCATCGGCGATCAGACGGCCGAAGAGGCGACCGACGCGGCGGCGGCGGCCCAACAACAGACCAGCACGATGACGACAGTGAGCGACGCGGCAGAGCAGTTGACGGCACAGGCGCGCGAACTCCGAACGGTGCTCGAAGACTTCACGGTCGCCGAGAGCGCCGGGTCGAACGCGTTCACGACGGAGAGCCGCCCCGATCTCGCGGCCAACGGAGCCGATCCGGCGGGCAACGGACGCGGTTCCGACTCGGGACTGCGGGCCGACGGCTTCGATCCGGCTGATCCGCGCGCTCGCAACGGCGACGGAGCGGGGGGTGACTGAGATGGAGTTCACCACCACGCTGTGGCTGTGGGTCGGCGTCGCGGGGATGACCGTCGGAACGGTCCCCACGGCGTACCGGCTCCTCGTCGGCGGTGCGAACCGCGACCTCTCGGCCGTCCTGTTCGGCATCACCGGCATCGCGGCCGTCGCGTACCTGATAATGGCGTTCGGCTACGGGACGGTGACGATCGCCGGATCGAGCGTCGAGATCGTCCGCTACACCGACTGGCTGCTGACGACGCCGCTGATGGTGCTGTACCTCGCGCTGCTCTCGCAACCGGGCCGCCGCGCGATCGGCGCGCTCGTGGCCGTGGACGTGGTCGTCATCGTCGCCGGCGTCGCCGCGACCGCGACCGGCGGCATCGCGCAGTACCTGCTGTTCGGCGTCGGATCGTTGGCCTACCTCGTGTTGGTCTGGCTGCTGGTCCGGACGCTCCCGCGACGGGCCTCGTTCCCGTCGTCGCAGCAGGCGTCGGCGTTCGTCACGCTCCGGAACCTCACGGTCATCGTCTGGACGCTCTACCCCGTCGTGTGGCTGCTCGCGCCCACGGGCGTCGGCCTCCTGCTCTCGGAGACACAGGTCCTCGTGTTCACCTATCTCGACATCGTCTCGAAGGTCGGCTTCGTCGCCGTGGCGCTGCGAGGGATGCAGGACCTCGCGACCGCGGAGACGGAACTGGGCGTCGGCGCGGACTGAGCACCACACTGCGTCCATCCCTTTTCGGGGCGGCTGCCGTTCTCACGACGGATCGCGACACATAACCGGGCGGATCGCACAGAACGGGGTATGAGCGACGACGGCGGCGAAGACGGGTCCGAGGAGGTCGAACCGACAACCGAGGACGCCGGGGCGTCTCACGACCCCCACCGCGAGGAGTTCCACGACGCGCCGATCGGCCACGCGCAGGTCCGCGGCGGGATGACCGTCGGAGAACTCGCGGCCGAGTACGGCAAGGCGGGAATCGGCGCGGCGAGCGTCGACCGCGCGGTCGACGTGTACGCGGAGATGCTCGCCCGCGACGACGTGACGAACTTCTTCGGTCTCGCCGGGGCGATGGTGCCGACGGGGATGCGGCAGATCGTCGTCGACCTGATCCGCGACGGGCACATCGACGCGCTGGTGACGACCGGCGCGAACCTCACGCACGACGCCATCGAGGCGATCGGCGGGAAGCACCACCACGGTCGGGCGGAACCGCACGACCCTCATCCGGCCGCGCCCGACGCCGAACCGACCGGCGAGACGCCGCGCGATCACGACGAGCGCCTCCGCGACGAGGGCGTCGACCGGATCTACAACGTCTATCTCCCCCAGGAACACTTCGCGCTGTTCGAGTCGCACCTCCGCGAGAACGTCTTCCCCGCCGTCGAGCGCCGGGTGTCGATCCAGGAGTTCACCGCCGAGTTGGGCCGCGCGAACGCCGAGCAGAACCGCGAACGGGGCGTCGCGGAGGACGCCGGCATCGCCGCCGCCGCGTACGAACACGACGTCCCGATCTACTGTCCGGCGATTCAGGACTCCGTCCTGGGGATTCAGGCGTGGATCTACTCGCAGACCTCCGAGTTCGGACTCGACGCGCTGGGCGATATGACGCACCTCTCGGATCTCGCCTTCGACGCCGAGCGGGCCGGCGCGATGGTCGTCGGCGGCGGCGTCCCGAAGAACTACGTCCTGCAGACGATGCTGACGATCCCCGACGCCTACGACTACGCCGTGCAGTTGACGATGGACCCCGACCACACCGGCGGGCTCTCGGGGGCGACGCTCGACGAGGCGCGCTCGTGGGGCAAACTCGAGAAGTCCGCGCGGAACGTGACCGTCGTCGGCGACGCCACGGTCACGCTGCCGCTCGTCGTCGCCGCCGCGCGGGAGCGAGCGGGAGAAACCCCGGATCGCTGAGTCGCTGCCCGGTCATCGAGCGTGGAACCGTGGTACTGTTCAGATACGAAGGAAACTGGCGGGATAGCCGGGAGCAGATTCTCGGCTGGCATCGTTTGTCTGAACACTGCCACCGCCCTCGCCGAAGACAAACACGAACTTTTATTATAGATACGGTCCTCGCTGGTGGTATGCCTCTCGTACGCGTACGCGAGTGACTCCTTTCCGGTCCGCGTACCGCCGTACGAACGTCCGCCGACGCCGACACCAGTGAGCACAAACGTCCAACACGCACGCCAGAATCGACGGGATCGAACGACAGACGACGCGACGACTGCGGCCGAAGAACCTTCCACGGATGCGCAGCCGTCCGAAACGGGCCAGGAGGCGTCCACCGACCGAACGGGCGGTGGACGGACCGCTGCGGCGTCCGCCGGGGCGGATACATCCTCGGGTGCAGCGTCCGATCCGTGGACGCGTCGCTGCCAGCGGCAGTTCGATCCGGGGAACCGGGACCGGTTGACCAACCTGGTCGACGCGGAGAACCTCGTGGTCATCTCGCCCGGCGCGGAGTAACCCGGCGGCCCGACCGTCCCGAGCGAACGCGGCACACGGAACGGCTATACGGCCCCGTCCATTTTTGAGCAGTATGAACTACGCCGACTCACTCGACAGGGCGCTCGACGCGCTCCCGGAGCGGAACGAAGAGCAGTCACGGCTCAGCATCCCCGACCCCGAGGGCGAGACAGACGGGGCGTTCACCCGACTGACGAACATCGGCGAGATCGCCGACGCGCTCGGCCGCGACGTCGAACACGTCCACCGGAACGTCCAGCGCGAACTGGGGACGAACGGGCAGCTCGACGACGACCGTGCGCGCTACAACGGGTCGTTCAACGTCTCCGACTTCGAGGCCGCCATCGACGAGTACGTCGCCGAGTACGTCACCTGCACGGAGTGCGGCCTGCCGGACACCCGCCTCGTCACCGAGGACGGCGTCGATATGCTCCGGTGTGAGGCCTGCGGCGCGTTCCGCCCGGTCGCGAAGCGCGCGGCGAAGACGCAGTCCTCCTCGGGCCCCGCCGTCGAGGAAGGTACCACCTACGAACTGGAGATCACCGGGACGGGCCGCAAGGGCGACGGCGTCGCCGAGAAGGGCAAGTTCACCATCTTCGTCTCCGGCGCGCGCGAGGGGCAGACCGTCCGCGCGATCGTCGAGCGGACGAGCGGGACGCTCGCGTTCGCCCGCGTCGTCTGATACTGATTACTCTCACTTTTCACCGCCGAGCGCGGCCCCCGCTGCCGGCGATCGGCGGTAAGAGACGAGAGTAATCAGTATGAACTCGGCACCGACGTCTCCGAACGTTCTTTGGATTTCCGTCCGTAACGCCGAGCGGCCGATGACGACGGCACCGTTCCGAGCCGGGGTGGCGCTCGGCGACGACGAACCCTATGAGTACCGAGGCCGCCACTTTTCACGATAGACGGGGTCTCTGAGGGCATCCGGATACGGCCACAGTAGACAGACGCCCCGGTCAGGATCTCGTCGGAACGGCGGACACGGATTTATGAACGTAGCCGAGCAATCGTCCCGTATGGCCGCCGAAATTTCCGACCGGGTCCGTGAGATCGCCGAAGCCCGCGGCCTTCCGGAATCTGAAGTACTCGAACGGGCACTCGAACGCGGTCTCGAAGACCTGTGGGAGGACCTCGTACTCGCTCGGTACATCGACGGCGAACTCGACCGCGAGGAGGCCGTCGAGCGCGTCGGCCGGACGAAAGTCGAACGAGTGGAACGAGAGCGTGACCTCGTCGAGGAAGACGTGGACTGGGGCCTGAACGCGTGACGCTTGCGGCTGTTTCTGATGCGGGACCGCTCATTCACCTCGCCGAAATCGATTCGATCGAACTGTTGTCGGCGTTTGATTCGCTACTGATCCCTGAGACGGTCTACGAGGAAATCGAAAGCGGAGGTCTTCCGGATGGGATTGCAGACCTCTCGTACGAACGTGTCGAAGCCGAAGAAACAGGAGTCGAGTTCGAGGAACTGGACGCGGGAGAGCGTGCCGCGATAGCAGTCGCAAGGGAACGGGAAGTCGTTCTTCTGACAGACGATCTCGACGCTCGGGAGTCAGCGTCAGCCGATGGAATCGAAGTACACGGCTCGATCGGTGTCATCGCACTCGGTTACGGTCGCGGATTACTCGACAGGGACGAAGCGGCATCGCGTATGCGAGCACTCCAGCGGGAGACGAGTCTTTTCGTCACCGAGGCTGTCGTGGAGCGCGGCATTCGGATGCTGGACAAACAGTAACGATACGAGCACGGCCCATAGATGCTCTAAGCACATTCACTATGGATAGATTGTGAGTCGTGAGTGCCGAGGCCGTTATTCGAGATCGAAGCCGGGTGGTTCTGCGTCGACGGGAGACTCGTCCCCGACCGACCGAGCGCGGGCGGTCACTCGACCTTTTTAGTGAGCAGGCGGGCAGAGGGGAGTATGGACACAGCACGAACGACCGGCGGTATGGGTCGAACGCAACGATGGTAAACGTCGCGCTCTCCGTGGGACAGCTCTTCGTGGCGCTGTTTCTCGTCGTATTGAACGGGTTCTTCGTCGCCGCCGAGTTCGCCTTCGTCCGGGTGCGCGGGACGTCGGTCGAACAGCTCGCCGCCGACGGACGGGCTGGGGCGGGCTCCCTCCAGGCTGTGATGGCCGATCTCGACAATTACCTCGCGGTGACGCAACTCGGGATCACGCTCGCCTCGCTCGGCCTGGGGTGGGTCGGCGAGCCCGCCGTGGCGTCGCTCATCGAGCCCGTGCTGGAGCCGGTCCTCCCGGCGGGGCTCATCCACCTCGTCGCGTTCGCGATCGGCTTCAGTATCATCACGTTCCTCCACGTCGTCTTCGGCGAACTCGCGCCGAAGACGCTCGCGATCGCGCAGACGGAGAAGCTCTCGCTGTTTCTCGCGCCGCCGATGAAGCTCTTCTATTACGCCTTCTACCCCGGAATCGTCGTCTTCAACGGGGCGGCCAACGCGTTCACGCGACTGCTCGGCGTCCCGCCGGCCTCCGAGAGCGACGAGACGCTCGGCGAGCGGGAGATCCGCCGGGTGCTCGCACAGTCCGGCGAAGAGGGCGCTATCGACGTGGGCGAGGTCGCGATGATCGAGCGCGTGTTCGACCTCGACGACACCCACGTCCGCGAGGTGATGGTTCCGCGGCCGGACGTGGTGAGCCTCCCGGCGGACGCCACGCTGGCGGAGATTCGGACTGTCGTCTTCGAGGCGGGTCACACGCGCTATCCGGTGCTCGACGCCGACGACAGCGATCAGGTGGTCGGCTTCGTCGACGTCAAGGACGTGTTGCGCGCGAGCGAAACGGACGACGAATCGACGACCGCCGGCGACATCGCCCGCGAGGTCCTGGTCGTCCCGGAGACGACGGCGACCGACGACCTCCTGATGCAGTTCAGCGACGAACGCCTACAGATGGCCGCCGTCATCGACGAGTGGGGCTCGTTCGAGGGGGTCGCCACGGTCGAAGACGTCGTCGAGGCCGTCGTGGGCGACCTCCGAGACGGGTTCGACGTCGACGCGCGGGAGCCCTCGATCAGGGACCACGGCGACGAGGGGTACGACGTCGACGGGGGCGTCCCGCTCTCGGCGATCAACGACGCTCTCGACGCCGGCTTCGAGAGCGACCAGGTCGAGACGATCGGCGGCCTCGTGCTCAGTCGGCTCGATCGCGCGCCGGAAGTCGGCGACGCGGTCGAGGTCGACGGTCACGTCGTCGAGGTGACCGGCGTCGAGGGGACCCGCATCTCGACGGTGCGGATCCGCGACGTCGACGACGCGGGGAGCGAGCAGGCGGGCGAGGAGTAGGCGAACGGGTCACCAGACTCGGAAGAGTATCGTGAACGTGACGTAGGCGCCGGCGGTCGAGAGGATCGGGACGACGTTCTGCATCACGATCACGCGGCCGGTCGTCGTCGGATCGAACAGGTCCGAGGCCGAGGGGATCGCGTCGTCGGCTTCCTCGCCGATCGGCGGCGCGTCCTCGCCTGGCTCTTCGGCCGCGAGCGCGCCGACCGAGACGTTCGGCGACTGCTCGCCGCGGGCGACGTCGACGAGCGTGGCGGTCCGGGTCGCTCGCCCCCAGCCGAGGCCGACGATCGACGTCGTCGCGATGATGACGAACGAGGCCGGGATGCCGATCGCCGAGAGTCCGACGACGATCACCGAGGAGACGATCGCGACGATGATCGCGGCCGTGAGCGGGAGGTCCGTGATGTCGTTGCCGAGCGTGTCGAGCGTCCGTCGGGCGATGGTGAACGCACCGACGGCGACCGCGACGCAGCCGAGAACGATCAGGACGTTGATGTCGACGCCGACGCCGACCAGCGGCGCGATGGCGTTTGCGATGTTCGACGTGCCCGAGGAGAAGGCCATCAGACAGCCGATCGCGACGACGACGACCGCGCCGGTGAGTTCTCTGCGCGTGGTGTTCGGACCGGGCGCCGGCCGCGGAACGAGCCCGGACCGATCGAATTCGAGCAACGGACCGGGCGTGCTGACGATCGCGACCCAACGGTTGATCCGCGGGTAGAGATAGCGGCCGATCATCCCGGAGGTCCAGAAGCCGACGATCGGGGCGACGATCCACCAGATCGCGATCTCACCCATCACCGCCCAGTTCAGTTCGCCGGCCGCGACGCCGAGCCCGGCGATGGCACCGACGGCGGTCATCGACGTCGACGCGGGTACGCCGAAGTAGTTGCCGACGAACAGCGCGCCGCCGATGAAAAAGAGCACGACGATGCTCGATTCGATGCTGAACACCGCGGGGTCGGTGACGAGTTCGGTCCCCAGCGTGTCGACGACCCGACGACCGATCGTCCAGGCCCCGACGAAGAAGAACACCGCCATCAGCGCTGCTGCACCGGTTTTAGAGATTGCGTCCGATCCGACTGCGGGTCCGAACGCGGGCCCGGTCGTCGATCCCCCGATGTTGAACCCGACGAACAACGCGACGACGACACCGACGAGAAGAAGAACTTCGACCATACGGAGTGGATGCAGCGCAGTCGGTTAAGCGGTTGGACATTGGCCGCTGATGGGCGGTCGGATCCCGACCGAACGGCGTCAGGGTCCACGCCGGCCCGAAAGTCGTCGGAGGAACGGACGGTATTCCCGTCTGGAGTTCGAGTGGACACGTATGGATTCCACGAAGGTACGACTCGAGGTGGGGAACCGATGAATCCGGCCCGCGCCGACTTCATTACGGATCTCGCGTACGGTGTCACGATCTTCGTCGCGATCGGACTGATCCTCTTGGTGGAGACCGCCGTCGGGGTCGCGTTCGGCCTCGGAGTACTGGTTTCGTACGTCATCCACATCGGCTGGAAGATGTCGCGGTTCGACCCCGACTGGATGACCCGGGAAGTGGCCGAGCGGATCGAAGAGACCGTCGGCGACACGGTGACCAAGGAAGTCGAGAAGAGCGTCGGCGAGACCGTCAGCGAAGAGGTCGAAAAGACCGTCGACGAGACGGTGGAAAAGACGGTCGGGGAAACGGTCGAAAAGACGGTTGGCGAAACGGTCGAGAAAACGGTCGGTGAAACCGTCAGCGAGGAAGTGGAGAAAACGGTCGGCGAAACCGTCAGCGAAGAGGTCGAGAAAACGGTCGGCGAGACGGTCAGTGAGAAGGTCGAGGAAACGGTCGGCGAGACGGTCAGCGAAACGGTCGAGAAGACGGTGGAAGACACGGTCAGTGAAGAGGTGGAGAAGACCGTCGAGGACACCGTCAGCGAGAAGGTCGAGAAAACGGTCGAGGACACCGTCAGCAAGGAGGTCGACGAGGTCGCCGAAAAGGTGGGTGAAACCGTCAGCGAAGAAGTAACCGAGGAGGTGACCGAAACCGTCGAAGAGACCGTCAGCAAAGAAATCGACGAGGTGATCGACGGCGATAGCGACGAGGCCGACGGAGACGAAGACAGCGGAGACGGCGATAGCGACGAAGCCAAGGGAGACGACGACACCGACGAGAGCGGCGACGACAGCGTCAGGCGACAGGGGTTCCGGGACTGACCGGCAGTCTTCACGGCGAGTGGGCCCGTGACCGTCCCGGATCGACGCATCCCTCTCGATCGGTCGCGGGGGGACGTCCGACTAGCGGCGATGAGACCCGTTTTCGCGCGATTATCTTGCTCGCGATGGGTATCATCCGTTCGCGCTGTTCGCCATTTTAATAACCATAAGGCATAATTGAGAATAATATAGTACCGCAATTCATATTAACGCCGACGTGGATTGTTCCGGTAACGAATGACCGACGACCGCATCCTGACGACGCACATCGGAAGCCTGCCGCGAACGCCGGAACTGCTCGAACTTCTGAAACGCCGCCAAGACGGGGAATCTGTCGACGAGGAGGTCTGGCACGAGACCGTCGTGGACGCCACCGAGGCCGTCATCCAGAAACAGGCGGACGTGGGCCTCGACATCGTGAACAACGGCGAGCAGCCGCGCGTCTCGTTCAACTGGTACGTCGCCAACAGGCTCTCCGGAATCGGTGACACGCGTGAGGCCCCCCTGTGGGACGACCTCGCCGATTACCCCGAATACGCCGAGGACGCCTTCCACGCCGAGGGGATCGATCTCACCAAGCAGCCGTCCGTCACCGGTCCCGTCGAGTACGCGGGCGAAGACGCCGCGCGCGAGGAGATCGACACGTTCTACGAGTTGCTCGACGCCGGCGACTTCGACTTCGAGGGAACGTTCATCACCGCGGCCTCGCCCGGCGTCGCCGCCGCGACGCTCGTCAACGACTACTACGACTCCCACGAGGAGTTCCTCTCGGTCGTCGGCGACGCGCTCAAACGGGAGTACGAACTCATCGCCGAGACGGGCGCGACGCTCCAGCTCGACGCCCCGGACCTGCTGACGACCGGCCACCGCGGGTTCGGCGACCGGCCCATCGAGAAGCTCAAGCCCGTCGTCCGGATGCACGTCGAGGCGCTGAACGAGGCGACGAAGGACATCCCCGACGAGCAGATCCGCGTGCACACCTGCTGGGGGAGCTACGAGGGACCGCACCACCGCGACAAGCCGCTGGAGGCAGTGCTGCCGATCCTCTACGACCTCGACATCGGCGGTCTCTCGATCGAGGAGGCGAACCCCCGGCACCAGCACGAGTACCGCGTCTTCCGCGAGCACCCCCTGCCCGACGACTGGACGCTCATCCCGGGCGTCGTCGACGTGAAGACGAACGTCGTCGAACACCCCGAGGTCGTCGCCGACCGACTCGAACGCGTCGCCGACGCCGTCGGCGACCCCACGCGGATCGTCGCCGCCCCCGACTGCGGGTTCGACACCCAGGCCGGGCTGGCGATGGTCCACCCCGAGATCGCCTGGGCGAAACTGGAGGCCCTCGTCGAGGGGACCGAGGTCGCCACCGAGCGACTCTTCTGACGTCGGGAACGGCGCTCGCCGATTCGCACACGGCCGTCGCTCACTCGCGGGAATCCGTCTGCTGGTAGATCACGTGGCCGCAGGCCTTGCAGTGAGACGCATCGGATTCGTGATACTCCAGGCCGCACTCCGGGCACGTGACGTTCACTTTGTCCCGGGACGTCCACTCCTTGAGGATCTTACTCGCCTGCCGGGGGATCAGGACGATGGCCGCCAGAATCGATCCCACGGTGATCCACCGCCCCGCCGACGTCGTCGGCGTGATGTCGCCGAACCCGACGGTCGAGAGCGAGACGACGGTGTAGTAGAAGGAGTCGCCGAACGTCGCAACGTCCGGGTTCGTTCCGCTCTCGGCGCTGTAAAACAGGCCCGCGGAGGTGAAAAGAAGCACCAGAATCGTCAGCAGGAGCTTCATCGCACGGAGCGTGTTGTCGGAGACGGTCCCGAAGAAGAACTCCGCGTCGGCGGTGAAGCGATAGAACCGAAGCACGCGAATGACCCGGATCACCCGCAGAAACCCGACGTTCAACACGCTGACCGAGGCCGGCAGCAACACCACCGAGAGCGTCGGCAAAATCGAGAGGAGATCCACCATCGTGTACCCGTTGAAGAACTCCGTGACTCGGTCGCGCGCGCCGTACAACCGGAGGAGATATTCCACGGCGAAGACGAGCGCGATGCCGATTTCGAGCTGCCAGAGCGTCGACCGAAACTCGGCGGCGATCGGATAGGTTTCGACCACGAAGATCCCGACGAAGACCAAATTCAGTCCCAACAGGGCGAGGTCGATTCCCTTCCCAAGCGGCGTCTGGTGATCCAGGAGATAGAACTGAATCAGATCGCGGGCCGTCCGGTCCTCCGACGCGGAGAGACTGCGTCCCATCAGCGATCCCTACACGGCCGACCGTAATGAGTCTCGGTGACGGGCGGCCGTTCCTGCCCCATCGAGCGGTGGGGCAACGGGGCTATTCTGACTCCCGCGTCGACGACACGTCGAGCGGCACGACGCGAAACACGTACCCTTCGTAGGCGCCGTCGAGATTCGTCGGGCTCTCTTCGGCGGTGTGCGTTCGGCAGAGAGCGGCCGTCGCCTCGACCGCCCCCTGTCCCGTTTCCTCCTGGTACCGTTCGAGCACGAGGAACTCCGCGGGTTCCTCGCAGTTTCGACGGTGGCACGCGGGCGGAAATGTCACCGCGTCGTCGTCGACCATTTCCGTTATCCGTTCCTCGTCGACGGGAGGTTCAGCCTCGTCGGCGCGAGTCAGCGCCTCTTTCACCGCACGCCGCAGTTGTCGCCGCTCCTCGTCGGCTGCTTGCTTCTCCCGTCCCTCTTTCGTGTCGGCCATGTCTGTCATTACCGTATCGGGCCCTATAAATCCAGAGCGCGCGGACCAGACGGGGTCAGCACCGACTACCAGCCGCCCGAATCGACGCCGAACGTAGGTAGCTCCGGCGTATACGAGCCGTCGAGCCGTTGTCGAACGTCTTCTCGGTCCCACCCCAGCGGCGAGAGAACGCTCTCGGCCGCCCGCACGAGCCGCGTCTCGTAGTACGAGGCGTCGTACGAGTCGGGCTCCTCGTGGGCGAGCGCGACCCGATCGCGCGAGCGCTTCTCGTCGTCGACGACGACGTACTCGATCGACTGGCCGGGATGGACGCCCAGACCGTCGTCGCTGGCGCGTTCGAGCGCCGCGACGTTTTTCGTGTACTGCGTGTAGGCGTCTCGCGGCTTGGACACGCGGTTCCGTTCGACGAGCCGTCCGGGGTCGACTCCCCCGGCGCGGAGCTCTCGGATCGCCTCCCGAAGCGTGCACAGCACGTCGTCGGGGTCTCGCGAGTCGTCGAACCGTTCGAGGAGGGCGCGCTGCGTCGCTTCCACGAAGGAGGCCGTCGAGCGCTGTCGGGCTTCGATGCCGCGGATTTTGAACTCGGCTTCGCCGGCGCGCTTGCCGAAGTACTTCGTCAGCGCGCCGGTGTCGCTCCCCCGCTGCGGCACGAACGCGACCCAGTCGTACTCGGCTTCGTATTCGAGTCGGACGTCGACCGCCTCGGAGATCTCGGCCGCCAGCGCGTCGAGGCCCCGCCTCTCGGCGCCGTCGACGTCGGGGTCCGGCGTCACCCAGATCGAGTCGACGATGCCGTGCACGACGCGCCACCCGCCCGCTTCGAGGCGGTCCTTCGCCGTCAGCAGGATCTCGCGGGCGAAGGCGTTGATCGCCTCGTGGCATTCGATTCGCCCGAACTTCGCGTTGCTGAACCCCTGATAGCCGAAACAGGCCACGAGGATCCACTTGAGCGCGGCCGATCGTCCCGCCAGCGCCTCCAGCCGGTCGGAATCCGGATCCGATCGGCGTCGCTCGCGGCGAATTTCGGCCTTGATCCCGTCGCGGGCGTCGACGATCGGCTGGAGGACGTCGACGAGATACCCCCGCTCGTCACAGATGGCGTACCCCAGTTCGGGCACGTCTTCGCGGTCGCCGTGACACGAACAGCGGATGGTGTCGGGGGAGACGTTTCGAC
This sequence comes from Halobellus litoreus, assembly GCF_024464595.1. NCBI lineage: Archaea > Methanobacteriati > Methanobacteriota > Halobacteria > Halobacteriales > Haloferacaceae > Halobellus > Halobellus litoreus. The sequence continues at coordinate 816,624 of NZ_JANHAW010000001.1, read as the reverse complement.
TGCAGATGATGTTCGGGTAGAGGCTCGAAAAGTCGAGTTCGTGGACGTCGTCGTGAACCCCGACCTCCGGCGCGAAGACGAACCCGCCGCGGTCCGCGTCGTGGAGCGTGCCCATCGGCTTGAAGAACTCGTGTCGCCAGGAGTTCCACGGCACCAATACGCCGCGGCTGTGTGCCTCGCAGATCTGAATGGCCGTGAGCACGTTTCCGATCGAAGCCCACGCGAGTTCCTGTATCGGCTTCTTCGACCGTGAGACCAGGTCGAGGATCCCGTCGAGGTTCGTCTCGCCGTAGAAGAACGTGTTCGACTCGTCGACGATCGCGCGCCCGGGGACGTTGTACCGCGCGGGCGAGTGGCCGACGCGGCCGTAACTGGCGTAGGTGGAACGACCGGCGAGCCGCTGGTAGTCGACGTCGGGCCGCCGGCTCAGCGTGAAGTCGTCGAGGCCGGCGTCGGCGGCCATCTCGGAGAGCGTCGGGACGATCTCGCTCGTCGAGCAGACGAGCACGTCGGGATTGCGGGCGTCGAGTGCCGCCCGGACCGCGGCGAGGACGTCCGTCGACGACCCCGAAACGACCTCGCCGTCGACGGTCAGTTCTGTGTACGCACCCTCGGCCGTTTCGGTCACCGGGACACCGAGTCGGAGCGTCGACAGCGCCGTCGCCGGGGTCGGATCGAGGTCGTTCTCCAGGCAGTAGCGAAACTCGCGCGAGAAGTCGACGTTGAAACAGGCGAGGTCGCCGACCGGCGGCGCCGAGAGCTGGCGTACCTGACGGGCGAGGGGCGCGACTCGGTCGACGTGGGCGACGTCGACGGCGAGGACCGCCTCGTCGTCGCGGCGGAAGCCGGGCCGTCGGGAGCGGATCCCGGTCGCGACGACGTCCGGGTGACGCTCGTACTGCGTGCGGACCGCTTCGAGGTCGACGTCGGCGTCGGGTGCGCGCGAGCCGACGTAGAACCGCGGCGTGTAGTCCTCGCGGGCGGTCGCGACGGCACCGTCGGCCGTCACCTCCCATTCGAGGACGCGGCCGTCGTCGAGGAAGTCGATCGTGAACGGCATTCCACAGGTACCCTCCGTATCCGCGGCGACGGTGGGCTGACTGATAACCGGTGGCGTGTCGGTTCCGGATTTCCGGAAACGAGCCCGTTCCCGACACCGTCCGGCGGGTCTGCGCTTTCAGAGCCGGTTTCCGGGCCGCGAGGCCTGCGAGCCGCCCTCCCGAGACCGACCGGACGATCGCTAGTCGCTCACGACGGGATCGAGCGACTTCATCGAGAAATCGGACTTCGAACAGTATCGCTCCGCGAGGTCCGCCAACGCGCGCGTTCGACGGACGTCGGCGACGTTGTGTAAGAGCAGTCGTTCGAAGTCACCGGTCTCCCACGCCTCGACCGCCTCCGCGCTGTCGTCGAACGGATCGAGAGCGCTCAGTTCGTCGCCGACGAGTTCGTCGTAGACGCCGACGAGCGTGTTCCCGCGCGTATTGAAGCGCGCCTCGAAGACGGCCATCACGTCGACGTACGGGAGATCCGCGAACGGCCAGTCGACTTCGTGATGGCTGAGTCGCGTCCGGAGAAACGGCAGGTCGAACCCCCCGTTCCACGTCTCGCCGTTGAAAGCGACGAGTTTGACGTCGCGCTTCGACATCGTCGAATCGGCGAACGCCGCGACCGCTTCGAGCAGTTCGCGCTCGGTTTCGTGCGTGGAGATCGTCACCGGCGAACTCGTGACGCCGTCGAAGTGCGGTTCGAGTTCGGGCGGGGACGCCGTCCCGCCGGTGTTGAGAAACACGCGCGATCCGACTGCCGAGTCGAAGCCGGCGACGGTCAGCCGATCGTCGGCTCCGAACCCGGTCGTTTCGATGTCGAACGCGATCGTATCGAGGACGGTCATCGCGGTCCGTCCTCCGCTGCATCGTCCCGCGAGCGTCGGCGGTCGCCCGTTGCGTCGAGGGCGGCTTCGAGTTCGTCGAGGCGCTCTTCGTGTGCATCGAGCCGCGCCTCCTGCTCGAGATCGATGCCGAGAAGCGCCGGCAGCAGCGGGTTCCGGTGGTTCAACAGCCCGGCCGCGTCGGCGTGTTCGCGAGCGTAGGCGAACAGCCGATCGAACCGCGATCTGTCGCGCCGGCGGAGCGCCCGCCGGAAGTCCGTCCAGCGATCCTCGATGGCCCGCAACGCGTCCCGATAGGTCGGGTTGGTCCGCCCCATCCTACTGCCCCCCAGCGTCCCCGGAACCGCCCCGCGCGTCGAGCAGCGGGTCCGCCACGAGCGTGGCGGTCTCGCCGGTCGCCGTCACGCCGGTTCCGACGGGTGTCGCGGCGGCGTCCCATTCGGGGGCCGCAGACGGCTCCAGCCCCACCTGCTCGGCGCGGATTCCGAGGACCTGCCGCCAGTAGGCGAACGTCGTCTGGTACGTGTCCTCGGCGACGGGGTACACCAGCGTCTCGAACTCCTCGCCGACGAAGCGTGGGCCGAGGCGGGTCCGTTCGCACTGCAGGCGTCGCTCGGCGGCGGTCTCGATGGGACCGGTGAACGCGTCGGTCGCGGTGCGCGTCACGAGCACCGGCACGTCGTAAGCGTCGGCGCAGGCACGTAGCCGGGCGATCGCGCGGGTCTGCAGCGTCCGAGCGTGCGGTTTCGAAAGCGTGTCGGCCGCGCGGTACTGCGCGTCGAACGCGGGGGCGACGACGAGCGACGGCGTCCGTGGCGATGCGGCCGCGCGCGCGCCGGAACGGTCCGGCCCCGACGCTGCGGCCCGGATCTGCCGGTTGACCTCCTCCGAGAGGTCGCAGACGGCGCTGTAGTGCTGGTAGGGCGTGAAGCCGCGGGCGACGTGGACCCGATCGAGGAGGCGCTGGCTCGGCGCGAGACGGGCGAGTCGCGTCGTCGTCGCGTGGCCGTCGGCGTCGACCCAGAATGCGGGACCCTCGTTCAGCAGCAAGTGATCCAAGACGAGGGCCTGGAGCACGGAGACGCCGCGGCCCTCCGCGACATCCAGGAGGGTGATCCCGTCGTCGAGAGATGGGAGTAGCCCACCTTCGGACGCTGATTCGTCTCGATCGACGAGGTCGCGGTTCCGCTCGGCAGCGCGGGTCGGGTGCCCCGCCGACTGCGCGGTATCGGTCGACCTCGGTTCCGTCTCGTGGCGCATACCCGCATCGATGCACCGGGATCCGATAAGCCGCGGCGTGTGGTTTCCGGGGTTCCGGAGTGGGACGTAGCGGGACCCCGTTCGCCGATCCGTCCGGTGCTTTGCCTCGAGTCCGGAGCGTTTCCGCGAACGTTTCCAAGAACGGTATCGACCGCGACCTTCCGTCTCCGGTCGGCCGAGCCACATACACGGCTCCGTTGAAATCCGTCGGAACTGGTAGAAACCGCCCGCGTCACACCGGGGATGTCGTCCTCGAATCGGGGAGAACGCATAGACTCTCGTACGCCGAACGAGAACGGTATATACGTGGTAACAATGACCAAACCGAACGCAGTCCTACGAGGGGCGGTGGATCCCCCTCGCCGTGACGGACAGGTCCTCCCGATCACCCGATGGGTCGCGCGCTTCATCATCCCGTTTCTGGCCGCGGCGTTTCTGGTCCTCTACGGGTTGCCCGGTCAGACCACGACGTACTTCGCGTGGACGATCAGGCCCGAAATGACGCCGATACTTATGGGCGCAGGCTACGGGGCCGGGGTGTATTTCTTCCATCGCGTTTCCACCGTCGACGAGTGGCACACGGTCGCGCCGGTCTTCCTCGGAATCGCTACCTTCACCTGGTTGATGGCTATCGCCACCGTCCTCCACTGGGGAAACTTCAACCACGGTCACTTCACGTTCGACCTCTGGGTCTTCCTCTACGCAGTCACCCCCGTCCTCATCCCGGCAATTTGGGCGCTCAACCGACGGACGGCCACTGGAGGACTGACGGGCAGTGAGCCCCGCGTTCCGCGAACCGTGCGGGTGCTCGGCGGCGGTCTCGGCGTGCTCCTCGCAGTCAGCGCTATCGGTCTGTTTCTCGCCCCGCAACCGATGATCGATTCGTGGCCGTGGACCGTCTCCCCCTTCACGGCGCGGATTCTGGCGGGGTGGTTCGCGCTCTTCGGTGTCGTCAACGGCGCGGTCGTCCTCGATCCGCGCTGGAGCGCCGCACGAATACTGGTCCAAAGTCAGATACTCGGCTTCACACTTGTTCTGATCGGTGCCGTCCGTTTCTGGGCCAACTTCGACCCGTCGAACGTTCTGACGTGGGGCGTCGTCGGCGGGATGGCGGTGTATCTGATCGCTATCCTCCTGCTGTACATCCGGATGGAAACTCGCAGATAGAACCGCAGCGATAGGATCCACGTCCGCTGAGAACGACCCGTCTTTTGAGCGAGCGAAAGTGTGCTGACCCGAATCGTTCGCTTCCGACGCACCCGAGATCGAACCGACCGAAGGTAGCGACGCGGTGCTTCCGCCTCACATCTCCCTCACTGGGAGGGACGTGTCGCTCCAAAAGCGGTCTGCAAGGCGGTCTCGGCGCTACTTGCGCCGCGTTCGCCGACTCTCGTCTCGATCGGACCCGCTTCCCCTGCGACTCCTGATCCGTGTCCGGTCGCGCTCGTCTCGGTCCCGCCGGCGGTCGTCCGTTCGGTGATCCCGTCGCCGTGGTGACGGTTCGTCCCGGCGGTCCCGGCTCCTTCGATCGTCTCGGCTCCTTCGATCGTCCCGACGTTCGCGATCCCCCCGATCGCGCCGTCGGTCGCGACTACCGAACACCAAGGAACCAACGCCTTTCCCGAGTTTTTTTGCTGCCCGAAACGGGTTAGGTAGTATCACAGCGTATCACCCGTCCCGTTCGCCGTTTCGCTGCTCTCTATCATAGTGCCTCCTCGCGGTGCGTACGGTGACGAGGTAGTTAATTATTATTGATGATAATATCTGGTAATATTTCTGCCACCACAGTTGTTTCGTGGCGATCGATATCCAGTGGACTTCACTCCGTCTCGCACTGCTTGCTGGGAAAATAGCGCGGCGACACCGCTGCAGTGGCTCCGGAGCGCGACCCCATCTCTCAGTCGAGGTCACCGTCGACGGCGGCGTACTCCCGATCGCGACTCGTCCCCTCGGCCTCCAGGAGGTTGTACTGCTCCATCTTCGAGAGGTACGTTCGAACGGTGCGTTTCGTTCGCGGGTCCTCGACGACGTCCACGTAGCGGTCGTAGATCTCGGTCGGGGCCAGCGGGCCGTGCTCGCCTAGGATCTCGTAGACCGCTCGTTGGTGCGGCGTGAGCGATTCGAGGCTCTTCTGGCGGATTCGGGCGCGGCTGTCCTCGGCAGCGTCGAAGAGCATTTCGTCGGTGATCTGATCCCGATTCTCTCGGTCGGCGTGACTCGCGGCTGTACGGAGGATGCCGATCGCCAGCCTGGCGTCGCCGGCGGCCGCGTCGGCGATCCGAAACAGTTGATCGTCGGTGATCACGTCCGGTTCGAGGCCCCACCTGACCCGAGCCTTCAGGATGTCGAAGAGCTGCTCGTCGTGGTAGTTGTCCATCCGGACGCGTTCGCTGGCGCGGAGACGGCTCACGAGGCGGTCGTCGACGCGGCTGAACAGTTCCGCTTCCTCGTTGGCGATGCAGACCACGGCGAACTGCGGAAGGCTGTGCAGGTCGTAGATGAGACCGGGATCTTCGAGCTGGTCGGCCTCGTCGAGGATCACGACCGTCCGGGAATCGTCGAACCGCTGGAGCCGATCGACGAGTTCGTCGTGGGGCGTCGACTGCCGGTGGATGTCGATCGTCCGCCCGAGGTCGTCGAGGATCTGATACAGCGTCCGAAACCGGGTGTAGTTCCGCCAGCAGTTCACGTAGGTCGCTTCGACGTCCAGCGCCTCCTCGCGAAGGCGCTCGATGACGAACTTCGCGATGCAGGTCTTGCCCGCGCCGCTCGGTCCGGTGACGACGGCGGTGTCGGCCGGCTCGCCGTTCGTGATCGGTTCGAGGACGCTGGAGAGGTGATTCACTTCGGCGTCGCGATGCTCGACCTCGCGAGGGACGAAGCCGGCGCGGAGCACTCGAGCATCGCGGATCATCGCTTCGGGACGGTGGTTTCGGGTGCGTTCACTAAAGGATGACTGCGACGTTTCCGGAAATCGACGCCTCGAGGAGTCGGGAGTCGTCTCCGTCCAGCGGTTTCTTCGTTGAAGCGGGCCGTCTCCGGAAACTTCCGGAAACGCGGCGCGGCCGATAGCCGTCAGCGCTCGGCGATCTGCGCAGCGAGATCTCGGGCCCGTGCCACGTACTCGTCCGCGTCCGGATGTCCGGTCTCGTCGATCTCCGCGAGCAGGTCGCTGACGATTTCGGCCCGTTTGGCGACGACTGCGGGATCGTCGATGTCGCGGACGTCCGCGGCGACCGCCTGGGCCTCACCCAACAGGCGACTCGCGGTCCGCTCGACGGGGAGTTCGGCCGTCGCCGCGAGGCACTCGTACAGTTCTGTCTGCGGATCACTGGTCATACGTCGTAGGCGTGGGTTTCGAGCGTCTCCAGTTCCACCGAATCCAACACCGCCTCGTTCGTCGCTTCGAGGACGACGGGCGGGACGGTCGTTTCGGGGAGGCGTTCGGTCCGTGTTGCGTCGAGCGCCTCGACCCACCGTCCGAGACAGAGACACCAGCGATCGCCCGGCGTCAGTCCGGGAAACTGGAACTCCGGACGCGGCGTCACGAGGTCGTTGCCCCGCGCCTCGCTGAACGTCAGAAACTCCTCGGTCATCACCGCACAGAGTTCGTGTCGCCCCCGATCGTCGGGATGCGTTCCACAGCACCCGTCTCGCTCGAAGCCGGTCGTCGGGTCGGCGCTACAGGTGGCGAGTTCCCCGCCGAGCACGTTCCGTTCGGACATACCTGGTGCACGTCCCGTGTGAATAAAATCCCCCGTGTGCGATCGCCTCGTACGGACCGCAACCGAGCACCGCGATCGAGGTGCACCACGTACGTGGCGGCGCCGCGCGGCTACGGCGTGGTCACTCCGTCACTCGGACGACTTGCTTCCCGATGTTGTCGCCGGAGAAGAGCCCGAGAAACGCGTCCGGCGCGTTCTCCAGCCCTTCGACGACCGTTTCACGGTGATCGATCTCGCCGCTCGCGACCCACGTTGCGAGCCGTTCGCTCGCCTCTCCGAACCGGGTCGCGTAATCCGCGACGAGGAGGCCCTGGACTTTCGCGCGCGGAGCGATGAGCAGCGGCAGCTTTCGAGGCCCCGTCGGGACGCTTTCGTCGTTGTAGTGAGCGATTTGGCCGCAGACGGCCACGCGAGCGTCGAGATTCAATTTCGTGAAGACTGCGTCCGTGATCGGGCCGCCGACGTTGTCGAAGTAGACGTCGACGCCCTCCGGTGCGACGTCGTCGAGCGCAGCCCCGTAGTCGTCGGTCGCGTTGTAATTGACCGCAGCGTCGAATCCGAGATCCGTCGTGAGCCAGCGCGTCTTCTCGTCGGACCCGGCGAATCCGACGACGCGACAGCCGTTTAGCTTCGCAATCTGTCCGACGACCGACCCGACCGCGCCCGCCGCCCCGGAAACGACGACGGTGTCGCCGGGGTTGGGGTCGCCGACGTCGAGCAATCCGAAGTACGCCGTTCGCCCCGGCATCCCGAGAACGCCGAGATAGGCCGGCAGATCGGCGACTTCGGGATCGACAGGGGCGACGTCGTCCGCCTGGAGGACACTGTAGTCGGCCCACGTCCCCTGCCCAGTGACGTAGTCGCCGGCGTCGTACCGCTCGCTGTTGCTCTCGACGACTTCGCCGACGACGCCGCCCTTCAGTACGTCCCCGACGTCCCACGGCTCCGCGTACGACTCGCTGTCTCGCATTCGTCCGCGCATATACGGGTCGACAGAGAGATACGCCACCCGGACGAGAAGTTCACCGTCGTCGGGTTCCGGCACGTCCTCGGTTCTCAGATCGAAGCTGTCCGCGTCCGGTTCACCTGCTGGCCGCTCGACGAAGTACCAGCGACGGTTTGTATCTTCCACGCACCGTCTCGGCTCGTGGCGGCAATGAGGCTTCGGGTACCAGGGGGCGTCTCTTTCACCTTCGCCTCGCAGGTGGGTGATCTCGGCACTTCGCTCGAAGCGTTTCAGGAGGTATCCAATTACACGAGTGGCCTGCGGCCACCGAGGGCGTCGACGATTGGTGTGCTCTCGGGGCCCCACTCCATCGAGGCGGAGAGCCGCTTCGACGGGGTGAGTTCGTCGTCGAGCCGACACATCTGTGCGTGTCGGCGGGTTCGAGGCGAGAGGTCCCGCCCGACGGGAATCGGTGGAGCCAGGTACCCGAGCGGTCAGCGCTCCTCGTCGTCCTCGTCTGACAAGCGACGGATCGACTTCATCCACCGCTGTTTGGCCGCTTGCCCGGGATCCGCACTCGGGTCGTACGTGATGTCGTACGGGAGGTCCCGCTTCGTAGCCGCGTTGAGGTGCTCGCGAAGTTTGCCGCTCCGCCAGTACCACAGGTCGGCGACCGCCACGACGACCAAAGCCGTCAGGAGGACGGCCACGAGAACGCTGGTACGGGTATCGAGCGGCCACACCACGAAGTAAGCCGCGAGTGGAACTATCGCCAACGAGGACGCATAAAAGAGGTAGACGACTGACTTGCCAGATATCTCGATGGATCGTCCCATCTTCGATCAGACGGTACAGTGACGGACGCATAACGGTCTTCTGCCTGAGACAGACACGCAACGTCACGCGACGGACGACGAAGCACCGCTCAGGTCCCGCGGTGATCGTTCACAGGAGCGTCGCCGAACCGCCGACGAGCGGGGCGAGCACGAGCAGGTAAACCGCCGCCTCGACGCTCCAGGCGCGCCGGATCGCGGACAGTCGCTGGCGGGACAGCCCCCGAGAGCGCGGGAGGACGACCAGCGCGAAGAATCCGACCATCAGCGGGTAGCAGGCGACGGCGGCAGCGACGACCGCGACGGCACCCGCGCCGAGAGGGACGGACGCCGTGAGGTACAGCCAGACGAACAGCGGGCCGGTGAGCGTCCCGGCGACGTAGTGGACGACCGCCGCCAGTCGCTCCGGCGCCCGGTCGGGCCGCGTGTCGGTCAACACTCCGCTGGCGATTTTCGGGGGCGTCTCGCCCTCGTCGATGCGTGCCATCACGACGTCCATCACGAGCGTCGCGACGATGCCAGCGCCGATCCCGATCAGAAACAGCGACGGGACGGCCAACGGAGCGGACACCTGCAAGAGCTGCATACCGACGTGTGTGATCGTATCGACCTATCAGTTCTGGCCGCGTGCGGTGATGTCGGACTGCGGGCGGGCCGCGGACGGGGTTCTTCTCCGCTGAACGGCCGGCGAGCGGGTCGGCGGTGCCGCCGCGCCGACCTTGCCGTTCGAGCCCGCAAACGGGATGTCGATTTCGAGACCGTCGGAAGTCGACTTGGGCCTTTTCGCCCGGACCGGGACTGTCGAATTGATCCGGTCTACGAGTCCGTTTCGCACTCCTTCGGAAGGTCCCGTCGCTTCGAGAAGTAGTACAGAATCACGACGAAGCCAGCTGTGGGGACGACGACGCCGAGCCAGTACAGTTCGGGATCTTTCAGGTTGAGTCGTTTCGCGTCGAAATACATCACGACACCGAGCGGAAGCTGGACGAGCAGGGCGCCGACCAACAGCAGCACCACCGGCTCGGTCATCGACTGTGTGTACACGCCTCCGGCGGATTACGCTTCCGTCGGACGCCGACCGCGTGCTCGTGGCCTCCCCACTGCGAGGTGAGACACCGAGGGTATCAACCCCCGACCGACTCAGTTCGCCTGCCTGTCCGCGTGGGACTGTGGCCGTCGCGTCCCCGATTCGAGCCTTCCTCGGAATCGAACTTTCCCCCGCGGAACTGGTCGCTCGCTTCCCCGCTGGCCGGGAGACTGATGCAAATTACTATCCCCATACCGGTGCTACTCGGGCACCGGATGGTCGAACGTGCTTCAGCGCGCTTGCGACGCCGGCAGGCCCTCTCGATGATCGCGACGGCTGGGACTGCAGCCCTCGCCGGGTGTTCGACGCTGTGGGATCAAACGGGTGCAACGGACGTCATCGTCCACAACGCTGCCAGTGAGGCGAAAACGGTCGAGGTCAGCATCACGCCGAGTGACGCCGACGAGCCCCACACGGCACGGACGCTCGAACTGGCCCCACACGAGCAGATCGATCCGGTGAACGACTCGAAACTCCCGACGAATACCGACTATACGGTTGCGGTGGCGATCGAGAACGGACCGAGTGAAACGTTCGAGTGGACGGATCCGACAGTCGAGCGTGCTCCGCTCTGGATCGTTGTGGACGACTCACAAAACATCAAATTCCTCCTGCAGTCGGGCTGACGGAAGGAGACGTCCCGCTGCCGCTGGCTCCCGATGTCGGAACACAGTTCTCTTTCACCCGGGTTGAAGTGGTTCTTCGCCATCGACTCGGCTATATGAACACCACCCAGAACGGGATGCTCGGGATTCAGGTCACGCTCGTCGGCGTGCTCCTCGGAACGCTGTTTGGCGGCGTGTCTCCGTTCGATCTCGTCGCATTCGTGCTCGGTATTCTCGGGACGACCCTCGTTCTGATCGCCGTAGTCGATATCTGAGGCGGCTGAGACCGAGAAAGCGAGGGGTGCCACGATGGGTCGGGGCCGTCTGAACGGCTTTGACCCCCTCACGGCCGTCTGGAACAGTATAAGTCGGGGGCGGACGCAGTACGCTACTTCTGCAGTCTCTTCGCTCGGGATTTCGGCAATACCACGCTCTCTCGACGAGACTCGTGAGAGCCTATGACAGCAGACTGAGACGGCACCGGGACCGATTCAGTCCGCTGCAAACGACGATCGAAGCATATCACACCGCTCGTCTCAGTTACGTCTCGCTCTCGGCTTCGAGTTCCAATCGCTGCTTCAGATTCTCCAAGGCGGCGCGGAGCTCTCGTTCGTTGTACTTGACGGCGAACGGTTTGACCACCTTACTCATAACGCGGCCGGGGATGTCGTATTCGGCGCTGTACGTCACCTCGGTACCGCCGTTTACATCCGCAAACCGGAGTTCCAGCTCACCGTCGATGCCGCTGCGCATATCGAAGACCATCCGCCTGTTCGGTTCGTGAACCGTCTGTTCGAGTTCCGTCTTCAAGCCGACCCCCGCCATCGTGTACGTGCAGTCCAACCGCTTGCCGCCGTTGTCGAGCCCTTCGACGTTCCGGACGTTCGTCACGCTCGGGGTGACTTCGGCGTGGTTGTACGGGTCGTCGAGGTATTCGAAGACGGGTTCGACTGGGGAATCGATCCAGATCGACTCGCTGACCGAAACCATCGCCTGTGACTACGCGTTTCGGCCATTTTATTCTCACCCCCAAACATCATCGGACGGTTCCGCAGCCGCGCTCCGTAGAGTCACAACGGAACGAGGCGGAAACGCACTCCTCACCAGTCCTCGCCGAATCTCGTCCGCATTCGAATCGGGAGTATCAACACAGTAATCCTGCGTATCGGGCTGTTCACACGCGTACCGAATTGGGTTGTTCCAGAGCGAGTACGACAGTCGAACCGACGCCTGATTCAGCGTCGAACGATGACGCCCCGTGATACTGGGCACAGACCCACTTGACCAACCAGAGGCCGATCCCGCTCCCGTGCGCCAACGGCGTTTCCTGTCCGCGCTCCAACGCGTCGAGTTCGTCCTCGGGAATTCCGGGGCCGTTATCCCGGATTTCGATGTGCACCTCCTCGCTCTCGTCAACGACGATGGTTATTTCCAGCGTCTCCAAGGCTTCATCGTAATGTTCTACGGAATTCTCCAACACCTCGGTACACGCATATTTCAGAGAGGGACCTGCCATAGCCATACATCGCTCGGGAATGTCCGTCTCGATCGAAATAGACGGATACTCCTCCGTGATCTGGTCGATAGCACTGTTCACGAGTGGGACCACGTCCACCGGTTCGGGGACCGTCTCGTCCAACTGGATCCCTTCCAGAGTTCGCACTTTCTCGCTCATTACGAGCAAATCAGCCGCCGTTTCTTGGGCCGTACGCAACCGTTCCGTGGCCTCTGTATCCGTAATCGACTCGTCCGCCAGTTCGAGGTTACCGGAGATGATGTTCAGGTCGTTCCGGATATTGTGTCTCAGAATCCGCTGTAACACCTGACTTTCCTGCGACTTGGTCTCCATCTTGTTTCGCGTTTCCACCAGTTGCCGCTCGCGGTACCGCAAGAGCACGTACACGAGACTCCCAGAGAGAAGAACGAATACACCACCCTTGACTGATTGAATGAGAGTCGAGGCTGGATCAGGGTTGGCGACGATGGCGACGAGCTGATCCGAGACCAGTATCCAAACCACGCCAAAGAGCAAATAGATAGCCACGATCCGACGGGCCGGCAGTCGCGGAATCCGACTCTGGTCGTCCATCAAACGATCTCTGATCTATGTCTCTGAAGAACTGACATAAAATATTTTGTCAGTGAGTAGTGCATATCGGGGCGGTAGCCGACTCGCATATCCAATGCGCACGCAAGTCCTCGCGATCGTGACCTCGTATAATAAATACCGTGACAAGAGTTCGATGGCCCCGTCTCCGTGTGGCGGGAATATACACCACCGTACACGCTCTGTGTGACAGGCCGTTCGCGTCGCCGGCTGCGGATTTCGATAGAGACTGTGCTTTCGAAGGCCGAAATGGCGAACGTCTCGCTGTAGAAGTACTGAACGCGCTTCTCGGGCCGAGCAGAGACACAGAGTACGACTACTGCAAAAGCCCACAGTGCTCGACGTGCGTCCGATTCGATGGAACGCTCGCGTTCGACGTCTCTGGGCCGGGACGGATGGTCACCCGAGAGGCCGAGGAACATCCGCGTATCGGAAGACGAGAGACACGTCGATACTGCAGTGCACCGAGAACCTCGGGAATCGGAGTCGATCAGTCTTGTTCGGACGGCGCGGGGTCAGACTGGACCGGAGTATCGTCTTTCCCCCGCCAGGTCAGCCGACTCGGTGGCTCGACTGCCGACCAACTCTCGCTCCACGTAAACCGGTTGCTTCGAACCACCGTTTGGGCCGTGGGCTGCCGGGGCAGCCCTCGTCTACGACGCGCCCAGCGCGCCGTACGGCCAGCGAGACGATAAATCCGTCTCGCGCTGGCCAAAACCTGGGGCAAAAGCATACGAGCCTCCCGCTGGCCGGCTCTTGGCCTCGCCATCGGCGAGCGAATCGGCGTTTTGGCGAGCGGTAGCGAGCAAAGGCTCGGGGGACGACCGAAGGGAGTCACCCGGCGGCCGTCTGGGTCCTTCGGACCACCCGGTCGCCGAACGTTGGATCCGTAGATTGTTCGATAGAAACCCTCTACTGCGTGGTCCCTGTTGGGTGTGTGAACCCGTCTATGATACTCTCCAAAATTCCAATTTATTTATATCATTTCGAGTCTATTCCGCCGTAAACTCCAGATAAGTTGACAAGAGTTTCCCCACTATTATTAGAACCTTTGTCGGAAATTGCCTATGGAATCTACGTTGGGTACTGGAGAACCAACGTCACTCGCGGTCGAGATCGTACAGAAAGTCGCACAGGTGGAAGGCGAAGACGCGATTGACTTGCCACCCCTCAGTGAGGCAGTCGACATCGACGCAGTTGAGCGATTAGCACAGACGGAAGGCGCGCGTATCGAGTTTCGGTATTTAACGTACGAGGTCGTGGTGGAAGCGGGGACCGTAACCGTCAACGAGCGGTAGGCCCTCCAGCGAATCCGCCGGAGTGAGCGATTCGCGGTAGGGCCTCGGCTGAAGCGCGAGCAGACGACGTCGGACCTCGATGACAGCCGCAGGCACGGATCGACAGGAGTAGCCGACGTACGTCGCGATGAGTCGGGTTTCGTGAACGTCTCCGACGTGGGTGGGGACACAATAATTTACGCATCAAAATCATACGTGCCCCTATGGCTACCGACGCCACCGGAAGTGGTGAGTGCACCGAAAGATGGGACCAGTTGTACGAAGCGCTGGCGGCCCAACCACGTCGGACGATCATCTTTTCGCTACTGAAGGCACCCGAAGACGAGTGGCTCTCGTTGCCCGATGCCGCGGACTCACCGATGCAACCGATGGATTCCCAGGATCCGTGCATTCACTTGCGACATCATCACCTCCCCAAGCTCGCTGATTCGGGATACATCCGCTGGGAGAGTGATCCGTTCCGTGTCCGGCGTGGCCCACATTTCGAGGAACCCGGATTCGTCGTGAGCGAAATGATCGAGTCGGACCGGGAATATCCGGAACGCTTGCGGAACGAATGTGTCGTCATTGGGAGCGTGGAGGGATGACGCGAACTGATCTCCTCACCGAAGTCGTCAAAGCAGTGGCCGCTGCGGAGGGGGTAGCGCCGGGACAAATCGAGCCGCTGCACGACTACATCGACCCCGACGTGTTGAACAAATTGGACGGAATGAAGAACGAACACGAGTGGCGGTTTACGTTTCAGTACGGGGACCACCAGATCACGATCGGTCACGACTCGCGGGTGCTCGTCGATGGGGAATTTTATCGCTCTGAGCGATCAGTGTAGCACCGAGTCGTGTCGATACCCCAGCCGCCGGTTCGACTATTCTGGAGCGAGGGGTCTCATAGAAAGCTTCGCACGGCCGAATAGGACGTGCGCACGACGGACGAGGCCTCGATCGATTCATTCCTGACGCCGAGCACCACGCTATCAGAACGAGCGCCTGATGTACTCGTTGAGCGCGTCGGTCTCGTCGGTATCGAACGTCCAAAACCCCTCCCATTCGTTGGGGCTCCGCTCCCGAGCGAGCATCCCGACACTCTCTCCGTCGTTCGTGCGGTGAACGACGAACCAACTCTGACGCAGTTCGTCATTTCGGAGTCCGTGAATGGTTACGGGGAAGTCCTCCGGTGGGTCCCGATCGGGAGCGCCATATGCGTGGACATCGAGGTCGGGCAGTCCCCCGAGGCGCTCATATACCCTCCGGGTGCCCTTCTCGTCGTACAGACGCGATAGACGCTGAAAGGACGCGCGAATGACGCCGGTTTCGTGATGCCACGCCTGCTTTTCAATGTAGCGTGCCATCAACGTCAGGACCAGCTTCTCCGTATTCGAGTCCGGATAGCCGGCAAGCTCGAATATCGTCTCGGACAACTCCTTCAGTATCTCAGGGACGGTAACATCCTCAAGCGGATTGAGTCCCGTCCGGTACAGATCGGTGTTGACCATCAGCAACGCCTCTCGGATCCTCCTCATAGGCGTCGACGCGATGACTGTCCCGTCGTCCACCAGCACGAACATATCCTCGACCTCGCTGCTCTGCCGGGCTTTCGAGACCTCAACCGACATACTCCCGAACAGTTGCTTGGTCATTCTTTCGATCGGGTCCGGTTGCGTCGAATTGATCACCTGCCCCGACAACTCCGACGAGGAATGCCTCTGAATGAAAGACTCAAGTGACGAGGCATCGCCGTCATTCATACGATTACCGTAGGCCTACAAACAGTTAAACTGATTCCAGGTTTCGAGTTCACTACCTTTGCTTTGCGGGCGAGTCGGTGCTGGAGACGTACGGCGAATTAGAGACCGTACGAACCGCGTATGGGTCGGGGCGGATTCCGAACCTCGGTCGGACGTGCTCACTCACTTCGTTCGCTGCGCGCGACCTCCCTGGCTCGAATCCGCGTGTCCACTTCGACGAACGGACTCCTCACTGCCGTTCGTCGTTTCGGTTCGTCAGAAATGGGTCGGGGCGGATTCGAACCGCCGGCCTGCTCCGTGTGAAGGAGCCGTCATAACCGGACTAGACCACCGACCCGCGCACCGATGATTCCCCGTCGCCGGACTTAAGCGTTCTTCTTCGGCGCGTCAGTCCCGCCCGGCGATGCGACCGGACGAGCAGTCAGTACGACGGCGACTCCTCGGGGACGCCGTCGCGGGCGTTCACCAGTCGCCCGAGGACGAACAGCGCGTCGGAGAGCCGGTTGAGATACCGGATCGCTTCCGCATTAACTGGTTCGTCGGCCGCGAGGTCGACCGCGCGGCGTTCCGCCCGCCGGACGACCGCCCGCGCGTGGTGCAGCGTCGCCCCCGCCTCGCTCCCGCCCGGAAGAATGAACGACGTCAGCGGGTCGAGTTCCGCGTCGGCCTCGTCGATGGCGTCCTCCAGTTCCTCGACGTGAGCCTCGGTCACGACCGGATCGTCGTCGTCCGGAGCGGGATTCGCGAAGTCCGCCTGCACGATGTGGAGGTGGTTCTGGATCCGTTCGAGCGTCTCGTCGATGTCGTCGTACCCCGTCGGACGCGCGGTCCCGACGAGGGCGTTCGCCTCGTCGACCGTCCCGTAGGCCTCGATCCGGGCGCTCGTCTTCGAGACCCGCGACATGTCCCGCAGGTCCGTCATCCCCTCGTCGCCGCGGCCGGTGTAGATCTTCATTGCGCCGCGAGCGTCGTCCCGACGTACGTCAGGATGTTCTCGCTCTCGTTCATCGTGACGCCGCGCTCGTCGTCGACCAGCACGGGCACGGCGCGCTGGCCGCTCACGCGCTTGACCTCGTCGCGCTCGGAGTGCAAGCCGTCGACCCAGACGGTCTCGTAGTCGATACCGTGTTCCTCGAGCGCGTCGTGGACGGCCTCGCAGTACGGACACCCGTCGAGCGCGTACAACGTGATGCTCATACGCGTCGTTGGGAGCGCCGGGGCAAAGAGCGTTGCTCGTCGATCGCCCGCCGTTCGGGCGACGCGCCCGCCGGAACGGATCGATCGGGCGAGCGACTTGATTACCAACACGACCCCCTGACTGAAGTGGCGGCCGCGCGTACACGTGAGTATGAGCGTGACGGGTGTCTGTCAGGTGTGCGAGCGCCGCGAGGCCGAGTACGCCTGCCACCGCTGCGGGGCGGCCGTCTGCTCGGTTCACTTCGAAACCGAGCAGGGCGTCTGCGTCCACTGTGCGGATCCCGAGGGGCGCGAGGACGTCTTCGCCGAGAGCGACGCCGAGGGCGAGGTGCCGGAGTTCCGGTAGCCGCCGGTTCGGGCTCGACCGGGTCCGGGACGACGAAGCGACCTACGCGTCGCGGTACTGGTTCAGCCGCCGCTTCAGTCGCCGCGCCGCGTCGCCGGCGGCCTTCGCGAACGCCTCGCCCTGATCCTCGCCGGCGAAGATGATCCCGCGGGAGGAGTTGACGAGGCCGACTCCGTGGGCCAGTCCGTTCTCGACGGCGGCTTCGGCGTCGCCGCCCTGCGCGCCGATGCCCGGGACGAGGAACGGGAGGTCCGGCACCTGTTCGCGGATCGATTCGAGTTCGTCGGGCGCGGTCGCGCCGACGACGAGGCCCACGTTGCCGTGTTCGTTCCAGAGGTCCGCGAGCGCGGCGACCCGCTCGTAGACGGTCTCGCCGGATTCCAGTTCGAGGTCCTGGAGGTCGGCACCGCCGGGGTTCGAGGTCCGACAGAGCACGAAGACGCCCTTCTCGGATCGATCGAGAAACGGCTGGAGGGAGTCCCAGCCCATATACGGGTTGACCGTGATCGCGTCGACGTCGTCGAGCAGCTTCGCGTACTGCCGGGTGGTGTTGCCGATGTCGGCGCGCTTGGCGTCCAAGAGGACGGGCACGTCCTTGCCGTCGGCGTAGGCGATGGTCTCCCGGAGCGACCGCCACCCCTCCTCGCTCTCGTAGAACGCCGCGTTCGGCTTGTAGCAGGCGGCGTGTTCGTGCGTCGCGTCGATGATCCGGCGGTTGAACGCCCACTGCGGGAGGTCCTTTTCGAGGAGGTGCTCGGGGAGTCGCGAGCGGTCGGCGTCGAGACCGACGGAGACGACGCTGTCGACCCGTTCGATGCGGTCGCCGAGTCGCTCGAAGAACGGTGCGGTCATAGTCGATGCTCCCCGCGGGGGGACGAGTAGGTTTCCCTTCCGGGCGCGGGCCCTCCGTCCCCGGGCTGCGACACCGACCCTCGGCGCGCCCCATCCGGCCCGCGTCGGGAAAACCGGAAACCGTTAGGGTCGTCCCGGGAAATGGGGCGGTATGACAGACGCCGCCGACCTCGCCGCGCGCGTCCGCGAGGGCGACCTCCGGCTTCACGAACTGGACGATCACGCCGACGCCGACGTCGCCGCCGCGGCGCGTCGACTGCTCGTCGAATCGGAGACCGGCGCGACGCTTTCCGCCGTCGGCGACTACGGCTTCCCGGCCGAGCGCGCGGAGTCGAACATCGAGAACATGCTCGGGGCGGTCCAGGTGCCGATGGGCGTCGCCGGGCCGGTGCCCGTCGACGGTGGCGCCGCGGACGGCGGCGACGGCGACGAGGGCGCGTACCTCCCGCTGGCGACGACCGAGGGCGCGCTGCTGGCGAGCGTCAACCGCGGCTGTTCGGCGCTCTCCGCCGCGGGCGGCGCGAACGCGCGGGTACTCAAGTCCGGGATGACTCGCGCACCCGTGTTCCGCGTCGCGGACGTGATCGAGGCCGAAGCGCTCGTCTCGTGGGTCCGCGACAACACCGACCGACTGATCGAGGCGGCCGAGTCGACGACGAGCCACGGCGAACTCCTGGACGTGACCCCGTACGTCGTCG
This sequence comes from Halobellus litoreus, assembly GCF_024464595.1. Classification (NCBI taxonomy): domain Archaea; kingdom Methanobacteriati; phylum Methanobacteriota; class Halobacteria; order Halobacteriales; family Haloferacaceae; genus Halobellus; species Halobellus litoreus. The sequence continues at coordinate 798,035 of NZ_JANHAW010000001.1, read as the reverse complement.
GCAACTCCGTCTACCTCCGGTTCCGCTACGATACGAAGGACGCGATGGGGATGAATATGGCCACTATCGCGACAGAGGCCGCCTGCGACGTCGTCGAGGAGGAGACCGAGGCGGACCTCGTCGCGCTCTCTGGCAACCTCTGTACGGACAAAAAGCCCGCCGCGATCAACGCCATCGAGGGGCGCGGCCGCTCCGTCACGGCGGACGTGACGATTCCCCGCGAGGTCGTCGAAGAGCGGTTGCACACGACGCCCGAGGACATCGCGGAGCTCAACACCCGGAAGAACCTCGTCGGGTCGGCGAAAGCGGGCAGTCTCGGTTTCAACGCCCACGTCGCGAACGTCGTCGCCGCGATGTTCCTCGCGACCGGGCAGGACGAGGCGCAGGTCGTCGAGGGCGCGAACGCGATCACGACCGCCGAAGTGCGGGAAGATGACCTCTACCTCTCGGTCTCGCTGGCGTCGCTGGAAGTCGGCACCGTCGGCGGCGGCACCAAACTCCCCACGCAGGCGGAGGGACTCGACGTCCTGGGCGTCCGCGGCGGCGGCGATCCGGCCGGATCCAACGCCGACGCGCTCGCCGAGTACATCGCCGTCGGCGCGCTCGCCGGCGAACTGTCGCTCCTGTCGGCGCTCGCCTCGCGACACCTCTCCAGCGCGCACGCCGAGTTGGGTCGATAGGCCGCAGACGGCTCCCGGTCGGCGCGAGGGACTACTTCTCCGCCTCGACCGGCGGCTCGGGGTCGCCCCCGCCGAGCGCCCCGACCACCAGAAGGGTTCCCACGGTGACGAGCGCGATTCCGACGGCGAGAAGCGGCGTTTCGGGAACGGTGGTGCCGCCCGCAGACGTCCCGCCTGCCCCGAGACCGACCGAGAGCGCGAACCACCCGACGCCCGACAGCGACAGGCCGGCACCGCGGCGTCGCTGTCGCTGCACCATCGCCGCCGTGGCGAGGAACGTGTGGCCGACGAGGAACGCGACGCCGGCGACGACGAGTCGACCCGTGACCGCCAGGACCGCGCCGCCGACGAAGCAGAGGGCGACGACGCCGCGGGCGATCCAGCCGACGATTCCGGTCCCAGACGCACCCGACATCGACACTCAGAGCAGGCGGTACGTGCCGCCCGACTCCGTCACCTCGCCGCGTCGGGACAGTTTCGTCAGTATCTCGCGGGCCTTTTCGGCCGGCACGCCGCGATCCGCGGCGTAGCTCGCGACGTCGTCGGCGGTCGGGGCATCGCCCTCGCGGAGCGCCTCGCGGACGACGTCGATACGGCTGCCGGCGGACTCCCCCGACCCCCGCTCCGCTCGTTCGCCGGCGGCCGCGACCTCCTCGGCGTCGAGGCCGGAGCCGTCGAGGTACTCGCGGTCGTCGACCGCCGCCCCGCGCTCGTCGATCTCGCGTTCCATCTCCGCGACGTGGGCCGTCTCCGCGAACGCCTCGCTGTTGCCGCCGCGCTTCGCGAGCAGCGCCGCGCGCCCCTGCCTGGCGGCCTCCCGGTTCTCGTCCTCGACGAAGCGTCTGAGCTGCTTCGTCCGATGCGTCCGGCCGCAGCGCGGACACATCGCGGTCTCCGCTGCCCGCGGATCCTTCAGGATCCAGAGGTGCTCGCAGTCGGTGCAGCCGACGACGGCGTACATATCTCTCCCTTACTCCGCTACCGGATTTGAACCTTCGGCTCGGGAGTGAACTAAAAGAGACTCGAACGGTCGTCTCAGGCGAGGTCGTGGATGTTCTCGACGACCGCCTCGGCGAACTCGCTCGTCGCGAGCTTGTTGCCGCCCTCGATCTGCCGTTCGAGGTCGTAGGTAACGTCGCCCGCGGAGATGGTCTTCTCGACGGCGTCGCGGATTAGTTGCCCGGCGTCCTTCCAGCCCATATACTCGAACATCTCGCGACCCGAGAGGATCATCGCGGTCGGGTTCACCTTGTCCTGCCCGGCGTACTTGGGCGCGGAGCCGTGAACCGGTTCGGCGAGACAGAGGCCCTCACCGAAGTTCGCGCCCGGCGCGATGCCGAGCCCGCCGATCTGTGCGCCGGCGGCGTCGGACATATAGTCCCCGTTGAGGTTCATCGTCGCGATGACCTCGTACTCGTCCGTCCGGGTGAGGAGCTGCTGGAGCATGTTGTCCGCGATTCGGTCGTTGACGACCAGCGTCCCCTCGGGCGCCTCGCCGTCGTGCTCCTCCCAGAGTTCGTCCTCGGTGATGACGTCCGCGCCGTACTCCTCCTCGGCGACCTCGTAGCCCCAGTCGCGGAACGCGCCCTCGGTGAACTTCATTATGTTGCCCTTGTGGACCAGCGTGACAGTGTCGCGGTCGTTCTCAAGGGCGTAGTCGATGGCCTCGCGGACCAGCCGCTTCGTGCCGAACTCCGTGATGGGCTTGATGCCGATGCCGATCGGACCGTCGTGCATCATCTCGTCGTAGCCCATCTCGTCCTCGACGAAGGCCTTCACCTGCTCGACCTCGTCGGTGCCGGCCTCCCACTCGATGCCGGCGTACACGTCCTCGGTGTTCTCCCGGAACGTGATCATATCCATCTCCTCGGGGTTCTTGACGGGCGAGGGGACGCCGTCGATGTGGTAGGTCGGGCGGACGTTCGCGTAGAGGTCGAGCTTCTGCCGGAGCGCGACGTTCAGCGAGCGGTAGCCCGCGCCGACGGGCGTCGTCAGCGGGCCCTTGATCGCGACGCGGTGATCGCGGATCGCGTTCACCGTGTCGTCGGGCAGGTTCTCGCCGTACTTCTCGCGGGCGGACTCGCCGGCGTAGACGCGCATCCACTCCACGGAGCGGCCGGTTGCCTCCGCGGCGGCGTCGAGGACCTTCTGCGCCGCCGGTCCGACGTCGGTTCCGATCCCGTCGCCGTGGATGATCGGGATGATCGGCGTGTCCGGAACGTTCAGTTCCCCGGTCTCCTCGTCGGCGAGCGTGATCTTCTCCCCGGAATCGGGGACCTCGATCTGGTCGTAGCTCATAAACATCCGGCTCTTTCCGCACCGTGCGTAAATTACTGCCGTTATCGCTGCGACGCTCGAAACTGCTCGTGTGAGTCCGTCTAGCAATTACTCGACGACGAGCCACGGAACGTCGACGAGCGGCGGGATGTGCGTCTCGATGTGGTGCTCCCAGACGCCCTCCTCGCCGAACGCCTCGCCGTGATCGGCGGTGACGACCACCGTGCCGTCGAGCTTGGGAATCAGGTCGGCGATCGATTCGAGCGCGATGCGCAGGTTCTCCTCGTGGAGTTCGAAGGCGGTCTCCCGCGTCCCGTTCTGGACGAGGTCGACGGGGTCGAGTTCGAGCCACAACCCCGCCTTCTGGGCGAGTTCGCTGCCTTCGAGCGCGCTTTCGATCCGCGGCCTGACGGTCTGTCCGAGCGCGGCGATGGCCCCGCCGCCGTCCGCGGCCGCCTCCTGGCTGTCTTCCTGTCTGCGGATCCCCTTCTGGATCTGCTTGAGCTTCTGTCCCGCACCACGAGAGAGATACGGCGCGTGCGGTTGCATATAGTGGAGGACCGTCCGCTCGTTCCGCTCGACGAGGTCGAATCGTTCCGTCAGCGACGCTTCGAGGCTCTCTGGGGGGACCGTGCCGAGGTCGTCGTCCCAGCCGTGTTTCCAGACGTCGACGACGTCGCTGATGTGTTCGTTCGCCGTCCACTCGTAGTCGCAGCTCGCGCCCCACTTGAGTTCGTTCAGCGGGATTCCCAGGTCGTTGATGAAGGGGTTCCCGGAGAAGTACGCGATGTCGTGGTGGTCGGTGAACGTCCGGGAGGCCCACTCGGGCGTCGACGACCCCACGCTCCGTCGCTTTTCGACCGTTCCGTCGAGATACTCGTCGTAGACGTCACAGAACACGTCGTAGCGGCACGCATCGAGGACCAGACAGTAATCCCAATCTGATTCGAGGAAGTCCTGCGCTTTCATCACCGGTCCCCGGTTGTGACTCCGGCACCGTATGTGTACTGTTTCTCGACACCTTCGCGCGAGAGCCGGTACTGCGCGTCTTGCTCGGCGATACCCGGAACGGCTCCCCGCGTGTACCGCCGCGCACAGACGGGACGGCTTCTTATGTGCGACGCGCCTCCCTCCGAGCGATGTCAGACGCCACCACCGGATCCGAAACGGCGACGACAGACGACCGAATCACCGTCTACTCGGACTACGTCTGCCCGTTCTGCTACCTCGGGCGACGGTCGCTGTCGGAGTACCAGTCCGAACGCGAGGAGCGACTGGAGATAGACTGGCGGCCCTTCGACCTTCGCTCGGGCAAGCGGAACCCCGACGGAACGATCGACCACGACGCCGACGACGGCAAGGACGACGCCTACTACGAACAGGCCAAAACCAACGTCCGAAAGCTCCGCGAGAAGTACGGGGCCGACCAGATGGAGGTCGAGTTGGCGACCGACGTCGACTCGCTGCCCGCACAGCTCGTCTCCGTCGCGGTCCGGGACCAGTCCGACTACGAGACGTGGCTCGACTTCGACGAGCGCGTCTTCGAGGCGCTGTGGCACGACGGACGCGACATCGGCTCGGCGGACGTCCTCGTCGACATCGCGACTGCGGTCGGCGTCGACGCCGACTTCGTCCGCGAGGTGCTCGACGACGAGGAACGCCGCTCGGCCCTCGAAGCGCAGTTCCGCGAGGCTCAACAGCAGGGTATCACCGGCGTTCCGACGTTCGCCTACGAGGGCCACGCCGCCCGCGGAGCCGTGCCGCCGGAACAACTCAAACGACTCGTCGAAGGCGCCTGAAGCGGCCGGATCGGCCGAATCACTCGGCCGCTTCGGATTCCGTCGCCTCGCCGTCCGCGGCCCCCTCGTCGGTCGAACCGCCGTCGGCCGCCACGGTCGCGGGATCCTCGCCGGTCGGCGTCGCGTGCAGCCACTCGTCGGCCCACGCCTCGATCTCGTCGAACACCGGACACAGCGACCGACCCTTCGGCGTCAGCGAGTAGTACGTCGCCACCGGCGCGTCCTCCTCCAGCCGCCGGTTGACGAACCCCAGCTCCTGGAGGTCGTCGAGGACGCGAGAGAGCGTCCGAGAACTGGCGTCCGTCGAGCGCTTGAGCTCGTTGAAGCGTTTCTCGCCCTCCTGGAGGTCGTGCAGGACGATGAGTCGCCACTGCGAGCCGATCTGTTCGAGCGAGTCGATCACCGAGCACGCGTCCTCGTCGTATTTGTCCTGGGAGTCTGGGGACACAGGCGTCACCTGGTCACCCCTTCGTCCGCGAAGATACAAATGGTTTCGCTTCTTTAGTAGGTAACAGAGCGATACCGGATTGGGACGGGGACGCGGACGATCCGCTTCCCGCGACTCCCTCCGGGACCCGCGAGGAGACCCAGACTATGCAAACGAACGGTATCCACCACGTCACGGCCGTCGCGGGCGATCCGCAGGAGAACCTCCGGTTCTACACGGCGGTCCTCGGACTGCGGCTGGTCAAGCGGACGGTCAATTTCGACGACAGGACGACCTATCACCTCTACTACGGCGACGAGACGGGCGCTCCCGGCACGGCGCTCACCTTCTTCCCCTTCGAGGGTGCGCGACCGGGCCGTCCCGGCCGCGGACAGGCAGTCGCCACGGCCTTCGCCGTTCCCGAGGGCAGCCTCGACTACTGGGCGGACCGACTCGGCGACGCCGACGCGTCCGTCGACGAGCGCCGCACGCGCTTCGGCGCGGACGTTCTCCCCCTTGCGGACCTCGACGGACAACCGCTCGAACTCGTCGAGACGGATCTCTCGGACTCGCCGATCGAGCCGTGGAACGGCGGTCCCGTCCCCGACGAGCACGCGATCCGAGGGTTCTTCGGTGTCACGCTGCACTCCGCCGAACCCGACGCCACGGCGAACGTCTTGGACCTGCTCGGCTTCGAACGCGTCGGAGCCGAGACCGACCCCGACGACGGAGCCGAGCGCGTCCGCTACGCCGCGGCGGGCGATCGCGCGACGGTCGTCGACGTGCTCCATCGCGGACCGCCGCGTGGCCGCCCCGGCGTCGGGACCGTCCACCACGTCGCGTTCCGCGCCGCCGACGAGGACGAGCAACTGGCCTGGCGCGAGCGGCTTTCCGACGCCGGACAGTTCGTGACGCCGCAGAAGGACCGCCAGTACTTCCGGTCGATCTACTTCCGCGAACCCGGCGGCATCCTCTTCGAGATCGCGACCGACGGACCCGGCTTCACGCTCGACGAGCCCGTCGAAGCGTTGGGCTCGGAACTCAAACTCCCCCCGTGGCTGGCGGACGAGCGCGAGGAGATCGAGTCGGCGTTGCCGCCGCTGGACGTTCCCGACGACGGCTTCCCCTCCGGAGAGACGAAGGCGACGGCCCCAGCGGAAAGCGAAAAGGCCCCGGCGGACGGAGGGGCGAGCGAATGAACCGACGCACCCCGAACGGCGACGAGGATCCGAACATCGACGCGGGCCCGCACGCCGAGCAGCCGATCCGAACCGCCGGCGCATCGCCCGAAGACGCCGACGCCGCGGTCGTCCTCGTGCACGGGCGGGGCGCGCGGGCCGACGGGATGCTCCAGTTCGCCCGGGAGTTCGGCCGGGAGGGGCTGCACTACGTCGCCCCGCAGGCCCAGCGAGGGACCTGGTATCCCAACCGCTTCCTCGCGCCGATCGAGCGGAACCAGCCGCACCTCGATTCGGCGCTGGCTCACCTCCGGCGAGCGGTCGAGGAAGCCCAGTCCGGGGGGCTCCCGACCGAGAGGGTCGTCCTCGTCGGCTTCTCGCAGGGGGCGTGTCTCGTCTCGGAGTTCGTCGCGCGCGAGCCGAAACGCTACGGCGGCCTCGTCCTCCTCTCGGGCGGCCTGATCGGCGAGGAGGGGACCGAGTTCGACCACACGGGCGACGTCGAGAGAATGCCCTTCTTCCTGGGCGTCAGCGACGACGACCCCCACATCCCGATGTCGCGCGCCGAGGAGACCGTCGCGGTCTTCGAGCGCCTGAACGCCGACGTCCGCTTCGACCGCTACGAGGGCCGCGGCCACGGCATCTTCGAAGAGGAGATCGCATACCTCGACGACCTCGTCGCGTCCGTCGTCGGGTGACGGACCGCGCCGGTGCGGCCGAATCGAGTGAGATCACCCTGACCTGACGACGACTTCGGGAACGAATACGGTGAGCGCCAGGACACCCAGCAAGACGAGAATCGCCGTTATACGTAGCGCTCCGGCGATCCGCCGCCGATCCTTCGGAAGGGACTCGGCGATCCCCGACAGCGCGGAGCCGACGACCATAACGAGCAGCCACCCGACCGCGGCGGAATCGCGGAGAACCCCGTAGTACACGTAGACGCTCGTGAAGATGGCCACCCCGGCGAACATCACGAGCGCGTGACGGCGGCCGGAGGGCTCGCTGAACAACGCTTCGGTGACCGCGGAGGGCATACGGCGGACGACCCGCTCCGGGCGTAAGTAGGTACGTGTAACTGAGACGCCCGTTTCATCCACTCCCGTGAATTCCCACCAGCGTCGGCTTCGGAACCTCTTTGGGTCGCTCGTCCGATGACTCCGGTATGAGCGACGGACCCCTCGACGAGGAGACGCTGACAAAGTACAGGGAGGCCGGAACGGTGCTTCGGGACGTGCTCGACGAGGCCGCCGAGATGATCGAGCCGGGCGTCACACAGCTCGAAGTGGCCGAGTTCGCCGAAGCGGAGATCCGAGAGCGCGCCGACGGCTGCGCGTTCCCCGCGAACATCAGCGTCGACGAGGAGGCCTCCCACGCCTCGCCGGGACGCGACGACGACACCGAGTTCGGCGAGGAGATGGTCTGTCTGGACTGCGGCGTCCACGTCGACGGCTACATCGCCGACGCCGCGGTGACGGTCGATCTGTCGGGGACTCCCGAACTCGTCGAGGCCGCCGAAGAGGCGCTCGACGCCGCGCTCGACGCGGTCGCACCGGGCGTCGAGACGGGCGAGGTCGGCGCGGAGATCGAGGACGTCATCCGCGGCTACGGCTACACGCCCGTGCTGAACCTCTCGGGCCACGGCGTCGCGCAGTGGGACGCCCACACCGGGCCGACGATCCCGAACCGCGGGACCGACCGCGGCATCGAACTCGAAGTCGGCGACGTCGTCGCCATCGAGCCCTTCGCGACGACCGGGCGCGGGAAAGTCTCCGAGGGGTCCAAAGAGGAGATCTACAGCCTCGAACGCGACCGGTCGGTTCGGAACAGGACTGCCCGGCAGATCCTCGAACAGGTCAAAGACGAGTACAGGACCCTGCCCTTCGCCGCCCGGTGGCTCGACGAACCGCGCGCGGAGATGGCCATCCAGCGGTTGGAACAGCAGGGCGTCTTCCACGGGTACCCCGTCCTGAAAGAGGACGACGGCGAACTCGTCAGCCAGGCCGAACACACCGTCGTCGTCACCGAAGACGGCTGCGAGATCCTGACCGCGTGAGCGAGCGAACGATGGAGCAGGTCTTCGCCCCCTGGCGGATCGACTGGGTCGAACGCGACTCCGAAGAAAAGAACGTCGAGGGCTGTCCGTTCTGCGTGCTGCCCGAGCGCGAGGAAGACCGAGCGAGCCGGATCGTCGCCCGCAGCGAGCACGCGTTCGTCATCCTGAACAACTACCCGTACAACCCCGGCCACGTGATGATCGTCCCGTACCGCCACACCGGCGAGTGGGGCGACCTCACGGACGCCGAACTACTCGATCACGCGCGGCTGAAGGTCGCGGCCATCGACGCCCTCGACGAGGCGTTTCACCCCGACGGCGTGAACGCGGGCGAGAACCTCGGCGGCGACGCCGCCGGCGGGTCGATCGAGGACCACGTCCACACGCATCTCGTGCCGCGCTGGAGCGGCGACACGAACTTTATGCCCGTGATCGGCGAGACGAAGGTGATCGTCGAGGCGCTTGAGGAGACCTACGACCGCCTGCACGAGGCGTTCGCGTCGCTGCCGGCGGCGACGGGCGAGGCCGAGAGCGAGCACGAGACCGACGGCGAAACCGACGAACCGACCCGCGCCGTCAGACTCGACTTCGAGGAGTGAGGTATCGGCACGAGCGGTCCCCTCGCACGACGTCTCGAAAAGCACGTTCCGCGGTCAGAGGAGACCACGTATGTCGGACCACACCGGAACCACCGCGCTCGTCGCGGCGCTGCGCGACCGGCGTCGTAATCTCGGAGCCGCCGGTTTCGTAATCGCGGTGCTCGGCGTCGCGATGGTCGTCGACACGAGGATCGGATACTACACCGCGTCGCTCTTTGTTTTCGTGACGTGGATGGTCTGGTTCGTGCTGGTCGCCATCGAGTGGATCAAACGCGCCGAGTTCTGAGCCCTGGAACAGGACTGATTGGATCGGCGTCCCTGAGAGGACCGCCCGACCGGCCGATCGTGCAGCCGAGAGCGCCGAAGACGCTTCCGGTCGAACGACTGTGTCCACTCTCGGTCGGAAGTCGCACCCTCGACCGAAGCGACTTAGCCCCGCGATGAGTACGCTCGGACGATGAGCGACGACCGGAGGCGCGTCGTCCGCCGCGTGGGACTGGTCGTCCTCGCGGTGAACCTCGCTCTCGTGCTCGCGAAGGGCGGCGTCTGGGGGCTCACCGGCAGCCTCGCCGTCGGCTCGGAGGCCGTCAACAGCCTCGCAGACAGCGTCTACAGCCTCGTCATCGTCGCGGGGCTGTACCTGACCACCCAACCGCCGGACTTCGAACATCCCCACGGCCACGAGCGCATCGAGCCGTTCGTCTCGCTGTTCGTCGCCGTCGGCGTCTTCGCCGCCGGCGGGGCCGTGCTCTGGAACGCCACCACGTCGGTGCTGAACGGCACCTACGGCGTCGAGGCCGGGACGGCGGGCGTCGCCGTGCTGCTCGGGACCGCCGGCGCGAAGTACGGGCTCTATCGCTACTGCCTCCGCGTCGGCGAGGAGCGCCACTCGCCGGCGGTCGTCGCCGCCGCGCTCGACAACCGAAACGACATCCTCACCGCGGGCGCGGCGCTCGTCGGCGTGCTCGGGGCGTCGTTCGGCGCGCCCGTCCTCGATCCGATCGCCGCCGGCGTCGTCTCGCTCGGCATCTTCTACACGGGTTACGAGATCGTCCGCGACAACGTGAACTACCTCGTCGGCGCGGCCCCGCCCGAGGAACTCCGCCGTGAGATCCTCGAGCGCGCGCTCGAACACCCACAGGTTCGGGGCGCGCACGACGTCGTTGCCCACTACGTCGGCCCGGAAGTCGACGTGAGCCTCCACATCGAGGTCGAGGGCCATATGACGCTCTTCGAGGCCCACGACATCGAATCGGCCGTCGTCGAATCGATTCGCGCGATGCCGGAGGTCGACGACGTGTTCGTCCACGTCGATCCGAAGGAACTCGGCGAGTGGAAGGAAGACGCCGAAGCGGACCGGCTCGTCGGAACGGCGATCGCTCGCGGGAACGACGGGACGATCACCGGCGGAGGCGCCGACGGTGGCGAAGGGTACAGCATCGTCGATGGCGATGAGCTGTCCGAGGGCGGCGGCGAGAACAGTGGATAGCGGCAGCAACGAACGAATCGAGCGGCAGCGAGAGCGCCGATCAGACCGGTTCGCCGAACGCGTAGACCGTCTGGTGGCTCGTCACCTCGACGTCGAGGAAGTCGCCCGGTTCGATCCCCCGCTCCGCGGCGTCGCGGACGATGATCTGCCGGTAGGCCTCGTCTCGGCACTTCATCGAGTCGCCCGTCCCCTCACGGACGGCCATCACGCGGTGCGTCTCACCGATCATCGACTCGTAGGCCTCGGCGACGACGTCCCGTTTCAGTTCGGACATCTCCTTCGAACGCTCCTTCTTCACCGTGCCGCCAAGGCCCTTCATCTCCGCGGCGTCGGTGCCGGGCCGTTTCGAGAACCGGGTGACGTTCACCTTTTCAGGTCGGACCTCCCGGAACAACGCCATACTCTGGGCGTGGTCGTCGTCGGTCTCGGTCGGGAAGCCGACGATAAAGTCCGTCGAGAGCGTCCAGTAGTCGAGTTTCGAATCGAACGTCTCGACGATCTCGACGAACTTCTCGACGCGGTGTTGCCGCCGCATATCCTCTAGGACGGTGTCGGACCCCGACTGTACCGGGAGGTGGATGAAGTTGTACAGCTTCTCGTGCCGATCGAAGACGTCGGCGAGCTCCTCGCGGATCCCGTGGATCCCGCCGGGGTTGGCCATCCCCAGCCGAACCCGAAAGTCGCCGTCGATCTCCGTGCAGATCCGATCGAGCAGCTCCGGTAGCTTTCGATCGCCCGTATCCCAGCCGTAGACGCCCGTATCCTGGCCGGTGATCCGGAGTTCCTTCGCGCCGGCGTGGACCAGCGCGCGGGCCTTCTCGACGTTCTCCTCGACGGGCGGGGAGTCGACGCGGCCGGTCGCGAACTTCGTGATGCAGTACGAGCAGTTCGACAGACACCCGCGAGCGATCGGAAGGATACCGACGACGCCGTCGAGGACGGGTTCGGTTCCCGGCCCGGGATTCGGACACTCGCCGTTCGTGACCGCTGTGGGAACGTCGTCCCAGTGGAGGATCTGCGCGTCGACGCCCTCCTCGCGGAACTCCTCGCCCTGTGCGAGCGCCATACAGCCCGTGATGATGAGGTCAGCCGTCTCCGACTCCAGTTCTTTGGCCCGACGGAGCATATTGCGCTCCGTCTTCTCGACCACCGTACAGGTGTTCATAATGGCGACGTCGGCCGCCTCCGGACCGTCGACGGGGTAGTGGCCGGCGTCGCGGAGCGCGCTCTCGATCTGCCGGCTCTCACCGCGGTTGGAGGTACAACCGTACGTCTCGATGTGGTATCGGGCCATTCAGTCGGTGCAGTATACCGGATCCGCGGGCAAAAACACGACGGTTCTCGGATGCACGTGGAGATGTTCCGCGTGTCCTCCCCGATTTCGACGTCGGCTCCCTCGACACCGGTCAGGAATGTCGTATATTCCAACGAGCCCGTATCGGCCCATCTGTTGTGATTCCAAGTTGTCGGATTCATCCTGCGGCTCAAGCCGCGGGTATTCTCCTTGATTCTATATAAAGCGGGATCCTGCCGATGGTTCGTACCTAATATCGTTTACTTGTCACTATTGGTTCGTCGAATCGAAGTATTCTCACCGGCCGGATCGGCTCGCTGTTCGTTCCTGGCCCGAGAGCGGACGATGCGTCCGACGGCGGTTGGCGCTCGCCCACCGACCACGCTCACGCGGTGCTCCGTGGAGGGTCAGCCGAAGGGGAGGCTCGGACGGTACGACGTCGCCACCTCGACCAGCGTTTCGGCACCTATCTCCCCGGCTCCGAAGTCCTCCGCTGCATCGAACAGTCCGCCGGTGTCGACGACACCATCCTCCCCGGCGTAGTCGTCGACTGTCGCCCTGTCGCCGTTCGCTGACTCGCCCTCCTCGGCGGTGCTTACCGACTCGCCCTCCTCGGCGGTGCTTACCGACTCGTCGACCGAGGTGCCGTCGGGTCTAGCCGGGGTCAGCTCGAAGACCTCGCCGAAAGTCACTCGCCCAGTGGTGTGTAACCACTCGGCGTGCGCGGCCGCCCGGGGACTGCCGTCACCTTTGAGCGCCATCGGAACCATCATAACGACCGACCCAGCTCCGGTATTCGAGAGGGTCTCCTCGGGGGCGTTCCAGCCGAGCAACGCCGACGTGTGGGTGTTCGGATCCGCGACCGTTGCCAGCTCGTCCGGGTCCGTCGGATCGGGGAATCCCACGTCTGCGTCGCCCAACGACGCCTCCCTCCGGAGCTGTTTCCCGACGGCGAACCCGACGGTGTCGACGACCGAGAGCACCGTCCCGATTCCGGGAAGGCCGTGCACGATTCGCCCGACGCCTTCGACGACCGTTTCGGGACCACTGTCCGCGCTGGGGTCGGAACTCGATACGTCGAGGTAACCCGATCCGATTCCAAAAAGCGGAACTCCGGTTCGAATCGGATGCCAATCGGCGAGTTCGGGGTTCTCGGAGCCGGTTTCGAGTGCGAGTACCTTCGCCGGCGGGCTGTCGTCGTCGAACTCCGTCTGTGGCCCGAAATTGATCCGGACCTCACCGCGGGGAACGGTAACCGAAAACGCCCCCGTGTCAAGATCTGTCGAGTCCGTGAGAATCTCGAACGGCTCGCGGTCCACGGCTCCCCGGACGTTCGTCACTTCGAGAAAGAGCGTCTCTATCCCCGTACCGTCGATCTGTCGCCAGCACGTCATCAGGCTCAGTTCGTCCCGTTGGTCGTTCCCGTCCGCTGCGACTTCGGGGCCGAACAGAAGTTGATTCCGGAGCGTGATTTCGAGCGCCGACGTCGACGCCGACTCGAAGTCTCCGGAAGTTGTCCAAAACCAGTCACCATCGCGGGCGATCAACACCGTCTCGTCCGGTTCGACAACGTACTCTTCGCGCGCGGCCGCCTCGGCCAACGCCTCGAATCGGAACGTACCGTCCGATTCCGTCCGAGTTTGGAGCGGCTCGGCATCGGCTCCGTTGCCGAACGGATAGAGTTCGAGGGTGACGCCAGCCACCCCTTCCCCGTCGGGATCGGTGACGCGTCCCGAAACCATCGTACGACTTTCGCCGGATTCACTCGACATAGTTCTGTGGTAGTCAGCCCTCCTCGCCGTTTCGTCCGCCGACCGGTCCGATCTCGAAGGATCCGCCGAAGGAGGCGTGAGCGTTCGGATGCGTCCACTCCGCCTCCACGGTCACGACAGTCGTCCGTTCCTTCTCGTACTGGAATTCAAGGGGCACGGCCATAACCACCGCACCCTCTTCGTCGCCGGGCGTCTCGTTATCCGACCGCCAGGCGAGCTGTGCAGTCGTGTGGTCGTTCGGATCGACCCGTGTCTGGGTCGCGGACGGGTCGTTCGGATCGGGGAAACTCACCGAGTCCGCGCCCACCCTCGCCTCGGATTCGAGGCGCTCGCCGAACGCCCACTCGACCGTGTCCAGCCACGTTAGGAGTTCTGAGACACCGGGGATGATCCCCGCTATCGCTCCGAATCCCTCGTCAATTCTGTCGGCCACGTCGGCGTCGGCGGTCGAGATTCGCTCGAACGCCGCACCGACCTCGCCGCCGATCGGATACAGCGGAACCCCCGTCCGAACCGGATGCCAGTCCCCGAGTTCGGCGTTATCCGTCGACGTATCGAGGCCGACGACCTCGACGCTTCCCGGAACCGTCCCCTCGACGTCGCTTTGGCTACCGAAGTTTATCCAGACGTCGTCCGCGAGCACCGTCGCGGCAAAAGCGCCGCCGGTCAGATCGGTGGCGTCGGCCGTGATCTCGTGTCGCGCTCCGCGCTGGGCGACGTTCACCGCCTCGACGAAGACGGTCTGACGCCGCGGCTCGATGATGCGGCGCCAGCAGGTCAGCACGCTCAGTTCTCGGCCATCGGCGGCGATCTCGGGACCGAACAGCAGCTGGCCGTCCAGTTCGATGTCGTACTCCAAGGGTAGCTGGTCGGCGAATCCGTCTATTTCGACCGAGCCGAACCACTTTCCCTCGCGAGCGACGAGCAGGACCCGGTCGGGTGTCTTCCCGTCGTCTGTTTCGAGGTCCGGGAACGCGTACGTCCCGGCGTCCTCCCCGTCGTCCGCCGTCGTGCGAGCGAGCACCGCGTCCGCGTCCCCGCTCGCGTCGTAGATCGAGACGGCCGCTCCCTCGCGCGGACGCCCGTCTACGTCCCTAACCGTACCGGTCAGTTCGCCGTCCGGATCGGGGTCCGGGGCGTCGGGGTCGTCCGGTTCGGGCGGCTCTCTGTCGGCGAACGTGTGGTGGTGGCCCAGCGTACCGAGGGAGACGCGTGAGCCCTCACTCGAGCCATCAATACCAGCGTTCAGTGCATACACTGTGCCCTCTCCATCGCCCGGTTCGCAGCATCGACCTATCCCGCTCCCGACGTAGAGCGTACCGTCAGAAACGATCGGCGAGGAAAGATAACTAGTCTCTGTGTCGTATGTCCATAGTTTTGATCCATCGCTCCTATCTAACGCATACAAGACGCCATCCGTACTACCTATGTAGACCACATCACCGGCGACGGTAGGCGATGAGACCCTTCTCCCGTTCGTTTCGTACGTCCATTGGCTGGAGCCGTCGTCTATATCCACTGCATAGATTCGTCCTGGTAGGAAGCTACCGATATAGAGAGTTCCGTCGATCACAGTTGGAGAAGAGTCAATACCGCCCTTGTTGACTTTCCACTGAACTGAACCGGTCTTGGCATCCAGCGCGTAGAGACTGTCTCCATCGCGTTCGGCAAGGCCGACATACACGGTTTCGTTAACGACTGTTGGCGAGGATCTGACGCTCATATACTGGCTGAGACTGGTAGACCACTGTTCTGTACCGTCGGTTGCACTCACTGCGTACACGCTACTATCGTCAGAACCGACGTAGACCGTCCCGTCAACTACAGTCGGAGACGATTGGATATTACCATTGGTCTGAAACTGCCATATTTTGGATCCATCATCCGCATCTAAAGCATAGAGATTCGGAGAAGGATCATTCGGGGTGCCGCCGTGGTTACAGACGAACACTGTCTCATCAACGACTGTCGGCGACGTCCGAACACGAGCGCCAGTCTTGTATCGCCATTCTTTCGATCCATCAGTGGCGTCTACGGCGTAGACACGACCGAACCCGCGCATATCGGTACCGAAATACACCGTATCATCAACGACCGCCGGTGCCGCTCTAATCTGTGCCATAATGCTTGAGCTCGTACTGTACGACCATCGTTTTGTACCGTCCGCGGTATTTATTGCATACAGATTTTCGTCGTCGCTTCCAGCAAAGACTGTCTCGCCGACGACGGTTGGCGAGCCTCTTACCACATCGTTGGCCTCGAACTCCCAGACTTTGTCGCCACCCGAAGATGCCTCAGCAACATCCACTTGGCTCAACCCGGCAGTTCCGAGTACCCCTGCGCCCGTCGCCTGGAGCAAATCACGACGGTTCATTGGAAACTCACTCATCGTTCCACCACGACTTGACCGATGCCCTCGACCGGAACCATTTGCTCGTTAATGGCGATTGCGTCGGGTTCGAACGAATATTCGCCGGGCTCCGCATCCGGAGCGACCTCGAGCACGTACTCGACCGTGATCGATCCGGGACTGTCGGCATCGAACAGAATGATCCCACCACCCTCCGAAAAGTGTTCGAACGACGGCGTCATTCTCTGCTCGTCACCCCGGCTCTGGACTCTCCCTCGGGGCTGAATGTCCACACCGACTCCCCCGTGGCGGCGTCGACCGCATACACCCTCTCCCCTGCCCCGAAGTAGACCGTTTTTTCTGTCGCGACGCTGTCGGAGTCCGGAGTCGCACCAGACGCCGTCCCGGTAAGTACGGCCCCTCCAGCGACCGTTTTCAGCAGCTTCCGACGGTTTACGGGGACGTGGCTCACGCAGTCACCTCGCTTCGACTACGGTCATAGTTGACGTTCGCCGGTTCATTGATCTTGAAATTCTTTTCAATTGACTTGTTCTTTTCGTATTTTAATTTTCTAGAGGGGATCATAGAACGGTTCCCATACTTCTCATCGTAATAGAGGCTCACCGTCCGATGACACCCTCGTACGTCGATTACATCTGGAGACCACTCTCATGACTGAACTCGGGGGTGCTTTTGAGGTTCTGTAACCGACGATGCGACAGTGTGAAGGTATGGACAGTCAGCGCGCCCTCGGATGGGAAGCACAAATTGGCCGTCGGTGCGGCAGTGATAGACGACATCGCCGTTTTCGGTGTTGCAGATGACGTGTTACTACTCGGTGGAAAACCACAACAGCGTATACGATTGAGTAGTTGAAGACGGAGCAGCCGCTGGAGGCTTATAAGGAATATAAAGAAGTGTAGCGCCGAGATTAGTTGTTGAACATCTCGCGCATCATCGGGTGCATCTCCATCAGCTGCTCCTCTGCGATCTCCTCGTACAGCTTGTACGTGATAGAGACCGTAAGCAGCAGCCCCGTTCCGGAGACGCCGCCGATAGTGCCGAGCATATTCGCCAAGACGGCCAGCAGGCCGACCAAGGCACCGCCGATGACGGTCACCTGCGGGATGTACCGTTCCATCACCTTCTCGATCACCTGCGGGTTCCGCCGGAAGCCGGGGATCTGCATCCCCGAGTTCTGGATCTGCTTGGCCGTCGCTTCGGGGCCCATCCCCGTCGTTTCGACCCAGAAGATCGCGAAGATCGCACCGCCGATGATCATAAAGATCAGGTCGATCGCGACCCGGGCGGCGATCGCCGCCGGCTCCTGGGAGGTGAACCCGAGGAACCACATCCAGTCCTGTCGGGACTGGATCGGCGCGAGGTACCAGAACAGGCCGCCGGTGACCTGTCCCTGGGTATACTGCCCGAGCCAGGCCGGCATCCCCGCCCACCAGTTGTTCAGGATCTGCCCGAGGAACTGGAGGTTCGCCTGCAGCGCGCGAACGAGGATCATCGGCAGGACGCTCGCGTAGATGAGCTTCACGGGGAAGCGCCCGCGGGCGCCCTTCACGTTGGCGTGCGAGAGTGGGATCTCGACCCGGACGCTCTCGGCGTAGACGACGATCCCGAAGATGAGAAGCGTCGTGATCAGCGCGAGGATCTGTCCCTGGCCGAGGAAGAGGTCCGAGAGACCCCCGGGCGTCAGCGGCGAGCCGATCTCGACCGCGCCGGTGACGATTCCGATCCAGGTGGGGAAGAAGCCGCTCTGTCCGCCGAGGCTCTGCCAGCTGAACAGCCCGGCGACGAGCTGCTGGCTCACGCCGGCGATGATGAACAGCCCGACACCGGAGCCGACGCCCCACTTGCTCACGATCTCGTCCATGAACAGGATGAGGACGCCGCCGACGAACATCTGTGCGAAGATGATGCCCTTGACGCCGGTGGTGCCGATCCCGAGCGACTGCCCGAGCGCCTCACTCGCCGGAAGGAAGTTGCCGGCGAACACCATCGGAAGCCCCGTCAGGCAGATCATCACGACCACCAGGAGCTTCTGGAGGCCCTGATACAGGATCTGGTCGCGAGGGTCGTTGGTGTCTAACCCGAGCAGATCCGCACCGCCGAGCAACTGCAGCACGATGCTCGCGGTGACGATCGGGCCGATCCCCAACTGGAGGATCGAACCCTGCGCACCCGCGAGGATGCTACGGAACTGCCCGTAGAAGTCACCGCCCGCACCGCCCGTCTGCAGACCGAACATCGTCACGTTCGTCAGGAAGAAATACAGCACGAGAATCCCAGCAGTCCAGCCGAGCTTCCGGCGGAACGGGACGTGCCCCTCCGGACGCGCGACTGACGGCATCCGCGTCAGCACCGGTTCGGCGGCCTCCTTCCATCCCATAGATTACTCCTCGTCGTCGTCTTCGTCTGCTTCGTCGGCTTCGGCCTCGGCGAGGAGTTCCTCGCCGCGCTCGGTGAGTTCGACGCTGCCGCCGGCGTCCTCGATGAGTTCGACGGCGCCCTCGGAGAAGGCGTCGGCGACGACGTGCAGTTCCTGTCGGACCTGCCCGCCGCCGAGCACCTTCACGAGGTCGGCGTCCTCGCCGTCCTCGGCGACGTCACGCACGTCGATGTGGTAGGCGTCGCCCTCGGTTTCGGCGAGACCGTCCGCCGCGAGGAGCGCCGCGTCCTCGTCCAGCGTCCGGACGTTGACCTCGGAGACAGTTCGCTGTGCGTCCTCGGGACGCTTGAAGCCGTGTTTGCCGATCGGTTCGTAGTTGTGGAACTCGTGTTTGTCCCGACCCGCGCGACCGCGGCCGCCGCGGTGACCGGCACCGCGCCGGTTCTTGTGTGTGCCGCCGCCGTGGGTCCGGGAACCGCGCTGGCGTCGCTTCTTCGACGTCATCGCATATCCTCCAGGAGTTCGTCGATGTCTTCGGTCTGGTGCTTGCCGATCTGACCGCCCTCGGTCGTCGGGTGCTTCTGACCGCGGTGACCGCCGCGCGGCGGGTGCAGTCGAAGCACCGGCGAGAGACCCTGCTCGCGCAGCGTCGTCTCCTCGTCGACGAGCGCCGACGCCAGCGCGCCGAAGTCGTCGTAATCGGTGTGCTCGGACAGCCACGCCTCGTCGACGTCGGCGTCGCCCTCGGCGGGTTCGGCGCGCGTCCGGAGCACCGTCTCGACGGCGTCGACGCTCGGCTCGCCGTGCGCGACGTAGTCGTTGACCTTCGTGATCATCCCGCGGTACGTCTCCGTCTCCGGGACGAACGCGCAGTGGTTCACGTGGTGGATGTTGAGCATCTTGAGCGTGTCGTGGACGCCCGTGCTCATATTAACGTCGCCGCGGAGCTGAACGACCGCCTGCATCACTCGCTCACCTCTTGCTCACGCTGCTTGGCGGCGGCGCGGCGCGGCGTCCGCGACTGCGACGCGTTCCGCAGCGCGTTGTACGTCGCCTTCGCGAGGTTCACCGTCGTCCGCGTGTTCCCGTTCGAGCGGGTCCAGGCGTCCTGGACGCCCGCCAGTTCGAGGATGTTGCGGACGGTCGGCGCGGCCGCGAGGCCGAGGCCCTGCGGCGCGGGCATCACTTCGACGGTCACCGACCCGGCCTTGCCCTCTGCCTTCCGCGTGAGGGAGTTGAGGCCGCCGGCGGAGTCTTCCCACGAACCGGAGCCGCGGTCCACCGAGATGATGTTGAGCTTCGCGACGTCGATCGCCTTTTGGATCGCCGATCCGACCTGGTCGTCCCGTCCCTCGGCGTAGCCGAGGAAGCCGTCGCGGTTACCGATCGCGACGACGCAGCGGAACTTCACCCGACGGCCGGAGTCGGTCATCCGCTGGACCATATTGATGTCCAGCACCTCGTCGTCCAGCCCCGGGAGGAGCTGATCGACGAGTTCCGGCTCTTTGAGCGGCAGCCCGGATTCGAGGGCCTGCTCCATCGTCGTGATGTCGCCGTCCTGTACCATTCGGCCGAGCCGCGTGCGCGGCGTCCAGCCATCGTTGCGTTGGCTCATGCGTCCTCCTGTAGTTGCTCGAGCACTTCGTCGAAGTGCTCAGGGAGTTTCGTGGCGTCGAAATCCCCCGAATAGAGGGGCTCGTCGAGCTGCTCGGCGTACTCGGCGATGTGCTCGCCGCGGTTGCGCGACCAGTCCGCGAGAACCGACTCGCTGTGCGGGATCTCGAGGCCAGCGTCTATTGCTCCTTCCTGCACCGCGAACACCTTGTTACCGGGCGTCGCAGTGTTCAGTCCGATGTCGAGGACGGCCTCTTCGAGACCGGCCTCGACGGCTCGCGTTCCGGCGAGGAATCCCGTCAGGTACGCGCTCGGCAGGTTCCCAGTGGGAGCCTCCCAGCCGTACTCGGCGAGGTCCTCGGAGGACGCGGCCGCGTGCGTTTCGTCTCCGTCGGGTCCGGGGGTGATCAGCTGCGCCCTGACGTGCTTGTTGCTCGTGCGAGCAACGAGGCGGGGCTTGCCCGATTTCAGCAGGCGCAACCTCTGGTGGTAGTCCGTCCGGACCTCGCGGCGACGCCGCATCGGCACCTTGTACCGTGGTCCTGTTGCCATTATTCTATCTCCACGTCGTAGTTGTTCCGAATGTATGCTTCGAGCCGTGCCACGTCGTCGAACTCGCCACCCGACGCCTTGTTGTACACTTCGCGGTACTGCGTCGCGGTGAGCGGGCCGTCGTCGCGCAGTTCCTTCAGGCGACGACGCTGTGCGCGGATTCGGCTGACCCATTCGTCTTTCGAGTTCTTCCGACCGCCGGACTTCCCCTTGCGGGAACCGGGGCCCTTGCGGTGGCCGTACGCGCGCTTCTCGGCGCGTTCGCGGGCGCGACCCTTGGAGTTGCCCTTCGCGTCTGTCGCGCGAATGGTCCCCTGATCGACCAGGTCACGGATGTCCTCGCGGGTGATGGCCTCCGCAATCTCGGACTGTTCGTCTGGATCGAACCAGACGCGGCTTTTGCCGACGTCGAGGACGTCGGCCGCCATACGCTTCTGTGCTCTCAGATCCGTCATCGTTATTCTTCGACCTCCACTTCGACGTAGGTCGGGTTGAGGACGCGGATCTCGCGGTCCTCAGCCACTTCCTCGATTCGTTCGCGCTTGCGCGCGCCGACTTTCGAGGCGATGCGAACGGCCTGGGTGTCCCCGTCGACGCCGTCGAGATCGTCGACGTTGTGGACGCGAACCTCCTCGAAGCCCGAGGGGTGCAGGCCGCGTGCGGCCTTCGGCGAGCGGAAGCCCGCCTCGACCATATCGCCCTTTCCTTTGATGCCGCGGCGCTGCTTCGAGAGGTTGCCGCGGGGCTTCCGCCAGGATTCGGGCACGCGCTTCTTCGCGTGGTACTTCTGCCGACGGAACGCGGGCTTGCCCTCTCGGTGCTTCTGTCCGAGGGCGCGCGCGGTCTCGTCGTCGAGTTCGGGCGTCTTGTCGGCGTGGCCGCGGGGACGGAGTTCGGTCTCGACGTCCTCGTCGGCCTCCTCTTCCTCGGTCTCGTCTTCGACTTCGGCCTCGGTCTCTTCGGAGACCTCGAGTCCGCCCACGTCGGCCTTGATACGGGCCGCGAGCGCGTTCCCGACGCCGTCGACCTCGGCGAGTTCCGACTGGCTGGCCGCCTTGACGTCGTCGACCGACTCGTAGCCGGCCTCTCGGAGCGCGTCCGCCTTCGAGGGACCGACGCCGCTGATGTCTTCGAGTGTTTCGATGTCGTCTTCGTCAGCCATCTCAGGCACCTCCGGTCTGCGGCTTCTGCGTGATGTAGACGCCGTCCTGGAAGACGCGCGTGTCCTTGTCCGTCACGCGAGTGAGCTGTTCGATGTCGGCGGCGGTCTGCCCGACATCCTCTTTCGAGGGACCCGTCAGGGTGACCACTTCGCCGTCGATCTGTACCTCTGTGTCTCCGCGGATCGGCGTCCGTCGCGAGGACTTCTCGCCGAGGAAGTTCGTGATGACGACTTCGTCGTCCTCGACGTCGACCTGCATCGGGAAGTGGGCGTAGTAGACTTCCATCTCGTACGTCCAGCCTTCGGAGACCCCGTGGATCATGTTCGACACGTGGCTCTCGAAGGTCCCGACGGTGGCGTTCGTCTTGGCGTCCGCCTCCTCGGAGGCGATGACGACCTGATCGTCCTCAACGCTCACGCTGACGGAGGGGTACCACAGCGTCCGGGTGACGCTGCCCTCTGGTCCCTCGACCGTCAGATCGAGGTTGGACACCTCGGCGGAGACCTCGTCCGGAATTTCGATTTCTACTCTGGTCATGGTCTCAGTACACGTAGGCGATTACTTGGCCACCGATTCCCGCTTCGCGGGCCTCGTAGTGGCTCATGACGCCGTGGCTCGTCGTGACGATGAGCGTCCCGTAGTCACGGGCGGGGAGGTATCGCTTCTCCCACTTCTCGAACTCGTCTGCGCCCGCGGAGTAGCGGGGCTTGACGGCACCACATTCGTTGATTGCGCCGCTCAGTTCGACCTCGAAGCGTCCGGCCTTGCCGTCGTCGACGAACTCGAAGCCGTCGATGTACCCGCGGTCGTAGAAGACCTCGAGGACGGAGCCGATGACGTTGGAGGCGGGCTGTATCTCGTGGGACAGGTGCCCGACGCTCTCGGCGTTGTCGACGCCGGCGAGCGCGTTGGCGAGTGGATCGTTTCCTGCCATAGTTATCGGTACTTCTTGAATCCCATCTCGCGGGCGACCTCGCGGAAGCACTGTCGGCACAGGTAGATCTCGTACTTACCGACGAGTCCCTGGTTACGACCGCAGCGGCGGCACTCGTGGCTCTGGCCCGTGCGCCGGCTCGCGTGTTCGCCCGTCTGTTCGGTCTCTGATTCGCTCATTTTAGTCTGTGACCTCCACGTCGACGTCGAAGGCGTCTTCGACGAAGACGATCGCGTCCTCGGGCGTCAGTCGGTGTCGGTTCGGGATCGACTGCGACGCCTTGTCGCGCTTTTTCACCCGGTAGCCGGGACGGACGAGGTTGACCGTCACGTCCAGTCCGTAGATCCCGATCTGCGGGTCGTACTCCTGAGAGGGGAAGTCGGTGTGTTCTTCGACACCGAAGCTGAAGTTCCCCGTCTCGTCGAACTGCCGCTCTTTGAGGTCGGCGATCGGCAGCGACTTCTCCAGGAACGCCTCCGCGGCCTCGCCGCGAAGGGTTACTTTCGCACCGACCGGGTCGCCGACGCGGGACCCGAACTGGGTCGCCGCGCGGGTCGCCTGCGTCCGAACGGCCTCCTGGCCGGCGATCTCTTCGAGGATCTCCTCGGCGTTCGCGAGTTCGCGACCGCCCTCGCCGACGCCCATGTGGACGACGACCTTCTCGATCTGCGGTTCGCGCATCTCGTGGAACTCCGCGTCGCTCATTCGTCGTCACCCCCGTCGGCGGACCCCTCGTCGGCGTCCGCTTCGGTGTCGGCGGCGGCGTCCTCGTCGTCGACGAACTGCTCGTCGATGACGACGACGTACTCCTCGATCGTCTCGAAGGAGCCCTCGTCGCCGTCGACGACGACGGTGTTGTTGCCGCTACCGGCCGTCACGACGATCTCGTCGATCTCGCCGATCTCGCCCGAGTGCGAGCCGTCGACGGCCGTGACCAGGGCGCCCTCCTCGTAGGAGAAGTGGGCGACGATGTCCTTCGTCTCGTTGTCGACGACGAGCGAGTCCTTCGTGGCGTACTCGCTCGCGTCGTCGACGCGGAGGTTCGAGCCGTCGTGCAGCGTCAGTTGCGTGTCGCCGCCGCTGACGTCCTGCTTGTTGACGATCTTGCCGAGTCGACCGTCTGCCGCGTCGGCGTCGATGGGCGTCAGCGCCAGGCGTCCGCCCTCCTCGGGGAACACGCGGTAGTACTCTTCGCGCTCGGTGAACGCGAGGATGTCGAACATCCCCACCGGGCGCTGCTCGTCGGAGACGGCGTCGCCGTTGACGAGGACCGAGCCCTCGTTCAGGGCGTAGCGCGCCTCCTTCTTCGAGTCGACGTAGCCGAGCACGTCCCGCAGGAGGATGAGCAGGGGAACCCCCGCCTCTCCGTGCGGACCCGCGCCGGCCTTGACCGTGAACGTGCCCGTCTTCCGCTCGACGGGCCAGGCGTTCGGGGCCGAAAGTCGCTTCTGGTGTCGGGTCATTCTTCGTCCTCCGTCGCTCGCAGTCGCGCCTCGCGGCGGTCGTCTTCCAGATCCAGTTCGGTCACGCGGAGATTCGAGGCGTCGAGCGGACGAGGCACTTCCTCGCCGTCGGCCTTCTCGACCGTCACGTCTTCGACGTGCACGACCGTGTCGCGGAGGTCCACCTCGACGACTTCGGCTTCCGTGCCGGCGTAGTCGCCGCGGAGCACCTCGACGGTGTCGCCCGCGTTGACGCGAACGTTCCGCTGTCCGTACTCCTCGCGGAGGTCGTCGGACAGCGTCGCGCGGACCTGGTTCTGCCGTTCGTGCAGGGGCGCGTTCTGCGTCCGTGTTCGCTGTTTGCGTGGTTGTTCGGTCATTGATTCAAACGATCATCGTCGCCGTCGAGGCGATGCTCCCGAAGCGCTCGGCCACTTCGCGCGCGATGGGACCCTTGATTTCGGTCCCGCGAGGCTCGTCCATCTCGTCGATGATGACGGCGGCGTTGTCCTCGAATTTCACGCGCGTCCCGTCCGGCCGGCGGATCGGCTTCCGCTGGCGGACGATGACGGCCTGCAGCACCTGGCGGCGCATCTCCGGCGTCCCTTTCGTCACCGAAACGGTGATCTGGTCGCCGATGCCCGCCTTGGGGTGTCGGTTCTTGGTTCCTGAGGAACCCTTCACGCTGATGACCTTCAACTGGCGCGCGCCAGTGTTGTCGGCACACGTGATGAGCGAGCCCCGTTCGAGGCCTTTCGTGACGTCGGCTTTCAGGGCCTCCATCACGCCTCACCTCCGAGGGTCTCGACCACGACGTGCGCCTTGGTCTTCGACAGCGGTCGGGTCTCTGCGATACGCACCGTGTCGCCTTCCTCGAGGTCCACGCACGGTGGTGCGTGGGCCGGAATACGACTACGCCGCTTCATATAGCGGTCGTACTTGGGAACGTGAACGTCGTATTCACGCTCCACGATGACGGTTTTCTCCATGTCGGTGGAGGCGACCGTTCCTTCGAGCGTCTGTCCGCGTACGGAAAGCGTTCCGTGGAAGGGACAGTTCTCGTCGGAGCAGGTCTCCTCCGGTTCTTCTACGTTCAGTCCTATCGCCATAATGTGTCACCTGCCTTCTCGGTCCGCAAGGCGGGTCGTGAGAGCAGTCGTGTGCCATCCACCGTAACGTAGGCCACGTCCTCGCAATTCCCGGCGGAACGCCGAGAAGCCGCCGCGGTGTCCGCAGCGGGCCGACCAGACTGACCGGCATCGAATCCGCCGGCAGTTTCCGATCGAAGTTTGGACGCGGTCCCCGACGCCTTCGCGGCGTCGGCGGCTTCATCTGTGCGTCCGGGCCTTTCATCCCGGGTGGGGAGCGCGAACTCGAACGTCGTGCCTCCCTTCGGCACCTGTTTCACCCGAGCGCGACGCGCCTCGGTCGGGTCGGCGTCGCTTCCGACAGCGACCGCGTCGGTGTCGGCGGTCGCGTCGCTCTCGACGTCGACCGCCTCGCACTCGCTGACGTCCACGTGGAGCGTCCGCATCGTCTCGACGACGACGCGCCCCTCGATCCCGACGAGGTCGGGGTTGGGCGCGTCGACGACGGCCACGCGGAGGCCGTTGAGTTCGTGTCGCGTCAGCGTCTCGGGTGTCAGTGCCATTGGTCTATTCGAGGTCGCCTTCTTCGGCCTGGATCGTCTTGATCCGCGCGATAGTCCGCTTGAGTTCGCCGACGCGACCCGGGTTCTCCGGGGCGCCGCCGGCGGCCTGCACGGCCTTCGTGTTGAGCAGTTCGGTCTCGAGCTCTTCGAGCTCGGCCTCGCGCTCTGCGGCCGTCATGTCGCGGATCTCTTCGGGGTAGAGGATCGCCATCGGTTACTCCTCCTCCTCTTCGTCGGCGTCGTCCGACTCGTCGGCTTCTTCCATCTCGTCGAGGAGCTCCTCGGCTTCCGCCTCGACCTCCTCGTCGAGTTCGTCGAGTTCCTCCTCGACGGCCTCGTCCTCGGCGTCGCCCGTCTCGACGGGCTCCTCCTCGGTCTCGTCGATGACTTCCTCGACGACGTCCTCGTCGATGACCTCTTCGGGGGCCTCGTCGGGGACTTCGACCTCCTCGTCGGCCTCGCCGACGTCGGGAACCTCCTCGGGCTCCTCTTCGAGGAGCGATTCGACGCCCTCGCTCTCGGCGACCTGCTCGACGGGCTCGACGTCGACGTCCTCGTGAATCTCGAAGTCGTCGGGCAGCTCCGCGCCCGGCGGGATGATCTTCACGGTCACGCCGATCGTGCCGAGTTTCATCACGGCGACGCCCTGGCCCTCGTCGACGATCTCCTGGGCGGGTTCGCCGTTGTGCTTGATGTAGCCGCGGTTGAACTTCTCGACGCGCGAGCGCGCACCCGTGACCTTCCCGCTCAGGACGATCTCGGCGCCGAGCGCGCCGGACTCCATAATGCGGTCGATCGTGGTGTGGCCCGCCTTGCGGAAGTACCAGCCGCGTTCGAGAGCGTTGGCCAGTCGGTCCGCGACGATGCGCGCGTTCAGGTCGGGTTCGTCGACCTCCTGCACGTCGATCTGGGGGTCGTCGAGGTTGAAGCGCTCCTCGAGTTCGCGGGTGACCTTCCGGATGTTCTTCCCGCCCTTGCCGATGACCATCCCGGGCTTTTCGGCCTTCAGGACGATCTGGGTGCCCATCGGCGTCTTCGCGACGTCCATCCCGCCGTAGCCGGCGCGACCGAGTTCGTCGGCGAAGAACTCGTCGATCTGAGAGCGCTGCAGTCCGTCCTCGATGAACTGGTGTTCGTCGGCCATTAGGCTTCGACCTCCTCGGGTTCTTCGACGATGAGTTCGACGTCACAGACCGGCGTGTTCCACGGATCGGCGCTGCCGAACGCGCGGGGCTTCCGGCCCTGTCGTTCGCCGACCTTGTGGGCGGCGACGTGTTTGATCGTCATCTCTTCGGCGTCGAACCCCTGCTCGTCGGCGTTCGACGAGACGTTCTCGAGGAGTTCGAGGAACGCCTTCGAGGCCTTCTCGGGGTAGCGCCCCGCGTCCCAGCCGTCGATGTCGGAGCGGTGTCCGACGCCGGTGTTGTGCTGTTTGAACGGGACCGAGCGCTTCTCGTCGACGACGTCCTGGAGGTAGTCCTCCGCGTCCGCGACGGTGCGGCCCTTGATTTCGCGCGAGATGGCCTTGCTGTGCTTCAGGCTGATGGGCCGATCGCGGAGCATCCCCTTGGCGGTGGTCTCCGGGTCGGCCTCGACGCTGTAGTTGATACCCATGGTTTATTTGAGCGGCACGAACTTCGAGGACCGGGTCGCGCCGATGCCGGCCTGACCGTGTTCGACCGACGTGCGTGTCAGCTGGAACTCGCCCAGGTAGTGCCCGATCATCTCGGGCTCGACGCGGACGCGCTCGAAGGACTGCCCCGTGTAGACCTCGAACGTCTTCTCGACGAATTCGGGCAGGACGGGCATATCCCTGAGGTGGGTCCGGATCGGATCGTTGGCCGTCTCCTGGACGCCGGCCTCGCGGGCCGTCTCCAGCAGTTTCTCCTGTTGGACCGAGAGTCCTCGTTCGATGGTTCGCCGCTGTCGGGCGGGGAGCAGTTCTGCGACCTCGTCGAGCGACAGCTCCTGCAGCTCGTCGAGCGTGTGACCGCGGTAGGTGAACTCACCCTCGCGGCCGGTGCGGTATTCCGAACTCATTAGTTATCCTTGCCTCCTTTGCCACCGCGACCGGTGCGCTTCGAGGCGATGTCGCCGACCTTCCGTCCCGGCGGGGCGTCCCGCGAGACGGACTTCGGCTGCCCGGGGTGCTGTCGGCCGCCGCCACCGAACGGGTGGTCGACGGCGTTCATCGCGACACCGCGGACGCGCGGCCACTTGATGCCGCGCGCTTTCATCTTGTGGTGCTTCTTGCCGGCCTTCACGAACGGCTTCTCCGTCCGACCGCCGCCGGCGACGACGCCGACGGTGGCGCGGCACTGCGGGTTCAGCCGCTTGACCTCCCCGGAGGGGAGCTTCACGACCGCGACGTGGCGGTCGTGGGTCATCAGCTGTGCGCTCGTCCCGGAGGCGCGAGCGAACTTCCCGCCGTCGCCGGGCTGGCGCTCGACGTTACAGACGGGAACTCCCTCGGGGATCTCCGAGAGCGGGAGCGTGTTACCGGGTTTGATCTCCGCGCTGACGCCGACCTGAATCGTGTCGCCGACGGCGACGCCCTCGGGCGCGAGGACGAGTCGCTGGTCGCCGTCCTCGAACTCGACGGCGACGACCGGCGCGCTGCGGGCGGGGTCGTGCTCGATGTCGACGACCGTCCCGGAGATGGTGTCGCTCGATTCGTCCTTCTTGTGCGAGAGCTCGGCCTTGTAGCGGTGCGACGGCGCCCGGAACGTGGACGTGCCGCGCCCGCGACGCTGGCCCTGAATTCGTCGTCCCATGTTCAGAACACCCCGATCCGCGAAGCGACTTCCTGCGCGTCGTCGTCCTCGTGGAGTCGGACGGTCGCCTTCTTCTCCGCTCTCGGTGTCACCTGCGTGTTCACGTTCACGACCGACACCTCGTAGCGAGATTCGATCTCGTCTTGGATCTCCGCCTTCGTGGCGTCGAGGTCGACGATGAACTGGAGCTTGTTACTGTAGTCCATCTCGTCCATCGCCTTCTCGGTGACGAGCGGGTGCTCGATGAGCGAACTCATCGGTCGGCCACCTCCGCGACCGCGCTCTCGGTGAACAGCGTGAGCCGACCGGCCTGCGTGCCGGGGGCGAGGTCCTCTGCGCCCACGTTGGCCGCAGTGACCACGTCGGCACCGGGAAGGTTCCGCGCCGCCTTCGAGGGCTCCTCGCTCGTGACGAAGAGGATCGACTTCGGCCGCGTGTACTTCCGTCCGCGGGTCTTCCCGCGGCCGGCCTTCACCTTCTTGTTCTCGTCGGAGTGCTCGACGTCGGCGTGGACGCCGAGCGATTCGAGCAGGTCGACGACCTCGCGGGTCTTCACGAGGTCCTCGAAGTCGTCGGAGACGACGAGCGGCAGTTCGACGTCGTCGTCGAACCGATGACCGCGCTCGCGGGCGAGTTCCGCGTCGGTGGTGGCGGCGATCGCCGAGCGCACGGCGAGTTTCCGCTCCTTGTCGTTGATCTCCTTGCCCTGGTCTTTCTCCGCCTTCGGCGGGTGCGCCTTCCGGCCCTTGATCGCGTGCGGAACGCGTCGGGCGCGCCCGTTCTCGCGTGGGACGTGCGCCATCCCGCGGCCGCTGCCGAACGATTCGGCCGGAGTTCGCAGCCCCGCGTAGGGGTCGGCACCGTACGCCTGTTTTCGATTGGCCTGCGCGGCGACCACGGCGCGCTCGATGAGGTCCGGACGGTAGACCGTCTCGAAGACCTCCGGGAGGTCGAGCGTGCCGGCGTCGTCGCCGTTCAGGTCGCGAATTGTTGCCTTCATTGGTTATCCCTGGTTCGATTCCGTCGACACGTAGCGCACCTCGGGGTCGAGACGCGGCTGGTCGCCGGGGCGGACGGCGGGACGGAACCGCAGGAGGCGCTTGTCCGGCCCCGGGAGGGAGCCCTTGACGAGCGCGTACGGTCCGTCGACCTCGCCGTAGCCGACGAAGCCGCCGTCGACGGTCGGTTCACTTCCCTCACCGATGTCGATGAGGCGCTTGTTCAGTTCGGTTCGCTGGTGGTAGCCCGTCTGCCCCTGCTGGGGGACGGTCGAGCGCACGCGGGAGGGGTTCCACGGACCGAGGTTGCCGATCCGGCGCCGCCATCCCTGGCGGGCGTGTTTGCCCTTCCGCTTCTGGACGCCCCACCGCTTGACGGGACCTTGGGTCCCTTTCCCCTTCGTGACGCCCGCGACGTCGAGGTACTCGCCGGCGCGGAAGACGTCGGAGATCTCGTGCTCGCCGCCGTCGCCGACGAGGTCGAGCGCGAAGTCGACGCGCTCCTCGACGGAGCCGCCGCCGACGCGAGTCTCCATCACGTCGGGCTTCTTCTTGGGGACGTTCTGCATCTCGCTCGGAACGGTGTGGGTGATGAGGCGGACGTCGTCGATTTCGCCGGCCTCGAGGGCCGAGCGAAGGTCGTCGGCGTCGTTCTCGAACGTGTCCTCGTTCGGGAGGTCGAGGGTGCGGTCGAGGTGCTCCTCGAACTCGCTGCCCCACACCTCGGTGAGCGGCTTTGCTCCGTACGGCGTGTCTTCGTAGGCTCGAAGGGCGACGGCGCGCATCGGCGGCGTCTCGACGACGGTCACCGGCACGGCCTCCTCCATCCCTTCGCGGGGGGAGTTGGCCTCGTCGTTGACCATCATCACCTGGGTCATTCCGGCCTTGTAGCCGGCGAAACCCTGGATTCCCGGGGACCCGTCGTCGTCGGGCCACGACCGGATGCGTGGGACCTCCTTGGCCGCACGCTTACGCGGGCTGAAGCCCATCGAACCTTTTCGTGGTCTGCTTGGTTGTGGCATATGATCACTCCGTGAGTGTCAGGGGCGAGAGGGAGGCGAACATCGCTTCCTCGGTTCGCACCACCTCGCTGCCCTGTCGCGGAATCGTATTCAGCCAGAGATCGAACCCCGGACCGTCCACGGGTTCGACCGCATCCTCGACGTCGACGCCGAGGATTGCCGGAAGCCCACGACCGGGCGACCCGAACGCGACTGTCGCGCCCTCGCGCTCGATACGCGAGGCGAGCTGCGGCAGCCACGAGGTGGTCAGCGCTTCGCCGTGGCGGGACGTCGCGATCGCGACGCCCGCGTCGGCGCGGCCGAGTGCTTCCTCGAGGTCCGTGCGGGACACGTCGAAGCCCGGAACGGGCTCGTCGACGATCCGCGCACGGACCGGTTCTCGCGAAGAGATCCTGATGGCGACGCGCGTCCCCTCCTCGACCTCCATCGACGGAGGCACGAGCAGCGAGACCGGGTGTTGCAGTTCGCAATTGACCCGAACGCGGCCGTCAGGTCCGACCTCGGTCACGATTCCCTGTGTTAACGACCCCGAACCGTCTGATTCGGAGCCGGTCATAGACGGGACGCGGAGGGGCGGGAGGACGCCGACGTACTCGAGTTCGTCGCGTCGACCCCACAGATCCTTTCGGAGGTGTGGGGGCGTGGCGGCGTACCGCAGCACCGTTTCGACGAACTCGCCCCCCCAGCGTCGCTCGCCTTCCCGGTCGGGGAAGACGGCGAGCCGATCCGCCCGGAACACCGTCGCCGCGCGGGCGACGTAGCCGAGTTTGCGAGTTGCCTCGCGTTTGTCTTCGGCCTCCCGGACGAGAGAGGACGGCACGAGTACGGTCAGCGTCATACCGGTCCCTTCAGCGTCACGTCTAGACTGTATCTCCGATACCGGAGCGGCCCGTAAAAGAGTAGCGAAAGCTAGCGGGGGCTGTGAGCCGTTCACACGGCCGTCAACGGCGGTTTCGTGGTCCGTCGACCCGTGGTAGATTTCCCCACGCCATCCGGCGGTTTTGCTCCCGGTTTCGCAAGTCTTATTTACGAATCCCGTCTTCTCAGGAATGCAGACGCAGACCACACACGCGCTGGTAGTGTAGTGGTATCACGTGACCTTGCCATGGTCACAACCTGGGTTCAAATCCCAGCCAGCGCATAATCGCTGCTACGCGGCGTTTACGCCTTTTTCCGTTGTCTTCAAACCTGAAAGAAGACAACGATGATTCCCTCGATTCGACTACAATGTTTCGGCCGTATAGGGGCTGAAAAATACACGCAGGAGGCCCGGGAATGAACTTTGAGCGGGGAGCGCGTAGTGCTTCCTTCGATTTCCCACTCGTCGCACAGGAAACCATCGAAGAGCTTGACGAACAGCACGCACGCGCACGGAGTGACTACGAGACGTGGAAGCGCGATCTCTTCGAATGGCTCTCCGTGGAAGGCAAAGACCCCGACCGACTACGCGGGGTACTCCGAAGACACCCTCCGGAACACCATCTACAAGATTGACCAGATTATGCGGTGGCTGTGGAACCAGCGCGGGTACACTACGGAACTCTCGCCGGAGGATGCCGACCAACTGATGCGGGAACTCGGTCGCTACACCGAGTACACCGACTCGAACCTCAACAACTCCGTGAAGACAATCAAGCGACTGTTCTCCTACTACAACCACGAGAAGGGCACGAACATCGAGTGGGAGTGTGGTCTCACGCTCACCGAACCGCGACTACTTCAAGAAAGGGGAGTTCCGGTTCCTATACGGAGCCGCGCTCGCTCACGGCACGGTCAAACACTACAACGCTTGTGAACCCGACGAACGAGACGAACTGAAAGCCCACCTCGCACAGCGTCTTGAGAAAGCTAAGGAACAGGTTGGGCCGGAAGATTTCCAGAAGGCGAACTCGATGAAGATGCCCTCCATCGTCTCAGTCTCGCTCGACTGTGGACCCCGTCCCGTCGAGGTCGGGCGAGCAAAGGTCGATTGGGTGAATTTCGAGGACAATACCCTCGATATTCCTCGTGAGGAATCCAGCAAGAACGAGGACAACTGGAAGTGTGTCCTCTCGAATAAGAGCGTGCGTGCGCTACGGACGTGGCTTGACGAGCGTTCGAGCTACGAAGTGTACAACGGACGCGATGAACTCTAGTTGAACGGGAAGGGCAACCCCTACGGTTCGACCTCGCTGAATTATCTGCTGAATCAACTCATCGAGCGTGGGAGCATCAAACCGGCCGGCCGCGACCTATCTTGGTACTCGATTCGCCACGGGTGCGCGACTGTATGGGTCGATGAGGAGAACGTCCACGATGCCCGCGAACAGTTCCGGCACAAGAAGGTCGAAACAACGCTCGGGTACGCGCCCTCGCGGGCGGAGAGTCGCCACAACAAGGTGAACTCGAAATGGTAGCGAAACGGGTGACGAGTCTCGCGTAAAACGTATTGTTACACTCCACCATCCCCCCACATCGAGGGGTCTGGAACCAACGCCGTGAACCTGGGCTGACCGCTACACGTAAGACCAGCTACGGTAGACGATCGGTTGGATGGCAGGAGACATTCACGCCGAACTTGACACGCTTGCGCTCCGAATCGAACGCAGTATCGTCGAGAACGAGCGGATGCTTGACGAGCTCCGGCAGGCCGAACCCTTCGGGGTGGGTTCAACCACTACGGAAGTTGACACCGAAGAACTGTTCGGCTAAACTGCTATCCGGTGGGTGAACCCACCATAATATTTTGTTGACCCGTTGATATTCTGTCACCGATGATTCAGACACAGATTGGCGAACTCATCGTCGGTGCGCACTTCCGACTCATCGAGGACTGCGAGTTCGTTTCCTACAACCAGCGATCAAAGGAGGCTGGCCGACAGATGGAGATAGACCGTATTCCCTCGCGCTTGGCGAAGGCTGAAATGTCTCTCGCGAAAACGCTCGTCAATTTCTACACAGACTTTCATGGGTGGCGTATCTTCGCCGAGGAGTATCTCGACGTCACGCTCGACGAGTTCTTAGCCATTATCCGCCCGCCCGAAGCGGCCGATTCCCCCCTCGACCCTTTCGCCCGGCCGGGTGGTGTTCCAGCGGTCGACGAGGAGCTCTGTGAAAATACTCTGTCGTACTATCGCGATCACCTCGAGGCGTATCAGTCTCTCCGCGAGGAGTACGCCGACCGCGCCGGGATAGACCGCCCCGACGCCCCGCCTCTTGATCTCGACGAGCGCGCCGAGGCGGTCGCTCAGGCGATAGGCGAGGCGGGTGTCGGACAGTATGAGGTGATTCAGCTATGAAACGACTAACCGACCTCTAGCGGGACGTCAAGAACGTACAGGACACCGTCCTCGCCGATTTTCGGCCCGACAAGCGGGTGTTACCGTTTCTGGGCGGGTTTGGAAATATGTTGGTTTTGATACATTCGTTTTTCCCTCTTGTCATCATCTACTCATATGAGAGCGTTAAGGGGTGAAGGAAGTGATCAAGAAAATAAAAAAAGGGCTTCGAAACCCGACTGAGGCTTATCAATTCGTAAGGAATAGAGCCAGAACCGTTAGAACCCACGACGCGGCCAAAATATACCACGACATTGTAACCGGACCTGAACGGTCTATCTGGGACGACAAATGGGACCTTCTGATCATATTAGATGCGTGTCGCCCAGACGTCCTCACTGAGTGTGCTTCCGACTTTGATTTCTTGCCGTCAGACATTCCAATACGTCGCTCTAACGCTGCGCAATCGCTCGAATTTATGAATACGAATTTTGTCGACAAGTACTCTGATCAAATGAGCCAGACGGTATATGTTACTGGAAACGTGTATACATCTTACGACGAAGTAAATACCGAAGCATTCGCTCAGCTACACGAGGTTTGGCAGACGGGGTGGTCAGACGAGTTGGGAACCATCCCACCTGAACCTCTTACTGACCGTGCAATAACTGTCGGACGTCGTGATGCCCCTAAAAAACTAATTGTCCACTATATGCAGCCTCACTATCCGAGCATACCTGTTGACCTCAATACTGGTATCGACATAGATCAATTCGGTGAAGGCGGGAGTACAGATGTATTCAAGCGTCTTAAAAATGGAGAGCTAACGCACGAGGAAGCGTGGTACGCTTATCGGGAGAACTGCCGCGTTGTGCTGGATAGCGTTAGGACACTAATATCAAACTATGACGCCGACAAAGCCGTGATTACGGCTGACCATGGTAACGGATTTGGGGAGAGTGGGGTCTACCGTCACCCCGCCGGCTGTCAAACCGCTGCCGTTCGGATGGTTCCTTGGGTTGAGATAACTGGTGTGGATCATAGGAATTATTATCCAGCGGAGACAGTTAATCACACTAACCGTAACGTTGAGGACCGGTTGGAAAGTTTGGGATATAAATAGCCGTCAAAAATTCACAGCTTGATTTGATTGACGAGGAGGTTCTGCCGTACTTCGGTAGAATGGTAACCCATCTTATTGAGTCCCACCGAAGAAATTATATCAGATGAGTGAAAAAAATCCGAATCTACACTTTTAGAAATTAAAACACCCTCTGAAAATGGCGATTGAGTTCGACGACGCGATTTGTTTTCACCTCGGGACGAGGTGGCTGTATATTTGGTCGGTGGTCTGATCGGTTCGTATGTCGTAACCGGAGTTGTACGTCCTCGAGGCGGTCGCCGTCGACCTGGATAATCCTTTCAGTGTTTTACCGCATCGAGTCGTTTGTCCAACTGGGAGTTAACCCCCGCTCGATACGTTAAACCACTTGGAGTCGGACTGCGATGTGAAACTCTTGGTGTGGCCCAGCCAGTGCATTTCTCTGAATTCCACACGGAGAGCGACCGCCCTGCGTGTCGCTCGCCACGTCGGATTCAGTGTGGCGGCACGCGGGGATTTGACCCCGACGAGTCGCAGCCCGCGCAGCGAGCGAAGTGAGCGAGCAGGACCGTCTCGGTTCGGTTCACAATCCCCGCCAGCGCACTTCCACCGTTTTCCGCCTCGGGTTCGCTTCGCGAACCACTCGGCGCAAAAACCTGGAGGGAAAAAGAGCCGCGAGGCTCGCTACCGTCGCCGGCGCGGAGCGCCGGCTTCCAGCGGGACCTCCGGTCCCGCCCGGCTCGCCTCGCGGTACTACTTCTGGAATTGTTGTCCAGTCAGCAAACGTTGCTCTGTTTTGTCTCCGCGCCGAACGCTCACAGCGCCCCTACCACGAAGAAGATCACGAGCGGAACGCCGACGGCGACGGCGGCGGCACCGCGGGAGATGTCCGCGTCCTCGCTGAGTCCGGCGGAGAGTATCGACCACTGCCAGCCGAGCGTGAGAAGCGAAACGACCAGCAGGATCGGTTCGACGGCCGCGAGCGCCGTCTCCAGAACCGCGGCCCCCTGTTCGGGACCGGTGATCGTGAGATCCCGGAGGGCGTACCAGAGCCCTGCGAGGCCGGCGACGACCCGTAGGAACTCCGGGAGCGCCGCCCATCCCGCGAGCGCCGCCGTGCCGGCGAAGGAGGGGTCGCCGGCCGCGAGCTGTCCGCCGGCGAACAGGACGAGGGTCCCGAGGAACCACAGGACGAACGGGCTGACAACCCCGATCCAGAGGTAGTCGTTGACGGCCTCGCGGAGCAGTTGCCCGGCGTCCCGTTCGACCGTCACCGGTTCGTCGCAACCCTCGCCGAACGGCGAGTCCGGGTCGTCTTCGTACTGCTCGCAGAAGGTCTCGGGCGGCCGGTCCGGGTTGTCCATCGTGACCGTGGCGTCGACCGCGCCGGCGAGCATCGAACCGACGAGGAGCAACGCGGCGGTGAGGGCGACCGCGAAGAAGACGACCAACCCCGCGGCGACGGGAAGCGTGTCCGACGGCGGACGCTCCTCGAAGAACCGCGTCGGCGACACGGCGAGCTGTCGGAGGGGGCGAACGAGGGAGACCATCTTGGCTACGCGTTGGGTCGGATGACTGGTAAATGTCTTTCCGCCTCCGAATCTGACTCAGTTACTCGTCGCGCTCTACAGAGCTACGTTTTAGTACCGAACCGTGGAAACGTCAACGCGTATGAACGGAAACCGCTTCGCCGTCGCCCTCTTCGGTCTCCTCGTCGCAGTCGTCATCGGCTTCCTCGCGTACCAGTTCATCGCCCCGCTGACCATCTCGGTGTTCCTGTACTATTCGACCCGGCGGTACCACCAGGCGCTCAGGCGGTTCCACCTTCCCGCGAACGTCCGGGCGGCCATCGTGATGACGTCGCTCGCGGTTCCGTTGCTCCTCCTCGTGAGTTACGCCACAGTCCTCCTCATCATCGAGGCGCGGCAGTTCATCGAAGACTACGCCCTGATCGACGTCGCGAACGAGAACCTCGAGTGGTTCGGCGGGGTCAACGGGCTCCCCGAACTCACCGTTCAGGGGCTCTACGAGGCGTACCAGTCGGGCGATCTGGCACCGTTCATCGATTTCGCCACCCAACACGCGGAGTTCCTCACGACGCTCGTCTCGGGGTTCTTCCTGAATATGTTCATCGTCGTCATCGTCACGTACTACCTGCTGGTCGACGGCGACAGGATCAGAGCGTGGCTGCACGGATTCGGCGAGGACGCCATCGTTCGGGAGTACCTCGACGCCGTCGACGAGGAACTGGAGGCGGTCCTGTTCGGCAACCTCCTGAACGTGCTCGCCGTCTCGCTGATCGCTATCGGCTCGTTCAGCGTCTACAACACGTTCGTCCCCGCCGCCGCCGAAGTCCCGTATCCAGCCCTCGCAGGGGCGCTCACCGGTATCGCGAGCCTGATCCCCGTCGTCGGGATGAAGATCGTCTACGTCCCGGTGACGCTGATCACCGCGATCCCGATCGTGCTCGGCGGCGACCCCGCGAACCTGGCGTACGTCGGGGCGTTCTTCGTCGTCGCCGTCGTCGTCGTCGACACGATCCCCGATCTGGTGTTGCGACCGCTGCTGTCCGGCAAGCGGACGCACGTCGGCCTGTTGATGCTCGCTTACACCCTCGGCCCGGTAGTTCTCGGCTTCTACGGGCTGTTTTTCGCGCCCATCGTCCTCGTGATCGGACTGACGTTCGCGGACACGGCGCTCCCTCCGCTCCTCGACCCGGAGAAACGACCGAACGCATCACAGCGGGCGAACAGCGGGCGAGAGCCCGAAGCGGCCGCCGCAGGAGAGGAGGGCGGAACGCCGGGTGCCGGTGACGACGTCGGAGATCCACTGTGAACGAGCGAGACTTCACTCGACTACCCCAGTACCCACCCCGAGGTATAGTTTCTTTTCTAATTCTCAACATATAGGAAGAACGGGCGGGAAATTAGCTCGCCGAGCCCGGTGGTACATACGGTGGGAGCCAATGCCAATCGAAGACCTCGCCCGCAGCGACGTCGTAACGGCCGACACTGACACACCGGTCGCCGCGCTCGCGACCACGATGGAGGATCAGGAGGTCGGGAGCATCGTGATCACCGACGGCGACACGCCGGTGGGGATCGTCACCGATCGAGATCTGACGGTGCGCGTTCTGGGGGCCGGGATCGACCCCGCAGGACAGACGGCCGCAGACGTGATGACAGAAGACCTCTGTCTGATCGATCGCGGCGCCGGGTTCTACGAGGCGGCCGACCTGATGAGCGAACACGGGATCCGACGGTTGCCCGTCCAGGACGGGGATTCGCTCGTCGGTATCATCACCGCCGACGACCTTACCGAACTGCTCGCCGACGAGCAACAGAAGCTCGCGGAGGTCATCCGGGGCCAGCGACCGGCCTACTGATTCGGAGCCGCGGAACGGTTCGCCGCGTCCTGCCCGGAGTCACGGACCGGTCCGTCGCGTTCCCGCCGAATCACCGATCTCCGAGCAAACGTTTTGCGCCCGGACGTCGAACCGGCGGGTATGACCGTCGTCGCACTGCTGAGCGTCGCGCCCGTGATCGAGGGGAGTATGTCCGCGGAGGTCGCCAAAGCCGTCGACGTCTTGGAGGCCTTCGACGTCGAGTACGAGACAAATCCGATGGGGACCGTGATCGAGGCCGACGACGTCGGGACACTCTTCGCGGCCGCCGAAGCGGCCCACCGGGCCGTCGACGCCGACCGAGTGAGCACCGTGCTGAAGATCGACGACAAGCGGGCGAGCGACGCCCGGGCCGGAGAGAAGGTCGAAGCCGTCGAGAGGCACCTCGGACGACCCGCCCGCAGCGACGGCGAGTGAGCGCACGCGATTGACTCCGCTGGGGTTTCTCGGGCGCGTGTCGACGGCTATTTGCACACCTGCCCATTCTGGCGACGTAGCGATCCGTAGCGGACCGACCGCGATCCCGTAATCGTCCGCGAGAGGCGATCTAACGTTATAGAATTTGATAATTAGGACAGTAGGTTTATTAGAGGGAACTGGTAATCGCGAAGTAGGCGTCTCACGACGAACTCGCGAATCCGGGCGATACGCGAACTGGGGGGGAGGGGAAACGAACCGCCCTGTCGTGGGATGGCATCCAAGATCAAATATGAAACTAAAACAACTGTTCACGGACGATTCGGCTGTTTCACCGGTCATCGGTGTCATCCTGATGGTCGCGATTACGGTCATCCTCGCGGCCGTCATCGGTACCTTCGTGCTGAACCTCGGTCAGGGGATCAACCAGAGCGCACCGCAGGCCAGTTTCGGCTTTGACTACGATGACGCGGAGAGCAACGTCACGATCACACACCAAACCGGTGACTCGATTGAGGCCAACCAATTAAATACAACCGGCGTTGGGTGGAATGACGGCAATTCTGAGGTGTGGTCAAGTTACGACACGGTCAGCGCCGGGGATGCGATAACTAAAAATGCTGATAGTGGGTTCTCTGGACAAACGATCCGCGTTGTCTGGACCTCCCAGAACGGCGAAACGTCCGCAACCTTGAGTCAATCGACCGCTCCGGGGGGAACATAGCGTATGAGACTCAAAGAATTCTTCACTGACGATGACGCCGTTTCACCGGTTATCGGCGTCATTCTGATGGTCGCGATTACGGTCATCCTCGCGGCCGTCATCGGTACCTTCGTGCTGAACCTCGGTCAGGGGATCAACCAGAGCTCACCGCAGGCCAGTTTTGGTTTCGACTACAACGATACCACTGAGGTCATAGTGACGCACCAGACCGGTGACTCGATCGACAGTAACCGGCTCAACGTCACAGGGTTCTCGGATGGAAACCCAGAGCCGTGGGGTGGGGACGTGACCGTTTCTGCTGGCGATAGTGAGACGTTCAACAACGACGGTAATTGGGAAAGCGAGACCCTCCGCGTCGTCTGGACTTCCCAGAACGGCGAAACCTCAGCGACGCTGAGTCAGTCAACCGCACCCGATAATTCGTAAAGTGATGAAATTTAAACAACTGTTCACGGACGATTCGGCCGTTTCACCGGTCATCGGTGTCATCCTAATGGTCGCGATTACGGTCATCCTCGCAGCCGTCATCGGCACGTTCGTGCTGAACCTCGGTCAGGGAATCAATCAGAGCGCACCGCAAGCGAGTTTCGGCTTCGACTACAATACGACTCCGAGCAGCAACGGAAACGTCACCATTACCCACGAAACTGGTGATTCACTAAACAGTGATCAAGTCAACGTGAGTGGATTCTCAGTAGATAGTCCACAAACGTGGCCTAATGATGAGACAATTTCCGCAGGCTCCAGTGGAACCTTCGAAAATGGTGAAGATTGGGGTGGAGAAACTATCCGCGTTGTCTGGACTTCCCAGAACGGCGAGACTTCCGCGACCCTGAGTCAGTCTACCGCACCGACCGAGTAATCCCGCGAACGCACCTCAGCTCGGCATTTTTTACGATTCCACTACTGACGAGTCGAAATCGTTCGCAACCGCGCAGAAAACGATGTCCCGCTTCAGACCGCCGGTGCGCCTTCGGACGTCCCGACGAGCCACGTGCCGTACGTGAGCAGTCCCGAACCCAGGACGAGCGCGTAGGTGAAAAGCTCCGTTGCGGTCGGCAGGGCGGCCGGCAGGAGTAGCAGCGACCCGACGATCATGAGCGCGATCCCCGCGAGCACGCGAGTGCTATCGATCAGTCCCATAGTCGAGTCTACGCCCCGCGGAATATGGACTTTCCGTTTCTCGCCGTGGGCCGGAGCGCGGCCCGCCCCGACGCTCCGGGACGGCGCTTAAGCCGTCGGGGCGCGAGTGTTCGGATATGAACGCGGCGATCGTCACCGTGGGCAACGAACTCCTCGCGGGCGACATCGAGAACACGAACGCGACGTGGCTCTCCGAGCGACTCACCGCTCGCGGCGTCGACGTCGTCCGGATCATCGTGATCCCCGACGACGAGCGCGTCGTCGCGGAGACCGTCCGCGACTGGAGCGAGCGCTTCGACGCCGTCGTCGTGACCGGCGGCCTCGGCGGCACGCCCGACGACGTGACGATGCCCGCCGTCGCGGCCGGGCTGGACAGGGAACTGGTGGTCGACCCCGTCGCCGAGGCCGACGTCCAGGACACGCTGGACCGCATCTTCGAGGAGAATCCCGACCTCGACTTCGAGTTGCGGGCGGAGTGGTACGCCTCGATGCCCGCGGGCGCGACGCCGATCCCGAACCCCGAGGGCCTCGCGCCGGGGTGCGTCGTCGAGAACGTGTACGTCCTCCCGGGCATCCCCGACGAGATGGAGGCGGTCTTCGGCAACGTCGCGGGCGACTTCGACGGGACGGTCGCCACGCGGACGCTGTACTCGCCCGAACCCGAGGGCGCACTCGCCGAACACCTCGGCGAGGTCGCGGACCGCTTCGGGGTCCGCGTCGGGAGCTATCCGAACCGCGCGGCCGAGGAGACGCGAATCAAACTCACCGGCGACGACGAGGACGTTCTCGGC
Source organism: Halobellus litoreus (assembly GCF_024464595.1). Classification (NCBI taxonomy): domain Archaea; kingdom Methanobacteriati; phylum Methanobacteriota; class Halobacteria; order Halobacteriales; family Haloferacaceae; genus Halobellus; species Halobellus litoreus. The sequence goes on along the minus strand of NZ_JANHAW010000001.1, from coordinate 756,726 downwards.
GAGGCGGTCGCGTGGCTCAGGGAGACGGCCGACGTGTCGCTCGACGCGTCGCGCGGCGAGTCCACCGAGTCGGAACCGCCCCGGTCGGACGGGTAGAGCGTCCGGTATCGGTTCCGATTCCCGCTGCGGCCGCGGACTTCGTGTACCCGACTCGCGCGTCGAGGCGGTTCAGCGCGCGTTCGGAAGGCTGGACCGGTCGCTCGGCGTGATCGAGGAGAGCGCGCCGCGGGACTGGATGATGTTGAAGGCCGTGACGAGGTCCGAGCGGGAGATGAGCCCGACGACCTCGCCGGCGTCGTCGACGACCGGGAGGCGACCGACGTTGTTCTTTTGCATCGTCTCGATGGCCGCCATCGCGTCCGCGTCGGGCGAAATCGTCGTGAGATCGTTCGACATCACGTCGCCGACGCGGTAGGCGTCGCGTTCGACTTCCTTGATCGACCGGGCGTCGTCGAGCGTCACCATCCCGACGAGCCGGCCGTTCTGCATCACCGGATAGCCCGTGTGACGTTCCGTGAACATCCGTTCGAGCAGTTCGGCGACGCTCGTGTTCTCGCTCACGACGTCTAAGTCCTCCCGCGGCGTCATCACGTCTCGGACCGTCACGTCCTGGAACGCCGCCTTCATCACCGTCTGCTGGGCCTCCGAGGAGGCGCCGATGTAGATGAAGAAGGCGAGTGCGATGAGAAAGAGGTTGGTGAACAGCCCGAAGATGGCGAGCAGGAACGCGAACACCTTGCCGACCTCCGCGGCGATCTGGGTCGCTCGCGCGTGCGGTCGCGTCCGCGCGAGAAGTGCACGAAGGACCCGACCGCCGTCCATCGGGAACCCGGGGAGCATGTTGAACACCGCGAGGACGACGTTCGTCAGCGCGAGGTAGCCGACGACGAACTTCACGGGATCGAGCGCCGCTGGGAGAACCAAGAAGACGAGATACGAGAGCACCCCGAGCGCGACGCTGACGATCGGCCCCGCGACGGCGATCCAAAGCTCCTGCTTCCAGTCTTCGGGCATCTCGGTGAAGCTCGCGACGCCGCCGAAGAGCCACAGCGTGATCGAGTCGATCTCGTAGCCGTACCGCATCGCCACCAGCGAGTGGCCGAACTCGTGGAGCAGGACGCAGACGAACAGCCCGATCGCCGCCGCCGCCCCCAGGATCCACTGCATCGAGCCCGTCGTGAGCGGACCGGCGTCGATCGCCGACCCGAAGAGGTCGTTGACGACGACGGCGAGTTGGCCGACGTCGGCGCCGATGAGCCACGCGAACAGCGGCAGAACGATGAGGAACGTGAGATCGAGCTTGATCGGGATCCCGAAGGCGCTGCCGATGCGGATTCCTCGCATACCGTGCCGTAGTCGGGCACGGGACTTAAGTCCAGCCGCGGCACCGCCCGCGGAACCCCGTTCCGTCGTCGCTGGCGCGACGCCGACCGACCGAGGGCGGCGGTCGGAGACGAACCGCTGAAATACCTCCTCGACGTATCCCCCAGCGTGTCAAAACAGGTCGGCCGCGTCGACACGCTCTTCCTCCACGAGTCCGGCGACGACTTCCTCGTGGTCGTCGAGCGGGACGGCGAGCGCGTCTTCCGCGCGGTGCTCGAACTGAAGGAGACGGACGCCGGCCCTCGCCCCGCGAAGTTCCGCGTCAAACGCGGCTCCTCCGAGGAGCCACGTGACCCGAGTCAGTTCGTCGAACTCGCCCGCCGCGCCTCGCGGATCCGCATCTCCCAGCAGACATCCAAGCACCGCCGGAACGAGCTACAGGCGATGCTCGACGGCTACCAGCTGGAGGCGCTCGTCGTCCGGACGTGTCGCTACTGCGCTTCGGACGGCCGCTACTCGCCGATCACCGAGGACACGGCGATCAAGACCGACAGAGAGTACATCTGTCCGGACTGCGCCAAGCGGGAGTTAGAGCGCGAACTCGACTTCTCCGCGTCGGGGCGGCTCACCGGCGCGGCCCAGGACCGACTCGAAGACCTGCTGCTCGAAACGCAGGACCTCGATCGGATCTCGAACCTCCTCTCGGGCGGTCTCGACCCCGACCTCACGAAGTTCGACACTGTCAGCGCGACCACCGACGAGGTCGATCCCGTCGAGACGTCGACGCTGGACCTCCACCCCGAACTCCAGCGCCGCGTCGAGGACCGGTTCGATTCCCTGCTTCCGGTCCAGTCGCTCGCGGTCGACAACGGACTCTTCGAGGAGCGCGACCAACTCGTCGTGAGCGCGACCGCGACCGGAAAGACGCTCGTCGGCGAACTCGCCGGGATCGACCGGGCGCTGAAGGGGGAGGGCAAACTGCTCTTCTTAGTCCCGCTGGTCGCGCTGGCGAATCAGAAGCACGAGGACTTCGAGGAGCGCTACGGCGACGTCCTCGACGTGACGATCCGCGTCGGCGCGTCGAGAATCAACGACGACGGCAACCGCTTCGATCCGAACGCCGACGTCGTCGTCGGCACCTACGAGGGGATCGACCACGCGCTGCGGACCGGAAAGGACCTCGGCGACGTCGGCACCGTCGTCATCGACGAGATCCACACCCTGAAAGAGGAGGAGCGCGGCCACCGCCTCGACGGCCTCATCAGCCGGCTGAAGTACTACAACGAGGAGCGGGCGAGGCGGCGAGAGGGGTACGACGGCGCGCAGTACGTCTACCTCTCGGCGACCGTCGGCAACCCCGAGTCGCTGGCCGAGCGGCTCCGCGCGACGCTCATCGAGTTCGAGGAGCGCCCGGTGCCGATCGAGCGGCACGTGACGTTCGCCGACGGGCGGGAGAAGCCCGACATCGTCAACAAACTGGTCAGACGCGAGTTCGACTCGAAGTCCTCGAAGGGCTATCGCGGACAGACTATCGTCTTCACCAACTCGCGGCGGCGCTGTCACGAAATCTCCAGGAAGCTGGAGTACGACGCCGCACCGTACCACGCCGGCCTCGACTACGGCCAGCGGAAGCGCGTCGAGCGGCAGTTCGGCGACCAGGACCTCGCCGCGGTCGTCACGACCGCCGCCCTGGCCGCCGGCGTCGACTTCCCCGCCTCGCAGGTGATCTTCGACTCGCTGGCGATGGGCATCGAGTGGCTCTCCGTCCAGGAGTTCGAGCAGATGCTGGGCCGCGCCGGCCGCCCCGACTACCACGACCAGGGGAAAGTCTACCTGCTCGTCGAACCCGACTGCGTCTACCACAACTCGATGGAGATGACCGAGGACGAGGTGGCGTTCAAACTCCTGAAAGGCGAGATGGAGGACGTGCTGACCCACTACGACGAGACCGCCGCCGCCGAGGAGACGCTCGCGAACGTCGTCGTCGCGGGCAAGCGCGCGAAACGGCTGAACGACCGGATGGTCGGTGACGTCCCAACCAAGCACGCTCTCGGCAAACTCCTCCAGTGGGAGTTCATCGACGGCTTCGAGCCGACGCCGTTGGGGCGAGCGGTCTGCCGGCACTTCCTCTCGCCATCGGACGCCTTCCGCATCCTCGATCTGATCCGCACCGGAACGGACCCGTACGACCTGGTGGCGGAGATGGAACTGCGAGAGGAGTTCTGAGCGCTGTCCCCACCACCGCACGACGGCACCCGTCGATCGTGCACCACTCGACGGGACGCTTTTGCCTGTGACGCGCGAAACAGCACCCGATGAGTGCTCTCTTCGACGCCGTCGCCGACCTCCCGCTCGCTGTCGAATCGAGCGAGCGGACGCGACGCGAGCGCGACACCTCGAGCGGCTTCGTCCGGACGACGACCACGTTCCACCTCTCGGGGCCGGCGTCTCCGGACGCCGAAGCGAGCGGCTCGGCTCACACCGGCCGCGGCGAGGACGTCAGCTACGACACCGAGGACCACGACGCGCTCGCGGAGGCACCGGCCTTCGACTTCGCGGGCGAGTACACGTTCGCCGAGTTCTCGGCCCACCTCGACGACGTCGACCTGTTCCCGACGCGGGACCCCGAACGCGAGACGGCGCGGCACTACCGCCGCTGGGCCGTCGAGTCGGCGGCGCTGGACCTGGCGCTCCGGCAGAACGACCTGTCGCTCTCTACCGCCGTCGGTCGCGACCCCGACCCGGTCCGCTTCGTCGCGTCGATGCGACTCGGCGACCCGCCGACGACCGACCGGCTCGACGCGGTCTTGGACGCCTATCCGGACACCGAGTTCAAACTCGATCCGACGCCCGAGTGGGACGACGAGGTCGTGGACGCGGCCGCAGCGACGGATGCCGTTCGGATCCTCGATCTGAAGGGCCTGTACGAGGGCACCGAGGTCGACGCCGACCCGGACCCGGACCTCTACGAACGCATCCTGGCGGCGTTCCCCGACGCCGTCATCGAGGATCCGGGACTGACGCCCGAGACGCGCCCGCTCTTCGACGGCGAGGAGGGCCGGATCTCGTGGGACTACCCGATCACTGGCGTCGAATCCGTCGAGAATCTGCCGTTCGAGCCGGAGTGGCTGAACATCAAGCCCTCGCGGTTCGGGACGGTCGAATCGCTCTTCGAGACGATCGAATGGGCGGAGAAGCGCGACGTGGCGCTCTACGGCGGCGGCCAGTTCGAACTCGGCGTCGGCCGCGACCACATTCAGTTGCTCGCGTCCCTGTTCTACCCCGACGGACCGAACGACGTCGCTCCCGGCGGATACAACGATCCGGAGGTAGCTCCCGGGTTGCCGACGAGCCCGCTCGACGCGCCGTCGAATACGGTCGGGCTCTCGTACGACGGCGACTGAAGACGGAGCGTCACGGTGGAGAGACACTTCGCTCTCCGCTCGCGACGACGGTCCCTATGTGGCGGCGAACTCGACGTCCGTGATCTCGAACCGCGCCCCGCCGGCAACTCCGTCACGGGCTCGAATCGACCACCCGTGGGCGTCGACGATGCTCCGAACGATCGGCAGTCCCAACCCGGTTCCACCGTCGGTCGTGTACCCCCGGTCGAACACCGACTCGCGCCGTTCTTCCGGAATGCCCGCGCCGTCGTCCTCGATGTAGAACCCGTTCTCCACTGCCCCCGCGCGCACCGTCACGTCGTCGCCGCCGTGCTCGACCGCGTTCCGGAACAGGTTCTCGAACGCCTCCCGGAGTCTGTCCGGGTCGGCGTACACGGTCGCGTCGGATTCGAGTCGGATCTCGGCCGCCGGCGCCTCGACCGTCGCCCACGCGCTCTCGACGACTGTCCCGAGTCGTATCCGACGGGTGTCGCCGATGTCTCGGCCCTGCTGGGCGAGAGTCAACACCTGTTCGATGAGGTCCTCCATTCGCTCAGCGGCGCGCGTCGCACGGTCGATGTGCTCGGATCCGCCGCTCGCGTCGGCGAGTTCGAGTGATCCGGTCACGACGTTGAGCGGGTTCCGGAGGTCGTGAGAGATCACGCTCGCGAAGGTTTCGAGACGCTCGTTCTGTTGCTTGAGCAGCTTCTCGCGTCGAACGCGAGACAGCGAGTGGGCGATCATATCGGCGACGCTTCGGAGGATATCCACCTCCGACTCGTCCCACTGGCGCGTCGACTCGGCCAGATCGAACCCGACGAACCCCTGGAGTGACCAGTCTTCGACCATCGGCAGGAACACGGCGGATTTGACCTCTTCGGCGCGCAACGCCTCCCGGAGAGTCGACGTCGTCGGGAGGTCCCTCACGCTCGGGACGACCGCGTTCTCGAACTGCCTGAGGCGGCCGCCCAGCCACTCGAATCCGTCGAGCGCGAGGTGCTGGACCTCCCAGGGGTCGACTTCCTCGTCCGTCCACCCGGCCGTGCGCTCGAATCTCTCGTTCCGCGACTGGAAGACGTACCCTCGATCGGCGTCCACGTGCGACCCCACGCTTTCGAGCCCCCAGCGGAGTTTCGTCTCGAACTCGTCGGGTTCGGCGCTCATCAGACTCGTCGAGGTGTCGAGAGCGATGTCGTACAGGGTGCCGTACTGCGACGCGTCCGTCTGCCGGACCGCGCCGGCGAATCCCGACCGGTCGTCGCCTACCCCCTCGGGAAGCCCGTCCATACGAGCGATGAGCGACTACGTACCTATGACTTCTCGCCCCGAGTATCAACATTGAGTCTCGGAGGCGGACGAATTCAACCCCCGACGGCGTGGTTTCCGGGTACGCGGCTGGGTCCGCCTGGCTTATGCCTGGTCGAACCCGTCCTCGAAGACGAACGTCCCGTTGCGCTGCACCACTTCGCCGTCGACCTCGATGACCGAGTCCTCGCTCATATCGACGATCATATCGACGTGCTCGGCGCTCTCGTTTCGCTCGTTCTCCTCGCCGACCGTGTCGGGATAGGCCGAGCCAACGGCCATGTGGACGGTGTCGCCCATCTTCTCGTCGAACAGCATGTTGTACGTGAACCGGTCGATCTCGCGGTTCATCCCGATGCCGAGTTCGCCGAGGTAGCGCGCGCCCTCGTCGGTCTCGAAGATACCGTCGAGCACGTCCTCGTTGCGGCCGGCGCTGTAGGACGCGACTCGCCCGTCCTCGAAGCGGACGCGCACGTCCTCGATCTCCCTGCCCTGCCGGTACAGCGGCATATCGAAGTAGACCTCGCCGTCGACTTCCTCTCGCACGGGCGCGGTGAACACTTCGCCGCCCGGCAGGTTCTTCTCGCCGAAGTCGTTCAGCGTCTTGTTGCCCGCGAGGCTCATCGTGACGTCGGTCTCCTCGCCCGATCGGATCCGGATCTCGTCGGCGTCGTCGAGGATCTCGACCATCTGTTCCTGGTGTTCGCGCTGGGCCTCCCAGTCGAGGCCGACGGCGTCCCAGACGAAGCCCTCGTAGCCCTCCGTGCTCATCCCCGCGAGCTGGGCGTTGCCGGAGGTGGGATACTGCGTGAGACACCACGTCTTCGAGAGGCGCTCCTGCAGCACAGGCTTCATCGCGCGGCGGTAAGCGGCGTTCCGCTCGGGATCGACGTCCGAGGTCTCGGTGGCGTTGACGTCGCCGCGGACGGCGATGTAGACGTCCATCTCCTCGTACATCGCGAGCAGGTGTTCGGGCGTCTCGAAGTCGCCGTCGTGGTTCCGGAGGAACGCCCGCGTCGCCCGAGAACCGCTGTCGAGCGAGACCGGGTGCGCCCCGCGCTCGGCGCACTCCTCGTGGAGTGCGACCACCAGGTCTTCCGCCGCCGCCGGCGCGCTGATCACGACGCGGTCCCCGGATTCGATTCCCGTGGAGTGGTCGGCGATGGTCCGTGCGTGTTCGCGTATTCGCGGGTCCATACCGGACGGTCGTCCGTGCGGACCAAACGCCTTTCGCCCGTCCCGTCTCCGCGGGACGGACCGCTCCGCGCCCACCGTCCCTTGATGTGTAGGGACGTCTCCTAAACCGTTTCCGTGCTAAGGTTTGCTTATCGTTTCTAATATGATAAATCATTCCGACCCGCGGCCGCCCGACGACGCGGACGCCGACGCCGGAGTCGACAGCGAAGGGGCCGACGCTGACTCCGTCGTTTACAGGCGTTCGGATGGGGAATCGCCCGCCCACAGCGTCGTCCAAGCGGTCGCCGAAGCGACCCAGCGGGACCCGACGGAGCTCCGTCCCCTGTACGAGGTGATCGACACCGACGCCCTCGACGATCTGATCGACGGCGGCTCCGAACGGGTCCAGGCCCCCGACGAACTCCGTATCGACTTTCAGTTCGAGGGCTGCCAGGTGGCCGTCTACGCCGACGGTCGGACGGTTGCGTCGCGGCCGACGTCTGCCCCTCGGTGAGGGCCGCTCACTCCGTGTCCTCGAGCAGCGCCGCGAGGAGTTTGCGCTCGGCGGCGTGGATCTGTTCGGAGAACGTCGCGGACGCGATCCCGAGCTCCTCGGCGACCTCCTCGCCGGTCGCCTCCCGCGGCCACTCGTAATACCCCGCCTCGAAAGCGGTCTCGACGACCTCCCGCTGCTTGTCGGTCAACTGCGTCGACAGCAGTTGCCGGTACGTTCCTCCGCTGAACATCGGATCGATTCCCGCCTTCTCGCGCTTCCCCGTCAAGTCGGCGTCCGGATACGCGTCGAGGAAGTCGTCGACGATCGATCCGGTGTCGTACTGCGCCGGGACCTCCGCAACGATCCGACCCTCGCCGTCCGTCGCTCTGGCCGTCCGCGGGAGCCCGCCGAGCGTCCCGAGATACTGCGCTGGACAGCCGTCGGAGACGAGAAACTCGAAGAGAGCGATGTCGTCGTAGGCGCTGAGCAGCGAGGCTTCGACGGTCTCGTACTCATCGACGAGCGCGAGGACGCGCTGGGGGTCCGCCCCGTTCACGTTGAAAAACTCCGCGTACCGGTCGCCCTCGCGGGGGAGCATCCCGACGAGTTCGACCGCGCAGTTCTCGGCGTCCGAAAGGGCGACGAACGGGTACTTCGAGCCCCGGAGAGCGAACTCGATTTCGGAGACCGGGGCGTCTCGGTCGGCGGGAGGGTTGTTAGCCATCGACGATCTACCGGGAGTACTTCGAGCGACGTTATGTATTTTCGGTAGCAGGACGCGCTTCCGACGGATTTCACATCGGGTCCGGACTTACGGCTGCCACTCTTTCTCGCCGGCGCGGACGGCCGTCTCCAGCCAGTTCTCTTCGGGCGGCAGCGGACACTCGAACGTCTCGCTGAACGCGCAAAAGGGCGTGTACGCGAGGTTGAAATCGAGGAGGACCGTCTCGCCGTCTTCGAGTTCGCCCGCCGGATGGAGTTCGAGGTAGCGGCCGCCGCGGTAGGTCTCCTGCCCGGTGGTCTTGTCGCGGAACGGGACGAAGACCGGCTCCTCGTCGTCGTCCGGACGCTGCTTGTAGCCGTGCACCCGATGGGTCTCGTCGGCGAGGTCGAATTCGAAGGTGACGACGCGCACGTACCGAACCTCGTTGCCGGCGGTCGTCTCCATCGGCACCGGCTCCGGGTCGGCGTGCGTTTCGACGGTGGCGTCGACGCGGTACTCGGGCGCGGGCGCGAAGTACTCCAGGCCGTCGAACTCCTCGCGGTGCTCCGGCGGAACCGGCGACTGCGGGTGTGAGCCGAAAAAGTCGTCCTTCTCCTCGCGGTTCGTCCTGAGTTCCGAAACGTAGTCCTCGTCTGTCGACCCGGACTCGGCGTCGGTCATACCGGGTCCACGCGCGCCGCGCCGTAACGTTTGACGGTTCTTCGCCGCCTCGAACGCGTACGCCGGCCGCTGCCCACGCCCACCTGAAGCGGTCCGCGATCACCCGATGCGATAGTCCGTGAACTGCTCTCATCCGGCGAAGCGACGCTCAGTCCAGCGGCTTTTTGTATTTCGGTGGTAAGTCCTCAACGTCTATGACAGACGACGACGTCCCGACGGCGCGGTCGGTCGACAGCAACCTCTTCATCACCGTCTCGGGACCGCCAGGCTGCGGCGCGACGACGCTCTGTGATGGGCTCTCGGCCGCCCTCGACTGCGGGTACGTCTCCGGCGGGGACATCTTCCGCGACCTCGCCGAGGAGCGGGAGATGTCGCTCTCCCAACTCATCGCGAAGACCGACGAGACCGACGAGATCGACCGCGCGCTCGACCGCCGCCTCCGGACGATCGCGGAGAAGTGGGGCGCGGCGAACAAGCCGTTCGTCCTCGAATCGCGGCTCGCCGGCTGGCTCGCCGGCAACCGCGCCGACCTCCGGATCTGGCTCGACGCCCCGGACGAGGTCCGCGTCGACCGCACGCGTGACCGCGACGAGATGGAAGCGGAGATGCGCGTCCGCGAGGTCAGCGAAGCCGGGCGGTACAAGTCGTACTACGACATCGACGTCTCCGATCAGTCCTTCTACGACCTCTCGATCAACACCGCGCGCTGGAGTCCGGAGGCGACCCTGGAGATGGTCCTCACGGCGATCGAGGAGTACGACCCGGAGGTCGACGAGGGCGCCTTCCCGACCGAAGACGTCGAATTATAATCGCCGCTTCGCCGCCCCGACCGCCGTTCGTCGCAGCGACCGCCGCTCCCGAGCGGCCGCTGGGTCGCTTCACCGGCCGTTTCTCGTCGCCGCTACGGGCGCGACACCAACTTCCTGATCCGCGGCACCTCCGCGCGGATTGCGCGTCGCTTCAGGAGCAGGAAGCCGACGAAAATCACCATAAAACCGACCACCGTGTGGACGGTCGGCACCTCGTCGAGGACGGCCCACCCCGCCAGCGCGGCGGAGACCGGCGCGACGTAGGAGACGAGGTTGATCTCGATGGCCCCGAGTCGTTCTAAGAGGTCGAAGTAGATGAGGAAGCCGAGGGCGCTCGCGACGACCGAGAGGTACGCGAGCGCCGCCAGCGACTCGACGGTCCAGACGACGTCCGCGAGCGACTCGCCCAGCCCGAAACTCACGACGTGCATAATCAGCGCGCCGCCGACCATCGACCACGCTTCCATCGTCTCGATCGGGAGTTCGGCGTCGACCCGCCGGGTCAACACCGACCCGAGCGCGAACGCCGCGGCGGCCCCGAAGATCAGAAGCTTCGCGACCGCCCCACCGGTCAGGAGGTTGTCCGGATCGGGGTTCGAGAGGATCACCACGCCGACCAGCCCGAGTAGCAAGCCCGCGATTCCGACGGCCGTGAGGCGCTCCGTGGGGAGGAACAGCCGCGCGAAGCCGGTCGTCAGCACCGGACTGAGGCTCACGATGACCGCCGCGGCTGCCGAGGTGACGGCCGGGTCGGTCTCGCCGATGAAGAGGAGCGTGTGGTAGCCGGCGATGAGGAGCGTCGCCCCGATGGCGACTAGCGTCCACTGCCCGCGCGTCCGCGGGATCGGGTCGTCTGTGGCGTAGAACGCGTACGCGAGCATCAGCACGCCGGCGACGTCGTAGCGGAACGCCGCGAAGAGCACCGGCGGAATGTACGCCAGGCCGGCCTTGATCGCCATAAAGGCCGAGCCCCACGCGGCGGCGAGGAGGAGGAACAGGAGCAGGTTTCGATACCGGGTCACAGCGAACCTGTGGCCCCGTGTGTCCTCAACGTTTCGTTCGCCGACACGGTTGTCCGTCCGCGGCGCGCACGCCACGACCTTTTTTGAGGCCGACTGTTGCCTCTTCGGAGGCCGACTCCCCCGCTCTCTTCCAGGACGACACCTCACCCGCGAACGGCACGACCACCGAGCGGCCGGACGAATCGGTCCTGTGTGATGGTCATCCGAGTCCGAATCCGCTAGCTCGCTCCGCCCTCCCGACGCTCGTCCCGGATCGCGCGGATGACGTCCTGTCGGGCGACGATGCCGACGAGTCCACCGTCCTCGACGACCGGCAGCCGGTTGATGTCGCGCTCCTCGTCGGCGAGGAGGTCGAGAATCTCGTCCAGCGACGCCTCGGGTGCGACGGTCACGACGTCCTCGGTCATCACCTCCCGGATCGGCCGGTTCGTGTTCCGCAGGAGGTCGATCCCGAGGTCCAGGTCGTCCCAGGAGATGTCGACCGCGTACGTGAGCGTCTCCAGGAACGGCGGGAAGCCGACGGGGATCCACAGCGTCCGATCCTTCGTCTGGAACAGACCGACGAGGTCGTGCTGGGTGACGATGCCGACGACCGCGTCGTCCTCGTCGACCACGGGGAAGCCGTTGAAGTCCGCGCGGGCGAGCCGGCCGAGCACCTCGCTCACGTCGTCGTCGGGCGAGACGGTCTCGACGTCAGTCGTCATCAACTCCCGCGCCGTCAGCGACTGGATTCGGGCCATACGCGTCGGTTCGTCGCCCGGCGGTCTAATTATTCCGCCCGAATGGGGGACGCGGCGGTATTTCGGGGGTGTCGGCTGAGTTATCTTTAAGAACGCGCGCGAACTAGCGGGGGTATGGCCGCTCACGGCCGTCCGACGCTCCGTGACCTGTTCGACGACTCGCCGACGCCGCACATCGCGCACCCGCCGCGCACCCACCACCGACACTTCTACGTCGCGACCGACGGGTCGTATCGCCGCGACGGCGGCGGACTGGGCGCGGTGATCGAAACGCGGGACGGCACCCGCGTCGCGCGCATCTCCGTGCCCGACGCCGCCCCGAACAACAACGTCGCGGAGTATCGCGCGCTGCACCTCGGTCTCGACGTCCTCGCGGCCAGAACGCCGGCGAACGCGCGCGTCGGCGTCCTCGTCGACCACGACCACCTCGCGGCCGCGGTGAACGGCGAGGTGCTCGCCGCGTCGGGCGGCGACACCGAGTGGCGACCGAACGGCCGCCAGCGGGTCCCCTCGGGCAGCGAATCGCACTGGCGCGGCATCCGCGCCCGCATCGCCGGCTTCGAGGAACTCCGCGCGGCCCGCATCGACGGCCGCGAGAACCCCGCGCACCCGCTCGCGAACGCCCCGGGCGACTACGCGCACGTGAACCGTCGCGCCGACCACTGCGTCCTGCCCGATCCGATCGACGCCGGAACGGGGCGGGCGAACGGGGCAGCGACGGACTCGGAGGCGCCGGGAACGGGCGCCGAGGAGCGCGACCCGCAGTATCCGCCGCCGTCGCGGTTCGAGGGACGGGCCAGCGACTGAGTGCTCGCGGGCGGCCGGCGACGCGGGAGTCGCGAAAACGCGGACGCGACACCGGTACGGCGGTACGCCGGTCGGACCCCGGAAACCGTGCGGGACACCGAGCCTTACTACGCGTCCCGAAAATTCGTTGTCGATATGCTGTCGATCGGCTTCGAGGCTATTCGGCCCGTTCCGCTTCGAGCGCTTCGAGCGTTCGGTAGGCCTCGACGGCATAGGTCATCGCCGGGCCACCGCCCATCACGACGGCGATTTTCAACGCGTCGACGATCTCCTCGTGCGTCGCACCGGCGTCCAGCGCCGCGTCGGTGTGCCAGAGGATGCAGTGATCGCACCTGACTACCACCGAAATCGCCAGCGACATCAGTTCTTTCGTCTTGTTGTCGATGGTCTCAGTCGCCTCTGCGGACTCCACGAACCCGACGAACGATTCGAGTTCCGGTGCTTCCTCGATCAGGTCGCCCAACGCTCCCTTGAGGTCGGCGAGGTCTTCCGTGCGTGACATCACCGAGGAGTTCGCACATATCGTGTATATATTCTAACTGAAATTCCCACGGCGTGACAACGGACTGGGGTCACTCCTCCCTCTCACCGTGCTCCCGCTCCACCCTTCGCGACTGTTCTGCAGGGGTTGGGGGCGTCGTTACTCCTGCGCGTCGACGACGGCGACGCCGGCGAGGTTGACGATGTCCTTCACCTCGTCGCCGCGCTGGAGGACGTGGACGGGCTTGTCCATCCCGACGAGCATCGGGCCGATGGCCTCCGCGCCGCCGAGGCGCTGCAGCAGTTTGTAGCCGATGTTCCCCGCTTCGAGGTTCGGGAAGACGAGCACGTTCGCGGGCTCGTCGAGTTGCGAGAACTCGTAGGTGCCTTCGAGGATGTCCTCGACGACGGCGGTGTCGGCCTGCATCTCGCCGTCGACCGGGAAGTCGACCTCCGCGTCGCCGTGGAGTTCGGAGACGGCGTCGCGGATCTTCCGCGTGCCCGCGTTGTCGACGCTCCCGAAGTTCGAGTACGACAGCATCGCCGCGCGCGGCTCGACGTTGAACCGTCGGGCGAGGTCCGCGGTGTGTTTAGTTATCTCCGCGAGCACGTCCGCGTCGGGGTCGAGATTGACCGTCGTGTCGGCGGCGAAGATGACCCGGTTCTTGAACGTCAACATATAGACGCCGGCCGCGTAGTCGGCGTCAGGCGCGGTGCCGATGATCGACAGCGGCGGCCGCAGCGCCGAGGGGTAGTGGTGGGTCAGCCCCGTCAGCATCGCGTCGGCGTCGCCCTGCTCGACCATCACGCTCGCGAGGTAGTTGCTGTCGCCGCGAACCAGTTCGTGCGCCTCGCGCTTCGTGACGCCCTTGCGCTGTTGCAGCTCGTAGAGGCGGTCGGCGTAGTGGTCCCAGTCGCCGGCCCAGGGGTCGGCGACCTCGGGGGCGAACTCCAACCCGAGGTCTGCGGCGGTGGCGGCGATCTCGTCGGCGTCGCCGACGAGGACCGGCTGGGCGATCCCCTGCTCCTGCATCTGATAGGCCGCTCGGATCATCTTCTCGTCGCCGCCCTCCGCGAGCGCGACCCGCTTGGGGTCGGACTTCGCCTTGTTGAGGACGACGCGCATCATCTCCCGGGACTTGCCGAGCCGCGCCTCCAGTCGCTCCTCGTAGTCGTCGAGGTCGACCTCGGTCCGGGCACAGCCGGAGTTCATCGCCGCCTCCGCGACCGCGGGCGCGACCTCGAAGAGGACCCGCGGGTCGAGCGGCTTCGGGATGACGTAGTCGGGGCCGAACTGCAGCGGTTGGTCGCCGTAGGCCTTCACGACCGCGTCGGGGACGTCCTGGCGCGCGAGATCCGCCAGCGCCTCCGCGGCGGCGCGTTTCATCTCCTCGTTGATCTCCGTCGCGCGCACGTCGAGCGCGCCGCGGAAGATGAACGGGAACCCGAGGACGTTGTTCACCTGGTTCGGGTAGTCAGAGCGTCCCGTCGCCATGATGACGGTGTCGTCGCGGGCGGCCTTCGCCTCCTCGTAATCGATCTCCGGATCGGGGTTGGCCATCGCGAAGACGATCGGGTTGTCGGCCATCGAGGCGACCATCTCCTGGGAGACGATCCCGCCGACCGAGAGGCCGACGAAGACGTCCGCGCCCGCGAGCGCGTCCGCCAGCGTCTCGTCTTCCGTCTCGGAGGCGAACTCGGCTTTGAACTCGTTGAGCCCCCCGCGATCGGTCCCGATGACGCCCGAGGAGTCACACATCACGATGTTCTCGCGCTGCACGCCCAGCGAGGTGTAGAACCGCGCGGTCGCGATGGCCGACGCGCCGGCCCCGGAGAAGACGACGTTCAGGTCGTCGAGCTCCTTGTCGACGACGTCGGCGGCGTTCAGGAGCGCCGCCCCGGAGATGATCGCCGTCCCGTGCTGGTCGTCGTGGAAGACGGGGATGTCGACCTGCTCGCGGAGACGGGATTCGACCTCGAAACACTCCGGCGCTTTGATGTCTTCGAGGTTGATGCCGCCGAATGTCGGCTCCATCGCCCGCACCGTGTCGACGATGTCGTCGGGGTCCGCCAAGTCGAGCTCGATGTCGAAGACGTCGATGTCCGCGAAGCGCTTGAACAGGACGCCCTTCCCCTCCATCACGGGTTTCGAGGCCTGCGCGCCGATGTCGCCGAGACCCAACACTGCAGAGCCGTTCGAGACGACGCCGACGAGGTTCCCCTTCGCGGTGTACTCGTAGGCGCGGGTTGGGTCCGCGTCGATGTCGCGGCACGGCGCGGCGACGCCGGGCGAGTACGCCAGCGAGAGGTCCCGCTGGGTGTTCGTCGGTTTCGTCGTCGAGATCTCGATCTTG
This sequence comes from Halobellus litoreus, assembly GCF_024464595.1. Classification (NCBI taxonomy): domain Archaea; kingdom Methanobacteriati; phylum Methanobacteriota; class Halobacteria; order Halobacteriales; family Haloferacaceae; genus Halobellus; species Halobellus litoreus. The sequence goes on along the minus strand of NZ_JANHAW010000001.1, from coordinate 741,447 downwards.
CCGGGCGGTTCCTCGCGGTGATACTCCCTCGCGTCGTCGTCCAGTCCCATAGCGGCGGCGAGGATACCGGCACAAAAAAAGCTATCTGTCGAACGGTGATTCGACAGACGACGAAGAACTACTCGAAGTCGAGTTGTTCGTCCGCCGGGTCGAAGCCCCGCGGCGCCGCCGATTCGACGGCGTCTGAGTCCGTCGATTCGGCCAACGGACGACGGGCCGCGGTCACTCGTCGGCGAGCGAACGGACCGCGTGTCGTTCCATCTCGAAGCCGTCGTCGACGCAGGAACGCACCGACGCGGTCGGCCACTCGCCCGTCGTCGTCAGCACCTCGGCGCCGTCGTCCGTGAGGAGCACGGTGTCTTCGGACTTCGCGCCCCGGACCGTTGGGTTGTACGCGTACGCGAGCGGGGCCTCGACCGCCTCGTCGCTCTCGGGCGTCGCGATCCACTCGCGGCCCGCGAAGCCGGCCGCTCCGCCCTGGTGGTGGTGCTTCCATTCGTCAGGCTCCCCGACCGCGTCGTAGGCGGCCGCGATATCGTCGAAGACGTCCCCGGCGGTCCCGGCACTCTCGGCCGCGCGCCGCGTCGCGTCGAGCGCCGTCGCCTCGACGCGCATCGCCTTCCCGTGTCGGTCCGCGAGCCACGCGGGCGCGTCCTCGAAGGACACCGTCCGCGTCGCGCTCGCGTAGAGGCCGCCGCGTTCGGCAGTCACGGACAGCAGCGCGTACTCGCCGAGCTCGCTCCGCGTCGGCGTGTAGTGCCGATACCGCTGCGCGCGTTCGCTCCCCCCGACGAGCACCACGGGGGCCTCGATCCCGCGCGTCGCGAGCGAGACGCGAAGGCCCGCGGCGACCTCGTGTTCGGTATCGTCGGCGTGCAGTTCGCGGGCGACCCGTTCGAGCGCGTCCGCGACGTCGCGTCCCAGCGTGCGGTAGCGCTCGACGTCGCTCGGCGCGAGCGGACGGCGGAGGCGACTCGCGTCGAGCGCCTCGAATCCCGGCACCTCGAAGTCGGCGGCTCCCACACCCTCTGTGGCCTCAGCGACGGCCGACGCGAGCGACGACTCGTACCACGGGACCGACGTGACGTCGAACGCCGCGGGCACCTCCTCGGTCGCGAGGCGCTCGGCCTCGATGTTGTTCGTGACGACGACGAACCCGTCCGAACGGGTGTATCCGGCGGCGGCGACGCCGACGTCGGCGTCGCGGTCGACGACGTTGCTGCCGCCGGTGAGCCACGCGAAGGAGTTCGGACGGCCGAACCAGACGGCGTCCAGTTCCTGCGCGTCGAGGACGTCCGCGAGTCGCTCGCGGCGGTGTTCGAGGTGTTCCTCCGTCCGATCGATCACGCTGTCTCCCCAGTCGGCGGCGTCGTCGGTCATACCCTCGCGTTCGGTCGATGGCCTTTGAAACGTGTCGAATCGCTGCCGACGCCGCCCCCGAAGCGGTCGAATGATCACGAACCGGCCGCAGAGGCGACCGCGAATCTGCGCCACCGAGCGACCGCTGACTGGCCGCAGACCGTCACGCTGGCGCGGCGAAGGATCGATTCAAGTAGCTCCGACCCCGAGGCTGTAGTATGGACGCGCGTCTCCGCCGGTTCGTCGGCGTCTCCGCCGCGCTTACGGGTCTCCTGATGGTGCTCGGCGTGTACACCGCGGCGACGGGCGCGGGACTGACCTGCGCCGGTCGCTGGCCCTTCTGCGACGGCTTCCTCGGTCTGTTCCCGGCGAACTGGAGCAGTTTCGTCGAGTGGTTCCACCGCCTCGTCGCGATGATCACCGGGTTCGTCGTCCTCGGGACGACGATCCACGCCTGGCGGACGGGGGCGGATCGTCGGATTCGACTCGCGCTCGCCGGCGCGACGATCCTCCTGCCCTCGCAGATCATCCTCGGTGCGCTCACGGTGACGACCTACGAGTGGGCGATCCTGCTGGCGCACTTCGGGACGGCGTCGATCATCTTCACCGGCGTCGCGCTCGCGGCCGCCTGGACGTACGGACCGTCCGGCGACGAGACGGCCTCGGGCAGAAGTAGCGCGGATGCCTCCGACGGGACCGACAAGGCGCTCGCCGCCGCGGCCGCGGCGCTCCCGATCCTGCTCGTGTTGACCCCCCACGCGTTCGTTACGTTCGGGCCGCCGATCCAGGCGGTCTACTACTTCCTCGGCCTCGGGACCTACGCGGCGCTGCTCGCGGCGGCCGTCTGGACTTCGCCGTCGACCGGGCCGCGGTCCGGCCGCCGCGTCCGCCGATTGAGTGCGGCCGCCGCCGCCGTCGTGGTCTCGCTCCTCGTCACCGGGCGACTGGTGTACGGCGGGACGCTCCAGCGCGTCTCCTTCGCGGGCGGACTCCTCGCCCTCGCTCTCGTTGTCGCGGCGTGGTACACGCTTCGTCGGGACGCCGGTGTCTCCGGGTCTCGCGGCGTTCCCGGCGGCGACTGAACGCGTCGCCGGCGATGGTTCTCGCGGTTCCACTCGGGTGCGCCCCCGGGAACAGCTCTGACGCCGGACGACCGTTCATAATCCCTTCAGACGGGTGAACGGACGTATACCGAAGCGACACGTTGTTATATTCCTCTCTACAATTGGACGATGTTATGGACAGACGGACGTACGTGAAGACCGGTGCTGGCGTTCTGGCCGGCGGTCTGTTCGCCGGCTGTACCGGTGGCGGGTCCGGCGACCAGGCAACTGAAACGACGAGCGACGGCGACTCGGGATCCGACGCGACCGAGACGGCGACCGAAGCGGCGACGACCGAATCGGTCGTCCCCTCGAACGTCGTCATCGGATCGGACATCCCGTACCGCCCCTTCGAGTACGAGACCACCTCCGGGGAACTGACCGGGTTCGACGTCGACATCGCGGCGGCGATCTTCGAGGAGCAACTCGGCGTGTCCTACGAGTTCAAGCCGACGAGCTTCGACTCGATCATCCCCTCGCTCAACAACAACAACTTCCGGATCATCATGTCCGCGATGACGATCAACGACCAGCGGGCCGAGCAGGTCGACTTCTCCGATCCCTACTTCACGGCCTACCAGACGGTCATCGTTCGCGCCGACAGCGAGATCTCCTCGAAGGAAGACCTCCGCGGCAACCCCGTCGGCGTCCAGAAGGGGACGACCGGGGCCGGCGCGGCCGAGGAACTGAAATCGGAGTTCGACGGCGAACTCGACATCAAGAGCTACGACCAGATCAACGGCGCGTTCCAGGCGCTCATCAACGGCCAGGTCAACGCCGTCATCAACGACAACACCGTCAACGCCGGCTTCGCCAACGACCGCGACGACGTCGTCTTCCTCGAAGGCGAGGGCGTCGCCGCCGAGAGCGACCAGGAGGCGCCGCCGTACCTCACGCTCACGATCGAGAACTACGGCATCGCGTTCCGGCAGGACGACGACGAGTTCCGCGAGCGCGTCAACGAGGCGCTCGCTGCGATCAGAGAGGACGGCACGTACGACGAGATCTACTCGGAGTACTTCTCCGGATAATATAACTCGGCTCCGCACCACAACCTCGCAACTATGGCTGATTCATACTCGGGGGCGTCACCCGAAGCCAACGCTGCGGCCGACGGGTTCTTCGACGACCAGACGCTGAAGTACCTCGGCGTCGGCCTCTCGAGCCTCGTCGCGCTCGGGATCGTGCTGCTCGTGCTCTACATTCTGGCCGTGCAGGTCGACTACGCGCTCATTCCGACGGTCCTCCCGCAGTTCATCAACGCCTACGTGTTGGTACTGGGAATCGTCGTCACGGCCAGCGTGCTGTCGGTGACTTCGGGGATCTTCGTCGGCCTCGCCCGCGTCTCGAAGACCTCGATCACGAGCGGGATCTCGGCGGCGTACGTGCAGTTCTTCCGCGGGACGCCGCTGCTCTTTCAGATCTTCGTCGTCTACTTCGGCATTCCGACCCTGTGGCCCGGCACGTTCCCGATCTCGAACTGGGGGATCCCGACGGCGATCATCGCGCTGACACTGAACCACGCGGCCTACGTCGGCGAGGCGGTCCGCGGCGGGATCGGTGCGGTGCACGACGGCCAGATGGAGGCGGCCCGCTCGCTGGGGATGGGCTACGTGCAGGCGATGCGCGAGGTCGTGATCCCGCAGGCGTGGCGCAACGCCCTCGCCGCGGTCGGCAACGACCAGATCATCCTGGTGAAGGACACCTCGCTGCTGACGGTCATTGCGGTGCCGGAACTCATCCAGCAGTTCCGCGACGTCAACAGCGCGACGTTCGATCCGTGGACGCCGCTGGTGCTCGTCGCCATCGCGTACCTGTCGATCACGATCCCGATGGGACGACTCGTGGAGTACCTGGAAAACCGCGCAGACTGGGGGGGTGAGTCGCAATGAGTACCGACCACTCGCTGCTCGAATTCGACCACGTAGACAAGTACTTCGGCGAGACGCACGTCCTCAAAGACGTCTCGCTGGACATCGAAGACGGCGAGGTGTGCGTCGTCGTGGGTCCCTCCGGATCGGGGAAATCGACGCTGCTCCGGTGTGCGAACCGCTTAGAGGAGATCCAGAACGGCGAGATCAGACTCGACGGTCGATCGATCTCCGATCCCGACGCCGACATCAACCGCCTCCGACAGCGCATCGGGATGGTGTTCCAGTCGTTCAACCTCTTCCCGCACAAGACGGCGCTGGAAAACGTCACGCTCGCGCCGCGGAAAGTCCGCGGGATCGACGAGGCGACCGCCCGGCAGCGCGCGGAGGAACTCCTCGCGGACGTCGGGCTGAGCGACCAGGCCAACTCGTATCCGAACCAGCTCTCCGGCGGCCAACAGCAGCGCGTCGCCATCGCTCGCGCGCTCGCGATGGACCCGCGCGTGATGCTGTTCGACGAGGTGACGAGTGCGCTCGACCCCGAACTCGTGGGGGAAGTGCTCGAAGTGATGCGCGACCTCGCCGCCGAGGGAATGACGATGATGGTCGTCACCCACGAGATGGGCTTCGCCCGCGAGGTTGGGGACCGCATCGTGCTGATGGACGAGGGGCGCATCGTCGAGACCGGCGCTCCCGAGTCGTTCTTCGAGAATCCACAGACCGATCGCGGCGAGCAGTTCCTCTCGAAGATCCTCTGAGAGCGCTCGTTGGACAGCGGGGCCGCGGTTCCCATTCTGCGGTACCGCTCAGGGCCCGTGCCCGAGCAGTCCGAGAACGACGAGCGCGATCCCGCCCAGTATCATAAAGAACGCCGTCATCGATGCGTACGCGCGCTGTTCCTGCTTCGCGCTCTCGGGGTCCGACTCCCAGTGGTCCGCGCTCGGGTAGTTGCGGATCGACAGCGGGCGAGCCAGCGCGTATCCCCCGGCGAGCACGCACAGGACGCCCGTCGCTTCGGTGAGCACCATACGCCGATCGTGTGACCCCAAACGGAGGACGCGTTCTAAGTCTTCTGCCGCTGCGCCTCGACGACTCGACAGGCTGGCGACCCGATCAGTCGATGCGACGAACTGCGGACGGAACCCTCGTCGCGAACGCGCGCCGATGCCTGACGCTCGACCGCTCGACAAAGCACTTATCGCCCGTCCGCGTAGCGTCGACCGTGACCAACGTCCCCGGCGCCGGGTTCGTCGTCATCCTCGCGGCGATCGCGACGCTTCTCGCCCTCCCGCCCCTCGCGGGGCTGAGTCTGCTGGTCTCCCGCGTGACCGGCAGGCGGATCGAAGTGACGCTCCTCGCCGTCCACGCGCTCGCCGTGCTCGCGGGAGTCGCGGTCGCGGCTACCGGTCCCGCCAGCGGACTGGAGCAACTCACGCTCGGCACCGTCGTCGGACTGGCCCGGTTCACGGCCGTGGTGCTCGCCGCGGGACTCCTGCTCGCGGCCGTCGCCGAGGGGATTCCGATCGCGCTCGGCGCGGCGCTCATCGTCGTGTTCCGAAACGTCTCGTGGGGGTCGGCGCTCGGCTACGCCACCGCCGGCTACGCCCTCGGCGGGGTCGGCGGCGCGGTCGCCGGCATCGCGCTCACCGGGGCGGTCGAGGCCGCGGCGCTCGGCGCGCTCATCGCGGGGCCGGCCGCCGTCGGCAGCGTCCTCATCGAAGTCGCGGTCTCGACGCTCGACCGCCCCGCGTCGGCTCCGTAGCGTCGGGCGTGTCGGTCTCGCGGCCGGGTGACGGGCGTTGCGGTCGGCCTCGCGGTTCCGACGCGTTCACGCGAAAGCTTCGGGCTTGACCCCGAGGCAATTTACATAAAGTCCGACAGGCCCGCCTGTCCGTCGTCCTCGTCGGCCGCTTCGGGGTCGTCTGCCTCCGAACCGCCTTCGTCCGCGCCCTCGCGGTCCAGGACGTCGGAATCGAACGTCTGCTGGTCGTCGGCGTCCTCGGTCCCCGACTCCTCGTCCACGTCTCCCTCGGTTTCGCGTTCCCCGAACGCGTCGCCGGCGTGATCCTCGACCGCCTCCGCCCGCAGTTCGCTCGCGTCCTCGACGATCGACTGCACCTTGTTCGTCGTCTCGCCGCTGCCCGTGACGTAAGAGACGCCGGCCTCGTCGAGGTCGTACCACGCGGCCATCGCGACGGTCAGCTCTCGGGGCTTGCAGTGGTGCGTCATCGCTGCGAGGAACGGCAGCACGTCCAGGCGGGCCGTCGCCATCGAGAAGCCGCCGGACTCGGCGATCGAGCGGACCACCGCGTCCCGGGTCGCATCGCGCGTCGAGCGGTAGGGTGCGCCCCCGTACTGGGTCCACCCGCCGCGGGTCCGGTCGCGCGCGGCCGCGACGCCCCCGGCGAGGTTGTCGGTCGCGTAGCGCCACCAGCTGTAGTCGAAGTCCGTCGTGTACACGCGGGACGTCCAGACGTCGGCGTTCGAGAGGAACTCGTAAGCGCGGGCGAGTTCCTCGCCCTCGTAGACCAACGACACTTTGTCCTCAACCCACTTGAGGAGGTCGTCGGGCGTCTCGTCGACGTCGTAGGCGGTCCGAAGCGCCTCCTCGGCGGGCTTCTCTTTCAACACCGCATCGAGGAACTCGAAGAGGCCGACTGTGCGGTTTCTCGATCCCGTCGTCACGTCGTCGAGCGTCACTTTCTCGAGGCCTTCGGCGGTCGCCTGGAGGTCCTTCACCGCGGCGCGGAGGTCGCCGCTGTTGGCCTCGGCGATCCGCTCTAACGCCTCCTCGTCGAACTCGACTCCCTCTTTGCGGAGGATGTCGCGGAGGACGGGCACGATCGACCGCGCTGAGACGTCGCGGAACTCGATCTCCCGCGCGGCGTTGCGCAGGCCGTTCGACATATCGTAGTACTCGTTGGCGATGAGGACAATCGGCTGGTTCGCCTCCTTCAGCAGGCTGGTGACTGCCTGTTTGCCCCCGCGATCGTACTGGTAGTGGATGTTGTCGGCCTCGTCCATCACGACGAGTTGGCGGCCGCCGCTGCCGTCGCCGACCGATCCGGCGAGCGTCGTGTTGCGTGACGCCCGGCCCGCGAACCGCTCGATGGCGTCGGCAGTCCGCTCGTCGGAGGCGTTGAGTTCGACGACTTCCCAGCCCAGATCGTTCGCCAGCGCGTGGGCCGCGGAGGTCTTTCCCACGCCGGGCGCACCGTGGAGGACGACCGGCTCGCGGTGGTCGGGCCACGTCTCGGCCCACTCTTTCAGGGCGTCGCGGGCCTTGTTGTTGCCGCGGACCTCCGAGAGGGTCGACGGACGGTACCGTTCGGTCCAGTCGGTCATTGTCGGGCGAAGGGGCGAGACCCGTTTAGCTTCTGCGGGTCGGATGCCCGCCGGCCGCGACGGTGGACAATTTGGTACACCGAGCGATGGTTTATGAGTCAGTAGACCGAACAATTAGGTATGACCGACGAAGAGAGCGCGGTCGTGATGGACCGCGATGAGATCGACGAACTGCTCGGGACCGGCGGCGTCGGCGTGCTGGCGCTCGCCGAGGAGAACGATCCCTACGCGATTCCCGTCTCGTACGGCTACGACGGCGACGACGTGTACCTCCGCCTCGGATTCGGCGAGGACTCCGAAAAGAAACAGTATCTCGCGAACTCCGAACGGGTCGTCCTCGTGGTCACCAACGAGGGCGACCTGGGATGGGAGTCGACGGTCGTCCGCGGAACGCTCTCGGAGATCCCCGAGGCGAGTATCGACGGGACGGTGGTCGAGGCGATTCGATCGATCGACATTCCGTTCTTCACGATCTACGAGGAGGCCCCGCGGGAACTGGAGTATCAACTCTACCGACTCCACCCGGACGAAATCACGGGCCGCCGGGAGAAACCGCCCGTCGGAATCGAGTGACGGCGGGCGGGCTTCGGCCCCGGCCGGCGGCGGTCGGCGGCCTCCGCAGTCGACGCCCGTCGGAGCTCCGCCGTCGATAGGCGCTTCTGAGCGATTGCCGCTCGACGGTCGGGACCAGAAGATACCTATGTACCCTTGGCCACGTGGAAACGATGTCTCGCTCCGAATCGGCCCCGGCGTCCGGCGACGGAATCGCTCCGGATCGACGAACACTCGGTACCGCCGCAGTCGGCGGCGTACTCTCGTACCTCGTCGCGTACGCGATCACGTACGCGGTGACCGGCCAACAGATCGCGAACTCGCTGGCGGCCCGCGTGCTGGAAATCGCCACGGGCGATCCCGGGACGTGGAAACTCGTCGGCTGGGTGTTCTACAGCGCCCACTACGTCACGAGCGAGATCCCCGGACTGTTCGGCTCGACGGCGGTGAACCTCGTCGGGCGCGGCGACACGTTCCCGGCGGCGCTCTTTCTCCTCCCGCCGGTCGTGCTCGTCGTCGCCGGCGCTCTCGTCGCCGTCGTCGGCCGGTCCGAAACGGCCGTCGCCGGGGCCGTCGGCGGCGCATCGGTCACGCTCGGCTACCTCCCACTGGCCGTCGCCGGCGCGTTCCTCTTCTCGATCGCCGTCGGCGACTCGACGGCCGGCCCGACGCTCGTGACCGCAGTTCTCCTCGCAGGGCTCGTCTACCCGCTCGTCTTCGGGGCGCTCGGCGGTGCCGTGGGCTCGTTCGCGTCCGGCAGTCGGGCGTAACCCGCTCGCCGCCGGCGTAACGCGCTCACTACCGACGATCCCTCGCTACAGCTCTCTCGCGACCATCTCGCCCCAGTGTTCGAAGCCGTAGCGCTCGTAGAACGCCCGCGCCCTGTCGTTTTCCCGATCCACGTCGAGCACCATCCGATCGAGCGGGAGGTTCTGCGATCGAGCGCACTCGACGGCGGCCTTCATCAGATCGTCGGCGACGCCCGTTCCACGCTCCTCGGGAGCGACGAAGATCTCGTTGAGGACGGCGGCGTCCCAGACGAACGACAGCGACTCCGGCAGGACGAACGCGTATCCGACGAGGTCGGCGTCCCCACGCCGCTTCGAATCCGCGGGGGAATCGCCCACCGTCGCCGTCGAATCCGCGGGGTCGGCCGCGGCGACGACGACGCATCCCGGGTCCTCCTCCACGCAGCGGTCGACCCACGCGAGCCACCGCTCGCGGTACTCGTCGGTCAACTTCTCCTCGTAAACCGCCCCCTTGTCGTCGCCGCCGGTTCCCTCGCCGATTCCCGTCTCGAAGCCCCGTTTCAACTCCCAGAGCGCTTCGCGGTCGGTTTCGCGGTCGTACGGACGGACGCGTCCGTCGGCGGCTGCCTGCTCGCTCATCGATGTAGTTCCACGGGGAAGCGACAAGAACGCTGTCATCGGTCGCCGCCGCGACTCGAGCCCCTCGATTCATCGGCCGCCCGCGTCGCCGCCGGACGTCCGGTGGGCCCGCCACAGTCGAGTCACCGTCACGAACGCCGACAGCGGGAGCAGCCACGCGCGAAAGCCCGTCATCGCGACCGGGAAGAGGCGCTCGACGCGCTGGGACCCGCCGTCGCCGCCCGCTCCCGATCCACCGGAACCCGACTGCTCGACGCCGAGCGTCGGTTCCGCGTCGAGCACGGTCCGGAAGTCGAAGTTGCCCGTCGTCCGCCGCTCCGTCGGTTCGTCGGGCGAGAGGTCGACGAACGTCTGGACCCACCCGCGGTCGGTCGAGTAGAACAACCGTCCGTCGACCGTATAGAACGTGTCGTGCAGCGGATACAACGCGTTCACTCCGCCGACCACGAGGTCCGGAACGATCGCGGCCCCGAAGAGACAGAAGACCGCGACGAACGCGACGCGGACGCCGCGGGCACCGTACCGACGCCGGAGGGCGGACGCGGTCCCGCGTCGGGAGTCCCACAGGAGCGCCGCGAACAGGATCGCCGGAAGCAGGAACGTGTGGCCGACGGAGCGATGTGCGCCCGACAGCACGGGTTCGAGCGCGACGTCGAGGTCCGGGATCACGGTCACCGCCGCGACGACGAGCGCGCTTCGGGCGTCGAACTCCTCGCCGAGGAGCCCGGCGGCGAGCAGTAACGCGAGCGAGACGTGAACGAGCGTGGAAGGCACGCAGGTATCTGCGCCGTGATCGGACTTGAACGTTCGTGCCCCCTTCCCGTCGGGTATCGGCGTTCGTCGAACCCCACCTTCGATACGCTTTTGCGGCCGCCTCTCCCACGTTCCACCAGTATGTGCCGAGAGAGCCCGATACCGGAGGGGTGCCGGTCGTGACGACTGTTCCCAGAGAAGACCTCGCACGTCGGATCGCGGGCGAAATTACGTTGAGTGACGATCCGGGCGCGACGCTCCGGAAGTGGCGGACGGACTTCGACGTCTCTCAGACCGCCCTCGCCGAGCAACTGGACGTCTCCTCCTCAGTCATCTCCGACTACGAGAGCGGCCGGCGCGAGAGCCCCGGTATCGGCGTCGTCCGGCGGATGGTCGAGGCGCTGCTGGACATCGACGAATCCCGGGGCGGCGGCCGCATCCGCCAGTACGCCCGGGTCATCTCCGCGGGCTTCGAGAGCGACATCGTCCAGGACCTTCGGGAATACCCGACCTCGATCCCGCTGGAGACGCTGTACGAGGCGATGGACGCGACCGAACTCGTCCGCGGCGATCAGGACCGGATCAGCGGGCACACGGTGATCAACAGCATCGAGGCCATCACTCGGCTGTCCTCCGAGGAGTTCTACCGCCTCTACGGTCAGTCGACGTCGCGAGCCCTGGTGTTCACGGGCGTCACCCGCGGTGAGTCGCCGCTCGTGGCGATGCGCGTCGTCAACCCGACCCCGAACGCCGTCATCCTCCACGGTCTCACCGAGGACGACCTCTGGGAGCACGCGCCGGCGCTCGCGACGATCGACGGGTTTTCGCTCGCGATATCGAACCGCGACCTCGAGGAGATGTTGGAGGACCTGCGGCGACTCCCCTGACCGGCGCGTCGTCGGTGACACACCGGACCGGCCCGATTCACGCCCGTGCGACGGACTCCTCGGTGATCCGGTCGGCGTCAGAGTCGGCCGACCGCGTAACTCGCAACGCGTACCCGCACACGGGACAGGTATCGTCACCGGGCGACACCTGGGATCGACAGTCCGCACAGAAACAGACGCCGCTCTTCGTCACCATCCGATATTCGGGCTCTTCCTCCGGTTCCTCGGGCGCATCGAGATCGATGCCCCGGAGTCGGAAGATCTCTCTGGCCTCCCGACGGGCCTCCGCAGTCGAAAGCGAGAGGCTCAACTCCCGCTCGTCGTCCGAAACGACCGAGCGGAGGCCCCCGTCGGTCCGGTGTTCGATCGTGAGCTCTCCCGCCTCCTCGTCCAGCGTGATTCGTTCGACGTTCGAGACGGGGATCGTGGTCTCCCCCACGTGGTTCGACCAGAACGCGTACGCGAACAGCGCGAAGGCGACGAGGTGCGGCGTCGACGCCAGTCCCACGCCCGTCACCCCTGCTTGGAGGGCGTCGGCGGCGTGGAGCGCGAGTCCCCCCAGCGACCAGAGCAACCCGGTCGCCTGAAACGCCATCCACCCCCGGTCCCGCCAGTCACCGGCCCACCACCGCCGCCGCTGCCCGGCGAGAAACCGACCGGGCGTCGATCGGACGGCGATCGCGTCCTCGCGGACGGTCACGAGTCCGCGGGTGGTTCGGAAGCGCCACGATCGCTCGCTCATCGACTCGACATTCGCGTCAGTACCGTAAAAACTGGTTCGGCAGCCTCTACTCGACGTATTCGTAGCGTCGTTCGTTCATCCGTCCCCAACCGGTGAAGACGAACTCGCCGGAGGGCTGTGTGAACTCGTCGACCTCGACCTCCTTCTCGTGGTTGTGCACGTCGTGAACGAGTTCGTACTCCTCGTACGAGAGGTCGTAGCGATTGTCGAGGCGGGCTTCGACGTCGACGGCCTCGACGCCTTCGCGCCAGCCGTCCTGTACGGTCTCGGCGTGAATCTCCGCCTGCGCGCCGGACCCGTAAGAGCCGACGAGCAGTTTCTCGCCGACGAGGTCGGCGTCTTCCTCGGCGGCGGCACGGAGCGCCGACAGCCGCGCGAGGTGGACCGATCCGGTGTACCAGTTGCCGACCTGTCCGGCGATCCGGACCGTCGGATCGATCGCTCGCTCGTACCACTCGCGGTACCGACGCGTCTCCTTCAGTTCGTCCATGTACGCCCGGATCGCCTCCTCGTAGTCGTCCCACTCCGCGAAGTCGGCTTCGCGCGGCTGCATCCCGATGTCGTCGGCGAGTGCGTCCTCGATGTCGGTGCCGCGAGTGATGTGGCGATACCCGAGCAACGCGGCCTTCCGGACCATTCCCGGGTACGGCGTGTGGAACGGGAAGTAGACGAAATCGTCGGGGTGGGTGTCGCCGGCGACTGACTCGTAGTCCTCGAGGGCCTCGCGCATCCGCGCGAGATACACCTGGATCGAGCGCTTGCCGTCGACGCTCGGGAACTGCTGGTTGGGTTTCAGAAAGTCGGTCTCGTCGGCGCTCCCGTAGCCCTGTTCGGTCGAGAGCGCGACGACGTCGGGGTCCTCGTCGACGAGCATCGCCACCGCGCCGGCCCCTTGGGTGGCCTCGCCGGGGTCGCCGCGCTCGTACAGCGCCGTGTCGGTCGCGATCACGAGCGCCGCGCGCCCGCGGTTCCGACCCGCGCGGATCCAGTTGTACGCGTCGTCGATGACCTGCGTGCCCGACAGGCACGCGAACTTCCGCTCGCCCTTGTTCGCGTGGTGGAAGTCGCCGTCGTAGACCTGCTCTAAACAGCCGGCGACGTACGTCGAGACCGGCTTGGAGTTGTCGAAGGCGGACTCGGTCGCGACGTCGATCCGACCGATGTCGTCGGGGGTGAGTCCCTCGCGGTCCATCAGGCGCTTCGCCGCGTTCGCGCCCATCGTCACGATGTCCTCGTAGACGTCCGGGAGCGAGGAGTACTCGATGCCGATTCCTTTCGTGTACTTGCCGGGGTCTTCGCCCTTCACCGGCGCGAAGGTATTCGGCAGATCGAGTCGCAGTTTACCCGTCCAGAGTTCGATGGCGTCGATGCCGACGGCAGTCATACCTCGTCTATCTCGCGTACCGCTTATTGGTTTGTCGATAGCACTGTCGACGATCGTCTAAGTGCGGCGGCGTCGTCTCAGTTGCTGCCGGCGACTCCCGATGCCGGGTCGCCGACCACCGCGCTCTCCGGAGAGACCTCCAAGTACCCGTCCGCGTCGCCGATAATGGCGTCCGTGACGTCGACGATGTAAGCGTTTTCGTCGTCTGAGGTGCCCTCCCCGCGGCCCTGGCCTTTCCCACGTCCGCTACCTTCTCCCTGGGGGTTGCTCGACTCCACGGGAACTTCAGCCGAAGCGTGCCCTCGTGACCGGATCGTCGTCTCGACGAGCAGTATATCGCCTGCATCGCTCACTGCAAGGGAGATGCTGTTGTAGCTCTCCGCGTTGTCGAGGGTGGACCCGGTGGCGTCGATGCCACGTCCCGAGCTGATCGATATCTGCCCTTTGCCGACGGCGGTCGCGTTATCGATTTCGAGGCGGTTCCCGGAACTCACGTCGAGGCTACCCCACCCCTCCGAGGCGTCCAGTTCGGCGTCTGTCAGCGTCACGTTCTCGTCCCCGGTGAGACGGAGATCGCCCTTCGTTTTGACCGATAGTTCACGGGCCGAGAGACGACGGTCCGTGGACGTGACGTACACGCCGCTCCATCCCGCAGTGTTGTCGACCGTCGTTCCCGTCAGGCGCACTGACGACCCCGCGGTGATAGACACCTTCCCGCCGGAGGCCACGCGGGTTCGGACAGCGTCGACCGCCTCAGTATCCGAAATCACGGTTACACTGCCGTCACCTTCCTCGTTGGTAATCAGCGACTGGCCGACGTCGACGGCCGTCGACCCTCTGATAGCTACCGAACTTCGGGTGATTATCTCCGTGTTTTGAGCAATAACTCCGTCACTGGCTTTGACGGTCACGCTTCCCTGCGACTTGATCGTCATCCGGTCGCCAGAAACCGAGCCGTCGTCCGTCGAGACGGTGACGCTGTTCCACCCCGCTTCGTTATCGATCGACGTGGAGGTGGTGTCGACGCCAGTCGATCCCGTGATCGAGATGCTCCCCTTCGATCCGATATCAGCGTTGTGAACGTCGACTGCCCCGCCACCGGACGCGACGGTGAGACTGTTGCTCCCGGCGGCGTTGGTGATCGTAGCCGACCCCATTTGGACGCCCTGCGAGCCAGAGATCGAAATAGAGCCTTTTGAGGTGACACTCACCCCAGGGGCGACGACGGCACTTTGCTCGGATTTGACGGTCACGCTGTTCGAGCCCCGTAGATTATTGATCTGTCCGTTGCGGAGTCGCACCGCGTCCGACGCCGCGACCGAGATACTGCCCCGCGAGGCCACGGTCGTCCCTTCGAGATCGGTCGCCCCGTCGCCGGACTTGATGCTGATACTGTTCCAGTTGGCGGTGTTGTCGACGACGGACTCCGTCATCTGTACGCCGTGGGCTCCGGATATCGAGATGCTTCCTCTCGACTGAATGGATGCACTGCTGGCGGTGATACGGTCATCGCCTGATTTCACCGTGACACTGTTCCATCCGCCCGCATTGTCGATCGTGCCTCCGGGAAGAGCCACGTACCCGGGCACGTTGAGCGCGACCGAACCCTTCGTTCGTAGCGTGCCGGCGAGACGTACGTTTTCGGCGCTCAGATCGATCGCGTTCCGCCCTGTCTCGACCGTTACGTCGTCCGGAACGCGAAGCGTGGCCGACGACGCCGTCTCGGAGTAACTGCCGGGGACCGTCCCGGACGAGAGGTCGACGGTTACGTCGCCGTCGGCGGTCTCGTACTCGCCGTCGTCGTCGACGTCTAACCACGGCCCTGAAGGCTTCTCCGCCTCGTCGGTATCCTCGCCATCGCCCGGAGTCTGGTCGCTGCCGTCTTCATCACCCGGAGGCAGACTCCCGCCGTCAGATGCTGTCTCTCCCTGTGCGAGGTCGGCCGGGCGAACAGTCGACTTCTCGGTGATCGAGACCGTCTCCTGAAGCAGGAGCGTCTCCGCGTCGTCGTCGACGAGCGAGACAGTGACGTCCGCACCGGCGGACTGTGCCCACGCCAGTTGCCACGTCTCTCCGGGGTCGAACTGCCCGTTCGCGTCGCCGCGGATCTGTCCGTCAGCGAAGGCGTACGAGAACTCCCCGGAGTCGTTCCTGACGGTCACGCGAAGGTCGTCGACCGAGAACGACGGCCCGCCGTTGTGTTCGAGTTGGAGCGTTTCCTCACTCGCAGACAGCGTAAAGTCCGCCGTCGACCCTGCCGCACCGCCGGCACCGCCCGCCGACCCGCCCGCACCACCGCCACTCGTCGAGGCGACGTAGTACGCGCCGAAGGTCGCTCCGCTGACGACGACCACCGCGACGAGGAGCAGGCTCCCGAGGGACTCTGTTTGGGCGCGGTTGACAGTAGTAGGTAGCGGACCGCTCACTCGCGGCTATATCCGTGGTACTCTGATAAAATGTCCCTTCTAAATTTCAGCCCTGATAGTGTATCTACGCCGAAGCGGTTACGTCGTAACTTTCCGTGTACTCATTGCCGTTTACAGTGTATGTGAATCTAACTGTAATACTCTCACCAGTCATATCTGCCGTCGTGCTGCTCCCCGCGCCACTTCGTGACTGGTAAAATCGGTAGATGTACACCCGCGCAGACTCGGATCCGGATAACTGTGCCGAGTCGTCGAGTGTGCCGGTCGTCCCGGTTTGCCAGTTGTTATTGTTTCCGTTCCCGTCGCCAGAATCGTAGTATCCGTCCTCCGGATCGTTTGTGTTGGCGCCGTTATCGCCGACGTCGACGAACACTTCGTTTTGTCCGTCACCGTCACCGCCGTTGCTTTCGTACACCAGCGACGCAGTGTTTGAGGGATCGGACAGTTCGATGCTCTCGATCGTCACTGCCTCGCTTCCCTCGTTATTCATCACGAACTGAATTCCAGTCGATTCACCTCCGTTCGCGTTCGCTTCGCCACTGCCTGCCTGCAAGGCGAGCGGACCTGTGCCGTCGCCACCCCCACCGTCACCACCCCCACCCGCCGCTTGGATGTCCACGTCGTACTCCACGTTTTCCACGCGCTCTCCCTCGAAAGATGGGTTCCCGACGTCGTAGACGGGATCGCTGGACTCAGTCAGGAACGTCACGCCAATCGAGTCCGAACTCGCCGCCGAACTGTCGGGCGCGGTGTACCGATAGCGGTAGCGTCCCGGTTCGAGAACCACGCCGTCCGGAATCGTCGTCTCCTCGCTCCCGGCCTCGACGCTGCGTCCGATGGGATTGTTGTACTTGTCGCGCAACTCGACCGTGAACGGATAAGTGCGACTCTCGAAGGGGTTCGACTCGAGGTCGTCGACGCTCGTCAGGTACGCCGGCTCGGTGTCGCCGACGCCGCTCCCGACGCCGACCTTCGAGAGCTTCAGCTGGTAGGTCGCGTCGGGCTCGAAGAACAGTTCGACGCCGTCCTGTCCGCCGTTCTCGACGTTCTCGACCCGGTAGACGTACGCGTCGTTATCGGGGTCGGCAGCCGGGTCGTACTCGCCGGTCTCGTTCAGCAGGTCCGTCCACGACTGCGCGTTCAGCCGCGAGGGGACGAAGACCGAGACGTTCTCGCCTTCCGCGACGTTCGAGACGCTGATCGTCCGTGTCGAGGTGCTCACCGCCCGCGGATTCATCGAGAGCGTGCTGGCCCCGCCGCGCGAGAGGTTCCCCGAGAGCGCGACGAGTGAGATCCGTTTCCCGGCGACGATCGGTTGCCCGGTCCGCGTGAGGGTCCCCGAGTCGAAGCGGTTGTACACGACCCCGTTCTCGTAGACCGTCGTCGGGGCGGCGTCGTAGTTCGCGTAGTCCGGTCGGTAGACCAGCGACTTCGTGGTGTAGGTGCGCGTGGTGTCGCCGTCCCAGAAGTCCGCCGTCTCGGGGTAGTCGGGACCCGCCGTCGACTCATCGTCGGCCGTCGCGTTCTCGATCCGGATGGTTCCGAGGTCCGCAGTCGAGAGCGTCCCGCTCGGCGGGCCGGGGTTCACGGCGACGACGCGCGTCGGATAGCGCGTCCCGAGTTCGACGCCGGTCGGTGCTGACGATCCCGTCGCGGCCGTCCCGAGGATGGCGTTCCTGACCTGTTGCATATCCGCCTGCACGCGCTGGTTGTGCTGGAACTCGACCTGGCGGTTCTCGTTCGGGACGACGGTCGCCTGGTACAGCGACAGCGAGACGACGAGAAACCCGAGCAACAGGACCGCGCCGATCTGCACGGTCACGGCCCTGTCGTCGTCTCGGAGAGACATGGTTCCGATTCGGCGACTACCGGATAAAAACGTTGCCGCCGAGACGGGGGACGAACCGAGGCCGGAACGAGTGACGTCGGCTCCGCTCAGGTTTCAGTCGTCGTCTTCCTCTTCTTCGACGACTTCGGGGTCGCTCATCGCGCTCTGGAGGCTGTCGAGGCCGTTGACCCACTCGGAGACGAGGCCGTACTCCAGGTCGTCGACGACGGCCATATCGAGTTCGTCGCCGACGATGATCCGCGTGCCGGCCTGCACGAGGTAGCCCAGTGCGGCGTCCATATCGTCGTCCTGCTCGGCGGCCGCCGCGGCTTCGACGTACTCCGAGAGCGGGGCCTCCTCGGCCGCGCCGGCGACGATGTACTCCTCCGCGGCGTAGAAGACGCAGACGAGGCTCGTCTGGACGCCGTCGACGAGCATCTCTTTGTCCTCGCGCGCGGCGTCATCCTCGATGTCCAGTTCGGGCTCCGAGAGGACGATCGTCCGGACGCGTTCGAGTTCTTCGATCGCTTCCTCGTCGTCGAGCCGATCCTCCTCGTACGCGGAGACGATCTTCGCCACCGCGATGGCGGCGTCGTCCTGGAGATTCAGGAGCAATCGCGCGGAGTCTTCGTTCTCGGGATCGAGCTCTTCCTCTTCGACGCGGGAGAGCCAGTTCTGCCAGCGTTCTTCGGTGTAGTAGGTCTCCTCGGCCTCGGTCATACTCCACCATTCCCGCCGGGATTCAAATGCCTTTCTTGTCGAGGCCCGGTTTTGCGGGGCTCACGATAACTCATCTCTCGGTGTCGTGATTGCCGTGACCCCGCCCCCGACGCCCGAACGCCGACACACCGTCGTCGATCGACCACTTCGGTCGTTACTCCAGGGACTTGCGCCGGTTCTGAAACTGCCCACCGCACTCGCAGGTCCCGGGGTTGGAACTCGCTTCGACGATGCTGCCGCATCGCAGGCACTCGTAGGTCGAGTCGGTGCCTGACGCGTTCCGGCTGTCCCGGTCGTGACCGTGGGGCATAGCTAGAAGTAGTCGGCTCGAAAACATAAGTATTGATACGGTACTTCCCGCGCCCCCGGAGGTGGACAGGGGCCGAGGCCCGCCCCAGACCGAACGGCGAGTCCTCACCGCGACAGCGTCGCGCGCGTGTCGATCCCGTAGACCCGCTGCGGCGTCTCCACGTGGGCGCGCTCGACGGCCTCACCGTGGCCCTCGTCGAGCAGCCACCGGACGCGCCGCGGGACGGTCTTCGGACCCAGGACCGCGCCCGGGCGGTCGGGGTCGTCGACGAAGTCCGTCTCCATCAGGAACGGCGCGCCCGACTCGGCGGCGACTTCCAGTCGCTCTTTCTCGCTCATCACGCTCGGCGTCGGCCCGGCCAGCGTGCCGCCGGCGTAGTGCTTGACGACCCGGTGGGACGGCAGGCCGCGCTCCTCGGCCCACTCGGCCACCTCGGTCAGGTCCTCGGACGCCTCGGTGTGCAACTGCACGGCGCAGTCGAGGTCCGCGCCCAGCGCGAACGCGTGCCGCATCACCTCGTTTGAGGCCGCCCACACGTCATCGGAGACGTCGTAGTGCGGTCGGCCGGACTTCAGCGCGAGCGCGTCGCCGTCGCGGACGAACTCGGCTGCCTGATCCAACCCCGCGCGCATCAGTTCGCCCGCCTCCGCGGAGGAGAACCCGCGGTCGTCGACGAGTTTCGAGACGAGACCGGGGTGGACGCCGAGGACGGGCCACGCCGTCCCCGGCAGGATCTCGCTCGCGCGGTCGACGACGTCGATCGTGGTCTCGAAGACGGGACGGAAGTCGCCGCCCGCGTCGGGCTCGACGCCGAGGAGCCACGACGGCTTGTTCACGACGAGCAGGTGCGTCCCGCCGAGACGCGCGAAGTCGCGGACGGCGTCGAGGCCGCGGCCGTGCTTCGGGTCGAGGTGGAGGTGGTTGTCGAGCACCGGCGTTCCGAGCTCTTCCATACACTCTCTCCTCGCTCGGGTGCAAAAGTTCGTCCGCTTTTCGGCGATAGCGTGACCGTGTCACGACAGCGTGACCGTGCCACGACAGTGTGACCGTGCCACTTTACCCGTCGTACCCGACCAGGGTGGGGCCGTCGTCCTCGTCGCTCGCCTCCTCGATCGTGACGCGTTCGGTCGCCGCGTTCCGCAGGGCGTCCGAGCGGCCGAACTCCCCCGGTGCGATGGCGAACGTCCGACAGCCGTAGGCGTTCGCGGTCTCGATAGCGGGCTTGAAATCGGTGTCGCGGGAGGCGATGGCGATCACGTCCGCGCGGTCCTCGACGGCGAAGCGGGTCACGTCGACCGCCAGCCGGACGTCGACGTCGCCGCTCGTGACGACGACCTCGAAGCCCCGCGCTTCCGCCGCCTGAATCAGCCCCGGCGTCGCGTGTTCGTCGAGATAGAGCCGCATCGCGGTCAACTGCCCGGCCGCCGCGGCCGCCTCGCGGACGTCGTCGAGGTCGACGTCGAACTCGTCGCGGAGGACGTTCGGCCCGTCGACGAAGAGCGCGACCCGCGGTTCCGCGGGGTCGTCGCCGTCGGAGTCCTCCGCGTACAGCCGTCCCAGGAGGTCCATACCGCAGCATTCGCGGGGGCAACCATAACGACGACGATGTCGTAACTCACGACGCTGCGGCCCTCCGAGACCGCTGCATCTACGCCGGATCGTGCCTGTCGCGCCTGTTAGCGACGCCCTCCTCTGCGGAGTGGACCGCCGTCCTCCCGGCGTTCGCCTCGGTCGCGAGGTCGGGGACCGCTCCGGTGACTGTCACGTCGCGCTTCGGGTATGGAATCTCGATCCCGGCCGCGTTCAGCGCCTTGTACAGCGCGCGGTTGAGTTCGTGCTGCGCGCGCCGCCGTCGCGTGGGACCGTTGACCCAGCAGAGGAGTTCGTACTGCAGCGCCGAGTCGCCGAACGAGCGGAACCGCGCCCGCGGCTTCGGCGAGTCGCGAACCAGCGACTCCGCCATCGCGACCTCGACGAGGAGTTCCTCGAACGCGTCGATGTCGGTCCCGTAGGCGACGCCGATCGGCACCCGGATGCGACGGCGGCGCTGCGGCGCGGACTCGTTCGTCACCTTCGCGGCGTTGAGCGCGGCGTTGGGAACGGTGACCATCACCTCGTCGCGGGTGAGAAGCGTCGTCGAGCGGACGCCGACCTTGATGACCGTCCCGGCGGTGTCGTCGTCGAGGACGATGTAATCGCCGAGCTTGTAGGTGTCGTCGAAGTACAGGGCGATCCCCCCGAAGAAGTTCGCGACGGTGTCCTTCGCGGCGAAGCCGACGGCGATCCCCGCCACGCCCGCGGCCCCCAGAAGCGGCGTGATCTCGATGCCCCAGAGCCACAGCAGCGTCCCCGCGCTGCCGACGACGACCGACAGCGTCCAGATGTTCGAGAAGACGGGTGCAAAGTCGAACCGCCCGCCCTCCTCGTTGACGGCGGCGACGAGTCGGTTCACCACCTTGTTGGCGGCGTACGCCCACACGAGGACGAGAATCGAGAGCGCGGGTCGTCCGAACAGGTCGTCGAGGGTCCCCGGATCGATTACCACCGACGATCGCACCGAGGGGACCTGCGTGAGCACGAACACCCCCACCAGCGCCGCGGTGACGACCATCGGCACGCGGAGCGTGGAGAAGACGATGTTGTCGTACTCCGTGTCGGTGGCGGAGACGTACCGTTTGGCGAGTCGGAGGACGACGAACTCCATCGCGACGGCGGCCGCGAGAGAGACGATAAGCACCACGAGCGTCGCTTCGCTCGCGGACAGGCCCTCGAAGAGTCGGATCAGTGGCTCGATCATACCGATTGATGGCGACTCGGTGAGATAACCGTTTCTCGGGGACAACTGTCGATCGAGTCGCTCGAAGCCGACAACCAGCTACCGATGGGAACGTCTCGCATCCGACCTGTCCGAGGTTGTCTCCTCCATTTCGAATAACACGTTCATACCCCTTATATTCTTTATAGCGTAGATTTATCAACTAATTCCTCTTCTAACTGGATAGAATGAGTTCAAATACCGGTTCTAGTCCTGATTCGTTCACAGTAGTCTCCGAGATGAACAGCCACGACGCGGTGACGGTTCGTTCGACCACGACACACGCGACCTACCACCTGGTCGATTTCGCCGACGACGCCACCCGGGAGGCGCTTTCGTCGCTGTCGGTCGGCGAGTCCGTCCGCCTCGACCTCTCGCGCGTCGGCCGCCGTGGGAACGTCTGGCGTGCCGACGACGCCGTCTCTCGGCCTCGCGCCGAGGTCGCGACCGGATCCGCCGGAAGCTGATCGGCAGTATCGTAGTCGCCCATAGGTTCCCGCGGCCGGGGAACGAGCGTCACCGGTATCCCGTCCCGACCGAACCTGCCGGATGGCTACGGGACTCCCTATTCTCCCTGCGGCTCTCGTTCTCGCGGTTCGACACCGCTCCGGGCCGCCTCTTTACCACGAGCGTGGGTCTCCCGCTCCCAAACACATATGATTACGGTCTATCATTAAAGAGCTATGAGCGAACTGGACGACGTGTTCGTCGCGGACGCCGTCGTGCACGCGTACAACCAGGCCGAATCGAACTTCCGAGTGCCGCGGTACGCGCAGCAGGTCGCCGAGATCGGCGTCGGACTGGAGAGCAAGATGCCCGAGGGGTACCGGCGGACCCGCGAGTCGTTCCTCAGCGACTGGCCGATCGAGGAGACCGAGAACTCGCTCTTCCGGGAGAGCCGGACAGACTTCGCCGTCGTTCACCCCCAGTCCATCACGGTGTTCCACGACGGGCTCACCGCCGAGGCGAAGGCCAGGGAGTTCGTCGAGCGCAACCCGACGCGGGCGGCGGCGCTGGCCAGCGTCGACGCCGTCGGGATGGAGGACCCGCAGGCGGAACTGACCCGGCAGGTCGAGGCGTTCGACCCCCACGGCGTGAAGGTGTACCCCTCCTACTGGGAACAGGACGGGACCCACCACGGCTTCAAGATGGACGACCCCGAGGTCGCGTTCCCGCTGTGGGAACACGCCGCCGACCTCGGCCTCGACGTCGTCGCCGTGCACAAGGCACTCCCCTTCGGCGCGGTCCCGATGGACTCGTACAAGGTCGGCGACGTCGAGGAGGCGGCCGCGTCGTTCCCGGATCTCACCTTCGAGATCGTCCACGGCGGGCTCTCGTTCGCCAAGGAGACCGGCTGGCAGATCGCCCGGCACCCCAACGTCTACGTCAATCTCGAACTCACGCTTGCGGAACTCGTCACGTCGCCCGAGTCCTTCGCTGAGACGCTCGAAGACCTCCTCTACGGCGGGGGCGAGCAGGCGCTCGACAAGATCCTCTGGGGCACCGGCGCGCCGCACTTCCACCCCGGTCTCCTGCTCGAACGCTTCTGGGAGTACGACTTCCCGGAGATGAAGAGCTTCTCCGGGACGTTCGAGATCACGAAGGAGGACAAGAAGAAGATCCTCGGTGAGAACTGGGCGGAGGCGCACGGCTTCGATATCGACGAGATCCGATCGGAAACCGAGGACGACCAGTACAGCGACGTCGAACTGACCGACGAGTGGCAGTCCACGGGGTTCGAGGTGGCCGAATGAGCGCCGAATCCGAAGAGTCCAACGACGTCGAATCCGAGAGGCCTGGCGACGTCGAATCCGAGGGATCCATCGACGCCGGGGCCGCAGTCGCCCCCGATACCATCGACCGTGTCGACGCCGACGGGAGCGTCCCCGTCTCCCGCGTCTGCGAGCGCCTCCGCGAGGTCGTCGACCCCTGCAGCGCCGCCACGGGGTCGAACCTCGACATCGTCGAGATGGGACTGGTGAAATCCGTCGACGTCGACGACGGTCACGTCGACGTCGAGATGCGGCTCACCTCGCCGATGTGCCATATGGTTCCGTACTTCTACGAGGAAGTCGAATCCGGCGTCGGCGACCTCGACGGCGTCGGCTCGGTCGAACTCGACACCGACGCCGGGTTCGAGTGGAGCGAGGAGTTGATGTCTGAGGGCGCGAGGAGAAAACGACAGGCAGTTCTCGACGAGCAGGCTGCGCGGTACGAGGCCGAGCGATCGGCAGAGCGTCACTCGGACGCGTAGGGTCACCGGGATATATCTCACTCCGGTTCCGACGTCCGGTCGTCAGATGACGTCGGGACGAACTGCGACCGAGGCGGACGAGTCGGGACCGTTTCACGCCTTCCGCCAGTTCTTCGCGCTCGAACGCGACGTCCTGGTGCTGTCGCTCGCGATGTTCGCGTTCAGCCTCGGCTTCCAGATGACGAACCGCTTCCTCCCGGAGTACCTGGTCGCCCTCGGCGCGAGCGGGTTCGTCGTCGGGTTGTTCGGGACCGTCGGCAACGTCGTCTCCGCGGTGTACCCCTATCCCGGCGGCGCGATCTCCGATCGGATCGGCTCGCGGCACGCGCTCACGCTGTTCGGCCTGGTGTCGACGCTCGGGTTCGGCCTCTGGCTCGTCGCGCCTGGCATCGGACCGCTCTCAGTCGCCGGCCTGACCGTCGAGCCGTGGGTCTGGATCTTCGCCGGCCTCCTCCTCGCGCAGGCGTGGAAGTCGTTCGGACTCGGGGCCACCTTCGCGGTCGTCAAGCAGGCGACCGATCCGTCCCGGCTCGCGGCGGGTTTCGCCAGCACCGAGACGTTCCGGCGGACCGCGTTCCTGCTCGGCCCCGTGCTCGCGGCCGTCCTCATCGGTCTGCATCCGGCGTTCACGGTGAGCTTCCGGTACGTCTTGGGCGTCGCGGTCGTCTTCGGCGTCGTCGGGACCGTCGCGCAGCATCTGCTGTACGACGCGAGCGAGGACACGATCGGCGGTTCTTTTGCGGGCCTCGCGCGGATCCGTCGGGATCTCGGGGAGATGCCGAGCGAACTTCGCCCGCTCCTCGTCGGCGACACGCTCGTCCGCTTCGCCAACGGGATGGTCTACGTCTTCTTCGTGCTCGTGGTCACGCGGACCTACGGGGTCGGCCTGGAGACGACAGTCTCGCTCGCGGGACTCTCCTACGCCGTCGACCTCTCGCCGGCCGCGTTCTTCGGCTACCTGCTCGGCGTCGAGATGCTGGTCGCGCTGCTGGTGATGGCTCCCGCCGCGAAGGCGGCCGAACGCGTGGGACTGAAGCCCGTCGTCGCGCTCGGTTTCGCCGTCTACGCCGTCTTCCCGGTCGTCCTGATCAACGCGCCGGCGACCTCGGTGGCGATGGTCGTCGTCTTCGCGTTCTCGGGCCTCCGGTTCGCCGGGCTTCCCTCCCACAAGGCGCTGATCGTCGGCCCCGCACAGCAGGGTGCCGGTGGACGCGTCACCGGAACGTACTACCTGTTGCGAAACACTGTCGTGATCCCGAGCGCGGCGCTCGGTGGCGCCCTCTGGGAGTTCGTGAGCCCCGAGGTGGCGTTCTCCGTCGCGGCCGCCGTCGGTATCGTCGGCACGGGCTACTTCCTCCTGTTCGGCGAGGAGTTCGAGGCGTACGCGTGAGCCGAAACGAGCGCGTCGAAGCGTCCGCCGTCCGTCAGTCGTCGTCCGTCGTCGGTTCGGTCGGCTCCGTCGCAGCGTCGCCCGCTGGTCCATCGAGGCTGCCGGTCGTGTACCCGCCCCAGTCGTACCGGTCTTGGAAGTACAGCGCGACGTTCACCAGCGCCAACAGGACAGGTACCTCGATGAGCGGGCCGACGACCGTCGCGAAGGCGACACCGGAGCCGACGCCGAAGACCGCGACGGCGACCGCGATGGCGAGTTCGAAGTTGTTCGAGGCCGCGGTGAAGCCGATCGCCGTCGTCGTCGAGTAGTCCGCGCCGATGCCGCGTCCCATCCCGAAACTCACCAGGAACATCACGACAAAGTAGATGGTCAGCGGCACGGCGATCAGCAGGACGTCGCCCGGAGAGGCGACGATTGCGCCGCCCTGCGTCGCGAACATCACGATCACCGTGAACAACAGCGCCACGAGCGTGAGCGGATCGATCGTCGGGACGAACACGTCCTCGTACCACGCGCGGCTCTTGACCCGAGTCCCGACGTAGCGGGTCAGAAAGCCACCGGCGAACGGGATTCCGAGGAAGACGACGATGGCCTCGAACACCTGCATCGGCGTGACGTCGAACGTCGTGATGCCCGCGAACAGCGCGTCCATCCCGAGCAGCGGCGGAAGAAACAGCGCGAAGAACCAGACGTAGACCCCGTAGGTGACGATCTGAAAGAGGCTGTTGAACGCCACGAGCCCCGTCACGTACTCCGTCGAGCCCTCGGCGAGTTCGTTCCAGACTAACACCATCGCGATGCACCGCGCCATCCCGATGAACACGAGTCCGAGGAAGTACTCGGGGCGCGCGGGCAGTCCGGGGACGAGTCCGCTGAAGAAGACGACTGCGAGTCCGAACATCAGCGTCGGGCCGATGAGCCAGTTCTGCACCAGGCTCAATCCGAGGACCCGCCAGTTGCTGAAGACCGTCGGGAGCCGGGAGTAATCGGCCTTCGCGAGCGGCGGGTACATCATCAGCACGAGTCCGATCTCGACGAGGTGGAGGTTCCGGATCGGCCCGGTCACCGACGGTGCGACGGTGCCGAGGCCGACGCCGATCGCCATCGCACCGAAGATCCAGACAGTGAGGTACTTGTCGAGGAAGTCCATCGACCGGGGATCACCACAGCTCTCGCACTCGCAGTCGGGGCCGTGCTCGTGTTCGACGGCACTCATCGCCCTTACTCGCCTCCCGGTGCGTCGCCTCTCTCGCCGCCGCTCACGCTCCCCTCGATGACGGTGACGAACGCCACCGCCCGGTTCGTCGCCCGGTACATTTTCCAGCGACCGTCCTTTCGGCCCTCGACGAGGCCCGCGTCGACGAGTTTCGAGAGGGCGTGGCTCAGGCCGCTCTCGCTCACGTCGACGACCGCGTTCAACTCACAGACGCAGAGTTCACCCTCGGCGGCGACGAGAACCCTGACGAGCGTGTAGCGCGTCTCGTTGGCGAGCGCCGACACGACGTCGAGTTCGGCCTCGACCTGCGTTTTCCCGAGCGCCGCTTCGAGCGTTCCCAGTTCGTCGAGTCGGCGTTCGACGTCCTCGCTTCGACACTCCCCGAGTTCGTCCTCCAAGTAGCGCCGGAGCCGCTCCGTTGCTTGTGCCATCGAGAATCAGTTGAATAGAATCTAAATTAATTGTTTCGGTAGCTTGGTAGAAGTGCGACTGAAAGCGCTATAGAATGATTCTATTCGGTATCGTGAAAAATTCTGGTTGAATAAATCTTGAATCTCGCCCGAAAATTCCGGGCAATTCGTGTGAGCACGGACGAGCGTCTCGCGAGAATCGGCGAGACATCACCGGTGCCAGGGGGTGACGGGTGCAGCGATCCTCGTGGACAGGGCGTCGTCGACGGCGGATCTCGGGATCAGGTTTCCAAGAGCGTGACCCGCCGGCCCTCGTCGCGGTCGAACAGGTGTAGTCGGTCCGCCGCAAAGGCGACCGCGACGGCGTCGTCGACCGCCGGCGGCGACGACGCGTGTTCCGCGACCAGTTCTGCTCCGTCGCCGACGCTGACGGTCACGTCGTACCGGCGGCCGACGTCCGCGACGCGACTGACCCGACCCGCTATCGAGGGCAACGCGGTCTCCACGTCGGGATCACGGATCGAGAGGTCCTCGGGGTGCACGTGACAGGTGACGGTCGTGCCGTCCGGCACGTCCGCCTCGACGCTCGGGAGCTCGATCTCCTGTTCGCCCGCCCGGATCCTGAGCGGGGCCCCTCCCGAGATCGCGCCCGAGAACGTGTTCGACCGGCCGAGGAACGACGCGACGAACGGTCCCGGCGGGGACTCATAGAGCTCTCGCGGCCGTCCGCTGCCGGCGATCCGACCGCCGTTCATCACGACGAGGCGGTCGGCGAGGGCCATCGCGTCCTCCTGGTCGTGCGTGACGAACAGCGTGGTCACGCCGGTCTCCCGCTGGATCCGCGCGATCTCCTCCCGCAACCGGATGCGCAGCGTCCGATCGAGCGCCGACAGCGGCTCGTCGAGCAGCAGCACGTCCGGCGACGGGGCCAGCGCCCGAGCCAGTTCCGCGCGTCGCCGCTGCCCGCCGCTCAACTCGGCCGGCCGCGCCTCCCGCTGTTCGCGGAGCGACACCAACTTCAGGTGGTCGTCGACGAGTTGGTCCCGGCGAGCGGGGTCGATACCGCGGGCCGCGATCCCGTAGGCGACGTTCTCGCCCACGGTCATGTGCGGATACAGCGTCGACCGCTGGAAGACGACGCTGATCCCGCGGTCCTCGGGCGGCACGCCAGTCACGTCCTCGCCGCGGAGCGCGATCCGCCCGGCCGTCGGGCGGACGTGGCCCGCGACGGACTGGACGACGGTCGTCTTCCCGCAGCCGCTGGGGCCGACCAGCGCGACCAGCTCGCCCGCCTCGATTCCGAACGACACGTCGTCGACGGCCAGTTCGTCGCCGTAGCGATGCGAGAGCCCGTCGACCGCGAGCCTCATTGCTCGATCACCAGCCTCATTCCTCGACCACCGTCGGAATCCGACCGAACCGCTGTACCGCCGTGATGACGACGAGCGTGATGGCGAGCAAGGCGAGCGCGAGCGGTACGATCGTATCGATGCCGCCCGCGATGAAGTCGATCCAGATCCGGGTCGGAATCGTTCGGGGGTTGTACGCGACCATCATCGTCGCCCCGAACTCGCCGATGGCCCGCGCGAACGTCAGGGTGACCCCGGCGAGGATCGCGCCGCGAGCCAGCGGGAGCGAGACGTTCCAGAACGTCGCGAGCGGCCCGTATCCGAGAGAGCGGGAGGCCTGTTCGAGGCGTTCGTCGACGGCACCGAACCCCGCGCGCGCGGTGATGACCACGAAGGGCGCGGCGACGAAGGTCTGGGCGAGGACGACGCCGAGGAGGCTCCCGGTGAGCGGGACGCCCGCGGCGGCCGCGACCCGTCCGATCGGCGTGAAGCGGCCGACAGCCGTCAGGAGCATCGCCCCGCCGACGACCGGGGGAAGCACCAGCGGCAGAATCACGATCCCCTCGACCAGCCGTTTGCCGGCGAACGACGTCCGCGCGAGGGCGAAAGCCAGGGGAACCCCGAACAGCGTCGCGATCGCCGTCGAGACGGGCGCCGTGAGCAGGGAGTTTCGGATCGCCACTTGCGCCTCCGGCGCCGACAGTCTGGCGATCACGTTCGCCGTCCCGGTGCGCGAGAGAAACGCGAGAAAGGGGAGCGCGAGATAAACGAGGAGGAGACCGCCGAGAACCACCGGGACCAACCGTCCCGGTATTCGGAGCGATCGCCTCGAACGGACGGAATCGGTGCGGTTCATACGTCGATGGCTCCCGGGGGGTCACCGTTGCTCTCGGGTAACGCTGTCGTGACGGTCAGCCCGGCATCGTCGAGTATCGCCGGGTTGTCGGCGAGGAACTGCACGAACCGCCTGCCCGCGTCCGGGTTGTCGGCGCCGTCCTTCGTGGTCGCGTTGTAGATGATCGGTCGGCCCGCCGCGGTGTATCCCTCGTCAGTGGTGTAGGTGGCGGTCGCGTAGTGGTCCGCCAACTCGGGGTCCGAAAAGTTGTACGCGTCGGGGAACTCGAAAAACGGCATCTCGTGGTCGATCGCCATATTCCGATAGACGACCGCCGCGGCGCGGGACCCGCTCTCGACCCCGGCCATCATTTGCGGTTCCTCCGGCTCCGTGTACACGCGCTGCAGCATCTGTTCTCGGAACCCGTCGAGATCGTGTTCGCGCGCAGCGAGTTCGAAGGCCTGAACGGCCCGGTAGCCGAGCGGATCCAGGTCCGGATCGCTGATGGCGACCTCTCCCGGATCGGCCCCCCGAACCACCTCGTACCAGGGCTGTCCGGCGTCGAGGGCGCGACCGACGGACGTCGATTCGTGATAGCCGAGGCCGAGACTGTTCGTCGCGAACTCCACGTCCCAGTCCGTGAACTCGCCGTAGAGACGGTCCCGGAGGAGCGTCGCGTCGGCGCTCACGATCACGTCCGGGTGTTTCGTCCGGTCCTCGACCATCCGCATCACCGCGTTGGTCCCGTAGTACTCGCCGTGGACCGTAATCCCCGTCTCCGCCTCGAACGCGGGAGCGACGTGGTCGTCGAAGGTACTGGCGAGGCTTCCGGCCGACAGGACGAAGACCGACTCGGTGGCCGACCCTACGCAGCCAGCGTATCCACCGACGGCGGCGGTTCCGAGCGCCGCCAGGTAGGTACGTCGCGAGACAGTCGTCCCACTAGCCATAGTAGAAACCATATGAGATAATCAATTAAGAATAGCGGAACGGAATCCGGTTACGACACCCATGCCGACTTCCCGACCGTGCTCATTCCGCGTTCTCGGCAGCGTCGTCGTCGGCCGTTTCGTCGGCGGCGTACGCGACGCGGTCGACTTCGCGACGACGTAGCGACCCGTCTTCCTCGACGTACCGATACAGCACGTCCTCGTCTTCGGACCTCGTGTTCCGATGGGTCCCGTCGCAGAACGGAAAGTCACCGGACAGCCCGCACCGACAGACGGCGACGTCTCCCTTCTCGGGGTCGAGGTCGGACTCGTCCAGTTTCAGCGGTCCCGTCGCGTCGTGTTCCACCAATCGGCTCATAGTCGGGTGTTTTCCGGCGGAACAGATAACGACGGCGCTCGTTCGATTCCGGAGGCCGTCGCGTCCCGATGCAGCGACGCCGACGGGGACCGTGCCGCAGCGACACGACGGTCGTGGTGTGGCCACCTGTTCCGCAGCGCTGGTCGGAACTCCCCGTGGAGATGGAACCGAAACCGGCGGGCCGTCGAATACATTTACTCTCTGACAGCTAGACATATTTTTGATATATGATACTGAAGTGAAAGTATGGACCCAGTGCGAAGCAGCCTCGCCGGTGGCATCGCGGCGACGATCGCGCTACTGATCTTTCTGCTGATCACGGACTTCCTCCTCGCAGGCGTCGATATCTTCGTGTTCGCCACGTTCACCAGTCTGTGCGCCGTCGGCGGACCACCCTACTGTGAACTCGGTTCCTCGACCGCGACGCTACTGACGATTCTCTGGTTTTTCCTTCTCTACGCCGTCGCCTGGCCGCTCCTCTTCGCCGGGTTCACCTGGGGTCTTCCGGGCGAGACCGGACTGGCACACGGGGTCGTGTTCGGCCTTCTCCTCTGGGCGGGCTACGTCGCCGTCGTGTTGGCCAACGTCGGTCTCGGCGGGCAGACGGTCGGCCAGAACCTCCCGATGTTGCTCGTCACGTTCGTCGCGTATCTCCTCTACGGACTCGTGCTCGGCGGCGGATACGATCGCCTCGCTCACCATCGAACCTTCCTCAGTAGCGACCGATCCGCATAGGGAGTCGAGCGTCGCCGTGAGACGACGACGACCCGTTCGGGACTGAGACACCGATCGGAACCGATAGCTGTCCGGTGTGACCCCCGCTGACGCTATTTGCTATCGCAGTATGCGATTTATCACCGCAAAATCGGTCGGAACTGCGGCGAACATACCAAAACATTTCTTGCCGCGAACCTACCCACCAGTATGGCCCTTCGGAAGCCACCGCTGTACGACGTCTACGCCGAGGACGCGACCTTCACCGGGTTCGGGGGGTGGGATATGCCGGTCGAGTTCGAGTCGATTCGGACCGAACATAAGGCCGTTCGCGACTCGGTCGGGATCTTCGACGTCTCGCATATGGGCGAAATCGTCGTGAACGGACCGGACGCGACGATTCTGATGCAGCGGCTCACGTCCAACGACGTCGAGGCGCTCTCACCGGGCGAGTCGCAGTACTCGACGATCACCGACGAATCGGGGACGATCGTCGACGACACGATCGTGTACCGACTCCCCGAAGAGGAGAACCGATACCTCTTCGTGCCGAACGCCGGCCACGACGACGAGGCGTATCGGCGGTGGGTCGACCACCGAGACGAGTGGGGCCTCGACGCCGACGTCCGCAACGAGACCGACGCGTGGGCGATGGTGGCAGTGCAAGGGCCGGATGCGGTCGAAACGGTCGACCGCGCGAGCGACGCCGACGTCACCCCGCTGTCGTGGGGCGACGTGATCGAGACGGAGGTCGCTGGCGTCCGCTCGTACGTCTCCCGAACGGGATACACCGGGGAGGACGGCTTCGAGATCATCGCGCCGACCGACGAGATCGAACCGATCTGGTCCGCGTTCGCGGAAGACTGCACGCGCTGCGGGCTCGGATCCCGCGACACGCTTCGGACCGAGATGGGGTTTCTCCTCTCCGGGCAGGACTTCGATCCCGACGCGGAGCCGCGGACCCCCTACGAGGCGGGCATCGGCTGGACCGTCGCGCTCGACACCGACTTCGTCGGTCGCGACGCCTTGGCGACCGTCGCCGAGGCGGGCGTCGAAGAGACGTTCGTCGGGCTGATCCTGCGGGAACGCGGGATCGCCCGGCACGGCCACGACATCGTCGCGGACGGCGAGGTCGTCGGCCACGTGACGAGCGGGACGATGAGTCCAACGCTGGGCGAGCCGATCGCACTCGGCTACGTCCCGACGTCGCTGTCGGAGCCCGGAACGGAGCTCGCAGTCGTCGTTCGCGACCAGGAGAAACGCGCTGAAATCGTTCCCACACCATTCATCGAGGACAACTAATGTTCGAAGTACCCACAGACCGCAAGTACCAGGAATCACACGAGTACGCCACGACCGACGGCGAGACCGCGACAGTCGGCATCACCGACTTCGCCCAGGACGAACTGGGCGACGTCGTGTTCGTCGAACTGCCGGAAGTCGGCGACGAGGTAACGCAGGGGGCCGAGTTCGGCGTCGTCGAGTCGATCAAGGCCGTCTCGGACCTCTACGCACCGATCTCGGGAACCGTAACCGCCGTCAACGAGGACCTGTTCGACCGCCCCGAACTGGTGAACCAGGAGCCGTACGGCGACGGCTGGATGCTCGAAGTCGAGGTCAGCGACGACTCGGAGTTCGACGAGCTGCTCTCGGCCGACGACTACCGCGAGCAGACCGAGTGATCACGATGAACCCGAACGTTCGTCGACGCGGAGCCACGCGGCTTCCCCCGGCAGCGGGAGGTGCGGCCGATGCGTGACGGCGGTCGTCACGAGCGGACCGAGGGGAGCCCGTTCGCGCCGCACACGGCCGAGGAGACCGCAGAAATGCTCGCCGCGGTCGGGGTCGACAGCGAGGACGACCTCTTCGACGTTCCGTCCGAGGTCCGCTTCGACGACGACCTCGGGATCGAACCCCGGAGCGAGCGCGAACTCCGCGCGGAACTGTCGTCGACGCTCGCGAAGAACGACGACCTGACGGAGTTCCTCGGCCGCGATCACCACTCCCACTACGTCCCCTCGGTCGTCGACGACCTCTCACAGCGCGCGGAGTTTCTGACCTCCTACACGCAGTACCAACCGGAGATCACTCAGGGCTTCCTGCAGGCGCTCTTCGAGTACCAGTCGCAACTCGTCGAACTGACCGGCCTCCCGGTCGCGAACTGTTCGATGTACGACGCCGCGACGGGGCTGGGAGAGGCGGCCCGACTCGCCGATCGGGTTCGAAGGGTGTCCGGGTCCGCCGTGTTGGTCCCCGAAATCCTCCACGAGAACAAGCGCGCCGTGCTCGCGAACTACGTCGACGGCACCGACCTGCAGATCGAGACGTACCCGATGGACGACGGTACCGTCGACGTCGAGGCGCTCTCGGAACTCGCGGACGCGGAGACGGCGATGATCTACGCGGAGAACCCGACCGTCCACGGGACGATCGAGGAGCGGCTCTCCGAGGTCGGTGCCGTCGCCGACGAGGCGGGCGCGCTGTTCTGTCTCGGCACCGACATCGTCGCGCTCGGACTCCTCGAGGAACCGGCTAGCGTCGGCGCGGACGTCGTCGTCGGCGAGGCGGACGCCCTGGGGTTGCCGACCGCCTACGGGATGGGCCTGGGGCTGTTCGCGACGCGCGAGAAGTTCCTCCGGCAAGTCCCCGGCCGCCTCGTCGGGGCCGGCGAGGACGCCGGCGGCAAGCGCGCGTACACGCTGACGCTGCAGACCAGAGAGCAGCATATCCGCAAGGAGCGCGCCACCTCGAACATCTGTACGAACCAGGCGTGGGTGGCGCTGCGGACCGCGATGCACCTCGCGCTGCTCGGCGCGGACGGCCTCGTCGATCTCGCGAGCCAGTGCGTTCGCGAGGCGGCGGCCCTCGCCGCACAGCTGGACGAACTTCCGGGCGTCAGAGCGCCGGTCCACGACCGGCATCACTTCCGGGAGTTCCTCGTCCGCACCGACCAGCCCGCCCCGGCGATCGCGCAGGATCTCGAAGCGAACGGGTTCGCGGTTCACGTCGTCGACGACCACCTCCTGCAGGCGTGCGTCACGGACGTGAACGCAAGCGAGACGGACGCGCTCGTCGAGGCGTTCGAGGAGGCGCTATAATGAACCACGATCAGGCACGCTACGGCGACGACGACCGATACGAACCGCTGCTCTCCGAGAAGGACGCGACGACCGTCGACGTCGGCGAGGAATCGCCGTTGCCAGACGATCTGACCCGCGAGAGCCTCGAACTGCCGGGGCTCTCCGAGCCCGAACTGGCCCGCCACTACACGCGGCTCTCGCAGATGAACTGGAGCGTCGAGACCGGGCCGTACCCGCTCGGGTCGTGTACGATGAAGTACAACCCCTCGTTCACCGAGGACGTGGCGGCCGATCCGAACGGCGGCGTCCACCCCGACCGCTCCGAGGAGACCGTCCAGGGGACGCTCGAACTGCTCGCCGGCCTCCAGGACTACCTCGCGCGGATCGGCGGGATGGACGCGGTGACGCTGCAACCGCCGGCGGGCGCGGCCGGGGAGTTCACCGGGATTATGATCGCGAAAGCGTGTCACGAGGCCCGCGGCGACCCGCGATCTGAAGTGATCGTGCCCGCGTCGGCCCACGGCACGAACTTCGCGAGCGCCGCGATGGCGGGTTACGACGTCGTCGAACTGCCCTCGGGCGAGGACGGTCGGGTCGACCTCGACGCGCTGGAGGCGGCCGTCTCCGAGGACACGGCGGCGCTGATGCTGACGAACCCGAACACGGTCGGACTCTTCGAGCGCGACATCGAAGAGATCGCCGAGATCGTCCACGACGCGGGCGGTCTGCTCTACTACGACGGCGCGAACCTCAACGCGCTGCTCGGCCGTGCGCGTCCCGGCGATATGGGCTTCGACATCATGCACTACAACGTGCACAAGACGTTCGCGACGCCGCACGGCGGGGGTGGCCCGGGTGCCGGTCCGGTCGGTGTCGTCGACGAACTCGCGGAGTTCCTCCCGCGACCCCGGGTTCGCGAGCGCGACGGTCGTTACGAACTGTACGATCCCGAACGGAGCATCGGCAAGGTCCACGGCTATCAGGGCAACTGGCTGGTCCTGGTGAAGGCCTACGCCTACATCGCCCGGCTCGGGGACGCGGGACTGAAAGACACCTCGGCGAAGGCCGTGTTGAACGCGAACTACCTCGCCGAACGAATCGACTACGACATCCCGTACGGCCCGTTCCACCACGAGTTCGCGGCCACGGCGGGCGAGCGCGACGCGGCCGATATCGCGAAGGGGATGCTCGACTACGGCGTCCACCCGCCGACGACGAAGTGGCCCGAGTTCGTCCCGGAGGCGATGCTCACCGAACCGACGGAGGCCGAGAACAAAGCGTCACTCGACGACCTCGCCGCGGCCTTCGACGCCGCGATGGCCGATTCCGACGCCGAACTCGAGACCGCGCCGTCGAAGACGACGGCGCGCCGGATCGACCAGGCCGACGCCGCGCGGAACCCGCGGCTCTCCTGGCGGGCGCTCGACGGCGACGAGTGAGCGATCGAAAAACAGCGATTACGCCTTTGCGGTGCTGATGCCGTTGATCTCGATGAAGCCGTAGCCGCACTCGTTGCAACTCCACTTCGTCTTCGTGCCGAGGTGGAGCTCCATCGACGCAGTCTTCCAGAATCCCGTGTGACCGCACTCGGGGCACTCGTACTCGCGTTCGAGACTCATACGAGCGGGTTTGCGACGGGCGGTGTTGAAGATACTGATTCGATCAGCCGATCTCGCATCCATATATCGTATTTCACGATACGGAATCTATCGGCCGCGAACTGTCGGTACGTCGGGGACGGTCCAGGATCGCCCCGTGGATCACGCCATCCCGTCGGGTCGGACGACGATTCCGCCGTCGCCGAAGACCGTGATCGCGTGTCCGTCCACAGACAGCGAGATACGGAGATCACGTCCGGCAGTACGCGACGGGACCGACGTCAAGAGCGCGTTCAGGGCGTCGGGATCCACCGATTCGTACAGGGGTTCCAAGGCTGTCGGGTTGTCACCGGTCGCCTCCGCTATCGTCTCGACGATCGCCGTCGACGGCGGCGTCGATTCCCAGTCGTACCGCGCGCGGACGGTTTCGTGATCGGGATTCGAATCGGTCGGGTCCTTCGTTCGTTCGTCGCTCATTTCGCCTCCTTCAGTGATGTTCCGCTCTGTTGCATTGTCAGTGTTCGATCGGCTCCACGCCGTGAGTCGTCACGTGAGAGTCGGTTGGGTACAACGATGTGGCTGTTCCCGTCGGTCCGTACATCTGGTTGTCTAGCACTCTGACAATACCCCGGCCAGCGCCCGCGGTCGAGACGGACTGGCCCCCGACGACGACGTCGTTCTTCGATGCGGCGTCGCCGATCCAGTTCTCAACTGAGTCGAGGATGCAGCCGAATCGCGCCGCTACGCACTCATAAAAAAGGGTCCGTTCGGGGTCGAACCGGTGGGGTGCCCGACTGTTGGGGATTGCGGAGGTTCCGGCCGAATCTGCGTCCATATGTAACGTCCCTCCAGAGCCGCGAAACTCAGCCACGGTGGTGGCCGAGCCGGCGCGCGTTCGGGTTGTGGTTGGGACACAATTCCTCAACGCGCCAGATACACGATAGCCTTCCTCCGGTATAATCATTTTGTGATTAATCGAGTTAAACTTCAATATTTATTTCTCGTCTATATACTTCCGTTTGAGACGTTTTGAATCTACTGTGATCATTCTAGCAACAACAAATTATGTTATCGAATACCCCCGCTAGCGCAACTCGCTAGCTCGGTTCGAACGGCCGAGTAGGCGGGTCCCCCAGTAACAACGCCTATTTGCCCAGCGGAGAGAGAGTTTGACGACCGCGGGGTATCCCGGGGTGTGAGTTGGGACACATGAGTACGGAAAACGCGTTAGACGAGGCAACGGAGGTGCTCCAGCAACTGGGGCTGAAGGAGTACGAAGCGAAGTGTTTCGTCGGTCTCTCGCGACTCTCGACGGGGACGGCAAAACAGCTCAGCGAGATCACCGACGTGCCCCGAACTCGGGTGTACGACGCCGTTCGAGTCTTAGAGGCGCAGGGACTCGTCGAAATCCAGCATTCGAGCCCGCAGCGATTTCGCGCGGTTCCACTGGAGGAAGCGACCGAAACGCTCCGTGATCAGTACGAGTCGCGGGTGAAACGTCTGGGGGAGGCCCTCAGGAGCGCTGGCGATATCGAAAGAGAAGAAGAGGATCCCGTTCAGGAGGTGTGGGCGCTCTCGGGAAGTGACGCGATCGCGAACAGATCGAATCAGCTCATCAGCGGTGCCGACGAAGAGGTCGTCTTAGTACTCGGCGACGACTCACTACTGACGGACGATTTGATCGACGCCGTGGAGAGACTCGAAGACGAGGTCGACGTACTCGTCGGCGCAGTCAACGAATCGCTCGAAGCGCAGATTCACAGGGTGCTTCCGGGGGTCACGACGTTCGTCTCCGGTCTCGAGTGGTTGCGTCCGCAGCCGAACTCGGAGGACGAACTGGCGATCGGACGACTCCTCCTCGTCGATCGCTCGAACGTCCTCGTGAGCACGATCCTCTCTGACACGCGCGAGGAACAGGCGATCTTCGGCGGCGGATTCCGAAACGGCCTCATCGTGATCGCGCAACGACTGCTGTCACAGGGGTTGTTTCCCGGCCGCGATCCCCGCGAGGATTGAGATTCGGAATGGCGGACTCACAGCGCTCGACGGACAGCGCGCGGAAAGGTGCGTTCCGGCGGATCGAGCGGAACTCCGGTCCCGAAACCCGCCGCTACTTCCAGTCCTCGGGTAGCAGTCCCCGATTGGCTTCGAGTAGCTCCAACAGCGGCCTGATTTCGTCGAATCGAGGCCCGTCGGTGACGAGAAGTCGCTGTCTATCCGGGGAGCCCTTCCGAGGCTGATCCACGTAGCCTCCCGACACCAACTTCGGGAGGTGGACGTGGGTCAGCTGAATACGTCGCCGTCGCTCGTCGATGTCGGACTCGATCGCGCCGGCATCCAGCGGGAGCCCACCGTTCCGCGTCGCGTTCAGCAGCGCGAGCAGCAGCCGACGACGTTCGAGATTCGATATCGCCGTCAATTGCTCGTCGAAAGAGCTGACGGAGAGCCGCTCGTTCATACTCCGGTATCGGATCACACCGTCCTAATTCCCGCACAAATTCACAACGGAGATTATTTTGATTATTCGAGTGAATGCCAGCGACCCACTCTGGTATCGCCGCGCGGTCGGTATCGCGGTTTTTTCGCGAACGCTATGTCCTCGATAATTGGCCGTGAGAGTCGGATATTTGATTCGCGCGGGTGCAGTCCCAGACCGGAACCCGGGTGTGGGAGACCGATCGAACGCGCACGACCGAGTTCGGGAGCCGAGGCACTCGGCGCTGACGGCGGCAGTTCGATTCGGCGGGCGAGGTTGCGGGCTCCGACTCGACTCACCGGTCGTCGACGCGCTCGTCGTGTCGGTCGCCGTTTGCGGCGTCTCTGAGCTCGATCGCACGCTCGGAGGAGACGTCGAGGTCGGGAACGGGGGTCGGGGAGTTGTCCTCGTCGATGGCGACGTAGACGAAGTGCGATTCGGTCGTGAGTTCGGTGTCGCCCGAGAGCGGGTCCTCGCTGAACACGCGGAGGTAGACGCTGACGCTCGTCGTGCCGGCGTCGTAGACGTACGACTTGATGAGGGCGGTGTTCCCCCGCGGAATCGGACGGTGGAAGTCGACGCCCTCCATCTGCGCGGTGACGACCGTCTGGCCGGCGAAGCGCATCGCCGACATCGCCCCGACCTCGTCCATCCACTTCATGACGTTGCCGCCGTGGGCGGTTTCGTTGTTGTTGGTATCGTTCGGCTGTACGAGGACGCGGTTTTCGATGTACGTGTCTTCGAGCGGGATCATCACCGGGCTTTCTTCGACCCGGGTAATCGTTCTGTCGCCTCCGGGGCGGCGTCGGATCCGCGTGGTGATCGCGCGGCCCGGTGCCGTTGATCCGGGAGCACCGTCCGCCGACGCCGGGAGGCTTACGTTTCTCGACCCCCTCTCTCCGCTGTGGACGAAGACGGACTCGTCATCGGCATCGCCGCGGTGTTCGCCGGGACGACGGTGCTGTTCGGCGTCCTCGGATTCGTCTATCAGCCGCTGCTGTTGCTCTTCGCGGCGATATTCGGCCTCGCGACGTACCTCCTGTGGTACCACGCGAGCGGCCGCCTCGGCGAGCGAATCAGGAGGACGGCCGGGACCGCACGGGAGCGGAATCGCCGCCGAGCGAACGCCGCATCGCGCGGACCGGGCGATTTCGAGGGGTTCGGACCGGGCCGGCGGGCGGCGGGGTCGGGACGCCGGCGCCGGGCGGGCGACGGGTGGGAGCGCCGAGCGGACGGCCGCGGCGCGACCGCGGGTCGGCAGTGGGAGCGGCGCGATCCGAACGAACCCACGCGTGCGGAGGCATACCGGACGCTCGGCCTCGACGCCGACGCGGATCAGGCGGCGGTGAAAGCCGCCTACCGCGAGCGGGTGAAGGCCGTCCACCCCGATACCGACGACGGCGACGAGGAGCAGTTCAAGCGCGTGAACCGCGCCTACGAGCGGCTCAAGGAGTGATCTGCAGTCGCCGCTTCGAGGCGTTTCGCCTCAATACCGCTACTGTGACACGAGAACCCACACCACGAAAAGGGTTTTATCAAGCGATTCCCTATCCGCCGCTATGAGCGCTGACCGGGCCGTACTGGAATCGGCCCTCGAGCGCGGCGAGCAGGAGGGTGGCAGCGTCGAATTCAAAGAGCGGCTCTCGCGGGACCTCCACCTCGCCGACGGTCGGCTGGAGAGCCTCGCGGCGCAACTACGCCACCGCGTGCTCTCCGGCGACGGCACGGCGACGTACGTCGTCGGCGTCACGGACGACGGCGGCATCGCCGGCATCACGCCCGAGGAGTTTTCCGAATCGATGGACGTCCTCTCGATTCTGGCCGAGGAGGCGGGCGCTCACATCGACGACGTCGAGACCTGGGGCGTCGGCGACGACGGCGACCGCGGCCTCGTCGGCGTCGCGACGGTCACCGAGGGTGCGGTCCTGGACGTCGACGACGACCACATCGTCGTCGGGACGGCGGGTCACGTCGATCACGGGAAGTCGACGCTCGTCGGGTCGCTCGTCACCGGCACCGCCGACGACGGCCAGGGACAGACCCGGGGCTTCCTCGACGTCCAACCGCACGAGGTCGAACGCGGGCTCTCGGCGGACCTCTCCTACGCCGTCTACGGGTTCACCGACGACGGCGCGGTCCACCTGGACAACCCGCACCGCAAGTCCGACCGGGCACGGGTGGTCGAGGAGTCCGACCGCCTGGTCTCCTTCGTCGACACGGTCGGCCACGAGCCCTGGCTGCGGACGACGATTCGGGGGCTCGTCGGGCAGCGACTCGACTACGGCCTGTTGGTGGTCGCCGCCGACGACGGGCCGACGAAGACGACCCGCGAACACCTCGGGATCCTGCTCGCGATGGAACTGCCGACGATCGTCGCGATCACGAAGGCCGACGTCGTCGACGCGGACCGGCTCGAATCCGTCGAACGCGAGGTCGAACGGCTGCTTCGGGACGTCGGGCGGACGCCGCTTCGGGTCGACAGACACGGGGTCGGGGTCGCCGTCGAGGAGCTGAGCGACTCCGTCGTTCCGATCCTGGGGACCAGCGCGGTCACGATGGACGGCCTCGACGACCTCGATGCGATGTTCGAACAACTCCCGAAGACGACCCGGGAGGCCGGCGACGACTTCCGGATGTACGTCGACCGCACGTACTCGGTGACGGGCGTCGGGGCAGTCGCGTCCGGGACGGTGAACGCCGGGAGCGTCGAGGCCGGCGACGAACTGCAGATCGGGCCGATGCCGGACGGTTCCTACCGCGACGTCGAGGTCCGCTCGATCGAGATGCACCACCACCGGGTCGACCGGGCGAAGGCCGGGCGCATCGTCGGTATCGCGCTCAAGGGCGTGCGCGAGGAGGACATCGAGCGCGGGATGGCGCTGCTTCCCGCGGATGTCGACCCGCCGGCGGTCCGCTCCTTCGAGGCCGAAGTGATGGTGTTGAACCACCCCACGCGGATCCGGGGGGGCTACGAGCCCGTCGTGCACCTCGAAACCGTGAGCGAGGCGGTCGTGTTCCGCCCGGAGGGCGGGCAGTTGCTTCCGGGCGATACCGGCACGGCGACGGTCGAGTTCAAGTTCCGGCCGTACCTCGTCGAGGCGGGCCAGCGGTTCGTCTTCCGCGAGGGCCAATCGAAGGGCGTCGGAACGGTGCTCGACGTCGGCGACGACGGACGGTAGGCGACGGGG
The DNA here is from genome assembly GCF_024464595.1 of Halobellus litoreus. Lineage (NCBI taxonomy): Archaea > Methanobacteriati > Methanobacteriota > Halobacteria > Halobacteriales > Haloferacaceae > Halobellus > Halobellus litoreus. The sequence goes on along the minus strand of NZ_JANHAW010000001.1, from coordinate 700,143 downwards.
CGAGAGCCGACGGAGAACAGTAGGCGCGACCGGCTGGGAGTCGACAGAGATCAGTTCGCGATAGTGAACTGAACTCTCGGCGACGAGCGCTCGCGTTCAGTGGGGGTCCGCGGGTCGTTCTCGACCGCGCGCGATGCTGACGTTCGACTCGCCCGCGACGTTGAAGTCCGCTCGGGTCCGACTGTTCGGTAATGGTATCTACGGCCGCGCTCGCGCTCGTCGCGCTCCTGGGAGGCGTACAGCTTCTGGAGACGGTCCTCGATCACCTGAACCTCCGGTACGGCGCTGTGGCCGTCCGCGACGCCGACGAGTGGGTCCGGAACGCGCTCGACGTCGGCGACCCCGAGAAGATGCTGGCGTATCAGCGCTCGAAGACGCTCCTCTCCGGACTCCAGTCCTGGCTCGGCGTCGTCGCCGTCCTCGCCGTCGTCGTCTCGGGGCTGTACGGCGAGGTCGTCACGGCGCTGACGGCGACGGGACTGCCGAGCGTCGCCCAGGGCGTCGTCCTCCTCGCGGGCGCAGTCGTCGCGGGACGGCTCCTGTCGGCGCCGTTCGACGCCTACGAGACGTTCGTCGTCGAGGAGCGGTTCGGCTTCAACAACCAGACCGTGCCCCTGTGGCTCCGGGACCTCCTCGTCGGAACCGTTCTCGCGCTCGCCCTCGGCGGCCTCGTCGCCGGCGGCGTGCTCCTCGCCGTCGAGGCGCTCCCCGCGCTCTGGCCGGTCGTCGGCTGGGCGCTCGTCGTGGGCTTCTCGCTGCTTATGATGGTCGTCTACCCGCGCGTGATCGCGCCGCTGTTCAACGACTTCGAGCCGATCGAGGCCGGCGACCTCCGAGACGCCGTCGAGAACGTCTTCGAGCGCGCGGGATTCGCCTGCGAGCAGGTCTACGAGATGGACGCGAGCCGTCGCTCCTCGCACTCGAACGCCTACTTCGTCGGGTTCGGGCGGGCGAAGCGGGTCGTGCTGTTCGACACGCTCGTCGACCAGATGGACCGGGAGGCGATTCAGGCCGTGCTGGCGCACGAACTCGCCCACTGGAAGCGGAACCACATCTGGAAGCAACTGGGCGCCTCCGCGGTCCAGATGGCGGTGGTCTTCGCGTTCCTGTGGTGGGTGACGACGTCGCAGTGGGTGTACGCCGCGTTCGGTCTGCCGGGCGAGACGTACGCCGCGCTCGGGATCGGACTGCTGTACGCCGGACCGCTGCTCTCGCTCACCGCGCCGCTGACGAATCAGCTCTCGCTCGCGCACGAGCGCGAGGCCGACGACTTCGCCGCGGAGACGATGGGCGAGGCGGCGTCGATGACCCGCGCCTTAGAGACGCTCGCGGGCGAGAACCTCAGTAATCCCTTCCCGCATCCGGCCTACGCCGCGTTCCATATGACGCACCCGCCGATCCCCGAGCGGATCCGACGGCTCCGCGAACAGTACGGCGGCGACGGCGCGAGCGAGGACGTCGGTGGCGACGAGAGCGGGCCGGACGTTCCGCCGTCGGCGACGTGACGCGTGCGGCCGTCGGGCCGCGTCACTCGACGCGGACGTATCCGTCGCCCTGCTCGGCGGCGAGACCGAGGAGGACGGCCCACGCGACGATCCGCTCGACGCGCTCGCGCCACACGTCGCGCCAGTCCCCCGCCGCCCGGTGGGTCTCCCAGACGGGGACGCGCTCCTCGAAGTCGGCGAACACCTCTTCGACGGTCCGCGGGTCGTCGGCGTCGAGGGCGTCCAGCACCTCGCGCGCGCCGTAGATCCGGCGCCGGAACGCCGATCGCAGGTGCTCGGGGGTGGGCTCCGTCGACTCCCTGACGAACCCCGAAGGCGTCTCCATCGCCAGTTCGAGCGCGCGCAGGAACGTGAGCCACGTCCGGGCGACGTCGCGCGAGGGGAACTCGAGGCGTCGCAGCAGGCGGGCGGTGCAGTCGTCCTCGCTCGCCGGAACGAGCGGGACGGCGCGCTGGGCGTCGGCGACGACGCCGAGCGAATCCGGCGGGTCGGGCAGGAGTTTGAATCGCACGCTCACCTACGACCGGTAGCCGAACGATTTGGCGAGAATCTCCTCGTCGGTCTCGCCGAGGACGTGCGTCGGGCCGTCGACGACGTCGACCGTCACCGTCGCGGGCGCGAAGATCGTCTCGGGGACCTCGTAGAAGTCCCAGCCCGCCTCGTCGAAGATGTCCTCGAACGGCGTTCCGTACTCCGCCCGCGCGCTGGAGGGCACGCGGTCGAACGCCTCGAAGTCCTCGGCGACGGTGAGGTGGACCTCGCCGCCGTAGGCGACGGCGTCGTTCGTGCGGGCCATCGCGACGCTCTCGTCGTAGCTGACGGGTGCGATGGGGGCGGAGCCGAACGCCGACTGCACGTTGCGGACGTCGTAGCCGAGCTCGAAGAGCCGGAAGACGGCGAGCTCCGCCGCGCGGGCGGCCGCGGTGACGCTCCCGACGGTCGAGCCCGTGGCGTAGGCGGGCAGGAAGACGCCGCTCGGTTCGACGCCGGCGCGCTCGGCGACGTGTTCGGCGATCCGGTCGCCCGGGAGGTCGATGCTCTCGACGGAGAGGACCGTGAGGTCGAACTCGTCGAAGTAGTCCAACTCGTGGAACTCCTCTTCCTCGGCGACGAGCGCGCGGGCCGGACCGGCACCGAGACCGTCGTACGGCGGGTCCTCGAACGTGAGTTCCCACCCGGCCTTCTGCGAGCAGAGAAGCGAGAGCGCGGGGTTGTCGGTCTGCAGTTCGACGTGCGGGGTGGGCGCGCCCGCGACGTCGTCCATCCGGGTCTGAACCGTCGAGAGGCCGGCGGTCTGAACCTCCGCTAGCAGCATCCCGGCCTCGACGCCGCCCGGCGCGTCGACGCCGAAGTCGAGGACGGTCGCCCCCGACTCCAGCTCGTGCGGCACGACGCGGAGCTCCTCCGCGAAGTCGATGGCCTCGTCGATCAGTTCGATGGCCATCCGGTTGATCGAATCCATACGGTCGGATTACTCGTCGTGGCGTAAAGACGTTGGTAGTCGGCGGCTGCGACCGGTTCGTCTCTTCGCCCGTCTCGCGACCCTCGCTGACCGCTCGAATCCAACCCCTCTCGATCGAAATTACGGTCGATCGGCCTCCTGCGTCGGCGCTGGGGGCGTCCGACCCACGCTTCAATTTTATAACATATGCTCGCCTCTAGTCTGAGTGGTGCAAGTACGATGACGCTTCTCGATGGGATCACGGCGGTCGTCACCGGCGGCAGTTCCGGAATCGGTCGGGGAATCGCACGCGGGTTCGCGGAACACGGCGCCGAAGCGGTCGTCGTCGCCGACATCCGCGAAGAGCCGAAAGAGGACGGCCCCCCGACGCACGAGCTTCTCGAAGCGGAAACCGACACCGAGTCGGTGTTCGTCGAGTGTGACGTGACACGCCGGTCGGATCTGACTGCGGCGGTCGACGCCGCCGAAGCCGCCGGTGGACTCGACGTGATGGTGAACAACGCGGGCATCTGGCGCGCGGAGGACTTCCTCGACGTGACCGAGGACGACTATCAGCGGATGATGGACATCAACCTCAAGGGGGCGTACTTCGGCGCGCAGATCGCCGCCGAACGGTTGGTCGAGAACGACGGCGGGGGCTCGATCATCAACATCTCGAGCATCGCCGGGCTCTTCGGCAACGGGAACTGGCCCACGTATGCCGCATCGAAAGGCGGACTGACGATGCTGACGTACTCCCTCGCGCACGAGTTCGGCGACCGCGGGGTTCGCGTGAACGCGATCCACCCCGGCGGGATTCAGACGATGATCGGCGGCGAACCGTCGGAGCCGGAGGCGGCGGCCGAACAGGCCCAGCAGTTCACGCAGATGGTGCCGCTCGGCAGATACGGGCAACCGGAGGACGTCGCCGGCGCGGCGACGTTCCTCGCGAGCGACCTGGCGAGTTACGTCACCGGCGAATCGCTCGTCGTCGACGGCGGCTGGACCAGTTGGCGATGAGGATCGGCGTTCCGGGCGAGACCGCGCCGGGGGAACGGCGCGTCGCCCTCGTCCCGCCGGTCGCGAAGAAACTCGTCGACCGGGGCCACGAGGTGCTCGTGTCGGCCGGGGCGGGGACCGACGCCGGCTGGAGTGATGAACAGTACGCCGCCGTCGGCTGCGAAACCGTCGAAACCCGCGACGACGTCTTCGATCGGTCGGACGTGATCTTCCACGTCCGCGCCCTGGGGAGTCTCCCCCACACGCCGATGGAGGCGTATCGGGACGGCCAGACCGTGATCGGCCTACTCGGCCCCTACGGCCTCGACAGGGAGACGCTCGATACCCTCGCGGACCGGCGCGTCAGCGCCTTCGCGCTCGAACTGCTCCCCCGAATCGGCCGCGCGCAGAGTATGGACGTGTTGACTTCGATGGCGAGCGTGAGCGGGTACAAAGCGGTGGTGATGGCCGCGGACGCCTTGCCCAGCCTCTTCCCGATGCAGATGACGGCCGCGGGAACCGTGCGGCCAGCGGACGTCTTCGTCGTCGGCGCGGGGGTCGCCGGCTTACAGGCTATCGCGACCGCCGGACGCCTCGGTGCGCGGGTGCGTGCCTACGACATCCGACCGGCCGTCAAGGAGGAGGTCGAGAGTCTCGGCGCGGACTTTCTCGAACTCGACCTCGAACCGACCGCGGGCTCGACCGAAGGGGGATACGCGCGCGAACAGGACGAGGTGTTCTACCGCAAACAGCGGGAGGCGATGACCACGGCCGTCGGGAACGCGGACGTCGTAGTCACCGCGGCCGCCGTTCCGGGGCGGACCGCTCCGACGCTCGTCACGGGAGAGATGGTTTCCGGGATGGACGCCGGGTCCGTCGTCGTCGACCTCGCGGCCGACGGCGGCGGCAACTGCGAGCCGACCCAGCCGGGAGCGACGGTCGAACGCGAGGGCGTCACGATCCTCGGTCCGACGAACGTCCCCGCGACCGTCGCGAAGACGGCGAGTCAGCTCTTTTCGAACAACGTCACCAACTTCCTCGACGCGCTGCTCGAAGACGAACGACTCCACGTCGACGTCACCGACCAGCTCGTCGACGCGACGCTTCTCACCCACGAGGGGACGGTCCGAGCGCCACACAGAACGGGTGGTGTCGATGCCGCGTGAGGGACGGAGGTGGGCGTGATGGCGTTCATCGAGAACCTGACGCTTTTCGTCCTCGCGGGATTCCTCGGGTACGAACTCGTCACGAAGATCCCGGCGACGCTTCACACGCCGCTGATCTCGGGGACGAACGCGATTTCGGGGATCACGCTGATCGGCTCCGTCGTCGTCGCCGGATCGGGTAACTCGACGCTGGCGTCCGTGCTCGGCTTCTTCGCCGTCGTGTTGGCGACTATCAACGTCGTCGGCGGCTACCTCGTGAGTCACAAGATGCTCCGGAGTTTCGGCCGTCGCGGAGGGGAGTGATCGATGGCGGGCCTCCTCGACGGTCTGCCGCCGGACGCGCTCTCCTTCGTCTACCTCGTCGCCGCCGTCCTGTTCATTGTCGGTCTCCGGAGGCTAACGCATCCGCGAACGGCCGCGCGTGGCAACCTCATTTCGGCGAGCGGAATGGCTCTCGCCGTGGGGGTCACCGTCCTCTGGTTCGAGATTCTCTCCCCGCTCGTCCTGGGAGCCGCGCTCCTCGTGGGCGCCGGCATCGGGACCTGGCTGGCGCTGTCCGTCGAGACGACGGATATGCCGCAGCTCGTCGGGCTGTTCAACGGCTTCGGTGGCGGCGCGTCCGCCCTCGTCGCTGGCGCGGAACTCGTCGATCAGGTCGGTACGGCCGGCGTGGCCGACCTCACGCTCACGGCGACGGGGGCGGCCGCCGTCACCGGACTGATCGGCGCCGTCACGTTCTGCGGCAGTCTCGTCGCCGCCGGGAAACTCCACGGGATCTACGACCGGCCCATTCACTACCCCGTCGAGAACGCGGTGAAAGTCGGGATCGCGGGGGTCGCGGTTCTCGTCGGACTGGCGCTCCTCACCCAGCCTGCCCTCGGACTACTGCCGATGGGCGAGTTGGTCGCGCCCTACTGGGCGTTGCTCGTCGTCGCGTCACTGCTCGGCGTGCTGGTGGTCGTCCCGATCGGCGGTGCGGATATGCCGGTCGTCATCGCCCTGTTGAACGCCGGCTCCGGACTGGCGGCCGCCTCGACGGGGTTCGTACTGAACAACAGCGTTCTCATCGTCGCCGGGACGCTCGTGGGGGCCTCCGGGCTCATCCTGACGCGGATTATGTGCCGATCGATGAACCGATCCCTCGCCAACGTGCTCTTCGGCGGATACGGCCGATCGGAAACGGCGGACGGAGCGGCCGATATCTACGAAGGCAACGTCGTCTCGACGTCGCCGGAGGAAGTCGCGATGCTCCTGGAGACGGCCCGCCGCGTGGTTATCGTGCCGGGCTACGGGATGGCCGTGGGGCAGGCCCAGCACGCCGTGGCCGAGTTGGCACAGCTACTGACGGCCGACGGCGTGGAAGTCGTCTTCGGCATTCATCCCGTCGCCGGCCGGATGCCGGGTCATATGAACGTCCTCCTGGCCGAGGCGAACGTCCCCTACGAGCAGATGCGGGAACTCGCGGAGATCAACCCGACCTTCTCGCAGACGGACCTGGTCCTCGTGACGGGGGCGAACGATGTCGTCAACCCCACCGCCTACTCGGACGAGGAGAGTCCGATCGCCGGAATGCCCGTCCTGAACGTCTGGGAGGCCGAGACGGTCGTCGTCAACAAGCGGAGTCTGAGCCCCGGCTACGCGGGCATTCCGAATCCGCTGTTCACGATGGACAACGCCCTGATGCTCTACGGCGACGCGAGAGAGTCGATGCAGGCGGTGGTGAACGAGTACAACAGCGGTCGCTGACGGCGAGCGGTTCGCCCTCGTCTTCGCGACCGCCCACGCGGCGACGTCGACAGTAGTGACGGCGTCGCGGCTGTGTCGGGAACGACGACGAGGAAGAAAGTGCCCGGGGTGGGCTCCGAACCCACGATCTCCGCATATCCCAGGTCCGAGGCTCGGCGGGCCCCGTGGGGAGCGGCGGAGGCTTCCAAGGCGTACCGCACCGAATCTCAGGAAACCCTATGAGTGCGGCGCTATGTCCAGCTAAGCCACCCGGGCTCGTCTCACCGTTGGCCGATGACGTTCTTAAACCTTCGCAAGTCCGACGACGGCGACGCCCTCAGCCGGGACCGACCGCCGCGGGTCCGCGTCACGAATCGCCGTCGACGGGATCGCCCGCGTCGTCGCCGCTGTCCCGGTCGAGGTACCACTCGTAGGCCCTCGGCCCGAGCAACAGCACGGCCGCGAGCCCCGCGGCCGCGACGAGACGGAGGTCGGCCGCGCTCGCGAGGTCGCCGGCGGCGAGCGACTCCGCGGACGCTCCCGCGAGCACGCCGGCGAGGACCCACGGGATCTCGCCGATGGCCGTCCCGACGAGGAACACCGAGAGCCGAACGCCCGCGATCCCGGCGGCGACGCTCACGACGTCCGAGGGCGCGGGAACGAGCCGGCTGGCGACGACGCTCCGTACGCCGCCGGTGTGATCGACGAAGGCCGCTCCCGACTCTGCGAGTTCGCCGACTTGGCCGAACCGCCGCGCGAGGAGGAACGGCGGGACGCTCGTGAGTGCGACGAGCGCGAGCGCCAGGGGGAACCCCGCCGGACCGAGCCCGTACCCCAAGAGCACCGCGAGCACCGTCGTCGGCCACGCCACCAGCGGCCGGACCGCCGCGAGCGCGACCGAGGCGGCGACCAGCCGGACCGGATCGGCCACGAGCCACGCCGCCCGCGAGAGCACCGCCTCCGGGGAAACGAGGAGCGTCCCCGCAAGAACGACTGCGAGTGCTGCGCCCAGCGCGACGCGCGCCCGAAGGCGGGATCGGTCCATCGTCTCCGCGTCGCCTCCGGGCGGGCATAACAGTTATTTTGTCACTGTGGCGCGGACCACCGAGCGAACCGTGGCCGACGACGATCAACCCGACCGCTCGTCGTTCGAGGCGGGCGAGGGCGAGCGCGGCTCGGACGACGCCGAGTCGTCATCGGACGTTGAACGCTCCGCGGGCGACACTGGACGCCCGTCGGACGCTGGACGTTCCCCGGGCGAAGACGGCGCTATCACCGGAGACATCCCGGACGCGCCGGACGCCGAGAGCGTTCGCCCCGTCTCCGAACTCGACCGAAGCGAGCGCGTCGAACTCGGCGTCGACCTCCTCGCCCACGTCGAGCGGGAGTCGCTGTCGCTGTCGGCGGCCGTCGACCGGATCGAGTCGGTGACGACGAACCCCGCGCTGACCAGAGAGATCCTCGATACGGCCGAGTTACGCGGCGTCATCGAGCGCGAGGAGGGACGGCTCCGGACCCGGCGCGGCGGCACGTTCGTCCGCTTCGAACGGCAGGTCGTCGAGCGCGAGGGCGACTACGAGTGCCGGCGCTGCGGGGCGGGGCTCTCGACGGGGCACTTCGTCAGGTTCGAGTCCGGCGAGCTCGGGCCGTTCGGACCCTCCTGCGTGCGGAAAATTCTCGGGCGAGAGTAAGGGGCCGGTAGTCGAACGAGAGTACGGAGCCGGCAGCCCGCCCGCGAGCGCCGACTGAGGTGACCGAGGCGACGCCCCGATCGACTCGGGGCGCCCTCACCGACCGCGACGGAGTTCCTCGATGAGTTGTTCGACCAGTTCGCGCTGGGCCTGCAACTCCGCGTTCTGGCGCTCGACCGTCTCGCGCAGGTCCGCCAGTTCGTCGCGGATCTGCTCGTCCACCGCGGGCGCGGCCGACTCGAACCCCGACCCCGCGAAGCCGGCGTCCGGGCGGTTCGATCTCTCAGCCGCGTCCGTCTCGCGGGCGGATTCGCCGGCGCCCGCCTGCGGGTTGGTGGTGCGCTCGGGCGGTTCCTCGCGCCCCGACTCGGGAGCGTTTCGGACCGGTTCGGTCCCCGCAGACCCCGATTCCGCGGTCTCCGGTGCCGCCTGTTCCCGTTCTGTCGTCGCCGGCTGCGACCACGACGACTCGACCTCACCTGCATCCGCCTCGGCGGCCTCGCCGGCCGATCCGCGTGCCGGCTCACCGGGCGATTCCGCCTCGGTCCGCTGCGTCGGATCGCGCTCTGCGAGGGGGTCGGCCTCGGCCTCCGACTCCGGCGGCCGCTCGACCTGTTGGGCGACCGCGTCCGGGCTCCCGCGTTCGGAACTCCCGGCCGTCGGCTCTGTCTCCTCGCCCGCGTCGTCCGACCGCGTCGCGTTCTCGGGCAGTTCCTCGGGCTCCGCGGGGTCGGCGATCAGCGGGTCGGGGCCGTCGCCGAAGGACACGTCTCGTCCCTCGGCGGCGTCGGCCACCTCGGCCGCGTCGTCTTCGTCGGGTTCGGCGGCGGCGCGGAGCTCCTCGACCGACTCGACTCCCCAGTAGGAAAGCAGCGACGTCTCCAGGGCGGAGCGGACCGCCCGGGCCTCGTCGTTCGGCGCCTTGAACCGCTCCTGTCGGCCGTTCACGGTCAGAACGACCGAGGTGGCGACGCTGCCGTCCTCGAAGTCGAGGTCGCTCACGTCGCCGTAGTGGTAGGTCTCGCAGTCCTCGTCCCACAGGCTCGGGCCGATGTGGCGGACGACGCGCTCGCCCGCGATCGCGATGGTGAGTTCGCTGAACCGGAAGAGCCGCTCCATCGGTTCGTCGGCTTCGAGGAGCCCGTTCGCCTTGAGCACGCCCTCGACGATCGGATGGAGCGCGCGTTCGAGACGTTTGGCCGGCAGCGAGATCGTCTTCTCGCCGTCGAGCCCGTAGTCGAGTGTCACCTTCGCCTTGCGGCGACCCTCCGAAACCGTGACTCGCTCGGCCTCGTGGGGGTACTCCTCGACGGACTCGTCGGAGAGCAGTCCCTCGGCCCGATAGAGCAGGGTCCGCGTCGGCGTCACGTACAGTTCGTCCTCGCCGCCGAGGTCGACTCGCGCGACCACGTCCTCGTCGTCGAGGTCGGCCTGGACGATCTCCGGTTGGCTCATACCACCGTTCTCCGTCCGTTTCGTCATAAATCCGTGGGTATTCTTCGCGTCCGTCGACAGTGAAAACGGCGGGAAAAGGGCGTCGAGTCCGCTCGAACGCGACGTATCGGTGTCAGAAACCCGCTCGCAACGCGCCGGTTCAGTCGTCGGCGACGACGTGGTGGCTCTCGCTCGTCATCGCGAGCACGTCGTCGAAGAAGCCCAGCGAGTCGTGCGGGCCCGGATGCGCCTCGGGGTGGTACTGCCGGGTGATCACGTCGAGTTCGTCGTTCGCGAGGCCCTCGGCGGTGCCGTCGTTGACGTTGACCTGCTTGACGTCGAGTTCGTCGCCGGGCTCGCCGACGGTGTAGCCGTGGTTCTGGGTGGTCATCACGACCTTCCCCGAGTCGAGGTCGCGGACGGGCTGGTTGACGCCGCGGTGGCCGAAGTCCATCTTCTCGGTGGTGCCGCCGAGCGCGCGGGCGACGACCTGCTGGCCGAGGCAGATGCCCGCGATAGGCACCTCGCCGACGTACTCCTCGACGAGTTCCTGTGCGGCCTCGAAGTTCGCCGGGTCGCCCGGGCCGTTCGAGATGAAGAGCAGGTCGGGGTCGACCGCGGCGAGTTCCTCGGGCGTCGTGTCGTACGGGAGCACGTGCACTGTCGCGTCGCGCTCGACGAGCGACTCGACGATGGACATCTTCGCGCCGCAGTCGACGAGCGCGACGTCGGTGTCGCCGTCGCCGTAGGTGGTGTGCTCGACGGTCGTGACGCGCTTGCCGATGTCGACGTGCTCGCTCATCCCCTTGCACTCGGCCAGTTCGGCCTTCGCGTCCTCGGGGGTGACGTCGTCGCCGACCGCGATGCCGCACTTCATCGCCCCCTCCTCGCGGATCGAGGTGACGAGGTCGCGGGTGTCGATGTGGTCGATCGCGGGCACGTCTTCCGCCGCTAACCACTCGACGACGTCCTCGGTGAACTCGTGGGCGATCGCCGCGCGCGGGTGGACGCGATCGGACTCGAATCGTTCCTCTCGGACGCCGTAGTTGCCGATGAGCGGGTACGAGAACGTCAGCACCTGTTCCTCGTAGGAGGGGTCGGTCAGGCTCTCCTCGTAGCCGGTGTAGGCGGTCGTGAACACTAGCTCGCCGCGGGTCCGTCCCGGAGCGCGACCGCGGGCCTCGATCACGCGGCCGTCCTCCAGGGCCAGATAGGCGTCCGACATTACGAGAAACGCACGTGATCCGGGGGTATAAGTGTTGCTTTCGTAGCTCAGTTACGATTTTCGTAATCGGTAAGCCCCCGGAGGTCGTTGGGACGCTATGGACGATCTCGACCGGCAGATCCTCGACATCCTGCGACGAGACGCCAGGACGCCCTACACGGAAATCGCCTCGCAGGTGGGGACCTCGGAGGGCACGGTCAGGAACCGCGTCGAGCGGCTGACCGAGGAGGGGATCATCGAACGGTTCACCGTCTCGACGCGGACCGGGAACATCAAGGCGATGATCGAGGTGTCGGTGAAAGTCGACGTCGACACGACCGAGATCACCGAACAGATGACCGAGTGGGAGCAGGTGGACTTCGTCTGGCAGGTCTCCGGCGAGGAGGACGTCGTCCTCGTCGTCGACGCCGCCGACACGCGCGCGGTGAACCAACTCATCACTCGCGCGCGCGAACTCGACGAGGTGAAGAACACGAAGACGCGGCTGATCCTCGACGAGCGCCTCGGCCGGTCGCCGTAGGTCCGCGACGGAAGCACGGCCGGCGGCGATCGATAGTCGCGGGGTGCGCCGTGCTATTCGCCGCCGCCGTCGTCTGCGGCGAACTGTTCGTGGTACTCGTTTTCGATTTCGATCCGCGTCTCGCGGCTCAGTTCGTCGAGCGACTCCCCGTACTCGTCGTCCGCTATCTCCGCGCGCGTGCGAACGTCCTCGGGATCCATTCCGTTGGCGAAGGGTTGTCGGTTGTAGAGCTCCTCCATCTCGCCGGCCGTCTCGGTGCTCAAGTTACGGAACTCGTAGTCGTACTTCGCCAGGGATATCTCGTCGCGGGAGTGTTCGCCCTCGGAACCTGCCGCTCCGAACTGTCCGTCGAAGGCCCGCTGCACGTCGACCGTTTGGTTTCGATCCAGCCCGTCGAAGTCGCTCTCGTACCGCTCGTTCGCGAGTTCGTCGCGCGTCCGGATCTCACCGGGCGACGTCGCGTTGGCGAACGGCTGTCGGAGATAGAGCTCTTCGACCCGCCCCGCGCGCTCCGCTCCCAGGTCGCTGAAAGCTGCATCGTACTTCGCACGGGCGATCTCGTCGCGCGTGTACGACTCGCCGTCGCTCGGGGCCGAACTCTCGCGGGTGTCGGGCTCGACGCTGATCTCGACGGTGTCGGCGTCGGTTCGGCCGTCGTCATCGGTGACGCTGACCTCGAACGTGAGCGTCACCACCGAATCAACTGACGGGGCCGTGAACGCGGTCGACGCTGCGTCCGGCTCCGAGAGCGCGACGTCGGGACCGGCCGTCTGCGTCCACGCGTACGACTGGACGCTACCGTCCGGGTCCGAGGAGGCCGTCGCGTCGAGCGTCACGGTCGCGTCCTCGTCGACGGTCCGGTCGCTCCCGGCCTCGGCGGACGGCGGGTGGAGGTGGTCGTCGTCATCGTCCTCCTCGGCCCGGCGGTTCACGGTGACCGTGACGGCGTCCGTGGCGGTCGCTCCGTCGTCGTCACGGACGGTAAGCACGAAGGTGAGGTTCGCTCGCTCCGCGTCGATCGACGGCGCGGTGAACGAGGCGGTCGATGTCTCCGGGTCCTCGATCGCTACGCTCGGCCCGTCCGTTTGTCGCCACGCGTACGATCGTATCTCGCCGTCCGAATCGGTCGAGTCGGTCGCGTCGAGGTCCGTGACCCTCCCCTCCGGGACCGTCCGATTCTCCCCGGCCTCGGCCGACGGTGCCGCGTTCGTTGCCCGAGCCGTTGCGGCCTCGTCACCGGTATTCGCCTCGTCGTCGGAACCCGTGCTCGAACGGTCTGCGGCGTCGTTCGAGCCCGTCCTGGTGCGCTCTGCGGTGGCTCGTTGCGCAGCGTCTCCATCAGCCCCACCCTCCTGGCCCTGTGTCAGGGAGGTGATCTGCAACTCGCCGCCGATGTCGCTCGCTGCCACGTAGCCCCCGCCCGCGAGTAGCACGAGCACTACGACGCCCGTCGTCACGGCCTTCGATGTGGTGATCATACGTATCAATCGAACGCATATTTGCCGGAGTGGCCGATTGTTATTCCATTACAAATCCGGTTCGGCGTCGTCGTTACCGAGGAACTACTCAAATACGTCGGAACTCGAACGTGTCCGCGTGACTGTAGCCGAGGGCCACCCGCGTCGTGGTCCCATCGAAGCCCGGCTCCGGGCACGCCCGTCCGGTGCTCGGTCCGGTCGGACGAAGACGAAACTTTACTAAACTCGCCGAGTAGTAGACGCTATATGGCGATCAAACCCAAATACGTCAAACAGCTGGGGAAGCTGCTCTTAGAGAAGTATCCGGAAGCGTTCAACACGGACTTCGAGACGAACAAGGAGAGCGTCACGACGCTCACGAACGTCGAATCGAAGGGCGTCCGAAACCGGATCGCGGGGTACATCACGCGCAAGAAGAGCGGCGGCAACCAGCCCTCCTCCTCGGCGTAGATCGGATCTCTCTCTTCGGAGTCGTCGGGGTCGCCGACGCCACAAGGTCGTCCCGCGTTCGCGAGCGGCAGCCGTCGCGCGCAGGTCTTCGCACTGCTCCGCGCGCCGCGGCCGGCTACCGCTAGAACCGGTCCGAACGCGCCGCGGCCGTCCACTTCTCGCGCGGTGCGCCGTTCGGAACGCGCCGGGGGCGACGCCCGCCCGTCGCTTCGAGTCGCCCCGCGAACGTCCACTTCTCGCCCGTCCACGTCGGCTCTGATTGGGACGCAGCGGCCGCCGCAGCCGCTGCCGCCGCGCGCTCGCCGTCGGCGACGTGGGCCGCGACCGCCGCGGCGATCGCGGCCGCCTCCTCGTCGGTGGCGTCGTCGGGGATCGACAGGCGCTCGGTGAGATCGCCGGACTCGGTGTCGTGTTCGCCCGCCATCCTCGGTCAGATCGGGAGGTTCCCGTGTTTCTTCTCCGGCAGGGACTCGCGCTTCGAGCGGAGCAGTTCGAGGTCCGCGACGAGTCGCGAGCGCGTCTCCGGCGGTTCGATCACGGCGTCGACGAAGCCGCGATCGGCGGCCGTGTAGGGGTTCGCGAACTCCTCGCGGTACTCCTCGATCAACTCGTCGCGGCGCTCTTCGGGGTCCTCGGCGGCGGCGAGTTCGTCGTTGTAGAGGATGTTGACCGCGCCCTGCGGTCCCATCACCGCGATCTCGGCGGTCGGCCACGCGTAGTTGACGTCGGCGCCGAGGTGCTTCGAGGCCATCACGTCGTAGGCGCCGCCGTAGGCCTTCCGAGTGATGACCGTGAGCAGCGGGACGGTCGCCTCCGAATAGGCGTACAGCAGTTTCGCGCCGTGGCGGATGATCCCGCCGTGTTCCTGGTCGGTGCCGGGGAGAAAGCCGGGGACGTCGACGAAGGTGACGATGGGCACGTTGAACGAGTCGCAGATGCGGACGAAGCGGGAGGCCTTTTCGGACGCTTCGATGTTGAGCGTCCCCGCGTTGACGCGCGGCTGGTTGGCGACGACGCCGACGGAGTGGCCGTCGAGGCGGGCGAAGCCGACGAGGACGTTCTTCGCGAAGCCCTCGTGGACCTCGAAGAAGGAGCCCTCGTCGAGGACGCCGTCGAACACGTCGTGCATATCGTAGGGCTTTCGCGGCTCGTCGGGCACGACGGCGTTCAGCGACTCGTCCGCGCGCTCGGGGTCGTCCCACGGTTCGACGCGCGGCGGGTCCTCGACGTTGTTCGGGGGGAGATACGAGAGCAGCCGCCGGATGTCGTCGAGGGCCTCTTCCTCGGTGTCGCAGGCGAACTGCGCGACGCCCGACGTGGCGGCGTGAGTGACCGCGCCGCCGAGTTCCTCGAAGCTCACCTCCTCTCCGGTGACGGTCTTGATCACGTCGGGGCCGGTGATGAACATGTGGCTCGTGTCCTTCACCATGAACGTGAAGTCCGTCAGCGCCGGCGAGTAGACCGCGCCGCCCGCACAGGGGCCCATAATCGCGGATATCTGGGGAACGACGCCGGAGGCCTCGGTGTTTCGTCGAAAGATCTCGCCGAATCCAGCGAGCGACTGGACGCCCTCCTGGATCCGCGCGCCGGCGGAGTCGTTGAGGCCGACGACCGGCGCGCCGACCTCGACGGCTTTGTCCATCACCTTGGTGATCTTCTCGGCCAGCACCTCGCCGAGGGAGCCGCCGAAGACGGTGAAGTCGTGGGCGAAGACGAACGTCTTCCGCCCGTCGACCTCGCCGTAGCCCGTCACGACCCCGTCGCCCGGGAGCTGTTTCTCCTCCATCCCGAAGTTGTGGTTCCGGTGGGTGCGGAGCTGGTCGATCTCTCTGAACGTCCCGTCGTCGAGGAAGTAGTCGATGCGCTCGCGGGCGGTCATCTTCCCCTTCTCGTGCTGGGAATCGATGCGGTCCTGCCCGCCGCCCTTCAGCGCGCGCTCGCGCTTCTCGCGCAGCTCCTCGATCCGGTCCTCCATCGTCACGTCGGACCACCTCCGATCATCGTCCCGTACGTACCGACGGGAGGCAAAAGGGTTTCCGCAATCCGACAAAGAACGGTTCGTCGAACGTCGATAGTTCCCGTCCGAAACGGGTTAGAAGTAAACAATTATTAATTATACTTATGACCGAGGAGGCCGTGGTACGTAGTGACACAATGACGAGTTCGAACCGGTCTCCCTTCGAGCGGCTCAAGCGGCAGTACAGCGACGTCGACCTCGTCTGCCCGAAGTGCGGCTACGACGACGACGACGGCGAGTGGCAGGCGGTGACCACCGGCGGCGTCGTTCAGTACAGACACGTCTGTCCGGGCTGTGGCGCGATCCGTCGACGCACGATCTCGCTCGGCCCCAACTGAGTATCTCGCCCGGCGGCCGCCAGCGTCCCGACGTTCAGACCAGCGACCGCTCGGTCCGGAGGCCGACGAAGGCGGCGGCACCGACGAGGACGGCGACGAGCACCGTCGGCCAGAAGCCGAGGCTCGCGTCGACGCCGAACGTCGTCAGCAGCGTGAAGAGGAGGAAGATCGGGAGCGCGACCCCGGTCGCCAAGAGCCACGGCGTCGCGAGCGCGGCCGAGAAGCCACCGGCCCCCGAGCGGAACTCCGCGACGGCGTCGCGGCCCATCACCCAGCCGACGAAGATCAGGACGGCGGTCAGCCCGGCCGTCAGCAGGGTATCGACGAGCGGGCCCGCGACGAAGCCGAACACGGCGGTCCCGGCGATCGTCGGGTTGATGGCGCAGACGCCGCCCGTCACGACGACCGCGCCCGTGACGAGCGCCACCGCGCGCCGTCGGGAGAGCCCGTACTCGTCGACGAGGAAGGAGACCGGGATTTCGAGCATACTGATCGAGGACGAGAGCGCCGCGAGGACGACGACGCCGAAGAACGCCGTCGCGACGAGCGCGCCCGCCGGCAACTGGGAGAACGCGCCCGCGAGGCCGACGAACAGCGCGCCGGGCCCCGGCGCGGTCTGGGAGGGATCGACGCCGAGCGAGAACAGGAGCGGAAAGACGACGAGGCCGGCGAGCACGCCCACCAGCGTGTTCAGGACCGCGATGACCGTCCCGTCGAACGGGAGCGAGCGGTCCTCGTCGATGTAGGAGGCGTAGGTGATCATCGTCCCCGCCCCGAGCGAGAGGGTGAAAAGCGCCTGTCCCGCCGCGGGCGCGAGCACGTCGAAGAAGTTCGCGCGAACCGTCTCGAGATCGAAGCTGAGATAGAAGGCGTACGCCTCGGCCGCACCGGGGCGCGTGCCGGCCCAGACCGCGAGGCCAACGAGCAGCGCCAGCACCGCGGGCATCATCACCTTCGTCCCCAGTTCGATGCCGCGGCGGACGCCCGCGTAGACGACCAGCGCGGTCAGGCCGAGAAAGAGGAGGTGAAAGCCGAGCGCGTCGAGGCCGGCGGCGGCTCCTCCGAAGTACTGCCCCGGTGCGGCGAAGTACGCCGGCCGCGCGCCCGCGAGTCCGAGCGCGCTCTCGCCGAAGTACCGGAGGATCCACCCGCCGACGACGCTATAAAAGGAGATCAGCGCGATCGCGGTGACGACGTAGAACACGCCCCACAGTCCCCACGCGCTCGATCCCGAGAGATCGCGAAGCGCGCCCACGGGACTCTTCTTTCCGCCTCGCCCGATCACGAACTCGCCGAGCAGGCCGGGGACGCCGACGAGCAGAACGATGCCGAGATACACTAACAAAAAGGCGCTTCCGCCGTTGTCCGCCGTCACCCACGGGAAGCGCCAGATGTTCCCGAGACCGACCGCCGAGCCCGCGGCGGCGAGAATGAACCCCGCGCGCGTCGCCCACGTCTCACGTGTCATTGGCTCTCAGTCCACCGCTCGCGAGTAAGTGGCTTTCGGACCGGATCTCTCTCAATTGGCCGATACAACGGACGTTCGTGAGGAATTCGGCCGTCACCACGGCAGCGACCGAGGCGGTCGCCGGCGGCCGATGGGCCCCGTCCTCGCAGTCGAATCTGCGGCGGTCGGGGCTCCGTTACGCGACCCGCGAAAGCCGCCCTTTTGAAGACCACGAGTGACCCGGGGTGACGCTTATTTGATACGACTATAATGAACGAATATGACTGATACGGAGCACGTCGTGATCGCGGGGAGCGGACGAGTCGGACACCGCGTGGCACAGCACTTCGCCGACCGCGGTCGCTCGGTCACCGTCGTCGACCCCGATCCGAGCGAGGCGTTCGAGGGCGACGAGGTCGAAGTCGTTCAGGGAGACGCGACGAAACCCTCGGTGTTGGAAGCGGCGATCACCGACGCGACGGGCGTCGTCGGCGCGCTCACCGACAAGGAGGACACGAACCTGGTCGTCTGTATGGCCGCGAAGCGGTACGCCACGGGGCTCCGGACCGTCGCTCGCATCGAGGACCGCGCGGGCGACGAGTACGAGGAGTACGTCGACGAGGTGTACTTCCCCGAGCGCGCCAGCGTCCGCGCGGCGGTCAACGCGCTCTCCGGGAGCGACGTCCGAACGATCGAGGAGGTCACCGGCGAACTCGAAGTCCTCGACGTCCGGATCGACTACGGCGCGCCGGCGGCCGGGGCAGTGGTGTCGGACGCGCTCCCGGAGGGATCCGTGGTCATCGCCGAGTCCGGCGGCCACGTCGCCGTGCAACACTCGACGAAACTGATCGAGGGGCGTCGCTACCTGATCGCCGCCGACCGCGACGTGGTCGGCGAGGTCATCGCGCAGTGTCGGGGCCGAGACGAGTCGTGAGACTGCGGCTCCGGCGTGCGCTTTTGGGTCGTCGTCGGTGACGGGTAACCGGATCCGTCGCCGGTTTCCGGAAGTCGCCGACCCCTACAGCGGCGGCACGATCGCCGGACTCTCGGCGAAGAACAGCGTCTGCACGCCGAGCGCGAGCGTGAGCAGCACGCCGAGGACGACGACGGTCCGGACGAGCCACAGCCAGGTCGCGCCGACGCCACCGCCCAGCGAGGAGCCGTTGAGGAGTTCGTCGACCGCGGGTCGGCCGTACACCCAGCCGATGAAGAGGAGCACGCCGAGGACCGACAGCGGGAGCAGCAGTTGGTACGCGAGGTTGTCGAACCAGGTGAGCCAGGCGGTGTCCCACGCGGAGGGGATGCCGAGCAGGAAGATGAGGCCGCCGAGTGCGGCGGCGACCTGGGGCCGTCGCGCGCCGTAGTTGTCGACGGCGTAGGAGACGACCACCTCGAGGAGGCTGATCGCCGAGGAGAGCGCCGCGATGAGGACGACGGCGAAGAAGACCGCGCCGACGACGCGGCCGGCCGGGAGTTCGGCGAACGCCGTCGCGAGGCTGACGAACAGCGCGCCCGCGCCGCCGCTGCCGGGTTCGATCCCCTGCACGAACAGCAGCGGGATGACGACGAGTCCCGCGAGGATGCCGACTGCGCTGTTGAGCACGACGACGGTGACGCTGTCGCCGAAGAGGCTCTGATCCTCGCCGACGTAGGAGGCGTAGGTGATCATCGCGCCCATCCCAAGGGACAGCGAGAAGAACGCCTGGCTCACGGCGAAGGGGATGATCTCCGTGAGCGGCCCGCTAAAGGACGGCAGCGGATCGAATGAAACGCTCAGGCTCAGCTGTGAGAGGTCCGGCGAGAGGAAGTAGCTGTACCCCGGGGCCGCGCCGGGGAGGGTGAACACCCAGACGGCGAGGGCGCCCAGGATGACGACGATGCTCGGGACCATCAGCTTCGTCGCCTTCTCGATGCCGTCCTCGACGCCGCTCGCGACGATGGCGACGACGAAGATCATGAACAGCGCGTGGAGCGCGAGCGCGTCGAGACCGGCCGACACTTGGCCGAAGTAGGCGGCCGGGTCGGCGAAGTACGCGCCGGTGACGCTGCCGCCGATGTAGCGGAGCACCCACCCGCCGACGACGCTGTAGTACGACAGGATCCAGAAGCCGGTGCCGACGCCGAGGATGCCGACCCACTTCCAGTTGCGGTGGTTCAGCTTCTCGAAGGCGCCGATGGCGTTCAGATTGCTCTTCCGCCCGATGACGAACTCCGCGAGCATCGCCGGGAGTCCGATGCCGACCGCAGCGACCAGGTAGACGACCAGGAACGTCGCCCCGCCGTACTCGGAGGTCTTGAAGGGGAACTGCCAGATGTTTCCCAGCCCCACTGCCGAGCCGACGGCGGCGAGGATGAACCCCGCCCGCGTCGCCCACGTCTCTCGTTGACTCATACTACGTCGGCGTAGTCGACGGGCGCGTGATAAGAGACGCGATTATCGGTCGAATATCGCGAGAGAAATGTACACGACTGGGTCAGGAGTGACATTTTTGTACAGTCGTCGGGAACCGATTGGGCTAGTTCGCGAGCACCGAACCCACTCGGCTCGCGATGTGAGGCCGAACCAGTAGCTACATCAGCAGCGACCGGCAGCTTTCTCGAACGATGAGCGGCCCGACCGACCGCCCGTTCGCGACGACGGCGCTCGTCGCCGGCTTCCTCGCCGTCGTCGGTGCCAATCTCCTCCCGCTCGTCGGCGTCGTCGCCTGGGAGTGGACGCTCTGGTCGCTGCTGGGCGTCTACTGGATGGAGGCGCTCAGCACGGTCCTGTTGGCCGCGGCGAAGACGCTGTTCGCCGAGCGCGGCTCGCCGGGCGTGCCCGGGGGGATCGAACCGCTCCACGAACTCCGCGAGAAGCGAGGCGGGTGGCGGTTCCACGATTCGTGGCCGCCGGTCTACCCCCGGAACGTCCCGTTCGCGCTCTCGATCCTCGGCGTCTGGGCCGTGACAGTGATCCCGCTCAGCGCGTTCTACTGGCTCTCGGTCGCCCCCGACGTTCGACTCTCGCTTCACCTGGTGCTCGCGATCGGGGCGCTGTTCGTGGCCCAGGCCGCCGACTTCGCCTTCGAGTACATCGGCGAGCGGGAGTACGAGACGGTCTCGGCCCAGCAGATCGTCCGGACGCCCGCGCAGTTGTCCGCGCTCGTCCTCTCGCTCGGGCTCTTCACGGCCGACGCTGGTCGAGCCAGCGGGATCCTCGTCCTCCTGGCCGTCGTGCTCGCGAAGACGGCGCTGTCGGCGTACCGGTTCTACGTCGAACACGTCGGGACGCCGATCCTCCGACTGTCCGAGCGATTCCTCGACGGCGACGACAGCGAACCGCCCCCGGAACTGGAGCTTCCCGACGCCGACGTCCGGGCGCGGGTCACGGTCGATGCGAAGCCGGTCCTGCTCGGGGGCCTCTGGGCCATCGCCTACGGGTTCGCGAGTCGGGTCGGTCTCGCGACGCTCGCCCTCTTGGGGCTCTCGCTCGCCGCCGGCCGATGGGTGTGGTTCGCCGTCGCGCTCCTCCTCGCGCTCGCGATCGTCGCCGCGCGCGTGTCCAGCTACTACCTCCGGTACGGAACCGTCGAGTACCAGCGCCGCGGCGATCGGCTCGTCGCCTACGACACGGCGCTCGACGCCCCGCAGTGGATCGTCGCCGTCGACCCGACGACCGAGTTCGCGGTGCGAAACGCGGTCGCCGACCGACTGCTCGACACGGGAACGCTCACGATAACGGGCGTCGAGTCAGTCGATCGCGACGTGCAACTGGGGCCCGTGAGCGACGTCGACCGGGCGGTCGAAGCGCTCGACCTGCCGGTGGGACGCACCGAGCGGCCGGCCCGTAATCCGGCGGTCATCGTCGCGGCCGGCGTCCTCGCGCTGTTCTTCCTGGCGGTCCCGGTCGGGCTGTTCCTCACGCCCCGGGTCGGCGACGCGACGGCGACCGGGATCGCCGTCGCCTTCGGCCCGTTTCTCCTCGTGCCCGTGGTGGCGTTGCTGTGGGCGGCGCTCTCCCGGATCTGACGCTCAGCACGCGGATCTGGCGCTCCCTACGGCGTCAACACGAGCTTTCCGACGAAGCTGTCTTCCAGCACCGCGCGCTGGGCCTCGCCGGTCGCTTCGAGATCGTACGTCTCGTGGATCACGGGCGACACCTCGTCGCGGGCACAGAGGTCGGCCAGCCGCGTCAGCACCGCGCCGATGTCGTCGGCGTTGTACATCGACATGAACTGGTACCGGATCTCTTTGCCCTTCGTGACGCCGATGTCGTCGAAGCCGCCGCTCGAGGTGTCGTTACCGATGCCGATCACGCGCGCGCCGACGTTCGCGACGTCCGCGTTGAACTGCAGGTACCGATCCATGTGCAGGTCGACGATCACGTCCGCGCCCCCGGCGTCCGCGACGGCCTCGGCGAGGTCGTCCCGGGCGTAGTCGAGGACCTCGCTCGCGCCGAGGGCGTCGAGTTCGTCGGCGTGCTCGGGCGAGGCCGTCGCGAGGACGCGCGCGCCCATCGTCTCCGCGAGTTGGATCGCGACGTGGCCGACGCCGCCGCTGCCCCCGTGGACGAGCACCGTCTCGGCGGGTTCGGTGCCGGCGTGGTGGACGAGCCCCTGCCAGGCCGTCGTCCCGACGAGCGCGAGCGCCGCGGCGTCGTCGAAGGCGACCTCCTCGGGAAGGTGTGCGAGGACGTCTGCGGGCGCGGCGACCCGCTCGGCGTACGATCCGGGCATCCCGTTGCCCAGCCCCGTGCCGAACACGCGGTCGCCGACGGCGAAGGCCTCGACGCCGTCGCCGACGGCGGCGACGGTGCCCGCCACGTCCGATCCGCCGATGAAGGGCAGGTGCGGGACGGAATACTCGCCCTCGCGGAAGTAGGTGTCTACCGGGTTCACCGCGGCGGCTTCGACGTCGACGAGTACTTGTCCGTGATCGGGGACGGGATCGTCGACCTCGTCGACCGTCAGTACCTCGGGACCGCCGTGCTCGTGGAATCTGACTGCGCGCATCGGGCGGTCGTTCGTCGCGGACCTTGATAAACCACGCCTCACAGGGCGAGGGTACGTCGACCCGAGTGTGTCCGGACGGCGACGTCGAGATGACAGAAGCGACCCACGAGACCTCCAGCGACGCGACCGAACTCCGCGTCGACGTGAGCGGTCGCGGTCGGCTCTTCGGGCGGTCCGGTCGGGTCGCGCAGGTGGACGTCTGCCCAGAGTGCAGCCTCGTTCGCCTGTACGCGGCGTCGGAATAGCGTCCTCGGACCGTCGTTCGATCCCGGTACCGAGACGGATATCGACGGGCTTTATGCGGGCGCGCGTCCCTCTCTCGGACGATGCGCTTACACGAATACCAGGCGAAGAACGTCTTCGCCGATGCCGGGGTTCCGATCCCCGAGTCGCACCTCGCGACGACCGTCGAGGAGGTCGTCGAGGCCGTCTCGGAGATCGGCTACCCGGCGGCGATCAAGGCACAGGTACACGTCGGCGGGCGCGGGAAAGCCGGCGGCATCAAGATCGCGACCAGCGAGGAGGAGGCCCGGCAGTACGCCGACGAGATCCTCGGAATGGACCTGAAGGGGTACACGGTCGAGAAGGTCCTCGTCGAGGCGGGCGTCGACTTCGAGAACGAATTATATGTTGGAATCACGATGGACCGCGGCGAGGGCGAGCCCGTCGCGATGGTCTCGACGGAGGGCGGCGTCGACATCGAATCGGTCGCCGAGGAGACGCCCGAGGCGATCGCCCGCGAGCACATCGACCCCGCGTTCGGACTGCACCCCTACCAGGCCCGGAAGGCCGTCTACGACGCCGGCATTCCGAAGGACGTCGCCGGCGACGTCGCGTCGATCCTCTCGACGCTCTACGAGCTCTACGAGTCGAAGGACGCCTCCGAGATCGAGATCAACCCCGTGATGATCACGGCCGATCGCGAGGTCGTCGCGGCCGACGCCGTGATGAACATCGACGAGGACGCGCTCTTTCGACAACCGGACCTCGCGGAGATGGAAGAGGAGGCCGCGGAAGACGACCTCGAAGCGAAGGCCAACGAGTACGGCTTCGACTACGTCCGCCTCGCAGGAAACGTGGGAATCATCGGCAACGGCGCGGGCCTCGTGATGACGACGCTCGACCTCGTCGATCACTTCGGCGGTCAGCCCGCGAACTTCCTCGACATCGGCGGCGGCGCGAAGGCCGAGCGCGTCGCGAACGCCCTGGATATGGTCTTCTCCGACGAGAACGTCGACGCCGTGGTGTTCAACATCTTCGGCGGTATCACCCGCGGCGACGAGGTCGCCAAGGGGATCAACGAGGCGCTCGAATCTTTCGACGAGATCCCGAAGAAGGTCGTCGTCCGACTGGCCGGGACGAACGCCGAGGAGGGAATGGAGATCCTCAACACCGACCTCGTCGACGTCGAGGCGACGCTTGAGGACGCGGTACAGCGAGCGGTCCAGAACGCACAGGAGGCATCCCAATGAGCATCTTCGTCGACGACGACACCCGAGTCGTGGTACAGGGAATCACCGGTGGGGAGGGGAAGTTCCACACCGAGCAGATGATCGAGTACGGCACGAACGTCGTCGCCGGCGCGGTCCCCGGCAAGGGCGGCCAGAAGGTCGCCGGCGTGCCGGTCTACGACACCGTCGATGGGGCGGTCGAGGCCGAGGACGCCGACGCGTCCGTCGTGTTCGTCCCGCCGGCCTTCGCCGGCGACGCCGTCTTCGAGGCCCTGGATACGGATCTCGACCTCGTGGTCGCGATCACGGAGGGCATCCCGACGCAGGATATGGCCAAAGTGAACAAGCGCCTTTCAGAAACGGACACCCGCCTCATCGGCCCGAACTGCCCCGGGATCATCACGCCCGGCGAGGCGAAGTTGGGAATCCTCCCCGGCAACATCTTCGAGTCCGGCGACGTCGGTCTGGTCTCCCGCTCGGGGACGCTGACCTACCAGGTCGTCTCGAATCTCACTGAACGGGGGCTCGGCCAGACCACCGCCATCGGCATCGGCGGCGACCCGATCATCGGCACGTCGTTCGTCGACGCACTGGAGGCCTTCGAGGCCGATACGGAGACGAAAGCGGTCGTGATGTGCGGCGAGATCGGGGGCGAGGACGAGGAGCAGGCCGCGCAGTTCATCGCACAGAATATGGACACGCCCGTCGCGGGCTTCATCGCCGGCCGCACCGCGCCGCCGGGCAAGCGGATGGGTCACGCCGGCGCGATCGTGTCGGGATCGGGGACCGGAACCGCCCAGTCGAAGATCGACGCGCTCAACGACGCGGGCGTTCCCGTCGGCGACACGCCCAACGAGGTCGCCGAGTACGTCGAGGACTTCCTGTAAGCGCGAGCGGGGCGTCGGAGCCGGTCGGAACCGCTCTCCTCCCGCCGCGACCAGTGCGGTCTTTTTGTATTCCGGGCGTCTTCGGCCACTATGCGCGTCAGCGACATTCTGTCGTCGTCGGTCGTCACGGTCGACGTCGACGCCTCACTCGCCGAGGCTGTCGGTCGAATGCTCGACGCCGACGTCGGGAGCGCGGTCGTCACCGACGACGGCGCGCCGGGAGCCATCGTCACCGAGCGCGACGTCCTCGAAGCGACCCGCCGAACGGACGAACCGCTGTCGGCGATCGACGTCAGGCGCGCGGCCAGCGCGCCGCTCGTCACGATCGGACCGTCGGCCTCTATTCGGCGAGCGGCCCGACAGATGCGCGAGAACGACGTCCACCGCCTCGTCGTCGTCGACGGCATCGACGTCGTCGGCGTCGTCTCGACGACTGATCTGATCGCCAACTACACCGGCATCCGCGAAGCGGAACGAAAGCACGCCGACGCGGAGTACGAGTGGCTCACGCGCGAAGACGTTCGGTGAGGGGCTCGACGCGACCGCCCGCTCGCTCGGCCTTCGGAACCGTCATCACCGTCGAGTCGCAAGTTCGAGAGAGACGATGGCACCTTCACCCCCGACACGCTCGCAGTCGAGCAGGACCCGGCGCGCGTTCCTCGGGAGCGTCGCGGCCGGCGGCCTGCTCGGGACCGCCGGCTGTCTCCAGACGCTCGGCTTCCAGCGGCAGTCCGCCTGGCGCGACCCGCCTCTGGCCCCCGACCGACCCGACGCCGTCTACGTCCCGGCGGTCACCGAGGGGATGGGGATGTACGGGCGCGCGACCGCCGGCCGGTACGGCGTCGCGCTCACCTACTCCTATCCGCACCGCTTCTGGACGCTCACGGGCGCGGAGAAATCGAAGACGGTCGTCGAGGCCGACGACGATCTCCACCTGATGGCGTCGCTGTGGGACACCGAGACCGGGATGGCGCTTCCGATCGATTCGGGGCTGGCGGTCGAGATCCGAAACGAGGACGGCCTCGTCTCCCAGGAGGTGGCCTATCCGATGCTCTCCCAGCAGATGGGGATGCACTACGGCGACAACTACCCGCTCGACGGCGCGGGTGCCTACGAGGCGCGGATACGGATCGGCGGCGTTTCACCCCGCCGCACGGGCGGTTTCGAAGGGGCGTTCGAGTCGACGGAGACGGCGACGATCGACTTCGAGTTCGATCCGAATCAGCTCTCGGAGATCTCGATCTCCGAACCCGAGAACGGCGGCGAGCGCGGCGCGATCGCCCCGATGAAGATGGACGGCGTGCCCGTCGGTCGCGCGCCCGACGCCGACTCTCTCCCCGGACGACACCTCGGACGCGGGAGCGTCGGCGACGTCGTCTTCGAGGCCTTCGCGGTCGAAGGAGGGGACCTGGACGGCCGGTTCGACGCCGACCCGTACCTGTACGTCTCCGCGCGGACGCGGCACAACGAGATCGTCCTCCCGATGATGGGTCTCGAAGCGGCGGTGACCCAGGACGGTGAGACGGTCTCGGAGGCCCGGCTGGCGTCGACGCTGGACCCCGATCTCGGCTACCACTACGGCGCCGCCGACGGCGACGCCACTGCAATCCGCGCGGGCGACGAGCTGCAGATCTCGATCACGACCCCGCCGCAGATCGCCCGCCACGACGGCTACGAGACGGCGTTTCTGGAGTCAGGCGAGGTTTCGATGACGATCGAGTAAACATCGACTTCGGCTTTCTGCGAGGATTCGACGGTCGCTACTGACGGCGCTGACGACTCGCTTCCGGCGCTCTCTACGCGTGAAGACTACGAAAACGCGTCCGAGCGGCGTTAGCTCGCCCGCGCGACGCCGGTCTCGACTGTCGGCGCGTGCAGGCTCGATTGGGTGTCGGACGAGGAGTCACCGGACGTGCCGTCGGTGCTTCCGGAGCCGTCGGTCGTACCATCGGTCGACGTCGAGGCGGACGCCGAGTCGCCGTCGGAGCCGCCGCCGATCTGTAACTGCTGCTCGTTGCGTTCGAGTTCCACGCTCACGGCCCCGTCCTCGTCGCCGTTGACGTCGCCTTCAGCGACCGAGAGGTTCGCCTGGTAGTTGACGATCGACCCGTTCTGGAACGACGCGGGCGAGGAGATCGTGTACGGGCCCGTCGAGCGCACGCTGACGTTCGTGTAGCCGTTCTCCGGGCCGTACTCGTCGTAGCCGGTCGTCGAGTACGGCAGCGTCATCTCGAAGTTACCGTTCTCGTCCGTCTCCGCGCGCTGCGTGTAGGTGAACGTCGAGTTCGTGTTCGGGATCCGGAGCTCGGTCTGCGCCGTCACGTTGGTGTTCGCGGGCGCACCGCTGCCCTCGACCGTCGCACCGGGGACGCGCTCGAAGGTCTTGACCCACGCGGGGTTACTCGGGACGGCCGCCTGCGGGCTGACGCCGAGGATCTGCGAATTGCGGCCGGTGGTCCGGAGGATCGAGTTCGACGCGGAGGTGTTGCTGACGTGCGCGAGACGGTAGTGCTCCAGCGCCTCGACGCGTTCGGACGGGTACTGCCCGATCCCGCCGATCTGGGCGGTGCCGTCCTCTTCGACGTACGCCTCGGCGGCGCTTATGTTCTCGAAGGTCCGAACGAAGGTCTGTTCGCCCTGCGGGTTCGCCGGCACCGTCACCGAGTCGCCGCCGGCGGCCTGTACCTGGCGGGGATCCCAGTCGACGACGACCGGCGAGGGCTGTTGGGCGCTCCCGTGGTAGTAGTACAGCCGCGTCATCGTGCTGTCGTAGAAGCGGTCCGTCCGAACCGTGGTGGTCCCGACGAACTGCCCCTCGTTCTCGTCGTCGAAGCGGTACAGGGGCTGGAGGAAGTCTTCGCGGGAGACGTTCTCCTCCGCGTTGTAGAACACGGTCGGCGCGCTGAACTTCGAGCCCGGGGTCGCCATCTGCCAGTCGACCATCACGTAGCGGGTCTGATCGCCCTCGGTGCTCTGCGAGGTGAGGACCGCTTCCGATTGGGTCTCGTTCGGCGCGAGCAGGAAGTTCGCGGCGCTCGTCGCGCCCTGCTGGAACGGGTTCGCGTTCGGGACGCGCTCGCCCTCGACGGTGATCCAGTGGCCGTAGTCCCACCAGGACATCACCCCGTAGGCCCCCTTCGGGTACTCGAAGTCGTCGGTCCGTTCGTAGGTGCCGTAGTACTCCATCTGATCGGCGTTACCCGCGCCGCCGAGATTACCCTCTTCGGGGGTGTTTCCTTGCATCCACGAGAGCGACTCGTCCCAGACGGTGACCGCGCCGGGATTGTGGTTCTGCGCGGACTGCCACGCGGGCGACGTCTGCGTGTTGCCGACGGTGATCGGGACGGCGAGCGCGGGCCCGAGGATCAGGAGGAGCGAGGCGACGATCGCCAGTACCTGATAGCCGTGGATGTCGTCGACGGCCTCGCGTGCGGACACGTCGAGGTTGACCCACCCGAGGACCTGCCCGAAGAGGTAGGCGTTGAACACGGCGACGACGAGCGCGAGATAGTAGTTGAAGCGGACCTGCGTGAACGCCATCGACGTGATGAACACGGCCCAGACGACGATGAACAGTTTGTCGGCGTCGTATTCTGTGAGATATGTTGCACCGACGATGAGCGCCGAGACGATCAGCAGTCCGGCGACCTGTTCGTCGATGCCAGTAACGCTCTCGACGCCTCCGAGAACGGCCGGGACGAGGAAGATGAGCGCGATGATCGCCAGCGCGCCGGCGACGTACCCGTACGCTCGGTTGGACCCTTTCTTGACGAGCGGGCGCGTATACAGCCAAACCGCGGCCGCCAGCCCCGTGAAGAACGTCAGGCCGTACTCGATCGAGATCCGACCGGCGGCCTCGACGCCGTACCGCTGGAGGGACGACGGCGCGATGAAGGGCTGAGCCTCGCCGATGGTTCGAGCTGTCGCGCCCGCAGAGAAGCCCACGATGCGGAGGAGGTTGTTCACGACGAGGTCGATGACGCCGATCGGGAGCACGGCGAGGACGCCGATCCCGACAACTGCGAGGCCGGCGACCGCGGCCGGATAGAGACTCGTGTCGAGGTCGGCCGATTCCCACGTGCGGGCGAGCCACGCGAGGACGACGGCGGCGGCGGCGACGCTCGCCGCGGCCAGCGGCTGGAGCAGCGATGGATCGTTCGTCGAGAACGACAGCAGTTCGAGGTCGAGAAGCGCCATCACGGCCACGACGAGCATACTCGTCGCGACGACGAACGCGGTCGGTTCCGGGGTCTGCTCGTTGACGACGTCGCTCGTGATCTTGACCAGCGTGAAGACGCCGACGATGCCCACGAGGACGACGCCCGGCGGCCACGTCCAGATGTAGACCCCAGTGAGGAAGCCCGCCAGGAGGCTCCACTTCAGTGGCTCCTCGATCGTGTCGATCTCACGGCGTTCGACGACCTCCTCGCGAACGACCTCCCAGACCGGCATGGTGGACGCGGCCTTTTGCAGGGCGATCACGAGGCCCGCGACAGCGAGGCCCATCGCGAGCGGTTCGACCGCGTTGTGGTCGGCCGTGCCGACGAGCGTCCGGCTGAGGAAGGAGCCGGGCAGAAGCAGCAGGACGGCCGCACCGAAGAGACCGGCGAGCCGGCCGGCGAGACGCTTGCCGATAACGTAGACCGGAATCGCCGCGAGCGCGCCGGCGACCGCTGGCGCGAGGAGGAGGGCCTTCGCGACGAGTTCGGGGCTCGGTGAGCCGAGACCGACCACCAGCGCGATCGTGGCAACGATCTGATCGTACAGCGTGCCGAACTGCCCGGCGAACGCGCCGTAGGGGAAGCCCGTCCAGGGATCGAACGGCATCGTGGACGGCCAGTTCTGCACTGTGTACATCACTTCCCGATAATGATACCACCCGTCGTTGCCGGAGAAGAATACCTCGCCGTCTCGGATGAAGTTTGAATACGATTGTATCCGTATCGCGAACATTGCAACTACCACGAGGAGGAGCGCGGGGACCTGATACCAGTCCTCTACGATGCCGAGGACCGACTTGCCTCCTCCGTCGTCAGCTTCACTACGCGAACCCATTATGGAGAGATTGTTTCGGA
Organism: Halobellus litoreus; assembly: GCF_024464595.1. Taxonomy (NCBI): domain Archaea; kingdom Methanobacteriati; phylum Methanobacteriota; class Halobacteria; order Halobacteriales; family Haloferacaceae; genus Halobellus; species Halobellus litoreus. The sequence goes on along the minus strand of NZ_JANHAW010000001.1, from coordinate 670,303 downwards.
AAGCGCGAATAAGCCTTTTGTTAAGCGGACGAGAGCGGCGGCAGAATCGGTCGTTTTCTCCGGAACAGCGCCACCGTCGAGCGGGTTACTCGGCAGTTGCGGTCGGGTCCTCGGATTCGACCTCGAACCCGTCTTCTAATCTCTCTTCGGCCTCGTCGCGATCCTCGGGGTAGCCGACGTCGATGCGCCAGCCGTCCATCCGGATCGCGTCGATCGTCCGACCGGACTGGATGAGCAGATCGATCGCCTCCGAGAGTTCGTACTCCTCGCGATCGGAGGGCTGGACGAGGTGACAGGCGTGGAAGATCGCCGGCGTGAACGTGTAGAACCCGGTCATCACGAGGTTCGTCGGCGGCTCGTCGGGTTTCTCGATTACTTCGACGATTTCCCCGTAGTCGTTGGTGTCACAGACGCCGTATCGAGAGGCCTCCTCGTATGGCACTTCCTCGACGAGGAAGGCGGCGTCGGCGCGGTCCTCTCGCTGTCGGTTGACGACGTCTGCGAGGTTCGCATCGAAGATGTTGTCGCCGAGCATCAGGACGAAATCGTCGTCGACGTGGTCTTCGACAGTCAGAAGCGCGTGCGCCAGTCCGTTTGGCTCACGCTGGTGGGCGTATGTGATCGGGACGCCGTCGTAGGTGTCGCCGTAGTACTCGATGAGCTTCTCTTTCTTGTAGCCGACGACGACGAGCAGTTCGTCGACATCGAGTTCCAGGAGCCGATCGAAGCAGTGACTGAGAATGGGCCGGCCGTCGACCTCGACGAGGGCTTTCGGCTTGTCCTCGGTGAGCGGCCGGAGTCGCGTTCCCTGTCCCGCCGCGAGAACGACAGCTTTCATACGATCACCGAGATGGCTCTCCGAGAAATGTCTTTCCGTTCTGTACGTTTTGCGTCGGACTTGTGCGATCTGGATTTCGTACTCTCCGCGGTCCCCACCGGCCGGGGCGCGGAACCACTCCCGCTCCGACGTGTTCCCAAGCGGGGTATTCCCGGAACGGACAACCCCACGTCGACGATGTCTGCCGGCTCACGTCGAGTCCGTATCCGAACGGAAACGTGCATAAAAATCCAATTTAATCATTATTCTAATATCCTCACACGACATCGTCCACAGCCGAATCGATCGTATACACAACCCTTACGGTACCGTGTCGGAATCACTCAGCCGATGAAAGTCTCCGTCGTCATCTGTTCGTACACGCTCGACAGCTACGAACACTTCGAGGAGGCCGTCGAGAGCGTGTTGAATCAGACGTACGACGATGTCGAACTCGTGTTGGTCTCCGACGGCAACGAGGCGGTCTACGAGCGTCTACGCGAGGACTACGGAGACCGCGATGACGTGGTCGTGACGATGACAGACGAGAACGTCGGCATCTCGGCGGCGCGCAATCACGGAATCGAGCACGCATCCGGTGACGTCGTCGCGCAAATCGACGACGATGCGATCGCCGATCCCGAGTGGGTCGAAGAACTCGTTGGTGTGTACGAAGAGACCGATGCCGTCGCTGTGGGCGGGAAGATGACAGCCGCGTGGGTCGCCGGGAAGCCCTCGTTTCTCCCCGAAGAGTTTTACTGGCTGATCGGCGTCACGCATCGCGGATTCGCCGATCCCGGCGAGGAAGTCCGCAACACCTTCGGATCGAACATCTCGTTTCGGCGCGAGGTGATCGAGGAACTCGGCGGGTTTGACCCGCACGTCGGCAGGAAGGGCGACGCGGAGATCCAGGCGCACGAGTCCGAACTCGGTACGCGGTTGCGACGCGAGTTCGGTCGGGGCGTCATCTACAACCCCGACGCCAAGGTCGCACACAAGGTGTTCGACTACCGGACCGACCCGTGGTGGCTGGCGAAGCGCGCCTTCTGGCAGGGGTACTCGAAACGCGCGCTCGAAACGCTGATCCCCGACGCCGAAGGCGGTGAGGAATCTGAATTTCTCAAATTTCTGCTGCTCGAATCCGTGCCGGATCGACTTCGGGGGTTGTTGCGAAACCCCTCCGGGGCGCGCGCGAGCCAACTCGTCTGGCTCCTGCTCCTGACCGGGCTCGTCGGCTTCGGCTACCTGTACGGAATCACCAAGTGGCGGTAAGGCGGTCCGGGGGCTTTCCGCTCGGAATAACAAGCCTAACAAACCGCGGTAGCGCAGGGAGCCACAATGAGTACGCACACTGCCGAGACAGTCGGCGTCGTCGGACTGGGATACGTCGGGCTGCCGCTGGCGCTCGCGTTCGCGCGCTCCGGCTACGATGTCGTCGGCGTCGACGTCGACGACGAGCGCGTCGATGCGTTAGCTGAGGGGAAATCCTACGTGACGGACGTGAGCGACGCCGAGGTACAGGAGGCCCTCGAAGGAGGCTTCCGTCCGACAACGTCCTACGAGGCGCTTGACGACGTTACCGGTGTATCGGTCTGTGTGCCAACGCCCCTCCGGAAGACCGGCCAGCCGAACCTCTCGTTCGTCGCTGAGGCGACAGAGTCACTGGCCGGGGTGATCCCAGACGGCTGTACGGTCGTCCTCGAGAGCACCGTCTACCCCGGGGCGACCGAGGAACTCGTCGCACCGACGCTCTCGGAGAACGGCCGGAGCGTCGGCGAGGACGTCTTCGTCGCGTTCTCACCCGAACGGATCGACCCCGGCCGGGAGGACTATCCCATCACAGCGATTCCAAAGGTTCTCGGCGGGGTTACTCCGGCCTGCGGCGATCGCGCGGCCGCGTTGTACGAACCAGTCTTCGAGGATGTCGTCCGCGTCGAGTCGGCGACGGAGGCCGAACTCGTGAAACTGCTCGAGAACACCTTCCGGGCGGTCAACATCGGGCTGATAAATGAAATCGCACAGATCGCCTACGAACTCGACGTGAACGTCTGGGACGTCGTCGACGCCGCGGCGACGAAGCCGTTCGGATTTATGCCCTTCTACCCCGGCCCGGGGCTGGGCGGACACTGCATCCCCGTCGACCCCCTGTATCTCTCTTGGAAGGCGGGCCAACAGGACATTCAGACGCGCTTTATCGACCTCGCGGACCAGGTGAACCGCGAGATGCCCAAACACGTGGTCCAGCGCGTGATGGAACTGCTGAACGAGGAGGGACTCGCCGTGTCGCGGTCGTCGGTCCTGATCGTCGGCGTCGCGTACAAGCCGAACGTCTCCGACGTCCGCGAGTCGCCCGCCTACGACGTGATCGGACTCTTGGAGGACCGCGGTGCCGATATCGAGTATCACGACCCGCACGTCCCCGAGTTCGAAGTGGAGGGGCACGCGTACGAGTCTATTGAACTGAGCGAGGAGCGGTTGCAGGCGGCCGACTGTGTATTGGTGCTGACCGACCACTCGGCAATTGACTTCGAGCGAGTGGTTGAGCAGTCGTCGCTGGTGTTCGATACACGGAACGCGACTTCGAGGTTTGACTTCGGGTCAGTCGTCCAGTTGTAACTGCCACGTCGAATTCATACACACCTGCGTCGGCTGGAAACTGAACGGCGATCGCTTCAGTGCTTCCGCACGACAGCGTCGTTCAGTACCAATACGTCCAGACCCATCCCGTAGAAATCTTTGATCGCTTCAGTCGGCGTTCGAACGACCGGCTCGCCGTGATCGTTGAACGAGGTGTTCAGTACCACTGGGACGCCGGTACGTTGTTCGAACTCCTCGATGAGACGGTAGTATCGCGGGTTTTGATCCTCGTTGACCGTTTGCGGACGGGTCGTGTCGTCTCCGGGGTGGAGCACGGCCGTGATCTCGTCGGTCCTTTCGGATCGTACCTCGAAGGTCTTGATCATAAACGGGGACGGCTCACCGTTATGGAGGTATTCCTCGGCTGCCTCTTCGAGCATCGATGGGGCGAAGGGCCGCCACTCCTCGCGGTGCTTTACGTACCGGTTCACCCGGTCGCGAGAGGCTTCGGTCCGGGGATCAGCGAGGATGCTTCGATTCCCAAGTGCCCGCGGTCCCATCTCCATCCGGCCTTGGTACCAGCCGATGAGCTGGCCGTCTGCAATGTCCTCCGCGATGGTTGCTTCGAGGTTTTCGGGCACCTCATAATCGATCTTGTTCTTTTCGAGGACACGCGTTATCTCGTCCATCTCGAAAGACGATCCCCAGTAGACGTCCGACATCGCTTCGACATCGTCGGGCTGCTGACCGATCATTCCGGCACCAACTGCGAGTCCGCCGTCGTGGGCGACAGGCTGGATGAAAAGTTCCTCAACGGAGTCCAGTTCCATTACCCGCTTGTTCATCTTGCAGTTCAGAGCGACGCCGCCAGAGAGCCCGACGTTTCCGGAGCCGATCGAGGCGTATCGACGGACGATTCCGACGACGATCTCCTCGAGTAGCTTCTGTGTAATGAACGCTAGGTCCTTCTGCCACTGGTCGAAGGACCCCTTCGTCTCGTTCCGAGGTCTGTTGAACAGGCGTTCGAGGCGCTGGACACCGGCTTCGATACCACCTGTTGTTAAATCGGTCACGTCGTACTCGGACGTTACCTCGATCACATCTCGGAGCTTTGATTCGATCTCTTCGTTATTGCTTCCATAGGGGGCAAGTCCCATAATTTTCCCCTCACCGTTGAACGCTCGATACCCGAGATATTCGGTGACGATCCCATAGAAGTGACCGAGACTGTTCGGATGTGCGTAGGTTTTGATCCGTTCGAGCCCGGATTTGTCGCCCCGCCAGACGACGGTCGAGTCGTACTCGCCGCGCCCGTCAATCGTCAGTACGAGCGCTTCTGTGAAATCAGCCGGATGGAACGCACTCGCGGCGTGGCATCGGTGGTGTTCGACGGTTTCGATTGGGGGGCATTCGTCATCGAATTCTCGTTCTAGTCGGTGCCGAACGATTTCATTTAGTGCTCCTCGTTTCGCGAGTCGATACGTATTGAGGTTCTTCGCAAGCAGATATGGTCCGCTTTCGCTTTCAGGATCATCTCCTTGGGATTCGCCGAGTAAAGCAGGATTCCGGAGGATTTCGGAAACGTTGTTGTAGAGAAGTTTCGTCACAAGTTCGGGTCGATACGGAAGGCGGACTTGGTCAATGTCGGAAAGCGTGATATTCGCATACGAAAGGCATTCCCGGATAGCGCGTAGCGGAAACTCGTTGACGGCATGTTTGTTCCGGGAGAGACGCTCTTCTTCGATTCCAAAGACCAGCTTACCGTCTTTGAAGAGTACAGCACTGGGATCGTGCTCCCCAAACCCGCGAGTGGTCGGCTTGAAGGAGAGGAGGTACTCAGACATACGTCTCCGTTCAGCCATATTTGATAAATACATTTTGATAGCTTCTGAGTGGTAACGAAAGAGAATTCAGCCCGGCGAAAATAGGACAAATATGCTTATCCACGCAGTGATCAATTCTGGTGCGATAATCATTTCCTCATTCAATCCACTTTACACTTATATGAGACGATGACTGGGTGGATAACACAACACCGAACGGAGACGATCTATGAGTGATAAAGAAATAACAGTACTCTGGCTTCGGCCGTCTACCGGCGAGAATGTGAGTGTTCGGCGTGAACGTATCGCCGAACATCTCGAAAAGAAAAACGTTCAGGTTACAATATGCGATACGAGTGGATTGGACGCTTTTGGGGCGATTTCCGAAGTGTTATCGACTGAGTATGATGTTATTATTGGGAATGTGCGTATTGGTCTCTATCTCGGATATGCCCTCTCCATCGCCCTACGAAAACCTCTAATAGGTGATGTGAGCGACTCTATCGAGGATTTGAATCATCTCCCAGCCCCAGTCTACGGGAGTATTCGAGCGTTTGAGTGGTGGGTCTTGGCACGATCTCAGACGTGTTTCTTCGTCGAGGCGGACTCGTACGAAACCGCCAAAGATCGAGGACTCCATCCGATTCTTGCGAGGAACGCTGTGGATTACGACCGATTCCGCTACCCGTCCTCGAAATCGAAAGACCAGGCACACAAAGCCCTCAAGGAAGGAGGTGTCGCTCTCGACAACCCGATCGCGATCTATATTGGGAGTATGGTTCCCCATTATTATCTTTCCGAGATCGGTGATGCTGCTGAGCGAACCCCGGGGTGGGAATTCGTCTTTATCGGTAAAGACCGAGGTGCAGGAATCCAAGAAATTGTCTCTGAGCGCGAAAACGCACACTTTCTTGGGTCCTTCGAGTATGACCTCATCCCTGGGTTTCTGTATCACGGTTCCGCTGGGTTATGCTTAGCAGACAGGGAACAACCGCTCAAAATTATGGAGTACGGTGCTGCAGGGCTTCCGACGCTTGGATACAATGGCAAACTTCGAAAGAACTTCTCCGATGATGAACTCGTTTTCGTGGATGCAGATCCAGCGGAAATTTCCGATGTGCTTCGGAGGCTTTCATCAGACAATAAACTAGCCAGTATGTACGGTGAGAATCTTCAACAAAAAGCGAAAGAACACAGTTGGAAAGCAGTGGCTGAGCAGTACTACGAACAGATCGTCAAAGCAACAGAACATTAATTACGGCTGTGGTCATCTTGTCTCCGTGTCAGATTTTACAATCGTCGAAAATACGGCGGTGGGAAGCGGTACTGAAATAGGCCACTTTACAGTTATTCACGACTCTGTGATCGGTGAGAACTGCAGGATATGGCGGTTTGACAACCTCTATGGCGTCAGTATAGGGGATGACTGTATGATTGGATCATTAGTCGAGATACAGGAAGACGTGCAAATTGGAGATCGTTGTCGGGTCCAATCACATTCCTTCGTATGCTCATTTGTGACATTAGCAGATGACGTGTTTGTGAGTCACGGGGCAAAATTCGTTAACGACCTCTACCCCCCGAGTGGGAACAAGGATGAGTGGGAAGAAACGAGAGTTCAAAACGGTGCAGCTATCGGAACTAACGCGACTATTCTCCCCGTAGAGATCGGAGAGAACGCCCTTGTCGGAGCAGGCGCAGTAGTGACCGAAGATGTGCCAGAGAATGCTATTGTCGCGGGCAATCCAGCCGAGATTGTCGGCTACGTCGACGAAGAGTAGTTAATCCAGTGAAACCACTCGATCGTCTGCTGAAGACGCTTCACAATATTCGAGAAGTTCTACCGTCTCTGCACCCACTTCCCCGGGTGCTCGAAGCTGATCTTCAGTCCGGCACGCTTCGATAAACTCAGAAACTTCCACTTTTAACGGCTCTCTGTTATTTGTTTCATAGACTTGATGACCTTCACTCGTCGCTCGCAGATTTCCGCCTTCTCGTCTTATTCGGCTATCGTACAGTTCGACGACGGTATCCTCGAGATAATCGATATACGCCGTCTTTTCGGAGCCGACGACAGTGAGGTCCCGTCGCTTGCCGTGGACAGGAATCTGCCAGGACTCGTTGATTACGCTCGTCGCGTTGCCGTATTCCAAAACGATTGTCGCTGTTTCGTCGACGTCATCGCGAACGAAACTATCGAGATTGCAGTACAGCGATTGGGGAGTCTCCTCTAAGAGATAGTTTGAGATATCGACATCGTGGACCCCAAGCGAGTACAGCGCGCCTGCAGTCGCACGCGGGACGCGGAACGAGAAGCGGTTCGTGTTGAGATATTTTATCCTACCGAGTTCGCCCCGTTCGATCCGTCGTTTCAGGTCACTCAACGCGGGGTGATATCTGAAGATGTGTCCGACTCCTAGTACCTGACCGGTCTTGTCCGCTGTTTCGACCATATCCCAGGCATCGTTGCTGTCGAGTGTCAAGGGCTTCTCCACGAGGCAGTTGACGCCGTGTTCGAGAAGATAAGTCGAGATCTCGTGGTGGGTCGGAGACGGAGTCGCGACCGTGGTCGCGTCGACGCCGAGCGAAGGGAGATCGGTGTAATCCGTCGTGTACTCGACATCGTACGAAGCGGCGAGTTCCTCTACGCGGTCTCGGTCCACGTCACAGAGAACGACGTCGTTTATTTTGTCTTCCTCGGCGAGTTCGGCCGCGACGCGAGCGTGATTCGATCCCCAGTATCCTGTTCCGATGACACCGTACTTCATTCGTAGTACTCCGCGATCAGGTCACACACGTACTCGACCTCTTCTTCGGACAGACGCGGGTGCATCGGAAGCGAAACGATACTATCACAGAGTTCCTCAGCACGTTCCACTGTCGTCTCCCCCACGCGATCGACCACTGCGGGGTGCTCGTGCGCTGGCGTTGGATAATGAATCCCAGTGTCTACGTCGTTGTCGGCGAGGTACTCCCGAAAACCGTCTCGGTCAGGGACCTGCACGACGTAGAGGTGATAGACGTGGCTGTTTTCGTCATCGACTTCCGGAGTCCTCACTGTATCGATATTTCCGAGCCGCTCGTCGTAGTGTCGTGCCGCACGACGCCGTCCCTCGTTCCACTCTTCGATGTGCTGTAACTGTTCTTTCCCTACTGCTGCGAGCATCTCACTCATACGATGGTTCAGGCCGAGATGCCGGTGTACACCGTCGTCGTCGCGCCCGTGATTACGTAACGCCCGAGCGCGCTCGGCGAGCTCGGCGTCGTCAGTCACGAGCATCCCGCCGTCCCCCGCGACGGTCATATTCTTCGAGGGGTAGAAGCTGAACGCCCCGACATCGGCGATACTTCCCGCAGACCGTCCGTTCCGTTCCGCGAAGTGAGCCTGACACGCGTCCGCGACGATACCCAGGTCGTACTCGTCGGCGATTTCGGTCACGCGATCCATCTCGACCATCTGCCCGTAGAGATGGACCGGAATCACCGCTGTCGGATTCTCGGCGGTGTCTACCTTCGCTTCGAGATCGTCTGTATCCATCGTGTACGTATCCCGGAGAACATCGACGAAGATGGGATTCGCGCCCAGTTCCAGCACCGGGCTAACCGACGCGAAGTAGGTGTGTCCGGGGACGAAGACGTCGTCGCCCTCGCCGATCCCGAGTGACTGTAGACCGAGCAGAATCGCAGACGTCCCGCTGTTGACACCGACGGCATAGTCGGTTCCGCACTGTTCGGCGAACGACGTCTCAAACGATTCGACTACCGGGCCTTTGACGTATCGTCCGCTTTCCAAGACGGCTTCGACCTCTTGGATCATCTCGTCGTCCATATAGATGTCCGTGAACGGGACCTCCTCTACCATATGCTCGGCTTCTGATCCTCTGTGTAAGTAGATTGCGATGGAACGACAGGCAGCTTATCTCCCTCAGCGGGAGGAGAACACAGTAATACCCAAGTATCCTATTTGGAATCACTTAGACTCTCTAATCAAATCAAGTGAGATCCCTATACAACTCCAAGAGCTGTTCCGCTTCGACTTCCCAACAGTACTCATTTCTCACTTTTTGTGCCCCCCGTTTACCCATCTTGTTTTGAAGTTCCGGGTTAGTGAGGATTTCTTCAGCGGCGTCGGCCTGATCGTCTCGATCATTGGCCACTGTTCGCCCACAATCATCTGGCAGATACTTTTGGGTCCCAGTTGTCCTTGTAGCCAAAACGGGAATCTCTGCGAGCATATATTCAAACATTTTCGTTGGGATGATGTATTCTGCACGCCCACTGTAAAGCAAGCAGAGACCGAGATCAGCAGCTCTGAGATACCGGAATATCTCATCCGGATCAACGTACCCAAACGTTTTCACGTGGTCTTTGATTCTCTTTTCTGTCGTGATTCGCTCGATTTCTTCGCGGGCTTTTATGTCTATTCTTCCGAGAAGCCACAAGTCGACATCGATGTTCCTCCGCCGAAGTTCTGCAGTTAGATATAGCATATCCTCTAGTCCTCTCTCTGTAGAGAGTCCGCCGACGTACACCATCGAATACTCGTGATCGTGGTCGATTGTGGCGGTTTCATCACCCACCATCGAGACCCGTGGGAAGTTTCTCACGAGTGCTACGTTCTCGTGGCCTCGCGCTCGAAAGTCGTCTGCGATCCAGTCAGTCGCAGCTATAACGCCATCTAGTCGTTTTGCTATTGTGGACTGAATAGGGGGATAAACTCTGCTGATTACTGGATTAAATGGTACAGAGTCGTAATATTTGAATGCACGTCCGTAATCCTCGTGGCAATCATATATCACTTTTTTGTCCTCTAGTGAGAGCAGTAGCCCCGCCGGGAGGAGTCCCGGATCGTGGAGATGATAGATATCTGCGTCCGTCCGTTTTGCTTCAGCATATATTTTCAAAATGTGCTTAACATCGGCGCTGTTGACGTCGCTTTCGTCGACAGCTTTAATGGTTACACCAGACCGCTCCTGATCTGAACTATGAGGAGTAATGAGAGTAACATCATAGCCCCCATCTATGAGACTCCGTGCTTGTTTGTGGAATATTCTGGTGTCGAATGTAGAGTGTGAAGACGTTAGAATCGCTACTTGAGTCATACTCGTTTATTGATTGACGGTCCCTTGAATTGATAACCCCCGAGTAACTGACTAAGACTGGATCCTGTCATTGGATTCGTTCATAGAGAGAAACTAACTGTTCTCCTTCGTGCTGGAAATTATATTTGTCTTCTACTGCTTGTCGTCCATTTTCCCCCAATTCTCGGCACCGTTCAGGATCCCGATACAATTCGACGAGTGCATTGGCAAGCTCAGAAACACTCTCTGAGTCAACAACCACGCCACTCTCGGTCTCTTCAACAACTGTTCTCATTGATTTAAGATCACTAACGATAACAGGAACCCCCATATACATACTCTGGAAGAGTTTATTCGGAAGCGTACACTCCGAATCAATATTATCACCGATCCACGGACAGAGCGAGACATCACTTTCATTTAAATAAGAAAATACTTGATCAAATTCGACCCATCCGGTGAACTCCACATTATCACTGATTCCGAGGTCAGCACAGCGGTTTTTCAGTTGTGAGACGTACGTGTCACTCCCATCACCGACCATCAATAACGCCGCATCAGTTACAATCTCCAAAAGCTCCGAGAACGCCTCAACAACCGTCATTAGGCCACGCTGAGGACTGAATCCGCCGACATAACTCACGACGAATTCATCTCTGGTACGTTCATCGATTACAATATCGTTAAGCCGATCGAGATCCGGGACATTGCGGACTACAGAGGTATCGATATCGCTTATACGATTGTGCTCACGATAGTATGATTGTTGTTCGGGGGACTCGTGCAGAAGTGCATCGACATTTTCAACACAGCGGCGTTCGTATCGGTGCAGTCGCCAAACCGGCTTAAATAGTCGATAGGGCCGAATTCGTTGCAACCACGTATCCGACTGCCTCCAGGCTGCTACTGAATCTGGATAAATCTCGTGGAAATCAACCACCACTGGGACATCTATATTTCGTGCAGTGAGGAGACCCGTCCGCGTCATCGGCAGGTCATGGATGTGAAGCACGTCAAACTCTGAAATGTATTTACGCACTAATTGACACCAGTGTGGTGCAACGAAACTCGCGTGATACGTGAGCTCACCGATCTCGGCGAGGGGGCTTTGAGGAGTCGGAACCCGAATTACGTTGATCCCGTCAATCGTCTCTGTGCTAGTTCTATTTGGCTCGTCAGTACAAAAAAGGGTTAGTTTATGCCCGTGGTTGACGAGAAATTTTGCCTCCCGACGGACACGGATATCCGGCGGAAACGTTGATCGAAGAATCATCCCAATATGCATTTGTGTTCTTGGTCAATTGGATAGTTAATACGCTCTTCGGAGTGTCTTCAGGATTTGACTTATCCGGTGGTTCAAAAATAGATTTTGTCAACTTGTGAGTACAGAAAGATTGGGTTAATTTCCTTTCTCTGTGATTGTTTACCTACTTACGCCCGCTATTGAGACCACAGTCTACTATCAGATAGCAACTTTGAATTAGACCCATATAGTAAGACAACTAAGGCTACTTTTGAAAAGAGATATTTATGATGGATTATGAAGAGATTCACGGTGAATTTCTACAGTTAGAAGACGAATTAGACTTATTTTCAGTAAATATAAACGATGTATATATATGGGAGCGGATAAGAATTATAGTATATAAAGAATTTCTGAGAGAGAAAGGAATAATTGAAGATACACGATCACAAACTTTTTTCCTGTCTGAATATAAAACATCATATAAATATGCTAGGTTTTTATATGAGTTTGTATCTGATTTGCTTATTAAAAATCCATATCTAACCACATCTTCTTATGAACTCTGCTTTTTTGGTCACTCAAGACGAAAGAAAAGAGAAGACAACTACTGGTGGGACATCTATTCGGATCCGATCATTGAAGATCTTGAAAGAGATTATATTTATTTCGAGAAGCCGTATCAAGGGGTACATAGAACACCTACTCGAACGAATAATATTAAATATCTAGATCTGATTAGGGATATCGGAATAATTAGTTCTAAAATTAGCTCTGGAGTATCTTTATCTCCTATAGAGTGCGATAAAATACAACAAATAACAGATAAATTCAGTTCGAAATTAGAGATACAAATAGATCTTAGCAATATTATAAAAGGATATTTAGATCGGAGGCAGGTTTCGAGGCCGATGTATATTCGATTACTTAAGCAGATCAATCCCAAAATTTCTATTGTTGTTGCTGCGTCCTATAATACCGTCTTTGTTGAAGCTTGCAAGGAGTTAGATATCCCAGTAGTTGAACTTCAACACGGTGGTTCCCACCACAGGAACCCCAAATATGTCTTCCCAGAAGATGTCAGTCTGGATGTGCAGCCTGACTATCATTTCCTCTTCGGCAAGTTTTGGAAAGACACCGTTGATTATCACTTAGATGATGAGGACGTGTATACTGTGGGTTTTCCCTATCTAGAGGAGGAATACGAAAAATATTCTAATCTCGATAAAAAGAAGCAAGTAATCTTCATCTCTCAGCCACCGGTCGGAAGCAAACTTTCGAAACTTGCATCTAAAATCGGAGAGAGAAATCCGGAGTATAATATCGTCTATAAACTCCATCCCAAGGAAAACAATATTTGGAAGAGAGAATATCCTTGGCTAATAGAAGCACCGGTGACAGTGATCGACGACGATTCTACGCCCCTCTACAAACATTTAGCTGAGTCAGCAATACAGGTAGGATGTAATTCAACAGTTATCTACGAAGGATTAATTTTTGACTTAGAGACGTATTTACTTGATTCAGATGGAACGGCTAGTATGCGAATGAAAGAATTAATTGATAATAGCTCTGTGTCAACCATTTCGTCTATTGATGAATTAAGTCAAAAAGTATCACAACACACTATGAATGCTAAAGGTACTATTGATACAGATTACTTTTTCAACCCGAATGCCGTCCAAAATATTGAAGCGGCACTTGAGGATGTAATCAAACAAGAAAATAATATAAACTAATATGTATATCGAGAATGAGTCAGAGTGGCTGAGTAGACTTTTTGATGATCTCTGGCCAGTGACGAGAAGTATAACTGGCCCGGGCCTACGAAAGAGCCTCAAGATCTTTCGAGAGGAAATACCGCTCGAAATTGAAGGGGTACCATCGGGTACAGACGTTTTCGATTGGGAAATACCCCCTGAATGGCACATCTATGAGGGACGTCTTACCGGCCCAGACCGAAATATCTACGCTGATTTTGATGAAACGAACCTTGCTGTAGTAAATTATTCTAAAGCAGTTAATGGGTCTTTTTCACTTGACGAATTAAAACCGCACCTGTATACTGACCCGAGTGTACCTGATGCAACACCCTATGTCACCAGTTACTATGAACGAACGTGGGGATTTTGTCTTCCACACCAAGTCTACGAAGAGTTACCTGAAGGTGAATACTATGCCCACATTGATAGCGAATTCGTGGATGGAGAATTAAATTTTGGACATACCGTTTTGCCGGGTGAATCAGACGAAGAAGTACTACTCAGTTCCTATCTCTGTCACCCATCACTTGCGAATAACGAACTAAGTGGGCCATTAGTTCTTGCAGCACTATACCATCGTCTCTCCGAGTGGGAGAATAGACAGTTCACGTATCGTTTCGTTCTTTGTCCCGAAACGATTGGTAGCATCGCTTATTTGTCTGAATACGGCGATCATCTAAAAGACGCACTCGTCGGCGGTCTTGTTCTGACCTGTCTTGGTGGACCTAGTGAGAGCCTTAGTTACAAGACTAGTCGTCGAGAAAATGCTCTTATTGACAAAACAGTTCAAAATTTAAAAGAACAAAGTGACAAAGGATTCAAAATTCGTCAATTTACACCAACAGGTGGATCCGACGAAAGGCAGTACTGCTCGCCCGGATTTAACCTCCCTGTGGGGCAGATAGCAAGAACGGTTTACGGTCAATATGACGGTTACCACAATTCAAACGATGATAAAGAATTTATGGGAATTGATTCTCTTATTCAGAGTGTTGATCTAATTGAAAATCTACTACAATCTTTTGAATACGCTGGCTATTATGAGAATCAAAAGCCATACGGAGAGCCTATGCTTGGGAAACGTGATCTCTATCCAAATATAAATAGTCCCCAACAATGGGAAAGGGCGAATTCAGTGGTGAATGAACAAGAATTCTTAAATCGGATTCTGACTGTTCTCAACTATAGCGACGGAGAACACGCTATGGTAGAGATCGCGGATGATTACGGCTGTCCTATGGATGAGATGATACCCGTCGTTGAGACCCTTTTAGACCACAACCTACTACAAAGGGTATTGACGAGCTATGACAAATAGCCCAAGTGTTTGAGCCTATCTTCCGTTCGCTCATCATACATAATCTGATCCCCGTCTGGGTAATTAATTGGTGAATCTAGGATATTTTGTCCCTGCTCAATCAATTCATCAGCGATCGTAGAATCTCCTCTAATAACATCACAACTTCCATCTACGAATTGAACTTTGGCATCCCCCTTAAATAAGACCAAGTCACGTTGGATTTCATTTGGTTCTGCTCCTTGTGAAGGCCTATTAACGTATACCCGCTTGGTCTTTTCATAGATCTCGTTTGGCTTATGCACGACTTCAGAAACGGCTACTTGATCTGATTCCGTTTTGAGAAGTGATGGTCCATTGAACTCTCCCCCATCTCCAAGCAAAACTTCAGCAGTGGTTCTAGGAAGTTGTCGGAGACTTACTGTATGACTGATTCTTCGATTTTCTTCTTCAGGGGAAAATAGAACGACCGGAATATGCAGCCTTTCATCGGAGTACGCAGAATTGGTATCGTACCATCCGTGGTCTGCACATACAGCAACGAAGATGTCATTGTCTATTAGATCCTTCACTAAAGAGGTGAATTTGCGGTCAAGATCCCAGATAGCTGCTTTGTATAGATTGTACATCTTGGCCGGGTCATAGGATTTCTCACCACGTAATTTATCTCGACGAGGGACAACTCCCAACGGAATTTCGGACCGATCTGTATCTGAGAAGAACTTATTGAGGGCTTCATCGCTTACATCAAAGGGGCCATGAAGATCCATAAAGTTCGCTACAACAAATGAATCGTCTTTATGCGAGGAGAGCTGATCTAAAATCATCTCACCCATAGTATCGGCATACTGGAAATCTCTCTCATCTCCCCACTCTTTGGGCTTGATGTTTTTTTCTCCGAATCTATATTTTAGCCCATTCACAACTGATTTAAAAGGCTTCCCGTCGTCGCGGAGGAAATCAACAAACCGTTTCAGTCTCGGATCACTGTTGTATTTTTTTGAGTAATCCTTTGGATCACTCGCATTTTGGAAATGCATATAAGTCCGACCAATATCATTCACGTAATCGAATCCCCTTTCTAAGCCTTGGAATAAAAAGTGATTTACAGAAATAAGGCTCGTTCTGTGTGTTTCGCTTAAAAAGTCAGCTATAGTTGGAATATCAGAATTAAAAAACGGATATGCTTCGTACATCCCAGTCGTAGAGGGTAGCTCTCCAGTAAAGAATGAAGCATGTGAAGAGGGACTAAATGGACCTGGTGCGTATGCCTCAGAAAAAATCACACCCTCGTCTTCTGCAAGTGTTTGAAATCTTGGCATAGAATCCGGCCCATCACTTGCAAAAGGAGTCGAATTGTATGAGAGAGAATCAAGTATCAGCCAGACACCGTTTGAAGGCCGCATAGAGTTGTTTTTTCCCATAGTCTGTGGACCTTTGGGGACGATAAAAAGTCTACTGCTATCTTTGAAACGACCAGATATCAATATAGAAGAGCAAGAGAAAGATTTAGCACTGTAGAGAGGAATCCATTTGAATCATATGAAAACGGTAGCTTGCATACAAGCGCGTATGGGCTCATCACGTTTGCCTGGAAAGGTAATGTTGCCACTTGATGGTAACCACGTGATAGAACACGTTATCCGAAGAGTTGCTTCATCAGATAGTATCGATGAAATTGTCGTTGCCACCTCAGATAAGAAGCGCGACGATATCATTAACCTCTACGCAGATCGTTCAGGCGCGACTGTCTTTCGCGGAAGTGAAGAAAATGTCCTCGAAAGGATGTTTGACGCTGCCAATGAGAGTAGCGCAGATATTGTAGTTCGAGTTACAGCCGATTGTCCACTTGTTTCTCCAAGATTTATCGATACAGCGGTCGACAAATTGTCCGACGGCTATGAGTATGTCTCAGCACGATCTGAGCAAACATTTCCCCACGGATTGAGAGTAGGTGCATTTACTTTCGATTCATTTCGAACTGTTAAAGAGGAATCCACCGAATCTCGACATCGAGAACATGTAACCCCGTACTACTACGAGAACCCAGACAAATTCAATCTGTACGATATTCTATCCGATGAGGTGTTCGATTATGAAAACCTGCAGAATAGAACGGATTTACGTCTTACACTTGATGAATCGAATGATTACGAACTTCTCCGCCGAATATACGACGAAGTAGATTATGATCGAATCATAGATTTACTTGATGCAGTACGCTATATTGACAAAAATGATCTAAGTGAAATAAACCAGCACGTAGAGCAAAAGAAAATATGAACTACCTCGCTATTCGTGCAGATGGTGATTCTGAAATCGGATATGGGCATCTTGTTCGATCGAGTGTATTAGCACAGAAGTTTCTACAAAACGGTTATCAAGTCACATATCTGACTCAGACACCATCTGCAGTCAGCAATATTTGTCCAGATGAAGTTGAAACATTCCGATTAAAATCCGAAGGTATTGAAGAGACTCTACTATGGATCAAGAAACACGAGCCAACGATAGTTCTCACAGATTCATACGAGGTTGATACCAAATCTCAGAAACAGATCTCCAAGTCTCCATCGACACTAGTAACAATAACCGACGATACCCGGTTCAAGCTTTGTTGCGATGTGAACGTAAATGGTAACGTCTATGCACCAGAGCTTAATTATGACTGGATCGGCGAAAAGCCGCAAATGCTCTTGGGACCGGACTATCTACTAATGCGTGAAGAATTCCAGCATCTCGCTACTAAAACTCCTCCTTGGCGTGATCCCCCTGAGCGTGCGCTTATCACCTTTGGTGGTAGTGATGTGAACGACGTAACGCCTGATGCGATTCGCGCGTTTGATGGCTTTGATATCGAGATTGATGTGATAATCGGACCCGGATTTGAAAACCAAGATCAGATAAAAGACGCAGCGGAGTCAACAAACGCCGAATTGAATCTTCTACAGAATCCGGATGACCTCTCACAACGTATGTTCAAAGCCGATTTCGCGGTGAGTGCGACGGGGAGCACCGTCTATGAGCTTCTCGCGACAGGAACTCCGATAATTGGAATCCCTCAATCGGATAACCAGCGTCCTGTGGCGAATTCGCTGTCGGACAGTATACTGCAGTGTGAAAGAGATGAACTGCGAGAGTCTGTATTGAGGCTCGTCACCGACAGCGATCTGAGACGAACTATGAAAGAGAGCGGCGAAGAATTAGTAGATGCCAGGGGAATCCAGAGAATATACTCGATGCTGACGGGTTAGCGTTTGTATTTCAGCTATTCGTTAGACTCTCTAATCTGTTTGAAGTGCTCTGTTGAGTAGAGAGACGGCATCGGGATTAGAGTGCTGAGCAAGCGCGTTCGATGTTGTAAGATGGCGAATTTGAGAACGCATTCTCTGAACTCGCGGTACCAGGTCTGCGCTCGCACGGTCGCGCCGTGCGAGCCCTTGGAGGATATTGATTGAGATCTCCATATGGAACCCGTCGAAGTTAGTGATCTGGCTCCCACTCGGTAAGCACTGAATCTTCACGAATGTATATTTGATCGGTGTATCTGAGAATTCCAATTCCCTCTTTGAATGTCTGCGAGCGATTAACTTCTTCGCCAAGTGCAGCTCGAACAAGGAGATCAAACTCGTTGACACCTGCTTCAACCGTGAGGCAAGACGAACCTGAAAACCGTGGGTTGATTTCGAGAATATACGGTGTGCCATCTTCAGCCAGTATCTGTTGGACATTCAGTGGCCCCGATGGATCGAGAGATTCATAGACATCTTCACATAAATTCTTGATTGGGGGGCTGTTGCGAGTGACTCCCCAAATGGTATTACCTCTCTTGATTGGCACCTCTTTTGTGACAATAGATAACAATTCATTCTCTTGGGTGACTGTCACGTTCGAAGTGTATTCAGTTCCCTCGATATATTGTTGAATCAGCATATCATCCATCGGATACTGGCTCTCTTCCACGAAATCTTCTACATCCGTCATAGAGTGTGCCAAATATGTACCACGACTCCCGTGTGCGACTCTCGGTTTCACGAATCGCGGGAAATCTGAGGGCGATAAATGTGCGGCATCGGAAGCAAGACACGTCTCGGGGACCGGCAATCCTTTTTTGGAGAGCAGTTTGCATGCTTCAAACTTATCTTGGAGGCTGGAGACGAGTTGTATGCGCGGTGTAAGAATAGGTACAGTGTCGCATAAGGCTTCTCGAAGCCGTGAGAGTTCGCTTAGTTCAGGGTCAATAAGCGGAATAACGACATCCACATCGTACTGCTGGACAATAGCCGACATCGCATTGGGCCAGTCGTCGTGTGTCGCTGGCGGGACTGTGGCCGCATCGTCGGCAATATACAGACCAGCACTGTATGAATCCATATCAACCGCGACAACGTTATGACCTGCTTGCTCTAGAGATTGGATGGCACCAACACCGATATCGCTCCCGGCTGCTGTCGTGAGTACCCGAGCCATATCAAATGATAGTAACTGTAGAGTTTAATTATTTGTATTGAGAGCCGAGCAACCAATATGCCTGAAAACTAACCGAGTTACAAACGTACTGAACACAATTTATGAAAGTTCTCATAATCAGTGATGTTCATGCCAACCGTCCAGCATTAAATGCAGTTCTTGCTAATGTCCCATCTTATGATCTCATTATACATAGTGGGGATATTCTCGGGTATGGTCCGTATCCAAACGATGTAGTCGAACGATTCAAAGAACTGAATGTTATTTCAATAACTGGAAACCACGACCGAGCTGTACTCTCCAGTAACTTCGATTTTCCAGAGATTCCGACAGAGATTGTCTATTGGACGCGAGATCAACTCACGGACTCGAATAGGAAATATCTTGAACAGTTACCGCTGGAAAAATCAATTGAGATCGATCAAACATCGGTACAACTCGTTCATGGGTCGCCACAGGATCCTGATGAGTACGTGTATCCCGACGACATTTCGTCAGACCTTGTTGTTGATGAAGATATATTGGTGTATGGTCATACACATTATCCTATTATTGTTTCAATTGACGGATGTCTTGTGCTGAATCCGGGTAGTGTCGGACAGCCTCGTGATGGGGACCTGAGAGGGTCATACATACTTTATGATACAGAGTCCGGTGCCGTTGAATTGAATCGATTCGACTATCCAAGAAAAGTTGTCACTGAGAAAATATTGCAATCACAGATTCCCTCGGATGCAACAACATATTTTGATGGTAGCTAGCTGTCGGTGACATATTTCCTGAGAACCAATCGAAATATGAACTCCGTTCGGAGGCACTCATAGGTCGTCCCCTGTAATAGTATCATAAACCGACGGTGCTATTTTACTTTATAATGTCTTGAATTGCGGCACTCTCAGCCTCACGCGATGGCCCGATATTCTCTCCAGTTCGTTCTGTCTCAAGATGAGCGTCAATGGTTTTGCTAACTGCTTTTGTGCGATTTGTTGAGGTCCACCCCAAACTCTTCAGTTTTTGTAACGATACCATCGTTGGCGCGGGCACATACAATGGAAAGTCCGACGCACTAAGCTTATGTACGGACAGTTCTCGCTCGCTTGCCGCCACAAGTTCAATATCCGTATTTAAATTGTCCGAGATTATCGCTAGCCCTTGTGCCAGCGAAAAAGTGTTTTCGTCAGCCACATTATATGCTTCGCCAGGCTCTCCTTGTTCAGCAACGATTCGTAGTGCGCGAGCGACATCTTTTACGTACGCTAAGTGTTGAAGTGATTCACCGCCTCCGGGTACAAGAACCCGGTCATAATTATTAACCCGGTTCACCCAATAAGCGAAGCGCTCTGTGTGATCATACGGCCCATATACTACCATCGGCCGTACCGACATTGCGTGAACATTGTTTTTAGCAGCGTTGAACACAATCCGATCACCCTCGGCCTTTTTTTCACCATAGCTCGCATTTGAAATCTCAGCAGTATCTTCGGGATACGAATGTAGTTTCGTGACTCCTTCGCGGAGCGGGACATCATGAGTCGAAGTTCTTGCTACTGGCGGAACCTGGTTATAAGCGTATCCAGACGAAACATAGACGTAGGAGTCAACGTTCGAGAAAATAGAGGTAGCAGTGCGAACGTGTTCCGGCTTGTAGGCTACCATATCAAAAACAATATCGGGGCTAACAGTTCTCTTGGCGCGTTTAAGCGCGTTTGTATTTGTCCTATCTCCTTCTAAGTGCTCGATCTGCTTATCACCACTAAACAACTCCCTGTTCCCACGTGTGAATATCGAAATATCGTATTTATTTCTGGCTAGTTCGTCTACGAGATGCCGGCCGATGAACCGGGTACCCCCAATTATGAGAACGGTATTACTGTCATCATCGTTATCAAGCGGCATTAGATATTATTTGCAATTGGCTGGAATAAAGGTTACCAAGCCAAGTTGCATACACTGCTCTGTTGAATAGAGAGACGGCATCGGGATTAGAGTGCTGAGCAAGCGCGTTCGATGTTACAAGATGGCGAATTTGAGAACGCATTCTCTGAACTCGCGGTACCAGGTCTGCGCTCGCACGGTCGCGCCGTGCGAGCGCTTGACCACTGAAAAGTATGTCTCTGTCATCTACCGTTTGTTGTACAGAGAGTCGTCTAACCGCGCGTTGTGGGCGTAATCGCACCACGTGTACAGACAGTGACGTACCAGTGGTCTCACGTCATTATCTCTGAGCCAGTCACGGAACGCATTCTTATCGTAACCTTTGTCAGCAGAAAGGCTCCGCAGGTCACCCGCGTTCCGTCGAGCGACCTGCGGCCCAACAACAGTATCGTGCCGCCATTTCGCAGAAGGCTGTATGTCAAGGACGGTCTTGGTAAGCGAGTCTACCAAGACCGTCGCTTTCAACGTCTGTATCTCGTGTCCTGACCAACGGCGGTAGTGGAAGGATGGCTGTGTCCGTTCGAAGTATGTCCCGTCGATCGCGGCGTGACCTGAGGTAGGCAGTTGCTGCGCCGAAACGCGCAGCAACTGCCGCCACACCCACATCTCAAACCGGTCAAAGGACTTGCACAATGTGGACGGTTTTGGCAAGTCGTCGGGATCAAGACCCAACTCGTCACAAACCGCTTCCATCAAGCCAACCCGATCAACGAGTTCGCGCTAGCTGTAGTCGTCCTCAATACGGGTGCAGTGGAGAACAACGTGCTTCCAGCGGGCGAGCCCGCCAGCGGCGGGTTCGCCCGCTCTCTTCCCCAACGCTTGTTTAACTAGGTGCCGACACTCTTGGACGAAGTCGAGGAGTGAGATCTCCATAGGACAGAGTCGGATCCCTCGGATTCATCCTTCTAAACCAGTGATATCGACTGAATTGATCGCTCTTCAACAGAGCAGTTTGAAGCCACACTTTTCAAACAGTCGTTGGGAGCTTTCGTTATCAGTATGGATCTCAGCATAGAACTCATCGCTATCTAGTTTTCCACAAAGCTCTTGAACGGCTCTCGTAGCTATCCCTTCTCCGCATAAACTTTTTTCTCCAATATAGACTCCGACGTGATCCTCCTCGTCGATGTTTACGCTGCCCACATGTCTCCCGTTGTATTCGATGATGTGATCTTGTCTATCGGGGGATCGATTCACGAACCACTCAACGTGATTTTTCCACTCCAACGGACCATCTTGTTCACGGAAGTGCCTGTATATCTCAGGATCAGAACGCCACGCGAGCATTAATTCGAGATCACCTAAGCGGACCGGACGTAATGTGATATCAATAGATATCTTTTAGAGAGACTCCATCTCCTTGATTTATCGATCTCTTTGCTCTTGTACCAATTAGATCTTCATAGAATTTCGGCTTCGCCCCTCGACTTCTTTGCCCTGATCGAAGAACAGCGATGTCTTCTTCAGAGATGGTCTGGCCCTCCTTGATACCTCGTACTGCGTGGATCCGCCGACGTGCAATCTCGTGTAGCTCTTCCTCGGCATCAAGTACCTCGACTATACCGCTCCCAAGTGCTTTCTCGGTTTTGCGGATCGTACTCACCATCTCGTCCAGCTCGTCGGGTTCAAGCGCAAATTCGTGATCGGGGCCTTCCATCGATTTGTCGAGGGTGAAGTGCTTCTCGACGACGCTCGCACCGAGAGCGACCGCAGCGCTTGGAGCTACCGTAGGATCGAGAGTATGATCAGATAGCCCTGTTGGAACACCGAACTCGTCTTGTAATGTCTTGACAGCACGGACATTAGCGGACTCAATCGGCGTCGGATACGACGCAACGCAGTGTAACAAAACCACATCCTCTGCATCCGCCTCGCGGAGTACTTCGACGGCCTCACGTACCTCGTCAAGTTCGTGCGCACCTGTTGACATAATTATTGGCTTGTCCTTCTCCGCAACGTGTCTCAGGAACGGATGATGGGACAGCGTGTACGATGCGATCTTGTACGCGGGCACGAAGTCGTCAAGTTCGTCAGCAGACCGTTCATCGAACGGAGTAGATAGAAAGACGATCCCCGAGTCCTCGCAGTACTGGTGTAACTCCGGGATCCAATCGTACGGCATCTCCATCGACTCCATCGTCTCGTAGAGCGATTGCCCGTTATCGAAGTACGTCTCTTTCTCACCCGTCTCTTCGACGTACAAATTTTCGGCGCGGAACGTCTGGAACTTCACTGCGTCCGCTCCGGCGTCCGACGCGGCGTCGATGAGTTCCTTCGCGGTTTCGAGGCTTCCGTTGTGATTCGAGCCGGCCTCGGCTATCACAAACGTTTCTTCCGAGAGATCTTTTCCTGCGATCTTCATATCGCGAACTCTCACGTCAATCCTAATCCCTCTTGTGTTCGTGGAGGCGTTTTACCGCCTGTATCACGTCTTCGACGTCGTCTTCTGACATCGCGGGAAACAGCGGAAGCGAGACGATCCCTTCGTAGATCTCCTCCACGATCGGGAAATCACCTTCATCGTACCCGAATTCCTCTTGGAAATACGGATGATGGTTCAGCGGAACGTAGTGCACCTGAACCCCGATGTTCTCGGCGTGCATCGAGTTCACGAACTCCTTCCGAGAACATCCGAATTTTTCTTCGTCAATTTCAATCGCGTAAAGGTGCCACACCGGATCAACAGTATCTTTCACAAAGGGAGTGATTAGTCCCTCGACGTCTGCGAACGTATCTTGATACCGATCGAAAATCTCGCTGCGTCGCCGTTTGAATTCGCCGATGCGGTCGAGTTGTACGCGACCGATTGACGCCAAGATATCGGAGAAGTTGTAATTGTATCCGACGCCTTCGGTGACCTGATACCACGGCTCGTTGTCGTATCCTTCCGGCGAGTAGTCCATACGGAAGGAACGGAGACTTCTCACTTTCTCGGCGAGGTCGTCGTCGTTTGTTACCACCATTCCACCTTCCCCCGTCGTTACGGTCTTGACCGGATGGAAACTGAATATCGCGGCATCTTTCTGGCCGCCCACCTTCTCTTTGTTCCACTCGGAGCCGATCGCGTGGCACGCATCCCAGATAACACGCAGGTCGTGTTCGTCTGCGATCGCCAGTATCTCGCTAATGTCACAGGGCTGACCCGCGTAGTGTACGGGAATGATCCCCGCTGTATCTTCTGTGACCTTCTCGCGAACGTTATCTGGATCGAGGTTTCGGGTATCCCGCTTCACGTCGGCGAAGACCGGCTTTGCCCCCGCATAACACGCCGCGTTTGCCGTCGACACGAAGGTGAGCGGCGTCGTTATCACCTCATCTCCGTCTTCGAAAAGCGCCTCGCCCAATAGATGGAGTGCCGCCGTTCCGGAGGTCACCGCGATGGCGTGGTCTGCACCGACGTACGCGGCGACTTCCTCCTCGAACGCTTCAACGGTCGGGCCGCGGGTGATGTAGTCCCCATCAAGCGCTTCGACGACCGCTTCCTTTTCTCGTTCCGTAATGTCCTGTCCCCCGTATCCGAGAACCTCGTCCCGAATTGGATGCCCGCCGTCGATACTTGGCGTCCCCGACATACTATGATTCTCGTTCTTTTTTGGCCTGTTCGTATGTCCTACGGATCCCCTCTTCGAGACTCGTATCAGCCTCCCACCCAAGTATATCTCGGGCACGGGAAACATCAGGAATCCGTTTCGTCGGCTGGTCGTACTCGTCGTCGTATACGTCCTCCGGATTAACATACTCGGGGGACATATCAACGTCTGCGATTTCGATTATCATCTCGGCCAAGTCGCTGATTTTCGTCTCTGTCGTTCCGCCGAGATTGTACGCCCTCGGTGTTCCGGGATCCCTTTCAGAAGCTGCGATGAGACCTTCCACAAAATCACCCATGTAGGTGAAGCACCGTTTTTGTGTTCCGTCTCCGTATACGGTTGGCGGCTCTCCGTTGAGAACCATCTCGATGAACTTCGGAATGACGAATTTGGGGCGCTGATACGGCCCATATACGTTGAACGGCCGCACGACGGTCGTCGTTATTGACCGATCAGTCTCACCCAGCATATGAATCATATGCTCACAGACCGCTTTCATCGCACTATAACTCCAACGACTCGTCTCTGGTGGACCAAGGACCCGATCGTCTCCCTCTGACCATGGTACCTCCGGATTTTTACCGTATACCTCACTCGTACTCGGATATATGAAATGAGTGTCTGTATTTTGTATCTTTTCGAGAAGGTATCGCGTCCCAGTGATATTGACGTTCGTCACGTAGAGCGGGTCATTAACGTCGATGTATCGATCAACCCCAACGATAGCAGCTAGGTGAAATACTCTCTCGTACGCGTTAGGATATGGAAATAGGACACTATCCACGAAGTTTTTGTGAATAATACTGCCGCGGATGTAATCCACATTGTCTCCAATATGATGAGAGTATGAATCGGGCACCTGTTGGTCGATATCGACCGCTGTGATTTCGTGTCCGTCTTCGGCGAGCCGCTCGACTAGATGCTGACCGATAAACCCTGCCGCCCCAGTTACTAGAATTCGATCTGACATTGGTAATCTCCCATTAATTCTCTCTGTTGATTATCGTATCGGAACGTTCAGTGTAGAACTATTCGATTCGCGTTCTCACCTGATTAGCGCAGAGCAGCCGCTGAGCGTCTGCTAAAGAATTTTGACACGCAGAATCTAACGATTCTCGGTTACCCCTTCGACTGAATCGCGTACAACTCCGCGTACTCCCCGTCGTCACCGAGCAACTCCCCGTGCGTCCCCGACTCGACGATCTGACCACTATCAACCGTATAGATCCGATCGGCGTTCTGCACCGTCGAGAGCCGATGCGCGATCGCGATCATCCCGTAGTCGCGCTCCATCGATTCGATGGCGGCCTGCACTTCCTTTTCTAAACTCGAATCCAGATCGCTCGTCGCTTCGTCCAGTACCAGCACGTCCGCGTCCTTCAGGAGCGCCCGCGCGAGCGCGACCCGTTGGCGCTGCCCGCCGGACAGTCGAACCCCGTCGTCGCCCAACTCCGACTCGTAGCCGTTCGGCAGTTCCTCAAGGAACTCGTCGACCTTCGCGATCTCACAGACCCGTTCGACGTCGGTGCGGGTCGCCCCGCGGTTGCCGATCGTCACGTTGTTCTCTAGGGTGTCGTTGAAAATGAACGGCTGCTGGCGGACCACGGCGACGCGCTCGCGCCACTCGTCGATGTCGTACTCCTCGATCGGAACGCCGTTAGCCCGGATCTCGCCGCGATCGGCGTCGTACATCCGCGCCAAGAGCGAGACGATCGTCGACTTCCCCGCTCCGGATTGCCCGACGAACGCGACGAACTCGGCCTTCCCGACGTCGAAGGAGACGCCGTCGAGGACTTTCTCCTCGTCGGTGTAGGAGAAGTGCACGTCGTCGAATTCGACGGCCTCGATCTCGTCTATCGAGCGGTCGCCGTCGTACTCGCGTCGCGAGTCGATCTCGTCGAGGAACCCCTGCGTGCGGACGAGATGCGAGAGGTTGCCTTCGAGTTTGTAGACCTTGCTGTTGAGCATACTCACGCGCGGCGCGAGCTGGAACATCGCGATCAGGAAGATCCCCAGTTCGCCGAGCGACAGTCCCGTGAAGACGAAGCCGATGTAGATGAGTGTAAACAGCGTGAGGGCGGCCGATAATTCGTACATATTTTTGATCGCCGCCTCGTTTCGAGAGAGCCCGATCGAGGCGTCGGCGTACTGCTCGATCGAGTCGCGGAACTCTGAGAACACCTCCTCGGCGAGCCCGAAGAGCTTCACGTCCCGGATTCCCTGCGTCCCGGCTTGCACGGACTGCTGGACGCGTTCGTTTGACTCGGCGACCCGCGTTCCGACCGTCACCGCGGGTTCGATCACGGCGCGGAGCAGGACCGTGATCCCGCCCAACACCACGATCGCGAAGACCGTCATCGTCGGCGTGATGTAGAACATCACCCCGAGGTAGACGAGCACCAGAAACACGACCTCCATCGTTCGCACGCCCTGCTCGATCGCTCGCCCCGAGTACCGCGTCTCGGTGATGATCGCGTTGAGGACGTTGTCGGAGCCCTCCTCGTCGAAGTATCCGACCTCGGCGTCTAAGGCTCCTCTGAACGCCCGTGTCCGGAGTTGCTTCTCGTAGTTTTTCGCCAGGATGGCCTTCAGCCACGCGACGACGAACGACGAGGTGTACCGGACGGTCATCACGCTCGCCAGCCCGAGGATGAGATAGCCGAGGTCGAACGGAATGCCCAAGAACTGATAGGCGGAAATAAACACCTGCATAACGGGCCCGCCGCCCGAGACCGCCCCGTCGGACTGAGCGACCTCCAGAATCGGATAAATGAATCCGAGGCCGGCTCCCTCAAGCAGGGCGACGAAGCCGCCAAGTAGGATCAGTCCGAACGTGAACGTCGGACGGTATTTCGCGACGCGAAGCAGAGCTTCGCCCTTCTGGCGTGTGCTGAGGTCTCCATTCTCGGCCATTCGAACCGTCAGCGAATTTCTGTCCGAGTGCAAAAAACGTAGTGTTCTGCGACAGCGTCGACTGATTGCGACCGGTTATGTCGTTAGATTCGCACTGTTGGCGTTACTGATCAACAATTGCGCCGCTGTTTGAACTCCGGTATCGTTCGAGAATGCTGCGGTATTGGGCCCCATCATATCCCCCAAGCGCTCGATTCCGCTACTCCACCGTCACGCTCTTCGCCAGGTTCCGCGGTTTGTCGATCGATCGGCCCTTGAGATTCGCCACGTGGTAACTGAACAGTTGGAAGTACACGTTCGCCACGAGGGGTTCTAACTCTCCTAACTCCGGCACCTCGAAAACTTCGTCGACGAACTTACCGGCGTCGTCCATCCCCTCGGAGACACACCCGATAACGGGGGCTCCGCGGGACTCGACCTCTTTCACGTTGTTGAGCGTCTCTTCGGCGTTCGTGCCCTCCGTCAGCACGGCCAGCACGGGAGTTTCCGGTGTCACCAACGCCAGCGGGCCGTGCTTCAACTCTCCAGACGGGAACCCTTCGGCGTGATCGTACGAGATCTCCTTCAACTTCAGCGCCCCCTCGAGCGCGACAGGCGCACCCAGCCGTCGCCCGATGAAGAAGAACGCGTCGCCGTCGACGTACTCTTCTGCCGCCACACGCACCTGTTCTTCTCGGTCCAGTACCTGCTGTACCGCCCCCGGCAGCCCGCGGAGATCCGACAGCAACTCCCGCGCTTCACTCGACGAAACCGTCCCACGCTGCCGACCCACGTACACAGTCAACAACGCCAGCGTCGCCACCTGCGAGCAGAACGTCTTCGTCGCGGCGACGCCGATCTCGGGGCCGGCGCGAATGAACACGGTATCTTCGACCTCTCGCGTCACCGTACTCCCCAGCGTATTCGTTACGGCGAGCGTCTTGGCCCCCGCGCGCTTCGCCCGCTGCAGCGCCGACAGCGTGTCCGCGGTCTCCCCGCTCTGGGTCACGGCGACGACGAGCGTCCGCCAGGGATCCCGACCGCCGTCGAACTCGTACTCCGAGGCGATCTCGGCGGAGGCCCGAACGTCGGCGTACTCTTCGAACAGTTTCGCGGCGTAGAGCCCGGCGTGATACGACGTCCCGCAGGCGACGAACTGAACTTCTTCCAGGGAGTTCAGATACTCGGTGGGAAGGTCGAGCTCCAGGTCGGCCTCGCCGTTCATCTCGTCGATACGCCCGGAGATCGTCTGCCGGAGCGCCGTGGGCTGCTCGTGGATCTCCTTGAGCATATAGTGCTCGTAGCCGCCCTTTTCGGCGGCTTCGGCGTCCCAGTCGACCTCGACGACGTCTCGTGAAACCCTCTCGCCGTCGGCGTACACCGTCGCCTCCCCGTCGGTGACGTGGATCACGTCCCCCGCTTCGGGGTAGCTCACTCGTCGCGTGTGTTCGACGAACGCGGGAACGTCGCTCGCGAGAAACGTCCCATCGTCGGTGTGGCCCATCACGAGCGGATTGCCTTGTCGGGTCGCGACGATCCCCTCGTGACCCGCGGCGACGACACATAGGGCGAAGTTTCCGGACAACCGCTCGACGACGGCAGATACCGCATCGACCAGGTCGCGTCCCGTGGCCAGTTCTTCCTCGATTAGGTGCGGGACGACCTCGGTGTCGGTTTCGCTCGTGAACGTATGACCCCGCTCTTCGAGCTCCGTTTTCAGCTCGTCGTAGTTCTCGATGATCCCGTTGTGGACGACGGCGACATCGCCCGACTCGTCCGTGTGCGGGTGGGCGTTCGCGTCCGTGGGCTCGCCGTGAGTCGACCACCGTGTGTGGCCGATTCCGGTCGTCGTGGTCGATTTCTGCGGCAGAATCTCCTTGAGCGCCGACAGTTCGCCCTTCCGCTTGTACACGTCGACCGAACCGCCACCGAGAGCGATTCCAGCGGAGTCGTATCCCCGGTACTCGAGGTTCGACAGACCGTCCCGGAGAATCGGAAGCGCGTCTTCGACGCCGACGTAGCCGATGATCCCGCACATCTTATCCTCTCCTCACGATCGCGTCGTTCTCGATCCAACCGCTCACGGTGGCTCCCGATTCCGCGCGCGCCTTGTTTCCGAGCACTGTCCCCGGTGCAACTGTCACGCCGCCGCTCAGGGCCGCGTTGTCTCCGACGACGCCACCCAAGCGTACGTCCCCGTGGACAGTCGCGTCGACCACGACGTCTGTCTCGCCCCCCTCGACGGTTACGTTCGCTCCGACGCTCGCGTTCTCGCCGACGACGCAGTCGCGGACGACCGCGCCGTCACCGATAGTCGCGTCGGGCAGCACGACCGAATTGGAGAGGACGGCGTTCGAGCCGACCTCGACGTTGTCTCCGAGCGACGTCCCCGGCAGCACGGTCGCACCCGGACGGACACGTACGTCCGAGCCGAGCGCAGTTCCTTCGACGACGGTCGCGTGGTCGTGGATCGCCGCTCTCTCCGCGGGTTTCGACCCCATTCGATCCAGCATTCGGCTGTTGACCGAGAGGATGTCCCAGTGGTAGGAGACGTCGAGCCAGAGGCCGTCGAACCGGATCGCCCGCAGGGCGTCGCGGTAGTCCCGGAGGACAGACGTGATCTCCAACTCGCCGTCGCTCTCGGTCGCACGGAGGTCGTCGAACACCGACTCGCCAAGTCCGTAGACGCCGGCGTTGATGTAGTCCGTCTTGACGGTGTAGGCGGGTGGCTTCTCCTCGATCGACTGCACCGTCTGGCCGTCGAGCTCGACGACGCCGTAGTTCTCCGGGTTACGGTGCCGGGTCACCGCCATCACCGGCCGGCCGGTCTCCCGCCGCTCGTCGATCACCGCGGAAATCGCGCTGGGCTCGACGATACGGTCGCCGTTCAGTGCGAGGAAGTTTCCGTTGACGTGAGGCTCCGCCTGCAACAGTGCGTGTCCGGTCCCGAGCTGCGTCTCCTGCACGGCGTACTCGATGTCGACGTCCCAGTCATCGCCGTCGCCGAAGTGACTCTGGATTCGCTCGCGCTTGTAGCCGACGACGAACACGAATTCGTCAATTCCGGCCGCTTTCCCGGCCTCTAACACGTGTTCCAGAAGCGGCCGGTTTCCGATCGGGAGCATCGGTTTCGGCCGCGTTCGCGTCAGGGGCCGAAGCCGCGTTCCCTCTCCCGCGGCGAGGATTACTGCTTGCATACGGAGACCGTCGAGACGAGTCGTGTTCAATATTTTGTGTTCATCGTTTGTTGACTTCCTCGTGTGTCTGCGTCGGCAGGGTGGTGATCACCCAGTGTCCAAAAGTTCGATAAGGACGGCTTATCCGTCTCGACGACCGTAGCACCGCTGTGAACCGTCGACGGCGGCTACGGACCACGACCCACCAATGAGAATCGGACAGACGTCTTTCGCCGTCTTCGCCTCGAAGCTCGTCGGCTCAGCGCTCGGTTTCATCGCCACGCTGTACTTCGCCCGAGTGCTCGGTGCCGAGATACTGGGCCAGTACGCGCTCGTCCTCGCGGTCGTCGCGTGGCTCTCGCTGGCGGGCACCCTCGGCGTCACCTCGGCAACGACGAAGCGGATGAGCGAGGGCGAGGAGCCGTCGGCGTACGCGACTGCTGGCGCGGCCGTGGTCGCGACACTCGCTCTCGTGCTCGGCGGACTCGTCTCACTCTTCGGTGACGCTGTGAACGCGTACGTGGGCGAACCGATCGCGCCACTAATCGTCGTCCTCGTCTTTGTCGGACTATTCAGTTCAGTCACCGACGCAGCGCTGCGCGGCGAGCGGAAGGTCCACCTCGCGGGACTGCTCACGCCGATGGGAATCGCCGCCCGAAGCGTCGTTCAGATCGGGCTCGTCGTCCTCGGACTCGAACTTGTCGGAATGCTCGTCGGATACGCAATCGGGAGCCTGCTCGTCGCCGTCGGCGGTCTCGTGCTCCTGTCCGTCGGCCTCGTCCGACCGAACCGTGAGCACTTCGAGGCGCTCTTCGAGTACGCGAAGTTCTCGTGGCTCGGCGGCCTCCAGTCGCGGTCGTTCAACGACGTCGACATCCTGCTTCTGGGCGTCTTCTTGCAATCGTCGCTCGTCGGCGTCTACTCCGCGGCCTGGAGCATCGCGAAGTTCCTCACGCTGTTCGATTCGGCGGTGAGTTCGACGCTGTTCCCGGAGCTGAGCCGCGCCGACGCCGAGGGTCGTCGGGGCTCCGTCGCGGACCTCGTCGAGGATTCGCTCACCTTCGGCGGCCTCATCCTGATTCCGGGACTCTTCGGCGGGATTCTGCTCGGGGAGCGGCTGCTCCGTATCTACGGACCGGAGTTCGTCAGGGGAGCGTCCGTCCTCTGGATTCTGATCGCCGCCACGCTGGTGTACGGATACCAGAAACAGCTGTTGAACGCGCTGAACGCGATCGACCGCCCGAAAGCGACGTTCAGGATCAACGCCGTCTTCATCGCGGCGAACGTGGTCCTGAACGTCTTTTTGATATCGACGATCGGCCTCGTCGGTGCCGCCGTCGCGACGCTACTCTCCGCGGGGTTCGGTGTGACGCTGGCGCTGTACACGCTGCGGGCGGAGATCGAATTCGCGATTCCGATCGGCGAGATCGGCCGGCAGTTCGCGGCCGCCGCCGGGATGGCCGCCGTCGTCGTCGCCGTCGAAGCCCTCCTCCGGACGGCAATTGATCTGAATCACAACTTCGCGACTGTCGTCCTGCTCGTCGGCGTCGGTGCCGCGGCGTACTTTATGACTCTGTTCGGGATTTCCGGTACCTTCCGGTCGACGGTTCGAGAGAACAGCCCGATGTAACCTCACGGGCACCGCGCCGTGGGCGTTTACTCCCCACCGACGTCCCGCATCACGGTCTCGCCCGGACGAATCCCCGCTTCGGTCTCGACTTTCACGCCCGCGTTCAGGCTGACGTTGATGCCCGTCTTCACCCCGTCACCCAACACGACACCGAGTTTCCGCCGGCCCGTGTCCACGCGATCGCCTTTCACGGTCATCCGCACCGACGCGTCGTCGTGTCGCAGGTTCGCCACCTTCGTTCCGGCACCCAGGTTCACGTCCCGGCCCAGCACCGAATCGCCGACGTAGGAGAGGTGCGGCACGGCCGCCTCGGAGAACAGAATCGAGTTCTTCACCTCGACCGCGTGGCCGACGTGGGCGTCGGGGCCGACGACCGTCGCTCCCCGGATGTACGCGTTCGGTCCGACTTCCGCGCCCGATAGAATCACGACCGGTCCCTCGATATGCACGTCGTCCCGGACGGTCGCGCCCTCTTCGACCACGACCGCGCCCTCCAACTGCGTGCCCGCCGCGACCGAGCCCCGGACGTCGCGCTCGACTTCCTCCAGCAGCAACTCGTTCGCCCGCAGCAACTCCCAGGGGCGGCCGACGTCGAGCCACCGGCCCTCGTACTCGACCACGGAGACGTCGTGCCCGTCGGAGAGCAACAGGTCGAGCGTGTCGGTGATCTCGTACTCGCCGCGCTCGCTCTGCTCCGTGCGATCGATGTACTCGAACACCGCCGGCTCGAAG
This sequence comes from Halobellus litoreus, assembly GCF_024464595.1. Classification (NCBI taxonomy): domain Archaea; kingdom Methanobacteriati; phylum Methanobacteriota; class Halobacteria; order Halobacteriales; family Haloferacaceae; genus Halobellus; species Halobellus litoreus. The sequence continues at coordinate 637,277 of NZ_JANHAW010000001.1, read as the reverse complement.
GCGTAGCAGCCGACGTTCGCGAGGTTCGTCGGCGGCTCGTCGGGCTTCTCAACGATCGACGCCATCGAGCCGTCGTCGTCGACGGAGACGACCCCGTACGATCGGGGGTCCTCGACGCGCGTCGTCGCGATGGCGTTCCCGTCCGCCGCCGCGAGCGACGCCGGCAACGCCGGGTCCACCAGCACGTCCCCGTTGAGGACGACGAAGCGGTCGTCGACGACTTCCCGGGCCTGCTCGATCGCGTGCGCGGTCCCCGCGGGGTCGGCCTGCTCGACGTAGCTGATCGGCGTTCCCCGGTAGGCGTCGCCGAGGCGCTCGATCACGTCCGTGCCGCGATAGCCGATCACGACGACGAACTCGTCGACGACGTCGATGCAGGCGTCGAGGACGTGTTCGACGAGCGGGCGGCCGGCGGCAGGCAGCAGCGGTTTGGGTCGGCGATCCGTGAGCGGTCGCATCCGCGTTCCCTGGCCGGCCGCGAGCACGACTCCGTACATACCCACCCCGACGTGGCAACGCGTCATAGAAACTGCGGTCGCGCCACTGCCGTCGTCGCCGCGTTCCGGTACCACTTTTATGCGCCCCCGTCGCACTCCCTGCAATGGCTTCGCTCGACGACGTCACCGTCCTCGTGCCCACCTACGACGAGGCCGAGACCATCGGCCAGGTCGTCGACGACTTCCGCGAGGCGGGGTTCGACGACGTCCTCGTCGTCGACGGCGGTTCCGCCGACGGCACCGACGACGTCGCCGCCGAGCACGGCGCGCGCGTCGTCTACCAGACCGGGTCGGGGAAGGGGCAGGCCGTCCGCGAGGGCGTGCGCGAATATGTCGACCGCGAGTACGTCCTGATGCTCGACGGCGACGCGACGTACCGCGCCGACGACGCCGAGGCGATGCTCGAACCGCTCTTCGAGGGGGAGGCCGAGCACGTCATCGGCGATCGCTTCGCGGATATGCGCGAGGGCGCGATGACGCGCTTCAACCGGGTCGGCAACCGGCTGATCAACCGCGGCTTCGCGTACGTCCACGGCGAGGAATTCGGGGACATCCTCTCGGGCTACCGCGCGTTCACGCGCGAGTCGTTCGGTCGGATGACCCTCTCCTCCGACGGGTTCGGCATCGAGACGGAGATGGCCGTCGAGTGCGCGAAGCGGGGGATCCGGACGGCGGTCGTCCCGATCACGTACCTCCCGCGGCCCTCCGGGTCCGACACCAACCTCCGGCCGATCCGCGACGGCGGGATCATCTTCCTGGAACTGTACCGCCGCGCGAAGACCAACAACCCGCTCTTTTACTTCGGCAGCCTGGGCGTTCTGTCGACGATCACCGGCCTCGTCATCGCCGTCTACGTCGCGGTCGAGTGGATCACCGTGAGCGTCTCCCACGAGGTGCTCGCAGTCGTCTCCGGGTTCGGGATCATCGTCGGCGTCCAACTGCTGATGTTCGGCGTCCTCGCGGACCTGATCCTGACGCTTCATCGCGACACGCTGCGGAAGATCGACGAGGAGACCGAATCCGGGTAAGACGGGCCGGCGCTTCACCGACGCACCCCCGGGACGGATCTGCAGGCCCGGGACGCACCGCTGCGTTCGACCCGCTGGCGACGGTCCGCCCGCCGACGCTATCTTCAAGTGAGGTTGATTATAATAGATTGATATGAATCTCTTCGACCCTGGAGAGATCGGGGAACTCCCGGTTCCGAACCGGGGGGTGTTCCGTCCCGTGCGCACTCGGTTCGTCGACGACGGTCTCGCGACCGACGAACTCGCCGCTCACCTCGAAGCCCGCGCCGCCGGTGGTGCCGGGCTCGTCGTCGGCCCCGCACAGATGCTGGTCCACCCGTCCGCGAGCGGCGCGGCGTTCATCGACGCGTACGACGCGGACGCGATTCCTGGCCTGTCCGCTGTCGTCGATGCCGTTCACGAATCCGGCTCGCGTATCATCGGGCAGCTCACGCACACAGGCGCGGAATCGCGCGGCGACTGGGAGATGCAGGCCCAGTTGGCACCGTCGGCGTCGCCGTCGGACGCGGCCTACGAGATGCCGAAGACGATGACGACCGCGGACGTCGAATCTGTCTTGGACGGCTTCGCGACCGCCGCGGAGAACCTCGGGGCGGCCGGCTTCGACGGGGTCGAACTGGCCGCGGGGCCGTTCTCCGTCCTCAGGCAGTTCCTCTCGCCGCGGTACAACGCTCGGACCGACGAGTACGGCGGCGAGTGGGACGGTCGCGCGCGGTTCGTCAACGAGGCGCTCGCCGCGGTCGCGGACCGCACCGACGGCCCCGTCGGTCTCCATCTCTCGCTGGCCGAACTGGAGTACGGCGGGTACGAGTTCGGCGATGTCCCCGACATCCTCGGTGCAGTCGAAGGGTTCGACTACCTCTCTTGTACCGTCGGGACGCGCGCCACGTACAATCAGACGCACGCCGGCGTGTCGGTCTCTCCGCCCGAGATGCTCGAACCTATCGCGACGGCGGTCGACCGCGTCGACGTTCCCGTCGTCGGGCGGCTCCCGTACACGACCGTGGACGACGCCCCCGATCTGTTCGACGCGGGCGTCGAGTTCGTGAGCTTCACCCGGCAGCTGCTGGCGGACGCGGAGACCCTCTCGAAGGCCGCCGCGGGCGAACGCTACGACCGCTGTATCCAGTGCAACCAGAAGTGCTTGGAGGGCGTCTACGGCCACGCGCACGGCGGGCACGTCGAGTGCGTGGTCAACCCGCGGACCGGTCGCGAGACTGAGCTCCCGGCCCTCTCCGAACTCTCCCCCGCGGCGCTCCCGCAGCGAATCCTCGTCGTCGGCGGCGGACCGGCGGGAACCCGGTTCGCCGCCGTCGCGGCCGAGCGCGGCCACGACGTGACGCTCCGAGAGGCTCGAAGCGGCCTCGGCGGGCAACTCACGGACGCCGCGCAGGGGCCACTCGAACCCTTCGAGTGGGCCGCCGCCGATCTACGGGCCGCCGTCGAAGCCGCCGGTGTCCAGGTGGAACTCGACGCGCCGGTCTCGGCCGCGGACGTGGAGCCGTCGTGGGACGCGGTCGTCGTTGCGACCGGTGCGGACGCCCCGGTGATCCCCGACGACGAGTACGAGGGCTCGGTGGTGAACGCCTTCGACCTCCTCGCGGCGAGCGGTGGGGCGGGGCTCGAAGGCAGGGGTGAGCGCTCCGAGGGCGACGCCGTCGAGATCGGCGACGACGTCCTCCTGTTCGACGACAACCGCTGGGTCATCACGGTGCAGGCCGGGCTGATTCTCCTGGACCGCGCGGAGTCCGTCGAGATGGTCTCGACGGACCACTATCCGGCGTTCCGAACCGAGCAGCCGAACCTTCCGGGGTTCGTCGCGGCGTTACAGGGGCGGGGAGCGACGTTCACCGGTAACCGCGCGCTCGACGAAGTAGCCGCGGACGGGACTGTCACGCTCCGCAACACGCTGACCGGCGAGACGGAGACGAGAAGCCCCGACACCGTCGTCGTCGTCGGCCGTCGACGGGCGTCGGAGGAGCTGTATCTCGAACTGGACCGCCGCCGCGACGACGTGTACCGGATCGGCGACGCCGTGTCGCCGCGAAAGCTCGACCGCGCGTACTACGACGGGGAGTCGCTCGCCCGACGGCTCTGACGGACTGCGTCGTGCGTCGACTGCCCGCTCAGACGGATCTCCGTGCGTCGACCGCTCGACGACTCCCCTTCTCCGTTCCGTCGACCGGCTCCGGTCGCCCCGCCGCTCGAGCCGTTGGTCGCTCACTTCGCGAGCATCCCCGCGTCGACCGAGAGGACGGCGCCGGTGACGTAGCGGGCGGCGTCGCTGGAGAGCCACAGATACGCCTCGCTCACGTCTCGCGGATCGATTAGCTGCTCGTCGATGACGTTCATCGAGCCGCTGGCGTCCGACACCGAGTCGAGCGCCGATTGGCCGACGGTCTCCAGCATCCCGTCGATCATCGGCGTGTTCACGCCGGTCGGAGCGACGCAGTTGACCGTCACGTCGTGTTCGGCGAGTTCGAGCGTGAGGGCCTTCGTCAGCCCCACGACGCCGTGCTTCGCGGCGGCGTAGTGCCCCGAGCCCTTCGCGCCGACCACCCCCGCGGTCGAGGCGGTGTTCACGATCCGCCCGCTCCCCTCGCGGTCGGCGAAATGCCTCCCGACGTGTTTGGCGCAGAGCCACATCCCCTTCAGATCCGTGTCGACGAGTTGCGTCCACTGGAGCGCCTCCATCTCCACGAGGTCCGTGACGTTCCAGATTCCGGCGTTGTTCGCGAGGAAGTCGATGCGGCCGAACTCGTCGAGGGCTTCCTCGACGGCCGCCTCGACTTGGGCCTCGTCGCGGACGTCCATCTGGATCGCGAGCGACGCTTGACCAGCTTCCTCCACCAGCCGGGCCGTTTCGTCGAGATCTGCCGCAGTGGCCAGCGGGTACTGCGTGGTCCGCACGTCCCGGGCGATGTCGGTGACGACGACGTCGGCCCCGTGTTCGGCGTACGCGACCGCGTGGGACCGCCCCTGTCCCCGGCCGGCACCGGTGACGAACGCGACGCTCCCCTCGAAGTCGTAGGTGACCACAGCGTCCGTTAGGTCCCGCCGGTACTAATCACCTGCCGAGGCGCGTCCTTTCAACCCAAATTTATTTTTCTTCTCACAACAAATTAGGACAGTGATATGATCGTCGTCCACGCGAGCTTTCCGATCGATCCGGCGCAGCGCGACGAAGCGATCGAACTCGCCGAAATGCTCGTCGACGCGTCGAACGAGGAGCCCGGCGTCGTCGAGTACCGGGCCACGGTCGACCTGGAAGACGAGAACGTCCTCCGGTTCATCGAACGCTACGAGGACGATGCGGCCTTCGCGTCCCACACCGAGACAGCCCACTTCCAGCGGTTGGAGGAGCGGCTCCCGGACCTCCTCCACGGCGAGCCCGAAGTGATGCGGTTCGCGGTCACGGACGCTGCCGAAGTCGAACTGTAGGGTGCAGGAGGGTACGATGGCAACGCTCGGCTCGCTCGTCGTCTTCGCGCTCGTGGGGCTCTTCGCCGTGAACGCGATCCCGCACTTCGTCCGCGGGATCACCGGCCAGCGCCATATGACGCCGTTCGGATCGCAGTCGAGCGCCGTCGTCAACGTCCTCTGGGGCGGTGCCAACGCCGCCGTCGCGGGCGTACTGGCCTGGGCGTTTCGAGACGCTATCGACGCGAGCACGCTCGCCGTCGCGTTCGTCGCGGGGATGGGGCTGGCCGTCGGCCTGGCGTCGTTCTGGAGTCGGAGCGATCCGACGTTGCCCTGGGAGTGAAAAGAACCGCGGTCGCTACTTTATCGTCGCGCCGGCGTCGACCGGGAGCGCGATCCCGGTGACGTAGCGGGCGGCGTCGCTGGAGAGCCACATATACGCCTCGCTGATGTCGTCGGGTTCGAGCATCTCGCCCGGGTCGAGCACGTTCAACGGGCCGCTGAGCGCCCCGATCTCCTCGAAGACCTCCTCGCCGTAGGCCTCGACCAACCCCACGTTCCCGGGCGTGTCGACCGCCGTCGGGCAGACGGCGTTGACGTTGACGTCGTACTCGGCGAGTTCCAGCGCCAGCGTCTTGGTCAGCCCGAGCACGCCGTGCTTTCCGGCCACGTAGTGCCCGAAGCTGGGAATCCCGACCAGACCGGCCGTCGAGGAGGTGGAGACGATTTTCCCGCCGTCGCCGCGGTCGATGAAGTGCTTGCCGACGTGTTTCGAGGGCAACCAGACGCCCTTCAGCAACGTGTCGATCACGTCGTCCCACATCGTCTCGTCCATCTCCACCGCGTCCGACGGCGGCCAGAAGCCGGCGTTGTTCGCGAGGAAGTCGATGCGGCCGAACTCGTCGAGGGCTTCCTCGACGGCGGCTTCGACCTGGGCCTCCTCGCGGACGTCCATCTCGATCGCGAGCGACTCTTGGCCCGCGTCCTCGACGAGTCCCGCGGTTTCGTCGAGTTCGTCCGCGGTTCCGAGGTCGTAGGGAACGGTGTCGACGTTGTGGCCGATATCGGTGACGACGACGTCCGCGCCGTGTTTCGCGTAGTGCTGTGCGTGCGTGCGCCCCTGTCCGTGCGCGGCCCCGGTGACGAAGGCCACCTTGCCGCTGAAGTCGTATTCTGGCATCGTTGTTCGGTCGTGCGTGGATTGGTTACTTCGCGAGCATTCCGGCGTCGACCGGGAGTCCGATCCCGGTGACGTAGCGTGCGGCGTCGCTGGAGAGCCACATGTACGCCTCGCTGATGTCTCTCGATTCGATCATTCCGCCGTCGCCGAAGATGTTCCACGGTCCGGTCATATCCGTGGCCGCTTCGAGGGCCTCCGAGCCGTAGGCTTCCGTCACGCCCGTGATCATCGGGGTGTCGACCCCCGTCGGGCAGACGGCGTTGACGTTGACGTCGTACTCGGCGAGTTCCAGCGCCAGCGTCTTCGTGAGACCGAGCACGCCGTGCTTCGCGGCGATGTAGTGGCCCGATCCGGGCCCGGCGACCTTGCCGTAGATCGAGGAGGTGGAGACGATTTTCCCGCCGTCGCCGCGGTCGATGAAGTGCTTGCCGACGTGCTTCGAGGCGAGCCACACGCCCTTCAGGTTCGTATCGAGCATCTCGTCCCACATCGCCTCGTCCATCTCGACGAGGTCACAGAAGTGTGCGATCCCGGCGTTGTTCGCGAGGATGTCGATGCGGCCGAACTCGTCGAGCGCCTCGTCGACCGCGGCTTCGACCTGGGTCTCGTCGCGCACGTCCATCTGGATGGCCAGCGCGTCCTGTCCCTCGTCTTCGATCAGACCGACCGTCTCGTCGAGTTCCGCCGTCGTGCCGAGGTCGTACGGGACCGTTTCCATATTCTCGCCGATGTCGGTGACGACGACGTCCGCGCCGTGTTTCGCGTAGTGCTGTGCGTGCGATCGTCCCTGCCCGTGCGCGGCGCCGGTGACGAACGCCACCTTGCCGCTGAAGTCGTATTCTACCATCGTCCTGTCTCGTTATTTCGCGGTGAATCCCGCGTCCACTTTGAGTGTCGTTCCGGTGACGTAGCGAGCGGCGTCGCTGGAGAGCCACATATACGCCTCGCTGATGTCCGATGCGTCGATCATCTCACCGTCTATCACGTTCCACGGGCCGGTCATCGCGCCCATCTCCTCCATCGTCTCCTCGCCGTAGGCTTCCAGCATCCCCGTCACGAGCGGGGTGTCGACGCCCGTGGGTGCGACGCTGTTGACGTTGACGTCGTACTCCGCAAGTTCGAGTGCGAGGGTCTTCGTGAGTCCGATCACGCCGTGTTTGGCGGCGACGTAGTGGCCGCCACCCGGAATGCCGGTGAAGCCGGCGGTCGAGGCGGTGTTGACGATCTTGCCGCCGTCGCCGCGGTCGATGAAGTGCTTGCCGACGTGCTTCGCGCAGAGCCAGACGCCTTTGAGATTGGTATCGACGAGCTCGTCCCACTGCTGCTCGCCCATCTCGGTCAGGTCGGCCATGTTCCAGATCCCGGCGTTGTTCGCGAGGATGTCGATGCGGCCGAACTCGTCGATCGCTTCCTCGACGGCGGCCTCGACCTGGGCCTCGTCGCGAACGTCCACGTCGATCGCGAGCGCGTTCTGCCCCTCCGCCTCGACCTGTTCGGCGGTCCCTTCGAGTTCCTCGCGAGTCCCGAGACTGTACGGGTTCGAGTCGATGTCTCCGCAGATGTCGGTGACGACGACGTCAGCGCCGTGCTTCGCGTAGTGTACCGCGTGCGATTCGCCCTGGCCGTGTGCGGCGCCGGTGACGAACGCCACCTTGCCGCCGAAGTCGTATGTTACCATTGGTGTCTCCGTTGGCGGTTCATTTCGCGAGGAACCCGGCGTCGACCGGGAGATAGATTCCCGTGACGTAGCGTGCGGCGTCGCTGGAGAGCCACATGTACGCCTCGCTGATGTCCGATGCGTCGATCATTCCGCCGTCGCCGAAGACGTTCCACGGCCCGGTCAGTTCGGCCATCTCGCCCAGCGTCTCCTCGCCGTAGGCCTCGGTGAAGCCCGAGATCATCGGGGTGTCGATCCCCGTCGGCCCGATACAGTTGACGTTGACGTCGTACTCGGCGAGTTCCAGCGCCAGCGTCTTGGTGAGGCCCAGCACGCCGTGCTTCGCGGAGACGTAATGGCCCTGTCCGGGGAGTCCGATCGCCCCGGCCGTCGAGGAGGTGGAGACGATCTTGCCGCCGTCGCCGCGATCGATGAAGTGCTTACCGACGTGTTTCGCACAGAGCCAGACGCCCTTGAGGTTCGTGTCGATCATCTCGTCCCACATCGCCTCGTCCATCTCCGTCGCGTCCGACAGCGAACCGATCCCGGCGTTGTTCGCGAGGAAGTCGATGCGGCCGAACTCGTCGAGGGCTTCCCCGACGGCGGCTTCGACCTCGGCTTCCTCGCGCACGTCCATCTCGATCGCGAGGGCCTCCTGACCCTCTGATTCGACGAGTCCCGCGGTCTCGTTGAGTTCGTCCGCGGTTCCGAGGTCGTAGGGAACGGTGTCGACGTTGTGGCCGATATCGGTGACGACGACGTCGGCGCCGTGTCTGGCGTAGTGCTGTGCGTGCGACCGCCCCTGGCCGTGTGCGGCCCCGGTGACGAACGCCACCTTGCCGCTGAAGTCGTATTCTACCATTTTCCTGTGTCTCGTTCCGGTTTTCCTGTCGTTACTTCGCGGTCGCCCCGGCGTCGACGGGTAATGCGATCCCGGTGACGTAGCGTGCGGCGTCGCTGGAGAGCCACATATACGCCTCGCTGATGTCTTCGGAGTCGATCATCTCGCCCGGTTCGAAGACGTTCATCGGACCGATCAACTCGCCCATCTCTTCGAGCATCTCCGGGCCGTACGATTCGATGTAGTTCTGCATTCCCGGGCTATCGAGCGCCGTCGGACAGACGGCGTTGACGTTGACGTCGTACTCGGCGAGTTCCAGCGCCAGCGTCTTCGTCAGTCCGATCACGCCGTGCTTGCCGGCGACGTAGTGACCGGCGCCGGGCGCGCCGACCAGGCCGGCCGTCGAGGAGGTCGAGACGATCTTGCCGCCGTCGCCGCGGTCGATGAAATGTTGCCCGACGTGCTTCGAACACAACCACACCCCTTTCAGGATCGTGTCGACGACGACGTCCCACATCGCCTCGTCCATCTCCGTCATATCCGCGGCCGGCCAAATCCCGGCGTTGTTCGCGAGGAAGTCGATGCGGCCGAACTCGTCGAGCGCCTCCTCGACGGCGGCTTCGACCTGGTCTTCCTCGCGGACGTCCAGCTGTATGGCGAGCGCTTCCTGCCCCTCGTCCTCGACGATGTCGGCCGTTTCCTCCAGTTCCTCGGTCGTCCCCATATCGTAGGGAACGGAATCGAGGTTGTGGCCGACGTCAGTGACGACGACGTCGGCGCCGTGTTTCGCGTAGTGCTGTGCGTGCGACCGTCCCTGGCCGTGTGCGGCCCCGGTGACGAACGCGACCTTGCCGCTGAAGTCGTATTCTGGCATCGTTCTGTGTTGTTCGTTTCATTTCGCCGTGAACCCGGCATCGACCGGGAGGGTGATCCCGGTGACGTAACGGGCGGCGTCGCTGGAGAGCCACATGTAGGCGTCCGTGATCGACTGTGCGTCCTGCATCCCCTCCTCGTCGAACACGTTCCACGGGCCGGAGAGCGCCTGCGACTCGGCGAGCATCTCCTCGCCGTAGGCCTCCATTATCCCGGTGACCATCGGGGTGTCGACCCCGCCCGGGGCGACCGCGTTGACGTTGACGTCGTACTCGGCGAGTTCGAGCGCCAGCGTCTTCGTCAACCCGCGGACGCCCCACTTCGCGGAGACGTAGTGGGCGTTGCCGAGCGGGATCCCAGTCATTCCCGACACTGAGGCGGTGTTGACGATCTTGCCGCCGTCGCCGCGGTCGATGAAGTGCTTGCCGACGTGTTTCGCGCAGAGCCAGATCCCCTTCAGGTTGGTCCCCAGGAGTTCGTCCCACATCCGCTCGTCGAGTTCGACCGCGTCGGCGAACGACTCGATCCCGGCGTTGTTCGCGAGGATGTCGATCTTCCCGAACTCGTCGACTGCCGCCTCGACGGCCGCCGCGACCTCGGCCTCCTCGGAGACGTCGGCTTTGACCGTCAGCGCTTCCTGACCGTGTTCACGAACCGCCTCGGCGGTCGCCTCGAGTTCGTCGTCGGTCCCGAGGTCGTACGGGACCGTCTCCTTGTTCTCTCCGAGGTCGAGCGCCACGACGTCTGCGCCGTGCCGTGCGTACTCGACCGCGTGCGATTCGCCCTGGCCGTGTGCGGCCCCGGTGACGAACGCCACCTTGCCGTCGAAGTCGTATTCTGGCATCGTCTCACTTTGCGGTCATTCCTGCGTCGACCGGAAGCGCTATGCCGGTGACGTAGCGAGCGGCGTCGCTGGAGAGCCACATATACGCCTCGCTGATGTCTTCGGAGTCGATCATCTCGACGCCCTCGAAGACGCTCCACGGGCCGCTGAACGCACCCATCTCTTCCATCATCTCCTCGCCGTAGGCCTCGGAGAACCCCGCGATCATCTGGGTGTGGACGCCGGTCGGGCAGACGGCGTTGACGTTGACGTCGTACTCGGCGAGTTCGAGCGCCAGCGTCTTCGTCAGTCCGATCACGCCGTGTTTCGTCGCCACGTAGTGGCCCGCCGAGGGAGTCCCGACGAGTCCGGCGGCCGACGACGTGGAGACGATTTTCCCGCCGTCGCCGCGGTCGATGAAGTGCTTGCCGACGTGTTTCGCACAGAGCCAGACGCCCTTGAGGTTCGTGTCGATCATCTCGTCCCACTGCTGCTCGGGCATCTCCGTCATATCGGCGGCGTTGAAGATCCCGGCGTTGTTCGCAAGGATGTCGATGCGACCGAACTCGTCGAGCGCCTCCTCGACGGCCGCCTCGACCTCGGCTTCCTCGCGTACGTCCATCTCGACGGTGAGGGCTTCCTGTCCCTCCGCCTCGACGAGGCTGGCCGTCTCCGCGAGATCGTCGCTTGTGCTGAGGTCGTACGGGTTCGTCTCGACGTTGTGGGCGATGTCGGTGACGACGACGTCGGCACCGTGTCTGGCGTAGTGCTGTGCGTGCGACCGTCCCTGGCCCCGTCCGCCGCCGGTGACGAACGCGACCTGGCCCTCGAAATCGTATGCTGGCATAGGTTTCACCGGGGACTGATCGTCTGGCGACGTATCTATCCCCAAAGTAGATTATGATTTTCAGATGTTATAAGAATGTGGGATAGCTAACCATTACCGCGGCGATGAAACCCACGCCCCGGCGGTCGAATACGACCGAGCGGCCGGACGGACGAGAATGTGTAACTGCAACTAGAACTGCGGGCGATCACTCCCAGTCTTCCAGACCGAGTTCGCGCCGAACGTCGTGGAACGCGGTCATCACGTCCGTTTCCTCCTCTTCGAAGGGGAGCCGCTGCAGGCGGTGCTGTAGCGCCAGCCGCGCCACGCGACGGACCGTCGAAGGCGACACCGTGGAGTCGCCTTCGAGGGCGGCCAGGGTTCGCGCCGCCCGCCGAAGCGTGATGTCGCCTCGATGGCCGTCGACGTCGAGTTCGATGTTCACTCCCGCGATCAGCCTCGCGACGTCGTCGCCGAGCGTCACGTCCGCCAACCGCTCGCCGGCCGCGACGATGTCCGCGCGGAGTGCCGTCTGTTGGTCCTCGTAGCCCTCGCGGAAGGCTTCGGGATCGGCGTCGAACGCGGCGCGTCGGCGACTGATCTCCACGCGGTCGTCCACCTCGCTCACCCCCTCGACGTCGACGACGAGGCCGAACCGATCCAGCAGCTGCGGGCGCAGGTCGCCCTCCTCGGGGTTCATCGTGCCGACCAGGATGAACTCGGCGGGGTGACGGAACGACACGCCCTCGCGTTCGACGATGTTCTCGCCCATCGCCGCGGCGTCTAAGAGGACGTCGACGATGTGGTCGTCGAGGAGGTTCACCTCGTCGACGTAGAGGACGTTCCGGTTCGCCTCCGCGAGGATCCCCGGCTCGAAGTCGCGCTCGCCCTCCTGGACCGCGCGTTCGAGGTCGATGCTGCCGACGACGCGGTCCTCGGAGGCGTTCAGCGGGAGGTCCACGACGCGCATCCGGCGCTCCTCGGTGGGCAACTCCTCGCCGCGCTCGGTCCGATCGCGACACTCTGCACACATCCGGTCGTGGTCGTGGGGCGGACACCCGTAGGGGCAGTCGGCGACCACCTCCCGGGACGGAAGGACGTCGGCGAGCGCTCGGACGGCGGTCGACTTCGCCGTCCCGCGCTCCCCGCGAATCAGCACGCCGCCGATGTCCGGGTTGATGGCGTTGAGGAGGAGCGCGCGCTTCATTTCCCCCTGATCGACGATGGCCGTGAAGGGGAACGTCCGGTTCGTCGACTGTGCCTCGATCTCCGCGGTCTCGGGTCCGTTCGTCTCTCTGTTTGTCATCAGTTACGGCCTCCAGTGACTCGCTGCGCGCTCCGGTTCGGCACGGCTCTTCGGGTCCGGCCCCGTGCGCCGAACGGGAATCGCCTCGCGTCCGACGACCGGACGCCCCGGGACCGGGTCACGCCGTCTGTCCCTCCTCGTCGCGGTCGGTCGGAAGCGTCGCCTCGCGGGGGAGTTCGACCAGCGGGAGGTAGTCGGCCCCCATCGTCTCGGCGAACGTCTGGTTCCGTTCGAACCGCTTGCGCTTCATCCGCCGGGCCTTCCGGTCGGTCCAGATCTCGTCTGGCGTGGTATCGAGTTCGTAGCCGGTGTCCACGAAGACCGACGGGATGTCGTGTTCGTCGAACAGCGCTGCCGCGCGGAACGCGTCCGCTTTCGCGTCCCCGTCCTCGCGGTACGCGATGTTCGACTGTCCGTCCGACAGCAGGACGACCAGCGGGTAGAGGTCCTGATCGCGCCGCCGCTCCCGTTGTACCAGCTGATAGGCCTCGACCAGCCCGTGGGCCAGCGGCGTGTTTCCACCGACAGTCAGCCCCGAAACGGCGGCTCTGGCCATCCGGTGGTTCCGCGTCGGTTCGACGAGCGTGAAGGCGTCCTCGCCGCGGAAGACGACGACCGCCACCCGGTCGCGGGCCCGGTAGGCGTCCTCGACGAGCGAGAGCAGCCCCCGTTTGGTCTCCATCATCTGCCGGCCGCTCATCACGCTTCCGCTGGCGTCGACGACGAACACCACGAGCGACCTGGCGGTGCGTTCGCGGAGCTTCTGTCTGAGGTCCCGTGGTTCGATCTCGATCCCGGAGGGACGCGCGTTCGCGTCCCCCTCGTCGGCCGTGCCCGCTTCGTCGGCCGCTCGACCCGCGGCCCGTCGTTTCTGATGCGGTGCCGCCGCGCGGACGGTCGCGTCGATGGCGACGTCGTCGACGTCCTCTTGCTGCCGCGATCGAACGTACCGACCGCTCCTGACGTCGACCCGAGAGGGCGTCCGACGAGCGAGGTCGTCCCGCATCGTGCGGTCTTTGGGCGGATCGATCGCCGTCGGATCCACGCCGTAGGAGTCCTCCCCTTCGACGATGGGGATCCCGCCGCCTTCGGTGTCGACGTCCTCGTCGCCGTCCGCTTCGCTGTCCTCGTCGTCGTCGCCCTCCGCGTCCTCCTCGTCGCTCCCGGTGGCGAGCGCGCCATCGCCGAACGTCATCTCGCCGACGCCCTCCACGCGGTGGGGGAACGCGAAATACTGCGCCTCCGCCACGTGGGCGGAGTCGACGGCCGCCGCGCCGTCGAGAGCGGCGATTCCGCGAGCGACGCGCTCGACGGCGATGTCGGCTCGCATCCCGTGCGCGCGCTGTCGAAGCGCCTCGTAGGAGGCGTCGTGGAGCAATTCCTCGTCGATCTCGACGGCTTCGACCCGCTCGCGGGCCTCCCGGATCCGCGCCCGCAGTTCGCGTTGTTCGTCGCGAAATTCGCGGCGAAAGCCGTCCGGATCGGCGTCGAACCGTTCGCGACGGTCGGCGATTTCGATCCGTTCGTCGGGATCGTCGACCGCCGTGAGATCGACCACGATGTCGAATCGATCCAGCAGTTGCGGCCTGAGTCCTCCCTCCTCGGGGTTCATCGTGCCGACCAGCACGAAGTCCGCCGGGTGGCGGAGGGAGACGCCCTCGCGTTCGACGACGTTCTCGCCCATCGCCGCGGCGTCTAAGAGGACGTCGACGATGTGGTCGTCGAGGAGGTTCACCTCGTCGACGTAGAGGACGTTCCGGTTCGCCTCCGCGAGGATCCCCGGCTCGAAGCGGGCGGTCCCCTCGCTGACGGCCGACTGGAGGTCGATGCTGCCGACGACGCGGTCTTCGGAGGCGTTCAGCGGAAGGTCCACGACGCGCATTTCGCGTCGTTCGGTGGGCAACTCCTCGCCCCGCTCGACGCGTTCGCGACACGTCTCGCACATCCGTTCGACGTCGTCCGGCGGACACCCGTAGGGGCAGTCGGTCACGACCTCGCGCTCGGGGAGAACCTCCGCGAGCGCGCGAACGGCGGTCGATTTCCCCGTGCCGCGTTCCCCGCGGAGCAGGACACCGCTGACGGTCGGGTTCACGACGTTGACCAGGAGCGCGCGCTTCATCGCGGCCTGGTCGACGATCGCTGCAAAGGGGTACCCCGAATTCATCCCAATAATACAGTCAAGATGTGAGAGCATAAACAAGTACCGCCGGCAGCCGTGTCACGGGAGACACATATTTATCTTCGCTCCCGATAGAATATGATAGATCCCGACGATCGTTAGACTATGTCAGAAATGCTGTTCACCCCCCGTCGAATCGGATCGGTGACCGTTCCCAATCGGACGGTCTTTCTCGCCCACGAGACCGGGTTCGCGGAGGACGGTCTGCCGACGGAGCGCGACGCGGCGTACTACGAGGCCCGGGCCCGCGGGGGCGTCGGCCTCATCATCGGACCGTCGAGTATGCTGGTCCATCCGAGCGCTTCCAATCCGATGTACGCCTCCGGGTACGATCCCGACGTCGTTCCACGCCTGAAAATGATATCCGCCGCCTGTCATAAACACGGAACGAAGGTGTTCGCGCAACTGCAGCATACCGGCGGCGAGGACTCGGGCGAACACGCGATGCGCGAGACGTGGGCACCCTCGGCGGTCCCCTCCGAGTACGGGTACGAGATGCCCAAGCGGATGGAACAGGCGGACATCGAGGAGGTCATCCTCGGCTTCGCGAAGACCGCAGAACACGTTCAGGAGGGCGGACTCGACGGGATCGAACTCAAGGCCGGTCACGACGGGATCCTCCGGCAGTTCATCTCGCCGAAGTACAACACTCGCTCGGACAGGTACGGCGGGTCGATCGACAACCGGGTCCGGTTGGTGAACGAAGTCGTCGAGGCGATCCGCGACCGCGTGGGCGAGGACTTCCCGGTCGGCATCCGCCTGACACTCGACGAGATGGAAGACGGCGGCTACGACTACGACTACGCCGTCGAGGTGATCCGCCGCCTCCACCCCAGCCTGGACTTCCTGGACTCCGACATCGCCACGATCTCGAAGCTCCACATCACGGACGCCCCGATGCACGCGCCCCTGGGATACACCGCCGAATACTACGGCGCGGCGCGGGAACTCTTGGACGTACCGGTGATCGCGGCCGGCCGTATCAACGACCTCACGAAGGCCAACGACGTGCTGGAGGCGGGCGACGCGGACTTCGTCGGGATGTGCCGGCAACTCATCTGCGACGCCGACACCGTCCGCAAGGTCCGTCGCGGCGAGGACGAAGAGGTGACCCACTGCATCGCGTGCAACCAGAACTGCCTCGGCGGGATCCACACGAACGGTCACGTCGGCTGCATTCAGACGCCCCGGTCGGGCCGCGAGACGGCCATCCCCCACATCGAGGACCTCGATTCGGCCCCGGACCCGAGAGAGGTGTTAGTCGTCGGGGGCGGTCCCGCCGGACTCTCCTTCGCGGTCACGGCGGCCGACTTCGGGCACGACGTGACGATCCGCGAGAAGGAGTCCGAACTCGGCGGGCAGTCGAACATCGCGACCCAGGTCGACTCCCGCCGGGAGTTCGGCGACGCCGTCCGGAACCTCCGCAACCAACTCGACAACCGCGACGTGACCGTCGAGACGGACACCGAAGTCGAAGCCGGAGACCTCGCCGGCGAGTCGTGGGACGACATCGTGATCGCGATCGGGGCTACCGAGCGAGCGCCAGACCTCGCGGGTCCCGACGTCCACCGCTCCTGGGACGTGCTCCGCGGGGAGGCGGTCGGCGACAGGGTGATCGTCTTCGACAACAACAAACACGCCGCGGGCGTCGGCGTCGCGGAGTACCTCCTCGACAAACAGGACTGCGAGGTGACCTTCGTCACGACCTCGTATCACCCCGGCGATCAACTCGAAGGCACGAACGTCCCGCCGTTCCTGGAGACGCTGTACGAGAACGACGTCGACATCGAGACCCACACCACGATCATCGGTTTCGAGGACGGCGCCGCGCAGTTGCTCAACGTCTACTCCGAAGAGATGACGACGAGACCCGCGGACTCGCTCGTGGTCGCGGAGCGCCGGCGCGCCCGTAACGGGCTCGCCGAAGCGATCCGCGAGCGGGGCGTCGACGGGGCGGTCCACCGGATCGGCGACTGCGTCGCTCCGAGGCTGATAGACAAGGCGATCTACGACGGCGAGATGCTCGCACGGGAGCTTTCGGCATGACGGGGTCGATCGTCGTTGTCCCGGGCTCCGAGGAGACGGTGCTGTTCGAGGAGGCCCACCGCGTCGCGGCCGAACTGTCCGGGGCGGACGGGACCTCCCCGCGAGTCGTCGGCGTCGCGTTCGACGGGCTCACCGCACCGGCGGCTCTGTCGCCGGGAGCCCCGGACGAGGTCGTCCACGTCCTCCGCGAGGACGGGGAGGCGTTCCGCGCCGGCGCGGCGGGCGTCCGAGCACGCGCGACCGCGCTCGCGGCGGCCGTCTCCGAGCCGCGGGTCGTGCTCCTTCCGGACACGCCCGACGGGACGGATCTCGCCGCGGCGACGTCGCGGGCCCTCCGCGGCGGGTGCGTCACCGACTGCCTCCTCCGGGTCCGCGACGGCGAACTCACCGCCGGGCGGCCGGCCTACGGCGGCCGGGCGTACGCCGAACTCGGCTTCGAGGGCGGCCCGCCGGTGGTGACGCTGAACACGGAGGCACTGGGGACCCCGGAGACCGCGCCGAGCGGTTCCCCGTCGGTCCGCTCCGTGGAAGTCGGTATCGAAGACGACGACCGGGTGCGGCACGTCGAGACGGTCGACGTCCCCGAGTCGGACCTCGCGAAGGCGCGCCGGATCGTCGCCGGCGGCTTCGGCCTCGGCGGCCCGGACGGCTTCCAGGTCGTCGACGACCTGGCCGACGCGCTGGGGGCGGCCGTCGGGGCGTCGCGGCCGCCGTCGGACGAGGGATGGGTCCCCTACGACCGCCAGATCGGCGTCACGGGCAAGGAGATCGACGTGGAACTGTACGTTCCGATGGCCATCTCCGGCGATTCGTATCATATGCGCTCGGTGAACGCCGACACCCTCGTGGCGATCAACGCCGACCCCGACGCGCGGATCTTCAACTTCGCGGACATCGGTATCGTCGGCGACGCGTTCGAACACGGACCGGCCCTGGCCGAGGCAATCCGCGCCGCCAAAGACGAGCGGACGGACGGGCAGAGTGCCGAAGGTGAGCAGAATACCGAAGACGAGCAGACTGCTGAAGGCGAGCAGACTGCTGAAGATGAACACGACGACGAAAACGGGCAGGACGAGGAGCGGTCGACGGCCGAAGCGACCGCCGACGGGGAGTCCGACGCCGACGGACCGGAGGTGACAGAATGACGGCCGTCGACTTCGACGTGGTCGTCGTCGGTGCCGGTCGGGCCGGGACGGCCGCCGCCTACAAACTCGCGACCGAGGGCTTCGACGTCGCACTCGTCGATCGGGCCAAGCAACCGGGAATGAAGAACGTCACCGGCGGCGTGCTCTACGGGAGCATTCTGGCGGACCTCGTCCCGGAGTTCCCGGAGGAGGCACCCCTGGAGCGACACGTCATCGAACACAACATCAAACTGCTCCACGGCGACGCCGAGGTCTCGATCGGCTACCGCGACCTCGAACTCCGCGAGGAACCGAACTACACGCTGATGCTCGGGAAGTTCGATCGCTGGTTCGTCGACCGCGCCGTCGACGAGGGGGCGGTGTTCCTGCCGGAGACGACGGTGCGAGACGTGAGCCAGGAGGCCGACCGCGCGGTCGTCCACACGGACCGCGAGAACGGGGACCTGGCCTGTCACGCGGTCGTCGGTGCCGATGGGGTGAACACGACCGTCGGGCGGAAGACCGGAATCCAGCGGACGATGCGCAACGAGGACATGGCGCTGTCGGTGAAGAAGGTCCTCGACGTCGGCCGGGAGACGATCAACGAGCGGTTCACCCTCGACAGCGACGAGGGCGCGGCCTACATCTACACGGGCTACCCCGAGGGCGCGCCCACCATCGGCTACTTCATCTACACGTTCGAGGAGTACATCTCCGTGGGTGCGGTCGGGGGCCTAGAGACCTTACGGTGGCTCGGCGAGGAAGGCTACGGCGGTTCGGGAACGCCGCTTTACGGCCTCTTAGAGGAGTTTATGGAACTCGACACGGTCCGGCCGTACGTGCAGGGCGACGCCCTCGAGGAGTACCAGGGCATCCTGGTGCCCGAACACGACTACGATTCGCTCCCGGACAGATACGACGGCCGGGTGGCGCTCGTCGGCGACGCGGCCGGGCTCGTCCTGAACAAGGGCTACACGTTCCGGGGGCTGGATTACGGCATCAAGAGCGGCCTCCTCGCCGCCGAGTCGGCGATCGAACGGTCGCGAGACGGAAACTGGGACGCCTTCGGCGAGCACTACGACCGGAAGTTGGAGGACTCCTACGTCCTGCAAGATATGAAACAGCACCGCAACCTGCCGAAGTTCCTGAAGAACGAGCGGATGTACGGGGCCTATCCCGGCATCGCCACGGAGACGTTGCGCGGGATGTACTCGGCGGCGAGCGACGCGGAGGGGCTCACCTGGAAGCAGGCCTACCGCGCGTTCCGCCGGAGCGATGCCGGCGTCGTCGACCTATTGAAGGACGGCTACAGGGGGTTCCGATCGCTGTGAGTCCCGAAGTGACCCAAAGAGCAAAGCCGTCAGATGCCGATCACTCAATACAGATGCGTTCACAAATGACACGACAGACGAAATCCCTCGGGAGAGAGCGATGAGCGTTCAGGACAGTCTGGAGACGGTCAACTGGGACGTCAGCGAGGAGGCCCACATCACCGTCGACAACGAACGCTGCGAGAGTTGCGAGGACAAGCCCTGTCTCCACCTCTGTCCGGCGGAGTGCTTCGACTACCAGGAAGACCAGCAGGGCGGCATCTACTTCGCGTACGAGCCCTGCGTCGAGTGCGGCGCGTGTATGGTCTTCTGCGCGAACGACCCCGAGAAGGGCGCGGTCTCCTGGTCGAAGTCGGAGGGCGGCAAGGGCGTCGAGTTCGACTTCGGGTGACGATGCGCCTCGACAACCGAACGGCCGTCGTGACCGGTGGTGCGAGCGGGATCGGCGCGGCAACGTGCCGCACGCTGGCCGAGCGCGGGGCCGACGTCGTCGTCGCCGATCTCGACAGCGAGGCGGCCGCGGCGACCGCCGCGGAGATCGAATCCGAGACCGGCGCGGACGCCGGTCGAGCCGCCGCCGTCGAGGCGGACGTGAGCGACGAGGACGCCGTCGAGGCGATGATCGAACACGCCGAACGCGAGTTCGACCGCGTGGACGTGCTGGTCAACAACGCCGCCGTCGCCTCCCGGGAGGCCGACGGTCCGATCACGGAGGTGACCGACGAGGCCTACGAGTTCCTGACCGGCGTCAACCTCCGCGGCCCGATGTACGCCTGCAAGCACGCGATCCCGGCGATGCGGGACACCGGCGACGGCAGCGGCGTCGTCGTCAACAACGCCTCCGTCGCGGCGCTCGTCGCCGAACCGGAGATGGACGTCTACACCGCGACCAAGGGGGCGCTCGTGTCGCTCACGCGCTCGCTCGCCGTCGAGTACGCGCCTGAAATCCGGGTGAACGTGGTCTGTCCAGGGGTCGTCGAAACGCCGATGCTCGAGGCGGCGCTCGACGACACCGACGGCGGCGAGGGGTCGACCGGTGGGCAGGAAACGCTCGAACGGATGATCGAGGACACGCCGCTCGGGACGGCCGCGCCCGAAGACGTCGCGCGCGCCGTGGCGTTTCTGGCGTCCGACGACGCGGCCGCGATCACCGGCGCGACGCTCCCGGTCGACGGGGGGTACACGGCGCGATGAGAGCGCTCGTCACCGCACGCCCCGAACCGCACCGCGTCGTCGACGACGACGGCAACGCCGAACCGTACCGCCGGCAGCTCAGCATCGACGACCGCGTCGCCCTCGAGGCCGCACTCGACGCCGCCGACGAGGTGCTCGCCGTCGGCGTCGGCGGCGACGCCGCGAAGCGGTGCGTCCGCTCGGCGCTGGAGCGCGGCGCCGACCGGGGACTTCACGTCGCGTTCGACCCGATCGAGGGGATCGCGAGCGAGAAGTTCGCCGCCGCGCTCGCCCGCGTCGCGGCCCGCGAGTCGCCGACGGCCGTGTTCGTCGGCGAATCCGACTCGTTCGCCGGATCGGAGGTCGCCGGACTCGCCGCGGCCCGACTGGACTGGCCGAGCGTCACTCGGATCACGGCCCTCGATCCGGACGATCTCGCCGTCGAGGCCGACGTCGATCTCGAAGCGAGCGAACTCCCGGTCCAGCGGAAGCTCGCGATCGGGCGTCAGGAGGTCGTCGTCACGGCGCTCCCGGCGGTGCTGGGCGTCGACTCCGGGTTCACCGACCCCGATCGGGCATCGTTAGATACCGCGATCGCCGGGCGGAGAGCGACCATCGAAACGCTCGAACTGACGAACGTCGTGCCCGGCGAAACCCGGTTCTCGATGAGCATCGGCAACGCGACGGTCGAAACTGTCAGGCCGAACGAGCGCTGGGGTCGCGGGCGCCCGCCGCGGTCGGAGACGGTCGAAGAGCGGATCTACCGGATGCTCGGCCGGGGAGGCGGCGGGACGAAGAGCGCCGGCGAGCGGATCGACGCGCCCCCCGACGCGGCGGCCGAGCGCGTCGTCGCGTTCCTCGAGGAGAAGGAACTGCTCTGACGGTCGGACTCCCGCTCCGTGCTCCCGCCTCCCACACACGTCAGTCCGTTCTGCGTTGGTCGGCGGTTCCCCTTTGGCCGACAGTTCTGCCCCGCTTCGGGGTCGGCTTTTGCGCTCTGAGAACCGCCCGTCCGTTCGGTAGCTCCCGGACCGTCTCGACCCGGAAGCCACAGTCTCGAAGGGTGCGCCGGACGGCGTCGGGATCCTGATCGCGGTCGTCCAACAACCCCGGGTGCACCTCGCAGTAGACGAGGCGACACGCCGGCGCTGTCAGCGTGGCGACCAGTCCGGCGACGACGTCTGCCTCCGCGCCCTCGACGTCGATCTTCACGACCGTCGGTTGCGGGCTCTCTCCCGAGGCCAAAAGCGAGTCCCCCGTCACGACGGCCGTGTCGACGAGCGAGGCCTCAGCCACGCCCCTGCTCTGCTTCCGCCCCACCTGTCGAGGTGTCCGCTTCGACCCGCCATCGACTTCCGCCTCGTTCTCAGCTTCCGCCCCCTTCGCCGAGGATCGGGCGGCGTCGAGAAGCGTCGGGGTCCCCGTCCCGGGCGGCTCCTCCGAACCGGTGAGCGCGCCCCGTCGGTTGCGTCGCCCCAGGGCTCGACGTATCACGCGCGCCGCGACGCCGTTCGCCGCGAGGTTCTCTTCGAGGCGCGCGGCGTTTTTCGGATGCGGTTCGACGGAGACGACGGTGCCGTCCGCGAGCGCCCGGCCGACGAGGCAACTGTAGAGACCCACGTTCGCGCCGACGTCGAGGAACACGTCGCCCGGCTCCAATCGCGCGAGGAGGTCCGCCAGGACGGCACGCTCGCCGCGGAGTCCCTCGTCCCCGAACCACCACTTCTCGGTGCTCGATGCGACGCGGAACCGCGCCGTGGCGCCCTCGACAGTGACGGTCCGCGTCGGCTCCGTGTCGTCATCCGCGCCCATCGCGGCGGACAGTCTTGCTCCCGGGCCCACCAGCCGAAACCGCGCGTCCGGGCGGACGTGGGCGATCGTCCGGTAGGTGAACGCGCCGCGATAGAGCCCGTACTGGTACCCGAAGTGGTCGGCGAGGTAGTACAGTCCGTATCCCCCGAGCGTGGCGTCCGGCGCGTGGACGCGGTACTCGACCGCCACGGGCAGCCCGACCGCGACTACGACAGCCGCCAGTGTCCCCACGCCGACCGCCGTCGCGCCGGCCCCCCAGGCGAGGCCGCCCACGAGCGCGATGGGAACGGCGTAGTACCGCGTCACTTCGCGCGCGACGGTGTAACTCGACGACACCACTTCTCTCCCCCAACTCCTCGCCACGTCGCGGACAGAGAGGGTGGCGGGAAGGCGGGCGTAGCGTCGCCACATCCGTCGACCCCGGATCCCGGCCAGCGCGACGGCCAGCCCGCCGGCAGCGACGATGCCACCGGCGGCCATCGGTCCGCGTCCGAGAACGCCGACGAGGAGGAGCGCGGACAGGAGCAGTGCCGTCGTCGGGATCCCGACCCGCTGTCCCTCGTCGCGTCCGTGTTCACGCGCGAGCAGCGCCTCCGAGGACGCGTAGGTCGCCCGTCGCGCGGCGACCGAGCCCAAATCCGTCCGGTAGACGTGCTCGACGACCCCCGTCGGTGTGTAGACGACGTCGAACCCGGCTTTCACCGCTCGCCAACAGACGTCGACGTCCTCCGCTACGTCGCGGGCCGGGAACGGGACCGCGTCGAACACCCGGCGGCGGCCGACGAGGTTCGCCGTCGGGAGGTACGGCGTGGCCCCGGCGGGGTCGATTCGGGACGCGTACGCGCCCATATCGAGCGAGGAGTTGATCCCCTCGTACGCGCTCGCAGCGCTCTCGCCGGCGGGGCGGATCCGCCCGCCGACGACGTCGTTGGCGGTGAGACACGGCACGAGCTCGGAAAGCCACTCGGGGCGCGGTCTGCAGTCCGCGTCGGTGAAGGCGATCACGTCGTGTGCCGCCGCCTCGACGCCGCGGTTCCGGGACGCACCGATCCCGATGGGCTCGTCCGGACTGCCGACCGAGACCACGCGCGCTCGACCGGCAGCGGCGAGTTCGTGGCCCTTGATCATCGCTTTCGTCTCGTCCGTGGACCCGTCGTCGACGACGACGACCTCGTAGGACGGATAGCGAAGTTCCCCGAGGGCGTCGAGACACCGTTCGAGATGCGCGCGGTCGTTCCGGACGGTCACGACGACGGACACCGGCGGTCGGAACTCCGGGTCCCGCGTCGGCCGCCACTCCAGGAAGCCCCGGTCGTGTAACCGTTCGAACAGCCGTTCGACCGCCGCGACGTCGTACTCCCCGGAGGCCGCGACGGTCCCGGGAGCACGAAAGTCCTCGTCGTCGAGCGCTCCGAACAGGTCAGCGGCGGTGTCGTTGAGTCGCGTCACGACCAGCGGCCGTCGCGACACGAGCAGGTCGCCGACCAACCGCGCCGTGTCCCGACGACGGTACTCGCCGACTCCCCGATCCGACATCGCCGGATCAGTCACCCGAGAGGATCGCCCGCAACTGCGGGTCTTCGCCGTTCGGGTCCGCGCTCCCCATCGCGACGGCCGGACAGCCTTCGTGGTCGTCGATCCGGCTTCGGAGGTTCGCGATCTCGTTCCAGGCGGCCTGGAAGCCGTCGTCGATGACGTTGCCGGATGAGAGATGTTCCCACTGGGTGAACGCGCAGGGGTAGACGTCTCCCACCGGATCCACGAGGCAGGTCATCGAGCCCGCGCCGCACTGTTTGAGCGTGTTGTTGCGGACCTCTCCCAACGCGTTCAGGTAGAAGAACGAATCGCCCGTTCTGACGTCCGGGTGCTCGTCGATCCAGCCGTGGAGAAACCGGATCTGCTCCTCGCGGAGGCGGAGTTCGTCCCAGGTATCTTCGCCGCGACCGCTCGGCCGGAAGCGGTTCAGCCTGAGCCCCGCGCCGTGTGCGGTCGCCAGTTCGTATATCTCGGGGAGGTCCTCGACGTTCTGTCGGGTAACGACCGTGTTGACCGTCGTTCCGATGTCCCGATCTTCGAGTCGCGAGACCGCGTCGACGACCTGGTCGAAGACGCCGTCACCCCGAATTGCGTCGTTGTCGGCGCGGAGTCCGTCCATACTCACCTGGAGGAAGAGCGGGTCCATCGCCTCCAGTCGATCGAGTGTCGACTCGTCCAGTTGCGTGCCGTTGGTGCTCACACACGTCGAGATGTCGCGGTCGGTGAGTTCCTCGAGCAGTTCGAGCATATCTGGGCGGACGAACGGTTCCCCGCCGCCGATGTTGACCTGAAAGACGTCCATCTCGTCGAGTTCCGCGATGAACGACTTCGCTTCGGCCGTCGTGAGCTCGTCGGGCATCTGATGGCCGGGACCGCTCCCCGACAGACAGTGGTCGCAGTGGAGGTTACAGCCCAGCGTAACTTCCCAGGTGATCGTCACCGGCGCGGAAAGAGGCTCACTCCCCATCGGTGAGAACCCCGCGTTCGAGCAGCGACTCGACGACCGGAGGCGAGAACTTCGATTCGACGGCGTCTCGCGATTTCCCGTCGCCGACGAATTCCAGGGCATCGATAACGGTGTCGCTGACGGCGTACATCGAGGCGTCCTCGTAGCCGTAATTCTCGTGGTCGTAGACGAGGCCCCCGTCCGCCTCGCGGCGGAACTTGATGTGAGAGGGCTTCGAGACTGTCGTCGGCATCTCAATACACGCCGCAGATCCCGTCAATACGGATTTCTTCGTCGAAGAGGTCTTCCTCGATGTCCGGTTCCTCGGTCGGGGACTGCTCGGCCTCGTTGCCCGGGTCGGCTGACTGTGACATACAGTGCCAATAACATAACGAACTAACATATACGTTTGGATACCCCCTCCCCCCACCCACAGAACCGGGCCGGATTCGAAGCCGTTGCCGATTCCAGCGAGAGTATCCGTTCGACTGTCGGACCTCTTCGCAGTTGCCCGCCGTTATGTCAGTACATTCTACGCTCGATATACAGTATACAATTATTCAACAATAATACTATATTTCTACTGTACTTTCAATATAGATATCAGTTGTATCTAACGCTAAATTAGCGCTAATAGAACAATTTAGGCTTTAGAACGAATTCACTGAGACATAAAAGTATATTAATACAATATTTAAATAATACTAATATTCTTTATGAAATACTACGGTCATTGCGGGTTCTACGCACAAAAGATATGTGTACTCGACAACAACGCGTCTCAATGGCAACTTCCGAACAACTGACTGACTCCGCTCACTTCTCTGTCGAGAACGTCGGCGGCATCGATCACACCGAAGTAGACATCCCACCCGGCGTCACCGTCCTCACCGGCAAAAACGCCACCAATCGCACCTCCTTCCTCCGCTCGATCATGGCCGCCATGGGCAGCCATCGCGTCTCTCTGAAAGGCGACGCCGACGACGGTCGTGTCGAACTCACCCTCGACGGCACCACCTACGAACGCACTCTCACCCGCGCCGGCGACGGCGTCACCTTCGACGGCGACGCCTACCTCGACGACCCCGCCGTCGCCGACCTCTTCGCCTTCCTCCTCGAAACCAACGACGCCCGCCAGGCCGCCGCCCGCGGCGAGCAGTTGCGCGACGTCATCATGCGTCCCGTCGACGTCGACGCCATCCGCTCGCAAATCCGCTCCCTCGAAGACCAGAAGGGTGACATCAACGACGAACTCGCCCGCATCGAATCCAACAAGCGCGACCTCCCCGACCTCGAACAACAGCGCACCCAACTCCGCGAGAAAATCGAGGACAAACGCGAAGAACTCGCCGACCTCGAAGCCGACATCGACGACAGCAGCCGCGACGTCGAAGAAGGCCGCAAAGAGCAAGCCGAACTCGAAGAGAAACTCCAAGAACTCCGCTCGACCCGCTCGGAACTGGAATCCATCCGTCGCAAAATCGAACGCCAAGAGGAGAGCATCTCCTCGCTGAAACGCGAGCGCAGCGACCTCGAAGACGACCTCGAGGAACTGCCCGAGGCGCCGATGGGCGAGCACCAAAACCTCGAAGCCGACATCGACCGCTTGCGAACCGAGCGCCAGGACCTCAACACGGAGATCAACGAACTCCGCAGCCTCATCCAGTACAACGAGGAACGCCTCGAAGCCGAAGACTACGACCTCTTAGAAGACGGCGGCACGGCCGCCGACAGCGGCGAGGGCTCGGTGACCGATCAACTGGTCGCCTCCGAGTCCGAGACCGTGGTGTGTTGGACCTGCGGCTCCTCCGTCGAGCGCGAGCAGATCGAATCGACGATCGACCGGCTGAAACGCCTGCGCACGGAGAAAGTCGACGAATTGAACGACATCAAAACGAGGCTGGAAGAGAAGAAGGAGGCCCAGCGGGAGGCGACGAAGAAACAGCGCCGCCGCGAGGAGATCGAACGCAAACTCGACGACATCGAGTCGGAACTCCAGCGGCGCGACGAGCAAATCGACGCGCTGAAGCAGAACCGCGAGTCGCTGACCGAGGAGGTCGAAGCCTTAGAGTCGGACGTGGAGAACCTCGAATCGGCTGATTTCGAGGAGATCCTGTCGCTGCACAAGGAGGCAAACCAACTGGAGTTCGAGATCGACAGTCTGGAGTCGGATCTCGAGGAAGTGACCGAAGAGATCGAGTCGATCGAAGCGGACGTCGAGCGGGCGGACGAACTCCGGGAAGAGCGCTCGGAGCTCGTGGAAGAGCTGACGGATCAGCGGACGAAGATCGATCAGATCGAGGCGGAAGCGGTCGAATCGTTCAACGAGCACATGGAGTCGATTCTGGAGCTATTGGGCTACGAGAACATCGAGCGGATCTGGATCGAGCGGATCGAGAATCCGTCGGGAAGTGACGGCCAGACGCGGTTCGAGTTGCACATCGTGCGGACGACGGAGAACGGGGCGGCCTACGAGGACACGATCGAGCACCTCTCGGAGAGCGAGCGGGAGGTGACGGGATTGATATTCGCGCTGGCGGGCTATCTGGTGCACGACCTCCACGAGACGGTGCCGTTCATGTTGTTAGACTCGCTGGAAGCGATCGATTCGGACCGGATCGCGGACCTCGTCGAGTACTTCGCTGATTACGCGGACTTCCTGGTGGTGGCGCTGCTGCCGGAAGACGCCCAAGCGCTCGACGAGGAGTTCACCCGCGTCACCTCGATTTAGTCCCACCTCCGGTCAATTCCTCCAGGGCGTCGACCGATCGAATCAGCCTGGCTCGATCAGATGATGTCGAGCTCTCGGCCGACCTTCTCGTAGACGCGAAGGGCTTCGTTGAGATCCGCCTCGGAGAGCCCGACGTTTATCTGATTCCGAATCCGTGCCTCGCCGCGGGGGACCATCGGATAGACGATCGAGAGGGCGAACACGCCGTGCTCGAAGAGACGTTCGGCGAACGCTTTGGCCGTGTTGCTGTCTCCGATCATCACTGAGATAATGGGCGTCTCGCTCTCCCCGGTGTCGAACCCCAGATCCACCAGTTCCGACTGGAAGTACTCGCGTTTGCGCCACAGGTCCCGGACGCGTCCGGGTTCTTCGTCGATGATTTCGAGCGCGCGCTTGTTTGCGGCCGCGACGGCGGGCGGATACCCGGCGCTCAGCAGCCAGGTCCTCGACGTGTTGTACGCGAAATCGACGACGTGTCGATCCCCCGCGAGCATTCCGCCGAACCCGCCACAGGCCTTCGAGAAACTGCCCATCTGGAAGTCGATCTCGTCTTCGAGACCGAATTCCCCCGTGATCCCGTGGCCATCGCCCAGTACCCCTTCGCCGTGACAGTCGTCGACGTACGTCATCGCTCGGTACTCCTCGGCGAGACGGTGGATCTCGTCGAGCTTGGCCACGTCGCCGTCCATCGAGAAGACGCCGTCAGTCACCACGATGATCCGGTCGTATTCGCTGCGTGCCGACCGCAGGACCCGTTCGAGATCGGACATATCCGAGTGTTCGTAGACGAGAGAATCAGCGGGCGAAAGTCGAACCCCGTCGATGATGCTCCCGTGGTTGTATTCGTCGGAGACGTACACGTCGCCCTCGTCGAGCAACTGTGGAAGGAGCCCAGCGTTCACCGCGAATCCGGTTTGATACGACAGTCCCCCCTCGGTTCCTTTGAACTCGGCGATGGCGTCGTGGAGTTCGTCCTGGAGTTCGGTGTACCCCGCGATCGACCAGTCGGAACCCGCACCGACGCCGAACCTCTCGATCGCGTCCACGGCCGCCTCGCGGAGACGATCGTCGTTCGCCAGGTCGAGGTAGTTGTTCGAGGCGAGCATAATCACCTCTCGGCCTTCGACGATCGGCCTGGCTTGAGACGCCGTCTCCAGTTGTTTGAGCGGCCACGTTTCGCCTCGTTCGTCCATCTTCTCGTATTTTTCGCGCAGGTACGCAGTCGTTTCTCGTGTCATACGTTCCCTCGTCCGGTTGTTTCGGTTGCCATCTTTCCTGTCGGTCGCTCCGTCCTCGACTCCGTGAGGGGACTCTGCGTGTCGTCCCGATACGGAGGGCTCACTGCCGACCTCTCGCGGACGCACGGCCGGTCCGTCCGGACTCCGGCCACGGTCGCGCTCATGGGGCGCCTCGCTGGAGGGTACGGACCATCTCGTCCACAACCCTATCGAGGTCGTACTCGGCCGACCAACCCCAGTCGGACCGTGCGGCCGTGTCGTCGAGCGTGCTCGGCCACGAGTCTGCGATCGATTGTCGTCCGTCGGGTTCGTACCGGGCGTCGAACCGCCCGACCCGCTCTTCGATCCGCTCGCTCAACTCGCCCGCCGTGAAACTCAGCGCGGAGATGTTGTACTCGCACTGAAACCGCAGGTCAGATTCGTCCGCCTCCGCGAGATCGATGAGAGCATCGATCGCATCGGACATATACACCATCGGGAGCCGCGTGTCCTCGCGAACGAAGTAGGTGTATTCGCCCTCGTCGACCGCCTCGTAGAAGGCGTCGACGGCGTAGTCGGTCGTTCCACCGTCTGGTCTGGTCTCGTGACTCACGATTCCCGGGAGCCTGATACCCCGAACGTCCAAATCGTATTGCTGGTGATAATACGTCCCGAGATTCTCCGCCAGCACCTTCGTGATCCCGTACATCGTCGTCGGGGTGCGGATCGTGCGCTCGGACGGATTGTCCGGAGTCGACGGCCCGTACACCGCGATCGAGCTCGGGACCACGATCCGATCGAGCCCGTACTCTCGACCGACTTCGAGGACGTTGTGCAGTCCCTCGACGTTCACCTCGAACGCTCTGCCCGGGTTCTGTTCGCCGGCGGCGGACAGCAGCGCTGCCAGGTGGAACACGGTGTCGACATCGTACTCCTCGACGACCGACTCGATCTGCGAGCGATCCGTCACGTCGACGGTCTCGTACGGCGGCGAAACAGCTGGGTCAGGGTCGATGTCACTGGCAACTACTTCCACGTCGTCGTATCGATTCCGGAGAGTCGGCGTGAGTTCCGAGCCGATTTGGCCGAGCGCTCCGGTGACTAGTATCGTATCCATTGCTGTGCATATCGGTGGACAGGGGGCAACGGGTTATAAATATACTAACCTGCAATAATTGTATACGTCTTTAATATGCACATAGGTAATTTAAATCGAGCGTGTCTACAGACAGTCGACTCAGCGGACTGCGTATTGCTCGTCCTCGGAAAGCGCAACCCCGCTGGCCCCCGGGTTCGAGAGGTCTCACGTGGATTTATATATCTCAGTAACCGATCCACTTCCGTGACCGCGGAATGGATCTGCACTCCTCGTTCGAGACACTGTCGAACGTGCTCAAAGAGTTCGATCGAAACGGCCGCTCCGTGCGCCGGGTAGCGATCACGGCCGACCGGCACGGACCAGTGTCCGCAAGCGTGGAACTAAGGGTATCGATCGGTGACCTCTTCGACGGTGACTCCCCGCTGTCGGTTTCCGCTTCGACGGCGTCGATAGACGACGTCGGACCGGTCTTCACGTTCCGACTGGAGGATCTTCCGTCGACGCTGTTCCCGGACATCGCGGAACGAGACGGCGACGACGGACCCGGAATATCGATCTCGCCGAACGACGTCGAGACGGGTGACGGGAAGCTCCTGATTGATCTCAGGGTCGACGTTGTCGAAAGCGGGTCTCCCGACGGGACAGCGTCGCACTCCCTTGCTCCCCCTGCGTCGAGAGAGGCGGCGGATACTGAACGGGACGAAGCCGAATACGAGCGGGAGGGAATCGAGTCGGCTCTCGATGCGGTGCGTAACGAGTCCGTTCCCGCCTACGAGGACAGGGCGTACCTCAGTCGGTTGTACGAGCTCGCGGAAACCTTCGATCAGATGAGCGACGTGATCGAACTGGACGTCTCCGCCGAAACCGTTCGCCGGTATATGATGGACGCGGGCGTCCACGTGCCGGGGTCGAACGCGAAACCCGATCGGAGTGAGTCCGGTGAGGCAACTGACGGGTCGCGAGAGACGTTCGCTCAGCCGACACGGAGCGCCCAGACGCCTTCGGCGCAGGAGTCCGAAGCCTCCACGTCGGTTCGGACGGGGGCGTCACAGCCCGAACCCGCCCAGACCGAACCCGACTGCGCGGAGTCGCTTCCGACGGGTGAGCTGATCACGGACGGTGTTGGCTTGCCGGACGACGTTACTCTTCGTGAACTCGCCGAGATCGTTTCGGAGGCCAGGACCGTCCACGAGGTCAATCGTCGCCTGGATCTCGATCACGACGGAACGCGTGAACTGCTCCGTCAGCTGAACGTGCTCGATCTCGTCGTCACTCGCGCCTTTGGCGAAGCCGAGCGGGACGTGACCTTCGAGACCGTCGCCGAGCGGATCCGCGAGAGTACGTAGTCAGTCGACACGCGCCTTGACGCTAGCTTCGGAGGGCTATTCAGCGACCCCGTTCGTCTATCGACCGTCGAACGGCGGCATCGGGTACACGGTGTCTACCGAGTACTCGCTGTCCGTTTCGGGGTGGACCAACATCGGATCGCCCTCGTACCACTGTCCGCACGCGGGCGTGATTTCGCCCTGAGCCGGCATCCCGGTGTCGTCGAAGCCGAACTTCCCGAGAACGGTGTCGAACCGCTCCTCACGCAGCGCGTTCTGGATTTCCGTGTTCTCCGTCGAACCGGCCGCTTCGAGCGCCTGTGCGGCCACCTGCACCAATCCGAACGCGTCCCCGACCACGTCGATCGGAACGGCGTCCTCGGAGACACCGTCCTGCTCGTGGTAGAGATCCAGCAGGTCGTCGGTCCCCGTCGTATCGAGTCCGCCGAGCCAGCCCACACCGCTGCTCCCGACGTAGTTCCCCGTGTCTCCGAGTGCGGAAATCCACGACCTGGGGTCGGACGCTCGAACGAAGTTGATGAGCTTCGGGTTGTACCCCTGGGTTTTCATCTGTCTGACCGCAGTGATGCCGTCCGGCGGAACCGGATTCGAGAGCACGGCGTCCGCGTTCTTCGACTTCGTCTGCGAAATCAGCGACGCGAAGTCGCTGGTCCCGAGGGAGTATTTTTCGCGGAACACGACCTCGTAGTCCGTCCCTTCGAAGGTGTCCGTCCAGTACTCGGCCATTTCGTTACCCCACCCGGAATTCAATTCCCAGATGGCGAGCCGTCTCGGCGGCTCGGGCTGCAGGGTGTCGAACCACTCTTTGGTCGCCCGAGCGATGTCCCGGCTCTTCATAAAGGGAGCGAACGTCCACTCGTAGTCCTTCTCCTCGTGCGGTTCCATATAGGCGAAGGTGCTCCCGAGAAACGGCAGTTCCTGCTGTTCTGCGAACGCGCTCCCGGCGGTGACGAGCAGACTGGAGAAGCTTCCCCACAGCATCGCGACGTCGTTGTTCGAGACGATCTCGCGGAGTTTCGTCCGCGCCGTTTTGGCTTCTCCTTCGTCGTCTTTGACGATCAGTTCTAATTCTCTGCCGTCGACGCCGCCGTTGTTGTTGACGTACTCGACACCGAGTTCGTAGCCTTGGAGAACCGACTTGCCGGTCGCAGAGAGGGGACCGGTCTTCGGCATCGTCGCGCCGATCGTTATCGGCCCCTCGCCCGACGAGGTGGTCGTCGTCGTGCAACCTGCTAATCCAGCGGCACCTGCGACTGTCGCCCCGCCGGTTTGTAGCACTGCCCTCCGAGTGAATCTGCGGCTCTCCCTCATCGTACACGGTCGTTCTAGATAGTACATAATTAATGTTTGGATGACTGTGGAGGCAGCGTCCAGATACGCGAGTGCTGTGCGAAAACCGGCTGATGGGTGGGGCTTACGAGAGCGTCGCAAAGCCGATTCCAGTTCTCTCACTCTTGGATGGCCAGTATCGATCGGCGGGTTCGTCATCGGGAGGGGTTCGTGTCTGCGGCGATCCCAGCGCAATGGCGGTGTCTTTATGTACTTGTATTCAGCAGTGACACGTGTGATTGGTGAAATCGACCACATCGAGCTCGAAGTCAGCGACGCTTCCGAGACCGCGGAGTTCCTCGAGAAGATCGGGTACGAACAGCACCGCCAGACGGAGCACCACGGAGAGTCCTACGAGTACGTTCCCTCCGAAGGTGACGGTCCCCTCTTCGAGATTCACACGGTCTCCGGCGAGGAGACTCCGGGGATCAACCACATCGCCTTCGCTGTCGACGACATCGAAGCGGTGTCCCAGCGCCTCGAAGAGGCGGACGTAGATTCGATCGTCGGCCCGTACGACGTCGACAAGACGGGTCGGACGATCACGAACTTCCGGGACCCCGACGGGCACCGATTCCAGGTCGTCTCGGACGACGACTGACCGGCGCGTCCACCCGGGTACGTTACTCGCGGATTTTTTTACCGACGCATCGAAATAGTTACTACAACCGCGTCACGACGCCAGGGTGCGAATGGATCAGAGCAACAGCCTTCGTCGAACCATCGAAGACGGTGGTATCGTCTATGGAGCGCGAGCGTCGACGTTCTCGCCGACCATAATCGAACTGTTCGGTGAGTTGGGCGTCGATTTCGTCTGGCTCGACTTCGAGCATATGGGGCCAAGTCCGTACGACAGTCGGGTCTTCGAAGACCTCACCCGAGCGGCCGAGGCCGGCGGGACGGAACTCTTCGTTCGACTGCCGAGCGGGGACCCACCGCTCATCAGGAAGGTCCTGGACGCCGGCGTCCGCAATCTCCTCATTCCTCGCGTCGATTCGGCCGAGGAGGTCCGCGAAGCGGTCGAAGCGACGCGGTTCGTGTACGACGGCGACCCCGGCGAGCGCGGCAAAGCGAGCGGACGATCCAGCAACTGGGGTGCCGCCAATGAGTACATTCAGACCGAGGACGAGGAGGTCTGTCTCGGCGTGATGATCGAGAAGACGACCGCCGTCGACGACCTCGAAGCGATCGTAGACGTCCCGGAGCTAGGGTTCGCCTTCATCGGGCCGTCAGATCTCTCCGTACAGATGGGGCGTCCGACGAACAAGACCCACGCAGCGGTGACGAGCCAAATCGAGGCAATCGAGGACGCCTGCCTCGATGCCGGCGTTCCGCTCGGTGGGATCAGAACCGACCCAGCGTCGATAGCAGAAGCCGAACAACGGGGATACCAGATCCTCCGCGTCGGTGGCGACCTCGGCTCGATCGAGTCGACGCTCGGAGAGCGACTTGGCGCGGTCCGGGACGACAACTGAACACGACGCGCGTCACGTGCCCGGTCGCGCTGTCCGTTCCGACTTATCGTGCGTCGTCGAGGTACGGACTCGGTGCGACGGTCGCGGATATCTCTGTCTGCGAGTGCGCCTCCACCGTCGGATTCGGTGATTGACCGCCGTCTTCGCCCCAGACGAAGGTGACCTCTGTTCCGGGTTCGCTGTACTCTCGATCGATCGAGCAGATGGAAATCATCTCCCGATCACTGTAGGAGTACGCGAAGCTCTTCGAGACGCCGACGATCTCGCCGTCTTTGAGCACTTTGTCGTGGTGACCGCCCCACCGATCGCGCGGCAGGTCGATCGACTTGTGTGGGAGCCCACCGTCGTCGAACAGCGACGCGAAGATGCTGATCGCGTCCTCGTCGTCCCAGACGAGCGTCACGCGTGTCCGATCGGGGTCTGCCGCCTCGGTTTCGAGGGCCTCCCGTCCGACGAACTCGTGGTCGAACTCGACCATATGGTCGTAGCCGATATCGATCGGACTCACGTAGTAATCGCGGATGTCGTCCGAGTGGTAGCTTCCAGCGATCGAATACGTTCCTTCGTAGCTGCTCGCACTCAGCCACTCTCGGTACTCTTCCATCGCTTCGCCGGTATAGATGGCTGGAACGTGCGTCGTGACCCAGCCGAGCTTCACGCTCAGCGGTTCGTACGCACGGGTCCCGAGCCGTTGGATGTCGTATTCTTCACCCGCTTCGAGGATGACGTCTTTGATCAGGTCGGCGTGTTCGTAGGGGCCCTGCAGTTCGAAGCCGATTTCGCCGGCCATCCCGTGACGGAGTGCGCGAACTTCCTCGCCGGCGATGGTCACGCGCTTGAAGTTGAAGAACGGGATGTCAGTGAGAGACTCGTCGACGATCTCCTGCATCACGTCGAGGGCGTTCGGTCCCTGGACCTGGTAGGTGTAGTAATGCGGGTCGTCGTCGGTCTTCGAGGACTTCGGATAGATGGTTTCGCTGACGTCGTACTCACCCGTTTCAGCGTGATACGCGAGCCAGTGTGCGGCTGGGACTTTGCCGCTCATCACGAACTTTTCCTCCTCCAGTCGCTGCAGCACCCCGTCCCCGATGAACTTGCCGTCGGGGTTGCAGAAGATGGCCTGCTTGGCCTTGCCCACGTCGAACCCCTCGAAGCTGTTCGTACAGAGGTTCTTCAGGAGGTCGAACGAGTCAGCGCCCTCGATCACCTGATCCATCTGGTGGTGTGAGAGATCCGCCAACACGCACGTTTCGCGGGCGGCGCGAAGCTCGTCCATCCAGTTCGTGTACTCGCGTTTGACTTCCTGCGGCCAGACCCACCGACCGCCGGCCTGTTGGAGCATTCCCACTGGATCCTGAGCTGCATCTAGAGCTGTCTGTAGGCTTCGGTCTGCCATACAGAGGTGAATACGTTTTTGTTATTTAAACCTATCGTCCAACCGGGGTGGAATGGGGGGTTCGAACGTTGGACCATCGATTGTGCCTCCAACCGTCGTTGGTAGATTCTCCCGCCGAAACCATCTGTAAACGTCGCACGCTACGAGATCTGGTATCGATCAGTCGTGCGGAGCCCTGACACAGGCTCGATCGTCGGCGCGGACTTGTTCAGAAGATCCATAATGATCGTTTCTCTGGTTCGTGTTTAATATTGTTGAACACTTTTATCGCCGGAAACTCTGCGCGACGCCCAAGACATAACATTTGTACATATGTTATTATTTGGGTTCTTCCGATGGAGGTGCGCTCGAGGTACTGTCGTCAAGAATATTTATAATATATGTACATCTGTTATTCTGGTCCACGGCCTACAGACCACTCTCGGAATATGTCAACTTCAGTTCTATCTCGTTGGCTGCGCCCTTCACGATGTCCGGGATCTCGGCCGTGAACCGTTCGCCGACGAATCGATTTGCAGGTCCGGCGAGGCTAATCGAGCAGACGACCTCTCCGTCGAGCAGAATTGGTGCAGCGACCGAGCGCATCCCCTCGACAGACTCCTCCTTGGAGTACGCGTGACCCCGCTCGCGTATCTGTTTCAACTCCTCTCGCAGCTCGTCGGGGTCCGTGATCGTCTGTGGCGTCTTCCGCTCTAGCGATCGCTGTGAAATGATCTCTTCGATTCGCTCCTGTGAGAGATGGGCGAATATCGCCTTCCCGCTGGCTGTACAGTGGAGTCCCGACCGGTCACCCATCGTGAGGTCTGTTCGGATCGCTCGATTTCCCTCCGTCCCATAGACGTACACGGCCTCTCCGAGTTCCTCTACGAAGCAGGCCGCCAGTTCACCCGTCGTGTCCGCCAGTTCCTCGACTTTCGATTTGACGTTCGGAAACACGGGTTCGTTCCAGAGCGCGTACATTCCATATTGCAGGAACTGCAGACCGATCTGGTACTTTGCACCGTTCTGTACGACGAACTTGTTCTTCGCGAGGGTATTCAAATAGACCTGTACAGTACTCTTCGGCATATCTAGCTCCTTCGATAGTTCTGTGACCGTTTTTCCACCGTTGGTTTTGAGGTGTTCAACCATCTTGAACACCTTGTTAACCGATTTGAGGGTGTTGTCGTGTTGAGCCATACCACGGAATTGGGTGCGATGCATTAACAATCTTGTTGTTCTCCCGGAGCTACCGTCTCGGTTCAATACTGTTGAACAAAATGTCCGGTCTCACTCGTGCGTCACTGTTCGGGGATAGTATCATATATGTTTGAAAATGTTTTAGTAGTAGTATGTATATCCCTACCTATGGGTGTCAATGACAGCCCGGTATCTCGGAGAAGAGTAGTCAAAGCACTTGCCGCAGGGACTGGAGTCGCAGGACTTGCCGGCTGTTCTGGTGGTGGCGGCGGTGGCTCGTCCGACGGCGGCAGTGGTAGCGGCGACGGCGGTTCCGGTGACGGAAGCACCACCAGCTCCAGCGGCGGCAGTTCCGGTGGCGACAAGGCAGTCGTCCGCGTCGGCGGCGGCGGCGGTAGCTGGGGGGAGGCCCGGCGGGAATCGTTATTCGAACCGTTCGCAAACGGTGAGCCGCCGTACGAAGAGGAATACAATTACAAGTACATCACCGCTTCGTCCGAACAGTACACGGCGGAGCTGAAACGCGACCCGGAGAATCCGAACTACGAACTCGTCGAACTGGACGCGCAGCGCGCCGAACTGCTCGGACAGAACGACGCCCTCATCAAACAGACGGAGTTCGATAACTACGACGACATCCCGCCTGCATTCAAAAACGAGTATATGGGCGGGACTGTCTACTTCCCGCGTGGGATCGCCTACCGGGAGGACAAGACAGATAAAGAATTCAATACGTGGGATTCGCTCATCGACCCCGATCTCGAGGGGAAAGTCGGATTCGAACCCTGGGACAACGCGGGCTCGAAGTACTTCTACGTCATCAACAAGATCGAGGGCGGTTCGCTTGACAATATCGAGCCGGGACTGAACTGGCTCCGTGAGTTCGTCGAGACGACCGATCCCATCATCTTCGACTCGATCGACCAGGCTCGGTCTCTCTATCTGAACGACGAGATGTACGTCGCCCCCTTCCTTTCGGCGCGAGCCGAGAACATTGAGATCGACGAGGGCCTCCCGATGGGCTTCTCGGTCCCGGAGGGCGGATGCGTCCAGGACACCTGGGGGTACCCGATCACGAAACACACCAGCGAGGACCGCCTCGAGCAGGCTAAAATACTCGGAAACGGAAATCTGGCCCCTGAACCGCAAGTCCTGTTCGCCGAGACTATGGGATACCCGCCGGCCAATCCGAACGCGATCGAGATGATCTCCGAAGAGGCTAAAGAGAAGCACCCGATGATGAGCCCCAGCGAGGAACAGATGGAGCGGTACGACGTCGGCATCGACTGGCTCCAGGTGGAGCAGCAGAAGCAGGAAGACGGCCAGCGCTTCAAGAAAATCATCGCTGGCGCGTAATACCCGCATCCGTCAGCGCGTCTGTGCGTGGTGTATTTTCTCCGCAAAGAATAAATAATATCCAGCCAATCTCAAGCTATAATCCAGAAATGGCATTCGTAAACATTCAGAACCTCCGAAAAACGTACGGGGACGTCGTCGCAGTGAACGATGTTTCACTGGACATCGAAGAAGGCGAGTTCGTCTCGATTCTCGGGCCCTCGGGATCCGGGAAGACGACGATGCTGAAGTCGATCGCCGGATTCGTCGACCCCACCGCGGGGAGCATCGTCGTCGCCGGGAACGAAATGATCGGGCTCCCGCCCGAGGACCGAAATATGGGGCTCGTGTTCCAGCGCCTGGCGCTGTTTCCGCATATGTCTGTGTTCGACAACGTGGCGTTCGGGCTCCGACATCGGGAGAACCTCACGGAGGCAGAGATGGAAGAGCGCGTCGCCGAGATCCTCGAGATCGTCTCACTGCCAGGCTACGAAGACCGTAATATCCAGAACTTGAGCGGCGGGGAACAACAGCGTGTCGCACTGGCCCGCGTCCTCGTCCTGGAGCCCGACTTGCTCCTCTACGACGAACCGCTGTCGGACCTCGACCGCCAGCTCCGCGAGCAGATGCGCCGTGAGATCAAAGACCTGCACGACAGGCTCGAGATCACGTCGATCTACGTGACACACAACCAGCGCGAGGCACTGACGCTGTCTGACCGCGTGCTCGTGCTCCACGAGGGCGAGAAGGTCCGGTACGCGCCTCCGTCGGAGATCTACCAGGACCCACAGTCGAAATTCGTCGCGAACTTCGTCGGCGACTCGAACTTCGTCTCTGTCACTAAGGGTCAGAACGGTACCGTGGCGTTCGAGGACGACGACATCTCGCTGCCGATGCACGAGGCGGACGCTGACGCAACCACGGATCTCCTCTACATCCGGCCCGAAGACATCACGATCAACCCCTCCGATGGGGACCGAGTCTTCTCCGGGACCGTCCGCAGCACGGTCCACCTTGGCTCGGTGACCGAGTACAAGATCGAAGTCGGTGGCAACGAGTTCCTCACCACTGATCTGGGCGCACCGAAGTACACCAAAGGTGACAGCGTGACCGTTCAGTTCGAGGATTACGGACTCGTGGAGGCGTAGTATGTTGGGCGCAATCACCGATTACACGGGCAACTTATTCCGTCGGCCAAACCGGGTCTCGGACTGGCTGGACGAGTACCTTCCGGCCGTGCCACCGGCGGCGTACCTGCTGATCTTCCTGATTCTCCCGATCCTCTATGCGGTGTACATCAGCTTCTTCGAGTACAGCGCGACGACGATCATCTCGTGGAACTTCACCCTCGAACACTACGAACAGCTCCTGTTCGACCCCTTCTACCAGGGACTGCTCTGGTACACTGTCAGGCTGTCGCTCATCGTGTCCGCATTCTGTGTGCTACTGGGGTATCCACTCGGGTACTTTATCGCAACGACCACTCCGCTGCGTCGCCAGTTGGCGCTGTTCGCGGTCTTCCTCCCGCTTATGGTCGGGACGGTGGTCCGCATCTACGGGTGGATCGTTCTGTTCGCTACCAACGGCGTGATCAACACTGTCCTCCAAGATCTGCTGGGTTTCAAACTCGCACTCTTGGGGAACACGCTGTCGGTCA
Organism: Halobellus litoreus; assembly: GCF_024464595.1. Taxonomy (NCBI): domain Archaea; kingdom Methanobacteriati; phylum Methanobacteriota; class Halobacteria; order Halobacteriales; family Haloferacaceae; genus Halobellus; species Halobellus litoreus. The sequence continues at coordinate 597,915 of NZ_JANHAW010000001.1, read as the reverse complement.
CGATCGGTCTAATCGGGGTATACCTCCCGCTCGTCGTCCTCCCGGTCTACTCGTCGATCGAAGACATCCCGGACTCGCTCGTCCCGGCCGCGCGAAACCTCGGCGCGAACCAGCTCCAGGCGTTCTACAAGGTGACGTTCCGCCTGAGCCTGCCCGGTCTGCTCACCGGGACCATCTTCGTGTTCGTCCTCACGATGAACTCCATCGTGACTCCCGACTTGCTCGGCGGCCGTTCAGACCTGACGATGGGGCGGTTGATCTACGATAGCGCCGTGAACGGTCTCAACTGGCCCTTCGCGAGCGCCGTCGGGACGGTCCTGACGATCACGACTACCGCGCTTGTGTACATCTACTTTTCATTCGTCCGCGACCGAATGGGGGTTTCAGAATGGGACTGATGGCGATTATGAGCGTGCTTTCGGCCGTACTGACCGGCCGAAACTCGCGGTCGCTCTCGGCTCCGGCGGTCGTAGCCGGCCGAGCGCTCTACTACGGGCTGCTCGGACTCGCGGTATCGACACTGGTCCTTCCGATCATAATCGTGATCGGCATCTCGCTCAACCCGACCCAGTCGCAGGCATTCCCACCGTCGGGGATCTCCCTGCGCTGGTATCAGGAGTTCCTCGTGAGCCCGTTCTTCGAGCCGTTCTTTTTCGTGAGCCTACCGATCGCGGTCGCCACCGCCACGATCTCGACGATCCTGGGGATTCTCGCCGCGTACGTCGTCGTCCGCCGTGACGTCCCGTTCGAGAACGAGGTCGTGATGTACTTCATCTCCCCGCTCATCATCCCGCCGGCGATCATCGCGCTCGCGCTGATGATAACGCTCAATTTCAACTTACTGGATTTCGTTCCGACGTCCGCAAAGCTCGTCGTGGGTCACGTGGTCATCACGATCCCGTACACGTTCCTTACAGCGATGACGGCGATCGAGTCGGTCGATACCGAACTCGTCGAGGGGGCGCGAAACCTCGGCGCGACCAAGTTCCAGGCGTTCCGGAAGATAACGCTCCCGCTGATGAAAAGCGGGGTCGTCTCGGGCTTCTTGCTGGCGTTCATCCTCTCGTTCACGGACTCGCTGGTCGCACTGTTCCTCTCGAGCGGGAGCTCGACGACGCTGCCGGTCGAGATATTCCTCTTCCTGCAGTACGAGTCGTCACCGCTGGTGGCGGCCACCGCCTCGATCCAGATCCTACTGGTGCTGGTCCTCGTGCTGCTGATCGGCCGCTTGATCGGCTTCAAGGCCGCCGCCGTGAGCTCCTGAGGCGCGGTTCGTTTCGCTCAGTTTTTGCCAGTCTCTCACTGAGATTCAGCCCTGGGTATCTCGCCGTCCAGCCGCTAGTGGTAAAAATACGGGTGACAATTCTCCCCTCAGACCCGACTGCTCCGGCCCAGAGGCTAATTATTTATTCCTGTGGCTCAACCGCTCAATAGATGACCGCAGAGTTCAGCGATACGCCTCTCTATATCGACGGCGAGTGGCACGCACCGACGAGCGACGACAGCATTCCCGTCTCCGATCCGACGACGGGAGCGGTAGTGGATTCGGTCCCGTCCGGGACGGAGGAAGACGTCCGGCGCGCGACGGAGGCCGCCCGCAGCGCGCAGCCCGACTGGGAACGGCGCCCGGCGAAGGAACGGGGGGACCTGCTTCGTGAGGTCGCAGACGTCATCGAGAGCCACGCCGAACCGCTGGCCGAGACCCTCGTTACCGAACAGGGCAAGACGTCCTCGGTGGCCGAATACGAGATCCGTGCCGCCGCCGACATCGCCCGGTATATGTCGGAGTGGGACCGTCGGATCGAGGGCGACGTGGTCCCGGGGAGCGAACCGCGCCAGTCGATCAACCTGGTGCGGAAACCGTACGGAGTGGTCGCGGGGATCATCCCGTGGAACTTCCCGATATCCGTCTTCGTCCGGAAGTTCGCGCCGGCGCTCGTCACCGGCAACACGACGGTCCTGAAACCGAGCGAACTGACGCCGCTGACGACGCTCGAACTGGTCGACGTCCTCGACCGCGAGGTCGACCTCCCGCCGGGCGTCTTGAACGTCGTGACCGGCGGCGGCGCGGTCGGGGCCGGACTCGTGAGCGACGACGAGGTGGACTACGTGACGATGACCGGTAACGTCGAGACCGGGAAGGCGATAATGCGCAACGCCGCCGACGACCTCACCCGGGTCTCGCTCGAACTCGGCGGGAAAGCGCCGGCGATCGTCGCCGCCGACGCCGACGTCGAGAGCGCGGTCGAGAACATCGTCGCCTCGCGGACGATCAACGCGGGACAGGCCTGTACGTGCGTCGAGCGGGTGTACGTCCACGCCGACGTCCGCGAGGAGTTTGAAACGCAGTTCGTCGCGGCGATGGAGGCGCTCGAAATCGGCGATCCGAGGGACGACCCCGATATGGGGCCGCAGGTGAGCGCCGGGGAACTCCAAAAAACGCAGGACGCGATCCGAGGCGCGGTCGAGCAGGGGGCAACAGTCCTGACGGGCGGGGAGTCGGTTGCAGACCCGCCCACCTCCGGCGGTCACTGGGTGGAACCGACCGTCCTCGCCGACGTCGACCAGGAGATGGACGTCGTCAGCGAGGAGGTCTTCGGACCGGTGGCGCCCATCGTCGAGGTCGACTCCGTGGATCAGGCCGTCGCGTACGCCAACGACTCGCGGTACGGGCTCTCCTCCTACGTCTTCACCGAGAGCTACCGGGACGCGATGCAGGTCGCGGAGGACCTCGACTTCGGCGAGACGTTCATCAACGGGAGCGGCGGCGCGCAACAGGGCCACCACATCGGCTGGAACGAGTCCGGGCTGGGCGGCGAAGACGGGAAACACGGCGCGCTGAAGTACACCCAGATCAAGTCGGTCTACCACAATTTCCAGTAGTCTGACCCTGTCACGACTTCGACGCCACGCCCCGACTAGTCGGTACATATAATAACGGGTAGTCTGATTTTTCCGTATGGTTGAGACCACCGCCGGAGTCGTTGGACTCGGCAAGATGGGCGGCAATATGGCGAAGCACCTCCTCGACGAGGGCTTCGAGGTGTACGGACACGACCTCCAGCCGGAGGCTCGCGAAGCGTTCGCGGACTACGGCGGGATCGTCGCCGACAGCGGCCGCGACGTCGCCAGCCAGAGTGACGTCACGATCACGAGTCTGCCGAACTCGGACATCGTGAAAGGCGTTTACACCGGAGAGGGAGGACTGGCGCACGAGTCCGTCGAGACTACGTTCCTGGAGATGAGCACGATCGCACCGCCGACGACCGAGGTCGTCGCCGACGCGATCGAGGAGACGCCCGCGGAGATTCTCGACGCGCCGATCACGGGCGGGCCGGAAAACTCGCGCGACGGGACCCTCACCGGCCTCGTCGGTGGCAAGGAGGCCGTCTTCGAATCCGAGCACGCACAGGACGTGCTGCAGGCCCTCTGTGCGGAGCTCCATTACGCCGGTTCTTCCGGAGCCGGACACGCGATGAAACTGCTGAACAACACGATGTCGATGGGGAACCTGCTGCTTGCGATGGAGACCGTCGCGCTCGGCGCCCGGTACGGCATCGACAGCGAGCGCCTCTGGGACATCCTCGGGAACGCGAGCGCGACTTCGGTCGCCTTCGAGAGCCGGATGCCGCGCGTGCTCGAACGGGACTTCGAGGCGGGGTTCAGCGTCGACTTCGCGCGGAAGGACGTCGGTCTCGCGGTCGACATGGCGGACTCGGAGGACTTCCCGATGGTGATGGGAAGCCTGGTCCACCGCCTGTACACGCGAGCCAGCGACGAGGGGTTCGGCGAGGAAGACGTGGGTGCGGTCGTGAAGATGTTCGAGCAGGAACTGGAAGACCGGGTCGGCGAAGAGTAACGCTACTCGTCGAGACGGCTGTACAGTTCGTCCGCGTCGATGGTCTTTCGATCGTTCGCGTGGATCGATCGACCCTCGCCGCTGAAGTTCGACTCGAAGTTGACGTAGCGTTCGAGTTTCTTCGAGGCGTCTTCGAACACCGGGGTTCCGTGATTGAGGAGTGCGACGTCGAACTCGTAGTCCAGCAGTTTGTCGAGGTTCTTCTCGGCTTCGACGGCCGCTTCCGGCGGTTGGTTCGTGTGCGTCGCCTGCGGCGGATGGAGGAGATACCCCGGCGGGAGGCCGCGGCGGTCCGACCCGGAGACGGTGTCTGCGCAGTGGGCGATCCCCGCCTCCTCGTCGACGAGCACGGAGTTCCCCGGCGAGTGCCCGGGGACGTGGACGGTCTCGAACCGGCCGATCTGCTCCCTATCGCCGAAGAGGTGATCCGGTTCGGTTTCGATGTCGATGCCGTAGTCGTCGATCTCGGCGACGTTGTCCTCCTCGGGCACCCACGTTTCCAGATCGTACCGCTCGACTACCTCGTCGAACGCCCCGACGTGGTCGAGGTGTCGGTGCGTGATGATGAGCCGCTCGGGTTCGACGCCGGTCTGTTCGATCCCCTCGAAGAGGTATTCGGCGCGGTTCTGAAAACAGGTGTCGACGAGGGTGGGAACGTCGCCGGGGAGGTCGAAGAAGTACGAGCGGTGGCGTTCGCCCTGGGTGATGTCGGGGCCTTCCTCGGCGGTCTGCCAGGTGATGTCGTAGACGGTATCGGCGATGTCGAGCGTTCTAACCACTGGAGCACTCTCGGGCATACGAGGAGAGATTCCACCGAGATACAAATAGCTATCGTCACTTGACCCGCTGCTCCGCCGGGTTGCGCACCGACGGGCCGCCCGAATCCCGTCGTGTTCCACCTCAGTCTCCGAATTGTTTTTGTGGCGGTGGGACGCAGCGATAGACGGTAGTCAACGATGAGCAACGATTACAGCCAGTGCAAGCGTCGAGTCCACGAGTTCTCTGGGGCGATTCGGAACACCGGAACCGACCAGATCGGAGACGTGTTGGGCGACTATTACCATCCGGACGCGGAGTGGCACGGTCCCGCGCCGATCGGACGGCTCACCGGCCGCGACGAGATCAGTCGCGGCTACTGGGCGCCGCTCCTCGAATCGTTCCCGGACCTCGAACAGAACGATTACATCCTCTTCGGCGGGGAGTTTCGGGACAGCACGTGGGTGTGTGCCGCCGGCAACTTCGTCGGGACGTTCGAAAACGACTGGCTCGACGTCCCCGCGACCGGGCACGCGACGTGGCTCAGGCACGGCACGTTCCATCGGTTCGAGGACGGCAAGATCGCCGAGACCCGTCTGTTCGTCGACGTGCTCGACGTGCTGCGGCAGGCCGGCTATCAGTTCGTGCCCGCGCTCGCTCCGGAGGTCGTCATCCCCGGACCGACGACGCAGGACGGCGTCCTCCTCGACAGTGCGGACGCCGCCGAAACGGAGCAGACGCTGGAACTGGTCGAGGGAATGATCTTCGAGGGGCTGGAATCCTACGAAGACGCGGGCATCGACGGGATGGGGATGGACGAGTACTGGCACGAGGACTTTATGTGGTATGGTCCCGCAGGGATCGGCAGTACCCGCGGTATCGACGGCTTCCAGGCGTATCATCAGGAGCCGTTCCTCGAAGCCTTCCCCGACAGAGAGGCCGACAGTGACGACATCCGCGTCGCCGAGGGAACGTACTGCGCGTGGACCGGCTGGCCGAGCCTGGAGGCGACACACCTCGGCGACGGCTGGTTGGGGCTGCCCGCAACGGGCGAATCGGTCGAAATGCGCGTGATGGACTTCTGGCGTCGCGAAGGCGACCTGCTGGCGGAGAACTGGGTGTTCATCGATATGATCCACCTTCTGGAGCAACTCGGCGTCGACGTCTTCGAGCGTGTTCGGAAGGAGAAACAATGCTTCTGACTGCCCGCGTCACCGATAGTATTTTGAGTAACTCGCGCCGAGGCTTATCCGATCGGTGAAAGCTATGTCATCAACCAGAGTGGAAAACAAACAGACAGCACACGAATTCTCCCGTGCCGTTCACGAAACGACTCACGAAGACGTCGACGACTTGGTCGCCGAGTACGTCCACGAGGACGTCCAGTGGCACGGTCCGGCACCGATCGACACGCTCACCGGCAGGAGTGAACTGGTGTCCGAGTTCTGGGAGCCCCTGCTGAAGGCGTTCCCGGACCTCGAAAAGAACGACTACGTGCTCTTCGGCGGCGAGTTCGAGGGCGACGAATGGGTCTGTGCGACCGGCAATCTCGTGGGCACGTTCGAGAACGACTGGCTCGACATCCCCGCGACGGGTCACGCCACGTGGATCCGCTACGGCGAGTTCCACCGGTTCGAGGACGGGAAAATCGCCGAGACCCGAACCATCGTCGACGTGCTGGACGTGCTTCGACAGGCCGGCTATCAGTTCGTTCCGTCACTGGCCCCCGAAGTAGTCATCCCGGGGCCGACGACCCAAGACGGGATCCTCCTCGACGAACAGGACGAGGAAGACACCCAGCAGACGATGGAACTGGTCGAAGGGATGCTGTTCGACGGCCTGAACTCCTACGAGGAAGAAGGCCTCGAGAATATGGGGATGGAACGGTACTGGCACGAGGACTTTATGTGGTACGGCCCCGCAGGGATCGGCAGTACCCGCGGGATCGACGGGTTCCAAGAGTTCCATCAGAACCCGTTCCTGCGGGCGTTCCCCGATCGGGAGGTCGGGCATCACGACTCGCGTATCGCCGAGGGGAACTTCTGTGCCTCGACCGGATGGCCCGCCGTCGTGGGGACCCACCTCGGCGACGGCTGGCTGGGATTGCCAGCGACTGGGAATTCGACAGATATGCGCGTCATCGACGTTTGGCGGCGAGAGGGGGATCTCCTCGCAGAGAACTGGGTGTTCATCGATATGATCGACCTGCTCAACCAGCTCGGTGTCGACGTGTTTGAACGCCTCCGCGAGAATCCACGGTCTGTTCGGCGGTCCTCCGCGCCATAACTTGGCGAAAGCACGCGCTCGGACGCACCACCCCGTGCGGTAGTTATTTCTGCGTGTGAGCGATTCTCTTAGTCGAGACTGAATCATATGGCAGCTGAACGTAAGCAAGTAGTCCACGAGTTCTCACAGTCCATCCACGACGTGACGGCGGGGAGTGTCGATGACCTCCTCGGGGAGTTCTACCACGATGACGCGGGGTGGTACGGCCCTGAGCCACTCAACGAGTTGAACGGTGTCGAATCGATAGCCCAAGGATGCTGGGAACCACTCTTGACTGCGTTTCCCGACCTCGAAAAGAACGACTACATCCTCCTCGAGGGTGAGTTCGAAGGCGAGCAGTGGGTCAGTGCGGCAGGGACGCTTATCGGGACGTTTGATGAAGACTGGCTCGACATCCCTGCAACCGGGCGTACGACTTGGATCCAGTACGGTGCACTCTATCGCGTAGTGGACGGGAAAATAGCAGAGACGCGGATGCTGTTTGACGTGCTTGATGTGATGCGACAGGCGGGTTACCGATTTATCCCGGCACTTGCGCCCGAAGTCGTTCGACCAGGCCCAGCAACACAGGACGGACTCCTATTTGACGAGCAGGAAGAATCAGATTCCGAACAGACCCTCCAGATGGTTGAGGATATGATCTTCGAGGGGCTCGGTTCGTACGATGGGGAGAATCTGGATGTTATGGATATGGATGCGTACTGGCATACGGACTTTATGTGGTACGGCCCGGCGGGGATCGGTACCACCCGTGGCGTCGACGGGTTTCAGGAGTTCCACCAAGGGCCGTGGCTGGAAGCCTTCCCCGACCGCGGAACCGGGGGGAACGCCATCCGTGTTGCCGAAGGTGACTACTGTGCGTGGACGGCGTGGCCGAGCGGTGAAGCCACGCATCGCGGGGACGGCTTGTTTGGCCTCCCGAGCACCGGTGAGACAGTAACCTTCCGCGTCATCGACTTCTGGCGGCGGGAGGGAGACCTGCTGGCGGAGAACTGGGTGTTCATCGATACGATCGACCTCCTCGAGCAGTTCGGCGTCGACGTCTTCGAACGGCTCCGGAACAATCCGGAATCGGTTCGGTGGACGGGGACGCCGTGACGGGTCCAAACCGGGACCTGTCGCGGGGTCCAGAAGCGAGCGTCTAGCTACCACCACAACTCGGCTCGAATCGCCCTCATTCCGGGTGAGCCGCCGCGCACGAGACGCCACGAGTACGTCCCGTTCCCCCCTGATTGCCTCCGCGACGCCTCACACCGACTTCTGACCGACACTTATTTGTCTGTGTTACGCACCAGCTTAGGTGAGTTATATGACCACGGAACGCAAGCGGTTAGTCCACGAGTTTTCCCAGGAGATCCACGGCGCGAGCGCGGAGAACGTCGGTGACCTCCTCACCGACTACTACCACGCCGACGCCGAGTGGCACGGCCCGGAACCGATCAACGCGGTAGAAGGACCCGACGCGATCGCCGACGCGTACTGGGGGCCGCTCCTCGAATCGTTCCCGGATCTCGAAAAGAACGACTACATCCTGTTCGCCGGCGAGTTCGAGGGCGGCGAGTGGGTCTGTGCGGCCGGCAACCTGGTCGGGACGTTCGAGAACGACTGGCTGGACATTCCCGCGACCGGACACGCGACGTGGCTCCGGTACGGCGAGTTCCACCGCGTCGTGGACGGCAAGATCGCCGAGACCCGCTTGCTCGTCGACGTCCTCGACGTGATGCGGCAGGCGGGCTACCAGTTCGTGCCCGCGCTCGCTCCGGAGGTCGTCATCCCCGGGCCGACGACGCAGGACGGCGTCCTCCTCGACGAACAGGACGACGAGGCGTCCGAAAAGACGCTCCAGGTGGTCGAGGGGATGATCGACGGCCTCCACGACTACGAGGAGGAGGGTCTCGACGGGATGGGCCTCGAGAAGTTCTGGCACGAGGACTTCATGTGGTACGGACCGGCGGGGACCGGAACGACCCGCGGAATCGACGGCTTCCAGGAGTACCACCAGGCACCCTTCCTCGAAGCCTTCCCCGACCGCGAGGGCGGCGACCACGTCGCTCGGTTCGCCGAGGGTAACTACTGCGCCTCGACGGGATGGCCGTCGGTCGAGGCGACGCACCTCGGCGACGGGTGGATGGGGCTCCCGGCGACCGACGAACCGGTCGGTATGCGGGTGATGGACTTCTGGCGTCGCGAGGGCGACAAACTCGCCGAGAACTGGGTCCTCATCGACAAGATCGACCTGCTCCAACAGATGGGCGTCGACGTCTTCGAGCGACTCCGCAACGATCAGCAGTACTTCTGAGGGGAGACGGCTGACGACGACTCGTGGGGCGGACTCCCGACGGACGCTGCGGCCCGGAAGACGACCCGAGCGGAATATTTAACATCTACGATGGAGACTTCTCGATGAGGGTTCATTCAGTGCGACAACCAAGCCGACACGCGACGGCGACGTTCGATGCAGGCACCGACTTCCGGACAGCGACTTCCCCACGAGGAGAGCGGCGATGACCGAAGACTGGCGGACGGCCGACGAACTCGACGTCGAGCGGATGATCCGACAGAGCACCCGAGAGATCTGGGACGACAAACTCGTCGGCAAGATCTACGAGTACTACGACGACGACGTTGTCGTCCACGGCGGCGAGGGAGACATCGTCGGCTCCGAGGCGCTCGTCGAAGACACCCTGGCGCGGTTGAACGCCTTCCCCGAAACCGAGATGAACATCGAGAAGATCATCTGGGAGGGCAATCCCGAAGACGGCTACTACACCTCGATGGTGCGGACGATCACCGCCGAGAACACCGGGCCGACCGAGTACGGGCCGCCGACCGGGAAGACGATGGAAGAGAACCTCGGGATCGCGAACTGCCTCATCCAGAAGGTCGACGGCGAGTGGAAGTACGTCGAAGAGTGGATCGCCTACGACAAACTGGGCTACATCAAGGCCGTCACCGACGACGACGACCCGATTCACGACTACTGAGCCGATTCACTCGGTTCCGTACGAGAGGCGATTTCGCGTTCGATCTGCGTTACCGTCTCGCGTAACTCCGGGACGATCTGTTCTTCGGAGAGGCGGTACGGCGGCCCCGACACGTCGAGCGATCCCAGGACGCTCCCGTCGGGATTCGTGATCGCCATTCCGACGGCCATCAGTCCTTCGAGGGCCTCCTGTCGGTTGAGCGAGTAGCCTCGCTCGCGGGTCCGTTCCAGTTCTTCGTAGAGTTCGTCGGCGCTCCGGATCGTGTTTTCGGTCTCCGCGGGCAGTCCCCACCGCTCCAGGACTTCCTCGACGCGCTCGCGGGAGAACTCCGCGAGCATCGCTTTCCCGCTCGCAGAGTTGTGCATATGGAAGTACCGGCCCACCTGGAACCCCTCTTTCGCGGGGTCGTTGTTCTCGTCGAAGATGATGACCGACCGCCCGTGCTCGGTGATGGCGAAGGCGACCTCCTCGTTGAGCCGATTGCTCAGTTCGTGGGCGTGCCGTCGGACGATCTCGTACTCGGGTTTCCGGTGCCGCGCCTGCTCGCCGAGGTGGAAGAGCTTGATGCCCAGGTAGAACTCGTTGCCCTCCTTCACGACGAGTTCGTGGTTCCGGAGCGTCGTCAGGTGCGCGTGGACGGTACTGTTAGCCAGGTCTAGTTCCCCGGCGATCTCGCTCATCCGAGCCCCCTCCAACCGGTCGATCGCGTCGAGGATCCGGAGCGAGGTGGCGGTCGTCGTCAGTTCGCGTCCGTGGTCTGGCACGCTCGGTCGTTGGGAGCGGAGGTATATAAATATTCACGAGAACCGAATTTTCAGTCACCCTTGGAAGCGTGAGTCGCGGCAGACCCGCTCTCGTCGGGGAGAGAATTGAGAAAAGTTGCAGTGGAACTGGATGGAATTTGAATCGTACACGAAAGCGGTCCAGAATCACGACAAAGTCCGAATCACGGCTTCCGCAGAGGCGAAAGGTACCTCGCCCGCGACGGAAGCGGGCCTGCAAGCGATACTGCGCTCGAATCGGTCTTGGTCCCACTACTCCGCGCGGAGCGGACTCCACGCACTGATCTGTTTCGACTACCCGCCCGGATCGAGGGGCCGATTCAGTCCGGCTGCCGGCCGTGTAGATTCACGTATAACGAAAAATATCCGATTAGAATTCAACGAATACATTATTATTTGGGTAATAAACGTATAAATACTTGCAGTTGTGTAGTAATCGGTGTGTCATCGAAGCAAACACCGCTGTACGAATCCCACTGCCGGGCGGGCGCGGACTTCACCGACTTCGGCGGGTGGGAGATGCCGGTCTCGTTCGACTCCATCCGCGAGGAACACCGGGCCGTTCGGGAGGGCGTCGGACTGTTCGACGTGAGTCATATGGGCCAATTGGCCGTCGACGGACCCGAAGCGGAGACGCTGTTACACCGACTCACCCCGAGTGACGTGCGCGGTCTCGAACCGGGCGACGCGCTGTACTCGTCTTTCCTCCGATCCGATGGCGTCATCCTCGACGACATCGTCGTGTACGATCACCCGGTCGAAAGCGAGTACATCGTCGTTCCGAACGCCGGACACGACGAGGCGATGTACGATCGGTTGCGCGAGCACGCCGACCGCTGGAGTCTCGATGTCACGCTCGCGAACCGGACCGCCGAACTCGGAATGATCGCGGTCCAGGGGCCCGAGGCAGTCGACCGTGTCGACGCCGAGGCGGACGAGCAGATCGACGCGTTGGAGCCGTTCACGACGACGGAGACGGCGATCGGCGACGTCGAGTGTCTCGTGGCACGCACGGGATACACGGGTGAGGACGGCGTCGAGATCATTTTCCCCGGCAACGAGGCGACGGCGATCGATCGGCGATTCGACGACGTCCGGCGCTGCGGGCTCGGAGCCAGGGACACGCTCCGGCTCGAAGCGGGATTGCTGCTCTCGGGACAGGACTTCCACCCCGAGGACGAACCGCACGACCCCTTCGAGGCGGGAATCGGCTTCGTCGTCGACTTCGGCGACGAGGAGTTCGTCGGCCGGTCGGCCCTCGAGCAGGCCCGAGACGAGGGAGTCGACGAGCGGATCGTCGGACTGCGGCTCGAGGAGCGGGCGATCGCCCGTCACGGACACCGGATCGTCGCCGACGGCGACGACGTCGGGCAGGTGACCAGCGGCACGATGAGTCCCACACTCGAAATTCCGATCGCACTCGGCTACGTCGACGCCGGTTCCGCTGCTTCGGGCACCGAACTGGCCGTCTCGATCCGCGACCGGACCGTCGACGCGACCGTCGTCGACACGCCGTTCCTCGAATCGTGCGGCGAGTAACCCGGACCGAACACACACTAGTGCAAATGACGAACGACAACCCCGACGAATCCCAGCACCAATGACGCACGAGACGCCCGACGAATTACGGTACACCGACTCACACGAATGGATCGACGACAGCGGGGACGCCCTGCGCATCGGAATCACCGACTTCGCGCAGGACGAACTCGGCGACGTCGTGTTCGTCGAACTCCCGGCGGAGGGCGAGTCCCTCGACAGCGGAGACGCCTGCGCCGTCGTCGAGAGCATCAAGGCGGTCTCGGACATCTACACGCCCGTCACGGGGGCGGTGACCGCGACGAACGACGGCGTGCTCGATCAGCCGGAACTGCTCAACACCGATCCGTACGGCGAGGGGTGGCTCTTCGAGATCGACGGAGCGGTACCCGACGAGGCGCTCGGCGCAACCGACTACCGCGAGCAGATCGAATAACGACAATGCAACGAATACAGCACGACGAGGCGGACCGGACGCACGAACTCGACGAATCGAGTCCCTTCGCCCCGCAGACGCCACAGGAAGTAGAGGAGATGCTCTCGGCCATCGGTGCCGAAAGCGTGGAAGAACTGTTCGACGTTCCGGAGGCGGTCGCGTTCGACGGCGACTTCGACATCGAGGCGAAGTCGGAGTTCGAGGTCGTGACCGAAATCGAGGAGCTGCTCGGGCGGAACGCCGACCGGACCGAGTTCCTCGGTCGCGGCCACTACGACCACTACGTGCCGTCGGTCGTCGACTACCTCTCGCTGCGCTCGGAGTTTCTGACCTCCTACACGCAGTATCAACCGGAGACCTCGCAGGGATTCCTCCAGGCGCTCTTCGAGTTCCAGTCGATGATCGTCGAACTGACCGGGCTCCCGGTCGCGAACTGTTCGATGTACGACGCCGCGACCGCACTCGGCGAGGCAGCAACGCTTTCGGCCCGGGTCAGAGACACCAGCGGGTCGCGCGTCCTCGTCCCCGAGACCATCCGCTCGGAGCGACGCAGCGTGTTGGAGAACTACGCCGACGGCGCGGAGTTGGCGGTGGAGACGTATCCGCTCGCCGACGGCAACGCCGACCTCGACGCGCTCGCGGAACTGATCGACGACGACGTCGTGATGGTGTACGCCGAATCGCCGACGACCGGGGGCGCGATCGAAGAGCGGCTGTCGGCGGTCGCGACGCTCGCGGACGACCACGAGGCGGCGTTCTGCCTCGGCTCCGATCCGGTCGCACTGGCGCTCCTCCAAGAACCGGCCGCGGTGGGTGCCGACATCGTCGTCGGCGACGCGAGCGTACTCGGGCTCTCGGCCAGTCACGGGATGGGACTCGGCCTGTTCGCCGTCACGGAGTCGTATCTGCGGCAAGCCCCCGGCCGGCTCGTGGGGACGAGCGAGACGGCCGACGGACGGCGTGCCTACACCCTGACCCTCCAGACCCGAGAACAGCACATCCGGAAAGAGCGGGCCACGTCGAACATCTGTACGAACCAGGCGTGGGTCGCGCTCCGAACGGCGATCCACATCGCGTCGCTCGGCGCGTCGGGCCTTTCAGCCCTCGCCGAGGAGTCCGTGACGACGGCCGCTGAGGCTGCCGCCCGACTCGACGACGTCGACGGCGTCTCGGCGCCGGTCGACGACCGCCACCACTTCCGCGAGTTCGTCGCGCGCACGGACCGTCCCGCAGCCGAGGTGGTGTCGGAACTGGCCGAGCAGGGCTTCCTCGTCCACGAGGTCGGTGAGTTCGAGATCCAGGTGTGCGTGACGGAGACCAACAGCGGCGCGTTGGACGATCTGGTCGCGGCCGTTCGGGAGGTGCTGGCATGAACTACCGACAGGCCACCTGGGAGCGGGAGACCGAGAGCGGCGAGGCGGTCAACGAACCGCTCCTCTCGGAGAAGCGGACGGAGACCGTCACCCACGACGACGTCGATCTGCCCGACGAACTGGTCCGCGACGAACTGACGCTGCCGGAACCGGCCGAACCCGAGGTCGCGAGCCACTACACGCGGCTCTCGCAGATGAACTACTCGGTCGAACACGGGCCGTACCCGCTGGGGAGCTGTACGATGAAGTACAACCCGAAGTTCACCGAGGACGTCGCCGCGCTGGAAGACGGCGCGATCCATCCGGACCGCCCCGACGAGTACGCGCAGGGCACCCTCGCAGTCCTCCACGGACTCCAGGAGTACCTGGCGGAGATCGGCGGGATGGACGCGGTGACGCTGCAACCGCCCGCCGGGGCGGCCGGGGAGTTCACCGGCCTGCTCGTGGCGCGCGCCTATCACCGCTCGAACGACGAAGACGACGACCGCCGGGAGGTGATCGTACCTGCATCGGCCCACGGGACGAACTTCGCGAGCGCCGCGATGGCCGGCTACGACGTCGTCGAACTTCCGAGCGACGAGGACGGGCGCGTCCCCGTCGACGCGCTCGAAGAGGCCGTCGGGGAGTCGACGGCGGCGTTGATGCTGACGAACCCGAACACGCTGGGGCTCTTCGAGCGCGACATCGAAGAGATCGCCGAGATCGTCCACGACGCGGGCGGCCTGCTCTACTACGACGGCGCGAACCTCAACGCGCTGCTCGGCCGTGCGCGTCCCGGCGATATGGGCTTCGACATCATGCACTACAACGTGCACAAGACGTTCGCGTCGCCACACGGCGGCGGCGGTCCGGGGGCCGGACCGATCGGCGTCGTGGACGAACTCACGGAGTTCCTCCCCGACCCGCACGTCCGCGAGGCCGACGACGGCTCGTTCGAGTTCTCCGAGCCCCCTGAGAGCGTCGGGAAGGTCCACGGCTTCCACGGCAACTGGCTGGTGCTTCTGAAGACCTACGCGTACATCTCCCGGCTCGGTGACGCCGGACTGAAGGACACCTCTGCGATGGCCGTCCTGAACGCGAACTACCTCGCCTCACAGATCGATCTCGACGTCCCGTACGGGCCGTTCCATCACGAGTTCGTCGCCAGCGCCGGCGACGTCGACGCGGCGGAGTTCGCCAAGGGGATGCTCGACGAGGCGGTGCACCCGCCGACGACCAAGTGGCCGGAAATCGTCGACGAGGCGCTGATGACCGAGCCCACGGAGGCGCTGAGCAAGGACCAACTCGACGTGCTGGCGGACGCGTTCACGGCGGCGAGCCAGAAGACGCCCGAGGAACTCGCTGCGGCTCCCACGACGACCGCCGCGGCGCGCATCGATCAGACCAGCGCCGCACGGAACCCGCGCCTCTCGTGGCGGGACGTCGAGGAGGCTGTCGAGGAAGTCGATGAGTGAGCGCTTCGACACGGAGGTCCTCGTCGTGGGCGGCGGTCCCGCGGGGTACGTCGCCGCGATCCGCGCGGCGCAGTACGACCTCGACGTGACGCTCGTCGAGATGCACGCCCTGGGCGGGACCTGTCTCAACCGCGGCTGTATCCCCTCGAAGGCGCTGCTCTCGGCGGCGAACGTCGCCCACGACGCGCGGACGGGCTCTCAGATGGGGATCTCGGCCGACGTCGACGTCGACTTCCAGCGGATGGTCGAGTGGAAGGACGACGTCGTCGGAAACATGAACCGGAGCGTCGAGAAACTCTGCAAGGCCAACCGCGTCTCGCTCGTGAACGGACGCGCGGCGTTCGAGGACGAGCACTCGGCCCGCATCGAGGGGCCGAACGGCGAGTCCGAGCGGCTCACGTTCGAGTACGCCGTCGTGGCGACGGGCAGCCGTCCCATCGAACTCCCGGGGTTCGAGTTTCATCGACCCGAAGTGCTCGATGCCAAGGGAGCGCTGGCGCTCGACGAACTTCCGGACAGTCTCGTGGTCGTCGGTGCGGGGTACATCGGGATGGAACTCTCGACGCTGTTCGCGAAACTCGGCGTCGAGGTCACGGTCGTCGAGGCGCTCGATTCGATGATGCCAGCGTTCTCCCCGGATCTGGTCGCGCCGGTCGCGTCGGCGGCGTCGGAGCTCGGGATCGAGACGAACTACGGCGAACTCGCTTCTGAGTGTCATCCCACCGACCGGGGTGTCGCGGTCACGACGGAGGACGTCGACAGCGGCGACCGGCGGGAGTACGAGGCGGACGCGGTGCTGGTCGCGGTGGGTCGGACCCCCGTGACGGACACGATTGACCTCGGCCGGATCGGCATCGAACCGGACGAGGACGGATTCGTTCGAACGGACGAGTACGGGCGCACGGCCGTCGATCACGTGTTCGCCGTCGGCGACGTGGCGGGCGAACCGATGCTCGCGCACGCCGGCGCGACGGAGGGGGAAATCGCCGCCGCCGAGATCGCCGGCCGGGATTCCTCGGCCGTGGATCGGGCGATCCCCGCCGTCGCGTTCACGTCCCCGGAGATCGCGACGGTCGGGCTGACCGAAGCGGAGGCCGAAGAGACCGACCACGCCGTGTCGGTCGGCGAGTTCCCGATGCGCGCCAGCGGACGTGCACTCACGATCGGACATACCGAGGGGTTCGTCCGTCTCGTGTGCGGGGACGGCGGCGTCGTGCTCGGCGGTCAGGTCGTGGGTCCGGAGGCCTCGGAGCTGATTTCCGAGATCACGCTCGCCGTCGAGGCAGGCCTGTCAGCGGGTGAACTCGCGGAATCGATACACCCCCACCCGACGCTCTCCGAGTCGATCGAGGAAGCCGCGGCCAACGAACAGGACCTCGCGATCCACACGCTCAATCGCTGAGGGCCCCGGTTCTGTTCCGCCGGCAGCGACACCGGAATCGTATCCGGCGAAGACAGAACCGACGCCACAGTACCCGAACCTCGATCCCGGCGGATCGATCCGGTACCACACACAGATATGAGTCTCCGCGCTCAGTCTCCGGTACGATATGAAACGAAGCGACGAGCGCATTCTCACGACTCACGTCGGCAGTCTGCCGCGGACGGACCGCCTGATCGAACTGATGCATCAGCGGGGACAGGGAGCGGACACCGACCGAACCGCGATGCGCGAAGCGATCCAGGAGGCGACCCAGCGGGCCATCCGAAGACAGGCCGACGTCGGCATCGACATCGGTAACGACGGTGAGCAGTCCCGTCCGGGCTTCCACATCTACGTCTCCGAACGACTCGACGGCTTCAGCGATCGAACGATCCCTCGCCCGCAGTGGGCGGACGTCGAAGCCTTTCCGGAGTACGCCGGAAAGGCGTTTCCGGACATCGTCTCCGAGGCGCAGACGCGGCCGGTCGCGGTCGAGGACGTGCGGTACGGCGGGCCGAATCAGGTCGACGCCGAACTCGAACGCTTCGATCGGCTGCTCGACACCACGGGTGTCGAATTCGAGGAGACGTTTATGACCGCCGCGTCGCCCGGGGTCATCGCCTCGTCCCTGGGGAATCAGCACTACGACTCGAACGACGAATACACGTTCGCGCTGGCGAGAGCGATGCGTGCGGAATACGAGCGGATCGCCGACGCGGGGCTGACGCTTCAGATCGACGCCCCGGACCTGCTCTCCGAGCGGCATCGGAAGTTCAAGGACCTCTCGACGGAGGAGTTCAAAGACCGCGCGCGCCGGCGAATCGAGGCGATCAACGAGGCCACGAGCGAGGTCCCGGCGGACCAGATTCGCCTCCACACCTGTTGGGGGAATTACGAGGGACCGCACCACGAGGACGTCCCGCTGGCGGAGATCCTCCCGATCCTGTACGAGGCCGACGTCGGCGGGTTGTTGATCGAGTACGCCAACCCGCGGCACCACCACGAGTGGCGGGCCTTCGAGGAACACCCGCTCCCGGACGACTGGCTGCTGATCCCCGGCGTCGTCGACGTCAAGACGAACATCATCGAGCATCCGAAGACGGTCGCGGATCGCATCGTCACGCTGGCCGAGATCGTCGGAGACCCGACACGGATCGTCGCGGCTCCCGACTGCGGGCTGGCGACGCTCGCCGGACACCAGATCGTCGAACCCGAGATCGCGTGGGCCAAGTTGGAAGCGCTCTCAGAGGGTGCCGTCGAAGCTAGTGATAGACTACTGTAACTATAGTGAAATCATAAAATCAAGTTTATGAATGTGTCTCTACAAAATACCGGCATAAGTAGCAATAAATGGATTCTAGCGGATAATACGGCCTGTCGAATCCCAAATCTGGTGCCAAATATAAGTTCTCAATTTATTTCGGATTAAATATCATACTACGTTTAACTTCTGCGTGCAGAGGAGGCAGTTCCGCTAGCATCACGCAGCGACGACGTATCGACGACCTTTCAGAAATTCCGTCAGAGAAACCGACAGTGCCCACAGCGACGGTGCTAACGCTTCCGACAGGGAGAGCGGAAAAATACGCCGGCGAGCGGGGTACCGCAGCCAGTTCTTCGGCGTCGAATATGATCAGTACACCAACTCGCCCGAGATGAATTTCCGGGTCCGATCGTCCGAGGGGTCCTCGAAAATCACTTCGGTCGGGGCGATTTCGGTAATGCGCTCGTCGAGCAGCACCGCGACGCGGTCCGCAACGCGCTCGGCCTGATGCATATCGTGCGTCGCGACGACGACGCCGATCCCCCGATTTCGAGCCTCGGAGATCGCGTCTTCGATGACCGCGGTGTTTCGCGGGTCCAGGTCCGACGTCGGTTCGTCGAGCAGCAGGACGTCCGGGTCGTAGGCCAGGGCGCGCGCGAACGACACCCGCTGGGCCTCGCCGCCCGAGAGCGAGTCGGCACGCTGGTCTATCTTGTGCGTCAACCCCACGATGTCGAGGGAGTCGCGGACGGCGTCGACGGTCCCGTTCGAGCGAACGAGCGAATCGAGTTCGTTGCGGAGCCGGTCGCTCCAGGACCTGCGGATCCGCAGACCGTATTCGACGTTGCGAGCGACCGAGCCGTCGAAGAGGCTCGCCTCCTGGAAGACCATCCCGACGCGTCGCCGGAGCGCGAGGCGTTCGGTCTCTTCGACTCCCCATACGTCCGTCCCGTCGAACTCGACGGTCCCGTCGTCCGGTTCGAGAGACAGCGCGAGCAGTCGGAGCAGCGTCGTCTTCCCGACGCCGGACGGGCCGATGATCGCGACGACCTCACCGGTGTCGACGTCGATGGAGAGGTCGCGGAAGACCCGTTCGCCCCCGAACGACTGCGACACGCCGACGGCCCGGAGCATCAGCGCTGCACCCCCTGATCGCCGAAGCGGACGACGACGGCGTTGACCGTGAGGACGAGCGCGACCAGGACGGCGCCGAGCACCATCGCGGTCTCGTACTGCCCCTGACGCGCCTCCAGTTGGATCGCGGTGGTCAGCGTTCGGGTCTTCGAGATCCCGTCCGCGCTCGTGATGTTGCCACCGACGATGAGCACGGATCCGACCTCGCTGATGGCGCGGCCGAACCCGGCCAGGATCGCCGTCGCAATGCCGTATCGCGCCTCTTTGATGACGACGAGCGCCACGTCGAGGCGCGTGCCACCGAGGACGCGTGCGGCGTCGCGAACGTTCTCGCTCACCCCGGTGATGGCCGCGAGGCTGATCGCCGTGATCGGCGGCGTCGCGAGCACGAACTGCGACATAATCATCGCCTCCTTCGTGAAGATGAGTTCCAGCGACCCCAGCGGCCCCTGATTGGAGACGGCGAAAAGCACCAGCAGGCCGACGACCACGCTGGGAAAGCCCATCCCCGTGTTGATGACCGACTTCACGAACTGTTTGCCGGGGAAGTCCGCGAAGCCCATCACGATGGCGACCGGGATGCTGAAGAGCGTACTCAGCGTCACGGCGATGACGCTCACGTACAGGGAGACGTAGATGATACTCGAGACGTAGCCCTCTCTGAACGGGAGGTCGACGACGGTCGGGAGGAGCTGTGCGGCTGGTTCGAGCGGCACGCTTACGAGTCAGTGGAGTCGCTACTCCAGCCTTCCGGAACGTACTGCTGGAAGTCGGGATTCTCCGAGACCGCCTCCGGGAAGAACAGCTGTTCCCCGTTCATCTGGTAGTTCGAGATGGCGTCCTGAGCGCCGGGGCTCGTGATCCACCCGATGTACGCCATCGCGAGGTCGTAGTTGGCGTTGTCGTGGACGCCGGGGTTGACCGCCATAATCCCGTAAGGGTTCGCGAGGATCTCCGGGCCGTCCTCGATGGGGCCCTGCACCAGAATGACCAGATCGATCTCCGAGCGCTGGGAGATGAACGTCCCGCGGTCCGCGAGCGTGTACGCGCCCTGCTGGTTGGCGATGTTCAGCGCTTCGCCCATCCCGGTGCCGGTCTCCTGATACCAGTTACCGCCCGGCTCGGTTCCGGCGGCCTCCCACAGATTGAGCTCCTTGGTGTGGGTTCCGGAGTTGTCTCCGCGCGAAACGAACGACGCCTCGGCGTCGGCGATCGCAGTGAGTGCCTCGGTCGCCGAACCCGTCCCCTGAATCCCCGCGGGGTCGCTCTCGGGGCCGACGATGACGAAGTCGTTGAACATCAGGTCCCGACGGTTGATTCCGTACCCGTTTCGCATAAACTCGTCTTCGAGGCCGCGCGCGTGAACCATCACTACGTCGGAATCCCCGTTGCGCGCGGATTCGAGTGCCGCACCGGTTCCCTGCGCGACCGCGTCGACGGAGACGCCGTACATCTCCTCGAAGTCGGGGTGAATCTCGTCGAGCAGCCCCGTGTCGTAGGTACTCGTCGTCGTGGTCAGCGTGAGCGTTTCGCCGGCAACTGCCGCCTGCGGCCCGTCCGATTCCGACTGTCCGCTCCCGCCCAACTGAGTACAGCCGGCCGCGCTCGCGAGTGCTCCCGCCCCGATCGCTGCGATGAACCGTCGACGTTGTATCGGCATAGAAACACCGTTGATCTGATATCAAATATACTTTCCGTTACTCGATTAACTTTTAGCGATTACACTGCCGGATCCCGCCCTGACTGATTCCTGCGCGTTCCACGTCGGAAATCACACGTAATCTACGGTGTCTAATCGGTGTACTGAGCACGACTCACCGAATCGGAGCGTATCGGGCGGCGGGACAACTGTTGCACGGGCCGCTGAACCCGACGAAACCAGATGCGTTCGCGCTAGCGGGATCATTTCGGACTAATTTCGCCTTCAAAACCGAGTTCCTGTATGCTATCTATCACTAACTATCGGGTGCTGACAGCGCACGCTCCACGAAGTACCCAACCGAATGTCGGGACACGAATCTGGAGCAGCAACGACGCGACTACACCCGACTGGCGGACGCGATTCAGCGAGACAGGGAACGAGTGTTCTCTCGATTACGTCGACGACTACGGAATGAGTCGCCTCTCACTCCAGATGCTCCAGGAGCGCGAGGCCGGATTCCAACTCGGGACCTCCCTCGATAAGTCGTCGATCGGCGTCGTACTCGATGAGACCGGCCACGTCGAGTTGCGGCAAATGAACGTGATACAGTTCTATCGCGGCGCGCGTGCGACTGACGGTTTTGTACGGGCCGGATTCCGAGACGCGTTCCGCCAGCTCGCTCACGGAGGTCGGACCGCTCGTCCGCCCGAGGTGCCGGAGGACGACTCGCCGCCGTTCGTTTGCCAAGGCGGTGAGGACGGCGGAGTCGTTACCGTGACGGTGTTCGGACATCGTCCCACGAGTTACTCACCCGAGAGTCGCCTACTGTGATATTGTTACCGGGAGAGCAGTTTCCCACGGTGTGAGAAAATAAAATATAATAGGATTGTTAATCGGTACCTATGGCCACGGACACGGAGATCGCCGATGCGCAGGCGCTCGTCGCCGATCGAATCGACGTTCTCACTCTGCTCGAGGGATCGCGGTTGCCGAAGCGGGAGATCGTCGACGATCTCGGTTACTCCAGGTCGACGGTCAATCGAGCGATCACCCAACTCGCCGACGCGGGACTCGTCGATGACGCTCCCCGTGGCTGTCAGACGACTTTCGTCGGGTCGCTGCTGGCCACCCAGTACAGGGCGTACAGGGAGACCGTGACCGATATTGTTCGGGCCCGCGACGTTCTCAGGGTCCTCCCGACGGAGGCCGATCTGCCAGCGACCGCCCTCAGGGACGCGGAGGTCGTCACGCCCGAGGGACCGCATCCGTACGACCCATACCACGCGGTCGAGGACGTGCTGGACAGGCCGGATGCCGACGGCGACGTTCGGGTGTACGTCCCCTCCTTTTCGAATCCACGAGGCCTCGAGCTCGCACGGCACTTGGCCCAGACGGTTCCGCTCGAGATCGTGTTCACCGACGTACTGGTCGCAGAGTTGACCGAGAACCGAACCGAGGAGGTCGAGACGTTGTGCGAGATAGACGGATTCACGGGCTATCGGACCGCCGGTGGGCCCCGATACACGCTCATCATCGCCGACTCCGAGTCGGGGACCCAGGGCGCGATCGTGACGCATACTGCGGACCGAAACCTCGGCGGAGTCATCGTCACCGACGACGCGGCGGCCCTCCGGTGGATGGAACGGCGGTACGCCGAAATCCGCGCCGAGAGTGAGCCGCTGGAACCCCTTTGACGTGTTCGCGCGACGGGGGAATTTACCATTCAGTTCGCGGATAGTTCCACACGATGCTCACACGTACCAAAGCTGTCCTCTGGAACGAGGGAGCGAGACGGATTCGGCTCCCGTGGCGGCTGGGGCTCTGGCTCGCGCTGCTGGTGCTCCTCGGACTCCTCGCGACGGCGGCGCTCGGTGTCCTCTGGGGCCGGTCGATCGAACCCCTTCTCGCACTCTTCACGCCCGGGCGACCGGGTGACCAGACGATCGTCGCGGCCCGGAACCTGCTGTTCGTTTCCTCGCAGCTGTTCGTGATGGTCGGCAGCGTCTATCTGGCCGGGCGATTCCTCGACCGCCGGTGGTTTCGCGACTTCGGTTTCCGACTCGATCGGAACTGGTGGATCGATCTGGGATTCGGGCTCGGTCTCGGGGCGGTATTGATGACGGGCGTCTTCGCTTTCGAGTTGCTGGCGGGCTGGATCACCGTCCGAGAGCTGTTCTTCATCGCACGCGCTGACTTCGCCTTCTGGCCGTGGTTCGGGTGGGGATTCGTCACCTTTCTGGCGGTGGGGGTCTACGAGGAACTGGTGTTCAGGGGATACCTGATCACGAACCTCGCCGAGGGATTCACGTGGTTCGACCGGGTCGACCGCACGGCTGCGGTCGGCATCGCCACGGTGCTCACGTCGGCGGTTTTCGGCGTCGCGCACGCCGGGAACCCGAACGCGACGCTCGCGAGCACCCTCGGCATCGTCCTCGCGGCGGTCACGCTCGCGGCCGGTTACGTGCTGACCGGCGAACTCGCAATCCCGATCGGGCTCCACGCGACGTGGAACTTCTTTCAGGGGACGGTCTACGGTTTCCCCGTCAGCGGGACGAACAACGGCGTCTCGCTCGTCGCGATCGAGCAGTCCGGCCCATCCCTCGTCACCGGCGGTGCGTTCGGCCCGGAAGCCGGTCTCGTCGGCATCGGTGCCATCGGGATCGGCCTCGCGCTCACAGTCCTGTGGGTTCGGTGGCGCACTGACGAGGTCCGGTTCGACCCGTCGCTCGTCACGCCCGAACTTCGCCATCGATAGCGACCCGCTCGGTACCTTCGGATCGAGGCGGATGCGATCGCACGGCCGACGGGAGACGATTCAGAACGGGAGCAGCGCCCGCAACTGCGAAAAGATGCCGCCACCGGAGGCGCGGTACTCCTCGAAGACGGGATGCAGCGCGTCCAGCAGTTCCCGCTCGCTGTCGAACCGGCTCGGGCCGACCGCGGCGAGGGCCTCCGAGAGCGAAACGGCGTTCCCGTTGGCGTCGTAGGGGATCGCGGGGTCGTTGAGCGCGCGGACGATCTCGTCCGTCGTCGCGGGGAACGCGAGATCCGCTTCGGAGAGATAAGGAGTGAGCGCCGCGATGCCGAACTCCAGGGAGTCGGGGTCGTCGCCGCCCTGCTGCGGTGGTCTGACAGCCATCGAAGTCCGCTACGGTTCGGGGGATGGAAAAACCCCCGGCTCCGGTCGAACGGGGCAGGACGGTGCCAGCGGTCCCGACGCCGACTCCACAGGGTTTTGTCCGCGCGTCGCCTCACACCGCTCGGACGATGACCGAGTACACGACCGTCTCGATCCCGAAGGACCTGGCCGAGCGGGTCGACGAGACCATCGAGGGGACCAGCTTTTCGAGCACCAGCGACCTCGTGCGCTTCCTCCTGCGGAGCATCGTCATCCAGTACCAGCGCGAGGGCGAGCTGACCGAGGCGCAGTTCGAGGACATCGCCGAACAGCTCGCGGACCTGGGATATCTCGACCGATAAACCGCTACGCCCGCTCACCCCGCGACCGTCTCTTCGGGCGGCTCGACGTCGAGTACGTCCAAGTTCAGTTCGCGGTCGTTGCGGTCGAAGGCCGCGCACGACTCCTCGCCCCAGGGCGGCACCGCGACCACGAGCGCGGCGGCGAAGGTGTCCTCGCGCGTCGCTTCCAGCGGCCCCTGCGGGTGGGAGACGAACCGCGCGCGCCCCTGTCCCGCGGGGGTCCCGAGATCCATCCCGAAGACGGCCGTGACCGACCCGCTCGCCTCGGGGAAGTAGAAGTGAGTGAGGACCGGCGTCTCCGGGTCGAGGTCCAGATCCGGCCCGAACCGCTCGGCCGGTGTCGACGCGAGCACGACGCTGACCGGCGAGGGTTCCTCCGCCTCGGCCATCTCCAAGAGCGCGTCAAGCAGCCCGCGCGTGATGTAGACCACGACCGGGATATCGGTCGCACAGGTGAAAACGCCGTCGGAGCGCAGCGCCCGGTCGGCGACGCTACGACAGCAACTCCCGCAGTGCGCGCCCGTAGGCCCCCGGGAGATTCGAGCGCGCGTTGTCGAGTGCGTCTCGAAGCGCCGCTCCCGCGTCCGTGGACACGCCCGCACCGTGGCCGACGAGAACCCGCTCCGGGTCGAATCCCGACAGCGCCCGCCGGGGCGGCATCGGACGCAGCATCGGGTGCACACCCAGGCGTTCCCCGGGCGCGCAGAAATACGAGACCGTTCCGACCGCCTCGGGAACGACGAGCGTCCCGTCCTCCGGGTGGTAGAGGCCGATCTCCTGCCACGGCGGGATGTCGGAGTCGCGGATGCGGAACGCCTCGAACCCCGAATCGGCCAACTCCCCTCCGAAGCGCTCGATCGGTGCATCGATCTCTCTCGCCACGCCGGTCATCCACTGCGGGACGTACACGGACGCGTCGTGCCGTCTCGCGAGCGCCCCCGCGTCGCGTTTGTGTCGGTCCAGCCCCACGACGACGCCCGCCACGTCGCCGAATTCCGAGAGCAGCCCGTCGACGTCGGGCGCGTCGACCGGGTCGACCACCCAGAGGCCGCCGTCGTCCCCAACGAGCGCGTGGCTGGCGCGCTGCATCGTCTCCCCCGGATGGGCGATCCAGCCGACGCCCCGGTCCCACCGGTCGATCTCGCGATACTCGTCGCTGTCGCCGCCCTTCATCGGCATACCGCACACTCCGGGCGCGAGGCGGTTAAAGGTCCTCGCCGGCGTCGCCTCGCCACCCGGTTGCCCGCCGTCGCAGTCCCGGCAGTCGGGGTGACTGCCCCGAGCGCGGAGCCGAGACACCTTTCAGGAACCGCTCGTACGTGGTGTATACGTATGTCTGACGCACGCCCTGACGTCCCCTCGATGCGCGGCGTTCGGCGCTCGATGTACGACGTGCTCCGCGAGGCGTTCATCTCCGGTCTCGCCGTCGTCATTCCGCTCGTGATCACGGTCGCGGTCTTCCTCTTCCTGTTCAACGCGCTCTACGGGTATCTGAACCTGTTCTCGGAGGCCATCGTCGCCCTCCCGGTGGTCTCGCTCATCCCGGAGGTACTGAACGTGAGCCCCGAGACGGTCGTCGAGGCGGCGGTGCCCGTCGTGGTCTTCGGTTCCGTCCTCGGGATCGGACTCGTGGTGAACAGCTCGCGGTACGGCGAGCGGGCGGTCGAATACTTCGACTACGTGATGGTACAGATACCCGGGGTCGGCTCCGTCTACGAGAGCTTCCGTCGGATGAGCGACGTGGTGCTCGAATCCGACGCTGAGAACTTCCGCGAGGTCAAACTGGTCGAGTTCCCGCACGAGGGCGCGTACACTATCGGGTTCGTCACGACAGAGACGCCGGAGGTGTTGCGGTCGGCCGCGGGCCACGAAGAGATGTACACGCTGTTTCTCCCGCTCGCGCCCAATCCCGTGATGGGCGGCCATCTCGTACATCTACCCGAAAGCCGGGTGATGGACGTCGAGATGAGCGTCGAGGAGGGAGTGCAGGCGATCGTCACGAGCGGCGTCGCGATGACCGACCGTGGCGACGCCGGGCTCTCGCCGGAGGAGCTGAACTCGCTGTCGTTGAACGAGGCCGGAAGCGCCGAGACCGACAGCGGCTCGGCGGCCGACTCGAACGGCGACCCGCGAACGGAGTCCACCGACGACCGGGACGACGAACCGACGCTCCGATACGACGACCGGATCGATCCCGAACACGCCGAGACACCGCGGGATCTCGTCAGGCGAACGCGTTCGAAGAACTCGGACGAGACCGACGAGACAGAGGAGGCGGACGGGAGCGGGTGACCGGAAGACACAGGCCCCCGGCGATCCCTCGATACGTATGGCCTTCGAACTTCGCGAGCACACCGCCGATATCGCCGTCGAGGCGACGGGTTCCGACCTCTCGGCGGCGTTCGGCTCGGTGGCCGACGGACTCGCCGCGGCGTCCTGCGACGACGTCGCCGAGAGCGCTGCGGGCTCGACGGGCGAGGGGTCTGTCGGAGCCGAGCCGGTGCTGCCGGAGATCGACGGCGAGACATTCGAGGTGTCCGTGACCGCCGAGAGCCCGGAGGCGCTGTTGTTCGACTACCTCGATCAGTTGATCTACGAGCGCGACGTTCGGAGCGTGCTCCCGGTCGACAACCGCGTTCGGATCGAGCGGCCGGGAGGCGGGGACGCGGACGACAGTGCGGGTACTGCGGTCGACACCGACGACGAGGCGGAGTGGTCGCTCTCGGGCACCTATCGCGGTCTCCCGCTCGCGGAGATCGACGCCAGAGAGGTCAAAGCCGTCACGTACTCGGAGATGCGGCTGGAACGGACGGAAACCGGCTGGGTCGCGTACGTCGTCTTCGACGTGTGATCGCGTCCGGTCGATCGCGCGCTCCGACCGGTGATCGCGCCCGGAGCGGCGGACGGTCCGTCTCGGAAGTTGTTTGTGCCCCCCGGGACGAGATGCCTACGAGATGACCGACCGCGCCGCGCGCCTCGTCTGTGTCGCTCTCGTCGTCGCGGCCGTTCTCGGCGGCGTCGGTGCGGCCGCTCCGAGCGCGTCGGCGCAGACGACAGAGACCATCGCGGGATCCCAGATCGCCCCGGACGACGTCTCGATGCGCATCGAACTCCGTTCGGATGGCTCCGCGGCGTGGGCGGTCGAGTACCGAGTCCGCCTCGACGACGAGAACACGACCGACGCGTTCGAGTCGCTCCGTAGTGACATTCGGGCGAACGAGTCCCAGTACACCGCGCAGTTTGGGGACCGGATGGCGTCGACGGCCGCCACCGCGGAGAACGCGACCGGCCGGGAGATGGCGATCCGGAACGTCTCGGTCACCGCGACGCGTCAGCAACTCCCCCAGGACTACGGCGTCGTCAGGTACACTTTCGTCTGGACGAACTTCGCTGCCGTCGAGGACGGTGAGATCCGCGCCGGCGACGCGCTCGCGGGGCTCTTCCTCGACGAGGAGACGTCGCTGCAGTTCGCGTGGCCCGAGGGTTACGCGCTCGACACCGTGCAGCCCGCCCCCGACGACACGCGCTCGTCCTCGCGCATCGTCGTCTGGAACGGTCCGCTCGACTTCGGACCGAACGAACCGACGCTCGTGGCCACGGAGCGGCCGCCGGGCGGCGACGAAACGGCGACTCCGACGCCCGGAGCCGCCCCGGGTGGAACAGACGGGGGCCTCGACGCGATTCTGATCGGCGCGTTCGTGCTCCTCGGTGGCGTCGTCGGCGTCGGCGGGTGGGTCCTCTACCGGCGGCGCGAGACGGGGGGGCGCGTGGGTGCTTCCGATTCTGACGAGTCCGGCGGGGCGACTGTGACAGGATCGACCGCCGGGGGGTCGACGGGGGAGACGGCCGTTGCGGACCCCTCGCCGGAAACAGCTACTGGGACGACTGAATCCACCGACGCGGTCGACGCTGACGACGGACCCGCTGAGAGTTCCGCCGCCACCTCCGAAGACGCCGAGCGGGAGGGCGCTCCGGACGGCAGCGAGACAGCCGAGGGCGACGCGGACGAGAGCGGAACGGACGAGAGCGAGGCCGAACCGGAACCGGCTCCCGCGGAGGACCGGCCCTGGGAGGACGAACTCCTCAGCAACGAGGAGCGGGTGCTCGCGCTCGTCGAGCACGAGGGGGGCCGGATGAAGCAACAGGAGGTCGCGGGGACGCTGGAGTGGACCGACGCGAAGACGAGCCAGGTCGTCCGGAAGATGCGCGACGAGGACAAACTCGACGCGTTCCGACTGGGTCGCGAGAACGTGCTCGTGCTCCCCGGAGAGGGCCTCGACCCGAGCGGTCCGGACGAGGAATGAGACCGTTTCCGGTGGAGCTGCCGCCGTGGTGCGAAAATAATCCGAGTTAAGCCGGTGAAATCCGGCGAAAGGATGTCGGATATATATGTTCGTTGGGGAGCTACGGTGGAGTGAAATGCGACCAGCATCCACGCTCCTCGTCGCGTTCGTCGTCGTGGTCGCGACCGTGCCGGTCGGGGTCGGTGCCGCGGCGTCGATCGACGCTTCGACGTCGGTCGTCGGCGGGTCGGCACCGGCTCAGGCCACGGACGACGGGACGGTGGGCCAGGCGTCGAACGAGACGGGAGGCGAGACACAGACGACGTCGGCAGCCGCGCCGAACGAAACCGCGTCCGCGGACGAGGCGAACGGTTCGACCCCGATTGCGCCGGGCG
This sequence comes from Halobellus litoreus, assembly GCF_024464595.1. Lineage (NCBI taxonomy): Archaea > Methanobacteriati > Methanobacteriota > Halobacteria > Halobacteriales > Haloferacaceae > Halobellus > Halobellus litoreus. Next base: position 568,825 of record NZ_JANHAW010000001.1, on the reverse strand, counting down.
CGAAACTGGCCGGCGTGGTGGCGGTTCAGCGGACGGAGATCGATAGCGAGGTCCAATCGCGTGCGTTCGGCCAGCGAGTCGCCGCCGCCACCACGAACGACTCCAAAGCGGCGGTCATAGCCGGAACGGTCAACGACAGCCGAGAGCGGGTCGACCGGCTTCGCGACCGACTCGCCGAACTGGAGCGTGCGCACGAGTCCGGTGAACTCCCCGAGGGGCGATACCGCGCTCGCACCGCGCAGGTGACCGCCGAACTCAACTCGGTGGAAGCGCGTCTCGACCAGGCCAACGAGTCCGCGTCGTCGCTGCCGGCGTCGGTGCGGGAGGCGAACGGCATCGACCCGTCGAACATCGAGCGTCTCCGGTCGGACGCGCGGAACCTCACGGGGCCCGAAACGGCCGAGATCGCCCGTGAGATCGCAGGCAACGATCCCGGACGTGGGATGGGGAGGCCCGACAGCGCTCCCGGACGCGAGGGTGATGCACCGGGACGCGAAGGTGATGGCCCCGGACGGGAGAGTGACGCACCTGGACGCGAAGGTGATGCACCTGGACGGGAGAGTGACGTACCGGGGCGGAGTGACGAGACAGACGCTGCGAACGGGACCGAGGACCGGCGCCCCGAAGACGCCGGGAACGGCGGTGCCGAACGATCGAACGACTCCGGCGAGGGTGCCGAAGGGACCGATGACCCCGGTCGCGAGGACGCCGGTAACGACCGAAAGGAGAAGAACGCCACCCGGACCGGCGACGGCTCCGACGATTCGGACCCGTCCGAGTCCGATTCACCGGGCGATAACGACGACGGCGACGCGGCGGGGCAGTCCGACGACGCCCCCGGACGGAGCGGAGACGCTCCTGGCCGGGATCGCGGTGACTAGAGAGACGCTCACCGTTGCACTCTCACGACCAGGGACGTCGGTGCCGCGTGCGATTGGCTGAAATTCAAATCTGATACTGAAGAGGTAGCATTATGCCGATCGCGACGAATCACGGAACTGATGGAGTACGCGTACCCGATCGCGGGGTTATTCGTTGGGATGGCGCTCGTCGCCACCAGCGTCTTCACGGCGTTCGTCTACACGCCGACGACGACCTCGACGATCGACACCGTACTCACGGCGTTCACCGGCGTGACGCTTCAGGTCGGGGACTTCCTCGCCGTCGCGTCGGCGACCGCCGTCGTCTTCGACCTGCTCGCGACGCAGTTCGGCGTTCGGTTTTCCCTCGTGGTCCCGTTCGGCCTCGGGTATCTGCTCACGCACGTGATCATCTACTACTCGTCGCTGCGGATCACCGACGTCCAGAGCCAGCCGCTCGATCCGGACTTCGATTTCCGGGAGAACCCGCTTCGACTGGCCACGCTCTCGATTCCGGGCGCGTTGATCCTTCTTCCGTCGGCACGGCGACGATGAGCCGATAAGTCAAACGGCTCTTTGAGACAAGGGCGCTTTTACGTTGGTCTCCCTCGTAGTCAGCAGTGCCCAGGTTGGGCCGCCTCTGATTCGGTTCCCGCCGACGCGACCCGCTCCCGACTGCCCTCCCCCACCTCCCCTTCCCGTCGGACCGGTGGCCCGCCGACTGGGCATCCCCGCTGACGCTGCCCTCCCTCGACTCGAACGCTCCGTCACAGCGCGGTGAACGATCTGGACGAACAGAACCAAAGCGGCCACGTCACCGTTCGCTGATTGTCGCCACGTCTCCCGAGTCATCAATCCACGTGTGCGGTCCTGTCCTCGGATCGTTTCGTCGTCCGGAACAGGGTGGAGTGTCGGTCCCGTCGCTAGCGCCTGCATCGAGTTCGGTGTGCGCACGCTCGCCCGAGGGCCCTCCGGGCCGGCGTGGTGTCGACCTCGACGGTGTGCGTCTCGACCAGTCTCGGCGTCGCGACCCCGACGTAGTGACGTGTTCTTTCGACGCCTCCGAGTCCAGAACTAAAAGCGGGAACCCGGCGTGGTCAGCGCCGGTGACTGGAGACAACAGTTTCCCGCAGTAGAAAGTGATCGTTGAGAGAAAAGAGCCTTGTGCTAGTTGACATCACACCAAATACGGTTTTCTTGGCAGCGGTCCGCGCCGCCGCCTTCGTCACGCCGCTCTGCCGCCGTACAACGCTGAACAGTATCGATACTGATTCTCCCTCAGCACCTTTTTACGCCGCGGGAAAGACCGGTCACGCATCGCAGGACCGCTAGGTGATACAATTGATACGGGTTACTGACGGCTGGCAGCAGACGGTCGTGGTTGTATTCGTCGGCGCGATAGTTATGCTGTCAGTAAGTGCGCCCGCAGTTGGGGCCACAACATCAACATCAGCGGAGCCGTCCGTCACGTTCGTCGAATCCGGAATTACGACGGACACAACGTGGACGCCAGGCGATGGACCGTACCGGATCATCCAGGACATCGAGATCGAACCCGGCGCGACGCTAACAGTCGAGCCGGGGACGAGAATCGAAATGGCCGAGGACATCACCGTCTCCGTGAGCGGTTCGTTCCGAACGAACGGGACAGCCGCCCGCCCGGTGGAGATCACGCGCTCCAACGGCGCGGCAGCGGACCGTCGGTGGGCGAGTCTCCAGTACAACGGGACGGACCGGAGTGTACTCGAACTACAGCACACGACGCTTGAGGGCGGCACCACGGGCCTGACCGTGGCGAGCAGTGACGGGACAGTCGAGGTCGTCGACTCCACGATGCGTGATTTCACCACCGCCGGCCTCGAAGTCACTGAGACGACCGACGCACCGCGGATCACGGTCAAACGATCGACGTTTCGTACCATCGGGGATCACGCAATCCAGGCGAGTCCGGGCGCCGGGACGACTGATCGGGTCTCGCTGACGGCCACACCGGACACGATCGGCGCGAACGCGGAGCACACGCTCGCATTACAGCCCGGTGCCGGCGTTTCGATGGATTCGATCCACGTGGAGTATACCGCTGATGGGTCGGTCGCGTCGGTCGGCAACGAAAACATCGGACGTATCGGCCTCGACCGAGACCGAGACGGTAGCATCGAACAGTCGTTCGCCGGGTCGGTGGCGTCCGTGTCGTCGACGGCCACGCAACTTGAGATCTCCTTCTCGGAATCCGTCGAGATTCCAAGTGAGGGACAGCTGATCGTCGAATACGGGAATGCGGTAAACCCGACGACGCGCGGGATCTATCCCGTCGAGGTCCAACTCCGAGAGGAGTCAGTCTCGCAGCTCGCCGCCGGTGTCGAAGCACCGTTCGTCGTCGGAGATGTGGCGTCGCCGACCGACGCAGATATCGGACCCGACCAGCCCGCGACGCGGGTGCGCGGACTCAGGGTCCTGGACTCGACGTTCCGTGCGATCGATGGCGCGGGAGTGTTCGTCGCCGCCGACCGCGTCAGGCGGCTTCAAGCGTCTCGAAACCGGATCGCCGAGACTGACGGGAGCGGTGTCGTGGTGCGCGCCGAGAGAAGCGAGAGCTACTTCTGGAGCAACGAGATCACGGGCTCAGGGGACGGCATCCGGGTGACTACTAGCAGAGCCACGTCGGTGACAGCCAACGCGAACCGTATTCGGGACGCCCGGACCGGAATCCGGCTCCGGCAATCGGGGACGGAGAGTTTTGCCGACGCAGACATCACACTCCGGAGAAATACGCTCACGAACAACGCCGTTCACGGCGTCGGCATAGAGACCCAGAGCCTCGATCTGACTGTGGATATGTCCAACAACTCCGTTCGTGAGAACGGTCGCGAGGGGATCTACGTCTCAGGCCGGGAACTTCGGGGCGGGGGGCTCAGTGGCAACGAGGTCGTCGGGAACGGCGACACCGGCGTGTCGATCCGGACCGACATCGCAGCACGCACCCTCGACGTCGACAACAACACGATCACGGACAGCGGTGGCCACGGGCTCGACGTGCAGTCGAGCCTCCTCGTGTACGGGAGCGATTTCACCGATAACCAACTCGCGAACAACGCCGGTGCGGGGCTCGTCGTGTCCAGCCCCGTCACACATCGCGCGAACCTCTCCGTTGTGAACAACGTCGTCGCCGCAAACACCTACGGGATGGTCCTCCGGGGGGTGATTGGCACGACGATTCGCGACAATGCGATCGTCTTCAACACCAATCGCTTTGCCGACCCGGTTCGGCTTCCGGACGTCGAGCCGGGGACGGGAAGCTACGTCGCAGAGGGCGAAGCCGGTGTGATCCTCAATCAAGCGAACTCCGAGATTCAACCCTCGGAACTCGTCTCGAACCCGGCGATCGACGACCAACTCAGTGCGGTGACCGTCGGAGACGGAATCGTGGCCGTCCTCCGGACTGACGGCGTGAGTTACACACGAACCGACGGAGTGAGTGCGCTCACGATCCGCCGGGTGAGCGGCGATATTCCGACCGGAATCGGGATCCGAAAAACGGGGTCGGAGAACAGCAGCTACCGGTTCACGGAGAACGGCATCTACGGTCACAGCCGGGGGATGACGGTTGACGTTGCGCCGTTCGTCACGGCTAACACGACGGCACTCATTCTGACCGAGTCGACCCGTACCGTCCACGCCGAATCCAACTACTGGGGGAGTCAAAACGGACCATATCACTCGTCCATCCTCCCGGGAGGCGAGGGCAACCCGGTCGTCACAGAGCAGGGATGGGTCGACTTCGTTCCGTTCCGGGAGACGCCCTCCGGCCCCGAATACGCCCGCCCGACTGCGGCGCTCGACGCCCCGACACACTCACCGCCAGGCGAAGACGTGCAGCTCTCCGGGAGCGGCTCGACGAGCGCGCAGGGATCGATCGCGCGGTATCGATACCAAATCGATGGGACCGCTCAATCTAGCGAGCGCCCGAGATACACCTTCGAAATGCCGTCCCAGCGCGTCGAGGTGGGTCTCATCGTCGAAGACGGCCTCGGAATCGAGAGCACCACTACCGAAGCGGCGATCGAACCGAGAACAACACCAGCGGCGACGTCAACGCCGCCACCAGCCGAGGCAGCGACCGGAGTGACAACAGCCACGACGCCGGCATCGACACCGCCGCCGGCCGAATCGAGCCCCACACTGCTCGGCAGCCTGGGTTCGATTTGGGGACTCCTCGGCGGGATCTGCTATCTCTTAGCACTTGGTTTCGGCCTTCACGGTATGGCACTGACCGTTACGCACCGCTCTCCGCCCATCGATGGACTACAGATCCAAGCTCTCGCGGCCTTCGGGATCCTCGTCTGGATCGTTGCCGGACTGTTCGGCTCGAGCCCCTTGCTGACCGTCGGAATCACGGCTGCAGTCGCCTGGGCCCTCTTGACGGGCGCCGCATACGTCATCGCAACACGGGGCTTGCTCGAGGACGACCTTAGGTGAGTATGGCCATTTCTTGCTGCGAGGCCACGGGCGCGGTCGCATCACACCGCGGTATATGCGAAAATTTGTCACGAGCCAGGGGTGGGATTCGAACCCACGAAGTCTCGATTACAAGTCGAGTGCATGAACCGCCCATGCTCCCCTGGCGCGGGTCGACCTACTCGGTCCTCCTTTGAGTGTGTATCGTTTTCGACGGACACCGCCGCCGAAGCCACGCCCGCTGTCGGCCGCCGAAGCGAGCCACGACGTCCCGGTGGATGCCGCTGCGTGTGCGCCTTACTCGCCCGAGCCGTTGTCGGCCTCCGTTGCGCCTCCTCCCTCCGTGTCGCGGTTGTCGTTCGCGGCGCTGTCGCTCTCGGTCGTCGGGTTATCCGTCCCGTCGGAGGAGCCGCCGACGGCCTTCTCGAACTGCACCCGGTGCGGACGGTACCCCCGTTCGCGGTAGAACCGGCGGGCCGCCCGATTTGCGGCCATCGCCTCCAGCGAGACCACGGTCGCGCCGTCCGCGCGGAGGGACGATTCCGCGGCGTCCATCAGGTCCGTTCCGACGCCCGCTCCGCGGTACGCCGGTTCGACGTACACGTTCCGGACGACGCCTCGCTTCTCGTCCTGTTCGTACGCCCCGCGTTCGATATCGAACGTGACGAAGCCGACGACGTCGCCCTCGCAGCGCGCCACGCGAAGCCCGCCCGCGACCGCGTGTTCCGCGAGCGCGTCGCGAACGACGGCCCGATTCGCTTCGGGCAGGATGTGCGAATCGTGTGCCTGCTGCTCGGACGCGAGCGCGACCCACAGATCGACCAGCGCGTCGACCGCGGCGAGGTCCGGACGCTCGATCGAGACCGTCGAGTCGTTCGCCGGGACAGTCCCGGCGGCGTCGCGGCCGTCATCGGCGTCGGACTTGGCTGCGTCGTCCGGATCGTCCATACGCCCCGTTCGGTCGAGAGCGGAATATATCGTCGGATTCACCGACTGACACCCGGGACCTGGGAACCGCCGGGAACGACGCGTCTTTGACCGTTGCGTTCTCACCCGGGAACGATGGATCCGGTAGCGCGGGACCCGAAACTGGGACCGCTCGTCGAGGTGCACGGCGAACTCCCGATCGGCACGGCCGACGACGAGTTCGCACGGCTCGTCGTTGCGATCGTGAACCAACAGCTCTCGGTCGAGTCGGCGGCGGCGATCCGGGAGCGGCTGTTCGACCGCGTCGAGGTCACGCCCGCGGGCGTCCGAGACGCCGAAGAGACGACGCTCCGCGAGGTCGGCCTCTCCGGGCAGAAAATCGAGTACGTCCGCAACGTCGCCGCGGCGTTCGACGAACGGCACCTCACCCGCGACGGACTCGCGGGCGAGAGCGACGAGGCGGTGATCGACGCGCTGACGGAGATCCGCGGCGTCGGAGTCTGGACGGCGAAAATGTACCTGGTCTTCGTGCTCGGCCGTCCCGACGTCTTTCCGGTCGAGGACCTCGGCGTTCGGAAGGCGATGGCGGAACTGTACGGCTACGACGAGGGCGACTCCGAGAGAATGATCGATCACGCCGAGCGGTGGCGACCGTACCGCAGCTACGCGAGTCGGTACCTCTGGCGCGCCGTCGACTGATCGTCCGGGGACGCCTCGACGACAACTCTATTTGGGTTTATTTTTCGGGCGAAGGAAACGTTCAAACACCGCGATGCCGACGGTACGGTATGGATATCGACGACGTCAACGCCATTTCGGTTCTCGGTGCGGGAAGTATGGGCCACGGTATCGCCGAGGTGGCGGCCCTCGCCGGGTTCGAGGTCCGCCTCCGCGACATCGAGACGGAGTTCGTCGAGGACGGCTACGAGCAGATCGAGTGGTCGCTCGGCAAACTCGTCGAGCAGGGGCAGATCGAAGACGCCGACGCCGAGGCGACGCTGGACCGCATCTCGACGCACGTCGACCTCGCCGAGGCGGTCGACGACGTCGACGTCGTCATCGAGGCCGTTCCCGAGAAGATGGCGATCAAGAAAGACGTGTACGACGACCTAGAGGCGGCCGCGCCCGACCGGACGGTCTTCGCGACGAACACCTCTAGCCTCTCGATCACCGAACTGGGGGACGTGACGGACCGGCCCGAACAGTTCTGCGGGATGCACTTTTTCAACCCGCCGGTCCGGATGGATCTCGTCGAGGTCATCGCCGGCGCGGAGACGAGCGAAGCGACCCTCGATCTGATCTCGGAGCTGGCCGAACGAATGGGTAAGACGCCCGTTCGCGTTCGCAAGGACAGCCCGGGGTTCATCGTCAACCGCGTGCTCGTCCCGCTGATGAACGAGGCGGCCTGGATGGTCGAGTCCGGGGACGCGACGATCGAGGAGGTCGATTCCACGACGAAGTACGAACTCGGGCTCCCGGTGGGGAGTTTCGAGTTGGCCGATCAGGTCGGGATCGACGTCGGCTATCACGTCCTCGAGTATATGCACGGGGAACTCGGCGACGCCTACCGCCCCTGTCCGCTGATCGAATCGAAGGTCGAAGCCGGGGAACTCGGCCGGAAGACCGGCGCGGGGTTCTACGACTACGAGTCGGGCGAGGGCGCGCAGGTCCCGTCCGATCGGGTGCGGGAGGACGTCGCGGACCGGCTCCTGGCCGTGATCGCAAACGAGGTCGCCGGGCTGATCGAAGACGACGTCGCAGACCCCGAAGCGATCGACACGGCCGTCAAACTCGGCGGCCGCTGGTCCGACGGCCCCGCGGCGATGGTCGACGACGCGGACGTCGGACACCTCCTCGACGTGCTCGACGAACGGTACGAGGAGACGGGCGAGGAGCGCTACGAGGCCGTCTCGTACCTGCGCGACCTCGCCGAGACCGGCGGCGGTTTCCACGCAGCCGACGGGAGCGACCTGAACGGTCCGGACGACGCGGACGCCTACGCGTACGACGTACTCTCGGTCGAGATCAGCGAGGGCGTGGGCCACGTCCGGTTGGACCGCCCGCACCGGATGAACACGATCACCGACGACCTCCTCGAAGAACTCGAGGACGCCGTCGATCGCTTCGAGGCCGACGAGGCTGTGCGGACGATCCTGATCACGGGGACCGGGGACCGCGCGTTCTCCGCCGGCGCAGATATCCAGGCGATGGCGGGCGGCGCGGGCGACGTGAACCGCGCGGCAGACCTCTCGCGACTCGGGCAGGAGACGTTCGGTCGCCTGGAGTCGTCGCCGCTCCCGGTCGTCGCGGGCATCGACGGCTACTGCCTCGGCGGCGGGATGGAGCTGGCGATGGCGGCGGACCTACGCATCGCCGCCGAGCGTTCGGAGTTCGGCCAACCCGAACACGACCTGGGTCTGCTCCCGGGGTGGGGGGGAACCGCCCGACTCCAGCGGATCGTCGGGATGGGGCGCGCGAAGGAGATCATCTTCACCGCCGACCGCTACGACGCCGAGACGATGGCCGACTACGGCTTCGTCAACGAGGTGACCGCGAACGAGGACTTCGACGAGCGCGCGTTCGAGTTCGCCCGCGACCTCGCCGCGGGGCCGCCGATCGCCCAACGGTACACCAAGCGCGCGATGCACCGCAGTTGGGACGACGTCGACGCCGGCCTCAACGTCGAGGCGCAGTCGTTCGGCCTGTTGTTCGACACCGACGACCTGATGGAAGGAATGACGGCGTTTATGGGCGACGGCGACCCCGAGTTCGAGGGCAAATGAGGGTCGCTCGCGTCGGGTAATCGGCGTCACGGCGCGTCTTCAGGCGAGTGCCTCGGGGTTTGACCCGGGGCAGTTCACGCTTAACTGAGTGCCGCCCGATTGTACTCCTATGGTGTCGCAAGTCCTCGTCGCGATGGACGACTCGGAGATGGCGGTGGAAGCACTGCGCTATGCGCTCGACGTGCACGCGGACGCGGAAATAACCGTATTGGCCGTCGTCGGCGAACCGTCGCAGCTGATGGGCAAGGCGACGGCCATCGCGACGGCCGAGGACCCCCAGGCGAAGGCTGCGGAGATCGCCGCGCCGATCCTCGATCGCGCCCGCGAGATCGCCGACGAGGCGGGCCGTGAGATCACCACGACCGTCGGCTACGGCGCGCCGGCGCGGGAAATCGTCAACCGCGCGGAGTCGTTCGACGCGGTCGTCGTGGGCAGCCACGGCGGGACGCTCCGCGACCGGCTCATCGTCGGCGACGTCGCGAAGACCGTGTTCAACCGCTCGCCGGTCCCGGTGACCGTCGTTCGGTGACCGACGGGCCGATCGATCGCGCGTCGGGCGTGCGCGACACAGTGCCGCACCGCTCCCGTAACGGAATGTTTAAACGAGTATATCTGCCACATGTGAATGCAGGCTCGGTTGGTGTAGTCCGGCCAATCATCTTGGCCTTTCGAGCCGAGGACCAGGGTTCAAATCCCTGACCGAGCACTTCTCTCGACGCCAGTCACCGAGCGACAGCGAGGCGGCTTGCGAGGACAGAAGCGCGACTCGACGTCTCACCAGCCTCGCGCTCGCGCAACGGATGGCCTCATCCGTCGGGGCCACCACCGACGGGAACTATACGTGTCGATGCGTATACATCTACCAATGGAGTCCCGGCATCGGATCCGCGTCGGCGACGCGAGCGGTATGTCGGACGTCGCAACGGACGCCGTGGACCTCGTGGTCACCTCACCGCCGTACCCGATGATCGAGATGTGGGACGAACAGTTCGCCTGTCAGTCGGAATCGGTGGCCGCGGCACTCGAAGACGGCGACGGCGAGCGGGCGTTCGAGGCGATGCACGAATGCCTGCACTCGGTCTGGCGCGAGGTCGCCCGCGTGCTCGCCCCCGGCGGCGTCGCGGCCGTCGTCGTCGGCGACGCCACCCGGACGCTCGACGGCCGGTATCGCGTGTACCCGAACCACGCGCGAGTGATCGACGCGTTCGAGGCGCTGGATTTCGACCCGCTGCCCAACGTCCTCTGGCGGAAGCCGACCAACGCCGCGTCGAAGTTCCTGGGGAGCGGGATGGTGCCGCCGAACGCCTACGTGACCCTCGAACACGAGTACGTGCTCCTGTTCCGGAACGGCGGGTCCCGCCGCGAGTTCGAGCCGGGCGCGACCCGACGCTACGAGTCCGCGTACTTCTGGGAGGAGCGGAACCGGTGGTTCTCGGACGTCTGGACCGACGTCCAGGGGGCGAGACAGCGCCGCGACGACGGACGGGTCGACGACGGCGAGGGGGCACCCCCCGCGGACGGTCCGCAGCACGGCGACGACCCGCCGACAGTCGGCGGCAACGACGACGGGCCGGGGGCTGAGGGTGACGATGGCCCGCCGACGGCCGGCGGTGACGACGGACCGGGTGGCGTCGTCGCCGCCGACGTCGCGTCAAGCCACGGTCACGACGCGCCGACAGAGCGCGACCGAACCGGGGCGTACCCCTTCGAGATTCCGTACCGACTCGTCTGTATGCACTCGGTGTACGGCGACACCGTCCTCGATCCCTTCCTCGGGACGGGGACGACGACACTCGCGGCGATGGTCGCCGGTCGCGACTCCGTCGGCTACGAGATCGACCCGGAGATCCTCTCGACGCTCGGCGAGCGCGTCGAGGGCGTGCCCGGACTGTCGCGACGGGTCGTCTCCGACCGCCTCGACGCGCACCGGCGGTTCGTTCGGTCGGCCCGCGCGGACGGGACGACGTTCGACTACGAGGCGACGCACTACGATTTCCCCGTGCGGACGCGACAGGAGCGGGAAATCAGGTTCCGGGTGGTCGAGGACGTGACGGAGCGACCGGACGGCTATCGGGTGCGGTACGAGCCCGCAGGCGAGTGAGCCGCCCCAGCGGCGAGCACGTCAGTCTCTGAGCCCGTCCGCGACCGCCCGCGATCGCCGTCGGATCTCGTCTGCGTCGCCGGTCCGGAGGCCGCCGGCGGCCTCGTCGTAGACCACGTCGCCGTCGACCATCGTGAACGTCACGTCGTCGCCGTGCGCCGAGAAGACGAGATGCGAGAGCGGATCGAAGAGCGGCGTCGCGCGCGTCAGATCGGTGTCGAGCGCGATCACGTCCGCCTGCCAGCCCTCCCGGAGCGCGCCGACTTCCTCGAAGCCCGCCGCGCGGGCCCCGCCGAGCGTCGCCATCTCGAAGACGACCTGCGCGGGCGTCGTCTCCGGATCGAGCCGGTCGACCTTCTGGAGGAGACTCGCCTGTCGCATCTCGGTGAAGGGATCCAAGGTGTTGTTGCACGGCGGGCCGTCGTTGCCGAGCGCGACGCTGATCCCGCGATCGAGGTAGTCCGCGATCGGCGCGATCCCCGAGGCGAGTTTCATGTTCGACGACGGGCAGTAGGTCACGTGCGTCCCCGTCCGTTCGAGGATGTCGCGCTCGCGCTCCGTCGTGTGCACGCAGTGGGCGAGCACGACGTCGTCGCCGGTCAGGCCGACCTCGTCGAGCCACGCGATGTTCCGCATCCCGGTGTCCGACTCCACGGTCTCGATCTCCTCTCTGTTCTCGCTGGCGTGGGTGTGGATCCGGACCCCGTCGTAGCGGTCGGCGATCTCCCGCGACCCGCGGAGGCACGCCTCGGTACAGCTCACGGCGAAGCGGGGCGTGACCGCGTACCGGATTCGGCCGTCCGCCGCGCCGTGGTACTTCCGGAGCAGCCGCTCGGTCGACGACAGCGCCGCGTCGGTGTCCTCTTCGAGCCCGTCCGGCGCGCGCTTGTCCATCAGCACCTTCCCGAGTCGACCGCGGATCCCGAGGTCGATCGCCGCCTCGAACGCGGCCCCGGCGTGGCGGACCGAGAGGTGGTCGATCGCGGTCGTCGTCCCGCTCTCTAAGAGTTCGAGGTACCCGAGTTCGGCCGCCGTTCGCATCTCCTCGCGCCCGAGCGACGCCTCCATCGGGAGGACGTGCTCGAAGAGCCACTCCAGGAGCGCGGTGTCGTCAGCGATTCCGCGCCCGACGCTCTGTACGGAGTGGACGTGGCCGCCGACGAGACCGGGCGAGACGAGGTCGAACTCCCGGACCGCGTGCCCGGTGTAGGCGTCCTCGAGGTCCGCGCGCGGTCCGACGGCTTCGATCCGGTCGTCGTCGACGACGACGGCCCCGTCGTCGTAGACGGTCTCGGGGTCGGCGACGACGGTTCCTGCCAGTAGCATCCCACCGCTCGGAGTGTGCGCGTCGACAAGTGCCTTGCGTTCGAGGGTAGTCTGTTCCGGGCGGTTCACCCCAGGAACGCCGGCGTCGCCGTCGGTAGCGAGATCAGCCACAGGCTCGCGACGGTGTAGCCGATCATCACGAAGACGAACGGGTACTGGCTCCGGATCGCCTGCAGTCGACTCGGGAACAACCGATAGGCGATCGAGTGGGCCACCCAGATCGCGACCAGGTGCCCGCCGAGGACGAAGACGATATTCAGCGCCGACACCCACGCCGGCAGGGTGAGCACGATCGGGTTCGTCGGCGCCGCCAGCGGCGTCGCCAGCACGGCCGCCAGCGACGGGGACAGCGACAGGAAGAAGGCGAAGTAGTGTGCGAGGTGGTAGCCCGCCGCGACGACGAGCAGCGACGGCGCGAAGGCGACCGCCAACTCCCGCGGCGTCCGCGTCGTCAGGATCCGTCGCACTGAGACGCGCGCCGCCAAGAGGAACGCGCCGTAGAAGACCGCGAAGCCGCCGACGAAGAGGCCCGCGTAGACGAGTAGCGGCGGGAGCCCCACGCCCGCGACGCTCCTGATCGCCGCGGCCCCCTGCTCGGTCGTGACGAAGCCGCTGAAGGTGAGTTCCCAAACCAGCGCCACGGCGATTGCGACGTCGTCGAGGCCGGTGACGAGTCGCCGACGGGTCCCCCCCGACCCGTCGGTCGCGGCCGTCGGTTCGTCTTCGCTCCGCGATCCGCCCGCGACCGCTCCGCTCCGCTCGTCGATCTCGACGAGCCGCATCGCGGGCAGGGAGAGGCGGAGCCGACCGTCTTCCCACGCCAGCGGGGCGACCCGACCGTAGAACCGGAAGAACGTCGCGATCGGGTCGATGTGTCGGAGCCACGCGTCGCCGCCGACGAGAACGGTGCCGACGACCGCCACGACTCCGTAGACGGCTACGGCGGTCGCGAGCGTCGCCGGGGTGTCGGTGACGCCGGTCGTCGTCTCGATCCAGACGAGGAGGAGGATGCCGGCGGCCGCGGGCCACCGACCGAGCCGTTCGGGATAGTCGACGAACCCGCTGGGGAGCCGCGCGCCGAGGATTCCGACGGGGTTCAGCGCCGGCCAGACGTTGCCGATCGCGTAGGCCGCCATCGTCAGTCCCGCGCGACCGCCGGCGAAGACGACGACGATTGCGAAATTGACAGTCGCGAGCGGTGGGCCGGTGAACCCGCGGACAACCACGAGCGCGAACAGCGCGAGTCCGAGAAGCGCGGCGAGCGCGCCCGTTGCGGCGCGGACTCGTCCGCCGTGACCGAGGTCCCGCCGCCACCCGTGGACGCGCTCGACGAACCTCCGATCCGTGACGAAGCCCGCGAGCAGCGCCGAGGCTCCGATCGCCGCCCCGCCGGTCGCGACGTAGAGCCAGCGGGGGACGGCGAGCGCGTCGCCCGACGCGTCCGAGAGACCGACGGCCGCGTTGCTGGCGGCGACGCTGCGCGCGAGGAGCAGCACGCCGACGACGGCGAGGCCGAACGCACCGGCTCGAACCGCCGGCCGCCACGTTGCTCGACGACCGTTCCGATCAGGAGGCATAGAACACGTAGAGGAAGAGAAAGCCGAAGTACAGTGCCACGAGGATTCCCAGCGCGCGGATGCGGAACGATCGGATCGCGCGCTCCTCGGCCGCGTACGCCTCCCGGTACGCGTCGCGCTCGGCGTCGTCGAGCGCCGCCGGATGCGTCACTCCGCGGTGCAACACGAGCAGGTCGGCGGCGTAGAACCGCCGACCGCAGTCCTCGCAGACGTACTCGGGAGTGTCGGCGACGTCGGATTCGGACCTGTCGCCAGGATCGAACCCGCGGGTCGACTCGCGGCCGTCAGCCGTTACAGCGGCGTTGGGATCGGTCATCGTGCTCTCGATCGGAGTGTGGAGGCGAGCAGTCGAATCGCCTTCGGTTCGAGTCGACAGTTACGTCCAGGGGACGGAGCGCTCCTGTAACTCGCCGGCGATCGATCGGCGCATCGCTCTCGCCGGATCGTCGTGGTTCGCGAGCGCCCACATCAGTTTCACCTTCGCCGTTCCCGGGAGGGTGTCGCCGGCCTCGACGACGCCGGCGTCGAGCAGGTCGCGACCGGTGTCGTAGACGCGGTCGCAGACGCGGCCCTCCAGGCACTGGCTCGTCATCGCGACGACGACACCGTCGTCGACGAGGCCTTCGAGAACCGGAATCAGATCCGTGTGGACGTGTCCGAGGCCGGTTCCTTCGACGACCAGTCCGTCGAGGTCCGCCGAGCGCAGCATCTCGGCGTAGCGCTCCGTGTCGAGTCCCGGAGTGAACTTCAGCAGGTCGACGCTCTCGTTCAGTTCGAGACCCACGTCGAGATCGACAGCGTCGCGCTCGGCGTACTCGCGACGGAACTCGACAGCCTCGGCGTCGTAGTCGACCGTGCCGAGCGGTTCCGCGCCGACCGTCTCGAAGGCGTCGCGCCGGGAGGTGTGGTTCTTTCGGACGCGCGTGCCGCGGTGCAGCGCGCAGGCGTCGTCGGACGTCGAGGCGTGCATACAGACCAGCACCTCGGCGGCGTCGGCCTTCGCGGCCTCGACGGCGCAGACGGCGTTCATCACGTTGTCGGAGGAGGGGCGGTCCGCCGAGCGCTGACTCCCCGTGAAGACGATCGGGACCGGCGTATCGAGCATATACGACAGCGCCGAGGCGGAGAACTGCATCGTGTCCGTTCCGTGCATCACGACGACGCCGTCCGCGCCGGCGCGGACCTCCTCGGCGACGGTGTCGGCGAGGTCGCGCCACACCGTCGGCGTCATATTTTCCGAGAGGATGTTCGTGACGACCCGACCGCGGTAGTTGGCGCGGCCGGCGAGGTCGGGGACGGCGCGGAGCACGTCCTCGGCGTCGAACTGCGCGGTGACCGCGCCCGTGCGGTAATCGACCGTCGACGCGATGGTCCCGCCGGTCGAGATGAGCGAGATCGTCGGGAGGTCGTCGTCGAAGGCGATCTCGCTCTCCGCGGACTCGGACTGTGCGGCCTCGACGTCGTAGGCGTCCGATTCGAGCACGTCCACGTCGGCGTCCTCGCGTGCGATCCCGACGTTGTACCCGCCGTCGAGTTTGACGACGAGGTGGTCCGGCGTCGAGGAGGGCATCAAGACGCCCTCGTTCGTGACGCCCGCGCGCTCGACGCGGACGCGGTCTCCGGGGTTCATACACGGCGATACCGGTGGCGCGGACTTGAATCCATTCGTTCGCGGCGCGGGTCGGTCAGCGTCGTCGTCGATCCGGCGGTCCGGCAGCTACGCGACGAATCTGCGACTGCGCTGGCCGCGAGGCGACGAGCCGGCGGCTGCTTCGACCGCGACGGGTCACTTCCGCGGTGACACCCGAGCGCGAGCAGCACAAGAGTCAGGATCCGCGAGAACGTTGTCTCCGTATGCAGCGCTCCAGCGAAGGGGACGAACGAGAGCGGATCGACCCCGATTCGCTCCTCGACGACGACAGCGGCCGCGACACGTTCGGGACCGCGGGGGAAACGAGCGGATCCGACCGCGCCGAGCGGGACGTAACGACCGGCGGCAGTCGTCTGCGTCGGCTGCTGCCCTCGCGGCCGCGGCCGTTGCGCGGTTCGTTTTCGATCCGATCCTTCCTCGTCGTCCTCGCGCTCTCGATTGCGGGCGTCGTCGCCGGCGGGTCGATTCCCCTCGTGGGATCGATCGGTCAGTTCCTCGGCCTGTTTCTCGTCGCGTTCGTCGTCGGGGCCGTCGGATCGCGACGGCGGTACCTCGAAGTCGGCCTCGCGGGGGCGGTCGCGGCGGGGCTCGCCTTCGTCCTCGGGACGCTCACGAGCGTCTTCGCGCCCGTAGCGGTGCAAGTCCTCGCGGACTACGGGGTCGCGATCGTCGGAGTCGGCACCGGAGCGGGGCTGCTCGCGTCGCTCGCCGGGCACTACTTCGGCCGGGACCTCCGGGACGGACTCACTCGGGAGGTGTGAGTAATCTGAGAGGGGCCGCCGCTGGGGTCAGACGATCCGCCAGCCGGTGCCGTCGTACTCGACGAGCTCCTGCTCGGAGAGGCGGTCCAGCGCCGTCTCGACTCGCTCGGTGCTCGCGTTGAGCTCTCGGGCGACCTCGCGTGCGCTCTTCGGGTCGTGAGCGATGGTTGCGAGGAGTTCGGCGTAAAACCGGCTGTCCGCCTCGGCGCCGATCTGCGCCGAAAGGCTGTCGAGGACGTCTGTCACCCGGCCGTGAACCCAGCGCTGTGCGAGCGAGAGTTCGCTCTCGACGTCTTCGAGATAGGCGTACTGCCGCGCGAGTTCTGCCACGTCGTCCTCGGACGCATCGTCGGTTCCCCGATCGAAATCTGGGTCCCCGATATCCGGATTCCCGGCATCCGGGCTCTCGACGCTCGGGGCTTCGGTTCCGCCGTTCGCCGCTGCCTCGTCGTCGCAGAGCCGTCGCGTTCGTCCGTCGGCGACCTCTTCGGTGTCGTCCTCGTCGATATCGTTCTCGCCGCCGTCGTTCTCGCCGCCGTCGCTCTCGCCGCCCCGACGGCCCTCGGGCGCGGGAACGTCGAGCGAGATGTGCTGGCAGCGACCGCGCATATCGAGACTCCGGCTGGCCGGATAGGCGCTCTTCGCGCCGAAGCGGTACGGCGAGACGCTCACCTCGAGTCTGAGGTTCCGCGCGATGTGGAAGTACTTCCGACGCTGGTCGTCGGTGCGGCTCTCGACGAGGCCGGCCTCTTCGAGTCGCCGCAGGTGGTCGATGACGGCTTTCGGACTCACCCCGAGGTACTCGCTGATCTCGGTGACGTAACACGGTTTGTGTGAGAGGAGCCGGAGGATGCGCCGCCGGTTCTCGTTCCCGAGGAGATCCAGCAGTACCGCGGAGTCCATAACCGGAGGTAAATCGCCGAGACGTAAGACGCTGACGCATCACCAGACGGCAAACTGCGGGACGACACGGGAACGTCGGCTGCACGGTGATCTGCCGCGGATGGATGGGGGAGTCGGCGGATAGCGGACTATTCGCCGCTTGGCGGGATATCGGCGGCTGGCGCATAGTCGGTGCGCGCTGGAAGGGGCGAACAGCCGGCACACCGCTCGCGACGACGCCGTCGGGCCGCGCCGGTGCGGTGCGTCCGGGTCGGCGTCGCCGTTCCCCGCGTCGACGTGCCGAACAACCGCGGCCCGACGCGGGGTGACATTCACGTCACGGAGACGGTGGCACCGTTCTCGTATATAAATTCACGTCGCGGCGCGCCGGGAGGCAACCGCCTCGGTCGCTCTACTCAGTCATCCGTGCCGTGGCGGTCGAAGACCCAGGCAGCGGTAGCGACGGCGACGACGGAGAGGACGACGGTGATTCCCGCCAAGAGCGGTCCGGCCTCGTATCGAAGCGGCGGATACAGTCCGAGTCCGTAGTCGAAGGCGTCGTTGACGAAGAGCAGAACGATCGCCGCGACGAGCGCCTCGCGCGTCGTCCGCCCGTAGTAGGGGATCACCGCCGCCTGCAGCAGGAAGAACAGGTGCGTGATCAGGATCCCCCAGTACTCCCACAGCAGCGCCGGCGTGAAGCCGACGTAGAGGTCCGGCCGGAGATTGAGCGCGACGGCCGTCCAGAGGCCGTATTTCACGAGCCAGACGAACGCGAGCGTGTGCAGGAGCGCGAGCACCCGATTCGAGGGGGCCTCGGTGACGCGCCGCCCGAGGTTCGGGAGCAGCGTCGCCACCGAGAGCGTCGCGAGCGCGAGCGCGGTCGGCGAGTCGCCGAACAGCGGGTACGCGAGCGAACTGAGGTCGTTCAGCGAGGGGTCGGAGTGGACGTAAAAGCTGACGCCGAGGAGGAAGGCCGCGCCGTCGACGACGAGCAGCCATCCGAGGCTCGCGCCGTTGCCGAGGTAGTACTGCACCCAGCGCTCGGGGAACGGGCGTCGGAGGCGCGACCGCCACCCGCGACCTGCGTTCGATCCGCCCGACGAGTCGGTCATCAGTCCCGACGACGGCGGGGACCCGAAAGAAGGTATCGCGTCGGCGCTGTTGGGGGGAACGGCTCACGGGGAGTCCGACAGCCGAAGCGAAGCCTATTCCCGACGACCTCGCGTCACCCCAGGTATGCAGGCAGCGCTCGTCATCCTCGACGGCTGGGGCCTCGGGGACCACGACCGACGCGACGCGGTGACGGCGGCGTCGACGCCGAACTTCGATCGACTCGCCGAGGCCGGCGCGTACGGAACGCTCGACGTCTCCGGCCGGAACGTGGGCCTCCCGGAGGGACAGATGGGCAACAGCGAGGTCGGCCACCTCAACATCGGCGCGGGCCGCGTCGTCAAGCAGGCCTACACGCGCATCGAGGACGCCATCGAAGAGGGCACGTTCCGAACCAACGACGCCATCGTCTCGGCGTTCGACCACGTCGCGGAGACGGGCGGTCGCGTCCACTGTATGGGGCTCCTGAGCGACGGCGGCGTCCACTCCGAGCAGGGACACCTCCACGCGCTGATCGAGGTCGCGGCCGACCGCGGCGTCGAGGCCGTCACCCACGCCTTCACCGACGGCCGCGATACCGACCCGCACGGCGGCGAGGAGTACCTCGAGACGCTCGAAGGCGTCGTCGACGAGCACGGGACCGGCGACGTCGCGACCGTCTCGGGACGGTACTACGCGATGGACCGCGACCAGAACTGGGAGCGGACGAAGCGCGCATACGACGCCATCGTCCACCGCGAGGCCGACCACGAGGCGCCCTCGGCCGTCGAGGCCGTCCGCGATTCCTACGAGCGCGGCGACACCGACGAGTTCGTGGAGCCGACGCTCGTAGCGGACGGGCCGGCGCTGGAAGACGGCGACGCGGTACTGTTCTTCAACTTCCGGCCCGATCGGGCGCGGCAACTCGTCCGGCTCCTCGCGGACATCGACCCCGAGTGGCCCTTCGAGACCGACCCGCCGGACACGCGGATCGTCACGATGACCGAGTACGACGAGACGTTCGATCTCCCGGTGGCCTTCCCGCCCGAGGAGCCGACAGACACGCTCGGCGCGACGCTCTCGGCGGCCGGGAAGACGCAGCTCAGAATCGCCGAGTCCGAGAAGTACGCCCACGTCACCTACTTCCTCAACGGCGGCCGCGAGGTCGAGTTCGAGGGCGAGATCCGTCGGATCGTCGAGAGCCCGGACGTGCCCACGTACGACCTCGAACCGGAGATGAGCGCCGCCGAGGTGACCGACACGGCGATCGAACTCATCGACGCCGAGGATCCCGACGCGCTCGTGCTCAACTACGCGAACCCGGATATGGTGGGACACACCGGCGACTTCGAGGCGGCGGTCCGAGCCGTCGAGGCGGTCGACGAACAGCTCGGCCGACTCGTCGCGGCAGTCCAGGACGCGGGCGGTCACGTCCTCGTCACGGCCGACCACGGCAACGCCGACGATATGGGGACCGAAACGGAACCGCACACCGCCCACACGACGAACCCGGTCCCGTTCGTCTACCTGACGCCCGACGGCGACGACGGCGGCCGGCGGGTCCGCTCGGGCGGATCGCTCTGCGACATCGCGCCGACGATCCTGGAACTGATGGACGTGTCGCAACCGACGACGATGACCGGAGCGTCGCTCCTCGAATAACGAGCGTCGGTCCGACCCCGCCGCTACGCATATACGACCGCGTCACGTACCTCCGAACTGGAAGGGTGGCTCAGTGGTAGAGCGTTCCGGCAGCGACCGTCACTCGGTCGCTCCGGCGTACGGCTTCGCGTGGTTCGATTCCCGCCCCTTCCATTCCCCTGCGAATGCCGAACGGACAGTATCGTCAGCAGTCGAAAAAATCGCCGTCGGAGCGCGCCGGAACACCGATGAACGTTCGTCCACTTTTGCGAAGATGCGGAGTAGGAGCATTCTCCCGACCGATCTCTGATCGAAGCACTTCGACAATCGTCGTGGATGGGTTTTATTATCGTCGAAGCTAAGGGGATGACAACAACAATGCAGGGAACGATGCACTCACGACCGACGGCCGGGATCGAGACACCGTCCATTCCGTCCGACCTCGAATCGCCGCGTGCGAAACTCGTCTATCTGTTCCTTTCGACACACGGGGAAGCGACCCTCTCGGAACTCGAATCGTGCCTGGATATGAAGAAAATCTCGTTGTACAGCATTCTCTCGACGTTGTGTGAACGCGGCCTGATCGATCAGGACGCCGAGCGCTACCGCCTCTGCTGAGGCCGCCGTCCGGCATCGACTGTGTCTCTCCGCGAGCGGTGATTCTCCGCGGCT
Organism: Halobellus litoreus; assembly: GCF_024464595.1. NCBI lineage: Archaea > Methanobacteriati > Methanobacteriota > Halobacteria > Halobacteriales > Haloferacaceae > Halobellus > Halobellus litoreus. Next base: position 548,097 of record NZ_JANHAW010000001.1, on the reverse strand, counting down.
GCGCTCGTCGAGGTCTACCGCGGCGGGCGCTGTGAGCGGTTCGGTTACACTTCGTCGCCGCCGTGGAACAGCGTCAGTTCCTCGGCCTCGTAGATGTTGATGAGTTCTGTGACGATTTCGTCGTAGTCTTCGCCCTCCTGCCGGAGCGAATCCAGTCGCGCCACGGTGTCCTCGTCGAGATGTATCTGCGGCATATCCGAGAAAACGCCGCGTAGCGACTTAAACACCGGGGCGCGGACTACGTGTACCGACTCTGTCCGGCGCTTCCGGAGACTTCGGTCAGGTCGGCGTGGACGTCGGCGATGCGCTCGCGGATCTTTCGCCCGGCGACTCGCGGGTCGAAGACGTCCTTGTTCGGCGACCAGTCGGTGTCGTTGAAGAACGTGTCGCGGTCGGCGTCGACCCCCTCCGGCGGGACGATGTTGGTCGGGTCCTCCCGGTAGAGGTCGTAGGCCGTCCGCGTGTACTCGTACTGGTACCGCGTGTCCTTGTTCACCTTACAGATGCCGTGCTGGAGCATTCGCTGCAACTGCTCCGGTTGGACGCCAGAGGAGCCGTGAAGCACCAGCGGCGTGTCGAGGCCGTGGTCGCGGAGCGCCTGCCGGATGTCACCAGCCAGATCCGGGCGCAGTTCCAGGTCCTTGCCCTTCGCGACGCCGTGTTGCGTCCCGACCGAGATGGCGAGCAGGTCACAGCCCGTCCGGTCGACGAACTCGACGGCCTGCTCCGGGTCGGTGTAGAACGCCTCTTCGGCTTCGACCTCGTCCTCGACGCCCTTGATCTGGCCGAGTTCGGCCTCGACGAGGACGTCCGCGTCTTTCTCCTCTTTCATTTCGACGACCGCTCGGCTCGTCGCGACGTTCTCCTCGAACGGCTCGTGTGAGGCGTCGATCATGATCGAGGAGGGGATGCCGAGGTCCATCTGCGCCTCGATGAACTCCATGTCCGACTGGTGGTCCATATTGAGGAAGACGCCGATGTCGTACTGGTCGGCGATGGTCTCGATGTACGTCCCCATCGCTTTCAGCCCGTCCACCGGATCCTCGTTGCCCGCGAACGTGGCTGCGCCGCCGCTGAGTTGCAGGAGGAGGTCCGAATCCGCTCGCGCGGCACCCTCCATTAGCCCCATCAGTATGTTCGGTTCGGCGATGTTCGACGCGACGAGGCCGAATCCCTTCTCTAAGGCGTCGTCGTAGACGTTGGCGAGTTCACTCCCGCCGTAGAACGGCACTTTGTGTCACCTCGGTTCGGACATCCCGCGCCTGCGTGATAAGGGATACGGAGCCTGTCCGTCTCTGCACGATATTGCGCGTTCCGGCGCCGCATCGATCACGGCGCGATCGAATTCGACGCCGAGAGATCAGGAGAAGAGCTTCTTGAGGCGCGCGAACAGCCCCTTCTCGCGGTCGCCGCCGCGTCGGCTCGGCTCCGACGCGCTCGATTCGCCGGCGTCGGTCTCGGCGGCACCGCTGTCGGTCGCCTCGGCACTGGCATCGGACGCGTCGCCGTCGACCTCGACGGCGCCGGTCGTGCCCTCTTCGACGAGTTCGGCCGCCCGCTCGAAGAGGCTCTCGGGGTCGTTGACGCCGTCTTTCACGGTTCCCTTCACCACGGGCTTGCCCTCGAAGCGGTCGCGGCTGACCGCGGTGTCGGAGGCGATGATGACGGCGTCGGCGTCGGAGATCTCCGCGGCGGTGAGTTCGTTCTGCGCGCCCATCGCGCCCTGGACCTCGACCTTGATCTCGTGGCCGAGTCGCTCGGCCGTCTGTTCGAGGTTCTCCGCGGCCATCTGGCTGTGTGCGATTCCGGTCGGACAGGATGTGACTGCGACGAGGTTCATCGTGTGGTCTCCGTTAACACGGCTTCGACTTCAGCTTTCGTACTGGCCGCGAGCGCCCGCTCCGCGAGGTCGCGCGCGTCCGAGACGGTCGTTTCGGTCACCGCCCGTTTCACCTGCGGCACCGTGACCGCGCTCATACTCAGTTCGTCGAGTCCGAGGCCGACGAGCAGTCCCGTCAGTTCGGGGTCACCGGCCATCTCCCCGCACATTCCGACCCAGACGTCCGTCCCCTCCGTGGCCTCGACCGTCGCGCGAATCGCTCGCAGCACCGCGGGCTGGCGGTAGTCGCCCAGGTCGGACACTCGGCTGTTGCCGCGCTCTGCGGCCATCACGTACTGCGCGAGATCGTTCGTCCCGATGCTGAAGAAGTCGACGTGCTCGACGAGGTCGGGAGCCAGAAACGCCGCCGCGGGCGTCTCGATCATCACGCCGAACTCCGGAACGGCGTAGTCGACGCCCGCCGCTTCTAGGTCGGTCGCGACCGACTCCAACACCTCGCGCGCCTCGCGGACCTCCTCGACCGTCGAGACCAGCGGCAGCATCACCGAGAGTTTCCCCTCGCCGTCGCCGGCCGCACGCAGGAGCGCACGGAGTTGCGTCTCGAAGAGGTCGGCGTCGGGACCCAGCGAGCGCCGGATGCCGCGTTCGCCGAGGAACGGGTTCTCCTCCTCGGGGAGGTCGAGGTAGTCGATCGGTTTGTCGCCGCCCACGTCGAGCGTCCGGACGACGACGCGCCCCTCGGGGAACGTCCCCAGCGCGTCGCGGTAGGCCTCGTACTGCTCGTCCTCGTCCGGCGGCGACTGTCGGTCCAGGAAGAGGAACTCGGTGCGGAAGAGCCCGATCCCGTCCGCGCCCCGGTCGGCCGCGGGAGCGAGGTCCGCTTCCGTTCCCACGTTCGCGGCGACCTCGATCGGCGTTCCGTCCGCCGTCTCGACCGGCTCCGCGCGGATCTCGACGTCCTCACTGCCCGCCGCGGCCTCGCGCGTCTCCGCGTCGGGATCGACGACGAGCGTACCCTCGGTGCCGTCGACGACGACCGTCGAGCCGTCCGCGACGTCGTGGAGGCCCTCGCCGATGCCGACGACCGCCGGCAGCGCCAGCGAGCGCGCGAAGATCGCCGCGTGCGACGTCCGCCCGCCGGTGGCGGTCACGAACCCGGCGACGCGCTCGGGGTCGAGCTGGGCGGTGTCGCTCGGCGTCAGCCGCTCCGCGAGGACGACGCTCCCGTCCGGGAGGTTCGCGAGGTCGACGCGGTCGCCGCCGACGAGAACGCGCACGAGGCGGTCGCGAACGTCCCGGAGGTCGTCCGCGCGCTCGGCCATCCGTCCCTCCATCTCCTCGAACCGCTCGACGAACCGGTCGAACGTTCGGGAGACGGCGTGTTCGGCGGGCAGTCCGCCTTCGATCTCTCCCTCGACGCCCTCCGTGATCTGGGGGTCGTCGAGGAACTGCACGTGGGCGTCGAAGACCTCGGCCTCGGCCTCGCCGACCCGCTCGGCCGTCTGCTCGCGTTCCGCGCGGATCTCCTCGCGGGCCTCGTCGCGGGCGCTCTCGAACCGATCGATCTCCGCGTCGGCGTCGACCGTCTCGGGGGCCGGCGGCTCACCGAGATCCGCGTCCGGCGCGTACCAGACGACGGTGCCGACGCCGGACAGCGGCGTGACGCCGATGCCGGAGAATCGTCGCTCAGTCATCGGTTCAGAGCTCTTCTTCGGGCGTCGACAGGATGCGTTCCAGTTCGTCGAGCGCGGCCTCGGCGTCGTCGCCCTCCGCGCTCAGTCGAACGTCGTCGCCGGTGGCGGCGCCCAGTCCGGTGACCGCGAGCATGCTCGCCGCGTTGACCATGTCGCCGTCGACGTGCCCGACTTTCACCTCCGCGTCGAACTCGTTCGCCGCCTCGACGAACTTCGACGCCGGGCGCGCGTGCAGTCCGTCCTCGGGGACGATGGTGACGACGCGCTCGGGCATCAGTTCACCGCCTCCCTGACGGCCGCTTGGACGGTCGCTTCGTCTTCGGCCTCCAGCAGCGTCTCGCGGACGTCTTCGTGCATCAGTGCTCTCGATAGGGCGCTCAAGATCTGTAAGTGTTCCTCGCCGCCCTCCGCGGGAACGAGAATCATAAAGAGCAGGCGAGCGGGTTCGTCGTCCATCGCGTCGAAATCGATCCCCTCGCCCGAGCGAGCGAACGCGATCGACGGCTCCTCGACGGCGCTCGTCTTCGCGTGCGGGATCCCGATCCCCATCCCGACGCCCGTCGTCGCCTCCTTCTCGCGCTCCCGCAGCGCGGCGAGGGCGGCCTCGCGGTCCGTCACGCGGCCGTTGTCCGCGATGAGATCCAAGAGGAACTCGATCGCGGCCGCCTTGTTCGCCGGCGGCTCCGCGAGCGAGATGTGCGCGAGCGGCAGCAGCCGGTCGATGTCATCTTCGAGCATAACCAATCGAATATGTGCACGGGATTGTTAAGGAATTTTCTCTTCGATTCGCGGTCAGCGCGTCGGGTCGGGAAAAATCGAAATCGATCGGTCCGCCGATCAGTCGTCGGCACTCGCCGCCGCGCCGGCTTCCGCCTCGCCGGCCGCGCCGACGCCCTCCTCATAGTCCGGTTTGAGGACCGTCGCGAGCGCCGCCGTCACGAGCGAGCCGATGACGATGGCCGCGAGGAACATCAACGGGCTGTTCGACAGCGGGACGACGAAGATGCCGCCGTGCGGGGCGGGCATCGAGACGCCGAGCGACATCGACATCGCCGCGCCGACGGCGCTGCCCACCATAATCGACGGGATGACGCGGATCGGGTCCGCCGACGCGTAGGGGATCGCCCCCTCGGTGATGAACGAGAACCCGAGGATGATCCCGGACTTGGCGTTCTCGTACATCTCTTCGGCGTACTTATGCGGCGCGATGAAGTTCGAGATCGCCAGGCCGATCGGCGGGATCATCCCGGCGATCATCACCGCCGCCATCGGCTGGGTGATCCCTTCGGTGATCAGGCCCGCGGCGAACACGTAGGCGACCTTGTTGACCGGACCGCCCATGTCGAACGCCATCATCGCCCCCAGAATGCCGCCGACGAGAAGGGCCTGGCTGCCCTGTAGCCCCTGCAGGTACGCGGTCAGACCCGCGTTGGCGATGGCGACTGGAACGCCGAGGACGAACAGGACGACCGGCGAGACGATCGCCATCGTCAGCACCGGAACGATGAGGACGGGCATCATCGGCCGGATGAAGTCCGGAACGCTCCAGTTCTTGATCCACCGGGCGACGTACCCGACCAGGAGACCGGTGACGAGCGCACCCAGGTACCCGGCCCCGGCCGATCCGCCTTGGAGGCCGATAACCTCTCCCGCCGCGACCAGGACGTCACCCTGCTGGATCAGATACGACGCCAGGAAGCCGGGTGCGAGTCCCGGTCGATCGGCGATCGCGTACGCGACGTACGCGCCGAGGATCGGGACCATAATCGTCAGTCCCAGTCCGCCGATCTGGCCGAGGAAGTACGCCATCGTTCCCACCTGTGAGGTATCCGGAGCGCCGTTCGGCCCCGTCGGCGCGACGGCGAACCCAAGCGCCAGGAAGATCCCGCCGATAGTCACGAACGGGATCATGTACGATACGCCGGTCATGAGGTCCTCCTTGACCTTCGTCAAGTGGGACCGCATCTTGCTCTCAGCTTTGGATGACATATGTCTCCCTCACGGATATTGCTGAAGATCCTCAAAAATACTTTCGCTCGCGTTTGTTTCTGAGTTAAAGATATAAAATTAAGATAAAGTGATCAGTACGGATCAGACAGAGCGAATCTCGACCCGCTCGCGGCGCTCGAAGACGTCCTCGAAGGAGGGGACGCTCGTCCCCGACACGGACACGACGCGCGCCGCGACGACGACGGCGGTTCGGAGGGCGTCCGCGGTCGAGTCCCCCCGAGCGAGCCCGGCTAAGAACCCCGAAAGGAGCGCGTCGCCCGCGCCGACGGTGTCGACGACGTCGACCGGCAGCGCCGGTGCGCGGACGGCCCCGGACTCGGAGACTAAGAGTGCGCCGTCGGGGCCGAGCGACGCCAAGACGTACCGGTATCCGCGCTCGCGGAGCTCGGCGGCGGCCGATGCGGCGTCCTCGATCGTCTCGACGGCTCGGCCCGTGGCCTCGGCGAGTTCCGCCCGGTTGGGTTTGCATACGAGGTAAGACCCGTCGAACCGGCCGAGAAACGACCCGCCCATATCCACGGCGGTGTCCCAGGGTCCGGCGCCGGCCAGCCGGTCGACGGCGTCGGCGCCGATCCCGCGCGGGAGGCTCCCGGCGACGACGAGCCGTTCGGGCTCACGGTCGCGCACCCGTTCGACCAGCGCGTCGACGTCTCCCTCTTCGACCACCGGGCCGTCGTGATTGATCTTGTACTCACCGTCGGGGCTCAACACCGTGGTGTTCAAGCGGGTTCGCCCGCCGATTTCGACGAAGTCGCGGGCGACACCTTCCTCGTCCAGGGTTCCGCCGATCATCTGCCCGAACGGCCCGCCGAGGAATCCCGTCGCGGGGGCGTCGACCCCCAGTGCGGTGAGGTACTGCGAGACGTTGATCCCCTTCCCGCCGGCGTCGAACTTCGCGTCGTCGGTCCGCACGACTTCGCCTTTCCGGAGCGGTTCCGCGACCGTGAGCGTGTGGTCGAGCGCCGGGTTCATCGTCACCGTCAGCACGGCTGCGCCGGTCGGTGCGTCGCTGTCCCGGTCGCTGCTCACGGCTCCCCGGCTACTACTCACGGCGTCACCACCTCTTCGTCGGCAACGACGAGGGTGACGTCCTCGGCCTCGAACCGCTCTCTGACCTCGTCGTCGATCTCGCCGGCGGTGACGAACAGGTCGACGTCCGAGAGGTCGGCGAAGGTGACGAATGACCGCTCGCCGATCTTCGACGCGTCAGCGACGAGGACGACGCGCGAGGCCCGCTGCACCATCAGTTCCTTGACGCGCGCCTCCTCCTCGTTCGGCGTCGTGAGCCCGCTTTCGACGTCGACGGCGTTCGCACCCAGAAACAGCAGATCGAAGTTCGTCCGTTCGAGGAACGACTCCGCGGTCGGCCCGACGAGCGAGCGCGTCCGCCGCCGGAGCGTGCCGCCGGTCAGTTTGACGTCGTTGTCCTCCTTACCGAGTTCGACCGCCAACCGGGGGGAGTTCGTCACCGCGAGCATCGAGCCGTCCTTCGGCGCGTTCTGTGCGACCTGCATCGTCGTCGTTCCCGCGTCGAAGAAGACGACCTGTCCATCCGTGATCTCCTCGACGGCGCGCTCGGCGATGGCGCGTTTCGCCTCGAGGTTCTGGACCTCCTTCTGTCCGTACGCCTGTTCGTGCCCGACGCTCGTCACCGGGACCGCACCGCCGTGTGACCGCTCGATGAGGCCCTGGCCCTCCAGTTCCTGAAGATCGCGACGGATCGTCGCCTTCGAGTAGCCCAGCTCCTCGGCGAGGGCCTCGACCGATCGGCCGTCGGCGGCGGTGACGAGTTCCACGATGCGCCGTTTTCGCTCAGCGGGTAACATAGGATTCGTCTGTGCGGTCTTCGCTCTGTGTATTGTTAATGGTTTGTGTTCGTATCGGAACGGTACGGCGAATGATTTCCCTTCGATCGATCACGAACGGACACCAGTAGGCGGATACGGCCGTGGCCGAACGCGCTCGGCCACCTTCACTTGACAAATAACAGATATTTGTTGCCCGACGATCGACGGGGAGGTGTCTGTCCGGGAAAGATCCAGACGATTCGCGTGCGGAAGGACCCCGAAAACCGCGGCGTCAGTCCAGTCGGTCGAGGACCGCGGTCGTGACTTCCTCGGTCCCGGCGTCGCCGCCGAGATCGGCCGTCCGCGGTCCGTCTTCGAGGACGGATTCGACCGCCGTGCGGACGTTTTCGGCCTCGTCGCCGTAGCCGAGGTGATCGAGCAGCATCGCCGCCGAGAGGATCGCCGCCGAGGGGTTGGCGACGCCCTCGCCCGCGATGTCGGGCGCGGTGCCGTGGACCGGTTCGAAGAGCGCGTTATCGGGGCCGACGTTGGCGGACGGAAGCAGTCCCAGGCCGCCGACCAGTCCCGCGGCCAGATCCGACAGCACGTCGCCCGCGAGGTTCGGACAGACGACGACGTCGAACTGCGTGGGGTCCAGACAGACCCGCGTCGCGAAGGCGTCCATCAGGACCTCCTCGGTCTCGACGCCCGCCTCGTCGGCGACGTCGACGACCGCGTCGCGGAAGCGACCGTCCGTCTCGCGCATCACGTTCGCCTTGTGGACGACCTGGAAGCCCTTTTTCCCCTGCTCGTCGACGTACTCGCAGGCGTACTCGGCCAACCGCTCCGAGGCCGAGGTGGTGACGACCCGCGTCAGCGTCGAGAGGTCGTCGGAGAGGCGGTCCTCGTGGCCCGCGTAGACTCCCTCAGTGTTCTCGCGCAGGAAGACGAGGTCCGTCTCCGGTCGCACCGCCTCGACGCCGGGATACGCCCGCGCCGGCCGGACGTTGACGAAGGATCCCACGGCGGTCCGCAGCGGGAGGATGACGTCCGCAGCCGTCTCGCCGGCCGCGCCGAACAGCGTCGCGTCGGCGTCGGCGACGGTGTCGTAGGTCTCCTGCGGGAGCGCCTCGCCCGTCGCCTCCTTCACGGCGTCACCGGCCTCGGCCGCGACGAACTCGAAGTCGCCGACGGCCTCCAGGACGGAGACGGCGGCGGGGACGACCTCCCGACCGATGCCGTCGCCCTCGATGACGACGATCTCCTCAGACATCGACGTAGGGGAGTTCGGCGGCTTTCTCGGCGACCGCGTCGGCGTTGGACTTCATTAGCGCCGTCGTGTCCCAGACGCCCTCGGTGAGCGCCCGCCGCTGTGCGTCGTCGACGGTCGCCTCGACGGTCGTGTCGCCGTAGGTGACCGTCTCTTCCTCGACGTCGACGTGGATCTCACCGTCGGGATTCTCGTCGATCCACTCCTGGAGTTCGACGATGGTCTCGTGATCGGCCGTGACCGTCGGGATGCCAAGCGCGAGGCAGTTGCCGGCGAAGATCTCGGCGAAGGACTCGCCGACGATGGCGTCGATGCCCCAGCGCATCAGCGCCTGCGGGGCGTGTTCGCGCGAGGACCCGCAGCCGAAGTTGGCGTTGACGGCGAGCACCGAGGCGTCCTGGAACTGCGGTTCGTTGAAGGGGTGGTCCTTCTGATTGTCGTCCTCGTCGAACCGGAGGTCGAAGAACGCGAACTCGCCGAGGCCGTCGAACGTGACGACCTTCATGAAGCGCGCCGGGATGATCTGGTCGGTGTCGATATCGTTCCCGCGGACGGGAACGCCCGTGCCCGTTACCGAGTCGATCTCGGGAATCTCGTCGGTCATACGATCACCTCCAGAGCGAAGCTCTGGCGTACTCGCATTCGCTGTCGCAGACAGCTCATGCGACTGTCACCTCCTTCAGTTCGCGCACGTCAGTCACTTCTCCGGTGATCGCCGCCGCGGCGACCATCCGGGGGTTCATCAGCACGGTGCGGCCGTCCTTCGAGCCCTGCCGACCGATGAAGTTGCGGTTCGAGGAGGACGCACACGCCTCGTCGCCCTCCAGTTGGTCCTCGTTCATCCCGAGGCACATCGAACAGCCCGCGTTGCGCCACTCGAAGCCGGCTTCCTCGAAGATCTCGTCGAGGCCCTCGGCCTCGGCGGCGGCCTTCACGCGCTGGCTGCCCGGGACGACCATCGCGCGGACGTCCTCGTGGACCTGCTGTCCCTTCACGACGTCGGCCGCCCGACGGAGGTCCGGAAGGCGCGCGTTCGTGCACGATCCGAGGAAGGCGACGTCGATCTCGTAGCCATCCATCGTGTCGCCGGGCGTGACGCGCATGTGCTCCTGGGCGCGCCGCGCGGTGTCCTGTTTGTCTTCCGGCAGCGACTCGGGTTCCGGGATGGGTTCGCTGATACCGATTCCTTGCCCGGGGGTTGTCCCCCACGTGACGACGGGCTCCAGCTCGGAGCCGTCGATGGTGACGACGTCGTCGTACTCGGCGTCGTCCTCGGAGCGGATCGACTCCCAGTAGGGCTTGAGTTCGTCGAACTTCTCGGGGTTCTCCCGGAAGTAGTCGGTCTCTTTCATCCACTCGTAGGTGGTCTCGTCGGGGTTGACGTAGCCCGCGCGAGCACCGCCCTCGATGGACATGTTGCAGATGCTCATCCGCCCCTCCATATCGAGGTTCTCGATGGCCTCGCCGGCGTACTCGTAGACGTAGCCGACGCCGCCCTCGGTTCCGAGGCGACGGATCACTTCGAGGATGATGTCCTTCGCCTCGACGCCGGGGCCGAGTTCGCCCGTGACCTCGATCTTTCGGACGTCCTTCTTCTCCATCGCGACGGTTTGGGTCGCGAGCACGTCGCGGATCTGGCTCGTCCCGATCCCGAACGCCAGCGCGCCGAACGCGCCGTGCGTCGAGGTGTGGGAGTCGCCGCAGACGATCGTCTTCCCGGGCTGGGTGAGTCCCTGCTCGGGCCCGATGACGTGGACGATGCCCTGTTCGCCCGTGGTGGGGTCCGAAAACTGGATGCCGGCGTCCCGAACGTTCTGTTCGAGCTCCGACATCATCTCCTCGGCGGCGTCGTCGCGGTAGGGCCGCGACTGGTCGGCCGTGGGGACGATGTGGTCGACCGTCGCGTGGGTGAGCTCGGGGTAGGCGACTTCCAGGTCGCGCTCCTGCAGCATCCCGAACGCCTGCGGGCTCGTCACCTCGTGGATGAGGTGCAGGCCGACGAACAGCTGCGTCTGTCCGGTCGGCAGCTCCGAGACCGTGTGCTCCTCCCATACCTTGTCGTACAGCGTTCCCTCACTCATCTACATCACCGTGGGCTTTCAGGCTGATCAATATCTCGGTCATCTCTCAGTCGTCCGCGGCCGCCTCGGCGGCCTCCTCTTCTTGCTCGCCCCACGCGAACAGGTCGCGGAGGGGTTCGCCCACCTGTTCGACCTCGTGGGTCTCCTCGGCGTGTTTCAGCTGCGTGTACGAGGGTCGGCCGGCCTGGTTCTCCGCGATCCACTCGCGGGCGAACGTCCCGTCCTGAACCTCCTCGAGGACGGTCTCCATCTTCTCTCTGGCGTGTTCGTCGATGATGTCGTCGCCGCGGGTGAGCCCGCCGTATTCGGCGGTGTCGGAGACGGAGTCCCACATGTTGGAGAGGCCGCCCTCGTACATCAGATCGACGATGAGCTTCAGTTCGTTCAGACACTCGAAGTACGCCATCTCCGGGGAGTAGCCCGCGTCGACGAGCGTCTCGAAGCCCTCACGGACGAGCGCGGTCATCCCGCCGCAGAGGACGGCCTGCTCGCCGAAGAGGTCGGTCTCAGTCTCCTCGCGGAACGTCGTCTCGATGACGCCGGCGCGGGTGCAGCCGATCGCGTGCGCCCACGCGAGCGCCTCCTCGCGCGCATCGCCCGTCTCGTTCTGGTAGACGGCGACGAGCCCCGGCGTTCCCTGCCCGGCCTCGTAGTTGCGCCGCACCAAGTGACCGGGAGACTTCGGCGCGACCATCGTCACGTCGACGTCCTCGGGCGGTCGGATCTGGTTGTAGTGGATGTTGAACCCGTGGGAGAACTGCAGCGTGTCGCCGGCCTCAAGTCCGTCCTTGATCTGCTCGAACACCGCGGGCTGAACCGTGTCGGGAACGAGCATCGAGACGATGTCGGCCTCGGCGGCCGCGTCGGCGGGCGTCTCGACCCGCAGGCCGTCGGCCTCGGCGGCCGCGCGCGAGGAGGAGTCCTCGCGCAGACCCACGATCACGTCGACCCCGCTGTCGGCGAGGTTCTGCGACTGGGCGTGGCCCTGGCTGCCGTAGCCGAGGACGGCCACGGTCTTGTCGTCGATGTAGGAGCGATCCGCGTCGTCGTCGTAGTATACCGTCGTATTCAGGTCTTCGTCTGTCATTTTGAGCTATTGTTGTGCGTTCTTCGGTCGTGTCGGTTCGTCTGCGGTGCCCGGTTTCTCGCCCGGGACGGTCGCCTGGTCGCCGCGCGCCAACGCCGTGTAGCCCGTGCGGGCGATCTCGATGATGCCGAACTGGCGGAACGCGTCGATCGCGTCGTCGATCTTCTGCTCGTCGCCGGTGAGCTGGACCGTGATGGTCTTCGGACCGGCGTCGAGCGTCTGACCGTCGTACATCTCCGTGACCGCGTGCACTTTGTCGGGGTCGTCGCCCTCGACTTTCAGGAGGACGAGTTCGGTCCGCACGGCGTCGTCGTCGAGTTCACCGACGGCGATCACCGGCTTGAGTTTGGCGAGTTGCTTCTCCGCCTGGTCGATTCCGGGGTCGGACTCCTCGATGACCATCGTGATCCGCGAGTGGTTCTCGACGGTCGTCGGCCCGACGGTGAGGCTCTCGATGTTGAACTGCCGGCGGGAGAACAGCCCCGCGATGCGCGAGAGCACGCCGGGGTCGTCCTCGACCAGCGCCGACAGCACCGCGCGTCGCTGTTCGGGTTCGGCTTCGGCCGCCGGATCGATGCGGATCCCCTGGGAGTTGCGGCGTCCCTCGGGGTGCGGCCGCTCGTCCGGCGACGGTCCTTTCAGTCCGTGCTTCGGCAACTCCTCGGCCTCGTCGGATTCCTGCGAGCTCATAGCTGATCCTCCGTCAGTGCGAACTGTCCGTTTGCGCCGCCGGAGGGGACCATCGGATAGACGTTCTCCGCCGGGTCGATGTGGAAGTCGATGACCGACGGCCCGTCGTAGGCGACGGCCTCCTCGACGGTCTCTGCGACCTCGTCGTAGTCGTCGACGCGGAAGCCGCGCGCGCCGAACGCCTCCGCCAGCATGTCGAACTCGGGACACCAGTTGTACTCGGCGGCCATCCGTCGGCCCTCGAAGAAGGCGTCCTGCCACTGGCGAACCATCCCGATGTACTCGTTGTTCAACACCGCGACGGTGATGTCCAGTTCCTCGCGGACGGCGACCGAGAGCTCCTGAATCGTCATCAGGAACGAGCCGTCGCCGTCGACGCAGACGACCTCCTGGTCGTCGTCGGCCGCGATGCGCGCGCCGATCGCCGCCGGCAGTCCGTAGCCCATCGTCCCGAGGCCGTGGCTCGACACCCACGTCCGCGGCTCGGTGAACGTCCAGTATTGGGCGGCCCACATCTGGTGCTGGCCGACGCCCGAGGTGACGATGGCGTCGTCGCCGGTCGCCTCGTCGAGGATCTCGACGACGAACTGCGGCTTCAGCGGCTCGTCGTCGGGCGTCGCGTAGTCCATCGGGTACTCCGCCTTCCAGGTCTGACACTGCTCGCGCCACTCGTCGGCGTCGGGCGAGGCCTCGAGCGCGTCGTCGACCTGATCGAGGACGATGCCCGCGTCGCCGATCAGCGGGTAGTCCGCGTGGACGTTCTTCGAGATCTCCGCGGGGTCGATGTCGATGTGGATGACCTCCGCCTCGGGCGCGAAGGTGTCGATACCGCCGGTCAGGCGGTCGTCGAAGCGCGTCCCGACGGCGATCAGCAGATCTGTGTGCGTGATCGCCATATTCGCGTAGCCGGTGCCGTGCATCCCCGCCCACGACAGACACAGGTCGTCGTCCTCGGGGAACGAGCCGATGCCCGGCATCGTCGTGACGACCGGGATCTCGTGTTCGCGTGCGAACTCGCGGGCCTGTTCGGTCGCGTCGCCCTTGATGACGCCGCCGCCGAAGAGCAACAGCGGCCGCTCGGCCGCCTGGATCGCGTCGGCGGCCTCGGCGACGTTCTCCTCGTCGGCGACGTACTGCGGTCGCGTCGTCGCCGGCGGCTCCGCCGGCCCGGGTTCGGCGTCGGTCTCGTCGAGCGTGACGTTCTTCGGGAGGTCGACGAGCGTCGGGCCGGGGCGTCCCTCGCCGGCGAGCGCGAGCGCTTCGCCGACCGTGTCGCCGACGGTGTCGGCGTCGCTGGCGAAGTAGTTGTGCTTCGTGATCGGCGCGGTCACGCCGGTGGTGTCGGTCTCCTGGAACGCGTCGGAGCCGACCATGTCCGAGGGGACCTGCCCGGTCAGCGCGAGCAGGCCGTCGGAGTCCATGTTCGCGTCGGCGATGCCGGTGACGAGGTTCGTCGCCCCCGGTCCCGACGTGGCCAGACAGACGCCCGGTTCGTTCCGGACGACGCTGAAGGCGTCGGCCGCGTGGGCCGCGCCCTGCTCGTGTGCCATCGTGACGTGCCGGATGTCCGAGTGGTACAGCGCGTCGTAGACGGGCATAATCGCCCCGCCCTGGACGCCGAAAGCCGCCTCGACGCCCTCGTTTTCGAGCGCGCGGATGACGGCCTCCGAGCCGGTCGTCACGGGCGTCTGTTCCGTCTCCTCGTCCGGATCGACTTCGGCGTCGGTCGTCGCGTTCGGCGACGAGGGTGCCTGTTTACTCATCGTCTCTCACCTCCGGCGGCGGTCGAGCGGGCGCTCGGTTCGGGACGGGCGTTCGGCCCCGTGCGGGCGCTCGCTTCCGTGCGGGCCGCTGTTGTCTGCGTGCGATACGTCGGTGTCGGTCGTGTGGGTCGGGCGTGATGCTGCATAGTCGGTGTGTGACGGTCACTGGTCGGTCGAACGGCGGGCGCGAACGGGATCGAAACGGCGAGAATTGGGAGTGACGGGGCTAGAGTGCCCCTACAATGATCTGCGCGTCGACGCCGAGCGTCTCGGCGTCGGCTGGCAGGCGCACGCGAGCGAGCGACGCCGCTGTCGGCGCGGCGGCCGTCGCGTCGGTGTGCCGTCGTCGCATCGTACCTCGAAGATGCGTCTCGGCCGTAATTAACGTTTCGCGCCGCGCGTCCGGTTCGGGCGGTCGGCCGGCGGCGCACCCGTGGCTCGTCGGATCGAGCAACCGGGGCGCGCGCCATCAGGCGCGGACCTCCTCCTGTTCGTCGTCCTCGTCCTCGCGGTTGACGCCGACCTCCCGGGCGAAGCGCGTGAGCACGTCGACGGTGACGCGCTCCTTCTCCGCGCCGTAGTCTTTGACCCGTCGGGTGACGTCTCGGACCTCCGTGTCGGTCGGCGTGAACCCGGACTCCTCCAGTCGCTTTCGGACGGAGTGCGTCCCGGTGTGTTTGCCGAGGACGAACTCGCGTTGGGCCCCGACCATATCCGGCGTCATCACGCCCGGCTCGAACGTGTCCGTGTTCTCGAGCACGCCCGCGGCGTGGATGCCGCTCTCGTGTGAGAAGGCGTTCCGTCCCACGACCGGCTTGTTCGCCGGAACCGGGATGTCGCTCGCCTCCTCGACCATCCGCGACAGTTCGGTGATTCGAGTGGTGTCGATCCCCGTGTCGACGCCGTACAGCGACTCCGCCGCCATCACGACCTCCTCGAAGGCGGCGTTGCCGGCGCGCTCGCCGATGCCGTTGACGGAGACCTGCGCCTGCGACGCGCCCGCCTCGAAGCCGGCCATCGCGTTGGCGGCGGCCAGTCCGAAGTCGTCGTGCGCGTGCACGTCGATCTGAGCGTCGGTGTGCTTGCGCACCTCACGGACCATACTGGCGAAGCGCGTCGGCGTCGCGACGCCGGTCGTGTCCGGGATGTTGACCCAGTCGACGCCCGCCTCGTCGACGGCGCTCAGGATCTCGGCCAGGAAGTCGATGTCGGTCCGGGTGGCGTCCATCGGCGAGAACATCGCCTCGACGCCGGCATCTTTCACTCGCTCGACGCTCTCGACGGCGCGCTCGACCGCCTCCTCGCGGGAGGCGTGCATCGAGTCCGCCAGCTGGACGTCGCTCGTGCTGACGAAGACGTGGACCAGCCCGACGCCGGAGTCGAGTGCGGCCTCCACGTCCTTGTCGACGACGCGCGCCAGCCCGCAGACGGTCGTGTCCGTCGCGGCGGCGATGTCGCTGACGGATTCGAACTCGGCGTCGGAGTTGACCGGGAACCCCGCCTCGATGACGTGCGTCCCCATCTCGTCCAGCGTCGCCGCGATGTTCCGCTTCTCGTCGTAGCTGAACGAGGTGCGTGGCGACTGCTCGCCGTCGCGGAGCGTCGTGTCGAAAATCCGTACGTTCTCGATCTCGGATTCAGTTATTTGGGCTAATGTGCCCTGGAAGAACTCGACCAGCCGGGGTGTCCGACTGAGCCTCCATGTCGTCGTTAGACATTGTGTCTGTTCACTGCCCCGGAAAGATATTAAAAGCTTTCGCTGTGACCGGCTCAGACTCCTCGGACCGGCCGTCGGGCTCCTGACCCCGAATACGACTCAGAACGCCCGGAGCATCCGAACGGGCGGGCAAAACGGCGGTACAGGGATGACGGGGCCTCGGTCTCGGCATCGCGCCGGTCCGTGTGAACGGTCTCGGATCGGTGCAATTTCCGCCGCGAATTCGGTCAGTTGCCCACCGTCGCCGCTCGCGCGCGCCTTGAACTGGACGAACGGGCACGGCGATTTCCGGTTCTCAGCGGGGACCCGTCGTCGCGACTGCGACACCCCCCGTCTCGACGCGTTCCGTCCGAATCCTTTTCGTCCCGCTACGCGTCTACGTCGGTATGAGCGATTTCAACCTGAACCTCTCGGAGGCCGAAGAGCACCTCGACGAAGACGTCGAAGGCGACGTCGTCCTCGGAATCCTCGACGGGTCCACGGACCCCGAGGTGTGGGTCCGGACCGTCGAGGCCGACAACGTCCTGGTCCTCGCCGTCGAGGGCGACCTCAACGAACTGGCGAAGGGCTTCGCCCGCCCGGTCAGAGATATGGGCGGCAGCCTCACGCACTTCCGGAACTTCCTGATCGTCGCCCCGCCCGAGGTCGACATCGACACCGACCGACTCTGATCGGGGAGCGGCGTTCGCGCCGCGGGCTCGCGACGCACGGTCACCCGCGTCCGGGGCGCAGAAACGTCAGGACGTGGCCGTCGTCGTCGACGACCCGGACGCCGCCGTCGACGGGATGCGGACCGGCGGCCCAGGGCGCGCCGGCCTCGACCGCGGCGTCGGGGTTCGGCGCGGCGAACGCGAGGTCGACGTGCAACCCCCCGCGGGCGTCCGCGATTCCCAACTGCGGTTCCCAGAGCTCCAGCGCCACCGGCCCGTCGAGGCGGACGCGACGCCGCTCGTCCCCGCGGTCGACGACCTCGAAGCCGAGCCGTCGGTACCGCTCCTCCGCACGCGGGAGGTCTGTGACCTCCAGCACGACCTCGAAGATCCCCGTGAGCGGCGGCGCCCGTTCCCCCTCGGTGTCGGTCGCGAGGTCGGCAGCCTCGACGGCGCCCTCCCGGTCGACGCTACCGATCTCGACGCAGTGACCGTCCGGGTCGTCGACGTAGAGGGAGTCGCTCGCGCCGAACGAGAACTCCACCGGGTCGAGGTCGGCGAGTCGCCGTCGCCACGCTCGATAGGCCGCCGGCGTCGTCGAAAACGCGTAGTGGGTGTGGACGCCGCCGCGCGGCGTGTCCGTCGGCCGGCGGAGGAGGAGCCTCGTCGGGTCTGCGTCGCCGTCGACGCCGACGTGGTAGGCGACGGCCGTCTCCGGTCCCCCCTCCGCTCCGTCGAACCCGAGGCGTCCTTCGTAGAATTCCCGCGCCCGGGCGAGCGATTTGACTTCGAGGCCGAGACGGTGGAGCGCAGTGAGCATACCCGGCCTTAGGAGTCGAGCGTCAAGGGTGTGCTGCCCGATATCGACGCATTGGCCGCGGCTCGCTCGTAGTATCACCTTCGATAGCCGACGTGAATTTATATACCCCGAGTCTCAGTATAGTCTCGTATGTCTGAAACGACGGGGCCCCCGCAGGACCCGCCGGCGGAGATACGGGTCCTGCACGTCGACGACGATCCCGGCATCGTCGATCTGACCGCGTCGTTTCTGACGCGATTCGACGACGCGTTCTCGGTGTACACCTCGACGGACCCCGAGGCCGCCCTCGAACGCATCCGGAACGAACGGATCGATTGCGTCGTCAGCGACTACGAGATGCCCGGGATGGACGGCCTCGAACTCCTCGAACGGGTCACGGAGTTCGACGGGGACGTGCCGTTCATCCTCTTCACGGGGCGCGGGTCCGAAGAGATCGCGAGCAAGGCGATCTCCGCGGGCGTGACGGACTACCTCCAGAAGGAGACCGGGACCGAGCAGTACACGGTGCTGGCGAACCGCATCCAGAACGCCGTCGAACAGACTCACTCACAGCGGGCGCTGGCCGAGAGCCAACGTCGGCTCTCCAGGTTCATCGACCAGTCGCCGCTGGGGACGATCGAGTACGACGAGACGTTCACGATCGTCAGAGTGAACGAGGCCGCCACCGAGATCACCGGCTACGACGCGGCGGACCTCGTCGGGGGGACCTGGCTCCCCATCGTCCCCGAAGACGGTCGACGACACGTCGCCGAGATCGAACGCAAACTGCTCGCCGACCGCGGCGGCTACCAGAGCCTCAACGACATCGTCCGCCAGGACGGCGAGCGACGGCTCTGCTCGTGGCACAACCAGGTCGTCACCGGCGAGGACGGGGACATCATCTCGATATTCTCGCAGTTCGAGGACGTCACCGAAGAACACGAACAGCGGGAGCGACTCGAACGGACGAACATCCTCCGATCGACGCTCTTCGAGACGCTCCCCGTCGGCGTGCTCGCGGAGGACGCCGATCGAAACGTGCTGCGGGTGAACGAACGCCTGCTCGAACTCTTCGATCTGCCCGGGGTTCCGGCGGACGTGATCGGGACCGACTGCGAGGCGTTCGCCAGGGAGGTGAGCGATATGTTCGCCGACCCCGACGGGTTCGTCACGCGGATCAACGGACTGATCGAGGAGCGCGAACCGACCTGGAACGACGAACTCGTGCTCGACGACGGGCGGGCCTTCGAGCGGAACTACCGGCCGATCGAACTGCCCGACGGGCAGGGCCACCTCTGGGTGTACTACGAGATCACGGAGCGAAAGGAGCGCGAGCGTCGCCTCGAAGCCCTGAACGAGACCGCGAGAGAGTTGATGGCGGCCGAGTCCTGCGAGGAGGTGGCCGAGGTCGGCGTCGACGCGGCGAAGACGATCATCGGTCTCGACGCCAACGTGGTCAACCTCTACAGGGAGGGAGAGGGACTCGTCCCCGTCGCCGCCACCGACACGGCGAGGGAACTCGTCGGCCCGTTGCCGACGTTCGCCGAGAGAGAAGGGATCGCGTGGCGCGTCTTCGAGCGGGGCGAGGCGAAGTCGATCGACGACGTCCAGTCCGATCCCGACGTGTACAACCCGGAGACGCCGATCCGCAGCGAGATGTTCGTCCCGCTCGACGAGTACGGCATCCTCATCGCCGGGTCGCCGACGCCGGACGCCTTCGACGACGAGGACGTCGTGCTCAGCGAGATCCTGGGGATCAACATCGTCACGGCGCTCGAACAGGTCCAGCGGAACCAGCGGATCCGAGAGCGCGAGCGCGAACTCACGCGACAGAACGCCCGGCTCGAAGAGTTCGCCAGCGTGGTCTCTCACGACCTCCGGAACCCGCTGAACGTCGCCGAGGGACGGCTCGACCTCGCCCTGGACGAGTGCGACAGCGAACAGCTCGAATACGTCGCCGACGCTCACGACCGAATGGCGGAACTCATCGACGACCTGCTCACGCTCGCCCGCGAGCGCGACACCGAAATCGAGCTGACGCCGGTCGCGCTGTCATCGTTCGTGCGGTCCTGTTGGCAGAACGTCGACACGGGCGACGCGGCGGTGACCGTCGGCGTCGAGGGGACGGTTGAGGCCGACGAGACGCAACTCCGACAGCTCTTCGAGAACCTCCTGCGCAACGCCGTCGAGCACGGCGGCGAGACGGTGACCGTCGGCGCGCTCGACGACGGCTTCTACGTCGAAGACGACGGCCCGGGTATCCCTCCTGACAAGCGCGACGAGGTCTTCGAGTACGGCTACTCGACGACCCATGGCGGCACCGGGTTCGGGCTCTCGATCGTCAAGCAGTGTGCGGAGGCGCACGGCTGGGAGATCGGCGTGACCGACGGCGCCGACGGCGGCGCTCGCTTCGAGATCACCGGCGTCGACGTCGGCGAGGAGTGATTCAGCGAATCTCGTCGACCCGCTTCACCGGATCTTCCGAACGTCGCTGATGTCGAACCCGCCCTCGTGAATCTCGGTCTCGAATCGGACGATGTTCTCGCGCTCGATCTGCGAGAGGACGCCGCGGAACTCCTGGACGACCATCGTCCGCGCGCGCTTCGAGCCCCCGGACTCCCACTCGAACTGCAGCGTCCCGTCGGCGGCGTCCATCAGGTGTCCGAGTTCGGTCCGATCGAGCGTCTCGCGGCTGGCGTACGCCAACACGAGGCCGTCCCAGCGGTGGGCGGCCTTTCCGAGGCCCCGGAGCAGCATCGCGATGTCGTTCCACGTCATCTCGTCGGAGATGCCGGCGACCAGGTCCGTGATCGAGTCGATGACGACGAGGTTCTCCGCGGCGTTCGCGTTGAGATACTGGCCGAGCGCCGTGAGGACTTCCGAGCGCTCCTCGCGGCCGCCGAGGTCCTGGAGTCTCGTCGTCTCGCCGAGATACCACTCCCGCGGCACCGGACTCAGTTGGAAGTACTCCGGCGAGAAGTCCCGGACGGCGATCCGGTCTGCGGCCGCGCTCACGAGGTCGTCGTCGAGGACGTAGGCCATCTCGCGGCGGAGGTTCGCCTCGTCGTCCGTGAAGGAGAGATAGTGCACTTCCGGGGGCAGTGCGGCGTCATCGTGGAGGTCGCCGTAGTGCAGCTCGAACAGCTCTCTGTCGGCCCGGGCGACGGCGTTCATCGTCGCGCTCGTGTACATGAATTCCCGGGCGCCGGCACCCGGTTCGCCGACCAGGAGCACGACCGTTCCCGACGGCGCGCCGCCGCCGATGACGCTATCGAGATGCGAGACGCCGAACGGGATCCGCTCCATAGGCGCACCTCACGGCCGCCGCCGTTAATCGTTTCGGGCGGTGTCCGGCCGCCGGTTCAGGGAAGCGGGCAGAGGCTCGCCGTGAAGACCGCGACCTCGTCGGACTCGTTGCGCGCGCCGTGGACCGCGCCGCGGTCGTGACGGACGACGCTCGGCGCGTCGACGGCCTCGCTCTCGCCGTCGCGGACGACGACCACGGACCCCTCAAGCACGTGGAAGACGTTCGTGCTCTCGGCGTGCTCGTGCGGCTCCAGCTCGGCTCCGGGGCCGAGGGCGAACGCCTTGACCAGTACGTCGTCGGTCACGACGAGTTCCGCGGTCTGAATCTCGCCGTCGTCGGGATCGAGCGTCGCGCGAACCTCCTCGTACAGGTCGAGTGCCATACCGGAGTCGTGTGGGGGAACCGTCTATAGGCTGTCGGTCGCGGGGGCTCGCTCTCAGCCTTGGGAGTACTCCGACGCGGTTCGGATCTCGAAGCGCGCGCCGCCCGATTCGGCTTCCGTCGCCCGGATCTTCCACTCGTGGGCGTCGACGATCTCCGAGACGATGGCGAGGCCGAACCCCGTGCCGTCGTCGGCGGTCGTATAGCCCGCCTCGAAGATCTCGTCGCGATCCGCGTCGGGGATTCCGGAGCCGTCGTCCTCGATGTAGAAGCCGGCGTCGTTCTCCAGCGGTCCCACGCGCAGGACGACGTCGTCGCCGCCGTGCTCGATCGCGTTCCGGAACAGGTTCTCGAACAGCTGCTGGAGGCGCTCGGGATCCGCGGAGACGGTCAGGTCGACCGCGTCGTCGATCGAGAGCGACGCCTGCCCGCCGGCGATCATCCCCCACGCCCGCCGCGCGAGGTCGACGACGTCGACGCGCTCGGTCTCGTCGATCGAGACGCCCTCCCTCGCGAGCGTCAGCATCTCCTCGATGAGCTGTTCCATCCGCTCGTGGGCTCGGACGACCGGTTCGAGGTGTCCTGTGTCCTCCTTCTCGATCGCGAGTTCGGTCCGCCCCTTCGCGACCTGCAGCGGGTTTCGGAGGTCGTGAGAGACGATGCTCGCGAACTGTTCGAGCTTCTCGTTTTTGCTCTCCAGTTCCTTCCGGTACTGTTCGCGGTGTGTCACGTCCGAGAGGACGATCGACTGCCCCGTCTCCGCGCCACCCGTGGTGAACGGGTTCGAGGAGACGTTGTAGTACCGGGTCGTCTCGTCGCCGTCGATCTCGAGGATCGCTTCCTGTCCGTCGAGCCGTTCCGAGAGTCTCGGGACGAACTCTGCGAGCGGCTTGTCGATCGCGTCCGAGAGCCCCGGGAACAGGTCCGCGGCGCGCGTGTTGTAGTCCCGGACCTTGCCGCTCCCGTCGATGACGACGATCGGATCGTCGGTCTCGCCCGCGACGCGGACGAACTGGAAGCGATCGAAGTACAGCGACAAGACGCCGACGGCGAAGGCGGCCACGCCGATCGAGGAGTAGGTGATGTCGAGGACGGCCGGCGACAGCGCGCCCGCGACGTCGAGGACGACCGGAATCCCGGTCAGTCCGATGAGGGCGAAGAGCGGGCGGGTGTCCGAGTTGACTCGGACGAACAGCTCGAAGAGCATAAAGAAGCCGACGAACGCCAGCGAGTATGCCAGTCCCATCGCGATCCAGTGGAACGCGCGGTGGTTGATCTCGAGGTAGGCGAAGGGAGCGACGGCCGACTCGGCCACGAAGTACCAGTTGTGAACCGGGTTCGTCACTTTCACCGCGACGATGGCGAGGAAGACGACGAGAAACGCGTTTCGAACGGCCGGGTCGCGGTGGACGGAGCGGCCGGTGTACGCCGCACAGAAGTACAGCCAGGGGCCGACCGAGGCGATCCCGACGACGAGTCCGATCACGTAGAACGTGTAGCGGAGTCCGACAGTCGGCATCGTGAGGTAGCCGACGTGTGCGGCCGCCCATCCGCCGCTCGTCACAAGGAGCCAGAAGAGGCCCCGCCGGGTGTCGTCGTGTTCGATGTGTTTCGTCCGGGGCAGCATCGCGAAACAGGCGAGTGCGGCGGCGGCGAAGGCGAACACGTACGCACCGTAGAGCGCGCTCGAAGAGGATAGCGACAGCATCCGTGTCGGTTCTGCTCCTACGTTAGGGAGCAAGGCAATCAAGCCACCGAATTACCGCACAGGTTCTCAGACTGATTACGCTCACTGTTTCCCGCCGAACGTCCCCTCGCTGACGGCGCTCGGCAGTATGTGACCAGCGTGATCAGTAGCAGTGTCTTCGAGAAGGGGTGTCGATCGTGCGGACGGCCGCTCGTCCGCGCCTGCGGGTGCCTCTGTCGCCGGTCGCCGGGTGGGGCGGCGACCGGCCGGAGTGTCGGTCGCGAGCGGGTGGTCAGGCCCGCTCGCATCCGCGACGACCCCCGCCGGGACGGGAGAACCGACGGGGGTCGGCGCGTCGAATCCGCGGCCGGCGACGCGGGACGCCGGTGGGCGGCGTTCCGGTACCGGCCGCGGGCGGTCAGTCTCCCCGACCATCCATCGGGGCGACCGCGGTGCGACGCCGCGCACTGCGGCACGACGGCGCAACCCAACCTTGTCGACTGGACCACTTCAACCGGGCCGATCATCAATCCGAATTCACGGTCCGCCCGCGACGAAAACCCGGTTAATCCGGCTAAAACGCGACGCAAAAGCTGCCGGAACCTCGGCGTCAATCGACCGGGACCCCCCGACGCCGACCGACAGGGATCGCCCGGCGTCGACCGACTGTTTTTGTACGAAGCCGCGCCTACCCGACGTATGGCGACGATCAAGGACAGCGTCCACGACCACATCGAGGTCGAGGGCGTCGCCGCCGCTCTCCTCGACACCGAGCCGGTCCAGCGGCTCCGGCACATCAAGCAACTGGGGACGGTCCAGTTGGTCTATCCCTCCGCGAACCACACGCGGTTCGAACACTCCCTCGGCGTCTACCACCTCGCGGACCGGGCGCTCGATCACCTCGGGATCGGGGGGCGACAGGCCGAGCGGATCCGCGCTGCCGCGCTGCTTCACGACGTCGGTCACGGGCCGTACAGCCACAACGTCGAGACCGTGACCCACCGACACACCGGCAAGTACCACGACGACGTCCACGAACTGCTCGCGGCCGGCGCGGTCGGGGAGGTCCTCCGCGAGCACGACCTCGAACCCGACCGCATCGCGGACCTCGTCGCCGGCGAGGGCCAGTACGGCCAGCTCGTCTCCGGGGAACTCGACGTCGACCGGATGGACTACCTCGTCCGCGACGCCCACCACACCGGCGTCCCCTACGGCACGATCGACCACGAGCGCCTGATCCGCGAACTCACCTTCGTCGAGGGCGAACTCGTCCTGGCGGAGGGCAACGTCCAGACGGCCGAGTCGCTGCTGCTCGCGCGCGCACTGATGAATCCAACCGTCTACCAGCACCACGTCGCCCGCATCTCGAAGGCGATGCTCCGGCGGGGGGCCGAACGGCTGCTCGACCGGACGGACACCTCGCCGCGGGAACTCCGCCGGATGGACGACCACGACCTGCTGGTCGCGCTCCGGTCGACGCCGTCGACGAGCGACCTGGCGGACCGGCTTCGCACCCGCGACCTGTACAAGCGCGCCGTCTGGGCCGAACTGGAGGCCGTCCCCGAACCCGTCGTCGACGCCGACTACGAAACGCTCAGAGACCTCGAAGCCGAGGTCGCCGAGCGGGCTGACCTGCCCGCCGAGCGGGTCGTCGTCGACGTTCCGCCGCGACCGTCGATGACTGAATCCACGTCGCGGGTGATGGTGAGCGGCGAGATGCGTCGGCTCGGCAAGCAGTCGCCGCTGGTGTCTGCGCTGCGGACGGCTCAGAAACAGCAGTGGCGGCTCGGGGTCTACGTTCCCGAGGCGGAGACCGACCGCGCCGGCCGCGCGGCCGTCGAAACCCTCGGCCTCGACCTCGACGGCGCGCTCGTCTCCGACGTCCGCCCGGGCGTGACGGCGACGCTCGACGAGTTCACGGAATCGTGACGGTCGCTCTCGTTGCTCTCGGGGCGACCACCACCGCACTCCGGGAGTTTCAAGCCGCTGTGCCGGCGAGTGTTCCGCAATGATCGTCGAGGGAACGGTACTGCGCGGTCCGGAACTCGAACCCGTCCGGGGACGCGTCGTCGTCGAGGACGACGAGATCGTCGCCGTCGAGGAGGCGGACGTCTACTCCGAGGACATCGTCCTGCCGGCGTTCGTCAACGCCCACACCCACATCGGTGACTCGATTGCCAAGGAGGCCGGCGCGGGGCTCTCCCTGGACGAACTCGTCGCGCCGCCGGACGGGCTGAAGCACCGACTGCTCCGGGCGGCGAGCCGCGAGGAGACGGTCGGGGCGATGCGCCGCTCGCTGCGACTGATGAGCGAGACGGGAACGGCCGCGTGCATCGAGTTCCGCGAGGGCGACGTCGAGGGCGTCGAGTACATTCGCGCCGCCGCGGAGGGCCTCCCGATCGAGCCGGTGACGCTCGGCCGCGAGTCGGAAGCGGCGATGCACGAGTCCGACGGGTTCGGGGCGTCCGGCGCCCGCGACGCCGACTTCGACCGGCTCCGAAACGCTACGCGCGAGGCCGGCAAACTGTTCGGCATCCACGCGGGCGAGCGCGACCCGCACGACATCAACCCCGCGCTGGACCTCGACCCCGACTTCGTGGTCCACATGGTCCACCCCGAGTCGATCCACTACGAGCGGCTCGAAGACAACGACGTGCCGGTCGTCGTCTGCCCGCGCTCGAACCTCGTGACCGGCGTCGGCGTCCCACCGATCCGCGAACTCGTCGAACGCACGACCGTCGCGCTCGGCACCGACAACGTGATGTTGAACTCCCCGTCGATGTTCCGCGAGATGGAGTTCGCCGCGAAACTCGCCGACGTTCCCGCGCGGGAGGTACTCAGGATGGCGACGGTCAACGGCGCGGAGATCGCGGACCTGAACTGCGGCGTCGTCGAACCCGGACGGGACGCGAAACTCCTCGTCCTCGACGGCGACTCGGACAACCTCGGCGGCGCGCAGGACATCGTCCGCGCGATCGTCCGCCGCGCGGGCGCGAGCGACGTGAAGGACGTCATCCTGTAGCGCCCGCGGCCTCGTCCATCGTCGGCGCGATTCTCCGGCGCGCGTGATCCGACGCCGCGGTTCCTACGGCCTCGGTTTTCGGCGACCTCCGGATCGCGCCACGCAGAACGGCTTTACGGCTGGGCGGACGACTGCCGGCGATGCGACGCAGACGACTGCTCGCCGCCCTCTCCGTCCTCCCCGCATCGCTCGCCGGTTGCGGCGGTCGCACCGGACCGACCACGGACCGATCCACCGAGACCGATACGACGGTTCCGGGGCCGACGGCGACGCCGCTGACCGAGACTGAACCCCTCCCGGACCCCCCCGAGTCGCCGTCGGCGGCGGACGCCCTCGCGTTCGTTCGGGAGTACGAACGCACGGCCGTGCGGAACGAGATCGTCGAGTACGCCGGCGACGCGCCCGCGAGACGCCCGGAGATCGGCGACCCCGCCGCGACGCTCGTCGTCGAGACAGGCGGAGGATTCTACCTGTTCGGTGCGTGCCGCGCCGCCGCGCAGTACGGCGAGCGCGGGGGATACGGACGGAACCGTCACGAGGTCCCCCACTTCGTCGGCCGCGACGGCCGCCACGAGGTCGCGCCGTGGAGCGCGGTGGTCTGTGAATCCGCCGACGAACCCTACGCCGCGGCCGATACCGACGCGAACGCCGTCGACCCCGGTGAACGCTACGGCGCCGAGATCCACCTCTTCCGCTTCGACGGCGCCGAACACCCGATCTCGGTGTTCGTCGATTACCTCGACGACGGCGCGCCCCGCGCGGTGTTCTCGACGACCGTCGAGGCGAGCGCGGACGCGCCGGATCCGGCCTACGAGTACGTCATCGGAAACCTCGCGGTACGGACGGGAACGTACCGAGTGACCGTCGAGGTCGCCGGGGCGTCGGCGGCGGACCCCGACGCGGTGACGACGTGGACGCTCTCGGACCCCGACGCCGTCTCCTGGACCGGGCTATCGGTCTTCGTCGACGACGACGGCCGGCCGCACATCGGTCTTCCCGACACGGACGACGACTCGCTCGTCCCGGGGCCGTCGCTGTGCGCGCGACAGTTGCGACACGAGGAGTGAGGTGGCCGGGGAACGACGCGGTCCGCTACCCCTCGACCCGCCCGTCGACCAGTTCCTCGGCGACGACGTCCGGCGTCAGGAGGTCGGGGTCGATAGCGAGGTCGGCCTGCCCGCGGGCGAACTCCGGGAGCGAGTCGCGGCTGTAGGCGACGATTCGCACCTCGGTGTTCGCCTCCTTCGCCACCGGGATCGCGGAGGCGTCGTCCATATCCGTCAGGACGAGCGTGTGGGCCTCCGCGAGTCCGGCCGCGTCGAGCGATTCCCGGGTGGCGACGCCGGTGACGCGGACGACCTCGACGCCGAGCGCTTCGAGCGCGTCGCCCAGGCCGTTCGCATCTGCGCCTGCGACCAGGATCATTCGTACTCGATGGTCGCGGGTGGTTTGTGCGTCACGTCGTAGACCACGCGGGCGACGTTCTCGTTCTCGCCGGTGATCCGCGACTGGATGCGCTGCAGCGTCTCCCAGGGGAGTTCCTGTGCGCGCGCGGTCATCCCGTCGCGGGACTCGACGGAGCGGACCGAGACGATCCAGCCGTGGACGCGGTTGTCGCCCTTCACGCCGGTCCCCTTGCCGACGACGGCGGCGAACGCCTGCCAGGGGTCGTGTTCGGCCGTCTCCTCCTCGACGATGTGACAGGCCTCGCGGGCGATGTCGACCTTCTCTCTCGTCACCTCGCCGACGACGCGGATCGCCAGCCCCGGGCCGGGGAACGGCATCCGCTCTGAGATGATCTCTTCGAGGCCGAGTTCGCGGGCCACGTCGCGGACCTCGTCCTTGTACAGTTCGCGGACGGGTTCGACGAGTCCCTCGAAGTCGACGACCTCCGGAAGCCCGCCGACGTTGTGGTGGGACTTGATGTTCCCCTCGGACTCGATCCGGTCGGGGTAGATCGTCCCCTGGACGAGGTAGTCGGCGTCGGCGGAGATGGCCTCCCGCTCGAACTCGCGGATGAACCGCTCGCCGATCGCGTGACGCTTCTCCTCGGGGTCGGTGATCCCCGCGAGCGCGTCGAGGAAGCGGTCCTGCGCCTCGACGATCCGCAGCGAGTCCATATACGAGAAGGTCTCTCTGATCTGCTCGGTCTCGCCCTTCCGCATCAGTCCGGTGTCGACGTAGACCGGGGTGAGGCGGTCCCCGATCGCGCGGTACGCCAGCGCGGCGGCGACCGAGGAGTCGACGCCGCCCGAGAGCGCGATGACGGCGTTGGCGTCGCCGATCTGCTCGTCGATCTCTTCGACCGCGTCGTCGATGAACGACGGTGCGTCGACCATCAGGCCTGCACCTCCCTGTCCGCGAGGTCACGCGCGTCCAACTCCCCGGACACCGCGTCGAGGAACCCGACGAACGGCGGACTCGCTCGGTCCGGCCGCGAGCGGAACTCCGGATGGAACTGCGTCCCGAGGAAGAACGGGTGATCGGTGCGTTCGAGAATCTCCATCCGGTTGTCGGCGCGTCCGGAGAAGTCGAGCGCGCCCGCCTCCAACTCTCCGATGTACTCGGGGTTGACCTCGTAGCGGTGGCGGTGGCGTTCGGTACAGACCGTGTCGTCGTAGACCCGTTCGGCGAGGGAGCCGGCGTCGATCGCCGTGTCGTGTGCGCCGAGGCGCATCGTCCCGCCCATGTCGTTGACCTCGTACTGCTCGGGGAGGATGTCGATCACGGGGTGTTCGGTGTCGGGGTCTAACTCCGCGGAGTGAGCGCCCTCGAGTCCGAGGACGTTTCGCGCGTGCTCGACGACAGCCATCTGGAAGCCGAGACAGAGGCCCAGGAACGGAACGTCGTTCTCTCGGCAGTACTCGACGGCCTTCAGTTTCCCCTCGATGCCGCGGGAGCCGAAGCCGCCGGGGACGACGACGCCGTCGGCCTCTTTCAGTCTGTTTTCGTGCCGATCGAGCATCTCGTCGGAGTCGACCCACAGGACGTTTACCTCAGTCCGGCGCTCGATGCCCGCGTGCTTCAGCGCCTCGCGGACGGACATATAGGCGTCCTCGAGGTCGTACTTCCCGACCAGCGCGATGTCGACCTCGTCGGTCCGCTCGCGCGTGACCAGTTCCCGCCAGCGGTTCTCGCGTTCCGCCGGCGGCAGCGCCTCCGCATCGAGGTTCAGCCGCTCCATCACGTACTGGTCGAGGCCCTCCTCCTCGACCATCAGCGGGACGTGGTAGACGTCCTCGACGTCGGCGTTGGAGAAGACCGCCTCCGTCGGGACGTCGCAGAAGAGCGCGATCTTCTCCTTCGTCTTCGGGTCGAGTTCGTTCTCACACCGCCCGACGAGGATGTCGGGCTGGAGGCCGATCGACCGAAGTTCCTTTACGGAGTGCTGCGTCGGCTTCGTCTTCTGCTCGCCGTTCTTCGAGTACGGGACGAGCGTGACGTGCGTAAAGAGGATGTCGCCGTCGTCCTCCTCGTGGGCGAACTGCCGGAGCGCCTCCAGGTAGGGCATCCCCTCGATGTCGCCGACGGTGCCGCCGACCTCGACGATACAGACGTCGGTCCCCTCGGCGGCCTCCCTGATCCGGCGCTTGATGTCGTTGGTGATGTGCGGAATGATCTGGACGGTCTTGCCCAGATAGTCGCCCGCGCGCTCCTTCTCGATGACGTGCTGGTAGGTCTTCCCCGTGGTGACGTTGTGATCGGAGGTCATGTCGACGCCGAGGAAGCGCTCGTAGTTTCCGAGGTCAAGGTCGACCTCGCCGCCGTCCTTTAACACGTATACCTCGCCGTGCTGGTACGGGTTCATCGTCCCCGCGTCGACGTTGAGGTACGGATCGATCTTGACCGCCGTCACGTCGAAGCCCGCGTTCGACAGCAGACGGCCGGTGCTCGCGGCGGTGATCCCCTTGCCCAGCCCGGACATCACCCCGCCGGTCACGAAAATGAACTTCCGACCCAGCGTGGGGTCGTACCCGGTGTCGGGTTCCTTCGGCATACCGAGTGTGCGCGAGGCCGCATCAAAACCGTTTCGGAGCGACGGACGGTATGCGACCGACCCGCACGGATACGCATCGTCTCTCCGGCGAGTGACCGACAGAACGGGTACTATCAAAGAATATATTCGACATACGTGAAATTCTCTGGAGCGGTGAGAGTCCCGCGGGCCGCTACTCCGCAGCCCGCGAAGTGCTCGGTTCCGACGCGTGCTCGACGACTTCGCCGTCCTCGACGTCGACGCGTTCGACGCCGGGAACGTCGAGGATCAGATCCGGTCCGAACGCGCCGGCGGGCGTCTGATAGCCGACGGGGGCCTCCCCGCCGAGCACCTTCGTCGCTATCAAGAGCGCCGTCCGAACGGTGAGGCGGTACGTCTCCGGCGTCCGGAGTCGCGAGACGACCCGGTCGTCGCTGGACCTGGCCTCGCCCCAGACCCGCGACTCGCCCGTCGCGCGCGTCTCCTCGTCGGGGCCGTCGACGTAGCGGTCGACGAGCCACGAGAGCCCCCGCTGGAGGGCGTCGCTGTCGAGCGCGCCGCCCGCGTAGGCCGAGAGCGCGACCGCGCGCCGCGCGTTCGCCGGCAGGGAGAGGTACACGTCCACGTTCGGAATCCCGGTGGTGTGATACGCCGTCGAGACGTCGCCCCAGGGAATCGAGACCGCGCGCCGGAGCCCGTCACCGAAGTCGACGACGCGGGTCCGCGCGCCGACGCGTTCGTACCGGAGGTCGCCGTCGCGCCGCACCGCACCCCCCGCGCTCAGATCCGACAGGACCGTCTTCAGCGTCCCCGGCGAGACCCCGCCGTCGGCTTCGAGCGCCAGCGAGAGGTGCGTCGCCTCCGGGAGTCGGCGGTGGAGGTGCGCCGCGAGACAGTCGGTCGGAACGACGTCGAAGCCCACACCCGGGAGGAGCGTCACGCCGGCCGCCGCGGCATCGGCGTCGCGACGGCTGATCCGCTCGAAGACCGCCAGTTCGCCGGTGATGTCGAGGTAGTGCGTCTCGGTCTCGATGCAGGCGTCGGCCATCGCGTCGGCCGTCCCGGCGAACGGGCCGGCGCAGTTGAGCACCGCGTCGACGTCGCCGAGGTGCTCGGCGGCGGTTTCGACGGGGAACGTCCGCGCCTTGAGCCCGTTCGCGGTCGCCACGCCCCGCGTCTTGGTGACGTCCCGCCCGGCGACGACGGGGTCGAGACCGCGTTCGACCGCGGCCTCGACGATCAGGCGGCCGGTGTAGCCGTACGCGCCGTAGACGAGGAGTCGGGATTCGGATTCGGCGTCGGAGTCGGATCCGGCGGCGGAATCGGACTCTGCATCGAAACCGTCGTCGGATCCGGCTCCGTTCGGCGTCGACGCCTCGGAATCGGCCGACGTTTCGGCACCGGAACCGTCCGGAGCGGCGGCGCCGGAATCACCCGCTGTGGAAGAATCAGCGTCTGTCATACCTCCGCGTTCGGCCGGGAACGACAAAGGGACACCGACGCCCGACCCGGCTCCCGTCGGGCGACACCGAAACTATCGAAAGCCTGGCACGCGTCGGTGTTGTATGGACTTTCCACCGCTCGGTCTCGGGACGTACGACCTCACCGACCCCGAGCAGGGACCGACCGCCGTCTCGACCGCTGTCGACCTCGGATACGACCACGTCGACACCGCACAGAGCTACGGGAACGAGGCGCTCGTCGCCGAGGGACTCGCGCGCGCCGACCGCGACGCCGAGGAGGTCTTCGTCGCGACGAAACTCGACACGAAAAATCTGGCGTACGACGACGTGCTCGCGACCGCGCGAGAGAGCGCGGCGCGGCTCGACGTCGACTCGATCGACCTGCTGTACGTCCACTGGCCGCTCGACGCGTACGATCCCGACGAGACGCTGCCCGCGCTCGACGAACTCGTCGACGAGGGCGTCGTCGACCACGTCGGCCTGAGCAACTTCCGTCCCGATCAACTCGAAACGGCCCTCGACCGTCTCGACGCGCCGCTCTTGGCGCACCAGATCGAGATGCACCCGTTGCTTCCGCAGACAGAATTACACGAACTGGCCGTCGAAGCGGGGCACCGCCTGGTCGCGTACTCGCCGATCGCCCGCGGGAAAGTCGCCGAGGTCCCCCAGATCGTCGACGTCGCGGAGAAGCACGACGCCACGGCGGCGCAGGTGTCGCTCGCGTGGCTGCTGGCGAAGGAGAACGTCACGCCGATCCCGAAGTCCGGGACGCCGGCGCACATCCGCGAGAACTACGCCGCACTGGATCTGGACCTGGACGACGAGGACGTCGCCGCGATCGACGCGGTGGAGCGCCGGCACCGCGTCGTCGACTTCGAGGGCACGCCCTGGCGTCAGGACTGAGCGGAGGGTTATATACCAAGAGGGGGCCACACCCCCCGTGACGTAGCAGGCGTCCCGCGTCGGGCAGCGATCGTTCGGCACGTCGACGCGGGAGCGATTCGGCGGGCAGCAACCCGCGCGTGTCGACTGTTCGCCAAATTTCGGCCGCAGCGACGCGGCTATCCGGTGTTCTTCATCCCGGCGGCGATCCCCTTCACCGTCAGCCGCAGCGTCTGTTCCTCGTCGTCGGTCCGGTGCTCCAGATCGAGCAGGTGCGTCTGCAGCAGGTTCAGCGGGTCGACGTAGGGGTTGCGGCGGCGGAGGCTCTCGTCGAGCCAGTCGCGTTTCAGCAGCGAGTCGCGGTCGGTCACGTCGAGGACGACCTCCCGGGCGCGCTCGTACTCAGCCGAGAGGTGCGGGAAGAACTCCTCGCGGAGGTCCTCGTCGGCGAGATCGGCGTAGTAGGAGGCGATTTCGAGATCGGTCCGCGCGAGCGCCAGCGACGCGTTGTCGAGCGTCGTTCTGAAGAACGGCCACGTCTCGTACATCTCCTGGAGAGTTTCGAGGTCGCCGCCGTCGTCGAGGTAGGCCTCGATCCCGGTGCCCAGGGCGTACCACCCGGTGATGATGCAGCGCGACTGCGTCCAGGAGAACACCCACGGGATCGCTCGCAGGTCCTCGACGGTACGTTCGCCCGACCGCGACGCCGGTCGGGACCCGAGGTTCAGGTTCTCGATGACTCCGATCGGCGTCGCCTGTCCGAAGTACGTCACGAACCCGTCGGACTCCAGCAGGTCGCGGTACTGCGCTCTGGCCGTCGTCGCCATCTCGTCCATCGCGTCGATCCACTCCTCGCGGACGTCTTCCTCGGGCTCGCGGATCGCCCGGAACCGCGATCGGACCTGTGCGTTGAGCATCTGCTCGACGTTGCGCTCGGCGATCTGAGGGTTCGCGTACTTCTCGGCGATCGCTTCGCCCTGCTCGGTGAACTTGATCTGCCCGGTCACTGTCTCGTTCGGCAGCGCGAGCATCGCCTCGTTCATCGGGCCGCCACCCCGGGAGATCGACCCGCCGCGACCGTGGAACAGCCGCATCTTCACGCCGAAGTCGTCGCAGATGGTCGCGAGGCGTCGCTGGTTCTTGTAGAGGTCCCAGTTGGCGGCCAGGAAGCCGTTCTCCTTGTTGGAGTCGGAATAGCCGAGCATAATCTCCTGGACGTTCTCGCGGGCGTCGAGCGCCTGCGCGTACGCCTCGTTCTCGAAGAGCGTGCCCATAATGCGCCGCGCGCCGTTGAGCGCCGACTCCGTCTCGAGCAGGGGAACCACGTCGAGGCCGCAGTGATCGGGCAGCGAGACGACGCCCGCCTGATCGGCCAGAAAGAGTACTTCGAGTACGTGGCTGGGCTCCTCGGTCATCGAGATGCAATAGGTGTCGATGGCGCCCACGCCGAACTCCCGCTGCCACTCGCCGAGCATCCCGAACCGTTCGAGCACGCGCTCGGCGGTCTCGGAAATCTCGCCGGGGTTGTCGAGGTCGACGACCCGCTCTTCCTGCAGGATCGACTCGGTCAGGACCTCGATTCGCTCGTCCTCGTCGAGAGCGGCGTAGTCGATGCCCTCGTTGGCGAGCGCCTCGTCGACCGCTTCAGTGTGGTTCTCCTGGTGGTCGCGCAGGTCCAGGCTCGCGAGCGTGAAGCCGAACGTGTCGACCTGCCGCATCAGCGGTTCGACGTACTCGTCGGCGACGACGTCGGCGCCGATCGAGCGGAGGCTCTCGTCGATGACGCCCAGGTCTTCGAGGAGTTCGCTCTCGTCGGCGTACCCGTCGGGGCGGACGTCCTCGATCCGGCGGAGTCGCTCGCGCATCAGCTTCAGCTTCTGGCGGTAGGGTTCTCCGGGATAGCGCTCTTCGGCCTCGTCGGCGACGCCTGGGAGCCGCGCCCGATCGGCCTTCAGCGACCGTTCGAGACCCGCGCCGACCTCGACGCGGCGACCGTCCTGACTCAGGACGCCCGAGAGTCGCTTGAGCGCCTGGCTGTACTTTTCGAGGACGACCCCGCGCTGTCGTTCCAGGGTGTCGGTCGTCACCTCGGGCGTGACGAAGGGGTTGCCGTCGCGGTCGGAGCCGGCCCACGAGCGGAACTCGAAGAGCTTCGGGACGTCGACCTCGGGGTACTCCTCGGCGAGGAGGCCCTCCAGTTCGGCGTACACTTCGCCGACGACGTCGAAGAGGATGGATTCGAGGTACCACTGGACGTTGCGGGCCTCGTCCTGGGGTTCGGGGCGTCGCTCGCGGACCTGGGAGGTCTGCCAGAGGCTCGTGACCTCGGCGTCGACCTTCCGCCAGAGCTGATCGTGCTCGCGGTCGGTGAGCCGCCGCTCGTCGAGTTCTTCGAGTCGGCTCGCGATGGAGCGGAGCTTCGCCTTCACCGTCTTCCGCCGCGCTTCCGTCGGGTGGGCGGTGAACGTGGGCTCGATGAGAACGTCATCGAGGACCTGCTGGACGGTCTCGGCGTCTGCGTCGGCCTCCAGCAAGGTCTCGACGGTGGCGACGAGGCCGTCTTCGAGTTCGCCCCTCTGGGAGGATTCGCGGACGACGCGGGCGCGCTCGCGCTCTTCGGCGAGATTGATGAGCTCGAAGTAGGTGGTGAAGGCGCGTGCGACGACGCTCTCGTCGCCGGGCGAGAGCCCGTCGAGTCGGCCGTCCAGTTCCGTGCGCGAGTCGCGGTCGCCTTTCCTGTAGTCGATGGCGGCGGTTCGGATGTCTTCGACGGTCTCGAAGGCGTCCCGGGAAGTCTGTTCGGCCAACACGTCGCCGAGGAGGGCACCGAGTTCGCGGACGTCCTGCTTGACGTCCCTGCTGTGCAAGTCCATACCGAGCGATATACTGTCATCCGAGTAAAAACCTCGGTGTTATCGAGATATTTGCAACCGACAGACCCATCACCGGAATCTCGGTTCGATGGGCGCGCTCGACGGCTTCTGTCGTCTGTAAGCCGGTCGCGTCGGTCGGTCGGCGAACGCACTCGACCACGGGTTTCGTCATCCTTTTTACCGGCGGGACGAAGGATCAGGTATGAGCGAGCGCGACAAGTACCCGGCGGAATCGGGTCGCCGCCGGTTCGTCAAGGGTGTCGTGGGTGGCGCGGCACTCGCGGGCGTCGGCGCGACAGGTGCGGCCGCAATCAACTCCGCGACGCAATCGTCCGGGGCCGGCGGTGGGTCCACCCAGGCGTACGCCATCGAAAACACCGACGGTCCCGCACCGCGCGGGATGCCACAGATTCCCGTCGAAATCGACGACGAGGGGTATCTCAAGGGCGTCTGGCCGGAAGTAAAGACAGAAGATCAGGGCGGGGTTCAGGTCACCATCGCCGAGACGGAGGACTTCAAGGGCTCGGGCGTGACGTACAGCACGGACTGGTTCCAGTTCTGCGGCGTCGAGTCCTACGCCGGGATCAACCCCGACTACGACTCGGACAACTTCTTCCGCTCGGGGAGTTCGCCGGGCTACGAGTGGCAGAGCGAGGCGTACTCCGAGGGCGACCGCCTCCACGTCGACGACTTCTCCGATTACAAGGAGTGGTCCAACGGGGTCGGGACCGCCGGCCTCGGCAAGCCCGCGACCGGCCGCTGGCGCTCGGAGGACGCCGAGGACATCATCCCGATCCAGGTCATCAAGTCCGATCGGGTCCGGGAGATGGCGCAAGACGACCCCTGGCTGGAAGCCTCGACCGAGGAGGGGTACATCGCGTGGCTCAACAAGTGTACGCACTTCTGCTGCGTCCCGCAGTTCAAAGCCGAGGGCTCGGCAAAGTTCGGTGCCGAGGACGACGTCTACTGTCAGTGTCACCAGTCCATCTACGACCCGTTCAGCATCGTCCAGACGCTCTTCGTCGCGCGGCCGCGGCCGACCGAGTAGGCCCGCGCCCGCGCCGCGGTGGCGTATGCCGCGTTGTGTGCGACGAGCCGACTCACCCCGTTTGTGAACCCTGTGAACCATCTGTTCGGGCGTTTCGAGCGTGAGATGTCCCGGTTGCTATGCCGTCCTGACATCTCGATTCGGATACATTCATGTAGGGGCCACCACGAGGATAACGTAGAATGACTGAGCCCGAGGTCGCACCGGGGCCCGACGATGAGAGCCTGGCGGCCTCGGAGATACACGACGTGCTTCGGAACGACCGCCGGCGACTCGTTCTCGAGCGGTTGCGCGCGGACGGGGGAACCGAGACGGTTGCGGACCTCGCAGAGCGGATCGGTGCGATCGAATCCGGCGAAACGCCGCCGCCTCGGAACGTCCGCCAGAGCGTCTACGTCTCCCTGCACCAGACGCACCTGCCGAAACTCGACGAACTCGAAATCATCGAGTACGACCCCGACGCGAAGACAGTCACGCTCGCGGAGAACGCGGACGACGTCGCCGTGTATATGGAGGTCGTTCCCCAGTACGGTATCTCCTGGGCGGAGTACTACCTCGGACTCGGCGTCCTCGGGGGGCTCTCGTCGCTCGCGGCGTCGCTCGGCGTGCCCGTCCTGCGGTCGCTCTCCCCGGGCGTGATCGGGGCCGCGCTCTCGCTGGTGCTGATCGTTTCCGCCCTGTACCAGCTCCTCGAACAGGAGAGTTCGCTCCTGCACCGGCTGCGAGGCGACTGAGTAGACCTACCGGAAGGTAGCCCGCCACCTACGTCTGGCGAGGCGGCGAATTCCGAATGGCCGACACGCTCAGGTACGTGGCGTCCGCCATCCCAGTGATGGTCGACACCGCAATCGCGTGGTTCCGCCGCGATCTCCGGGTCCACGACAACGAAGCGCTCGTCGCTGCCGCCGAGGCGGATCGCTTGCTCCCGGTGTACTGCGTCGATCCCCGATCCCGCGACACGCGGCCGTACGGCGGTTCCGACTCCTTCCGCTATCCGAAGACGGGCGGTCACCGCGCGCGGTTCCGACGCGAGTCGCTCGAAGCCCTCCGCGGCCGACTGCGCGAGTCGGGGTCGGACCTCCTGATACGGTTCGGCCGGCCGGAAGCGGTGGTTCCGGAACTCGCCGCGGCGGTCGGGGCCGACGCGGTGACGTTCCACGGGATGCCCGCGCCCGAGGAGCGGGCGGTCGATCGAGCGACCGCGGCCGCCCTGCGGGAGCGCGGAACCGAGCCGCGTCGGTTCTGGGGCCGGACGCTGCACCACCCCGACGACCTGCCCACGCCGCCGACCGAAATCGACGACACGTACACCCGCTTCCGGAAGGCCGTCGAGGCGGATTCGACGATCCGGGCGACGCATCCCGTCCCGTCGCTGCCGCCGGTTCCGGGAACCGACGATCCGACCGTCGAGGCGGCGACTGTCCGCCCCGGGGACCTCCCGTCGGTCGAGGACCTCGCGGCGACGGGGGACTCGCTCGCGGCCGGGGCCGACGGCGCGTCGCCCGACCCGGACGAACGTGCCGTCCATCCGTTTCCGGGCGGCGAGGACGCCGCGCTCGACCGGATCTCGGCGTATCTCTGGGACGGCGACCACCTCCGCGAGTACCGCGAGACGCGGAACGGCCTGCTCGGCGCGAACTACTCCTCGAAGTTCTCGCCGTGGCTCAACGAGGGCTGTCTCTCGCCGCGCCGCGTTCACGAGGAGGTGACCGCCTACGAGCGCGAGCGCGTCGAGAACGACTCGACGTACTGGCTCCGGTTCGAACTCCGGTGGCGCGACTTCTTCCAGTTTCAGGTCCTGAAACACGGCGCGCAGTTCTTCGCCCCGGGCGGGCTCAGACGCCGGGACGACGTCGAGTGGAAGTGGGACGCGGACGAGTTCGGGCGGTGGGCCGCCGGCGAGACCGGCGTCCCGTTCGTCGACGCGAATATGCGCGAACTGAACGCGACCGGCTACCTCTCGAACCGCGGGCGGCAGAACGTCGCCTCGTTTCTGGCCAACGACCTCCGGATCGACTGGCGACGCGGCGCGGCCTACTTCGAGACACGCCTCGTCGATTACGATCCGGCCTCGAACTACGGGAACTGGGCGTACGTCGCCGGCGTCGGCAACGACTCCAGACGGCGGGCCTTCGACGTGCTCGCGCAGGCCCGGCAGTACGATCCGGACGCGGCGTACGTCACCACCTGGCTCCCGGAACTCGACGGCCTCCCGGCCGACCGGGCGCACGCGCCCTGGACCCTTTCGACGGAAAAACAAGCGGACTACGGGGTCGAACTGGGCGTCGACTACCCGCGTCCGATGATCGATCCCGAGTCGTCCGGGGACGATCCGGTGTGACCGCGACTGTCGCGCTCGAACGGGTCTGCGTTACGATCTGTCTCCTTGCCGCGCGGCCCACGCTCCGAGCGTGAGCGCCGTCACGAGGACGAACGCCGTCAGCGACAGCCGCGGTATCGTGAGGAGCCCGCCCGCCATCGGGTAGAGGATCGACGAACAGCCGCCGCCGACCGAGCAGGTCGCTTCCAGCGTCGGGCGGAGTTGCAACAGCACGTGGTACGCCGCGACGACGACGCCGAGTCCCGAAAGTGGCAGGACGGTGCGCGCCACCCGCGGGCGGTCGTCGAGCGTCGCAACCCCGAGAACGACGGTCAGGGGGTACAGCAGGATCCGCTGGTACCAGCAGAGTTCGCAGGGGACGAGCCCCAACCCCAGGCTGAAGTAGAGGCTCCCGGCCGTTCCGACCGCCGCGACGAGCGTCCCCAGAGCGAGCAGTGATCGGGTCCGTGTGGGCACGTCCGCCCCGAGACCGGGGAGCGGCTTGATACTGACGGCGCGGTGTCGAGTCTCGAACGATCGATTACCGGTATTTCCCGCCCTCGCGGTCGCGGGAAGAAAGACTTATCATCGTTTCCCGACCGCACACATCGTGAGGATAGTTATCAATGGGTATCGCCGAGACATACACACGCGGACGTCAGTTCGCGATCACGCGGCCAGGCTCCGTTCTGCTGGCCCTCGTCGGAGTCGTTCTGCTGTTCGACCTCGTTGCCGGTCTCGCAACCGGAGAGCACTCGTTCAGCGGGATCGGCTCGCTCGTGTGGGACGGGCTGATGCGCGGGCTGGTGGTCGGTCTCGCGGGCATCGGGCTTTCCATGACGTACAGCATTCTGAACTTCGCGAACTTCGCGCACGGGGACTACATCACTGCGGGCGCGTTCTCCGGGTGGGCGACGACGTACCTCGTCGCGGGGTTCGGCCGCGCCGACGTGGGCGCGCTGTTGCTCGTCGGTGCGGGCGGATCGGTGTTCGGGGGCACGCTCGGGATCGGGGTCACGACGACGCCGCTCGCGGTCGTCGCCGGCATTCTCGTCGCCGGGGTGGCTACGGTCGCGCTGGCGTTGTTCGTCGACCGCACGACGTTCCGCCCGATCCGTGACGCCGACGGGATCACGCTGCTCATCACGAGCGTCGGCGTCGCGTTCGCGCTCCGGTATCTGATGCAGTTCGTCTTCGGGTCTGACGTCCGCGGCACGACGTCGCAACCGCCGGCGATCGCGCTGTATCTCGTCGACGGCGCGGTCCGGGTCAACGCCCACGACATCGCGCTCGTCGTCGTCGCCGGCAGCCTGATGCTCGGCGTACACCTTCTCCTGCAGATGACCAAACTCGGGAAGGCGATGCGGGCGATGGCCGACAACGAGGACCTCGCCCAGATCACGGGGATCCCGACCGAACGGGTCATCCGCGCGGTGTGGGTGATCGGCGGCGGCCTCACCGGGATGGCGGGCTATATGTTCATCCTCTGGAAGGGCACGCTCGGGTTCAACGACGGGTGGCTGCTGTTGCTCTTGATCTTCGCGGCGGTCATCCTCGGCGGGATCGGCTCGATCTACGGCGCGATCGTCGGCGGTCTCGCGATCGGGCTCACGGCGTCGGTCTCGATCATCTGGATCCCCTCGGCGTTCGCCCGCGCGGCCGCGTTCTTCGTGATGATCGTCCTCCTCCTGGTGAAGCCCGAGGGACTGTTCTCCGGGAGGTCGACAGCATGAGCGTTCGCGACGACGTCGCCGAACGGATTCCGGGCGGCGACGCGGGGCTGATCGTGGCCGCGCTCCTCGCCATTTACGCCGCCTACGTGCTGATCGGCGTCGGTCTCGGCTACTCCGTCCGCGGCCAACTGAACACGATCGGCGTGCTGACCTTCTACATCGGGGTCTTCGCGATGCTCGCACTCGCGCTCAACCTCCACTGGGGGTACACCGGGCTGTTCAACATCGGTATCGTCGGGTTCATGGCCGTCGGAATCTACGTGATGGCCCTGGTCTCGAAGCCGCTGTACGAATCCGGCGGGGCGGCGCAGGTCGGGGGTCTCGGCCTGCCGCTGCTCGTCGGGATCGTCGCCGGGATGATCGCCGCCGCGCTCCTGGGGGCGCTGATCGCGTTGCCGGCGCTGCGGTTGCGGGCCGACTATCTCGCGATCGTCACGATCGCGATGTCCGAGATCGTGCGCTTCTCGTTCCTCTCGGGCGAACTGCAGCAGTTCCAGCTGTTCGGCGAGCGAGTCGGCTTCGGCGGGGGCTCGGGGCTCATCCTCGACTTCACCAACCCGCTGGAGGCGTTCTTCCAGTTCTTCGGGCTGTGGGACGTGTATCTCGGCTTCGTCGCGACCTTCGAGGTGATCATCCCCAACAACCCGAAGCCGGTCGTCGACGGCCTCGTCTACGGCGCGGTGCTCCTCGGGTTCGTCGCCGTCTACTTCTGGCTGCTCAAGCGCACCGGCGAATCGCCGTTCGGACGCGTGCTGAAAGCGATCCGAGAGGACGAGGACGTCGCCAATTCGCTGGGGAAGAACACGAACCGGTTCAAGATCAAGGCGTTCATGCTCGGCTGTGCGCTGATGGGGCTGGCAGGCATCCTCTGGCTGATGACGAGCGGAGCGGTCACGCCGAACTTCTTCCGGCCGCGGATCACCTTCTTCGTGTGGATCGCGCTCATCATCGGCGGTGCGGGCTCGAACACAGGGAGCGTCCTCGGCGGCGCGGTCTTCGCCGCGCTGCTCTACCAGGGACCGCGGTACCTGAAGAACCTCATCGACACCGTGATCCCGAACGCCGACGCGCCCGCTGGGTTCGGGCCGGCGATCGCGCCGCTCATCTCGAATTTCGACCCCGCGCCGCTGTTCTTCTACACTATCGACAGCATCCGTCAGCTCCAGCTCGTCTTTATGGGGCTCGTCCTGATCTGGCTGATGCACAACCGCCCGGAGGGGATGCTCGGCCACCGCAAGGAGACGGCCGCGGGGATTCCACTCACCGCGTCGCGGGCGAGCGGGAGCGCCCGGACCGACGGCGGCGACGCCGGAGGTGGTGGCGATGAGTGATTCCGACGTCACGAACGTCGACGGCGGCGCTGCAGGTGACGACGGTCCCAACGCGGACGCTGCCGGCGCGCCGACGACCGGATCGACCAGCCTGGACCTCGGCTCCGGCGGTCCGAACGTCAGTGAAGAGTATCCGCTTCAGGTCGAGGCGTTACGCAAGTCATTCGGCGGGATCACCGCCGTCGACGACGCCTCGTTCCGGGTCAAACAGGGAAGCCTCACCGGCCTCATCGGCCCCAACGGCGCGGGGAAGTCGACGACGTTCAACCTCATCACCGGGATGTTGCAACCCGACTCCGGGACTGTGACCTTCGACGGCGAGGACATCACCGGACAGCGGCCACACGCCATCGCGAACAAGGGGCTCGTCCGGACGTTCCAGATCGCACGCGAACTGCAGGAGATGACCGTCCTGGAGAACCTGATGCTGGCTCCGAAGGGCCAGCGCGGGGAAGCGCTCTGGCGGTCGGTCACGCCCGGCTTCCGCGACACAGTCGTCGAACAGGAGACGGAACTCCTCGAACGGGTCTGGAACGTGCTGGAGTTCTTCGACATCGATCACATCGCCGAGGAGTACGCCGGGAACCTCTCGGGCGGACAGCGGAAACTGCTGGAGATGGCCCGGGCGCTGCTGACCGATCCCGATATGCTGCTGTTGGACGAGCCGTTCGCGGGCGTCAATCCCTCGTTGGAGAAGCGGCTTCTGCAGCACATCCACGAACTCCGCGAGGAGGGGTACACCTTCCTGCTCGTCGAACACGATATGGACCTGATTATGGAAAACTGCGAACGCGTCATCGTCCTCCACCAGGGCCGGGTCCTGACGGAGGGCTCACCGGACGAGATACAGGCGAACGAGGAAGTCATCGAGGCCTACCTCGGAGGGAACGTATGAGCGCCGACACCGAACCGGATTCGACGCCCTCCGAGTCGGCTGCGGCCGTGTCTCAGGAGACAATCCCGGACCGGGAGGATCAGGCACTTCTCGAAGTCCGCGACCTCGACGCCGGCTACGGCGACCTCCAGATCCTGACGGACGTCGATCTGGACGTCGCCGACGGCGAGTACGTCACCATCGTGGGGCCCAACGGCGCGGGCAAGTCCACGGTGATGAAGTCAGTCTTCGGCCTCACGAACCATATGGGCGGCACCGTGATCTTCGACGGCGAGGACATCACGGGGCTCCGTCCCGAGGAGATCATCCACGAGGGCGTCGGCTACGTTCCGCAGAACGACAACATCTTTTCCTCGCTGACGGTCCGTGAGAACCTGGAGATGGGCGCGTACATCCTCGATTCGGTCCCGCAGGACGCCCTCGACGCCGTGTTCGAGCGGTTTCCGATCCTCGAAGAGCGAGAGACGCAGAAGGCCGGGACGATGTCCGGCGGCCAACAGCAGATGCTCGCGATGGGTCGTGCGCTGATGCTCGACCCGTCGCTGCTCCTGCTCGATGAGCCCTCCGCTGGACTCGCTCCGGACCTCGTCGACGATATGTTCGACCGGATCGACGCGATCAACGACGACGGGACGGCCGTCCTGATGGTCGAACAGAACGCCAAGGAGGCGTTGCGGCGGTGCGACCGCGGCTACGTCCTCGCGAACGGACAGAACCGGTATATGGACGACGGCGACGTCCTCCTGAACGACGAGCAGGTCCGGCGGGACTTCCTGGGCGGGTAGTTCCGGCCGCGCGTCCGGACGGTTCTCGGAGGACTACACGGCCGGACGGAGGGTTCGGGGGCGTTCGACGTCGACCCCGACCCGATTTCCTCTTTCTGCGCGACTTCACCCTCCGCGTCCCGAGTGCGAATATGCGTCGCTACGGTCGTCTTCGCTCGCAAAAAACAGGGTACTGAGACGGCCGTCGAGCGTGGCTTAGCTGTCCGGGGCCGACAGCGCGTTGCTGATCACCGAGGAGTACGAGGACTCGCCGATGTTGAACGCGACCTGTCGGTACACCTCTCCGTCGAACGTGTCTTCGAACACGCTGCTGAAGCGCTCGGAGAGCTGCTGGCCGTAGTCGTTGTTGACGTACAGCGTCGAGACGGTGTCGACGCCGAGCCGTTCGGACATCACCTGCGCCATCACGCGTCCCTGGAGTATGTCCGAGGGCGCGGTCCGGAAGATGTAGTCGTTGTCCTCGAGGTTCGTCACCGACAGCGCCGTGGACGACGGCGAGCAGCCGACGACCTCGTTCGGGATGAACACTTCCTGTGAGACGGGCACGTTCACGCCCGAGGAGGCGGACCCACAGACGCTTGGGACGCCCGCGCTCACGAGCGATTCGGCCGCGGCGGTCCCCGCGCTCGGCGAGGTCTGGGTGTCTTCGACCTGCGCGTTGACCGAGAGTCCGGCCGGGTTGGCCTCGTTGACCTGCTGGGCCGGGAGCTGTGCGGCCTGGATCATCGGCGCGCCGACGGAAGCGAGGTCGCCCGTCTCCGGCAGCAGGATCCCCACGGACATCTCGCGGTCGCTCCCGCCGGGGCCGCTGTCGGCCGCGGGACCCGCTCCGTCGGGGTTCTCCCCCTCGAAGTTCTGCACTTCGATGTTCTCTGCGGCGCCCTCGTCTGCGTTGAACTCCCAGATGGCGTACGCGGCCGATGCCGGGTCGCCGGCCTCGTTGAAGTTCGTCGACGACGAGGCGCCCTGATAGTTCACGTCGTCGCCGTTCGCGGCCGCCTCGATGCCCTCGACGAGGTTATCCGGCGTGACCTCCATCCCGCCGGGGTTGGCGATCCGGCGCATCTGATCGCGGATCGCGGTCCCGGAGTTCTCACCCGCGGCCGCGTTCGCGAGCAGTTGTAGCGCGACAGAGTCGTACGACTGGGAGGTGAACACGCCCGGCGAGGAGCCGTACTCGTCCTGGAAGAGGGAGTTGAACGCCTCCTGGTTCGGGCCGCCCGCCGCCGGCGCTGTCCCGGTCACGTTCTCCATATCGTTGCCGACCTGCCCCGGCATCGATCCGTCTCTGAGACCGTCGGGGACGAGAATCTCTTCGCTCCCGTCCGACTGGCTGTAGTAGTCGCGGAACAGTTGGATGCCGCTTTCGGGGTAGCCGATGACGACCAGGCCGCCCGGGCCGCCTCCGGAGCCGCCGCCGTCGCCGCCACTGTCGCCACCGCCGTCGCCGCCGCTGTCTCCGTCTCCGCCGCCGTCGCCACCACCGTCGCCGCTGTCACCGCCACCGTCGCCGCCGTCGTCGGGGCTCCCGATACACCCGGCGAGTCCGGTCGCACCGATCGCTCCCGCTGCACCGACCCGTTTCAAAAATCTACGACGTACGATATCACGTGCCATAATCACGGG
This sequence comes from Halobellus litoreus, assembly GCF_024464595.1. Classification (NCBI taxonomy): domain Archaea; kingdom Methanobacteriati; phylum Methanobacteriota; class Halobacteria; order Halobacteriales; family Haloferacaceae; genus Halobellus; species Halobellus litoreus. The sequence continues at coordinate 503,380 of NZ_JANHAW010000001.1, read as the reverse complement.
AATGTGGCTCCCCAATATAAATGTATCCGTTACGACACTGCTCGAACGTGGATATCCGATAATCAATAATAGACGTTGCGTGAAGGCTTACTCGCGTGAGAAGCTTCGTTGTTCTGCCGTGAGGGGCCGCCTGTACGTCCACATCTTCTCGGCGTTCTGTTACGTTGTGGTCGCGGGTGCGGACGCGAGCGTCGCCAGCGCGATAGGCAGGCGGGCGTGACCGGACCGTGAGTTCGGCCGCCCGTTCGACGAATCGTCACGCTCAAGCGCTCGGCGACGACTCTCTCAGGAAATGAGCATCCCCTCGTTCGTCATCGGGATCGCGGGCGGCACCGGTGCGGGGAAGACGACGATCGCGCGCCTCATCACGCAGAACGTCGGCGACTCCGTCACGCGGATTCCGATAGACAACTACTACGAAGATCAGAGCCATCTCGAGCTCGACGAGCGCGAGGACGTGAACTACGATCACCCCTCCGCGTTCGAGTGGGAACTCCTCAGGACGCAGCTCTCGACGCTTCTGGAGGGCCAGCCGATCGAGATGCCGACGTACGACTTCGAGATCCACAACCGGACCGACGAGACGACCCGCGTCGAACCGACTGATGTCGTCATCCTCGAGGGGATCTTCGCGCTCTACGACGAGGAGATCAACGAGATGCTGGACCTGCGGCTCTACGTCGAGACCGACGCCGACGTCCGCATCATCCGGCGCATTCAGCGGGACGTCATCGAACGCGGTCGCGATCTCGAGGGCGTCATCGAGCAGTACCTCTCGACGGTCAAGCCGATGCACGAACAGTTCGTCGAACCTACGAAGAAACACGCCGACCTCGTCGTCCCCGAGGGCGCCAACAGCGTCGCGGTGAATCTGCTCGCAGAGAAGATCCACGCCGAGGTCGGCGGCACGGCCGGCCGCGACTGGGAACGAACGGTGACCGAGGAAGCGCTCGCCGACCAGCTCGTCGTCGATCCCGACGACTGACTGCTCGCCCGTCTCGCTCGGGGACAGCGTCACGTTCAAATCGGACCGCCGAGAGGATCCTGTATGGCGGATTTCGGAAAGGTCGACCGGTCGTTCTTCGACGAACACATCTTCCCCAGACTCGGTGCCGACCGCGACGACGTGCGGCTCGGTCCGACACACGGGGTCGATTTCGGCCTCCTCGACGTCGATGGGACGGCGATCGCGATCGCGACGGATCCCGTATCCGTGTTGCCGGGGCTCGGGTTCAAGCGCGCCGGCCGGTTCGCGCTGGACTTCGTCCTCGCGGACGTCGCGGTTTCGGGACTCGCCCCGTCGCATCTGGCCGTCTCGTTCACGCTGCCGCCGTCTCTCTCCGAAGCGTCGTTCGCGACGCTCTGGGGCTCGATGCACGCGGAAGCGGCCGACCTGGGCGTCTCGATCGTCACCGGCCACACCGCCCGCTACGCGGACTGTTCGTTCCCGTGGGTCGGCGGCGCGACCGCGCTCGGCGTCGGCGACTTCGGGGACGTAATCCGCCCAGACGGCGCCCGTGTCGGCGACGACGTCCTCGTGACGAAGGGCCCAGCGGTCGAGGCGACCGGACTCCTCACCACGCTGTTTCCAGCGGTGATCGAACTCGACGAATCGACGCTCGAAACGGCACAGGAACGGCTCGACGAGGCGACCTGCGTCCGCGACGCGATGACCGCTGCCGCGGCGGGCGGCGTCCACGCGATGCACGACGCGACCGAGTGCGGGCTCTTCGGGGCGTTCGTCGAAATGGCCGACGGGTCGGCGGTCAGATTCGACCTCTCGACGGACGGGATTCCCATTCGGCCCGGTGTCCGCGAGACCTGCGAGGCGCTCGGGATCGACCCCTGGACGACGACGACCGGCGGCACGCTCGTGCTTTCCGTCGATCCCGATCACACCGGCGACGTCGTCGCCGCGCTCGAATCCGAGGGCACGCCCGTCGGCGTCGCGGGAACAGTCGAGTCGGGATCGGGCGTCGTGGTCGACGGCGAGGCAATCTCACACCCGGACGTCGACCCCTCGTGGGCGGCCTACGCGGAACTCGCGCGGGCGGCCGGCGAGGAATAAGACCGCCCCGCGCGTCAGTCCAGCCGCTCGGCGTACTCGCGATCCAGGTGGTCCGCTTCTGGCTCCGACCCGTCGAGTTCGATCTGCCACTCTTCCAAGACTGTCGGATCCGCCAGCGCCGCGTCGAGCGTGGCGCGGACGTCGGCGACGTCGACGCCGTAGTAATCGTCCGGCACGCCGCGGAGGTACTGCAGCGCCGTCCGGAACAGCGACCGCATCCCGCCGTCATCACCGAAGTCGAAGTGCTTGTACGCGCCGGCGGCGACCTGGACCATCCCGTGGAGGAAGGCGCTCTCGGTCGTCCCGGAGCCGTAGTTGTACCACTCGTCCTCGAAGCAGTCGTGGGAGGCGTGGAACTCCCGGGCGTTGTACAGCCGAACGCCGTGAACGGTGGCGCGGCGAAGCGTTCCGTGTTCCCACCCGTTCGACGTCGCACGCGTCGGGTCCCAGCCGGTCGGCTCCCCTGAGGTCGGCGGCCCGACGGTGTCGTCGCGGGTGTGGTCGTTCACATCCGGACCTTCGTCCCCACAAATAAAGAGATTTGACCCTCCGCCGCCTGACGAATAGCAATGCGAATCTACGAACTCGGGGAGGGGACACCCGAGGTCGCCGTCGTCGGATCGGTTCACGGAGACGAACCCTGCGGACAGCGCGCGATCGAGCGCTTCGTCGCGGGCGAGCCGTCGGTCGAGCGCCCGGTCAAGCTCGTCGTCGCGAACGAGGAGGCGCTCGACGCCGGCCTTCGCTACCTCGACGAGGACCTCAATCGGGCGTTCCCGGGCGACCCGAAGGCCGAGTCGCACGAGGGCCGACTGGCACACGACCTCGTCCGCGAACTCCGCGGGAAGACGGTGCTCTCGCTGCACTCGACGCAGTCGTACGCCGAACCCTTCGCCCTCGTCGACGAGGTCGACGCGGTGTCGAGAGCGATCTGTCCGCACCTCCCGATGGAGTACCTCGTCGAGACGGGACCGTTCTCGACCGGCCGGCTCATCGACCACGCGCACACGATCGAAGTCGAGTGCGGACTGCAAGGCAGCGAGGAGGCCGCGACGAACGCCTACTGGATCCTGCGGGCGTTCCTGTCTGCGACGGGCGTTCTCCCCGCGCCGGTCGAGGGCGACGTCGAACCGCCGCTGTCGCTCCACCGCCGCGACGAAGACGAGGTGACGGTCTTCCGACTCTTGGATCAGATCCCCAAGAATCCCGCCGAGGAGTACCGGATCTTCGTCGACAACTTCCAGCGGGTGGCCCCGGGCGACACAGTCGCCGCCGCGGACGGAGACGCCTACAGCGCCGACGACGAGTTCTACCCGGTGTTGCTCTCGGCGCACGGCTACGAGGACGTGTTCGGCTACGCGGCCGATCGGCTCGGGACGCTCGCGTAGCGGACGCCGAGACGGACAGGAGGCTCGCGCGGTGGCGTCCGGCACGGACGGGACGCTCGCGTCACGGGACGGAGCGGCGAGTTACTGCTCGGGCGGTTCGAGTTCGACGAGCGTCAGGTCCCGATCCAGGTAACAGAACTCGTGGGGCGGGTCGCCGACGACCTCCTCGATCCGGTACTCGGCGTCGAAGCTCGCGCCCTCCGGGACGCAGTACTCGTGGCTCGGACACTCCGTGTGCGGGCACGGTCCCGGAAGCTCTACCTTGCTACCGGCGTAGGCCCCCTTCGAGGCGACGTTTGCGGTGATCGACGCGGGTTCGACCTCGACGGCGCGGACGCCGGTGTCGTGGACGGCGCAGTCGAGTAGCTGTCCGTTCTCGCGGACGTCTGTCACCTCGTAGCGGACGCCCTCGGTGAGGTTCAGGCACTGCTGTCGGTAGGGACAGCCCTCGCACGCCGCCGACTCGCCCTCGTAGACGAACTCCGTCCCAGGAGACGCGAGACGGTCGCCGATGAGCGTGACCTGAGTCATCTACGCGTCGCTACTCGGCGCTCGCTGTTAAGCCTGTGCGTCTATACGAAGTAGATCGAATAGATGGCAACACGTCTGTAACAGTAGCGGCGAACACTTCGGAAGCCCCCGCGCGCTGGACTCGATGCGCTCGCTGTGGTCCTCGCTCACTACGTTCGCTGCGGTCCTTGCGTCGCGCGTCTTCGTCCAGCGCGCGGCCCCTTCCAGTCCCACCCCGGTTGTTTTTCGAATAGCAATCGCTCGCCGGAGGCGGAGATAGTCGTCGAACCGGGTGATGGGCGCGTCGCCGACGCGTGGCTAGTCGGTCTTGGCGAACAGTCGGCACCCGCTCGCGACGATGTCCTCGCCAGCGACGCAGTCGGCTTTCGCACTACCGACGGCCTCGTCGCCGTCGCTCCCCGCGCCGACGTGCCGAGCAACCGCGGCCCGACGCGAGGCAGACGTCAGATCACGGGGAGCCTGGCCGCGCCTTCGTATATAAACGCTCGCTGGAGCAGTGCAGATCGGTTCGGGCGTCGAGGGCGACACCGCCTCGTCGACCCGAGTGCTACGTCCGCCGCGCGCCGGTTCCCGCGCGGTCGACCCCGGCGAGTCGGATCTCGCTGCCGTCGATCGGCACGCCCTCGTACTCGTCGTCGTCGAGCAACAGCGCGCCGTCGAGGTCCGCGTAGTCGACGAGCGGCGCGAGGTGACACGCGGCCGCGATGGCCGCGTTCGTCTCGATCATACAGCCGAGCATCACCTCCAGTCCGTGCGCCCGCGCGGCGTGGACCATCCGCTTCGCCTCCGTGAGGCCGCCGGTTTTCATCAGCTTCAGGTTCACGATATCCGTTCGGTCGGCGATCGCGGGCACGTCCGGAAGCGTCACGCAGGACTCGTCGGCCGCGATGGGGAGCGCCGACCGCTCGTAGACGAATTTGAGCCCATCCGGGTCGCTCGCGGGAACGGGCTGTTCGACGAACTCGACGTCGTACGCGTCGAGTCGTTCGGTCATCCGGACCGCCTCCCGCGGCGTCCACGCCTCGTTGGCGTCGACGCGGATGCTGGCGTCGGGGGCCGCCTCACGGACGGCGGCGACGATTTCCTCGTCGCGATCGGTTCCGAGTTTCACTTTCAGGACGTCGTAGCCGTCCTCGATCGCCTTACGCGTCTTCTCGCGCATCCGCTCGGTCGCGTCGAGGCCGATCGTGAACGAGGTTTTCGGCACCCGCTCGGGGTCGAGCCCCCACTGGCGGTACAGCGGAACGCCGAGTCGCTTCGCGGCGAGGTCGTGCAGCGCGATCTCGACCGCGGCACGCGCCGCCGGATTGCCTTCGACGACGCCGCGCAGTTCGCGCTCGATCCGTTCGGTCGCGTGCGCGTCGCCGACTGACTCGACGACGGCAAGCAGGTCCGGCAGCACGGCTTCGACCGTCTCCGGCGTCTCGCCGTAGTGGCCCACCGGGGCGGCGGCCCCGACGCCAGTCATCCCGCCGCCGTCGGTGATCCGGACGACGACGTTCTCGGCGACCTCCTGGGTCCCGCGGGAGATGGTGAACGCGTCCGCGAGCGGGAGCGAGAGCCGCTCGAACTCGGTCGAGAGCATCCGTCACTCGCCCCCGAGGACCGAATCCAGGACCGCGTCGGCGTCGAACCGGACGACGTCGGTCGCCGGGCGTCCCAGTTCGTCGGCGTACGCCTCGACCGCCTCGCGCGCCGCTTCGTCGTCGTCGATGCCGGACGTGTTCAGCGCGCCCGCGACGATGTCCCCCTCGTGAACAGGCGCAGCCAGCCCCTCGTAGAGGTCGACGTACTCGTCGATCTCAGGGAGCGAGAACGACTCGTAGCCGTGGATCGCTTCGCGGCCCGCCGTGTGACAGAGGACCATCGAGTCCGGCATCGCGCCGTGGAGGATGCCGCAGGTGACCGCGGAGTACGCCGGGTGGACGATGCTGCCCTGGCCCTCGACGAACAGCACGTCGTAGTCGTCGCCGACCTCGAGGATCATCTCCTCGACCGCGCCGGCGGTGAAATCCGAGACGACGCGGTCGATCGGGTTGCCCCAGCCGGCGATCATAATCCCGGTCTGCCCGGTCGGGATGAATCCCGCGTCGACGCCGCGCTCGCGGGCGGCCTCGACGAGTTCGAGCGCGACGGTCATCTTCCCGACCGAGCAGTCGGTCCCGACCGTCAGCACCACCTCGGCGTCGACGTCGGCGCTCCGGCCGCCGGCGACCGTCAAGTCTTCCTTGGGCTTTCGCACGTCGCGGAGCGCCACGCCGTGTTCCTCGGCGAGCGCCGTGAACTCCTCGTCATCGGCGAGGAAGTAGTGGAGGCCCGCGACGACGTCGCACCCGCGCTCGATCGCGGTCCGAACGTCGGGTCGCCAGGAATCGTCGAACTCGCCGCCGATGGGGGAGATTCCGATCAGCAGCGTGTCGGCGTCGGGCGCGTCCGCCATCGAGGAGACGATCGGAACCTCGGGCAGGTCCGCGCGGTGGTCGGTCGTGACCGTTCCGGCTCGGTCGCGGTCGAGGACGGCGACGACGTCGTAATCCGCGTATTTGAGCACACCAGTGGCCGTCTTCGCCCGCTCGGGGAACTTCTCGTGGGCGAGCACGACGACCCGCTCCGCGTCGGGTTCGGATGATGAGGCAGTCATACGTGAGTGAACGGCAAGAGCGGTTTTAACCGTCCTGATCCTGCGGGGCGGCGACGAATCAGAGGAGCGACAGCCGAACCGTCCAGAACTCCCGGACCGCGCTTTCGAGCGCCGCCGCGGGCTCTCCGGTGGCGTCGACAGTCGCGGTCCGGTCGGCCAGATCCGTGAACCGACCGAGAACCGTCCCCTCGCCGAGGACGATCAGATCGCGGGCGAGGCCCTCCTCGGCTGTTGCGCCCGCCTTTCCCGCTTTCTCCGCACTGTCCGCACCTGATTCCGCGCCGTCGGTCCCGACGTGAGCCTCGATCGCCTCGCGCGCCCGGTCGAGGTGCTCGTCGACCTGCTGATCCCGCCGGCGCTCGAAGCGCGCCTGCGAGAACCCGCCCTTCGAGTGCGACCCCATCACGTCGGATTCGACCTCGTCGACGAGCGACACCGACGCCCCGTCGTAGACGCCGAGCGCGAACAGGTCCGAGCGCACCAGGGCGACCCACGTCGGGTCCACGGGCGCGAACCACGATCGGTCGATCCGGAACCCCGAGCCCCACTCGTCGAACGGCGCGGGGGGCGTCGGCGGGTCTAACGCGGCGGCGACGAGACCGGCGTCGTCGACGCAGACCAGACACGGGGCGGCCCGGCGGACGAGCGCCGACCGCTCGCCCAGCGCCTCGGCGACGGCGTCGGGGACCTCCTCGTGGACCATCGCCGTCAGCGCACCCTCGGGCTCCGTTTCGAACGACGACAGCCGGGAGAGGACCTCGTCGCGGCGGTCTCCGCGCAGTTGCTCGGTCCCGCGGAACGCGACGTCGACGTCGTCGGTTTCGGAGAGCCGCTCGACCCGCTCTTCGAGCCCCTCGATCTTGTCTTCGAGTCGGTTGACCTCCGCTTCGGCCTCCTGGCGCTCGCGAGCGGCCTCCGACCGACGCTCCTCTTCGGCCGCCGCCCGGCGTTCGAGGTGACGCTTCTCCTCCTCCAGTTCCTCGATCCGCGCTTTGAGCTCCGCGCGACCGAGCAACTCGTCGAGCATACCTCACCGCGCGACCGCGGGCCACTTAGCGGTTGTCGTCGCGTCCGTGGTTCCGCTGGCCGCTGCGACGACACCCGATCGACTACGGGAGGATCGACGAGAGGAGCTTCCCCTGCGCGGCCGAGAGGTGCTCGACGAACGTCGAGTCGTCGACGCCGAGTTCCGCGGCGACGTCGCCGGCGTTCGCCCGCTTCGGGTGCTCGAAGTAGCCCATCTCGTGCGCCGTCTCCAGGACCTCCCGCTGCCGTTCGGTCAGTTCGCCGCGGTCGACGAGAACGAGATCCGAGCCGTCGCGGTCGGCGTCGGACCGGACGAGCCGACGCACGGAGACGCCGGACCACCGTTGATCGAGCCGTGCGACGACCGACCGAAGCGTGTCGACGTCGGGGGCGTGGAAACTGACCGTCAGGGAGCCGCCGCGGGAGTGCACGTCGCGCACCGGACAGCCGAACCCCTCGATGCACTCGCAGAAACAGGTCCGGCCCTGCGGTCGCTCGAACCGATAGACGCGCTCGGAGCCGTACGAGAACACTTCCTGCAACTCGTCGACGCTCGGGGCCGCATCCCCTGACGTCCCGTCGCCACCCTTCGTACCCGTGGCGTCGATCGGCCGGTCGCCCGTCAACACGAACTCCTCGGTCACTGCCTCGTCGGGATCTGTGGGGACCGATTTCGTGATCGATTTCGCCGTACCGTCGGCCGCCGCTGCGGCCGTCGCGGCCGGGCAGTCGGGCGGCGAGTCGACGGTGATCTCCGCGCGGATCCCGCTCACGTCCGGGCGAACGCGTCGCGGGGGGAAGAATCGTTCGGGCGCCGCAACATTCGGCGGGAGGCGAACCCTCCCTCGGAACAAATCGTCAGCGCGGCCGGTCGGATATATAAAATGCCCGCATATACGGGGGCTTTCTATACCGGTTTTCCGGGAAAAATACCGCCCGTCCAGTAGCGACTACCACCATCCGTTGCGGAACGATCCAGATCAAACTCACATGAAACGACGACACTCACCCGTTGCAAAGCTCGGACACGTCGCAGCACACACCCCAGACCTCGACGAATCGCTGTGGTTCTTCAACGAGGTGATGGGCCTGCAGGTCACCGAACGCGACGGCGACACCGCCTATCTCCGCGGGATGCGCGACTGGGAACACCACACGCTCAGCCTCACCGAGAGCGGGAAGAGCGGCGTGGACCACTTCGCGTTCCGAACCGCCAACGAGGAGGCGCTCGACGAACTCGAACAGCAGTTCGAGGCGGAGGGCGAGGAAATCACCCACGTCGAGGCCGGCGAGGAGAACGGCATCGGCGAGGCGATCCGCGTCGAGAAGTTCGGCCACAACTACGAGTTCTACTGGGACGTCGAGAAACCCGACGCGCCCGAGGGCCAGCGGTCGGGGCTCAGAAACCGCGTCTACAGCGAGTCCGTCGGGAACCGGATCGCGCCGCGGCGGATCGACCACATCCACGTGAACGATCCCGGTCAGAACGCGTTCGACCACGACGAGTGGCTGCGGGAGACGATGAACTTCCAGTTGAACGAGCGCTTCGAGGCCGAGAACGGCGAGTACTGGGGCTGGTGGTACGCCGTCACCCCGCTCCCGCACGACATCGCCATCCACCGCGAACCCGAAGACGACCCGACCCAGTTCCACCACGTCGCCTACCACCTCGACAGCCTCCAGGACCTCTGGACCGCGGGCGACATCTGCAGCGAGCACGGCATCGAGATCAACAACCGCAGCGACGGTCCGGCGATGCACGCGATCACGCGCGCGGACTGTATGTACGTGAAGGATCCCGCGAGCGGCCTCCGCCTGGAGCTGTTCGCCGGTCCGGGCTACCTCAACTTCGAGCCCGACTGGGAGCCGATCGAGTGGAAGGAGGAGACCCTCGGTGGCCCGACGAACCACCAGTGGCACGGCGGCGGCCCAACCTGGGACGGCATCGACTACGTGTAGCGACGCGCCCCGTCCGCAGCGGTCACTCACACACTCGTTACGACGAGAACCCGATCAGTGTCGGCCTGCAGCGGCACATATGCGCGGCCGGCGCTCTCGGCGCGCAGCAACACCCCTGCGGGGCCGGAACTCTCGGCGTCGCGACTATCCAGAGAGCGGCGAGAGCCGATAGAGCATCCGCGCGGCTCCGAGCACGCCGGTCTTCGCCAGCGCGCCGCTCCGGTATGCGCCGTACTTCGCGTAGAACCCGCTCTTCTTCGCTCCCGCGCCGGCGTAGTGGCGCGCCGACATCGGGATCGGGGTCCGTCGCCCCTCGACCCGGGTCGCGCCGTTCCTGATAGCGTCCAACACGATATCGCCCGTCAACTCGGCGCGGGTGACGTCGTCGATCTCGATCTCCGTGTACGCGCGGCCGACGTATCCCACCTTGTGTGCGTCGCTGCCGGCGACGCCGGGGTAGCCGAACGTGTCTGCGTACCGTCGCGCTCGGCGGTTCTTCCACCCGGTGAACGCCCAGGAGTTGTACACCTCGATCGCGTCGGGATCGACGGTCTCCAGGCGGTTCCTACGGACGCCGTGTCGGCTGCGCTGGAAGGGGTGGGGGACGATGGCGACGCCGCCGCGGTCGCGCACCCACGCCGCGGTCTCGCCCATCGGAGCGCGCCGCGGCGGCATCTCCTCGATGCCGAGCGCGAGCAGGTGGCCGTCCGCGGTCGAGACCTCGACCCCAGGGATACCGACCAGGCCGTACATCGGCGCCAACTCCGCCGCTCGGATCGACTCGTGGATGACGTCGTGGTCCGTGATCACGACGGCGTCGAGCCCGATCTCTGCGGCCTGTTCTAAGAGCAACTCCGAGGGATCCGACGCGTCGTAGGAGGCGTCCGAGTGGACGTGTGGATCGATTCTAACGGTGAGCGACACAGGGCGAGATTGGCGCCCGTGAAAGTAAAGCCTGTCTGCTTGCGCGGGACGGGCGACTTACAGCGCGTCCGTGGCGATCCGTTCGCCGATCTCGTGGCCGTTCCAGAGCGCCTTGGGTACTCGCCCCTCGCCGATGACCCAGTCGCCGGCGACGTAGAGCCCGGCGTCCTCGACGCGTTCGACCGTCTCCCGATCGACCCCCGCATCGGGGAGCGCGTAGCGCCAGCCCTGGTCGTCGACCCAATCGGGATCGCGGTAGCGTTCGTCGCCGAGGAGGGCCGAAACCCGGTCGGCGACGTCGTCGGCGACCCCGGCGATCGGATCATCGTACCGTTCGCTCGACCACGCGGGACTCATCTGGACGATCAGGAGGCTCTCGCCGTCGGGGACGTGACCGGCCTTGCACTCCTCGCGGGAGAGCCACCCGATCGCGTGCTCCTTGTCGGGGTTCACGAGGCCGTACCAGGGGTACGACTCGCGGAAGGGGTAATGAAGCACGACCGTGCGAATGGTCCGGTACGGGACGCTCTCTACGGCCTCGACGACCGGGTCGAGTCGGTCCCCGTTCCAGTCCGTCGCTCGCAGCAACTCGGCCGTCTGCGGGGCCGGCGGAGTCAGGAGGAGCACGTCGAACGAACCGTGGCGCTCCCCGTCCGCGTCGACGAGCGTCCAGGTGTCCTGTCGCGTTCTCCGCCCGTTCGAGTTGGTCGTCTCGTCGCCCTCGCTCCCGTCGTTGTCGCCGTCGCTCCTGTCGAGGCCCTCGTCGACCCCCTCGGTCCTGCCATTGCCGCCGTTGGCCCCCCCGCGTTCGATCTCCACGATCCGCGTCCGCCGGTGGACCGTCGCGTCGGTCCGCTCGAGGAGCCGCTTGGCCAACTGCGTGATGCCCTCGGTCCACGTCCACTTCCGGGAGTCGCGGCCGTCGCCCGGACCGATCTCGCCGTCGGCGTCGAACGTCCAGACCGGTTCCTCGATTTCGACGAGACCGTCGTCGCCGAGTTCCCGGAGCAGTGATTCGGTCCGTCGGTCCGCGTCTTTCAGGTAATTCGCGCCGTGGTCGTACCGACACCCGTTCTTCCGACGCGTCGCCCCACGGCCGCAGACGCCGCCGCTCTTCTCGACGATCGTCACGGTCGCGTCGGCGTCGCGGAGCGCGTACGCCGCGCCGACGCCCGCCGCGCCCGCGCCGACGATTCCGACGCGTTTCGGTGGGTCGGTTCGGTCTGTCACACGTCGAACCGGGTCCCGAACGGGCTTTACAGTTCGGGCCGACTCCCTGCCGGACGCACGAAGGGCCCCGACAGGAGGTCGATTCGAGACGCTGACGGCCGATATCACGAAGTCTGAACGGTATTCGGCCCGAATCCGTCCGTTACGCTCGGTGAGAATCGGCCCGGAATCGTTTTAGGGGCGACCGTTGAGATCCGGGTATGCGGATACCGAGCGGCGTCAGCGGGTTCGATCACCTGATCCAGGGGGGGTTCCTTCCCGGTCGGCTGTACGTGCTCTCCGGCCCGCCGGGAAGCGGGAAGACGACGTTCACCGCCCAGTTCGTCGCCGAGGGGCTCAGAAACGGGGAGAACTGCCTGTACGTCACGATGCACGAGTCCCGCGCGGAACTCGTCGAAGATATGTCGGGCTACGGGTTCGGCTTCGAGACGCTCGCGGGCTCAGAGCAGTTCCGCTTCGTCAACCTCGCGAACAAGAAGGGCAAGCGCCTGCTGAGTCAGTCCTCGCCGAGCAGCAATCCCTCGAGCGTCCAGAGCTTGACGGACAAGATCGTCGCGTTCGTGAACTCCCGGGAGATCGATCGACTGGTGATCGACTCGACGATGCTCCTGGAACTGTTCTTCACCGACGGCGACGAGGAGATGGCGCGGTTCCTCACCGCGCTGAAGGGCTGTGACGCGACGACGCTCCTCATCTCGGAGATGACCGACCCGAGCGCGTACTCCGACGAGCACTTCCTCGCGCACGGCGTCGTCTTCTTCCACAACTACCTGGAGGCCACCGGGATGACCCGCGGGATACAGGTCGTAAAGATGCGCGGGACCGACATCGACTGCGACATCCGGTCGCTGCGGTTCACCGACGAAGGACTCGTCGTCGATCCGACGAACCGCGTGGACTTCTGAGATGTACGAACGCGTCTTCGAGACCGGCTGGGAGTCGCTGTCGGGCGAGGAGGCGATCCGCCGGATGTACGTCCTCGGCATCGCCACGGAACTCGGACACCGGCTCCCCGACGAGCGGTCGCGAATCCGGGCGCTCGCGTCGAACGCCTACGAGCGGAGCGTCCTCGATCTGGCGTTCGAGGAAGGAAAACGGGAGGTGCAGGACGTCCACCCCCACCACGAGAGCGAAGAAGAGACCTGGGCGACGCTCGTCGAGGAGTCGGAGTCGCCGGCGCCGTCGCGGGAGTCGCTACAGACCGACCGCCGCGCCAGCGACGTCCCCGACTCCGTCGGACAGCCGTCGTTGCTCGACGGCGTCGACATCGACGACCTCGAACGGCTTCGGTTGCCGTCGTTTCTCACGCGGGAGGAGTGAAACGACAGGCCCGCGAGCGGGCGACGTCCGGTGAAACGCCGCCGCGAGCTGTCGGGGCGGAACGCGCCCGACGACCGTCACCGGGGAGAGGTTCTTGACGCTGCGGACCCAATCGGAGGTATGGCGAACGACACGGCCGACGAGCTGCCGGCCTCAGACTCGGAGTGGCGCGAGCGACTCACCGACGAGGAGTACGAGATCCTGCGCGAGCGCGGCACCGAACCGAAGTTCAGCGGCGAGTACCTCGACGTTCACGAGGACGGGACGTTCAGGTGTGCCGGCTGTGGGGCCGCCCTCTTCGACAGCGAGACGAAGTTCGATTCCGGGTCGGGGTGGCCCTCCTTCTTCGACGCCAACGAGGATGCGATCGAGACGGAAACCGACACGCGACACGGGATGCGCCGGATCGAAGTGCTGTGTCGAAACTGCGGCGGCCACTTGGGGCACGTCTTCGACGACGGCCCTGAGCCGACCGGCAAACGCTACTGCATCAACTCGGCCGCGCTGGATTTCGACGCCGAGGAGTGACGAGGCGAGGGGCGGCCTGACGCCCTCCTCGGCAGACCGTCACCACTCCGCCGACCGCCGGCCCGCGCTCACTCCTCCGTGGTGAGGTTCGTCGTCAGCACCGGCGTCGTCGAGCGGGCGACGACCTTCTGGGAGACGCTCCCCATCAGATTGTTCGTGTAGTCGCCGCTGCGGGTGCCCATCGTGATGAGGTCCGCGTCGATGGTTTCGGCGTACGCGAGGATCTGGTCCGCGGGGTCGCCCTCGCGGATCGCCGTCGTGACCTCGATTCCGGCCTCGCGGAGTCGCGTCGCCGCCCGGTCGGTCGCCGCCTCGCCTTCGCCTTCGAGTTCCGCGAGCACGTCCGTCTTCATCTCGTCGTGCAGGGTGAGGAACGCTCTGTCGTCGATGACGTAGAGGACGTGGACGTCGGCACCGCGCAGATCGGCGATGTCGGCCGCGGTCTGGACGACCGCATCCATCGAGTCGGTCCCGTCCGTCGGCAGCAAGATTCTTCCGAACATATGGCTCTGTCGGACGTTTCACCTCCGGCACCCTATATCCTCCTTTCTCGATCCGCCGAACCAGCCGTCGGTTCCTCGGTCGGTAGCGGACGTCTCACCCGACGGTTCGCCCGCAGCCCGCGTACCGAACTGAATCGCCCGCACGTATTTCGATCGGCCGTGCGTATTTATACGAAGACGAGATCAGTGTCGCCGTGATCTGAAGCCTGCCCGCGTCGGGCCGCGGTTGCTCGGCACGTCGACGCGGGGAGCGACGGCGACGGCGGCGACGCGGTCGGCGGTGCGGAACCCGATCGCGTCGCCCGCGAGGGCGTCGCCGACGAGCGGGTGCCGACTGTCAGCCACTGTTCGACACCCGTGGGTCCGCCGGGACCGCCCCCGAGGGCTCGAATTCGAGGCCCGGAGGGCCGCGGCGTTGAAGTCGCTCCCGCTCCTCCGTTGAAGCGATGGATTCGCGGTTCTTTCCGGAGCGATGGCCGACGCGCCCCGAAACGGCCGTCTTCGTGTCGGGCGTCACGAGTATGGGGCTGGAGATCCTCGCCGGTCGGATTCTCGCCCCAGAGTTCGGCAACAGCATCTACACGTGGGGCGGCATCATCGGCGTCTTCCTCGCCGCCCTCAGCCTCGGCTATCACCGCGGCGGGAAGCGAGCGGCGACGAACGCCTCCCACGGCCGGCTCGTCGGGGTTTTTCTGGCGACGGCGCTGTACGTCGCCGGCGTCGTGTTGCTCGGCGACCTCGTGGTCCAGTCGACGGGCGTGCTCCCGCTCCCGAGCCAATTTGCGTCGCTACCGGCGATCACGCTGCTGTTCGGTCCGCCGACCTACCTGTTAGGCTACGTGAGCCCCTACGCCGCGGAACTTGCCGGCGGCGACGTCGGCGCGACCGCGGGCCACGTCTACGCCGTCGGGACCGTCGGGAGCATCGTCGGCGCGTTCGCGACGACCTACCTGCTCGTGCCGCTGCTCTCGGTGCCGCAGATCGGCCTCGTGCTCGGGCTTTCGGCCGTGCTCGCGGCCGCGACGGTCGCCGCACCCGACCTCGACGGCACCGCGGGCCTCCGCGTCGGCGTCGTCGCCCTCGCGCTCGTCGCCGCGACCGCAACGGGTGGCCTCGGCCCCGGGGTCGGCGGCGACGTCGTGCACGCGGAGCAGACCGCCTACCAGGAACTCCGCGTCGTCGACCGCGGCGACACCCGGACGCTGTACCTCGACGGGCAACCCCACAGCGCGATGGACCTCGACGACCCGACGAGTCACGTCTTCGAGTACACCCGCTACTTCCACGCCTCGATGCTCTTTACCGACGAGATGGACGACGTCGACCGGGTGCTCTTCGTCGGCGGCGGCGGCTTCACCGGCCCGCGGATCTTCCACGAGACGTATCCGAACGTCACGGTCGACGTCGTGGAACTCGATCCCGCGGTCGTCGACGCCGCCGACGAGTACTTCGGTATTCCCGACTCCGACCGGATGAACGTCCACGTCGGCGGCGGTCGGCAGTACCTCGCGGAGACGAATCACACCTACGACGTGGTCGTCCTCGACGCCTATCGCAAGGACAACGTGCCGTTCCAGCTCACCACGGTCGAGTTTATGCGACTCGCCGCCGAGCGCCTGGACGAGGACGGCGTCTTGGTCGCGAACGTCATCTCTGCGCCCAGCGGCCCCGCCTCGGAGTTCTACCGCGCGGAGTACAAGACGATGCGAGAGGTCTTCCCGCGCGTCTACAGCTTCCCGACCGCCGGCGGCCCGGTCGTCCAGAACATCGAAGTCGTCGCGACGAAGGACGACGCACTGCTCACCCGCGAGGAGTTGCAGGCGCGGAGCGAACGCCGCGACGTCGGGGTCGACCTCTCGTCGGATCTCGCCTCGTACCGGAGCGACGAACCGACCGACGACGTCCCCCTGCTCAGAGACGACCGCGCGCCCGTGGATAGCTTGCTCGACGGGACGGTCGGCCAGCGGTACGTGCGGGTTCGCGCGAACGAGACGAATGCGACAGTCGGTGCGAATGCGACAGTCGGTGTCGATCCCGCCGCGCTGCGAGCGCCAGGAGCGACCGCGACGGCGTAAGGGCTAGAACCCGAACCCGCCCCATCGGATGTACACCATCACCGCGACGATGCTGAGCTGCAGGACGCCCTGGAGGCCGCTCAGTTTCGCGTTCCGCATCCCGATCGCGCCGATGAGGTCGGCGTCGGGGTTCTCGGAGGTCATCTCCAGGTACATTCGCGCCTCGCCGGGCAGGAGCACGCCGAACCCGAGGATCGTGAGCACGGTGACGATGGCGAGCGCGAGGAGAATCGGCGCACCCGGCAGTGCGAACGTGCCGAGATTCGCGACAAGAGAGGCGGCCCCGCCGCCGACGATGACGACGAACAACGCCAGCCAGCGCCAGTCGGTGAAGGAGCCGAACTGGTAGCCGACTGCCAGCAGCGCCGTCCCCATCGCGACGACTGAGAACAGGCCGCCCCACGCGGCGAGGCCGGGGAGTAGCCCCATCTGCGCCGCCAGCACCATCCCACCGAAGATGGTGGTAAAGGCGAGCGTCGGCATCAGGAACGCCATCTTCGGCGTGAACCGCTGGAAGACCGCCGCTCGCTCCTCGACGTCGAGACCGCCGAGGACCGGACCGAGGACCGTCGCCATGAACAGGTCGATGCCCGTCCAGAGGACGCCGGCCATCACGTGGACGTACGTCAACTGCTCGACAGTGCCGAACAGAACGGCGGCGACGAACAGCCCCACCGGAACGAGGACCGCTCCCGCCCCGAAGACGGGATTCGCTCTGTGTGCCATCCCCCGAATCGTGCCTGCGAGAGAAACACTCATATCCTCCACCGCACGGCCGAGTGGTAAATAGATTATCGGTTGTCACGACGGCCGTCCGACCCGTCGCTGTCGGTGCCGATTATCGTCTCACGCAGCCGCGACGTTGCCGTCGCTCTCGAACGTAACTGTCGGAAAATCGCGGGTCGTGCGTCGCCGAGACGGCGACGGTCAGAACCGGATTAGACGCGGACGACGTTCGTCGCGCGGGGGCCCTTGGGGGCCTGTTCGATCTCGAATTCGATCTCCGTTCCCTCGGTGAGGTCCTCGCCGCCGACGTCTTCCATGTGGAAGAACACGTCCTCGTCTGCGTCCTCTGTCTCGATGAAACCGTAGCCGCCTGTGTCGTTGAAGAAATCAACCGTACCGTTTGCCATTGCAACTATCCGGACGCCTGAGACACGGATAAGACTTCGGTATTCGTTTTTCTCTCCCCGAAGTTGGGAGACGACCGTCCCGCTATCGGAGAATCAAGTGATCATCCCTGTGTACAGTCAGTTCCCCTCCGTCGAAGTGACCGGGCTCGATGGAAGGCGGGCGGAATTCGACCGAACCCCCAGTTCAGCGGGACCGCTCCCGCGTGGGACGACTCGACCGCCGGGGTCGACTGCTGCGTTCCGAGCGGTGCGCTGGCGTCACGCCCCGCGCGGGAAGTTCTCGATCGTGTCCGCGCGGAAGGCGTCCTCGTCGAACTCGTACTCCTCGTCGAAGAACTCCAGGATCGTCTCCGTGTCGCGCATCGCGTTCTTCAGACTGGTCGACGCCCCCGGCGAGGGCGTGATGTTGAAGACGATGTCGTCGCCGACGATCTTCGCCTCGCCCATATCGAGGGACTTCTCGCTCGTGTCGACGATCTGCGGGCGGACGCCGCCGTAGCCCTTCGCGCGTTCGATGTCGTCGAGATCGACATTCGGGACGACCTTCTGGACCTCCGGGAGGAACGCCCGCGTGCCGAGTTCGGGGACGTCGTAGAGGAGGTTGGTGAGCACGTACGGGAGGAGAATCCGGTCGGCGAGGATGTTGGCGTAACTGAGGAACGACGCGGCGTTCAGGCCGAACACGTCGAGGAAGTCGCCGACCGTCGAGACGCGGCCGCGCTCCAGCGCCGGGACGAGTTTCGCGGTCGGCCCGAAGCGAGTGATGCTCCCGTCGTGGACGTCGGCGTCGCCGTGGACTGCCGCGAAGGGGAGTTTCTTCATCTGCAGCGTGTAGACCTTGCCGTTCAGGAGGTCGTCGGCGAGGAAGAAACTCCCAGCCACGGGCAGCAGCACCATATCCTCGCCGTAGCCGAGTTCCTTCGCGATCTGGAGGCTGTGAGATCCGGCGGCGACGACGGCGACGTCGCAGTCGAAAGGCCCCCGCCCCGTCGTGAGCGTGTACCCCTCGGTGTTCTTCGTGACGTCTTCGACCTCCGTGCCGGTGAACACGTCGACGTTCGACTCCTCGCGCGCGTTCTCGACGAACGACTTCGCCGTCTCGCCGTAGTCGACGACGTACCCGTCGGGGGTCTGTAGCGCGAGCATCTCGACATCGGGGTCGCGACCCTCGACGACGTTCGGTTCGATCTCGCCGATCTCCTCGCGGCCGATGGGTTCGAGTTTCGGATACAGGTCGCCGAAGCCCTCCTCGTGGTATCGGCGTTCGAGTTTCTCGACCTCCTCGTCGCCGACGCCGAGCACCATCTTGCTGCGCTTGGCGTGCATCTCGCGGTCGGGGTCGTGGTTCTCCAGATAGCCCGCGAGCAGTTCGGCGCCGGTCTTGACGCCCTCGGCCTTCTCCAAGGTGTAGTTGGTCTCGATGTCCCCGAAGTGGAGCGTCTGGGAGTTGTTCGTGTGGTGTGAGTTGATCGCCGCGATCTCTGACTCCTTCTCGATCAGCGCGATCGAGTCGATGTCCGTGAACTTCGCAGTGGTATACAGAAGCGATGCCCCGCTGATGCCGCCGCCGACGATAACGAGATCGTACTTTCCAGACATAATCGATTCCCGTGAGGGGGTGTACCTCGTCGAGTGCACTCCACAGGGATAACTCCATATTTTTCGATCGGCGTTTAGACGATCGACGAAGTCGATTTCGACGGAATTGGCCCGGAGAGCGCACGCGATCCGCTCACGTTTCGGTCTCGAAGACGAACTTCGCGCCGCCGGATCGACCCGACTCGATCGCCATCCGCCACCCGTGTCCGCCGGCGATCTCGTTGGCGATCGCGAGACCGAAGCCGGTCCCGTCCGACTCGGTGGTGTAGCCGTGCGCGAGGACGTCTTCCCGCTCCTCCTCGGGGATTCCGGGGCCGTCGTCTTCGACGGCGAACCCGTACTCGGTCGACCGCACGCGAACGGTGACGTCGCTGCCCACGTGCTCGACCGCGTTCGTAAAGAGGTTCTCGAACAGTTGCTGCAGCCTGTCCGAATCGGCCTCGATCTCGCCGCCGGCGTCGATCCGGAGCGTGGCGTCGGCCGTCGCCGTATTCGACCACGCGCTGCGCGCGACCGACGCCAGATCGACGGGGCGGACCTCGTCGACCGACTCGCCCTCGCGAGCGAGTTCCAGGAGGCTCCCGATCAACTCGTCCATCCTGTCGAGCGCCTCCTCGACCCGGTCGAGTGCCTCGTCGTCGCCCTCGCGGGCGAGTTCGAGGTAGCCGTTCGCGACGCTCAGCGGGTTCCGGAGGTCGTGGGAGACGATGCTCGTGAACGTCTCGAGCCGCTCGTTTTGCCGCTGGAGTCGTTCCTCGCGTTCGGCGCGCTCCATCGCGGCTTCGACGTTGGCGGCCAGGATCTTCGCGAGCGAGAAGTCGGACTCGTCGAACGCGTAGGGAGTCCGCGCCCCGACCAGCAGCACGCCGAACCCGTTCAGCGGGACGAGCAACTCGCTCGCGAGCGGCGAGTCCTCGTTGTACGCCGCCGCTTCGGCGTTCAGATCGCCGACGTAGCGGGGCGTCCCGCTCTCGAAGACCTCCCACGCGATGGCTTCGCCCGGCCGAAGCGTCGGCGGTTCGCCGATGAGGTCGTCGATCTGTTCGGTGTGAGCGGCCGGATACAGCGCCTCCTCGTCCGCGTCGTAGAGGTGGATGCCGGTGAAGTCGAGACTGAGAATCTCCTCGGCCGCTTCGACGGTCGCCGTCGCGATGCCTTCGGTCGAACCGATCGTCATCAGTTCCCGCGTCGCCTCGTGGAGCGCGGTCATCCGCTCCTCGTAGCGGTGCTCGGCGGTGATATCAGTGTAGACGGCGTACCCGTCGGCGTTCCAGGACGCGGCGTCGAGCGGTATCGTCTGCAACCGGAACACGCGGGCGTCACCGTCGGCCGTCAGGCGGGTCACGCCTTCGACCTCGAACTGCTCGCCCCGGTGCGCGCGGTCGCTGATCGCGCCCGCCATCTCCTCGTCGCCGCCGGGGACGATGACCTCGTCGATGCACGCACCCCGGATGGCCTCGGCGTCGTATCCGAACACCTCACAGAAGGCGGGGTTGACGTCGCGGATGAGCGGACGGTCGCCGACGAACTCGATCTCGGCGATACAGTCTGAACTGTTCTCGAACAGGGCCAGGATCTTGTCCCGCTCGGTCGCCAGTTGCTCCTCGCGCTCGCGACGCTGCCCGTCGTAGAGGCCGATCGCCAGCCCCGCAACGGCGCCCATCGAGACGACGTGGCTGAACATAATGTGCGGTTTGATCCGACCCTGCGCGACCTGGAAGTAGTACACCCAGCCGGTGATCCCGAAAATCGAAACCGCCCCGAGCACGCTCCACTTCGTCGAGCGCGTGACGAACTCCGTCCGCAGGTCGTCGTTGCGGACGAGAATCAGGCCCGCGGCGACGAGTCCGAGGTTGAGAAGCAGCGGCAGCGAGTTTTCCGCGACGGTGAGAAACAGCGGGTCGCCCTGCACCGCGACGTCCTCGTAGATATCAAATAACGTGACGGTGGTGAGCAACGTGCCGAGCGTCGAGAGCGCACCGCCGCCGAGGATCCGCTTCTTCGATTCGACACTCATTCACTCGTCCGGAGGTCCAACAGCGACAAAACGTTTCGGTCCCGCGCTCCCCGCGGGGCAATCAGGACTCCTCGGTCGCCGCGCTCCGCCCGACTCCACAGACGCCGAGCAGTTCACCGCCGTCTTCGACCGGCGCGCCGGTGAACTCGTACTCGACGGAATCGCCGTTTTCCCGGCTGAGTTCGGCCTCGACACTCACGCGACGGCGCTCGGAGACGGCGGTGTCGATGGCCGACGCCACGCGCGCCGCGTCGTCGCCGAACACCTCTCGCGGCGAGCGGCCGTCGAGTTCGGCGGCGGAGTAGCCGGTCACCGCCTCGATGCGGTCGTTCCAGCGCAGCAAGTTCAGCTCCTCGTCGAAGGCGTAGAACAGGTCGCCGAGCGCCTCCAGGGTCGTGTACAGGAACTGCTGTTCGCGGCGGAGTTCGCGCTCGCGGGCCTTCCGCTCGGAGATGTCGCGGACGACGCAGACGTGACCGCCGTCGTCCATCTGCGTGAGCGCGAGCGACTCCGGGACCCGTTCGCCGCCCTTCGTGACGCCGACCGACTCGCCGACCCAGGTCCCGCGGCGTTCCAGCGTCGGCAGAATCTTGTCGTGGAACCGTTCGGCCTCCGCGTCGGGGTAGAGCGTCTCCCAGTGCTCGCCGACGAGCTCTGTCACGTCCCTGTCGTAGATATCCGCGTAGGACCGATTCACGTACCGGTAGGTGCCGTCCGCGCCGATGATTCCGATTCCCTCCTGTGCGGATTCCATCGCCTGAAAGCCCCGGTAGACCTCTTCCTCTGCCCGCCGGCGCTTGACCGCCTGCTCGATTCGGTTCGCGAGCACGGTGTACTGATCCGTCCCGCTCTCCTTCTGGAGGTACTCGGTGACGCCTGCCGAGATCGCCTCGCTCGCGATCTCCTCGGACCCCTTCCCGGTGAAGAGGACGAACGGCAGTTTCGGGCGCGCCTGCCGGACAGTTTCGAGGAACTCCAGTCCGTTCTCGCCGGGCATATCGTAGTCGCTGACGATGCAGTCGATCTCGTGGTCGCGCAGGGTCGCCCGCCCGTCTTCGACGCTCGTCTCGGTCAGCACGCGAATCGAGTCCGACTCGCGTTCTAAGAACGTCGCGGCCAGGTCGACGAGGGCCGCGTCGTCGTCGACGTGCAGGACCGTGATCGTCGCCCCCCGGTCGACGATGTCGAACCGATCCAGTGAGGTCCCCTCTCTCACGCTCATTTGTGTCCCGGGCTATTCGGGATCCTCTCAAAAGGCTACTGAAATATCACTCAGCAGTCCAGTCGTTCGAAATACAGATTCGCCGTGGAGATGGGCACCGATACGGACTCTTGGGCGTTCTGCGGCACTAAACTACCTTGTTAACACGTTCGGTTTATCGGAGCTGTCGGGGCGGCACCGTGTCACCAACACGCGCTCGCCGACCACTTCGTGCGTTTCTTCTATGCCGGCCTGAATCGGGAGGTATGGGCTTCGGAAGCTACGACGAATCCGAGCAGCAAGAGCAGACCGCCGACGAGGACGACGACACCGAAGCGGTCAACGTCCACGAACACGACCACGACGGCGACGTCAACGTCGAGTCCGACGTCGACACCGACGCCCTCGTCGACCGACTCGGCGAGATGCGAGAGGAGTAAGCGGGTCCGACCCGCGGGTTCCGCCGTGCCGTCTCCGACGGACCCCGATTTCCCCGTTCGAGCGCGTCCCGGTGATCAGTCGCTCTCGTCCGGGTGCCTCTAGATAGTCAGTCGCTCTCGTCCGGGTGTCCTTCGACGATCTCCACCCCGGATGACGCCCCGATCCGTTCTGCGCCCGCGTCGAGCATCGCCGTCGCCTCCTCGTAGGAGCCGATACCGCCGCTGGCCTTGACCGGCAGGTACTCCGCCATCAGTTCGACGTCGGCGACAGTCGCGCCGCCGTCGGCGAACCCCGTCGACGTCTTCACGAAGTCGGCCCCGGCTTCGGCGGCCGCCTCACAGGCGCGGTGCTTCTCGGCGTCGCTCAGCAGCGCCGTCTCGATGATGACCTTCACCGGGATCGGGACCGCGGCGACCACTTCGGCGATATCGGCGGCGACCGCGTCGTCGTCGCCGGCCTGCAGGCGCCCGACGTTGAGGACCATATCCACCTCGTCAGCGCCGGACTGCCAGGCGTCGACGGCCTCGCCGTGTTTCGCCGCCGTCGAGTGCTGGCCGTGCGGGAATCCGACGACCGTCGCCAGGGTGACGTCGGGGGCGTACGCGACTGCTTCGGCCACGTAACACGGCGGGATACAGGCGTTCATCCCGTAGGTCTCCGCCTCGTCGAGGACCGTCTCGACGGCGTCGATCGTCGTCGTCGGCCCCAGGACCGTGTGGTCGATGCGCGCGGCGAACTCTGTCCTGTTCATACGGCCCCGTCGGCTCCGAGCGAAAAAAAGCGACGGGATCGGGGGGTCGGCGGCGCCGTCGCGAAATCTCCGCCGGGGAAATCCGGCCCGCTGCTGCCTCCGCAACCTGCGGTCGTGGCGTCGCAATAGTGAAGTACGGCAGTCGACAACACGCTATCGACGACCACTCATAAATGACACCGATATTCGGGTACGGTAGTCTGATTCTCCCGACGAGTCTGATCTCCCGGTTCGAGAACGTCGACCCGGAACTCGACGACGTCTACGAGGGGAACACGAGTCGGACCGTCAGACCGAACGCGCTGGAGAAGTGGGAGGAACGCCGCGAACGGATCGTCTACGCCCCCGCGAAGATCTGGGGGTTCCGCCGGTACTACTCGCTGGAATCCGATCGGGGAGGAACGATGTTAGAAGCCGTTCGCACGGACGATCCGAACGACTGGATCAACGGCGTGGTGGTGTTCGGGCTGACCGCCGAAGAGGAAGCACAGATCAAGGCGACGGAGACGCCGTACGATTACACCGGCGTCCGGGACCCGACACTCGAGTACTACGTCGATCCGGACCGCATCGACGAGTACGACGTCACCGACCTGTCGGAAGTCCGGTTGTTCGCCAACAGCGCGGAGCACACGGATCTCACCGCCGAGAAACCGCGCAACCGGACGTACCACAACCGGATCGTCAACGGCATTATGATGATCGGGGAGATGTACGGCTCGGAGTTGGCCACGGAGTTCTACCGGGACTTCTGTGCGACCACGTACGAGACCGCGTACGACTCGACCGACGCGAGCGACTTCAACACCGTCGCGGAGAACGACGAGATCTCGGGTGATTCCAGTTGGGCAGCGCGACGGTAGTCTCGAAGACGATTTCGGACTTCAGAAACCACTGCTTCGAGGACGGCGACAAGTTCCGGTATGCGGTCATCGTTCCGCAGTCGACCCTCTCGGGACTCGACGACACGGCGGAGTACGAGTACGTCGAGCTGTCGGCCCCGGGAGCGGAGACCGACGGGACGCTGGCGCAGATCATCGCGTTCAGCGACGACCACGACGTCGCGGAGTTCTCCACCGACGAGGGTCGGCCGTGGGCCTGCATCCGGACCAGACTCCAGCGGGAGATCGGCCTCGACCCGGAGGGCGGCGACGACGACGAGAATATGTCGGTCGTGGTCCGCGAGTGCGACACGGAGACGCTGGACGCCCTGAACGTCCACCGCGTTTCGGCGTGGGAGCAGGAGGACCGCGACATCACGACCGAGGGGCTCGCCGGGTACATCTCCGCGAGGGATATGGACGGTGCGGACGCGCTGGAACGGGGCGACGTCTGTGAACTGATCAACCCGAAGACGGGTTCCCGAATCCAGTTGCCGATCGAAACGTACGATCACAAGAACCGGACGGACAACACGATCAGGATCAACGGCATCACCCGGAAGCTCCTCCGCGTCGACTCGAAGGACGAGGGCGAGGACAACGAGGTCAGGCTCCGGATACTCACCGACGTCGAGGAGGCGGAGACGACGCTAGAGCGGGCCTCGAAGTGGCTCGGACGGCGGTTCGTCGATTACAGTTACTCGAACTTCCGCGTCCTCCCGGGCTACGACCGCGACGAGGGCCGCAACGTCGTCCGGATGAACGAGGACGCGATGAAGGGACTCGGCATCGAGGAGAACGACCGGGTGCTACTCAGTTGGATGCGGGGAACGAAGAAACGGCGCAACGTCCGCTGTCAGTCCGGGTGGGAGGAGGACACGGCTCTCGAACCCGAGACCGCGCCGGAGAGTTCCTACGGCGAGGAGGAGTCGCTGTCCGTCCGGATTCCGAGCACCGAACGCGACAACCTGAACATCAGCGTCGGCGACAGTATCCAGATCCGACGCGATATGCGGTACCAGGCCGGCAAACAGGTGTCGCTGTCCGCGTTCGGTATCCTGGGCGTGATCGTCGGGACCGGTCAGCTGATCAATATGATCTTCCAGCGGATCACGCTCGGCTACGTCGTCTCCGCGGTCACCATCGTCCTCGTGCTGTCGGTGCTCACCGTCTGGCTCGTGATGAATCCCATCCGACAGCAGTGTCGGACGCCCGAATAGCCGACCCGATCCGAATAGCCGCCCCGACCCGGACAGCCGACCCGACTCGAACAGCCGCCCCAACCCGAACAGCCGACCCGATCCGAACAGCCGTCCCGGGCTCGGAGGCCCGCGGGGCCGCCGGCCGCTATCGACGGGGTGACGAAGCGCGTCGAGATCGGTCCGGTACCGTTTTGCCTGCGGGTCGGGATGCCGCCAGTATGGCGATACTCCCGGAGGGGTTCGCGCTGCCGCCGCCGCCGTACCTCGTGACGCTTCTGGTCGCGGCCGCAGTCGTCGCGCGGGCCGCGCTCCGACGTCGACCGGCGGTCACGACCGAACGGGTCCTCGCGCTCGCGCCGTGGATGGCCCTGGGGTCCGCACTGCACGTCCTCTACGTCGTCGGTGCGCTGCCGACGCTGGCCCGTCCGCTCGCGGGGACCCCCGCCGTCTACGTCACCGTCGCGATCGCCGCCGTGGGCGCTTGGACCGCCGCGGACGCCGTTCTCGATCCGGCGCGCGTCGCCCGCGTCCTCGCGCTCGGCGGCGGCGGCCTCGCCGCCGTCGCCGTCGCGGGCGTCCTCGCCGTCGGTGCGGCCGCGGGCACGCTCTCCCCGGTCGTCCCCGCGGCCAGCCTCGCCGTCGCCGCCGTCGTCGCCGCCGCGGTCTGGGCCGGACTCACCCGCGTGGTTCCCGAGGTGCGGGCCACCGGGGCGCTCGGCGTCTTCGCCGTCTTCGCACACGTCTTCGACGGCGTGTCGACGGCGGCCGGCATCGACATTCTCGGCTTCGGCGAACGGACGCCGCTGTCGCGGCTCATCGTCGACTTCGCGGCGGGCCTGCCGACCGCACCGGTGCTCGGTTCGGGATGGCTGTTCGTCGTCGTCAAGATCGCGATCGCGTCGCTCGTCGTGTGGCTGTTCGCGGATCTCGTCGAGACGGACCCGACGGAGGCGCGCCTGCTGCTCGGCTTCGTCGCGGCCGTCGGGTTCGGGCCGGCGACCCACAACGTCCTCCTGTTCACGATCAGCGCGCCCGCGTGAGCGGCCGTCCGATCGGCGATGTCGCCGTCGTTCCGACGTTATCGTCGGCACGCCAGCTCCCTCGTCCGCGCGGTTCGGTCGGGCGGGCGTCCGGCGGTCCTCGCGTCCCGCGGTTTCCGGGCGGAAGCCGTGAATCCCGTTCGCGGAACCAGAGGGATTTACTTGGTAGCAACCGCAGCGAGTAGTTGTACCCTGCCCTCCACTCGCATGATCGACGACGCCCTTCCACTGCGCAAGCGCACACTCGTCGTGTCGCTGTTGCTCGTCGCCGGCCTCTCAGCGTTCGTCTGGGTTTCGGGCGCGGCCGTGACCGACAGCGACCCGCAGGTCAGCGCCAACGTGAGCGAGCGGTATCGGTCGATCGACACGGTCACCGCGACTCGGTCTGTCGAGATTCAGCACGACGGAACGACGACCGCGCGAACCGTCGCCGACGTGACGCTCGTCCCCGGGAGCGACCGCGAGCGGGTCGAATACCGGCAAGACGGTTCGCACCGCTACGAGCGGCGCGTCTCCAACGGCTCGACCCTGTGGCTCTACGACCGCGACCGGGCGGCCGTCACGGTCATCGACCTCACCGGCCCGCCGACGAGGTCGGTGCTCCCGGGCCGCCTCCAGAGCCTCGTCGCGGCAGCCGGACTGACTGATTCGAGCGGGCGACCGCAGCGACCGGCGGTCGCGCCGTTACCGGTCGTCTCCCGTCGCGACGGGACGCAGCTCAGCCCCGCCACTGCCGGGGAGTACACCGTCGAATACGTCGAGACGGCCTCGGTCGGCAACCGGGAGGCGTACGTCCTCAGCGTCACCCCGACGGGGAATCACACGGACGTCGGGTATCGACAGCGGCTCTGGCTCGACGCGGAACGCTTCTATCCGCTGCGCAAACAGACCGCCTGGACCGTCGACGGGACCCGCCGCTCGATCACGACTACCTACACGAACGTGACGTTCGACGCGTCGGTTCCCCCGGAGACGTTCCGCCCGGAGGTCGGCCCCGAGACGACGATCACTCGACTCGACTCCCCCGAAACCGAGTGGTACCGCAGCGTGGACCAACTCTCCGGGCGGAGTTCGATCGCGGTCCCGAGGCCCGCGATTCCGTCCGAGTTCACCCTGACGTACGCGACTCGCACGACCGGCCGCGTGAACGGCGTCGGGCTTCGGTACGCGACCGACGGAAGCCGACTCACGGTCGCCAAGTACAATTTCACCTACGCGCCCGACGAGGGCGAGCGCGACCTCACCATCGACGGCCGGCCGGCCACGCTCGACAGCGGGCCGACGACCTCGCTGTCGTGGGCGTGTGACCGGTACCGATACACGGTCCGCGGAACGGGCGTCGAGACGGACCAACTGATCGCGGTCGGTCGGTCGATCGGGTGTCCGGCCGCGTGACGCCGTCGCCTTCGGAGGCCGCAGCATCGAATCCCCGCCGCCGGCAGTCGCGTCCCGATGGGGAATTTCTGACTCGGAAACTGCGCCCGCCGTTATATACTCCGCTGTCCCCTCTCACCGACTGCGATGGACACAGTCGCCGGCTCCCAGGTGTTGCGCCTGCTTGAATCAGCGTTTCGTCCGTCGTCGACGCCACGGTCGCCGCCGTGGCCCCGCTGACGTGTTCTCCCCCTCCTCCCTGGGGGTTCCCTCCCTCCCGGTACCAGGTCCCGATTCGCGCCCCCCGCTCGGTCCCGATCCGCAGCGGCGCGTCAGTCCCGAGTCTCGCATTCGCACCCATTCGGTTCGGCCCCTCCGGCAGTTCCGAGCGCCCGCGCTGCCGACCGAGGGACCGTGTGACTTCTGGGGGAGAAATCTGTGGGGCTTTTTATTCCGCCGGCCGTCGTCCGGTCCACACGTGAGCGAGGACCCGGCGCTCGGTGACGTTCTCGACGTCCTCAGCGACGAGTACGCCCGGTCGATCCTCGCGGCAACGAGTGTCAAACCAATGTCTGCACAGCAACTCGCCGACGAATGCGATATGTCCAAACCGACCGTGTACCGGCGGGTCGAACGGCTTCGGGAGCACGACCTCCTCGAGGAACGCACGGAGATTCAGGAAGACGGGAACCACTACAGCGTCTACGCGGCCACGCTCTCGGAGTTCTCCGTCGAATTGGAGGATGGGTCCTTCGAGGCGGACGTGGATCGACGCGAACCCGAGGCGTTCCCGGGCCAAGGGGAGGCCGACACCGCCGACCGCTTCGCAAAGATGTGGGAGAACCTCTGAGATGTTCCCGCTATCCGTCGTCATCGATTGGTTGATCGAAGCGCTTGCCCTCGGTTCGACCCTCGTCGGCGGTTACGTCGGGTACCAGGCCTACCGGGGGTACCGCCGGCACGACAGCCGGACGATGCGGGCGCTTTCGCTGGGTCTGCTTTTACTCACCACTGTCGCGTTCGGTATCGCGTTCGGCGGCTCACTGCTCCTCCGGGAGGGGTATCTCGGCCTGCAGTACCAGCGTCCACTGACACTCGTGACGCGGGCCCTGCAGTTCCTCGGCGTCGTGCTGATCGCGTATTCGCTCCACTCCCGAGAGTGACACTGCCAGACGTGACTGTCCGGCCCGGGCGGGAGCACGCTCGCTCGACTGCCCGGGAGCTGCGGCGTCTCGTCCGGCTCATACGGAGCGGTTGGGACATCGGATCCACTCGGGGCGTCGGTGACATCGGACCCATCCGAGGCGTCCGGCACGGAGGAGAACACACCCCGGTCGTGACGAACCCTCATAAGTCGCCGGTCGAATTTCAGGCCGAGAAACTACGCGTGTCGTCTCTTGTCGATGCGCTCCACATAGCAGTACGTGATGGACGTTACACCGAGTTCAGTCGCGGTCTCGTTCGGTTCCCCGGGCGCGCGGATCTCCCTCCCTGCCGTGGCAGCCGCTGAAACGGCTTTCGATCGCCGCAACGCGGACACGATGTGCACGTGAGCGATGGCGAGTCTGTTGCCTACCCACCGATCGGTCGAGCGATCCTCGCCGGATCGCGCCGAGGTCGTGGTCGACGGAAGCGGCTCCGGATCGGTGCTTTCGGTCCTCGCCTCGGAGACGGCCCACACGATTCTGACCGTGCTTCGAGACGAGCCACAGCCGATCTCTGCGATTGCCGAGGCGGCCGAGACGTCCCTCCAGAACGCGCGATATCACGTCGAACGTCTCTGCGAAGCGGGGTTCGTCGAACCGGTCGATACGTGGTACTCCGCGAAAGGCAGGGAGATGACCGTGTACGGACTGGCGGTCGATCACCTCGTCGTCCGGTTCGAGGCCCGTCGCCAATCGGGAGAGCAGGACTCGGAGTGAACGCTGGGGCTCGCTCCGTCCGAGCGTTTTTGTGACCCGACCGCGTTCACCCGAGAGATGTCCCGCGTTATCTGTGCCGGCCACGTGAACTGGGACGTGACCCTGCGCGTGGCGTCGCTCCCGGATCCGGACGGCGAGGTGACTGTCGACTCGCGGCGGTCCGGCGGCGGCGGCAGCGCCGCGAACGTGGCCACCGGACTCGCAGATCTCGACGTCGATTCGGCGCTGCTCGGCAGCGTCGGGGACGACGAACACGGACGGACGGCGCGCGCGGAACTCGCCGACGCCGGCGTCGACGTGGACCACGTGATCTCGGACCCCGAGACCGAGACCACCACGAAGTACATCATCGTCGAACCGACGGGCGAGGTGATGGTCCTCGGGTGCTCGGGAGCCAACGAGTCCTTCGCGGCCGACGACCTCCCCGAATCGGCACTGGCCGCCGCCGATCACCTCCATATGACGAGTCAGGGGCCCGAGACGGCGGCCCGCCTCGCCGAGCGCGCCCGCGAACGCGACGTTCCGGTGAGTTTCGATCCCGGGCGGCGGATCGACCAGCGGGGGTACGGGCCGGCGATCACGTCCGTCGACTACCTCTTTTTGAACGACCGGGAGGCCGCGCTGGCGCTCGACGCGTTCGATCTCGACGCGCAGACGCTCGTCCTCAAACACGGCCCCGACGGGGCGGAGATCCGACGGGGCGACGGTCGGACCGCCCATCCGGGCTACCCGATCGAGGTGGTCGACACGACGGGCGCGGGCGACGCCTTCGCCGCGGGGTTCATCGCCGCCAGCGTCGGCGGAGCTGACGACCGGCGCGCGCTGGCGGTCGCGAACGCCTGCGGCGCGCTGGCCTCGAAAGCGCCCGGGGCGCGGACGTCACTCACCTGGGAGGACGTCCGCAGATTCCTGGGTGAGTGAGCGCCTGCAGCGGGCGACGCTGGCGGCACCGCGTTCGCCCGGCGGCTGCATTCCCCGAATCAGGAGCGTTTTTGACCCCCGCCGGTGACGTGTGCGTACTCGTGCTCTCTGCGTCCGCCGCCGGAGGCGTCCTCACCGGGACGCTGGTATCTACGCTTTCGCCCGCGGCTTCGACTGCGGTCGGTCTCGGTGGCTTTTCCGACGGAGTGGCACGGTTTTTGATCGTCTGCGTCGGCTGTGGCCTCGTCGGCGCGGCGGTGATGGACCTCCCGATGTCGAAGCAGGAGGACGGATTCGCGCCGGCGTACGTCGCCGCCGCACT
Source organism: Halobellus litoreus (assembly GCF_024464595.1). Classification (NCBI taxonomy): domain Archaea; kingdom Methanobacteriati; phylum Methanobacteriota; class Halobacteria; order Halobacteriales; family Haloferacaceae; genus Halobellus; species Halobellus litoreus. The sequence goes on along the minus strand of NZ_JANHAW010000001.1, from coordinate 472,383 downwards.
CCTCCGACGCTCGGTCCCGGGCGAGACCCCGTTCCGCGAGGCCCTCGTCGTCCACCACGCCACGGGCGCCATCGCGGGTGGACTCTACGCGCTCGCGTTTCTGCTGTTGGCTGCGTTCCTCCCGAGAGGCCCGCTCGTCGGCGGCGTGGGCGCGGTTCCACACGTCCTCGCGACCGCCGCGATCACGGCGTTCGTCTACGGGTTCTTCTCCCACGTCGTGCTTCCCCGTGCCGGCCGGGGCATCTACGAGGAGCGCGCGACGGCGGTCCGCGGCCAGTGGCTCCGATCCGCGGTCGTCTTCGGCGTCGTCCTTGGCGTGACCGTCCCCGTGTTCACGAGCGTCCTTTAGGGAGCGGCGTCCGCCGGCGGTCCGACCGCGTCGTTTTTCACCGCCTCGCGCAAGGCATTGATATGGCGAAACAGCCGCATCTACTCGTCGAACCGGGCGACGTCCACGACATCGCGCTCATCCCGGGCGATCCGGGTCGCGTCGACCGCATCGCCGGGCAGTGCGAGGACGCCGAGACCGTCGCGGAGAACCGCGAGTACAAGGTCGTGAACGCGACCTACGAGGGCGTTCCGCTGACGATCTGCTCGACCGGCATCGGCTGTCCCTCCGCCGCCATCGCCGTCGAGGAACTCTCCCGCGTCGGCGTCGAGACCGTGATCCGCGTCGGGACGACGGGCGCGCTCCAGCGCGGCATCGAGATCGGCGATATGGTCGTCGCGACCGGCGCGGCGAAAGAGGAGGGGACCTCCAAGCGCTACGAGGACGCTGTGATCCCGGCCGTCCCCGACTACGACGTGCTCTCGGCGCTCATCGACTCCGCGGAGGAGAACGGCGAAGACGTCCACGTCGGGGCGATCGTCTCCGACGACGCGTTCTACAACGAGAGCGACGCCTACGTCGAGGAGTGGGAGGCGGCGAACCTGCTGGCGATCGAGATGGAGGCCGCGGCGGTGTTCTCGCTGGCTCGGCGCAAGGGCCTCGCAGCGGGGGCGATCTGCACCGTCGACGGCAACCTCGTCGAGGGAACCCAGAAGGGCGCGGACTCCGACTCGGAACTCCCCGAGAAGGCCAAGGACAACGTCGAGCGCGCCATCGCGCTGACGCTCGACGCCGTCGTCGACCTGGCGTAGGATGCGCGGACGGCGACTTCTCGACGCGGCGCTGGATCGCCTCGTCGCGGCGCGGAGTCGCATCCGACGGATCGAGCGGCGGGAACTGGGGGAGTTCCGCCGCTGGATCCAGGACACCAGCAACCTGCTACACCTCTCGATCGTCCTGTTCGTTCCGGTCGTCATCGGCTTCGTCACGTACGTCTCGAACCAGGTCCAGACCCTGTCGTTCCTGCTCTTCCCCCCGCTGGCCTCCGGAACCTTCACGCTCTTTCGGGACCCGGAGGGCGAGTACGCGAACCCCGTCCGGTTCGTCGCGAGCCTCAGCGTCGGCGCGCTGTGCGGCCTCGTCGCCTACACCGCGACCGTCAGGGCGTACGGGAACGTCGCGCCCGGCGTCGTCCACCCCGAGAGCGCCGCGCTCGCCATCTTCCTCACCGGATTGGTAACGTGGGCGGCCGACGTCGAAGCGCCCTCGGCCTTCGCGACGGCGCTTCTGGCGCTCGTGACGGGCGACGTCGACCCGGCGACCTACCTCGTCAGCATCGTGCTGGCGTCCTCGCTCGTCGCGGGCGCGTTCGTCGTCTGGCGCGAGCAGTTCTACGAGCAGCGCGCGAAGTACCTCTACGAGACGGTCCGCGGCGACGACCACGTCCTCGTGCCGATGCGCGGGACCACAGGCGAACGGACCGCCTTCTTCGGGGCGCGGCTCGCGGCCGCCCACGAGGCCGGGAAGGTCGTGCTCTGCGACGTGGTCTCCGAGACGGCGGCCGAACCCGGTTCGCCCGACGGCGCGACCGACGGCGAAGCCGCCGAAACAGTCGTCGAGAGCACGTCGACGGCTTCCGATGACGGAACGCTCTCGCCGAATTCCGGCGACGGAACGCTCTCACCGAATTCCGGCGACGGAACGCGCTCGGCGGACTCCGACGACGGAACGCGCTCGGCGGACTCCGACGACGGAACGGCCCCGACGAGTTCCGATGCAGCGACGCTCTCGACGGCGACGGCGGAGCGGGTCGAGCGACTGGAACGGATCGCCGGCACCGTCCGGACGCGGGTCGGCGTCCCTTGCGAGGTCGTCGTCGTCGCCGGCGACCCCCTCCCCGCGACGCTGCAGGCGGCGCGGAACGCCAACTGCGACCTGGTCGTGACACCCTACGAGGCCCACCACGGCGCGCTCTCGACGTTCGTCCGCGGCATCTTCGGCAGCGAGTTCGATGCGGTCGCCTTCCGGTCCTCGACGGACCGTCGCCGCTGGTCTCGCGTGTTGGTTCTCGTGGCGCGCCCCGGCGACACGGCCCACGCGATGATCGACTTCGCGACCCGCCTCACCCACGGCCGCGGGATGGTGAGCGTGACGACCTGCGTCGGCAGCGACGTCGAGCGCCGACGGGCCGAGAACCGGCTGGACCACCTCGTCGAGACGGTCGAGGGCAACGTCGAGACGCGGGTCGCGCGCTCGTCGGTCGACGACTTCATCGCCGCGAACGCCGGCCACTACGACCTCCTCGTGCTGGGGTCCTCCGGCGAACGCTCGCCCGCCTCCCGATTCGTCTCGCCGCCGATGTTCCAGCGGTTGGAGGGCCTCGACTGCGACGTCGCCGTGTTCGACCGCGGGACGCCGTGACCGGCGGCTACGCCGTCGAGTCGTCGTCCCGACTGGTATCGCCGCTTGATTGCTCGGCAGCGTCGTCGCTGGACTGCTCGGCAGCGTCGTCGCTGTCGACCTCTTCGACGGCCGCGGCGGCGGATTCGATGTCGCCGCCGTCGTCGCCGCCGAGCAACCGCTCTTCGAGGGTCTCTGCGCCCTCCTTACCGAGCGCTGACTCGGCGAGGAAGTGCGCCCCGAGCGTCGCGGGGCTGATGACCGTGTCCGCCCCCGCTCGTTTCAGTTTGTTGATGTTCTCTCGCTGCGTCGCGGCGGCGACGATGGTGACCTCCGGGTTGAGTTGCCGGGCGGTCAGGATCGTCAGCGCGTCTTCGGCGTCGTTGTTGGTCGCGGCGACGACCGCCTGTGCCACGTCGACTTTGCCGCGGCGCTGTGCCTCCTCGTCGCTCGGGTCGTCGGTGAGCACGGTGTACCCGCGCTCGGAGAGCCGTCGGGCGCGCTCCTCGTCGTCGACGACCACCAGGACGTCCGCCTGCGTCGAGAGTTCTTCGAGAATCGGTTCCGTCAGGTCCCCGAATCCGAGCACGAGGACGTGGTTGTCGAGTACGTCGAGTTGTTCTTCTGTCATACGTCCGAGTGCCTTCGAAAACCGCGCTTCGATGAGCGGCGTGAACACGACTCCGAGCACGACGGCGAACGAGGAGACGGTCACGAGAAGCACCGAGAGCGCGAACAGTTTGCCGACCGCGGAGCTCGGCGTGATGTCGCCGTAGCCGACGGTACTGCCGGTCACGAGCGAGAAGTAAAACGCGTCCAGGAGGGTGTTGACGTCTTTAAATTCATCGCGCAGCGCGAACGCCCCGGCGGTCCCGTAAGCCTGCGCCCCGCCCAGCGCCGCCAGCGAGGCGATCTGACTCGTCGACAGCGACAGTTCCCGGTCGAACGCGCGGACGTTCAAGCCGACGATGGCCAGCGCTAACACCGAGAGCGCGATGAGCGGGAGCGACAGCTGCGAGGACTGGAGGACGCCCTGGACTGCGGTTATCGGAAACAGAACGATGGTCAAGTACCACGCCGCGCGCAGGCGGCGCTGGAGGCCGAACGCGCTCACGAGCAGGACGAACCCGGTGAGCGTGCCGGTGAACGCCGTCACCTGCTGGACGACGCCGGGGACGACGACGCCGAACAGTTGGAAGTCCGCGCCGGCGCCGACGCCGATGTTGGCGATCCCGGTGACGACCGACAGCACGCCGACGGCGAGCGTCAGGACCACGGACGCGCGTGCGCCGACCCAGTCCCGCGAGAGCGCCATACCTCTTCCTCCCGCGTCATCGACTTAAGAACCTCGCACTCGGGGGAGCGCCTGTTGGTCAGTCCCCGCACCCGACGGGGCGCTCGTCGCGCGACGGGAACCGCCTCATCGCCAGGCCGCGAGGTCGACGACCGCCGAGAGGTCCACCGAGAGCCACGTCTCCATTCGCTCGATGCCGGTCAGTCCCGGAGGGTGGACGGTGCCGCGATCCGTCCCCTGATCGCCTTCGGCGATCGACAGTCGAAGGTCGGGCGCCGTTCGGCGGGAGTCCGCCTTCGGGGTCGCTGTCGTCGGGCATTCCATCGATCGAGTGCTCGACCGTCGCGATCGGCGACTGTCGCCGTCGTCGGGAGCGCGGGGGAGACTGCTCATCGCTCGGCTACGTAATTCGCGGCCGAATACATAGCTGCTGCTAAGAGCGTGACGTAGCGCTCCGTGCGCCGGATAGCCGAACGATCGGTTCTGACGGATATATAGTGCTTCCGTCGCATCGTCTCCGGCGCCGCGGAGCACTCGCGACCGCGACCCCGCCTCCGAAGCGTCGGAACGAACGTCACTATGTCACCCGCGACGCGACGAGAATGCCAGTGCCCACGTTCGTCTCAGTTATCCGCACTCGTCTCAGCGGTTCGCGTTCGTCTCGTTTCCCGTGCTCGTCTCAGTTGTCCGCGTTCGAGGGGACCGCGGACCCGTCTTCGGTCCTCGCCTCGGCGACCCGACTCGCCTCGAATCGGTCCCGCTGTATGCCGCGTCTGAGACCGATAGAAGCGATCGACGCCGCGCAGTCGGCCGTGCGCCGAACGGCCGAGAGTGCGCGGACGGGCTCGTAGTTCCCCTCGGATGATTCGAACAGCCGACGCTCGAGTTCGTCGAGCGTCTCGCGGACGGCGTCACACGTCTGCAGCACCGACCAGATGTCGTCGGGGTTCTGGTCGAAGACCGACTCGGCGGCGGTCTCGGCGGCCTCGCGCGCGTCGATCGCCGCGGCCTCGATCTCGGCGGCGACGGCGTCGTCACGCCGGTCACAGAGCGGTTCCTCGAGTGCGAGTGCGACGGCCGCGATCCTGTCCCCGCAGGAGGCGATCTGTGCCAGTTCGTCCGCCACTCTGAAGAAACTGAAGAGGTCCGCTCGGTCCTCGCCGAGTTTATCGATCGCGTCCAGACGGGAGAGGCTCCTGACGAAGTACCGCTCGACCAGCATCGCCAGCCGATCGCCACGCGCGTCGTCCGACTGGGTCGTCCGCGCGCTGTCGGTGCCGAGTAGCGCCTCCGTCGCTTCGCGGTGCCGCGACAGCGCGACGAACTGGAGGTGGCGAACCGACTGTCGGATCGATACCTGCTCGGAGTCGATGACGTTCTTGGTGGTGAGACCCGTCTCCGACTCTTCGTCGATCGCCATCCCCGACAGCGTCCGTACGGTGGCCCGCAGCGATGTCCGTTGACGTTCGGTGAACCCATCTTCCGCCGAGACCCGGATCCTGAGGGCCCCGAGGACGTACGCGGTCCGGAGCAGACGGGCCAGCTGTTCCGGTGACTCGTCGCAGACCGCGAGATCGATGTTCGCCGTTTCGTCGTCGGCGGGCTGGACCACCAGGGTTCCGTCGAGAGAGGCGTGCACGTGCACGACGTCGCCCGCGGAGAGCCCGTTCTCCCGGGCCCACTCGCGCGGGAGAGAAACCGTGAACGTTCCCTTGCTTACCTGTTGTATTTTGCGTGTCTCCATCCGTTAGCTCCGCTATCGTCCGCGAGTAGTTCGATAGTACTCCGGCGCCGGATCCGCTCGGAGGGTGCGGTTTCGACCCCCGGCCGTGCGGGTCCGACTCGGTCGACGGCGTCACGACGCCGCTCGACCGCGACCGTCCGTCATCGCTTCGGCTCTCCGATCAGCCGAACTTTCCGCTGATGTAGTCCTCGACGCGTTGACTCCGCGGGTTCTCGAAGATCTGGTCGGTGTCGCCGTACTCGACCAGTTTCCCGCCGGTCAGGAAGACCGCCGTCTGATCGGAGATGCGCTCGGCCTGTTGCATGTTGTGGGTGACGATGACGACAGTGTACTGCCTGGAGAGCTCGTGGATGAGCTCCTCGATCTTCGAGGTGGCGATCGGGTCCAGCGCGGAGGCGGGTTCGTCCATCAGAAGGACCTCGGGGTCCGTCGCCAGCGCCCTGGCGATGCAGAGCCGCTGTTGTTGGCCCCCCGAGAGGCCGAGCGCGTTGTCGTCGAGGCGGTCGTTGACCTCGTCCCAGAGCGCCGCTTGCTTGAGTGATCGCTTGACGAGTCGCTCTTCTGCCTCCTCGTCGCTCCGGCCGGACAGTCGAGCGAGGAGGCTCGTGTCGATGTCGCCGTGTTTCCGCGGGCCGTAGGAGATGTTGGCCCGGATCGACTTCGGGAACGGGTTCGGCGACTGGAACACCATCCCGACGCGCTTGCGGAGTTCGACCAGGTCGACGCCGTCCTGGTAGATCTCCTGTCCGTCGAGCCGGACCGACCCGTCGATGCGCGCGGACTTGATACGGTCGTTCATCCGATTGAGACACCGGAGGTACGTCGACTTCCCGCACCCCGAGGGGCCGATGAGGGCCGTCACGCTCTTTTCGGGGATCTCCATCGAGACGTCCTTGAGGGCGTGATCGTCGCCGTAGTGGACGTCGAGGTCCTCGACCGCGAGTTTCGTCTCGCCGTCGAAGTGGTGGTCGGTCCACTCCTCGTGTAGCTGTTCGTCCGATTCGCCGCTCGTCGTCTGGAGCGGCCGGGTCGACCCCGCGTCCGTCTGCGTCTGGGTCTGCTCTGTGGGTTCGATTTCACTCATAGCTCAGTTTCCTCCGGAAGTAGTACCGCGTCGCGATTCCCACCGCGTAGAACGATAGCACCACGACGAGCAGGATCAGCGCCGTCGCCCACCGGAACTCCTCCGGGTTCGCGACGTTTTCGCCGAGTCCGACTCCCGCGGTGATGAGCGCGAACAGTTGGTACGGGAGGGCCGATGTCGCCTGAAGCAGTTCGGGGTTCGTCACGAACGGCGGCGAGGCGACGAACTCGAACCCGCCGATCACGTCGACCGTCTGGCCACCGGGAACGAAGGTCCCGCCCGCCATCGTCAGCAGGATGGGTGCCGTCTCGCCGGCGATCCGCCCGACGCCGAGGATCACCCCGGTCACGACGCCGGGGAGCGCCGCCGGCAGCACGACGCTCCGGATCGTCTGCCACTTCGAGACGCCGAGGGCCGCGCTGGCGTCGCGGTACTCGTCGGGGACCGAGATCATCGCCTCGCGACTCGTGATGAGGACCAGGGGCAAGAGCATGAAGCCGAGCGTCAGCATCCCCGCGAGCAGCGACTTGCTGTTGCCGAACCGGGGAATCAGGAACGCGAAGCCGAAGAGGCCGAAGACGATGCTCGGGGTGCTCCAGAGGCCGTTGGTCGCGATCTCGACGACCTGCGTGAACGGCCCCTGTTCGGCGTACTCCGTCAGGAAGATCGCCGCCCCGATTCCCAGCGGCACCGCGAACAGGACCGCGCCGACGACCAGCCAGATCGTCCCGACGATCGCGGGCAGGACGCCCTGGAAGTCGTTCAGCAACGCGACCCCGTTCATCACGAACGGCACGGAGAACGGCAACGACAGCGTGACGCCGAACCCGCCCACTCCGACCGTCGTCCCCGGACCGACGCCCCACCCGAACTCGGCGCCGGTGAGGAGTCCCGGGATGCCCCGCACGACCGTGAACGCGACGAGGACGAACAGGAAGGCCACGATCGAGAGCGCGTTCAGGTAGACGAGCACGTACGCTCCCACGTGTCGGCCGCGAGCGCCGAATCCCCCGTAGGCCTTCGCCGCCGCCCAGCCCGCGTACATCGCGTTCAGGAGCGTCAGCACCGGGATGACGAACTCGGCCGTCAGCGACGCGGTCTGCTCCCAGCCGAGGTCCCACACCCACTCGGGGCCCAGGACGCTCGTCAGGAACACGAGGCCGGTGACGATCGACAGTGCGCCGATCGGGACGGTCGAGCCGACGTCCTCGCGCGGGAACGCCGTCGCCGCGAAGGCGGCACCGCCCATCAGGACGGCGGCGGCGACGCCGGCGACGGGGCCGAGTCCGAGCGTCTCCGAGGCGAACCCGCCGCTGATCAGGAACCAGGGGACTCCGGCGGCGACGGCCGCGATCAGGCCGGCGCTGTGGTCCGCGTTCGTCTCGACGTATCCGAGCCGCGATCCCACGCCGAAGGACGCGACGGCCACCCCGAGGAGGACGAGGAGCCCGCCGAGCAGCGTCACCGTCGGGAGGCCGGCGATCGAGCCGGTGATCGACACCTGTTCCGCGAGCGAGGCGATCGACAGGACGAACAGGACCGTCGAGAGGCCGATCGCCGCCGCGGCCGCGAGGTCGGTTCCGGAGGTCTCCTGATTGACGAGCGACGATCGCGTCGCGCCGGCCATCAGACGTCACCTCCGAACTGCCGCTTCATCCGCCACTCGATGTACTGCGACCCGATCGAGATGAACAGGACGGTGATGAAGAGGATGACCCCGGCGATGAACAGCGCGTCCATCTGGAGGCCGTCCGCGTCGCCGTAGTTGCGGGCGATGATCGACGTGAGGGTCTCCTGGCCGTAGAAGACGTTGTACAGCGGATCGGTGAGCCGCGGCACTCCCTTCAGCATCACCGTCGCGGCCATCGTCTCGCCGATGGCGCGCCCCACGCCGAGGAGGACCGCGGCGGAGACGCCCGAGAAGGCCGCCGGGAGCGTGATCGACGTCATCGTCTGCCAGTCGGTCGTCCCGACCGCGAGCGAACCGCTCTTGATCGACTCCGGCACGCTCGACAGCGCGTCCTCGGCGACGGAGACGACCGTCGGCAGCGCCATCAGTCCGACGACGATCCCGACGAAGAGGTACGTTCCCTGTCCCGTGAGCCGGAACTGATCGGAGGCCCACGGACTCAGAATGGTGAACCCGATGAACCCGTAGACGATCGAGGGGATGCCCGCGAGGATCTCGACACCGGGCTTGACGACCTCCCGGACGGGTGCGGGGGCGATCTCCGAGAGGAAGAGCGCGGCGGAGACTCCCAGGGGGGCGGCCACCGCCGTCGCGATGAGAGTCACCATCACCGTCCCGTGGATCATCGGGACCATAGAGAACCTGATGGGGTCGCTGACGGCGTCCCAGCGCGTCTGGACGAACAGCCGGAGCCCCGGCACGCTCACGCCGAACACGGTCGCGCTCTCGTAACGGACGACCGGGATCGACTCCAGGAAGATGAACACGATGATGAGTCCCAGGATTAAGAGCGTCGAGACGGTCGTGGTCAGCGTCAGGATGCGCGCCGTCACCTCCTGATGGCGGAACCAGCCGTAGACGGTGGCGACGACGAACGCCGCGAGGGGAACGACGGTCAGCGCCGAGACGAGCAGGAAGCCGACGAGCGCGGCGACGAGCGAGAGCGCGACGACCGCCACGACCGCAAGCGCCTCGGGTTCCGTCTCGTCGACGAAGTCGCGCGCCCGTCGGCCCTGCTGCCGAGCGACCGTCCGGGGTCCCGATCGTCCGCGTTCGATGAGAGTTGTAATGAATGACATTTGGTATCAAATATGGCCGACCGCGTGCTGCGTCGCGAACCGCGGTCCCGCAACCGAGCCCGGGGGCTCAGTAGTCGATCCAGTCGCTCAGTTTCTCCCGCTCGGCCTCGATGTCCGCGGTCGGGAGGGGGATGTAGTTGACGTCCTCGACGAACACCGTCTGCCCGAACTCGGTCAGGAACATATTCATGAACGCGGCCTCGCGCTGGTCCGTTCCGCTCGGCGTGTCCTCCGTGATCTTCGTGTACATGTGGAGGTCGCGGTTGAGCGGGTACTCGCTGTCGAAGATGGTGTTCTCCGCGTCGCGGTCGGGCTCGTAGAGCGTCCCCTCGAAGTCGATCCCAATCGGTCGGACCTGGTCGCTCGTGAAGGCGAGCGCCATGTACGCGATGGCGCCGTCGTTCTGCGAGACGAGCTGGGCGACCTGCTGGTTCTGTCCCTGTCGGGTGTCGACGTCCATCGCCGCGTCGGCGTCACCGAGCATATTGAGTCGGAACGCGGTGTCCGTCCCGGAGCCCTCGGCGCGGCCGATTACGAACAGTTCCTGGTCGTAATCAACCCCGTCGAGTTCGTTCCAGTTTTCGACCTCGCCCTGGAAGATGGCCCGGACCTGTTCGCCGGTGAGCTGGGTGACTCCGGCGTCCGAGACGTCACCGCTGACGACGACCGGCTGGCCGTCGCGGCCGACGACGTGGTCGACGACCTCCTCGTCCCGGCGCTCCTCGCTCCAGTCGAGTTCGGCCGTGATCGGTCCCGAGGAGTTACCGATGTCGACGAGCCCGTCGACGACGGCCTCACAGCCGGTGCCCGAGTGCGAGAGGCCGACCGTCGTCGGGAACGGCGGGTCCGAACGCTGCCCCGACGGCTCGAAGCCGGCCTGGCTCGCGAAGTAGTCCGCGATGAGCATGTCCGGCTCGCCAAGTGCCTCCCAGCCGGGCACGGTGCTCTCGTCGTTGGAGCCCCAGTACTCGCCGTCGCTCGGCGGCGCGTTGGAGTTCCAGTAGGAACTGCCCTTGTTCGAGATCGGGTAGACCGTCGACGAACCCTCCGCGTTGAGGAGGGAGGTATCGACGCCGCTTCCGTCCCCGCCCGAGGAGCCAGACTGGGACTGCGTCGGCGTGCTCTCGCCGCCCCCGCCGTCCCCGCCGGACGCCGACTCCGTGTTCGATCCACCCTGTGAGCCACCGCAACCGGCGAGGCCGGCGACTCCCACCGTCCCCGAGGCAACGAGGAATTCCCGACGTGATACGCGGTCTCCGAGGCGCTCTGATTCGCGCGTCATCAACTGGACCCACCCGTGATCGGATAAAAGCGGTTTATAATAGGTGTCTACGGTGGTACCGTCCGATAGTGACGTGTCGTATCCGGACGTACCAGAATGATCGAACGCGAGCGCTCTATAGATCTATAGACACCTAATAGCAGGACGCAAACCGTCCCGGCGACAGCGGGCGAACGATGAGTTCGAACCGAGTGGACGGCGACCGAGCGCTCGTGGGACTGTCGACCGAGGAGGCGGTGGAGGCGATCGTCGCCGCGGACCCGACCCGCGACCCCGACGAGGTGCGGTCGCTCCTCGATCACGTCACGACGGACGACCGCGTAACGCGCGACGGCATCGATTCGACCGTCTCGGACGTCGCGAAGCGCCTGGCGACGGCGGAGACCCGCGTCGAACTCGCCGGGTCGGCGCTCGACGACGCGACGGCGGCCGCCGACGGGGTGCGGGACCTCGACGTCGTCGCGTCGCGCTTAGAAGGGTATCAGTCCACGCTCGACGCGGCAGCGGCCCGGGTGGAACGGCTCGGCTCGGCGCTCCGAGAGATCTCGACTCCCGCGGACGACCCCGACGCGGTCTACGAGTCGGTCGTCGAACTCCGGCGGATCGCCACCGAAATTCAGGAGCCACAGCGGCGGGCCGACGAACTGCAACTGAATCTCGAAGACTTCGAGCGGTGGCTCGACTCCCACGAGCGCAGACGCCGCGCGTTCGAGGAGGACGTCGACGCCGTGGCCGACTCGCTCGAAGCGGCCCGGGGTGATCACGAGGACGCCGAATCCTGGCTCGACGCGTCGTTGCGGGTCGAACTGCTCCCGGTGTTGCTACGGGATCTGCGGGGCGAACTCGCCGACCTTCGCGAGATGGCCGACCGGGACGGCGTCGCGGGCGAACACTGGGACGAGGAGCTTCGGGGCCGGTTGAACGAACTCGAATCGCGAGCCGAATCGGTACGGAACGCGCTCGACGACGCCGGCGACCCGGCGTGGACGGAGGCGTACGGCGACCGGATCGACGCGTTTGCGCGCTCGCTCGACGGGGTCGAACCACCCGTCGACTGGGGCGCGGTCCAATCCGACCTCGAACGGGCCCGCGCGCTCGACGAACTGTCCCCCTGACCGGGTCGTCGGGTCTTGACCACCCGTCGGCGCGGCTGAATCGCTCCGGTGCGACCGCGCTGCCTCGTCTCGGACGTCCAAGACGTGACGCGAGGGAAGTCGCCGCCAACGAGGTGACGAGTGTCTGGAGGACTCGTCCCGGGCGTGCGAGCGACAACTGTAAATCGCCTCCCCGAGAGTAGCCGTCGATGGCATCGCTCCCCGTCGAAATCCTCTACGGTCTCTACCTCGGCGTGCTGACCGGACTCGTTCCGGCGCTCATCGCCTGGCTGCTCGGGTTCGGGTTCAAGTACTTCACCGGAATCACGATTCCCGGGCTCGGCGTCGTCGGTCTGGGGGTGATGATCGCCGGCCTCAACGGCGGACTCCTGGCGCTCGCGGACCCGTCGCTCACCGGCTCCGCGAACCAGTTGCGCCTCACGGTCGCGCTGCTCGTCGTCCTGATGGGAACGCTGTACGCCCACGGGCAGGGCGACAAGATGGGCGCGTCGCTGCCCCGTCGGATGAGCCTCCGCGAGCTCACGAAGCGGACGCTCTCGGCTGACGTCGTCGAACTGGTCGGCGGTCGCGGCCAGGTCAAAATAACCGTCGTCGGTGACGTGGGCGACCTCGAGGGCTACCCGCCGCTCCCGGCGGCGCTGCGGGAGGCGATCCGCGCCGAGACGTGGACCTTTCCGGCTGATCTCCCGCTCGTCGAACTGGAGTCGCGAGTCGCGGCCGCGCTCAGAACCGAGTACGACCTCGTCGAGGTGTCGGTGACGCTCGACGAGCGCGCCCGGGCCACGGTTTCCGCGGCGCCGCCGACGAGCGGGCTCTCGAAACACCTCAAGCCGGGCGAGCGGGCGGTGTCAGTCGACGGGCTCGTCCCGACGGGAGCGGCACGCGGCGACGAGGTGGCGGCCCTCGCCGACGGCGAGCGGTTCGACGCGCGGCTGCTCGGCGTCGTCGAGGACGGCGAGGCGGCGTCGGCCGCGACGGCTGTCGACGCCGGCACGCCGCCGATCGCCGAACCCGACGGCGGCGAGTCGGCCGAATCCAGGGCCAACGCGGCAGAGACGACCGCCTCGACGGCGACGGGCGGTCCCGCGCGAGTCACGCTCGCGCTCGCTCGACAACCGGCGACGACGCTCCTCGGAGCCGACGACGTCAGGCTGATCGTGACGTCCCGAGGGAGCCGACGCGAGTTCGAGTTGGTCGGACTGCTCCGACGGACCGGCAAGCGGTTCCGTCGGTTCACGGTCGGGGCGAAGAGCGAGTTGGCGGGAGCCACGCTCGGCGAGACCGGTCTCCGCGACGTCCACGGCGTGGTGGTGCTCGCGATCAGACACGACGGGTCGTGGTCGGTCGCGCCACGCGGAACGCGGTCGGTCGCCGCCGGCGACGACCTCCTCGTCGTCGGCGGCAAGTCCGCCCTCGACGCCTTCGGGGAGGTGGTCTCGTGAGCCGTCGTTCTGGGTCTGAGGTCGCCCTCCAGATCGGGGCGGGCATCCCGAACGATCCGACGCTGCTCGGCGCGCTGACCCGAGTCGTCGGCCTCGCCCTCTTGGCGGCGATCCTGGCCGCGCTCGGGGCGATACTCTACCGGTGGTACACGCGCGAGGAGATCCCCGCGTGGCTCGCGACCCTCGTCGGCGCGTCCGGCGTGGCAGTCTATCTCAACGCCGTCGGACTCTTCCAGCGGGCCGTCGGGTCCAACCCCGCGGACGTGTTCGACCCGACGGTCGTGATCGTCAACGCGGCGACGCTCGCGGCCGCCATCGCCGTCTCGCCCGCCGGTCGAGCGGTGGGGGATCGGCTCATTACGAGCGCGTTCGCGCTGGTGGGCACGCGCGAACTCGACACCGAGGTGAGCCGACTGGTCAGCAACGTCGGGCGAATCCGCGCCGTCGAACTCCCCGAGGAAGCCGACGACGTGGCGGACATCGAGGGATACGAGCCGGTGCCGTCGGCGACGAAGGAGGAGTTAGCGGGGAAGACGCTCCTCGTGCCCCGGAACCTCCGCGGCGAGGCCCTTCGGGACCGCGTCGTCGCGCGCATCAAGGAGGACTACGGCGTCGGGTACGTCGACCTCGACCTCGCTGACGACGGGACGGTGACGAAACTCGGACTCGGTCGCCGCGTCGCCGGTCTCGGAACGACGCTCGCCCCCGGGTCCGCCGCGGTCGCCGTCCGCGCGGATCCGGGCGCGGGAGCCTCCGCCGGCGACGCGGTGCAGCTGTGGCGGCGCGTCGACTCGTCGGAGACCGACGACGGGGACGGGCGGGCGGCCACGCGCGTCACCAGCGGCGAGTTGCGCGCCGCGACCGACGACGTCGCGACCGTGATCCTCGACGAAGCCGACGCGGCGGCGCTCGCGCCCGAGGAGTCCTACCGGCTCCTGACGCTGCCGACCGACCCCGGCGCGGAACGGGAGTTCACCGCCCTCCTCCGCGCGGCCGACGAGACGATGGATGTCGTCACGGTCGCGGCCGACAGCGACCTGGACGGCGCGACGCTGGGCGACGCGGGCGTGACCGTGGTCGCCGTGCGAACGGGTGGCGGGTCGACCGAGGCGATCCCCCCGCGGAGCCGGGAACTCACCGCCGGCGACGAACTCTACGTGGTCGCCCGACCGGAGCGACTCCGCGAGGTCGCCGCACTGGCCGCGGCTCCGACGCCGGACGGCGGCGTTTCCGAGACCAGCGTCACCGACTGATCGACGGCGTAACGCTCAACTCGTCCGGGGCGCGAGAGGAGGTATGCACACGGTCACCTGGCGACTGTTCGCCGACCTCGCCGAGGTCGCGGGCGGACGGGAACACGCCGTCACCGTCGACGGCGACAGCACCATCGACGACGCGCTCGACGCGCTCCTGGCGGAGTGCGACGGTCTCGACGATCGGATTCTGGACGGCGAGACGCTCGCCGACGACGTGAACCTGATGCGGAACGGCACACCCGCGTCGCTGACGGATTCGATCGACGACGGCGACGAACTCGCGATGTTCCCGCCGGTGACCGGCGGATAGCGACAGATCTGACGGCCGGTACGGGGAGTCGGGATCGTAGCGGCAGCTATCCTCTGGTCCCGTCTCGGGAGCCATCCCCTGGTCTCGTCCCGGCAGCCATCTTCTGGCGTCGTCGTGGCAGCTATTCGCTGACGTTGTCGCGATAGCCGCCGGCGGGCAACGCCGAGAGGGGCGACCCGATTACGACAGCCACTCGTCCGGCTTCGTGTCGTAATCGATGTCGGCCGCGGCGATCCGTTCTTCGAGGTCGGGATCGAGTTCGAACTCCTCGAACCCCTCGCCGTCGTAGCGGATCCGGATCCCGGCCTCGGTCGGTTCCGGTTCGCGGTTGCGGCGGCGCGCGACCTCGACGTCGTGGTCGTCGTACTCCTTGCGGACCGTCATCAGGTTCACCGGCCGCCCCCACAGTTCGTGCACGCGTTCGAGGACGTCCTGCGCTTCGTCGAGATCGAGCATAATCCCGTTGTAGCGGTGGCCCAAGAGGAGCTCGCCGCGGTTCTCGAAGTTGTCGTCGAAGACGGCGATCGTCGGCTTGCCGAAGTTGGTGAACTGAAGCAGGAGCTTCTTCTTGACGTCGTCGGGGTCCGTCGACGCGACGCGGAAGTCGCCGGTCGAGCGGGTGTACTCGTAGGTGAAGTAGTCGTTCGACTCGACGAACTCCGGGGAGAGGAACGCGTCGATGAACGTCACGTCGTTGTGGCTCTCGCGGATCTGGCGCATCCGCTCCCAGCCGGCCGTCTTCTCCACCGCCCCGACCGCCTCCTCGACGCTCCCGTACTTCGCGTCGTCGAACATGTACCTGGCGAGTCCCTCCAGTTCCGAGCGCCTGATCCGCCGGAGGAACCCCCGATTCTGTGGCTTCAGCAGCGAGAAGTGTCGCTCGGCCAGTCCCCGGTACGTGAGGACCTTCCAGGGGTAGCGGTCGACGTCGACGGCCTCGGGGTCCGACAGCGCCCGGTCCAGCGTCTCCCAGTCGACGCGGGGGTCGTCCTCCGGGAGCGCCGCGAGCTCCGCCAGGGTGTCCGAACGGATCCGGTCGATCGCCTCGGGCGGTTCGAGCAGCTCCAGAACCCGCTCGAAGTCGACAGCGTCGTGGAAGTTCCGCCAGGTGATCCCCTCGACGCGGAGGAGTTTCTCGGCGACTTCCCGGCGGTTGGTGGTGTTCTCGACGTACTCCCAGAGCTCCTTGCCGAGTTTGTAGGGGTTGAGTCCGGGCGAACCGAGGACTCGCGCCTGGTGGTCGGCGTAGGTGAGGAACTCGTCGGTGCCGGCGAAGCGCTCCTCGCCCATCATCAGCGACTCCCAGTAGGCCGCCCAGCCCTCGTTCATCGTCTTCGTCATCTTCTGCGGGGCGAAGTAGTACGCCTCCCGGCGGAGGAGTTCGAGCACGTCGGTCTGCCAGGGTTCCATCTCGACGGCCTCGCCGGTCTCCTCGTCGTAGGCGGTGCCGTGGTCGAGGAGGAAGCCGAGGACGTCCGTCCGCGGCCGGTCGAGGTCCGCCGCGGCGGCCTCGGCCTCGGCGAGTTCGTCCAACCACTCGTCGTCGAAGACCGCGCCGCTGACCGCGGGCGAGAAGTCCATCTCGTCGAGGCGTTCTCGGAGGTCCTCCGGCCGGCGCCGCTCCGCGTCGCGGTCGGCGGTCAGCGGCCGGTGCTGGTCGATCGTGTCCTCCAAGCAGGTGACGGCGTCGACGAACCGTTCGACGTCCTCGCGGTCGATCTCGGAGTCCTCGATGTAGCGCTGGATCGTCTCGGCGTGACGTTCGAGCATCGCGGCGGCGTCGAGGTCGCCGTCGCCCGAGAAGCGGCTGAACCACTCGTTGTTGCGGAAGAAGTCCGCGTGCGCCTCAACGTGGGTGATGACGGCCTTCTGGTCGGCCAGCGAGTTCGACTCCTGCAGGAAGGCGTGGCTCGGGTCGTCGTTGTTGACGATCTCGAACGCCTTGCCCATCCCGAACTGGTCTTGCTTCCGCTGGCGGTCGTAGGTCATCCCCCAACGCCAGTGCGGATAGCGGGTCTGGAAGCCGCCGTAGGCGATCAGCTGATTCATCTCGTCGTGGTCGACCACCCAGTAGTTCACCGGGTACGGGTCGAGTCCGAGTTTCCGGGCGAGCGCGGCGGCCTCCCGAACCGGCTCTTCGAGCCGGTCGGCCTCCTGGCGCGCCACCCGTCTGAAACGTCGCAGTCTGGTTGTCATAGGTTGGTGTGTGGCTGTCGCATTCTCAGGACGATCCCGCGGGGGACGCCGTCGACGTCTTCGCCGACGCCGGCTGGAGGATCTCGTAGATCGCCGCGGTGACCTCCTCGGGGCCGCTCACCCGCGCGACGACGACGTCGCCGTCGTCCGCGAAGGCGTCTTCGACCTCTTCGGCGTGCGTCGCGTTGATCGCCGTGCCGCCGGGTTGGGTCTCCACGTAGGCGTGGCGGTTCGCGGGGATCTCCGCCATCAGCGGGATCACCTTCTCAGTGGTGTCGTTCGAGGAGTTCTCGGAGTCGCCGGCGGCGAAGACGTAGCGGTTCCACTCCGCCCAGGGGTACTCTTCCTCCAGGATCGCCTTCGCCAGTTCGTAGGCGCTGGAGATCCGGGTGCCGCCGCCCGAGCGGATGCCGAAGAACTCCTCGCGGTCGACCTCCCAGGCGTCGGCGTCGTGGGCGATGTAGACGAATTCGGCGTTGTCGTACTTCCCCTGGAGGTACCAATCCAGCGGCGTGAACGTCCGCTCGACGAGTTCGCGCTTGGTCTCGCGCATCGACCCAGAGACGTCGCGGATGTTCACGACGACGACGTTCTTCTGCTTCTTCTCCTCGATCTCGGGGTGACGGTACCGCTCGTCGTCGCGGCGGAACGGGACCTCGCGCAGCCCCTTCCGGCGGATCCGCTGGACCGCCGTGGTTCGCTCGACGTTCGCCTCCATCTCCTCGAAGGAGTCCCACGTCCCGCGCTCCTCGTCCGCGATCTCGTCCCACTCGGACTCGATCCACGCCAGCGAGACGAGGATGTTCCGCTCGCGACACCACTGGAACACCGACCGAGGCGTCTCGCCGTCGATCTTCATCGCCTCGCGGACGAAGTCCTCGTCGAAGTCGGTCGCGAGCTTCCGTTTCAAGCCCTGTTTGAACAGCCGCTCGAAGTCGAGCGTGCTGTTCGGCCCCGTGCGCGTGACGTCGGTGAAGTCGCCCTCGACCTCCTCGATCACTTCCTTCCCTTTGGGTTCGAGGTCCAGGCCGAGTTCCTCGTCGAGTTCCTCGGCGAACTCTTCGGGGTCCATCTCGTAGTAGCCGTGTTCGCCGCCCTCCTCGCCGGGCTCGCCCTCTTCTCCCTCGTCGTCGCCGTCGCCATCTCCCGGTTGTTGCTGTGGCTGGCCCACCGGCTGTCCCACGTCCGGGGTGCCGCCGTCGCCCTGCCCGACGCCGCCGCGGTCGAGCCTGTCGTACTGGAACTCCGGGAGGTCGACGACCTTGATCGGGATCTGGATCTGATCCGACTCCGACCCGCTGAGGTCGCCGTAGCGGATGAACGATTCGAGGTCTTCGCGGCGCTCCTCGCCCACCTCACGGAACCGTTCGAGGTCCTCTCTCAGTCCCATCGGTGACGCACCTCCCGCATCACGGCGCGGCTCGTCAGCTCCGCCGAGGCCGGCGTGTAGCCGCGGTCGATCAGTTCCTCGATGGTCTGTTCCTTCAGCCGCGCCGTCTCCGTGTTCTCCGGCGGGTCTTCCCACTGTGCGGGGTCGAAGTCCTCGTAGAGCCGACGGACGTCGGCCCACTCGTTCGTGTCGAGCACCGATCGGATCACCGGGATCTCCGAGAGGTCGACGTCGTCGACGGCGAACTCCTCGTCGCGGTTCTGCCACGCGTAGCGGTTCAGCGCGGTGATGATCTTCTCCCGGCGGAACCGCTTGACCGTCTCCGTGGGTTGGTTGCCGAGGTAGTCGTCCGAGCCGAACCGGCCCAGCTGTTCGGTCTCGAAGAGCTTCATCCGCAGCGGGTCCGGATCGATCGGACCGTGGATGGTCTCGACCTGCTCGTCGCCGTCCCACGCGTAGACGTGCTCGACGTACTCGGCGACCGTCTCCCGCTCGACGGAGTGTTCCGCGAGCAGCGCCGCGAGGACGTCCGCCTCTTGTCTGTCGAGGACGTACTCCTTCGCCATCGCCACCCGACCTTCGTACTCCGCGCGCTCGGAGCGCGAGAAGACCGGCGCCTCGTGGAGTCCCTGGGCCATCGCGTCGAGGACGTCCTCGGGGAGGACGACCCGCTCAACGTCGAGTTCGGGGTGCCACCGGTCGGTGTCCTCGTGCAGCAGGTCCGCGATGACGTCGCGGGTGAACGTGACCGGGATGCCGTGGATCCCCTCGTCCTCGCCGTCGAAGGAGAACTCCTCGACGCCCGTCCGCCCGTCGTCCTCCCGCACGTACCCGTAATCGAACAGCAGCGCCTTGTCGACGAGGTCGTAGCCGGCGGGGACGTCCTCGCTGTCGAGACGCGTGAGCACGCTGTACATCGCCGCGGCCTCGACCGTGTGGGGCGCGAGCTCCCGGGCGCGGACCGCCCCGGCCCCGCTCTGCACGTCGACGTTCAGCGGCGCGCGAACCCGCTCGCGCAGTTCCGTCTCCTCGTCGACGTCCCAGACCGCCGTCTCGTCGGTGAGTTCGCGGCGGATGAGCTCCGCTTCGAGGGAGACGTTCGTGAGGTACCGGAACTCGTGTTTGTCCAAGCGGCGCTTCAGCGCCTTCAGCGGGTCGCGGCCGTTCCGGTCCGAGTACTTGTCGAGTTCCGCGTCGAGGTCGGGGTTCGAGATGATGAGGAGCTGGGTGTCGACGTCCATCCCGGTCCCTTTGTCGAGTTTGACGTGCCCCTCGTCGGGCACGTTCAGGAGCTTCTGCAGCAGATCGGCGTGCTGGGCGGCGTCCTCGACGATCGTGAGGAGGCCGTTGCCCTGCGAGAGCACGCCGTCGTAGCTGAACGCCTGCGGGTTCTTCCGACCCCGCGAGTCGAGTTCGCGGAGCATCCCCGGCATCCACGATCCCACGAGGCGCTCCTTCGGCGACCCGTCGTCCTCGGAGTGGAGGACGCCGATTCCCCGGCCCACGTCGACGACGTAGTTCTTCACGCGCAGGTGCGAGGGGTCGGTGACCGCCGAGAAGAGTTCCCGAGTCCCGTTTCGCCGGTACGTCTCTTCCAAGTGGTCGTACGCCTCCCGGCAGAACGGGTCGAGTTCCGCGTCGACCGCGATCGGTACGTGGTCGTCGGACTGGTCGTTCAGCGCCGCCAGCAACTCCGCCCGAACGTCCGAGGGGAAGACCGACAGCGGATGCGACTGCACCGGGCTCGCGTACCAGTCGGACTCCCGCTCGCTGCCGCTCGTCTCGCCGCCGTAGGAGAGCCCCCGGGTGTCGCTCGCGCTCGCGACGTTCCACTCGACGGTGTACCGACGCCCGGCCTCCGTCTTCGAGTACGCCCGCAGGCCGTTGACGAGACAGCGCTTCAGTTCGGACTTGCCCGTGGCCGTGGGCCCGTCGAACCAGAGGATCTTCTCCGATTTCCCCCGCTCGGCGGCGATGGTCCGGAGGTCGTCGACGAAGCCGTTCAGCACCTCCGTGTTGCCGAGCACGGCGTGTTCGCCGTCGTTCGCCGGGTCGTCGAAGAAGCGGTACCGGTCCCTGGTCTCGCCCTCCTCCAGCACCGTTCGCGTGCCCATCGACTCGATCGCGTCCAGCAGGTACTTCGAGGCGTGCGCGGCGATCGACGGCCGCTCGAAGGCGGCCTCGACGTAGGCTTCGAGGCTCATTGGCTCCTCGTAGGTTCCCCGAAGGTGGTCGTCCGCGCTCTCGACGTACGCTCGCGCCGGATCCGGGTCGGAGCCGTGCGTGTGTTTGGCGGTCATACTCACTCCTCGAGTTCGCTCTTGGCCACCTCCGCGCCGGCGAACTCGAGCACCTCGCGCGCGCCCTCCGGGGAGTATCCCTGCTCGATCAGCGCGTCGATCCACGCGCTGCGCTCGTCGTCGTCGAGTTCGTTCGCGCTGACGAGCGCCGAGAAGTTGATGTTGTGCTTCTTGTCTTCCCAGAGTTTCCGCTCTAAGGCGCGGCGGAGGCGGTCGTTGTCCTGCGGATCGAAGGACGTGCCGTCGCGGGCGCGCCGGGAGACCCAGTTCGAGACCTCCTGGCGGAAGTCGTCCTTTCTATCCTCAGGAATTTCGAGTTTCTCTTCGACGGATCTGAGGAACGTCTCGTCGGGGTCCTGCTCGCGCCCGGTGAGTTCGTCCTCGACGGTGTTGTCGTCGATGTACGCCATCACGTGGTCCATGTACTTCTCGCCCTGCCGGCGGATCTCGTCGATGTCGTAGGCCAGGGCGTGGCGGACGTCCTCGATGGCGCGGTCCTTGTACTCCTCGCGGACGAGTTCCAGGTAGCGGTGGTACCGGTCGAGGTTGTCCTCCGGAATCGAGCCGTGGTTCTCCAGGTTGGCCTCGAAGTGCGAGAACACCGACAGCGGGGAGAGGTACGACCGGTCTCGGTGCGTCGAGTCCATGATCGCCTCGGCGATCTCGTCGCCGATGAACCGCGCGGAGACGCCGTCCATCCCCTCGCCGATGTCGGCCTTCGCCTCGCCGTTCTCCCTGAGCTTTCTGACGTCGATGTCGTCGCCGTCGTCGATTTCGCCGTTGTACGCCTTCGCCTTCTGGACCAGCGAGACCGACCCGTCGGGCTCGGTGAGCCGCGTGAGGACGCCGAACAGCCCCGCCATCTCCAGGGCGTGCGGTTCGATGTGCATATCCGGCACATCGGCGTTCCGGAGCATCTTCCGGTAGATCTCGGCCTCCTCGTCGTACTCGAGGACGTAGGGGAAGTCGATCCGCTTCGTCCGGTCGTTGAACGCCTCCATCTTCTCGTCGCCCTTCTTCTCCCTGTACTCGGGCATGTTCGTCCGGCCGACGATCACCTGGTCGATGTCGATGCGGGGGTTGTTCTTCGGCTTGATCGTCTGCTCCTGGGAGGCGTGCAGGAAGTCGTACAGGAACTCCCGCTGGAGCTTCAGCAGCTCTTCCCCCGAGAAGAGCCCCCGGTTCGCGTTACAGAACGCGCCGGAGTAGTCGAACGCGCGCGGGTCGGACTCGCCGTAGACCGCCAGCTTCGAGTAGTTGACGTCGCCGGTCAACTCCGTCTCGTCCTGGTTCTTCTTGTCCTTCGGCTCGAACGTCTCGACGCACTGCCGCTTGTTCTCCGAGGCGACGAGCCGAACGATCTCGACGTGGTTCTCCAGGACCTCCTGGAGGTCGTCGTCGTAGTGCGCAAGCAGTTTGTCGAGATAGAACTCGGAGGCGGGGTCGAGCGTCTGGTCGTTCCGGATCGTGTACGGGGCGTCGAGACGCTCGTTGAGCCGTTCGATGACTTCGTCGCGCTGCGGCTGTGGCAGCAGGACGAGCGGGTCCTGGTTCATCGGCGAGGTGACGACGTCGTCCTCGGGGTCCTGATCGCGGACGACGTCGCAGAGGTTCGTCCACCGGAACGTGTACATTCGCCCCGCGTCCGTCGCGGTGTAATCCTCGAAGTAACGTCTGACCATCCAGTCGAAGTGGGACTTCCCGGAGCCGACCGGACCGAGAAGGAGTTTGATGCGCTTCTGCGGACCGAGACCGCGCGCTCCCGACTTCACTTTGTTCACGAACTCGTGGATCGATTCGTGGACCTCCCGTCCGTAGAAGGTGTTCTCGCCGTCGTGGAGCGGGTCGTCGGCGGCCATACGATACTCGACGACGCCGGCGTCCTCGTCGTAGTCGGTGCCGTAGTGGTCGAACATGTCCGCCACCCGCTGGTGGGCGTTGCGCGCGATTCGAGGGTCCTCGTACACGGCATCGAGGTACCACTCGAAGCGTTTCGCTTCGCGGAGGTCTTCTGGCACCGAGTCCTTGTACTGCCGGCTGAGGGTTTCGAGGGTTTCTCTGTCACCGTTCATTGTTTGTCCGTCCCGGGGAGCGACAGGCCATCCCGCCGTTCGCCGGCGGGTCACGGCAGACGCGTCGTCCGCCCACCGTATTATGATATGTTTGCACATACCACGACACACACGCGCGACGGGGCGTCACGGGGCGACGGCGACGAGACGGCGACGGGGCGACAAAACGTCGATTTCGACGGCGGTGCGTGTGCGGGCGGTCACTCGATCCGATTGACCGAGACTGAAAGTATGTGAGTGATCAACATACATAAGCCTTCCTTCGATCCTGGGTGACTGCGACGGGGCTGTCCCGCGGTCGACCGCGCGGAGGTGGCCGGTTGCCGAATCGGAGTAGCGATCGCTCGGAGCGTTCACCCCGCCGGGACGCTAACGCGACAGTATTTGTAGGCGGACGCACCAAGACGCACTATGGAACGGGTTTCGGCGTCACGGTCGACCGGATCGCGGTCGCCACGTTCGGGCCGCATCGGAGACGAGGTGTCGGTGCAGGCTGCATCGACGAGAGAGGCCGCAGCGACGTGCGTGACTGCGGCGACGAGCGTGACCGCACCGACGACCCGCTCGGGCGTATGACCGGGACCGACGGATCCGACGAGTCGGCCGCCGCGGACCCGCCGGACGGGTGGAAACTCTGGAACGACGAACCGCACGGTCGGCGGATCCTGGTCTACCGGCCGGACGTGTTCAACGAGGGCAACGACCTCCCCGCCGAGTGCATCCCGACGATACTGATCTCGAACCGGTCTCGGGCGCGGCGACCCGGGGCGTCGCGGAGGCCGACCGACACCTGGCACGTCGCGCTCACGCTCGAACCCGAGGTCGAGGCGGCCGTCGAGTCCTACGAGAGCCGCGAGGCCGCCGTCGCGGGCGCGAACGACCTGGCGGCTCGCTTCGCCGACGGCGACGTCGACTACCGAGCGGCGTATCAGCTCCCCCGGGAGGCCTACCTCGACCGGCTGGACGCGGTCGTCCGAGAACAGACGGACCGCTGACCTCGTCGACGAGAGAAGCGCCGACGGCCGTCGACGGACAATGCGGTCGTCGACGCTCGCGGACCCTCACCACTGTGCGAACGGCACGCCGCTTGCGGACCGCTCGACGTACGTCGACTGCATCTCGCGGACCGCGGCCGACACCGACGCGCCGTCGGCGACGGCGTCGCGAACCGCGGCGCGCTTCCAGGCGCTCGGCGCGGTGTGCGCCGATTCGCGGCGCGCTTCGATCGGGGCCAGCGCCCACTCGATCGTCTCCGCGCCGACGCCGAGTTCGTTGAGGCCGCGCCGCGCGAGCGCAAACAGTTCGTCGTAGATCCGCCCGGTTGCCGTCGTTCGTTCGCCCTCGCGAGTCACCCACCGGAGGTCGGCGTCGGGGCCGTCGTCGACCGCCGCGTAGAACGAGTCGCGGCCCTGCTCCCAGGGCAGCGTCGCGAGCGGGTGATCGGTGGCGTCGACGCCGACCAGGACGCCAACGACGAGCGACTGCACCCCGACGGTGTCCCGCAGCGTCGGTTGCGTCGGGAGTGGGCGGTACTCGATCCGGACCGATCCCTCGTCGGCGTCGGGCGACGGCCCGCCGTCGGCCCCGCGGGGGACGTCGCCGCCGAACACCGGGCGGACCCACCGCCAGTAGGTGCCACGCTTCGCGCCGAAGGCGGGATACCGGTCGCTTCCGACGTCGCCTTTGCCCGTCGGATCGCCGCTCTCGACCGGGTCGTCGAGGTCGGGCGGCGCGACGAGCGTCGGGTCCGACGCGATGCGGTCGATCAGTTCGTCGATCGTCTCGACGTCGCGCGGGACGCGGCACTTGTTCGATCCCTCGTCGACGGAGCGCTCGAAGATCGGAATCCGGAGTTCGTGCGGCGTCCGTTCGAGGATCGCCGCCAGACCGTCGTCCCCGGCCCACTCGCCTTCGTAGCGGTCCGCCGGCAGGAACGGCGAGTTCGCCGTGAGCGAGAGAATCGGCCCCATCGTCCGCGTCGCGACGTTCAGGTAGCGGGGCACGTCGTCCGGATCGGGCACCTGCAGGTGCGGCTGCATCGACGTCGCGAGCGACTCGACGAGCATCGACTTCGCCGACGCCAGCCCGGGGAGGTCGAGGTCGGTCCGCCCCCCGTTGGCCTCCCGGATCCGCGAGCCGAGTGCGACGTACCTGGGAACGGGGCGCATATTGGTCGCGAGGAAGACGCCGTCAGTCTCCTCGCCGCGTTCGAGATACCGCACCGTCCCCTCCGAGGGCGGCACGGTCCACATCGCGTCGAGGACGAAGCGCCGATCCGACTCCGCGAGCGTTCGCTGGACCGTCGAGTGGGTCGCGTCGAGTTCGCCGAGTTGCCGGCGAAGCCCGGCGTCACAGACCACGTCGGGGGCGGTGTGGAGTTCGGCGTTGTGGACGCCGAGTTCGCGGCTACAGCCGTCGATGTCGAAGAGGTGGTCTGGCGCGGCCGCGAGGCTCCCGTCCTCGTCGACGACGTAGCCCTCCAGTTCGAGACCGACCGCGAAGTCCGGCGCGTCGAACAGTCCGGCGGCGACGTCCCCCCGCAGTGATTCCGCCTCGCGCTCGACGCGTCGCTCGAACGCCGCACGTCGCTCGGGGTCGAGTGCCGCGCGAACCGCGTCGATCGTCTCGGTCATTGAGGGACTATCGCGGCCGACGGCTACTGATACTGTCGACTCGGCCCGGGGAATTCACCCCTTACCCGTCTCTCCGATCGTGCTCTTCCCCGCTCGTCGTCCGCAGGATGAGCGGGCCGATCGAGAGCGTGCGCTTCGCGACCGTTCCGATCCGCAGGACGAACGACAGGAGGATGGCGAAGGGGGCCAGCGTGACCGCCGTCGCCAGCGCGACGATCCAGACGTAGTGCGCCACGCCGAGCGTCGTCGCCGAAAACGCGGGGAGCACCCCGTGGAAGAGCAGCACGTTCGTCGCGACGAGGAGCGCCGGAACGGCGCTGTACAGCATCGCCCGCGAGAGGTCGACGAGTTCCCACTGGAAGTACAGCGTCTTGACGTGCTCCCGGGCGGGGCCGAACAGCGTCAGTACGGCCACCACGTCGTCGAGCGCCTCCGACACCCCTCGGACCTCGCTCCCGTCTGGGCTCGCGGACTCCCCAGCGCCCTCCTGCTCCGATGGCGGCGCGCTCTCGCCGAGGGACGCCCGCAGTCCGCGGGCCTCGTAGATCTTCCACGAGTAGTTGAAGTTCAGCGCCGCCGACAGCACGTCGAAGGTGCCGAACTCCTCGCCCGAGAGTTCCGATTCGATCGAGGACGCGTGCCGCCGGAGTTCCGCCGCGTACTCCGTTACGCGCCCGGCGTCGTCGCCCTCCATCGCTTCTGCGGCGTCCGAGAGCGCTCGCGCCCGGTCCTCCGCCGCGCCGATCAGTTCGCGGAGGAACGCCGCCGGGGTCGCCGGTGCGACGTCCATCCCGAGTTCGTCTTCGACGTCCCGGCGGAACGACATCGCGCCCTCCATCCGCTCGCGCTGATCGCCGAGCGGGCCGAGCTCTTGGGAGAGCACCAGCGAGTTGATCGAGACGACGAGCGTGACGCCCGTGATCGTCGCCGTCACGAGCGCCTGAAACAGCGTCTCGACCGGGTCGCCGACCTCGACGACGACGCGCGACGGGAGGATCGATGCGACGGCGACGGACCCGGCGACGAAGGCCGCGAGGACGACGGCGGCGACGACCCACCGGTTCGCCTCCAGCAGCATCCAGAGCTTCAGCCGGCTCTCTTCGGCCCGTCTGCGCATCGTGTCGCTCGGATCGTCGCTCCCCGACGCGTTCTCTTCGCTCATATGTCCATCCGGAATTGCCGCACCTGCAACCCGATTCGACGCGGCGACGCTCTGCCGGAGCGTCTTGCGGCCTCTGATGGCGATTTCCCGGTTCCAGCGCCACTCGGAGAGCCGTCACGGGCGAACGACGCCAACGAATCGCCTCAGTTCTCGTCGTCTTTCAGCTCTTCCAGTTCGGCTTCGACCTCGGCGTCGGAAACGTCGACGTCGGCGGCGGACTCGTCTTCGACGTCGGCCGTCGATGCCGACTCCGTCTCGGCGGACTCCTCGGCACCGCCGCCCATCTCGGCCTTCAGCGTCTCCAGTTCGGAGTCGACCTCGGCGCTCGTCCGGCCCGATTCGAGTTCGCGGTCGATGCTGTCCTTGTCGGACATCGCGTCCTCGAACGCGCCGGTGTCGACGAGCTCGTCCATCGCCTCCGAGCGGGCCTCCATCTCGTCGGTGCGCTCCTCCGCGCGCTCGATGGCGCGGGAGACGTCGTTCATCTCGTCGCCGACGCCCGTCATCGCCTCGGAGACGCGCGAGGAGGCCTCGGCGGCCTCGTAGCGCGCCTTCATCGTCTCCTTCTTCGTCCGGAACTCCTCGATCCGGTTCTGGAGTTCGTTCTTCTTCTCGACGAGGTTCTCCTGCGTCGACTGGAGCTCGGCGATCTGTCCCTCCAGCTCCTCGATCTGGTTCATCTTCGCCTGCTTCTTCTCTAAGGCCTGCCGAGCGAGGTCGTCTCGGTCCTGTCGCACGGCCTCTCTGGCCTGGTCGTTGTGCTTCTCGACGTTCTCTTCGAGCCGTCGCTTCTGGATCTCCAGGCGCTTCTTCTGGGTCGTCAGATCGGCGATGCCCTGTTTGACGTCCTGGAGTTCGTCGCGCATCTGCTCGTAGGAGTAATCGAGCGTCTCCGTCGGGTCCTCCGCGCGGTTGAGGAGGGCGTTGAGCTTCGAGCGGACGACGTAGGACGCGCGTGAGAGGATTCCCATACGTCCCACGTTGGGCACGGCGGAGTTAAAACCTCACGTCCCCAACCGACCGAAACCGAATGCCAGAGACGATCCTGCTGCCGGGCGGCCGCGACGCTCGCGGGACACTCGACGTCGCCGCCGAGAACCCGGAACGTCCAGCCGATGCGGCGGGTTCAAACACGGCCTGCGTAGTCGCCTGTCCGCCGCACCCGCGGCACGGCGGCCACCGCGGCGATCAGCGGCTCCGAGCGGTGAGCGAGGAACTGCGCGAGAGGGGAATCGACTGTCTCCGCTTCGACTACGGCCCGTGGGACGGCGGCCGGGGAGAGCGAACGGACGTGCTGAACGCCGTCGCGTGGGCGCGCGATCGGTACGAGAAGGTCGGACTCTTCGGGTTCAGTTTCGGCGGCGCGCTCGCGCTCTCGGCGGCAGCGCACGGTGCGCACGTCGCCGGCGTCGCCGCCCTCGCTCCCCCGGCGTCTCTCGGCTCGGATCGCTCGGATCCCGACGCGCCGGACGCGTCGGGAATCGGCGGGGTCGACGCCGTCGCCGATCTGGAATCGATACCCGCCGAAATTCCGGGGCAGGTCCTCTACGGCACCCGCGACGACGTCGCAGACGTCGGCCCTGTCGTCGCGGCCGCCGAAGCGTGCGGCTTCGAGGTCGTCGAGATCTCGGCGGACCACTTCTTCATCGGGCAGGGCGGGAAAGTCGCGACTGCGGTCGCGGACTTCCTGGCTCCGCTCCTCGCCGAACGGTCGCGATAGCGCCCCGTCTCATACGGATTACGCTCGTCTCTTCCCGCCGAGCGCCGTCAGCGGGGGTGGCGCTCGGCGGTAAACAGTGGGAGTAATCAGTATCAGGCCGACGCTTCGCTGTACCCGGCAGCCAGGGAGACGGCGACGGCGACGACTCCGGCGGCGACGGCGAAGGTCCAGAAGCCCGCCCAAGCGGCCGCACCGAGGCTCGTCGTCGCCGCGTACGTCACCGCGACAGCGGCGAGGCCGCCGCCCACGGGGACGAGAAACGGGAGGTCCGTCCACTGACCGCCCGCGTTGACGTACTCGACGGCGTACCCCCAGAGGTTGCCGACGGTGAAGCGGAGGACGACTACGGCGAAGAGGCCGGAGACGACGGCCGTGACCGCCGCGAACGCCGTCAGGGAGGCGAATTCGTCGAATCCGACGGTACGCCGGATCGAACCGCCCGCTCCGAGCAGGAAGGCGGCGACGTCGAGGAGGTACCACGGGCGGAACCGGTCGCGGGTCGCGGATTGGAGGGACATACTCTGTGGTTCGCCGGACGCGTACAAGAATGTCCGGTGCCGAGGCGACTTTCACTCGGGAGATCAGCACCGTCGTGGTGGGAAATTGCATTCTTTGAGAGCTTTGTAAATATCTAACCCAGAATTTGGTCAACTCCGCTGCATCGAGGTCGTCAGAGTGGGCAGACACTGATGTTAATTATCCGTCAGACGGTCGCTATGGCAAGACACGAGACAGGTCCTCGATCACGGACTGCAGTCGCGTCGGTCTCGGTATTTCGCTACTCACGGGTCGGGACTCGAGACTCTTGGATCCACTTTGCGATTCGGGGCATCTATGCGGCTCGCCAGAGAGGGACGTCCACCGGGACGATCCAGCGGTCGGCGCTCTCGTCGGCGATTCCGCGTGAAAGGTCGAGAAACTCTGGAATCCGAGTGCACGGTGCCCGGTGGTGGGTGTTCCTAATTTTATTACTATTGAACAAAAAGGAGGTCATCACTGTGACTGAGGGCGACAAGAAGCCACCGGCGAAGCAAGATGGGACCGACGTTGACCTCCAAGGACTTGTCGGGGTCGAACCACCGTTCGAGATCCGATTCAGCGACGTCGCAGGGTTGGAAGAGCGAAAACGTCGGCTTCGAGAGTCCGTGATCGATCCGGCGGTCACCGACCGTCACGAAACGGTCGGTGCCAGCGGCGTCCTGATACACGGGCCGTCCGGCGTCGGCAAGACGCATCTCGCCCGGGCACTCATCGGTGAACTGGACTTCGATCAGATTCAGGTTACGCCGACGGATTTGCCGCTCGAATCGCCCGACGAAACGGCACAGATCCTCGCTGATCTGGTACAATTCGTTCGATCTTCTGCACCCTGCGTCCTGTTTCTCGACGAGTTCGATGCAATCGCACCGACTGATAACGAAGACGAGTACGGACGCCCAAGCCAGGTCGGGGCGGCTCTCAAATCGACGCTGGACGCAATCGATGCCGCCGAAGAGAACGCTCTCGTTGTGGCAACGGCGACGCACTTGAGTGACGTCGAACGTACTGTCCGTCGGTCAGGGCGGATTGACATCGTGATGGGGTTAGACAGCCCGGACGAGACGCGTCGCCGGCAACTCCTCACTGAGGAGATTCACTCGGTCACAGACCACCTCGACGTACTCGACGCTGTCGCGCCCGATGTCGATTACGAGCGCTGTGTCGATCTCACGAGTGGGTTTGTGACCGCCGAGATCGTCGCTGCGGTGGAACGCGCTGTCCAAATCTCGATCGCTGACGCGCAATCGGACCGAGCCAGGATCGACCAGACTGCACTCCGGACGGCATTCGAGGAGATCGGGGAGCGCAAAGGTCGTCGTGAGAGTAGCGTGAGAGGGACCTCGACAGGGGGCGAGGATAGCGACTCGTTGACATCACTGACCGACAGCGACACTCATGGAGACGATCCCGAGGTGTCACCGGGTGCCGCCCGTTCGAGTGGCCAAAACGAGGACCCAATGGACGCGCAGAAGGCCACGGACACAGAATCCACCGACATCGAAGGACACATCCCGCATCTCGTGGGAACTCCCTCGGTTCCTGAGGTCTCGTACGACGACGTCGGAGGGCTCGATACGGCAAAACGCCGCCTGCGGGAGGCTGTCGTCTGGCCGAAAAAATACCCAACCCAATTCGAGGCCCTCGACATCGACCCGCCTACGGGAGTGCTCCTCCACGGACCGCCAGGCACCGGGAAAACGATGCTCGCCAAGGCAGTGGCGAACGAGAGCGACCACAGCTTCCTGTCGGTCAAAGGCCCGGAAATATTCGACAAGCACTTCGGTGAATCCGAACGATCGGTGCGCGACCTCTTCGTAAATGCCCGAGCGGTCGCCCCCGCGCTGATCTTCTTCGACGAGTTCGATAGTATCGCTGCGAAACGGGGTGGGTACAGTGCCGGGAGCGACATCACAGACAGCATCGTCAATCAACTGCTGGCGGAACTCGACGGAATGGAACCGCTCGGGGACGTCATCGTCATCGCGGCGACGAACCGGGTCGATATGCTCGATCCAGCCGTGCGGCGCCCCGGCCGATTTAGCATCGAAATCGAGGTTTCAACGCCCGACAAACAGGCCCGGAGAGAGATTTTTCAAACCCACCTCCAAGATCGACGGTTGGCCGACGACGTGGCCCCTGAGTGGTTGGCACGCGTAACTGACGACCGCTACTCCGGTGCGGATATCGCTGCGGTGTGCGACGAAGCTGCGATGACTGCACTCAGAGCCGCCATCGGGGAGGGCCGTGGGACCGAGAACCAACCTGCAGACACCGAGGCACGGACGGACGAGACACCGACGATAACGCGCAGCGATTTCCAGCACGCACTCACCCGGATTGAACCCGCTCGTCGTACCCGCTCGTCTGCCGATCCGTCGTTGCGGTCGTACCGGTGAGAACAGGACACCGCGACGCGAGGGGCGATGCTGCCGAGTAGCTGTTTGACGTCAAGGTCCAAATCGTCCAGGCGTTCGGTGCGGAGCGGAGGTGGTGCTCCAGGAATCGAACCGCGAGGCGAACCGGGCGGAACCGAAGGTTCCGCTGGAAGCCGGCGCGTAGCGCCGGCGGCGAATGCGAGCCTCGCGGGAAGTTTTTTCCACCAGGTTTTTGTCGGGGGGTTCAAGGCGGCGAAGCCGCCGAGGACCCCCGAATAAAACGGTGGATGCTTAATTATACCCTCGCCACCGGTGCCCGCACTCGGTGCACTTGAAGAAGCGCGTCGGCGGTTCGTCGGCTGACCCCGTCTGCTTGATGGTGTACCAGGCCTCTCGATTCCCGCACTCGTCGCAGACGACGTCGGTCGCCGTCGGCTTGCCCTCGAAGTTGGCGTCCTCGGTCGTCTCGATCACGTCGTCGTCGGTCTGTTCCTCGGTGGAGACGAACTGCGCCGCCAGGTCCGCGTCCTGTTCGGCCCGCGCGCCGCAGTCGTCGTTCGTGCAGACCATCGTTCCGTCGCGGGAGACCATCATCGACCCGCAGTCGTCGCAAAATTGCATTGCGTCCCGCTTCGCTCCCCGGACACAAGTGTCTCACTCATCGACCATCGGACACTCGCGGACGCGGAAGTGCTCGCTGTCGACGACTTCGACGATTTCGGTGCCGTCGTGGGTGCACTGCAATTCGGGCGGATCGCCCAGATGCGGGCACTTCTGACAGTAGGACTCCTTCGAGACGACGTGTTCCCGCGGTTCCGGCGAGGTACGTGCAGTCCCTGTCGTCTCCGGTTCGTCGACCGGGTCGGCTCCGACGCTCAGTTCGGGTTCCTGATCGGCATCCTCTCCCAGCGACTCCCAAAGGGTCTCCTCGTCGATCTCCGAGACCGACATCTCCTCGAACGGGTCCGCGTCGCCGGCCGAGACTTCACCGTCGTCCGCGGACACCTCGTCACCCGCCTCGGAAGCCCGCTCCCGACGGCTGTCAGACACCCGCTGGGCCAGTTCCGAAAGCGGGGAGTCCCCATCGCGGTCCGCCGACGGCCGATCGGACGGTTCCGCGTCCTCGGTTCTCTCGGATTGCTCCGTGCCGTCGCTCACTTCTGGCTCACCTCCTCGTCGAACCGGATGTCGCGATCGGACGCGGATTCACCGTCTGTGGCGTCCGCTTCCGACCCGGGTTCCCCACCGCGGGAATCGTTCTCGTTCCCGCCCGACGAGCCAGCCGACGAATCGTGAGTTCGATCGGCGTCGGACGCAGACCGGGTTTCGGTACCGAAGGGGTCCCCGTTCCCGACAGCGCTCCCGCCTCCGGGTCGGCGGTCGTGCGAGGGTTCGCTGTCGTCTACGCCGGGAGAAGCGGTATCGCCGCTGGTCTCGGCCGACTCCAGCGCCGGCCGGTCGCCGACCGTCAGCCGATTCGTGTCGAAGAACCGCCGCTTCGGATCGAGACCGTCGAACGACGAGTCGCAGTGCGGGCAGCGCGGTTCGTCGAGCAGGCCAAGGCGAACGGTCTCGCCGCAGGACTCGCAGGCGGCCGTGGCGACGCCGTGGCGGTTCGCCTCCCGACGCAGATCGGCGGCCGCCTCGCGTCGGTCTGCCGCCTGTTCGAGCGCCGACAGGCGAGATCTGAGCGTGAGCACCGCCGACCCGAGGCGGTCGAGCTTCGAGCCGTGCTCGTCGCTCGTCTCCGCGAGGTATTCGAGGATCTCCTCGTAGTTCTCGAAGCCGGCCGACAGCCGGCGCTCGATCTCCGGGTGGTCGTGCTCGGCCGGCGCTTTGGCGTCCGTCTCGCGTTTGACCTGGATGACGCGCTCTCTGACGTCCGTGATCTTCTCGTCGAGGTCGGCCTCCAGGGCCGCGACGCGGTCGGCGATTTCGTCGAGTTCGCGCTCGATCGCCTCGGTCTCCGAACCGGTCGCTCCGTCGGCCTCGACCGCGGATTCACCGTCGCCTGCGGGATCGATTCGGTCGTGCCGGCCATCGCTCTCGTCGAGTTCGCGGTGTGCTGCGAGCAGCCGTCGAACGACATCCTCGCGCGTGAGGTCGCCCGCAGCGGCTCTGGCTTCCACCCACGACTCGAGCTCGTCCGGTAGGCCGTCGACGCGCTCGGTCCCCATCTACGATACGTTCATCGTAGCGTACATAAATTAATACCGGCGTCGAGGCGGTTCGCGGGGTGCCGACGCGATCAGCGTGAACAGCGGCGCTCGCCTGCTTCAACCGCGATGCCGCGAGGCCCTCACAGCCGCGTTACTCCAGGTACTCCTCTTCGCGCTCGTCGTCGTCGGGGCCACCCGAGTCGGATCGTCGGTTCACGTCGACCTGGTAGTGCTGGAGGATGTCGCGGCCCAGGAGCAGCGGATAGTCCATGTGCGAGCGGTCCTCGACGCTCGCGGTGACGGTATGCTGCGTGCCGCCGATCCCGATGACGAGGTCGACGACCGGCCGGGCCTTTCCGGACTTCACCGAGCCAGAGCGAACGCGCGTCATGCTCTTGATCGGGCCGGCGCCGATCTCGGCGGCCAGCGAGGTATCGATGCTCGTCCGGGTCGCGCCGGTGTCTGACTTTGCCTTCGCCTGCGTCGACCCGCTGGTCCCCGAGACCACGACCTCCTCGATGTAGCCGATCGTCGGCCGATCCCCCACCGGCCCCGAGTTCACGCGGGGCATCCCCGCCGGCCGGGAGTCGTCGAGCGTCGCCGACAGCTCCTCGACGCGCTCGTCGTCGACCTCGCCGCCGCTCTGCTCGATCGCGAGCTTGGCGATGTACGGCGCGGGGCTGCGGCCGGTCGCCTTGTGCAGGCCTCTGAACCCGGCGGTCGGGTTGACTTCGAGGACGAACCAGCCGTCGTCGCCCTCGATGAGGTCGACGCCGACGTAGTCCAGTCCCATCACTTCCGCCGCGTACAGCGCGGTCTCCCTGGCCTCTTTCGGCATATTCTCCGTCGCGTCGACGACGTCGCCGCCGAGCGCGACGTTGGTCCGCCACTCGCCCTCGGGCGCGTAGCGGTACATCGCGCCGATGACTTCCCCGTCGACGACGTACACGCGGAGGTCGCGGTGTTCGTTCTCGTCGCGGTCGATGAGGTCCTGGAGGAACGCCTGCCGGCTCCCGACTTTCGGGTTCACCGGTTCGGTGAGGTCCACTTTCCACGTCCCGCCGCCGTGGGTGCCGATCGCGGACTTGTAGACGCCGACCTCGCCGAAGCGATCGCGGCCCTTGTTCAGCCGCTCGTTCGAGAGCGCGAGCAGCGCGTCGGGCACCTTGATGTTCCAGTTCGCGAGGGTCGCCGCCGTGGCGAACTTGTGGATCGCGGTGAGGACCGACGCGGGCTCGTTCAGCATCGGTCGGATCCGCTCGAACGTCGTCGCCAGGCCCAGGAGTTCCGCCGGCTCTTCGGTGTTCGAGAGCAGCAGTCGGTTCGCGACGATGTCTACCTCGGGTTCGATCGCGACGTCGCCGTCCTCGACGCTGATCGCGGTGTTCTCGCGCCGTAACCAGATTCCCTCGTGACCGAGGTCGTCGACCGCGTTCAGGATCGCCTTCGTCTCCTTGCTGTTGTGTAGTGAAAGGACGCCAACCCGCACCGGATCTCCGTCAGTAGACATACAGCGATGTACTCGCCCACGCGAAGAAAGAGGTGCCGATTCACGGGCTTCTCGAACGGTGTAAACGAATCCCACTGGGTCGAACGCCGCCCCCGGCCGCGTCGGGCGGCCGGGTTGCGAGCGTTTATCCCGCCGGGTGTCCGATGGCGGGTATGAGCACCGACGGGACCTTCACGTACAACGGTGGGAAGGTCGACCCCGGAGAGCGGCAGAACCTCCGGTACGGTATCAGCGAGACGTATCTCGGCGATCCGGTCCGGATTCCGGTCACCATCATCAACGGCGAGCGGTCGGGGCCGACGGTGTTCCTCTCGGCGGCGGCGCACGGCGACGAACTCAACGGCATCGAGGTCGTCCGCGAGGTCGCCTTCGAGTGGGACCTCTCGAACCTCGCCGGGACGCTCGTCTGTCTTCCGGTGATGAACGTGCCCGGGTTCCTGGCCCAGCAGCGGTACCTCCCGATATACGACCGCGACCTGAACCGCTCGTTCCCCGGTCGGGAGGACTCGACGAGCGCAAAGCGGATGGCCGCTCGCATCTTCGACAACTTCGTCGCCCCGTGCGACTTCGGCCTCGACTTCCACACCTCGACGCGCGGCCGGACGAATATGCTCCACGTCCGCGCGGATATGTCCGACGAGGCGGTCGAACGACTGGCCCGAGCCTTCGGCTCCAACGTCATCATCGACAGCGAGGGCAGCGACGGCATCCTCCGGACGGAGGCCACGCGTGTCGGCATCCCGACGGTGACCGTCGAGATGGGCGAAGCACACCGCTTCCAGCGCGGCCTCATCGACGACGCGCTCGACGGCGTCGAGAGCGTCTTCGCGGAGTACGAACTGCTGGACACGTCGGCCGTCCGCTGGCCCGGGTGGCGAACCGTCATCGACGACGCGAACGAGAAGACGTGGATCCGGGCCGACGCCGGCGGCATCGTCGATATGCACCACGAACGCGGCTCGCTCGTCCGGGAGGGCGAGCGGATCTGCACGCTCACGAACCCGTTCAAGGACGACAACGTCGCGGTCCAGGCTCCCTTCACGGGCCTGCTCGTCGGCGTCCTCGAGAACCCGGTCGTCTACCCCGGCAATCCCCTGTGTCACCTCGTCGAACTCGAACCCGACGTCCGTCGGGTCGTCGAGCGCGAACAGACGGCCGCCATCGAACCGAAGACCGAGTAGTGAGCGTCGCAGTCGGGCGACGCTAGCGCGGACCGCAGGGACCGTCGGACTAAAACTCGGAGGCACCTTCTCGGGACCCACCTGACGCCGACCTGGTGAGATACGGAGGCGAACGTGTAGCAGTGAGATACGAAAGACGGACGCCTGGTAGTGATATACGGGAGGCGAACGTCTAGGTCCGTACGATGGAGGGTACGATACGGGAGGCGCGACCGGCGGACGTCCCGATCCTCGAGGTCGTCCGTCGACAGGCTCTGGAGCGCGATCTCGCGGGGGAGTACGATCGGTCCGAGTTCGCCGGGCTGATCGCACGGTCCGACGCACCGCTTTCGGCGTGGATCGACGCCCCCGACTCGGAGTACCTCGTCTCCCTCGTCGAGACCGACGTGACGGTCGTCTGTTACGGGGTGTACGACCGGAGCGACGCGGCGGTTCGCGGACTCTACACGGCACCCGAGTATCGGCGGCTCGGGTGTGCGAGCGCGCTGCTCGATCGGTTCGAATCGACCGCTCGCGGTGACGGCGTCGCGACGATCGAAGCGACCGTCCCGCGGCCCGCCGCGGATTTCTTCGTCTCCCGCGGGTTCGAGACGCGCGGGTCCCGGGAGTGGCGGGGTCTCTCCGGCGTGAAACTGAGCAAACGCATCGAGTAGTCGCTTCGTCGAGAGGCGGCCGCCCTACGGGTCGACGAGCGGCGGATTGTCCGTTCGGATGCTGGGCGGCAGCCTCGAGTCGCCGGTGAGGTACGTGTCGATCGATCGGGCGACGTCGCGTCCCTCGCCGATCGCCCACACGACGAGCGAGGCGCCGACGTTGGCGTCGCCGGCGGCGAAGACGCCGTCGACGGCGGTCATCATCCGGTCGTCCGTACGAAGGGTCCCGTCGTCGGCGAGTTCGAGTCCGAGGTCTCCGAAGGGGGTGACTTCCGGACCCTCGAACCCGACGGCGACGAGCGCGAGGTCCGCGGGGATTTCGAGAGCCGGATCCACGACGTGCTTGTCGATTCGGTTCCCCGCCTCGTCGTGCTCCCAGACGACGCGCTCGGCGTCGAGTCGGTCGACCCGGCCGTCGCCGTCGTCGTCGACGAAGGCGGTGGTGTCGACGCCGAACTCCTCGGTCGCCCCCTCCTCCTGGGCGTACGTCTTCTCGTAGGTCTTCGGCTGTTCGGGCCAGGGGTTGTCCAGCGGGCGGTCCGCGGGGGGTTTCGCGTTGATCCCGATCTGCACGACCTGCTCGGCGCCCTGCCGGTGTGCCGTCGCGACGCAGTCGGCGCCCGTGTCCCCGCCGCCGAGGACGACGACGTTCTTCCCCGCCGCGTCGATCGTCTCACCGGCGACCGACTTCCCCGTCGCGCGGCGGTTCGCCTGCTTCAGATACGGCATCGCGTCGTGAACGCCGCCGAGGTTCCGCCCCTCGACGCCGGGGTCGCGGTGTCGCTGCGCGCCGACGGCGAGACAGGCGGCATCGAATTCGAGCAACCGCTCCGCGGGCACGTCTTCGCCGACCTCGGCGTTCGTTTCGAAGGCGATTCCCTCCGCGTCGAGCTGCTCGACGCGTCGGTCGACCCGCGCCTTCGCGAATTTGAACTCGGGGATGCCGTACGTCATCAGGCCGCCGATCTCGTCGTCGCGCTCGAAGACGGTGACGTGGTGGCCCACACGGTTGAGTTGCTGGGCGGCGGCGAGCCCGGCCGGACCGGACCCCACGATGGCGACCTCGAAGCCGGTGCGCGTCTCGGGCGGGTCGGGTTCGATGAACCCCTCCTCCCACCCCACGTCGGCGATCGCGCGCTCGATCGACTTGATCGCCACCGGGTCGTCGTTGTACGCGAGCACGCAGGCGTCCTCGCAGGGGGCGGGGCAGGTGTAGCCGGTGAACTCCG
The DNA here is from genome assembly GCF_024464595.1 of Halobellus litoreus. Taxonomy (NCBI): domain Archaea; kingdom Methanobacteriati; phylum Methanobacteriota; class Halobacteria; order Halobacteriales; family Haloferacaceae; genus Halobellus; species Halobellus litoreus. Next base: position 434,239 of record NZ_JANHAW010000001.1, on the reverse strand, counting down.
GGAAGTTGTTGGTGGCGTGAAGCCGTTCGAGCGCTCGCTCCCACTCCTCGCGGTGAACGAGGTCGTTCCAGTCGGGGACGACGTTTCCGATCGGACACCCTCCCATACAGGTGGCGACGCCACAGTCCATACAGCGCTCGCCCTGTGCTGTGAGTGTCTCGGGGTCCCACTCCGGCGACCAGATCTCGTCGTCGTCGTCGCGCCGCTCGTCGGGGTCGCGCTTGCCGATGTCGTCGCGGTCGTGACGCCGGTAGCCGCCCGGGTGCCGCTCGGTCATCAGTCGTCACCCCGCGCCGGCTTCCGCTCTTCGTACACCGGTTCCGGCACGTCCGCCCGTGGATCGCGCCCCTCGGCCAACTGCTCCTCGACGGCCCTCGCGAAGGCGTCGGGCATCACTTTCACGAACGCGTCGACGGCGTCGTCCCAGTCGTCGAGGAGTTCCCTCGCTCGTGCGGAGTCCGTGTAGTGATAGTGGTTCTCGAGGAGGCCTCTGACCATCCGCCTGTCGCGCTCGTCGAGGGATTCGAGGTGAACCATATCGGTGTTGACGCGGCGCTCGAAGTCGCCCGACTCGTCGAGGACGTACGCCTCGCCGCCGGACATCCCCGCCCCGAAGTTCTTTCCGGTGCTCCCGAGGACGACCGCGACGCCCCCGGTCATATACTCGCAGCCGTGATCCCCGACCCCCTCGACGACCGTCTTCGCCCCGGAGTTGCGCACCGCGAAGCGCTCGCCGGCCCGGCCGTTGACGTAGGCTTCGCCGTCGGTCGCGCCGTAGAGCGCGACGTTCCCGACGATGACGTTCTCGTCGGCGTCGTAGCCGGCGTCGGGCGGCGTCTCGACGACGAGTTTGCCGCCGGAGAGCCCCTTCCCGCAGTAGTCGTTGACGTCGCCGGTCAGTTCCATCGTGACGCCGGCGGTGAGAAAGGCCGCGAAGCTCTGCCCGGCCGACCCTTCAAGATCGATCGTGATCGTATCGTCGGGGAGCCCCTCCGCGCCGTATCGCTCGGTGATCTCGTTCGAGAGCAGCGTGCCGAACGTCCGGTCCTCGTTCGTGATCGACGTCTCGATCCGCACCGACTCGCGGTTCCTGATCGCGGGGGCGGCCGCCTCGATGAGTTCGTGGTCCCGCTTCCCGTCGAGGTCGTGGTTCTGCTCTCTCGTCTTCCGTCGGTCGTCCGCCGCATCGGGGAACTGGAGCACTGCTTCGAGGTCGACGTCCTTGGCGCGGGGGTGATCGATCGACTGCTGTTCGAGCAGGTCGACGCGTCCGATCATCTCCTCGATCGACCGGACCCCGAGCTCGGCCATAATTTCGCGCACCTCGCGGGCGACGTGGGTCAGGTAGTTCATCACGTACTCCGGCTTCCCGGGGTACTTCTCCCGGAGGTCTGGGTCCTGCGTGGCGACGCCGACCGAACACGTGTTGCAGTGGCACTTCCGGAGCATGATGCACCCGCAGGTGACAAGCGGCGCCGTGCCGAATCCGTAGGCTTCCGCCCCGAGAAGCGCGGCGACGGCGACGTCGCGACCGGTCTTCAGCCCCCCGTCGACCCGCACCCGGATCCGCGAGCGGAGCCCGTTGTTCAGGAGGACCTGGTTCGTCTCGGCGACGCCGAGTTCCCACGGGAGCCCCGCGGACTTGATCGAGGTCTTCGGCGACGCGCCCGTCCCGCCGGATGCCCCGCTGATCAGCACGGCGTCGGCCTTGGCCTTCGCGACGCCGGCGGAGATGACGCCGATGCCCGCCTCGGACACGAGTTTGACGTGGACGTCCGCGTCGGGGTTCGAGCACTTGAGGTCGTGGACGAGCTGCGCGAGGTCCTCGATGGAGTAGATGTCGTGGTGGGGCGGCGGCGAGATGAGCGGGACGCCCGGCGTCGTGTTCCGGGTCTCCGCGATCTTCCCGGCGACCTTCTCGCCGGGGAGGTGCCCGCCCTCGCCGGGTTTCGAGCCCTGCGCCATCTTGATGCCGAGGTGGTCGGCGTTGGCGAGGTACTCGGCCGTGACGCCGAAGCGCCCGGAGGCCACCTGCTTGTTCGCGCACTCCCGCTCGGTGCCGAAGCGCTCGGCCGGTTCGCCGCCCTCGCCGGAGCAGGCCACCCCGCCGAGCCGGTTCATCGCCACGGCGAGCGTCTCGTGAGCCTCCTTCGAGAGCGAGCCGAACGACATCGACGCGGTGAAGAAGCGCTCGACGACGTCGGAGACGGGTTCGACCTCCTCCAGCGGCACCGACTCCCGTGCGTCCGTATCGAAGTTGAGGAGCCCCCGGAGCGTCTGCAGTTGCTCGTGCTGCTCGTTGATCATCGCCGCGAACTTCCGATAGGCGTCGTAGTCGTCCTGCTGGGCCGCGAACTGGAGTTTGCCGATCGTGTTGGGGTTCCACTGGTGGAACTCGCCGTCCCGTCGCCAGTAGAGTTCGCCGCCCCGATCGAGGCCGGCGTTCCCCGCGACGGTCGCGTCGAACCCGAGGTCGTGCCGTTCGAGCAGGTCACGCTCTATCTCCGCGACGCCGACGCCCTCGGTCCTGGCGACGGTCCCCTCGAAGTACTCTTCGACGAAGTCCGAGTCGAGCCCGACCGCCTCGAATATCTGGGCCCCCTTGTAGGATTCGAGCGTCGAGATGCCGATCTTCGACATCACCTTCTGGATGCCGTCCTCGACGGCGTGACGGTAGGCGGCGAGCGCGTCGTCGACGTCGGCGTCGATCGATCCCTCGCGAACGAGCGACTCGATGCTCGCGTAGGCGAGATACGGGACGACCGCGTCCGCCCCGTACCCGACGAGCGTGCAGAAGTGATGGACCGCGCAGGGCTGGCCGGTCTCGACGACGAGGCCGGCGCGGTGGCGGATCCCCTCGCGAACGAGGTGGTGGTGGACGCCGCCGACCGCCAGCAACGACGGGACAGGAACCCGATCCGGCCCCGTCCGTCGGTCCGAGAGCACGAGCACCTCTGCGCCGTCCGCGATCGCGTCGGCGGCCGCCTCGCGAACGTCCTCGACGGCCGATTCCAGATCGGTCTCCTTCCTGTCGTAGGTGAGGTCGACCGTCGCGGACCGGATCCCGTTGCGGTCGACGGTCCGGATTTTGCCCCCCTGTTCGCGGGTGAGCACCGGCGTCTCCAACGCCAGTTGCCGGCAGTGCTCGGGGGTCTCGTCGAGCAGGTTCCGCTGGCGGCCGACGTGGTGCTCGAGCGACGTGACCACCTCCTCGCGGATGTAGTCGATCGGCGGGTTCGACACCTGTGCGAACAGCTGTTTGAAGTAGGTGAAGAGCGTCTTGTTCCGGCTCGACAGGACCGACAGCGGCGTGTCGTTGCCCATCGCGCCGACCGGGTCTTTCCCCTCTTCGGCCATCGGCTCCACGAGCCGTTCGAGGTGTTCGAGCGTGTACCCGAAGGTCCGCTGGTACGGGAGCAGGTCCTCCTCGGGGCCATCGTAGACTGGCGGGTCGGCGTCGTCCACCTCGCCGAGTTCGACCCGGTTGGCGTCGAGCCACTCGCCGTACCGGTCGTCGGTCAGGTCGTCGAACAGCGCCTCGTCGGAGACGATACCGCGCTCGGGGTCGGCGTAGAACATCTGTCCCGGTTTGAGCCGGTCCTTCTCGACGATATGTGCCGGATCCGTGTCCAGGACGCCGGTCTCGCTGGCCATCACGAGCCTGTCGTCCGCGGTGACGTGGTACCGGCAGGGCCGCAGCCCGTTCCGGTCGAGCACGGCGGCGACGCCCGTCCCGTCGGTACAGACGACGAGCGCCGGGCCGTCCCACGGTTCGTTGATCGTCGAGTGGTAACGGTACCACGCCTCCCGTTCCGACGGGAGCCGGTCGTTCCGCTCCCACGCTTCGGGAATGAGCATCCGGAGCGCGTGGGTCATCTCGCGCCCGCCCTCGGTGAGCAGTTCGAGGACGTTGTCGACGACGGCGGTGTCGCTCTGGTCCGCGTGCGTCACGGGCGTGAGCGTCTCGAGGTCCGACTCGGTCAACGTCCGCTCGATCGTCGACCCGTCGGGGCCTCCGGCCTCGCCCGGCGGCGCGAGCGTCGCCTCCCGGGCACGCATCCAGTTGAGATTCCCGCGGAGCGTGTTGAACTCGCCGTTGTGGACGATGTTCCGGAACGGGTGAGCGAGTTCCCAGGAGCCCAGCGTGTTCGTCGAGAACCGAGCGTGGACGAAGACGAGACTCGACCGGACTCGCTCGTCGCCGAGGTCCGGGTAGTACGTTCGGAGCTGCGCGTTCGTCAACAGCCCCTTGTACACGACTGTTCGTCGATCGAGCGAACAGACGTAGAATCGGTCGGCACCCCGGGGAGCGCGGTCGTCGACGGCGGTTTCGATGGCCCGGCGGAGCACGTAGGTCGACGAATCCAAGTCCGTCGGCGTGGGGTCTCGGTCGTCCGACGGCGCGACGAAGAACTGCACGACCGCCGGCTCGGTCTCCCGGGCCGAGGCGCCGAGATCGGACTCGTCCGTCGGTACGTCGCGCCACGCGAGGACCTCGAACCCCTCGTCGGCCGCCACGTCCGCGACGACGTCGCGGACCTCCGCACGCGCTCGCTCGTCTCTCGGGAAGAACGCCTGGCCGACGGCGTACCCGTCGAATCCCGGCAGATCGTCGACCGTCGCGTCGAAGAAGGCGTGCGGCTTCTGCAGAAGCATTCCGGCACCGTCGCCCGTTTGCTCCTCCGCGCCGCGTGCGCCCCGGTGGTCCAGATTCGTCAACAGCTCGAACCCGTCCTCGACGAGTTCGTGCGTCCGGTCACCGTCCAGGTTCATCAGGACGCCGACGCCACAGTTCGATCGGTGGTCGGTGGGGGCGACTCTCCGACGCTGACGCTTTCCCCCGGTCACCGTCGGGTCCTCCGTCCGTCGGTTGGGCTCCAAAACGGCAAACGACGATACGGATTAGCTTTCGTACGTCGACTCACGGCGGTTTTCACCGTTGGTTGTGGTGAAATCCCGCTCAAAGGTGCTAAATGTTAGCATTTAACGGGATAGTTGACACGTAGTCGGGCTGCGAGCGTCGCTCTCGGACGGCCGCCAGCGCAGACGGGCGGGAGGACGCCGGTCTCGTGCAGTCAGCCAGTCCGCCACGCCTCGGCATCGCGTGACGAAGCGGGGCCCTCTGCCAGAATCGGTCGGCCGGCGTCGCCGACCGTCCGGGAGAGGCGTGCTCCCCGGTCCAGTGCCGAAACCGGTCACTGAAAATACCTTTCGCTGGCATAACGACGCACGCGACGGACTGGGAAGCGAGCGAGCCTCCAGCGCGTGCAGTTCGTCCGAAAGAGCAATTCGACGCCGTCGGACGCTCGGAACCGCCGGCCGCACGGACCGTACACGTAAGTTCTATAGTGGGTCCGGCCTGAATCTCACAGGAGTATGAGTCAGTCTTACAATCGGGGCCTCATCGAGGACTTCGGCCGCTGGCGGGAGTTCTCAGCCGGGATGTGGGCCTGGGTGTTCCACAAGTTTACCGGATGGGTGCTCGTGGGGTATCTCTTCACCCACATCGCCGTCCTCTCGACGGCACTGCAGAGCCCGGACGCGTACACGACGACGATCCAGTCCCTGGAGAGTCTGCTGATCGTGCGCATCCTCGAGGTCGGGTTGCTATCGGTGGCGGTCTTCCACATTCTCAACGGCCTTCGGCTGCTGTTCGTGGACCTCGGCGTCGGACTCGAAGCACAGGACAAGAGCTTCTACGCGTCGCTGCTGCTGACGGGAGCCATCGCCGTCGCGAGCGTCCCGACGTTCCTCGCGGGGGTGTTCGGCTGATGGCCGAGCGCTACTCTTCCTTCGAGGCCGGCGGCCGCCGTTGGCTCTGGCAGCGCATCACGGCCGCGTTCTTGGTGGTCGTGCTCGCGTTCCACTTCTTCCTCCTGCACTTCGTGAACCACGCCGACGAAGTCACTTTCGCGATGTCGCAGGCGCGGATGGAGGAGCTAACGTACTTCTCGCTGATGATCCTCTTTCTGCTGACCGCGACGTTCCACGGCGTCAACGGCGTCTACAACGCCCTCATCAACCAGGGCCTCACCGGGACGCGGAAGACGGCCGTGAAACTGGTCCTCGTCGTCGCCAGCGCCGTCGTGATCGTCCAGGGCGTCAGAACCGCACTCGCGTGGGCCGGAGGCGTCCCACTCTGAGCACTTCCCCACACCAATGAGCACGCAACTGCCAGACCAGACCGAGGATGAATCGTCCGCCGGCGAGGCCGAACCGACGTCCGCCGCCCAAGAGCGCCGGATGGCGAAGAAACGCGAGCGCGCCGCGGAGCGAGACGAACAGCGACAGGCCGAGGAGGCCGAAGCGGCCCTCGCCGACGAGGAGACGTACCACCTGAAGGTGTTCCGGTACGACCCCGAGATCGAGGGGAAAAAGGAGCCACGCTTCGACGACTTCCACGTCCCCTACCACAAGGGGATGACCGTCCTCGACGCCCTGATGTACGCCCGCGACACGTACGATTCGAGCCTCACCTTCCGACACTCCTGCCGGCAGGCGGTCTGCGGCTCGGACGCGATGTTCGTCAACGGGAGCCAGCGGCTCTGCTGTAAGACGCAGCTATCGGACCTCGATGAACCGGTCCGCATCGAGCCGCTCCCCCACGCCGAGGTCGTCAAGGACCTGGTCGTGGATATGGAGCACTTCTACGACCAGATGGAGGCCGTCGAGCCGTACTTCCAGACCAACGACTTACCCGACGGCGAACTCGAAGAACAACGTCAGTCCAGGGAGAACCGCGAGAAGGTGAAGATGTCGACGCGCTGTATCTGGTGCGGCGCGTGTATGTCCTCCTGTAACATCGCCGCGGGCGACAACGAATATCTCGGTCCGGCGGCCATCAACAAGGCGTACCGCTTCACGATGGACGAGCGCGAGGGCGAGGACATGAAACAACAGCGCCTCGAGATCCTCGAACAGGAACACGGCGTCTGGCGGTGTCAGACGCAGTTCTCCTGTACGGACGTCTGTCCGAAGGACATCCCGCTCACGGAGCACATCCAGGAACTGAAGCGCGAGGCGGTCAAGAACAATCTCAAGTTTTGGTAACTCGAAGACACACTATGCACGAACACGACGTCATCGTGGTGGGCGCGGGAGGCGCGGGCCTCCGCGCGGCCATCGCGGCGCAAGAAGAGGGGGCCGACGTGGCCATCGTCTCGAAACTCCACCCGGTGCGGAGCCACACGGGGGCGGCAGAGGGCGGCATCAACGCCGCGCTCCGGGAGGGCGACTCCTGGCAGGACCACGCCTACGACACGATGAAGGGGTCGGACTACCTCGGCGACGCCCCGGCCATCGAGACGCTCGCGCAGGATAGCCCCGAGGAGGTCATTCAGCTCGAACACTGGGGGATGGCCTTCTCCAGGGAGGACGACGGCCGCGTCAGCCAGCGACCGTTCGGCGGGCTCTCGTTCCCGCGGACGACCTACGCGGGCGCGGAAACGGGGCACCAACTCCTGCACACGATGTACGAACAGCTCGTCAAGCGCGGCATCCAGGTCTACGACGAGTGGTACGTCCTCGACCTCGCCGTCAGCGACGAGGAAACGCCCGAAGAGCGGAGTTGTCACGGCGTCGTCGGCTACGACGTCCAATCCGGGAACATCGAGGGCTTCCACGCGCGAGACGGCGTCATCCTCGCGACCGGCGGCCCCGGCCAGGTGTACGACCACACGACCAACGCGGTGGCCAACACCGGCGACGGCGTCGCGATGGCCTACCGCGCCGGCGTCCCGATCGAGGACATGGAATTCATCCAGTTCCACCCGACGACGCTCCCCTCGACGGGCGTGCTGATCACCGAAGGCGTCCGCGGCGAGGGCGGGATCCTCTACAACAGCGAGGGCGAGCGATTCATGTTCGAGTACGGCTACGCGAACAACGACGGCGAACTCGCCTCTCGCGACGTCGTCTCCCGCGCGGAGTTGACGGAAGTCAACGAGGGTCGCGGCATCGAGGACGAGTACGTTCACCTCGATATGCGGCACCTCGGCGAGGAGCGGATCGTGGACCGACTGGAGAACATCATCCACCTCTCGGAGGACTTCGAGGGCGTCGACCCGCTCGAAGAGCCGATGCCGGTCAAGCCCGGCCAACACTACGCGATGGGCGGGGTCGAGACCGACGAGAACGGCGAGACCTGTATCTCGGGGCTCTACGCCGCCGGCGAGTGCGCCTGCGCCTCGGTCCACGGCTCGAACCGCCTCGGCGGCAACGCGCTGCCGGAACTCATCGTCTTCGGCGCTCGGGCGGGCCACCACGCCGCCGGCCGCGACATCGGCGAGGCCCAGATACCGACCGGGAAGCGCGGCGAGTGGGAGGCCGGCGACGTCGAGACGCCGGTGGCACCCGGCGCCGTCGAACCGAGCGTCGAGGCCGACCCCTCCGGGGGAGACGCTGTTGCCGACGGCGGCCCCGACCTCGATCCGGCGGGACTCGTCGAGCGCGCGACCGAACGTGCGACCGAACGCGTCGAAGCGCTGCTGGACAACGAGGACGGCCGCAACCACGCGGAGATCCGCGCCGAGGTCCAGGAGTCGATGACGGAGAACGTCAACGTCTTCCGCGAGACGGAGGGCCTCGAACAGGCGCTCCGGGACATCCGCGAGGCGCGCGAGGCCTACGAGGAAGTCGGCGTCGCCGACCAGTCGCGGACGTTCAACACCGACTTACAGCAGACCATCGAGACGCGGAACGTCATCGACCTCGCGGAGGCGATCACGCTCGGCGCGCTCGCCCGCGAGGAGTTCCGCGGCGCGCACTGGCGCAAGGAGCACCAGGAGCGCGACGACGAGAACTGGCTGAAGCACACGCTGCTGTCGTGGAACGACGGCTCGCCGGAACTGTGGTACAAGCCGGTGCTGCTCGAAGGCGAGAACAAGCGATACGAGCCGAAGATCCGGAGCTACTGAGCTCTGCCGGCGGCGCGGTCCCGCACTCGTTCGTTCGAGCAACCGACGCGTGCTTCGCGGCTCAGAAGCGTCGAGACGGCGGACGAGATGCCCGCGAGCGCGGCGTCCCGGCACGGGAACGGCCGCGTGTCCACTCGTCTACCGTTTGGTAGAAACGCACCGTTACTTGGCGGCGAACCGATCGGACTCGGTGAGTATCGTCGGAGCCAACACGCCGACGCCGACGAGGATCGCCCACGAGACCCACGTTTCGACGCTTCCCAACGAGAGGTACCAGAGGAGCGTTGCGACGACGACGAAGGGGAGGGTGATCTTCGTTCCAGTGGAGACCATACGTCCGCTTCGTCGAGATATGTCAATAAATGCGTTGCTCGGACCTCGAGTGCGAGGGGAGGGATGTTGAACCACGGTCGCAGCGAGGCTGCTCCCTGATTCAAATCCCACGTTTCCATCGAGTCATCGCTGTCGCTCGGACTTCGAGTGCGAGGGGAGGGATGTTGAACCGAAGCCAGACGTGCTCACTCACTGCGTTTGCTGCGCGCGACTGGCAGGGTTCAAATCCTCTGTTCCGCAGGTAGCGCTCGCTGTCGCTCGCGCAATCAAGTGCGAGGGGAGGGATTTGAACCACGGTCGCAGCGAGGCTGCTCCCTGATTCAAATCCCTCGTGACGATCCAACCGCTCGCTTCGCTCGCGGATTTGGATGCGAGGGGAGGGATTTGAACCCACGGACTCCTACGAGAGCGGATCTTGAGTCCGCCGCCTTTTCCAAACTCAGCCACCCTCGCGCAGTCGGGGGTTCGATTTCGCGGAGGTTTAACCCTCCGGTTTTTCGCCACCCTACGCGAACCGCTCGCGGAGCCGTGACGGAACTTCGAGCGCGACGGCGGCGGCGATGGCGGGTGCGAGAACCGCGAGCAGGACGAGCGCGACGCCGCCGCCGACGATCAAAAGCGCGAGGACCCCGAGCAGTAGCACCGGCGCGGCGACGACCACCGCACCGCGTGCGACGACGCCCGCGACGCCGGAGGCGTAGTCTGCGATCGCACCGGGGACCTCACGGAGAGTCGCGTCCTCAGACATACGCGTGTCGACGCGGTCCGAACGCAAAGAACTGTCCCATCGACGCCGGATCTCCAGTCAGCCCGCCCGCCTCACCACTCGATCGGCTCGTGATCGCGCCAGAACCGCCCCGCGGGCGAGTCGGGGCGGAACCGACAGAGCCACGTCGGCGTCTCCGCGCCCTCCTCGACGGGCCGATCAGCGTTTTCGCCGCCCATCTCGGTGCGGACCCAGCCGGGGGACACCGAGTTCGCGAGCAGCCCCTCCTCGCCGTACTCGCCGTGGAGGTACGCCGTGAGGCCGTTGAGTCCGGTCTTCGAGACGCGGTAGGCCGGGGAGCCGCCGGACTGTCCCTCGGCGAGCGCGCCCATCCCCGAGGAGACGTTGACGATGCGGCCGCCCTCCGTCTGCAGCAGCAGCGGGACCGTGTGCTTGCAGACGAGCATCGGGCCGCGGAGGTTCGTCGAGAGCGTGCGATCGATCGTCTCGACCGACTCCGAGACGATGTCGCTGTCGAACTCCGCGATCCCGGCGTTGTTGACGACGATGTCGAGCCGACCCGCAGCCTGAAAGATCTCGTCGGCCGCATCGGAGATCTCGCCCTCCTGCGTCACGTCGACGAGGAGGTGTTCCCACTCGTCGGGAACGTCGTGCGTGATCGACCGCGTGGCCGCGAAGACCGTCGCCCCGAGGTCCGAGAGGTTCTCGGCGATCTGTCGCCCGAGTCCACGGTTGGCTCCGGTGACGAGCGCGACCTGTCCGTCGAGGGAGTCGTACAGCTCCGGCTGCGTTGAGTCCTCGGTCATCACGTCGGGAAACGCGACCCGTGTAAAAGGGGATTCCGTCTCGATCGCGACGCGCTCGACGCCGCGAACGTCGTGCCGACGCTCGTGTCGGGTTCCTCGATACCGACGCGTCGGATCCGCGGTCCTGACGAGTCGGAGCCGCGGCGTTCCGGACCGGTCAGTCCTCGAAGTCCCGCCGCATCGCGATCTCGAACCACGGGCACAGCCGGAGCTGCCGGTACCACTCGGGGTGCTCGTGGAGGTGTTCGTAGTCGGCCCACAGCAGTCCCGCGATCTCCTCCTCGTCGGGGTCCAGCGACGTGTCCTCAAGGGTCACCTTCAGCACCGAACAGACCTCCCACTCCAGGCCGGCGTTCTCGTAGTAGCGCTTGTACTCGAACTTGTCCGTCACCCGGAGGTCGCCGTACTGGTCGGGCGTGATGCCCAGTTCCTCCTCTAAGCGCTGCGCGGTCGCGTCGAGCTGCGACTGTCCGTCGACGGGGTGGGACGCGACCGTCCCGTCCCAGTGGGTGTCCCAGAGCCGCTTGTTCGGCGCGCGCTGTCCGAGCAGGATGTGGCCCTCGCCGTCGAAGACGAGACAGGTGAACGCGCGGTGGCGGACGCCGTCGCCGGTGTGGGCGTCGAGTCGGTTCGCCAGCCCCGTCCGGTTGTCGTCGGAGTCGACGGCGATCACGTCCTGGAGGGCGTTCTCGTGGACGTCGGCGTCGTCGCTCGCGGCCGTCCCGCCGGCCGGCGCGGCGTCGTCGCGCTGATCTGCACTCATACTCACCCACTCGGAGAGGGAGAACAAGGAGTCTTCGATGCGCCGTCGTGATCCCGACGGCCTCCGAGGTTCCCACCGGTTCTACGCGCGCTCTCGGTCTCCCGGGTCCTCACCCTCGGGGCTCTCCTCCCGCTCGAACCACTCGTCGACTGCTCGGCGAACGCGGCGCCGGATCCGTCTGTCGGTGCTCGGCCGGCCGAGGCTCACGGCGTCGGCCCCATAGGCCAGGTACTCGCGGACGCTCTCGCGCCCCCGCACTCCGTTGTTGGCGACGACGAACAGCGACGGGGCGGCCGCGGCGACGTCGTCGACGGCGGACTCAGAGTCCATCGCGTCGACGTGGATCGCGTCCCCGCCGGCGGCTTCGATCGCCGCCGCGGTCGCCCCGAGATCGACGCCGGCGACCTCCGCGCGGACTTTCACGCTCACGTCGGCCCCCGCGTCGCTCGCGGCGGCGACGCACTCGCGGAGACGGCCGGTGTCTCGCAGGAGGGACTCCCCGCAGCCGACCTCGCACATCTCCGACTGTCGACAGTGGGCGTTGATCTCGACGATCGCATTCCGGTCGGCACAGGCCGCTGCGACGTCGGAGACCGGACCGAGCGTCGCGCTCCGGACGTTGACGCCCGGGCGGATCGGCGCCGCCGAAAGCGCGTCGAGTTCGCGTTCGACGAACGCGATCGGATCGGCCGGGAGAAACTCCGTGCGGTCGCGGTCGACCATCGCGCGGGCGGCCGCTCTGGTCGCGTCGTCGAGGGCGACGCCGCCGAGGAACGCCGCGCCCGCGTCGTCGCTCCCGGCGCGGGCCCAGTCGGCGTCCGCCTCGCCGCTGAGGCTCGCGAGCGCGACCCGGGGTTCGAACATCAGTCTGTCCCCCAGCGGGTCCGTCTCACGCGACCGCCACAAGCGTGCGATCCGTGCCTCACGCGACCGCCACAAGCGCGCGTTCTGCGCCTCACGTCACCGCCTCCAACGCTGTCTCGGCCGCGCGGGCGACGCGCTCGGCGTCGTCGGGGCCTTCGATCGCCGTGTCGGTCCGCACGACCGGCCGGTCCAGGTCCGTCCCGTCGGCGTCGTCGAGGACGAACGCGTCGGCGAAGGGGTACGCCGCGGCGACACCCGCCGTCGAGGGGTCGCGACCGACGCCAGCCATCAGTTCCGCGGCGGGTCCGGAGAACACCTCGCGCTCGACGAATGGCGAGACGGCGACGACCGGCGTCGACGCCAGCGCGTCGGCGAACGCCTCCATCGCGAGCATCGGCCCGAGGCTCGTGACAGGGTTCGACGGACCGACGACGACGGGGGAATCGAGCGCGTCGAGCACCGCCGGCGTCGGATTCGCCGTCTCCGCGCCTCGGAACTCGACGTCCAGCACCTCGGGCGCGGCCCGCCGGTGGACCCAGTACTCCTGGAAGTGCATCGGCCCCTCCGGCGTGTGAACGATCGTCGCCACCGGGTCGTCGCTCATCGGCAGCAACTCCACGTCGAGGTCGAACGCGTCGGCGAGCGTCCGAGTGACTTCGGTCAGCGTGCGTCCCTCGTCGAGCAGCGAGGTCCGAGTGACGTGGACCGCTCGGTCCCGGTCGCCGATCTCCATAAACTCCGCGACGCCCGAGAACCGTCGCCAGCGCGCGATGTCGCGGCCGGCGGTCTGCGCGTCGTCGGCGAGATAGCGCGGCCCCGGATCGAGGCCGGCCGCGTCGGCTAACTGATGCAGTTCCTCGTGCGTTGCGGTCGTGTCGCCGTCGATCCCCCACCACGTCTCGGTGTCGAGGATGCCGCCCCCGTGGAACAGCACCGTGTCGAGGTCCGGGCAGACGAGGTGGCCGCCGAGTTCGACGTCGTCGCCGGTGTTCGCGACGACCGTCGTCTCCGCGGGGTCGAACACCCGGTCCGCGCCGTCGAGGAGTTTCGGGGTGCCCGTCCCGCCGGCGAGAAACGTGACCATACCCGGCGTTGGGCGGGCGGCGCTTTCAACGTTCGCTCGCGCGGACGCCCCACGGGAGCGGTTCTGTCCGCGGCACCGGATCGGTCGGTGACACGACGCGGCTCCGTCGAGGTCGCCGCGAGCCCTCGGTTGTCGCCGGAACGACGGCAGAGGGTTTTTGCTCGATCCAGTCCTCGTCTCGCTGTGAACCTCCCGCTTGCGACCCCGTTCCGCGAGACGCCCCGGATGCGGATCACGCGTCGGGGAACCGACGGCGACGACCTGCTCGTGCTTCTCGGGTGGGGGAACAAACCTACTCACGAACACGTCGCGTGGCTGCTCACGCGACTCCTCGACGCCGGGTACCGCGTCCACGCGGTCACGCTCCCGACCAACGGCTGGAACTTCGAGCAGCAGTACGTCGCGCCGCTCGACGAGTACGTGGCCGATCACGACATCGACCTCGCGTTGAGCCACAGCACCGGCGGCCTCCTCGCGGAATTCCTCGCCGATCGGCACGCCATTCGGAACGTCTTCTGCAGCCCCTGGTGGGGCGTTCGGACCGACGGGATCGTCGACCGGGCGATCCTCGCGGCCTTCGAGCGGCTGCCGACCGCGAAGCGGCTCTATACCCCGGATCTCGGCGTCGAGGCGGTCGGGGATCTGAAATCGCCCGCGGAGGCGGCCGCCGGCCCCGAGGGCCTCTCGCCGGCGTTCCTCGCGACGATTCGCGACGCCCAAGCGCGGCTCGGTGCCTTCGACGACGGCGACGTCGTGTTCTACACGCCCGCCGACCGGGTGGTCGATCCCGCGGCCATCGAGCGGCGAGCGCCGCCCGAGAACCGGCGCTCGTACGACGGCGGACACGAGTTCTTCGCCTCGTCGGGACGAGACGCCGTCCTCGACGACGTGCTCGCGGCGCTCGATACGGGACCGGGGGCCGTCTGACGGTCGTCCGTCGTCCCGCCCGTCGTCGGTCGTGGGCCGATTCGACGCGCGGAACCCCTGACCTGCGCTTCGATATAAATCCTACTACCTGACAACTGTTCACACGGACAAATCGCACGACAGCGGCGACCCCACATTCCACCCCGACTGCCAACGTCTAGTAACCTTTAACCGATTTAGACCAGTAGATGAGGCCAAGATGGCGAGCAACAAGATCCTCGGTATCGACCTCGGTACCACGAACAGCGCGTTCGCGGTGATGGAAGGGGGCGACCCGGAGATCATCGTCAACTCCGAGGGCGACCGAACGACGCCCTCCGTGGTGGCGTTCACCGACGACGAGGAGCGACTCGTGGGCAAGCCCGCGAAGAACCAGGCGATCCAGAACCCCGACAACACGATCGGTTCGATCAAGCGGCATATGGGGGAGGAGGACTACAGCGTCGAGATCGACGACGAGGAGTACACGCCCGAGCAGATCTCGGCGATGATCCTCCAGAAGATCAAGCGCGACGCCGAGGAGTACCTCGGTGACGAGGTCGAGAAGGCGGTCATCACCGTCCCCGCGTACTTCAACGACCGCCAGCGCCAGGCGACGAAGGACGCCGGCGAGATCGCCGGCTTCGAGGTCGAGCGCATCGTCAACGAGCCGACGGCGGCGTCGATGGCGTACGGCCTCGACGACGACTCCGACCAGACGATCCTCGTCTACGACCTCGGCGGCGGCACGTTCGACGTGAGCGTGCTGGACCTCGGCGGCGGCGTCTACGAGGTCGTCGCCACGAACGGTGACAACGACCTCGGCGGCGACGACTGGGACGAGGCCATCATCGACTGGCTGGCCGAGCAGTTCAAGAACGACCACAACATCGACCTCCGCGAGGACCGGCAGGCGCTCCAGCGGCTGAAAGACGCCGCCGAGGAGGCGAAGATCGAACTCAGCAGCAGAAAAGAGACGACGATCAACCTTCCCTTCATCACGGCGACCGACACCGGTCCGGTCCACCTCGAAGAGACGCTCTCCCGGGCGAAGTTCGAGTCGCTCACCGAGGATCTGATCGAGCGCACCGTCGGCCCGACCGAGCAGGCGCTCTCTGATGCCGGCTACGACAGGGACGACATCGACGAGGTCATCCTCGTCGGCGGCTCCACCCGGATGCCGCAGGTCCACGAGAAGGTCGAGGAGATGCTCGGGACCGAGCCGAAGAAGAACGTCAACCCCGACGAGGCCGTCGCGCTCGGCGCGGCGATCCAGGGCGGCGTCCTCGGCGGTGAGGTCGACGACATCGTCCTGCTCGACGTGACGCCTCTGAGCCTCGGGATCGAAGTCAAGGGCGGCCTGTTCGAGCGCCTCATCGACAAGAACACGACCATTCCGACCGAAGAGTCGAAGATCTTCACGACCGCCGCGGACAACCAGACCTCTGTGAACGTCCGCGTCTTCCAGGGCGAACGCGAGATCGCCGAGGAGAACGAACTGCTCGGCGAGTTCCAACTGACCGGCATCCCGCCGGCACCGGCCGGAACGCCGCAGATCGAGGTCTCGTTCAACATCGACGAGAACGGCATCGTGAACGTCGAGGCCGAGGACAAGGGCTCAGGAAATGCAGAATCGATCACGATCGAGGGCGGCGCCGGCCTCTCCGACGAGGAGATCGATCGGATGCAGGAGGAGGCCGAAGCGCACGCCGAAGAGGACAAACAGCGCCGCGAGCGCATCGAGGCCCGCAACGAGGCCGAGAGCACGATCCAGCGCGCCGAGACGCTCCTCGAAGAGAACGAGGAGGAGGTCGACGACGACCTCCGGGCCTCGATCGAGGAGAAGATCGAGGACGTTGAGGAGACTCTCGAAGACGACGACGCCACGAAGGAGGACTACGAGGACGTCACCGAGGCGCTCACGACCGAGCTGCAGGAGATCGGGAAACAGATGTACGAGGCCCAGCAGGCCGCCGGCGGTGCGGGCGGCGCGGGCGCGGCGGGTGCCGGTCCCGGCGGTGCGGCCGGCCCCGGCGGCGCAGGTCCCGGCGGAATGGGCGATATGGGCGGTGCCGCCTCCGACGGCGACGAGTACGTCGACGCCGACTTCGAGGACGTCGACGAGGACGACGAGGAGTCGTCCTCCTGAGACGGTCGGCAACAATCGATTTCTGAAGACGGCGGTGAGGGTTCTATTTTGAGCTCGACGACAGCAAGGACGACGAGGAGCAGCGACGCGTCGACCGGCTGGAGAGCCGCCGACGTTCTTTGCCGAAACCGGCAGACGGCGCGGAGTTACTTTTATGTATTCCATCTATTATTTTCGGAGTGGAATATGACGAAGGCACTCAAGTCATCGGGCTTTCTCGGATTGGCCGTGATGATGGCCGTCGGGTTGCATCAGTTCACGATCGTCGCGGGCGGAGATCCGGTCCCGCCGTGGATGATCGGCGGCCACGCACACCTGGGCGTCCTCTCGATCCTCGCTATCGTAATGGGCTTCGCCGTCCCCGCGCTCGGCGTCACGGGGAACCTCAGAACCGCTGTCACCGCCCTGTTCGTCGCCGGTCAGTGGGGCATTCCCGGAATCGTCTGGCTCGGCGAGGGGTTCGGCCTGCTGTTCCTGATGCCGACGGGGTTCCTCTGGGGTATCGCGCTGATCGTCTCGATGCTGATTATGCTGTACGCGACCCTCACCGGCGACGTCGAGGCCGGCGGTAGCGGTCCCGCCGCGATGGCACCGAGCGACGACTGACCGGAGAGGGCGGGCGGCGGCTGGGCCGGGCGGCGTGTGACGGCCACTCACCGGCTCGACCCCCCGTCAACGACGCGCGTCTGACATTTCAAAAACACTTTTTGCGACCGTGTCCGATCGGGGCGTATGCCAATCAGCGAAGACGAGTGGCAGTCCGGAAAGCAGTGGAACGACGTCGAGCGTGCAGTGGCGGAATTCCTCGACGCCGTCGAACCCCGCGCCTACGCCGTTCCTGAGTTGTACGACCTCCTCGTGGACGGCGGCACGGTCGTCCCACCGGAAACGGATACGTGGTGCGACGAAGAGGACGAGAGGGAGGACGTCGACGTCGCGCCGATGGACGTCACCGAGCGACAGGTCCGCGCGGCCGTGACCGACCTGCGCGACGCCGAGTACCTCGAATCGAAGCGGATCCAGACCGACGAGGGCGTCGTCACGCATTATCGGTTGGGCGATCACGCCTTCTTCTGACGCGCGCCCCGATGGACGAACGTACACACGTCCGTGCATAATACGCACGACTAACGGCACCGAAGGTAGCATATGGACGGGTTTTTAGCCCCCGGATTCCGTACCTTCGCGTATGCCTGACGGGCGGGACCCATCGACCCCCACACCCGGACGTGAGACGACGAACGCGGAGTCATCGACCGCCGAACCGCCGAGCCTCACTCCAGCGGCGGGGGCGCCGCCGGGCGCGGACCGCTCCGGGCCGACCGAGAAGTGTGGTGTCGTCGGCGTCGCGCTCGACGACCGCGCCGCGTCGCGCCCGTTGTACTACTCGCTGTACGCGCTCCAGCACCGCGGCCAGGAATCCGCGGGAATCGTCACCCACGACGGCTTCCAGCAACACAGCCACGTCGAGATGGGCCTCGTCGGCGACGCGTTCGACGAGTCCGACCTCGATTCCCTGGCGGGTCAGACCGGGATCGGTCACGTCCGCTATCCCACCTCGGGCGGCGTCAACGCCTCCTGCGCCCAACCCTTCTCCGTCTCGTTCAAGTCGGGATCGCTCGGCCTCTCGCACAACGGCAACCTCGTCAACGCCGACGAGATCCGAGCCGAACTGGCGAACCTCGGCCACGCCTTCACCTCCGACGGCGACACGGAGGTCATCGCCCACGACCTCGCCCGGAACCTGCTCGAAGCCGACCTCGTCCGCGCCGTCAAGCGGACGATGGACCGCATCCACGGCTCTTACGCGCTGACGATCATGCACGACGAGACCGTGCTCGCGGTTCGGGACCCGGAGGGGAATCGACCGCTCTGCATCGGCGAACTGGAAGACGGCTACGTCGTCGCCTCCGAGTCCGCCGCGATCGATACCCTCGACGGCGAACTCGTCCGCGACGTTCGGCCGGGCGAACTCGTCGTCCTCGAACCCGACGGCTCCGGATTCGACTCCTATCAACTCGTCGAGCGCGAGGACACCGCGCACTGCTTCTTCGAGCACGTCTACTTCGCCCGCCCCGACTCCGTCATCGACGACACGCTCGTCTACCAGGCGCGACGAAACCTCGGCCGGAAACTCTGGGCGGAGTCGGGCATCGAGACCGACGTCGTGATGCCCGTCCCCGACTCCGGACGCGCGTTCGCCTCCGGCTACGCCGAGGCGGCCAACGAGACGACGGCGACGGGCGAGGAACGCCCCGCAGACGAGGAGGCCGTCGAGTTCGCCGAGGGCCTGATGAAGAACCGCTACGTCGGCCGGACGTTCATTATGCCGACCCAGGACGAGCGCGAGCGCGCGGTTCGGCTGAAGCTCAATCCGATCAAGAGCACCATCGAGGGGAAGTCGGTCACCATCATCGACGACAGCATCGTCCGGGGGACGACCTCCCGGCAACTCGTCTCGCTGTTGAAAGACGCCGGCGCGGAGGAGGTCCACGTCCGGATCGGCGCGCCGCCGATCGTCGCGCCGTGTTACATGGGGATCGACATGGCCTCCCGCGAAGAACTCATCGCCGCGGACCGGTCGATAGAGGAGATCCGCGAGGAGATCCACGCGGACAGTCTCGGCTACCTCTCTATCGACGCCATCGCCGACGTGCTCGGCGAGTCTCGCCTCGATCTCTGTCTCGGCTGCGTGACCGGCGAGTACCCCTACGACATCGACGGCGAGGACACCGACCGCGACGTACAGCGCCCGGTCATCGGCGACGGCGCGACCGCCAGCGCTGACGACTGATCGTCGACTCTCGGCCCCCGAGGACCGCGTTCACAGACAGAACAAGAACGGGTTGACCAGCGCGACCCGATCGCCCTCGGTCAGTTTCGTGTCGAACCCCGCCAGGTTCTCGTTGAACCGACCGTTGACGAGGATCCGGGCGTACGCCCGGGTCTGCTCGCCGTCCGGGTTCTTTCGGAGGTCGCCCGGGACGTCGTCGGCGTCGATCGGCGCCCACCCGCGGGTCGTCGACTCCGCTTCCGTCTCGGCGATCACGAGGTCGCGGACGTCGTACTCGGCGAAGAAGGCCTCGGCGAACTCCCTGAGCGTGTCGCCCTCGAACGTGAACGAGAGTTCCGGCGTCCCGAGCGCGTCGCGGACGTGCCCCGTCGCGCGGACTTCGACGGTCGTCTGTGTCGTCTCCAGGGCGGACTGCGACTGAGCCATACGGGAACTACGTCGCCCGCGAACAAATCCCTGTGTCCGAATATGTTCGTATCGGGACGTAGTGGCGGCCGATCAGTCCGCGGGGATCAGTACACGACGTACAGCAGCAGGTAGACCACGTCCCCGAGGGCGAAGGAGACGAACCACAGCGCGGCGGCGACCCGCCCGACGCGTCGGTGCGGCGTCTCGTACAGCTCCGCGACCGGACGCGTGAGCGCCAGCAGCAGCACGTAGTATAAGAGCGGGATGCAGACGATCGCGAGGAAGACGTGAATCGCGAGTGTGGGCAGATAGACGAACTGGTAGACGGCGTCGGGGCCGGGGAACGCCGCGGTCCCCTCCAGAGAGATGCGGTAGAGATAGAGGACGAGGAAGGCGACGAACAGCGAGAGGGTCGTGAGCATCATCGCCCGGTGGCGGCGGACGTCGTCCCGACGGATGTACCGGACGCCGAGGGCGATCGTCACGAGGGCCGCCGTGCTCAACACGGCGTTGACGTGAGGGATCGCGTCGAGGAAGGAATCGGGGGCGGCTGGGAGCAGCGACGCGGGGACGACGCCGCCGACGGCCGCGAACACGGCCGCGAGCGAGGCGACGGAGAGCACCGCTGTGAGTTCGGGGACGCGTTCTCGCGCGCGCAGTTCCATACGCGAATGGCCGGACGGAGCGGTAAAAACGGTGCCGACTGCGGATCGGCTCCGCCACCGAAAGGAAACTCATTTAAATTACCCCGGACAACCCCATATTGCGCGACAAGACACAGCGAGCGTGGGTAGCCAAGCCAGGCCAACGGCGCAGCGTTGAGGGCGCTGTCCCATAGGGGTCCGCCGGTTCAAATCCGGTCCCACGCATCGCACGGCGATTCGTCGCCACTCGATGCAGGTGCTCATCCCTTCGGGGACGCAGCACCCACGCACAATCCTTCCGACGCTATCTCCGCGAGCGGCGGCGCTGGCCGTCCCGCGAGTGCCGCCGCCGCTTGGGATACGTTTTAAACCGTCGAGTCGGTACTGAACGCTATGACCAAGTACTCCACCGGCAGCGGCGGGGGCGGTGGCGACGGCGACAGCTGTGAACTCTGCGGTCGCTCGACCGGTAACCTCCGCCGAGCGAACGTCGCGGGCGCGGAACTGCTCGTGTGCGCGGACTGTGCACCGCACGACGACTCCCAGAAGCGAAGCGCCGGCTCCTCTGATTCGGGGTCCGACGGCCACGAGGGGGAGACGCCGCGACGGAAACGAGCGGCCCAGCAACAGGCGCGGATGTACGACCAGACCAGGGGCGACGCCTCCCACTGGGAGGAGGGGACCGACTACGAGGAGGATCGACTACCGTATCTCGTGACCGGGTACGGTGAGCGGGCGGAGTCAGCCCGCCAGGAGGCGGGACTGACGGTCGAGGAGTTGGCGGCGGAACTGGACGTTGCAGAGGCCGACGTCGACGCGGTCGAACAGGGACGGGCGACGCGCGCCGGCGTCGGCGGCTCCGTCGTCCGCGCGCTCGAAGAACGCCTCGACGTCGAACTGGTCGACGAGTAGGACCTCGACCCGGTCGACCCGGAACTGCAACCATTTTTGTCTCCGACGGCCACAGCGGAACGTATGCAGACACGCGCCCCCGCGGAACCGGAAGTCCGGGAGTTCTCGGCCGAGGTCGTCGGTATCGACGATCGGACGGTGACGCTCGACGAAACGTACTTCTACGCCGAGAGCGGCGGTCAGCCGGCCGACCGCGGAACGCTCGGCGACGCGCGCGTCGTCGACGTGCAGACGGGCGAAGAGGGTGTTCGACACGTCCTCGCGTCGGCCCCTGATTTCGACGTCGGCGACACGGTGACCGGCGTCGTCGACGACGACTTCCGAACGTACTGTATGCGTGCGCATACGGCGAGCCACGTGCTCTACGGAGCGGGACGGCGGCTCCTCGACGACCTCGGCTACGGCGGGTTTGACATCTCCGACGAGAAGGTCCGGGTCGACTTCACCACCTCGACGGACATCGACGACGAGACCCTCGTGGAACTGGAGCGGCTGACGAACCGCACGGTGTGGGATTCACGGGACGTCTCCTGGGAGGAGGTTCCGACCGAGGAAGCGACCGCTCGCGAGGACGTCGCGTTCAACACCAAGACCGAAGAGGGCGTGATGAACGACGCCGACACGGTTCGGATCGTCGACATCGAGGGGTGGGACGTCGCCGCCTGCGGCGGCACGCACGTCTCGAACACCCGCGAGATCGGTCCGGTCACGGTCCTCGACCGCTCGAATCCCGGTGAGGGTCTGACGCGCGTCGAGTTCGCTGTCGGCCCGACGGGAATCGATCGGGGAGCCGAACGTCACCGAGCGCTGCGCGAGACGGCGGCCGCGCTGGAGACGAACGTCGACGACCTCGCGGAGACGGCCGCGACGATCCGGAGCGAACGCGACGACCTCGCCGAACGCGTCCGCGAGCTCGAACGCGCCGCCGTCTCGGACGCCATCGGCGGCTTCGAGACGGTCACCAAAGACGGCACGCCGTGGCGGATCGGCGTTCTCGACGGCGTCGACCCGAACGACGCCGGCGAGGCGGCGAAAGACGCCGCCGGCGGTTCGGAGGTCGTCGCCGCCGTGGGCGGCGAGGAACGACCGTACCTCGTCGTCGCTGCGGGGGCTGACAGCGACGTCCACGCCGGTTCGGTGGTCGACGCCGTCACCGACACCTACGGCGGCGGCGGCGGCGGCGGCCCGCCGTTCGCGCAGGGCGGCGGTCTGGATGCCGATCCCGAGGACGTCCTCGATGCCGTGCGCGAGTGGGAATCCGAGGGGTGAAGCTGCCCGCCGAGGAGCGAACGCAAATACTGATGATCGGCTGCGCTATCCGAAGCGCCTTTTCGCGTCGGGAGCGTAGGCACTTCGATGACCGATCGGCCGCCCTTCGAGACGACGCCGCTCGACGAGTTCGACACCGTCGTCTGGGACTTAGACGGGACACTCGTTCGACTCCTCGTCGACTGGGACGTCGTGACCGGAGACGTCGCGACCGTCTTCGAGACGGCAGGCGTCGACGCCGGCGGGATCGACCTCTGGGAGATGCTCGATCTCGCGGACGAGTCGGGCCTGCGCGACGACGTCGAGGCCGTCATCGGCGACTACGAACGGACCGGCGCGGAGCGCTCGGAGCGACTCCCGCACGCGGAGTTCGTCGGTCGGTTCGACGCCGAGGGCGTCTGCTCGCTGAACGCCGAACACGCCTGTCGGATCGCGCTCGACGTCCACGACCTCGCGTCCCACGTCGACGCCGTGGTCGGCCGCGACACCGTCGCGACCAGAAAGCCGGACCCCGCGCCGCTCCTCGAAACGCTCAACCGACTGGGTGCGGATCCGGACGACGCCGTGTTCGTCGGCGACTCGGTTCGAGACGCGGAGGCCGCTCGGCGGGCCGGCGTCGCCTTCCGCTACGTCGAGGCCGAGGAAGCGATCGACGACCGTCCGACTGAGTAGGGGCGAACAGGCGGTACGGGACCGGTCACGAGACGCTGTACTGCACACTCCCAGTATGTCCCGCGGCTGTCGTCAACGCACGGCGTCGGTGGCCCCCCGATCCGATATGAACTCTCGGCGGAGTTTTGTCACGCTGTCGGCCAGTTTTTGTTCGGCCCCAGTCAGACGACTGGCGCGGGCGTTAAGTCGCTTCGAGCCTCACTAGAAACGATGAGTTACCCGGTCAGGTACTACTGTCCGCACTGTGGGGCCGTCGTCGAACTCGAACGCGAGGGGTACCTCTCGGATAAGTCGGTCACGCCGTATCCGCTCGTCGGCTGGGAGTACGCCGAGCCCGACGAGGACTACGAATCGGCCGACGGCGTCCGTCTCGTCTGCGGCGAGGATATCGCTGGCGACAGCGACGGCGACGCGGTCAACTGGACCGGAGAGCGCAGCGACGCCGACGACGTCGTCGATCCGAGCCGCGAGTCGCCCTGCGGCCAGGAGCTGTATCTGTCGTTCGTCAGATTCGTCGACGGCGAGGAAGTCGAACCGGAGCCGGAACGGACGCACACGACGATCGCAGGCGGCGGGCCGTCCGGCCCCCGCGGGACGGACGGGCCGCGGGGGCCCTCGGGACCGAGCGGCTTCAGCCGGTGACGTCCGAGAGAACGACCGGGACGCTTACGGGAGGTCGACGTCGATGCCCGCGACGTCGCCGGCGGACTTGACCGTGTTCCACAGGAGCATCGCCCGGGTCATCGGCCCGACGCCGCCCGGGACGGGCGTGATCGCGCTCGCTTTCTCCTTCGCACTGTCGTAGTCGACGTCGCCGACGAGTTCGGACCCCTCGTCGGTCTCGACGCGGTTGATGCCGACGTCGATCACGACGGTCCCCTCCGAGATCATCTCGCCGGTGATCATCTCGGGGACGCCCGCGGCGGCGATGACGATGTCGGCCGCGCGCGTCTTCTCCGCGAGGTCTTCCGTCCGGGAGTGACAGACCGTAGTCGTCGCGTTGCCGCCCTCGTCCTTCTGGATGAGGAGGTTCGCCATCGGCTTGCCCACGATGTTCGACCGGCCGACGACGACGGCCTCTGCGCCCTCGGTCTCGACGTCGGCGGCGGCGAGGAGCTTCTGAACGCCGTGCGGCGTACACGGTTTGTACCGAGCGTTCCCGGCGACGAGACGGCCGACGTTTTCGGGGTGGAAGCCGTCGACGTCCTTCGCGGGGTCGATGCTGCGCAGGACCTCGCGCTCGTCGACGTGGTCCGGGAGCGGCATCTGCACGAGGATGCCGTGGACCTCGGGGTCGGCGTTCAGCTCGTCGATGGTGTCGAACAGTTCCTCGGCAGGCGTGTCGGGATCGAGTTCGATGTCGCGGGTGGCGATGCCGACCTCTTCGCAGTCTTTGTGTTTCATCGAGACGTACGTCTCGCTGGCGGGGTCGTCGTTCATCAGCACGGTCGCGAGACACGGCGTCGTCCCCGCGTCGGTCAGCGATTCGATACTGTCGAGGAGCCCGTTCCGGATGTCTTCGGCGACGGCGTTGCCGTCGATGATCTCGGTCATACTACGAAGGGTGTGGGTGGCACACTTCAAATGTGCGGGTTTCCCGTGCGTCCTCCGTTCGCGGGTCGTCGGGCCCGGCGGGAGACGGCGTCAGCCGTTACTCGTACAGCGGGTGCTCGTCAGTCAGTTCGTCGACGCGCGCCGCGACATCCTCGATGACGGCCTCGTCGTCGTAGTCGTCGACGATTCTCGTGATCAGGTCTGCGACCTCCCGGCAGGTCGTCTCGGTGAACCCGCGCGTGGTGATCGCGGGCGTGCCCAGCCTGATCCCGCTGGGATCGAACGCCGAGCGGGTCTCGCCCGGAACGGTGTTCGCGTTCATCACGATCCCCGCCGCGTCGAGCGCCGCTTCGACGTCTTTGCCCGTCGTCTCCGGATGCGAGGGCCGGAGATCGACTAGCACGAGGTGGTTGTCGGTCCCGCCCGATACCAGGCTCAGCCCGTTCTCCTGGAGCTGATCGGCCAGCGCTTGGGCGTTCGCGACGGTCTGTTCGGCGTAGGCGTCGAACTCCGCGGAGAGGGCCTCGCCGAAGCCGACGGCCTTGCCCGCGATGTTGTGCATCAACGGGCCGCCCTGCGCGCCGGGGAAGACCGCCTTGTCGATCGCGCCGGCGTACTCCTCGTCGCACATAATGATCCCGCCGCGTCCCGCCCGGATCGTCTTGTGCGTCGAGCCCGTCACGAAGTCCGCCACGCCGACCGGCGAGGAGTGCACGCCGGCGGCGACGAGGCCCGTGATGTGGGCGATGTCCGCCAGGTGGTACGCGTCGACGGCGTCGGCGGTCTCCTGAATGCGCTCCCACTCGACCTCGCGGGGGTATGCGGAGTACCCCGAGACGATGATGTCCGGATCGAACTCGTGAGCGATGTCGGCGAGGCCCTCGTAGTCGACGTAGCCGGTGTCGGCGTCGACCTCGTACTGCTCGACCTCGTAGGTCTGGCCCGCGAAGTTCGCGGGGTGGCCGTGGCTCAGGTGCCCCCCGTGGGTCAGATCCAGCGAGAGGATTTTGTCGCCGGGATCGAGCATCGCGAGATACACGCCCATATTCGCCTGCGAGCCCGAGTGGGGTTGGACGTTCACGTGCTCGGCCCCCCACAGCTCTTTCGCCCGTTCGATGGCCAACTCCTCGACCTCGTCGGCGTACTCACAGCCCGCGTAGTACCGCTCGCCCGGGTAGCCCTCAGCGTACTTGTTCGTCAGCGCGCTTCCCTGCGCTTCGAGGACCGCCTCGCTCGCGTGGTTCTCGCTCGCGATCATCGCCAGCGTGTTCTGCTGCCGCGCTACCTCGCCGGAGAGAGCGTCTGCGACGGCGGGATCGACGTCGCGGACGTGGCTGTCGTCCATACGTGATACGGCGCTCGTCGTCCAATAAGTGTGTCCACTTTCGATCCGACGGGTCGATGCGCTCCCGGAGCGGTCAACGCCACTGGCGAGGGTGCCCCTGCGAGACGCTCATTCGAGGATGTCCCGTGCGACGGCCGCGAGTTGGTCCACGTCCGCTTCGACCAGTCGGTCGTCGCCGAGTCGCAGTCGGAGTCGCGGACGACCGACGTCGATCGGTACTTTTTCGGTCTCGATCAGACCGATGTCTTCCAGTTCGGTCTTCGTCCGCGAGAACGTCGCTTTGCTGGCCACGCCGACGTCCTCCCCCCACTTCGAGATATCGTACAGAAGCACGTCGTGCTTCGCGGCGACGAGCAGGCTGACGGTCACCTCGTCCAGGGTCGTCTCCTTTCCGTCGGCGTCCCGGAGCGATTCGAGGACCGCATCGAAATCGGCTCGAACGTCTGCGCCGAACTCGGATTCGAGCGAGTCGCGAACCGCCGATATAGACGGCGTTCGGAGGGCGAACGGTTCGGACGCCTCGAAGGAGTCGGTGTACGTTTCGTTCGCGCTCCGGACGAACGCCGCGTCGTCGGTGGTCAGGCCGGCGACGTGGTCGCCCGCGGCGACGACGGCGACGACCGACGATTCGGTCACGAGAAGCGTGTTCTCGAATCGGTCGTCGGTCACGCGGAGGTCGAGCACGCCGTCGTCGACGAGGGCGGCCGCGTTACTCGCGACGAGAAAGTCGCTCAGGACGTCCTTCAGGAGCGATTCCTCACTGAGGATCCGGACACGGGGAGATCCGTCGGCGTCGGCGCCGAAGTCGATGAACGCCTCGACGACGTCTCGGCTCGGAGCGATCACGTAGACAGTGTCCGAAACGGGCTGGAGGGCCGAAGCGACGACGTCCTCGACGGTGGTGCCGAGCACGTTCGAACTGGAGGACATACGTTGAATAATTCCCAGGTAGATATTTAATTTTAACGCAGTGTGCGCTGTATATACTTCCGCGGTGTCCCGAGCGACGACCCCGTGGACAGTCGGAGACCCGCCGATTTTTCTCCCTCAGGGCCGACCTGGGACCTGTGACATACGAGATCGAACTCGTCGGAAGCGGTCCGGCGGCGACAGCCGCGACCGCCGCCTTCGACGACGTCGACGCGAGCGTCGTTTCGGACGCCGAGGACCCGGCGTTGGTACTCGCCGTCGTGCCGGCCGGGAGCGAAGCCACGGCCGGTCTCGACCGGTACGAACGAGTGGTGACCGTCGAAATCGGCGGCGTCGGCGGCCACGTCGTCGACGCGCTCGACGCCGCCGTCTCCGTGTTCGGCCCGACCGGTGCCGACTTCGCCGACCTCCGCGCGCGGGTCGCGGCGACGACCGAGTCGGACGGGTCGCCGACGGGAGACCGGAGCGCCGTCAGACTGGCCGGCGCGATCGCCGGCCGGCGCGCGGTCGCGCTGCTCGCGGGGGACGACACTGTCGCCGGGACCGTCGTCGACGTCGTCGGAGCCGGCGTGGCCGGGGAGCACCGGGTCCTCCCGGTTCCCGACCCGGACTCGCGGGATCGGGCGGTGCGGTGGGACCACCGGGAAGTCGCCGTCGACGACTCGCTGGCACGCGCGGAGCGAGCGCTCGACGAGCGCACGGGAATCGTCGCGCAGGTCGGCGAACGCGAGTCGTTCCCGATCCCCTACTACCTCGCCCAGACGGCCGACACCACCGGGTTCAGCGACGTTCGCGCCGCCGAGTTCGCCGCCGGCGTCGACCCCGACTGGGATATCGCCTTTATGAAGGCGCTCGGCGAGGCGCTCGAACGGTACTGCGCCGGCGTCTACCGCCGCTCGGAGTTCACCGTCGCACCGGCTCAAACGCGGTCCTCGCCGGTCGCACCGACGCGGTTCGTCCGTCCGGACGGGTGGGAGGCGGCCGACGCGGAGACGCCGATCCCGTGGGTCGACGGTGTCGACCTCCGAACGGAGGCGGCGGTGTCGCTGCCGGCGGAGTTCGTCCACTACCCGCCGCCGAGAGAGCGGCACAAGCCGGCGATCACGACGGGGCTTGGGCTCGGCAACTCCGGGACGGAGGCGCTGCTCTCGGGGCTCTACGAGGTCGTCGAGCGCGACGCGACGATGCTCGCGTGGTACTCCTCGTTCGAACCGCTGGAACTCGCGGTCTCCGATCCGACCTACGAGGAACTCCGAAAGCGGGCGCGCGCCGAGGACCTGTCGGTAACGGCGCTCTTAGTCACGCAGGACGTCGACGTTCCCGTGGTCGCCGCGGCGGTCCATCGCGAGGGCGAGTGGCCGCGGTTCGCCGTCGGCTCCGGCGCGTCGCTCGATCCGTTCGACGCCGCACGCTCGGCACTCGCGGAGGCGCTGCAGAACTGGATGGAGTTGCGGTCGATGGGCAGCGAGCAGGCCGCCGCCGAGGACGGCGCGATCGGCGAGTACGCGGACTTCCCAGAGGTCGCGCGCGAGTTCGTCGACGCCGACGCCAGCGTGCCGGCCGAGAGCGTCGGCCCCGCGGACGTGCCGACGGGAGCGGCCGAACTCGACGCGGCGATCGATCGGGTCGCCGAGGCCGGCCTCGACGCCTACGCCGCGCGGACGACGACCGCGGACGTCGCTTCGCTCGGGTTCGAGGCCGTTCGCGTGCTGGTTCCCGACGCGCAACCGCTGTTCCAGGGGGACCCGTTCTTCGGGGAGCGAGCGCGGACGGTGCCCGCGGAGTTGGGCTTCGAGGCGGATCTCGACCGGGCGTACCATCCGTTCCCGTGAGAGGGGCATAGTTGGTTCGCGACGGCGAGTGGCTGACAGCCGGCACGAATCGGCCCACGCGGCGGCGTGCCGGACTCCCGCGAGTCGCCGCGTGATCGTTCTCAGGTGATGCGGGTGCTGGCCGCGTTCTGGTACAAAAAGTCTCGGCGATACCGACTTACACGCCGAACGTCGCCCGAAGCATATCGCGCGTCCCGGGCCCGAGTCCGACGGCGAGCACGGCGACGAGGAGCAGCATCGTGTACCGGGGGCTCTCCTCGAAGATCTCCTCTTCGAACACCCAGAGCACGAACGTCGCCGCGAGGAGTTTCACGACGAGGAACGGCCAGGTGTCGCCCGTGACTGCCAGGATCGACGGCGGGAGCACAGAGCCGGTGACGTTGACGACGAACTCGTTGACGGGGTGTTTCGGGATCAGGTTCCGACCGGCGCCGAGCGCGGGCATCCAGTCGAGTCCGACGACGTTGGCGACTCCGTCGACCGCGTGTCCCCAGAGGATGACGAAGCCGATCCACCGAGTGCCTTCGTTCACGGTCGGTGCGAACCGCTCGATCAGCACCCACGAGATCCCCGCAGCCAGCGTGGAGCCGAGGAGAACGACGCCGAGGACCTGCGGGTAGAACTCGACGCCCTCGGCCCCGGTGAGCACGAGCCAGAAGAGATACGCGAGGGTAGCGAACAGCACCGCCCATCCGATCCCGAACAGCAGCCGATCGTACCGCTCGACGATCCCCGCGCGTGCAGCCCAGACGGCGGCGACGACGGCGACGAGGGTCATAGCGAAGACGGTGAAGTAGATGATCGGGCTGATGAACAGGGTGTTGAGGGGGTAACTGATGAGCGCCTCCGCGGCGGGCACGGCGTCGTTCGCGTCCTCGACGACGCGGAGCGCGCCGCCGAAGAACACGAACGGCACGAGCGCGTAGAAGAACTTCCTGTCCGTGCCCAGATCGAGCCGTCGCAGCAGGAACACGACGCCGATGAGCGCGACGAGCAGCGTGACCATATAGCCGACTTCCGAGACGAGCGTGTACCCCGGGTAGGCGACGGGTTCGGCGGCGTTCGCACACGCCCCCGAATCGTAGATGTACTGCACCGTGCTCCCCGGGCGGACCGCACAGACCGCCGAGTTCGCGTCGGCCTGGACGGGGCCCCAGAAGTAGTGCCAGATGAATCCGTCGTAAACGGTCTCCGGGAAGAGCAGCGCTCCGGCGACGAGTGCGACGAGCGCGCCCGCGACCCCGCCGGCCCAGAGCCGCTCCGGCGCGACGCCGACCCGTTCGGCGACTGTTGACATAGCCGAAAGACCGAGACCAGCCCTGTTGAGGATTCCGGTCTCGGGCGCGAGCGCCGCCCGGGTGTGAACCGACGAGCCGTCCGTGCGGGTCGACCGAAATTCAGATCGGAAGCGCCGGCGCTTCCAAGTCAGTCGCGAGGATGACCATCGTCTGCGACCGCGAGAACCCCTCGATCCGGGATATCTCGTCGAACATCAACTCCCGGAGCCCGTCGGTGTCCTCGGCGTAGAGCCGAAGGACGACGTCCCACTCGCCCGTCGTGAGGTGGATCTCCTGGACGCCGTCGATCTCCCGGAGGCGTTCGAGGGCGTCAGTCTCGCGTCCCTGCTCGATCCGGAGACCGACGAGCGCGGACGTGCCGAGCCCGACAGCCCGCGGATCGATCTTCGCGTGGTACCCCTCGATGACGCCGGCGTCTTCCATCCGACCGACCCGGTCGTGGACGGTCGCGCTGGACATGTCGATCTCTCGCGCGATCTCGCTGAACGGCGTCCGCGCGTCGGACTGAAGGATCCGAAGAATCGTCCGGTCCGTCTCGTCGAGTTCCATATCGCTACGTAACGGGCCAACACCTTGCGGTTTGTGCCACCTGTCAGTTCACTCACTCCCCGTCGATGTCGCGAGCGGCCGCCAGCACGGCGTCGTGGACGCGGCCGTTCGACGCGACGAGGCCGACGGAGTCGTGTCGCCAGCGGTCACCCGCGAGGTCGGTGACGGTTCCGCCCGCGGCGCGGATCATCGCGACGCCGGCCACGGTGTCCCAGGGGTACGCGCGGAGGTTCGTCACGACGCCGTCGAGCGATCCGTCGGCGACGGCTGCGAGTTCGGCCTGGGCGCATCCCGCCCGTCGGAGGTCGCCGAATCGGTCCGCGATCGCCTGGCAGGCTCGCCCGTACTCGTCTCTCTCGTCGAAATTCCACCACATCGTCGGCGTGACGACGCACGCTTCGGGATCCGATCTCGTCGAGACGGTCACGCGCTCGCCGTCGCGGTATGTCGTCTCGCCGTCGGTCCAGTACACGTCGCCGAGTGCGGGGAGATTCGTCGCCGCGGCGAGCGGTTCGCCGTCCCGGACCGCGGCGACTGACGTCCCCCACACGCGGGTCCCGCGGACGTAGTTGTTCGTCCCGTCGATCGGATCGATCACCCACGCTGGACCGGCGTCGGGGACGTCCTTCAGCTCCTCGTCCTCCTCGCCGACGACGGCGTCGTCCGGATACCGTTCCCGGATGACGTCGACGACGGCGGTCTGGGCGTCGCGGTCGGCCTGCGTCACGACGTCTGTCTTGCCGTTCTTATGTTCGACGTCGATGTCCGTCCGAAATCGATCGGCGGCGACCGCCGCACCCGCTTCGGCGGCCCGTCGGGCGAGAGCCACTCGGTCTTCGTCCATACGAGAGCCCCGATCCGACGGTCCCTAAACTCCGGGGATCCCGAACGCGCGGATGCCGAGGCCGAACACCGAGTTCACGAGCAGGAGGATGACGAGCGCCGAGAGCCACGCGCCCACGCCGATGATCGCGGCCTTCGTCCACCCGCCGGGGTAGCGCCAGTTGATGACGCCGACCCAGACGACCAGCGCGACGAGCGGCCCGATGAGGGGCACCCACGAGGTGAGCGCCCACCCGACCGCGCCGAGGAACGCGGTCACGACCGCGTGGCCGTAGTCGTCGACGTCGACGACGAATCTGGCACTGAGATAGATGGCGAGTCCGCCGACCAACAGCGCGACGACGAACGAGACGACCGATCCGAGGAATGCGACCACCATACGTCTCCTATCGCCGTCCGGTCGTATAGCTGCTGTGACGACCGCCGAATCCGGGCCGAATGCGGGCCGAACGCAGGTTCACTGAAGTGGTCGAGATGTACGAACGGGGCGTCGCGGGCGACGCGTCCGATAGAATTAACTCAATTTCGAGTCGGAGTACCTTTTAGTATTCGTACCGCGTTTATGTCAGTATGCGCCCGTCCGACGCGGCTCGACAACTCCAGTATGCGGTCGCCTCACAGACAGACACGTACGACTACGAGATCAGCTACTGGGAGGCTCACGCCTACGAAGACGTCTTCGCCGACGTCTCGGAGCGCGGCGACCTTTCGGACGTGATGAGCGTGGTCGACGAACTCGGGACGCGCTTCGTCGACGGCACCCGCCCGTCGCCTGCAGAGGCCCGAGAGATCGCCGACGGCGTCCTCACCGCCGGTGGCCGTCCGCTCACCGACGGCGGCGACGAGAACTGATCGCTGTCTCCTGGGGCGACCGCGGGCCCTTCTATCGCACAATTCTTCCGATTCGGAGTGGCTACGCCGGCCGGAGATGTTCGCAGTCGCCGGCGTGGACGACGCGCTCGTCGTCGCCGTCGGTCCGGACGACGAGACTGCCCGGAAACCGCACGTCGACGGCCTCGCCCTCGACGACGCCCCCGGGCGTGTCGACCCGCACGCGACGCCCGAGCGTCGCGGCGTGTTCGCGCCACGCGTCGAGTATCTCCCCGACCTCGGCGTCCCTCCTCGTGAGACGGTGGAACGCTTCGAGGACGCCCTGCAGGAACGCGCGGCGGTCGACGTCTCCGACTTCCGCGCGGAGACTCGTCGCGTCCGGCGGGAGCGCGTCGGCGTCGATGTTCGCGTTTATTCCGGGGCCGACGACGAGCCAGGAGACGCGGTCGGCCTCGCCCTCCATCTCGGTCAGGATGCCGCAGAGCTTCCGCTCCTCGCCCGCCTCGTCCGCGACGAGCACGTCGTTCGGCCACTTGATCCGCGCGTCGACGCCGACGTCTCGGCTCGCGCGGGCGACGGCGACAGCGGCGGCGAGCGTGTACAGCGGGACGTCCGCGGGTGGCCTGGACGGCCGAAGGAGCAGGCTCACCCAGATCCCGCCCGACGGCGCGGTCCACTCCCTGGCCAGGCGGCCGCGACCCCCGGTCTGTTCGTCGGCGACGACGGCGACGTTCTCGGCGCCGTCGGCGGCGAGCTCGCGGGCGCGGTCGTTCGTGCTCGGGATCCGCTCGTGGTACTCGACGTCGTACGGCGCGTCGAGGCCGAACTCGATCGCCGCCGCGCCGTACTCGGGCACGGAGACGACGCGGTAGCCGGCGTCGCCGCTCTCGACCTCGAATCCCGCCTCGCGGAGCGCTTCGACCTGCTTCCAGACCGCCGCCCGCGACACGCCGAGTCGCTCGGCGAGTTCCGGTCCCGGAACGGGGCCGTCCGCGAGCGCAGCCAGCAGTTCGCGTCGCGTCTCGTTCATCATCCTCGCCTCACATTCATTCGAGAACCACGAGCACGTCGTCCATATCGACGCTGTCGCCTTCCTCGATGAGGACCTGCGTGACGGTGCCGCCCCGTTCTGTGACGACGTCGTTCTCCATCTTCATCGCTTCGAGCACGCAGACGACGTCGCCGGCGGCGACCTCCTCGCCCTCCCCGACGTCGACCGAGAGGATCGTTCCCTGCATCTCCGCGGTGACCTGCTCGCCCTCGCCCTCGACGACGACTTCGCCGTCGTCGCCGCCGGCCGCTTCCTCCGGTCGCGAACGGCTCGGACCGCCGTCCCTTCCGGCGGCCGTCCCGCCGTTTCCGAGGGCGTCGATGTCGGGCACCGGCGGCGCGCCCCGCTCTTCGAGGTTGACCTCGAAGCGCTTGCCGTTCACCTCGACGGTGAACTCCCGCTCGGTCACCTCGGCATCCGCACCGCTCTCGTCGCCCCCCTCGCCATCGTCCTTCGCCGGCGACGCGTCGGCCGCGCCCCACTTCTCGACCGCGCGGTCGATCCGCGTCCGGTCGAGTTCCTCGTCGAGGTACTTCGTGGTGTGTTCGCCCGCGCGGAACGCCTCGTCGGTCAGCATCAGCCGGTGGAAGGGGACGATGGTGGAGAGCCCCTCGATCTCGAATTCCGAGAGCGCTCGCTCCGAGCGGGCGAGACACTCCCTTCTGTCCCCGGCGGCGACGATCAGTTTCGCGATCATCGAGTCGTAGTCGCCGCCGATCTCGTCGCCCTGCCGGACGGCGTCGTCGATGCGGACTCCGATCCCGCCCGGCGGGTCGTAGGTCTCGAGCGTCCCCGTCGCGGGCGCGAACTCGTCGGCCGCGTTCTCGGCGTTGATGCGGTACTCGATCGCGTGGCCGTCGATCTCGATGTCCTCCTGTGCGAAGTCCAGTTCGTCGCCGGCGGCGACTCGGAGTTGCCACTTCACGACGTCGATGCCGGTGACCTCCTCGGTGACGGTGTGTTCGACCTGGATCCGGGTGTTGACCTCCATAAAGTAGAACTCGCCGTCCTCTACTAGAAATTCGACCGTCCCGGCGTTGGTGTAGTCGGCCTCGCGGACGCCGCGGCGGGCCGCCTCGCCGATCCGCTCGCGGAGGTCGGCGTCGAGCGCGGGCGAGGGCGCCTCCTCGATGACCTTCTGGTGGCGACGCTGCAAGGAGCAGTCGCGCTCGCCCAGATGCCGGACGTTCCCGTGTTCGTCCGCCAAGATCTGCACCTCGACGTGCCGCGGCGCTTCGAGGTACTTCTCGACGTACACCGAGGCGTTGTCGAAGTACGCCTTGCCCTCGCGCTGGGCGGTCTCCAACTGCGATTCGACCTCGTCCTCGGACCGGACGACCTTCAGGCCGCGACCGCCGCCGCCGCCCTCGGCCTTGATCGCGACCGGGTACCCGTACTCGGCGGCGATCTGTTTCACCTCGTCGGCCGACTCGACCGGTTCGGTGGTCCCCGGAACCACCGGTACGTCGGCCTCCTGCATCAGCGCGCGGGCCTTGGTCTTCTCGCCGAGGCGCTCCATCGCGTCCGCGGAGGGGCCGACCCACGTGAGTTCGCTCATCTCGACCTTCCGGGCGAACTCCGCGTTCTCCGCCAGGAAGCCGTAGCCCGGGTGGACGGCGTCCGCGCCGGCCTTCCTTCCCGCCTCGATGACGGCCTCGTGATCGAGGTACGAGTCGGCCGCGCGCGCGGGACCGACGTTGTACGCCTCGTCGGCGAACCGGACGTGCCCGGCGTTTTTGTCGGCGTCGCTGTAGATCGCGACCGTTCGGACGCCTAGGTCGCGGCACGCCCGCATCACCCGGAGGGCGATCTCTCCGCGGTTGGCGACGAGAACCTTGTTGAACATTTGCCGATACGTTCTGAAACGCGCCACCTCTATCTGTCGGTTCTGCACGAAGGTGTGTTCGACGATCGTCGATTCACCGAACGGTCCCGCCGGCGACACAACTGACCGTTCGTCCGTCGGGGAGTTCGTTCCGCAAATGAATTTGAACGTTCGTGAAATACGTCGCGAATCCAAACCGCCTTATGTGTGTGTCACCCACGCTCACAGTAATGTCAGTACGTGTCGGCATCCTCGGCGCAACGGGCGCAGTGGGACAGCGATTCATCCAACTCCTCGAAGACCATCCGACCTTCGAACTCGCGGCGCTCACCGCCTCGGAGTCGAGCGCGGGCGAGTCCTACCGGGAGGCGGCGAAGTGGCGCGTCAACACCCCGATTCCGGACGACGTCGCCGAAATGACGGTCAGTGCGACGTCGCCGTCGGCCGTCCCCGACGACGTCGATCTGCTCTTCTCGTCGCTCCCCTCGGGCGTCGCGGCCGAGGTCGAACCCGACTTCCTGGAGGCGGGCTACGTCGTCTCCTCGAACTCCTCGAACGACCGGATGGCCCCGGACGTGCCGCTGACGATCCCGGAGATCAACCCCGGCCACCTCGATCTGATCGAGATCCAGCGCGAGGAGCGCGGCTGGGACGGCGCGCTGGTGAAGAACCCGAACTGCTCGACGATCACGATGGTCCCGACGCTCGCGGCGCTGGACCAGTTCGGCCTCGAAGCCGTCCAGGTCTCGACGCTGCAGGCCGTCTCGGGCGCGGGCTACTCCGGCGTCACCTCGATGGAGATCATCGACAACGCGATTCCGCACATCAACGGCGAGGACGACAAGATGGAGACCGAGTCGCGGAAGCTTCTCGGCGCGTTCGACGGCGCGGAACTCGAACTCCACGGGATGGACGTCTCCGCTTCCTGCAACCGGATTCCGACGCTGGACGGCCACCTCGAGAACGTCTTCGCCGAGACGGCCGAGGACGTCTCGGTCGAGGAGGCGGCCGCCGCGATGCGGGAGCACCCGAGCGCGGACCTCCACTCCTCGCCCGAACAACTCATCCACGTCTTCGAGGACTTCGACCGCCCGCAGCCCCGACTCGACCGCGAGCGCGGCGACGGGATGCAGATCTCCGCCGGCGGCCTCCAGGAGACCACGAACGGCGTCCAGTACAACTGCCTCGCCCACAACACGATCCGCGGTGCGGCCGGCGCGTCGCTGCTCAACGGCGAACTGCTCGTCGAAGAGGGCTGGGTCTAGGAACCCACCTTTTTTCCAGCGGTGGGTTTCCTCGCTCACTGCGTTCGCTGCGGGAACCCACCGCGCAAAAACCTGGAGGGAAAAAGCCGCGAGGCGAGCCGGGCGGGACTACCCCTCGGACGCGACAGCCGCTTGCGACGACCGTGAGCGCCTCACGTTGGTCACGCTACCCGGAGATGTTCCGTTTTCTGGATTAGGCTCTTCTTCGACGCGCTCGCCGGTCCGCGACGGCGGCAGCACCGGGACCCGAACATCTGACCCAGTATCTTTTCGTCAGTGGCGACCGAATCCCGCTAGTGCAATGACATCCTCACTGGCGATCGGCGACGAGGCACCGACGTTCACTGCGACGTACAAGGGCAGCGACCACGAGTCGTTCGACCTCGCCGACCACCTCGGCGACGGTCCCGTCGTGCTCGCGTTCTTCCCCGGTGCGTTCACTCCCCCGTGTTCCAACGAGATGGTGGCGCTGCAGGAGCACCACGACGACTTCGCGGCCGCGGGCGCGACGCTGCTCGGCGTGAGCGCCGACTCGGCGTTCTCGCTCGGTGCGTTCGCCGACGAGTACGACTTGGAGTTCGACCTCGTGAGCGATATGGACGGCGACACCATCGAGGCGTACGGCCTCACGATGGACATCCCCGATCTGGGACTGTACGGCATCGCCAACCGCGCCGTGTTCGTCCTCGACGACGAGGGGATCGTCGCCTACAGTTGGGTCGCCGACGACCCGACGAACGAACCCGATTACGAGGAACTGCTCGCCGAGGTGCGGAAGCTCTGAGCGGCCTCCCGGTCCGCGAGACGACTACAGCTCGAGTTCGGAGGCCGATTCCGCGTCGAATCTGACGCCCCCGGCTCGCCCGCCAGCAGCCTTCCGGCGCGGCCTCGAACTCTTGGACGTGCTCAGTCTGGTAGGGCTCGGACGCCTCGACGTCCTCGTACTACTCGAGGAACCTGCTCGTGTTCTCGTCTCGGACGTCCGTCGCCGCCTGATAGTCGATCGCTCCCGCCTCCTGGTTCGACTGTTCGAGGAGGTCTTCCCCAAGGTCCAGCGCTTCGGAACGCTTCTCGGGGGTGATCGGAAAAGACGCCTGCCGCACGGTCACCGTCCGGGAAGCACCAAGCAAGAGCGAAAAGACCTGGCTAACGTCCGCGGAGGGCCGCTACTCCTTCGCGCCGGGGTTCGTCACCGCGCCGTTCGCGGCCGACCCGAAGTCGGTGCCGTACTTGGCGAGCACGCCGGACGTGTATGCCGGCTCACGCGGCTCCCAGTTCTCCCGCCGCGCTTCGAGCTCCGCGTCGTCGAGGTCGACGGAGAGCTCGCGCTCGGGAATGTCGACGGTGATCTCGTCGCCGTCTTCCACGAGCCCGATCGCGCCGCCGACCGCTGCCTCGGGTGCGACGTGGCCGACCATCGGACCGCGGGTCGCTCCGGAGAAGCGGCCGTCGGTCAGGAGCGCGACGTCGTCCTCGTGGCCCTGTCCGACGACCGCGGCCGTGACGCCGAGCATCTCGCGCATACCCGGGCCGCCCTGCGGCCCCTCGTTCCTGATCACGATGACGTCGCCGGACTCGATGTGACCCTCCTGGACGTACCGCATCGCCTCTTCTTCGCTCTCGAAGACCCGCGCGGGGCCCTGGTGGTGGAACTTGTCGTCGCCCGTCACCTTCAGCACCGCGCCGTCGGGCGCGAGGTTCCCCGTGAGGATCTTGATCGCGCCCTCCTCCTGGTAGGGGTCGTCGACGGTGTAAATGAAGTCGCCGGTGATCTCGTCGTCGCCCGGCAGGTCCAGTTCGTCGAGTTCCTCTTCGATGGTGCGTCCGGTGACGGTCATCGCGTCGCCGTGGAACAGCCCCGCGTCGAGGAGCCGGCGGATCACGATCGGGACGCCGCCCTCCTCGTGGAGGTCGTTCATCGTCTTCGTGCCGCCGGGCTGCAGGTTCGCGATCTTCGGCGTCTTCCTGGAAATCTCGTCGAACTCCTCGATCGAGAGGTCGATCCCCGCCTCGGCGGCGAGCGCGAGCAGGTGGAGCACGGCGTTGGTCGACCCCCCGATCGCGACCTGCAGGGCGATAGCGTTCTCGAAGGACTCCTTCGAGAGGATGTCCGAGGGCCGGATGTCGTTCTCGACGGCGTTGAGGACGGCCTCGCCGGACCGCCGCGCGACGTCGTAGCGCTCGGGGTCCTCGGCGGGCGGATCGGCGGTGCCGAGCGGGGCCATACCGAGCGCTTCGGAGATTGAGGCCATCGTGTTGGCGGTGAACATCCCGCCGCAGGAGCCGGCGCCGGGGCAGGCGTGCCGTTCGAGGTCGTCGAGTTCGTCGGCACTCATCTTGCCCTCCGCGTAGGTGCCGACCCCCTCGAAGACGTTTTGGACGGTCACGTCGCGACCCTCGTGTTGGCCCGGCATAATCGAGCCCCCGTAGAGGAACACGGAGGGGAGGTCCGTCCGGATCGAGGCCATCATCATTCCCGGGAGGTTCTTGTCGCAGCCGGCGACGGTGACGAGCGCGTCCATCCGCTCGCCGAAGGCGACGAGTTCGACGGAGTCGGCGATGACCTCTCGGGAGATCAGCGACGCTTTCATCCCCTCGGTGCCCATCGAGATGGCGTCGGAGATGGTGATCGTCCCGAACTCGATCGGCATCCCCCCGGCCTCCTCGACGCCCTCGATGGCCGCGTCGGCGACGTCGTCGAGGTGGACGTTGCACGGGGTGATGTCGGCGGCGGGGTTCGCGACGCCGACCATCGGCGACCCGAGGTCCTCGTCGTCGAACCCCATCGCGCGGAACATCGCGCGGTGGGGCGCTTTGTCCGGCCCCTCCGTGACGTCCGTGCTGGGGAGGTCCGGGTCCTTGCCGGTCGAGAACGGCTCCTCGTCCGCGCCGTCCTCGCGTTCGGGTGGTTCCTGCTTGCTCATACTCCAACGGTGGTCGCAGCGGCATTAAAAGGCCACGCATACCCGCCTCTCGTCCCGGAGTCGACCCCGACGAGGGTTTACGTACGAAACCGGGGCCAGATGGGTCGTGATCTGAACGTCACTCCGCGTCGAGTCGCGGATGCTCGACACGCCGGCGCGGAGATTG
Organism: Halobellus litoreus; assembly: GCF_024464595.1. Taxonomy (NCBI): domain Archaea; kingdom Methanobacteriati; phylum Methanobacteriota; class Halobacteria; order Halobacteriales; family Haloferacaceae; genus Halobellus; species Halobellus litoreus. The sequence goes on along the minus strand of NZ_JANHAW010000001.1, from coordinate 394,580 downwards.
GGGCTACCGCCTCATACTGATTACTCTCACTTTTGCCCCCGAGCGTCACCCCCGCTGACGGCGCTCGGCGGGAAGAGACGAGAGTAATCAGTATCAGCGGGTGTCGACTGTTCGCCAACGAGACGCTTCGGAGCCGTCGCCCTCGCAGCCGCCGTCGACCAGCCACGACGAAGACTTCGCTCGCGACGCCTCACTCCTCCGGCCGCCTCGCCAGGCCGGCGAGGTGCGGGGCTTCCGGAACGATCAGCTCCTCGCTCCCGAGCCGGGCCGCGTTCTCGCTGCCGGGGAGACAGAACACGGGCACCCCCTGGACGACGCCCGCCGTCGCCCGCGTGCCGACCACGCGCGTCCCGATCTCGTCCTCGGAGTAGCGGCGGAACAGCTCGCCGAACCCCGGGAGTTCCTTCTCGAAGAGGGCGCTGACCGCCTCGATAGTGACGTCGTCCGGCGTGACGCCCGTTCCGCCCGTGGTGACGACCGCGTCCACGTCGTCGCGGTCGACGAGCCGATCGACCGTCGACTGGAGCGTGTCGAAGTCGTCTTCGACGACGTCTCTGACGGACACGTCGTGGTCGGCGGATTCGAACGCCGCCGCGATGGCGTCGCCCGCGGGGTCCTCCTCGAGCGTCCGCGACGTGGATACGGTGACGACGGCGGCGCTGAGTGCACTGACGTCGTGCGCGTGGTGGTCGTCGTGACCGTGCGGACCGCTATCGCCGTGACCTCCCGTCTCGTCGTGGTCGTGTCCCGTCGTGTCGTCGTGTTCGCGTGTCCCGTCGTGGTGGTGCTCGTCGCTCATACCAGGCGCTTGTCGCTCCGTCGGCAAAGGTGTCCGCCATTTCGTGCGATGGGTGACACGGTGTCACACAGAAGATCGGAACGGCGACCGAGGACGACCCTCGACGGTCGAGTGAGAACGGAACGGAGGAGAGACCGCCGCAGTCAGTTGTCGCCGGTCTTCGACTGCCACTCGTAGTCGCGGCGCTTGGCCGACTTGCCGAAGCCGCACGAGGAGCAGACCTTCTTTTTCACGTGGTAGGACTTCTCGCCGCAGCGGCGACACTTCACGTGCGTCGTCTTGTTCTTCTTTCCTTGACTGGGGGTTCCTGCGCCCGTCATGTTTGTATCGTCACGACGTTATCGCCGCGTATAATCGTTGTGTCTTCGACCGCTGTGACCTCCAGTTCGCCGACTGCGACGTCCTCGACGTCCATCGGAGGCTCAAGGACGGCGTTCATATGTTGGTCGTAGCCCGCGAGGGTGCCGTAGTATGCGGTGCCGTCCTTCAACGTGACCGTGACGACGTCTTCGAGTGCGGCTTCGAGAACGTCGAGGGGTCGTCCGCTCATACCCCAAGCGCCGCCCGTTTCGGTATTAAATGTGCCGGACATACCGCGTCACCAGACCCGCCGGCGCGTGTCGGTTCCACAGTTTCGGTCGGACCCCGACGGTGGCTCGCGGATATCGGACCGGCGACGGGATCGCCGACCGCAGCGCAGACCCGGATAGTTTTTAGTCCCCGGTCGTGAACCGTCCAGTACCAGAACTCCCGCGGGCAAGTGCTCCGAACCGATCGGAGCACGCGGGACCGACGACCGACGCGCTGTAAGACGCCGGGGCCGATCGGTCCCGAGACGCGTCGCTCTCCGACAGGGCGGCCGTCCTCCACGGCGGGACGTTTGAGTGAGCACCCTCGCCACGACAGACGGGCGACACCAGCCCCTACCAGTGGCTTTCGATGCTCGGATCCAACAATGGAAATCGAAATTGCGACAATCGGCGGATACGAAGAGGTCGGTCGACAGATGACGGCCGTTCGCGCGGGCGACGACGTCGTCATCTTCGACATGGGCCTGAACCTCAGTCAGGTCCTCATCCACGACAACGTGGAGACCGAAAAGATGCACAGTCTCGACTTGATCGATATGGGCGCGATCCCGGACGACCGGGTGATGTCCGACCTCGAGGGCGACGTGCAGGCCATCGTGCCGACGCACGGTCACCTCGACCACATCGGCGCGATCTCGAAGCTCGCACACCGGTACGACGCGCCGGTCGTCTCCGCGCCGTTCACGGTCGAGTTGGCGAAACAGCAGGTCGAGGACGAGACCAAGTTCAGCGGGAGCTTCGACAACGACTTCGTGAAGATGGAGGCCGGCGAGACGATGTCGATCGGCGACTCCGGCAACGTCGAACTCGAATTCGTCCACGTCACCCACTCGATCATCGACGCGATCAACCCGGTGCTGCACACGCCCGAGGGCGCGATCGTCTACGGCCTCGACAAGCGGATGGACCACTCGCCGGTGCTCGAAGACCCGATCGATATGGAGCGCTTCCGCGAGATCGGTCGCGAGGGCAACGGCGTCCTCTGTTACATCGAGGACTGTACGAACGCGGGCCGGAAGGGCCGAACGCCCTCGGAATCGCACGCGCGAAACCACCTCGAAGACACCATCCGCTCGGTCGAGGATTACGACGGCGGGATCGTCGCCACGACCTTCTCCTCGCACGTCTCACGCGTCTCCTCGATCGTCGAGTTCGCGAAGGACATCGGCCGTCAACCCGTCCTGCTGGGCCGCTCGATGGAGAAGTACTCCGGCACCGCGGAGCGACTCGGCTTCGTCGACTTCCCCGACGACGTCGGGATGTACGGTCACCGCAAGTCCGTCGACCGCACGTTCAAGCGGATTATGAAGGAAGGAAAGGAGAACTTCCTCCCCGTCGTCACGGGCCACCAGGGCGAGCCGCGCGCGATGCTCACCCGGATGGGTCGCGGCGAGACCCCCTACGAGATCGAGGACGGCGACAAGGTCATCTTCAGCGCCCGGGTCATCCCGGAGCCCACGAACGAGGGCCAGCGCTACCAGTCAGAGCGGCTCCTGAAGATGCAGGGCGCGCGCATCTACGACGAGGTCCACGTCTCGGGCCACCTGCGCGAGGAGGGCCACTACCAGATGCTGGACGCGCTCCAACCGCAGCACGTCATCCCCGCCCACCAGAACCTCAAGGGCTTCTCGCCGTACGTCGATCTCGCGGAGTCACAGGGCTACGCGCTCGGCCGGGACCTGCACGTCACGCGGAACGGGAATATGATCCAGCTGGTGGAGTGAGATGAGTTCGGACGCGGCGGAGAAGCGGGTGCTCGAAGCCATCGCGGAGCGGCGCGAGCTCGTCAACGAGGCGCTCGACGACGACGTCCCGATGAAGTCGCCCGAGCGGCTCTACGAGGCGACCCGCTACCTGCTGAAGGCCGGCGGCAAGCGGCTCCGTCCGACCGTCGCGCTCCTGACCGCGGAGGCGCTGGCGGACGTCGAACCCCTGTCGGTCGACTACCACGCGTTCCCGGCGCTCGACGGCTCCGAGATCGACGTGATGTCGGCCGCGACGAGCATCGAGGTCATCCAGTCGTTCACGCTGATCCACGACGACATCATGGACGACGACGACCTCCGTCGCGGCGTCCCCGCCGTCCACAAGGAGTACGACACCGAGACCGCGATCCTCGCGGGCGACACCCTGTACGCGAAGGCCTTCGAGCTGCTCTCGGAGACGGGAGCGGACCCCGCGAACGGACTGGAGGCCATCAGACGACTCGCGACGACGTGCACCCAGATCTGCGAGGGACAGGCCCTCGACATCGAGTTCGAAGGGCGCACCGAGGTGCTCCCAGACGAGTACCTCGACATGATCGAACTGAAGACCGCGGTCCTCTACGGGACCGCGGCGGCGACGGCGGCGACCCTGATGGACGCCGACCAGGAGACCGTCGAGGCGCTCTACCGCTACGGGATCGACTCCGGGCGCGCCTTCCAGATCCAGGACGACGTGCTTGATCTGACGGTCCCCTCGGAGAAACTGGGGAAACAGCGCGGCTCGGACCTCGTCGAGAACAAGGAGACGCTCATCACGCTGCACGCGCGTCAGCAGGGCGTCGATGTCAACTCTCTCGTCGGGACCGACGACGTCGACTCCGTCTCCGAGGCGGAGATCGAGTCCGCGGTCGCCGAGCTCGACGCCGTCGGCTCGATTGAGTACGCCGAGGCGAAGGCCGAGGAGCTCACCGCGAACGCGAAGCGCCACCTCGAAGTCCTCCCGGACAACGACGCCCGCGCGCTGCTGGGCGACATCGCGGACTACCTGATCACGCGCGGCTATTAGGACAGTGCGACGGTCCGCCGCGGCCGTCGGATCGCCTCGCGCACCCCTAATCCGACCCCCTTTTTACCGGGGAGGACGCACCGACGCGTAATGGACGACGACTTACGTGAGCGCGTCGAGCGCGAGGCCGAGAAGCACGCGCTGCTCAACGCGGTCAAGTACGAGAGCGACGCCGACGTCGGGGCCGTGATGGGGCCGCTGATGGGCGAGAACCCGGACTTCCGGCCGCACGGAGACGAGATCCCGGGCGTCGTCGGCGGCGTGGTCGCCCGCGTCAACGACCTCTCGACCGAGGAGAAACGCGACCGACTGGCGGACCTCGCGCCGGCGGAGCTCGCCGAGATCGAGGCCGAGGACGAGGAAGACGAGCACGACCTCCCAGATCTCCCCCACGTGGACGACTACGACGAGGTTCGTATGCGCGCCGCGCCGAACCCGAACGGGCCGTGGCACATCGGTCACGCGCGGATGCCCGCGGTCATCGGCACGTACAAGGAGCGCTACGACGGGTCGTTCGTGGTCCGCTTCGACGACACCGACCCCGAGACGAAGCGGCCGGATCTGGCGGCCTACGACGCGATCTTAGCGGACATCGACTACCTCGGCTTCGAACCGGACGAGGTCATCGTCGCCTCGGACCGTCTGGAGACGTACTACGAGCACGCCCGCGAGCTGATCGACGCCGGCGGCGCGTACACCTGCTCGTGCTCGGGCGAGACGTTCTCGGATCTGAAGAACAGCGGCGAGGCGTGTCCGCACCGCGAGAAGGACGCCGAGACCGTCCGCGAGGAGTTCGAGGCGATGGTCGACGGCGCCTACGACTCCGGAGAGATGGTCCTCCGCGTTCGGACGGACATCGAGCACAAGAACCCCGCGCTCCGCGACTGGGTGGCGTTCCGGATGATCGACACGCCTCACCCGCGCGAGGAGGCTTCGGAGTATCGATGCTGGCCGATGCTCGACTTCCAGTCGGGCGTCGACGACCACCTCACGGGCGTTACGCACATCATCCGCGGGATCGACCTGCAGGACTCCGCGAAGCGCCAGCGGTTCGTCTACGACTACTTCGACTGGGAGTACCCCGAGGTGATCCACTGGGGGCACGTCCAGGTCGACGCCTACGACGTGAAGCTCTCGACGTCGACGCTGAAGGAGAAGATCGACGCGGGCGAACTCGACGGCTGGGACGACCCCCGCGCGCCCACTCTCAAGAGCCTCCGACGTCGCGGCATCCGCGGCGAGGCGGTCGTCGACGCGCTGATCGGCCTCGGCACGTCGACCTCGAACGTCGACCTCTCGATGAGTTCGATCTACGCGGCGAACCGCGAACTCGTCGACGACGACGCCGAGCGCTACTTCCTCGTCCGCGACGGCGAGCGCTTCGACGTCGAGGGCGGCCCGGACGCCGGCCATCCGCCGCTACATCCCGACCACGAGGAGCGCGGCGAGCGGACGATCCCCGCCGCCGACGGCGTGCTCCTCGAACCCGACGACGTCCCCGCACCGGGCGAGCGCGTCTGGCTGAAGGGGTACGCGTGCGTCCGGCGGGAGGCGAGCGGGGACGCGGAGGCGGCCGGCGACGGAACGGGTGCCGACGGAGGGTCCCTCGTCGCGACCGACGACGGCATCGAGGTCGTCCGCGACGGCGACGTCGACGTCGTTCACTGGGTGCCCGCCGCGGACAACGTCGACGTGCGGATGCGGACGCCCGACGGCGACGTGGGCGGCGTCGCCGAACCCGACTTCGGGGCGACGAGCGTCGACGACGTGATCCAGTTCGAGCGGATCGGCTTCGCGCGCGTCGACGACCACGGCGCGGCGGAGTCGGTGACCTACTGGACGCATCCCTGACGGGTGCGACCCGACGCCGGCGTCGCGGTCGCGGCTGACGCATTCGATTCTGTCCCCGTCCGATCGCGGAAGCCCGCGTCCGGCGCACCCCGCTCGTCGTCGCGCGAGTCCAGGTGTCCGGCCTACTGAGAGTCGAACCCGTTGACGGGGGTTTCGCTCGTTCAAATCCGGTTCAATCCACGCTAACTCCGATAAAACGGCGCTGAAACCGGGGCGAACCCGGGTTCAACGAGTTACCGCTTTAGGTGCGTTCGACCGCGTGCTCCGGGTGGAGATCGACGATGAACCGAACGACGCTACTCGCCGTCGCGCTCGCTGCGCTCCTCGCAGCGACGGGTGCGGCGGCCGCGACACCGGGAAGCACAGCCACGGCAGACGACGGCGGCGCGGCGGCCGCCGCGGACGCGTCCGAGCGCGCCGGATCCGGCGCAGCGGGACAGGCCGGCCCGCCGGACGAACTGCCGAGCGCGGTCCCAGACTTCGTGTCTGAGATCCACGGCCTCGTCGACGGGTTCCTCGACGGCTCCCTCGACTCGCTCGGGCACGCGGTGAGCGACGTGGCCGGGAACGGCGACGAGAGAACCGACGCCGGCACGAGCGGCGACGAGGGGGACGAAGCCGCCGGAAGCGACGACGAAGCGGATGAAGGCGACGAGAGGAGCGACGGCTGACGTGACGGCGAGTTCCCCCGCCGACACCAGTAGGCCTATGCGGCTCCCGTCCGCAGCAACGACCACACAAGCGCTGTCCCACGCCGGAGGCAGCCGTATCGAACACGTCCACGGATGAACGGAACACCGCTCGTCGTCCTGGCGCTTCTCGTCGCGGTCGTGGCAGGAGCCGTCGTCATCGGCGGGGACGCCCTGCCCGGCGGCGGCGAAGCCAATTCGGAGCCGTTCCCGACCGCGACGTCGGCGCCGGGAGCGGCGACGCAGACCGCCCAGGACGGCGACGCCGCGCAGGCGACTGCCGACGCGACACCGACGGCGACGCCGACGCCGCCCTTCGGGTTCGTCATCGAGAACGTCGAGGAGTGCGGCACCACCTGTCGGAACGTCACTTCGACGCTGACGAACCAACAGGACTCGACCGCCGAGGGCGTCACCGTCTACAGCCGAATCTTCGCCGGACAGGGGACCGACGGCGAGGAGGTCTGGCGCGGCGAGGAGCCCGTCGGCACCCTCGGCCCCGGCGAGTCGTACACGACGACTCGACAGGTCGAACTGTCGTTCCAGGAGGGGCTGGCAGTGCAGAACGAGGACGGCTGGATCACGATCCAGACGACCGTCGAGACCGAGGGGGGGACGGTCACGTTCACCGAGCAGCGGCAGGTGCTCTAACCCGACGAGACCGGATCCACCGCGCCCGCGGAGCCCACGATCCGGAACGTCCTTACCCGCCCGCGCCGAACCGCGCGGTATGACGCTGCAAGTTCGGGAAATCTCCGAGCTCTCGCCCGAGGAACGGGCGGCCTTCTTCGATCGCGACGCCGGAATCCAGGACGTCCGCGCCGACGTCGAGAAGATCGTCGACCGGGTTCGGACCGAGGGCGACGTCGCGGTCCGCGAGTTCTGCCGCGAGTTCGACGGCGTCGAGGTCGGGAACCTCGACGTGACCGACGCCGCCGAGCGCGCCTCCGACGAGATTGACGACGACGTGCGCGAGGCGATCGAGACGGCCGCGGCGAACGTCCGCGAGTTCCACGAGCGGCAGGTCCCGGACGACTGGCGGGACTCGTTCGGGGTCGGCGGCGCTGCGAACGACGACGGCGGCTCCGGCCTGCGAGAACTCGGGCGTCGCTTCCGACCGCTCGAACGCGTCGGCGTCTACGCGCCCGGCGGGACCGCCGCGTACCCCTCCAGCGTATTGATGGGCGTCGTCCCCGCCAAGGTCGCCGGCGTCGAGCACGTCGCGCTCGCGACGCCGCCCGCCGAGGAACTGAACCCGGTCACGCTCGCTGCCGCGCACGTCGCGGGGGCCGACGCGGTCTACAGTGTCGGCGGCGCGCAGGCGATCGGCGCGCTGGCGTACGGGACCGAGACCGTCAATGCCGTCCAGAAGGTGGTCGGTCCCGGCAACAAGTGGGTCACGGCGGCGAAGGCGGCCGTCCGGGGCGACGTCGACATCGACTTCCTGGCCGGCCCCTCCGAGGTTCTGGTGCTCGCGGACGCGACTGCCGACCCCGAGTTGATCGCCGCGGACCTGGTCGCTCAGGCCGAGCACGACCCGAACTCCTCGGTCGTGGCCGTCACCGACGACGACGACCTCGCGAGCGACGTCGCCGCCGCCGTCGAGACACAGGCGAGCAACCGGGAACGGGAAGGCGTCATCAGCGACGCGCTCGAAAACGACGCCTCCGGCGTCCTCCACGCGCGGTCGATGTCGGAGGCGGTCCTGTTCGCCGAGGAGTACGCCGCCGAACACCTCTCGATCCAGTCCGACGACGACGAGGCGCTGCTCGACCGGATCACCAACGCCGGTAGCGTCTTTCTCGGCCCGTACACGCCCGTCGCGGCCGGCGACTACGCCTCCGGGACGAACCACGTCCTCCCGACGTCCGGCGGCGCGAAGCGGTACGGCGGGCTCTCGGTGGACACGTTCCTGCGGTCGACGACCGTCCAGCGTCTCGACCGCGACGGCCTCGGCGCGCTCTCGGAGACCATCACGACGCTCGCGGCGGCGGAGGGGTTAGAGGCCCACGCCGAGAGCGTCCGCGCGCGGTTCGACTCGGCGAGCGCGACGAGTTCGAACTCGGCGGGCGAGACCGAATCGGACGACAGCGACGACGACGCGTGATACCCGTATGACCGACCGAGTGCGACGCCCCCCGACGTTCGCCGACGCCTGCGAGGCCGTCCTCTCTGCCCCGACGGCGGCGCACTCCGAGCACACGACGCTCGCCCCGATCCGCCTGCGCTCGATTCCGGACGGCTGGGTCGAGCGACGGGAGCGGCTCGTCACCGGGCGACTGCCGGCGGACGTCGATCGGGTACTCGAACTCGGCAGCGGCGTCGGCGCGCTCCTCCGACCGCTGGGTGAGCGGTACGAGGCGGTCGGCGTCGACGAGCGCCTCGCGCATCTCCGGTTTTCACAGGCCCGCGGCGCGACCGCCGTCCGCGGAGCGCCGACTCGACCCCCCGTTCGATCCGTCTTCGATGCGGTCTACGCCGTCGAAGAGGCGGTCGGGCGAGCGTCCGCCGTCGATCTCTGCGTGGCGGCCGCTCGCTCGCTCCGTCCCGGCGGAATCGCCGTCGTCGCCGCCCCGACCGATCCGGCCGCCGTGGCCGAACCCGGCATCCAGACCTACCGCGGATCGCGCTACCGCCTCGAACGGGCGGTCGACGTCGCGGGCGAGGAACTCGTCGTCGACTACCGAGTGACCGACCAACAGACGGGAGAGACCGCGGTGGTGACGGACCGTCGAACCGTCGAGACGACGACGGCCGACGGCCTCACGGGCGCGCTCCGGACGGCCGGTTTCGAGGCGGTGCTGGTCTCCGGCGAGAGCGACCTGCCCGGTGTCGTCGTCGGTCGCGGGGTGCGGCCGGTCGAGACGGGCGTTCCGACGGCCGAGTTGGACGGGTGAGGCGGGGCTGATCGGGGCGACCAATCGGGGCGCTACCGCTTCTATTCCGTGCGCCCCTCTCGGTCAGCCGGGTGCCCCGAGATTCGATCGACCCGAAATTTCAAGCGATTCGTGAGCCGATTGATACTATGGTCGAGGACTTCCCGTCGAGACTCCGCGGTCGCGAACCGGTCGCCGGCTGTTGGCTCTCGATCGGACATCCGGCGAGCGCCGAACTCCTCGCCGGAGTCGGATTCGACTTCGCCGTCCTCGATGGCGAACACACGGAGATGACACTCGGGGCGCTGGCGACGGTGCTCCGGGCCGTCGAGGCCGCGGGCACCGACACCGTCCCGATCGTTCGAGTGGCGTCGAACGACCCCATCGAAGTGAAGCGGGTGCTCGATCTGGGTCCCGCGGGCGTGATGGTGCCGGCCGTCGAGACCGCCGCGGAGGCCGAACGGGCCGTCGACGCCTGTACCTACCGCCCCCACGGACGGCGCGGCGTGGCGGGGTACCGCGCCGCCGACTACGGGGCGAACCTCCAGTCGTACGTCGAGTCCGCGAGCGAGGAGATCCTCACGATCGTCCAAGTGGAGTCCGCGGCGGGTGTGGAGAACGTCGCGGACATCGCCGCCGTCGACGGCGTCGACGCCCTGTTTATCGGGCCCGCGGACCTCTCGGCGTCCCTGGGCGCGTTCGGCGAGTACGACAGCGAACCGGTGCGGAGCGCCGTCGATCGGATCGTGAGCGCGGCCGACGCCGAGAACCGTCCGGTCGGGACGCTCGCGACGAGTAGAGACGAGGTCGCCGCGCGGGACGAGTGGGGCGTCGACTTCCTGGCGATGGGGCCCGATCTGGCGTTCCTCGCCGAGAGCGCGAGCGGCTACCTGACCGAGTACCGCGACCGACACGAGTGAACCGCGGGCGGTCGGGTCGTCGCCTCCGAGAGTCCGTCACTCCTCGCGGATGGTCAGGACCGGCACCGACGAGAGTCTGACGACCCGCTCGGTCGTGCTCCCGAGGAGGTAGCGGTCGATGCCGCGGCGACCGTGCGTTCCCATCACGATCACGTCGGCGTCGACCAGGTCGGCGTAGTCCAGAATCGTCTCGACGGGACCGCCGGTCTCGATGGCGTCGACGACGTCTACGCTGGGATCGAGCCGTTCGGTCGCCTCTTCGAGGATTCGCTCGCCCTCGCCTTCGAGCGCGTCGACGACTTCGCCGCCGAGCGTCGTGACGCTGTCGCGGTTGCTGTCGGCGACGTACAGGAGGTGGACCGTGGCGTCGTGCGCCCGAGCGAGCGACACCGCGTGATCCAGGGCCGCGTCGGCCTGCTCGCTGCCGTCGGTCGGAACGAGTATCGTCTCGTACATAGGGGTCGGTTCTGGGGGCGGAGGGATATATCCCGCGACGCGTCTGTCTCGATCATCGAGAGGCCGGGTAGTCGACGACGACTGACAGCCCTCGGCGTTGTCCGTCGGCGAACGTAACCGGTTCCCGTAACCCCGTGCGTCAGGATTAACACCTTGCGAACGTTATCTCTGCGCATATGAGTACCGAGACCGCAGACGGAGGCGGCGACGGCGACACCGCCGTGACCGTCACGCAGGACGCCGCGGCGGAGGCGATTCGGCTCATCGAGTCGGAGGGACTCGACACCGACGAGGCCGGGCTTCGGCTGTTCGTCCAGCAGGGCGGCTGTGCGGGGCTCTCCTACGGAATGCGATTCGACAACGAGCCCGAACCCGACGACGCGATCGTCGAACAGCACGGGCTCCGCGTCTTCGTCGACCCGGCGAGCCAGAACTACGTCGGCGGGTCGACGCTCCGCTACGAGGGCGGTCTCCAGGGGGCGGGATTCCACGTGGAGAACCCCAACGTCGTCAGCGAGTGCGGCTGCGGCGAGTCGTTCCGAACGTGAACTCTTTGTCGGTGAGCCGCGACGTCCCCGTATGGCCGTAGAACTCGACGCCATCGAGACGCCCGACGGCGAGACCGTGTACGTCGACCGATCGGACGCCGAACGCGGCGCGAAGGGACCGTTCTTCGTCGTGTACGCCACCCCCGACGCGACGGACCGATGGGGATTCTTCTGCGCGAACTGCGAGTCGACCGACAACGCGATGGACACGATGGGGCGCATCGAGTGCAACGTCTGCGGCAACATCCGGAAGCCCGACGAGTGGGACGCGGCCCACGAGTGATCGCCCCGCCGTCGGACCGGAGCGTCGAACGCGCTACTCGTTCGTCCGCCGTATCAACTGGAGGCTGACCGCTTCGGACGCAGCAGCCCCCGTCGGAGGTGCCACTTTCGGGGGAGGCACGTCTTTATTCGAGTCCGTGGTACGCTGAGATATGATGGGCCGAGCAGACGGGGGGACCCCCGACGCACTTGCCCCGGACGATGCGTTCACGCTGGTCGGTAACGAGACGAGAATCGGTATCCTCCGCGCACTGTGGGCGGTTTACGATCCCTACGCGGCCGACAACGCCGTCCCGTTCTCCGAACTCGTCGACCGGGTCGGGGCCGAAGACACGGGGAATTTCAACTATCACCTGGGAAAGTTGACGGGGCATTTCGTTCGTCGGACTGACACCGGCTACGAGTTGACCGCTCCCGGATTCAAGATCGTCCGGGCGATTATCGCCGGCGGGGTCACCAGGGATCCGGTAGTGGAGTCGACCCCCGTGGGTGCCACCTGTGATCGGTGCGGGAGTACGGTGGAGATAACCTACGAAGACGGCACGGTATGGGCGCGGTGCAGCACGTGTGACGGATACTGGCCACAGCGGGGTGGCGAGATCTTCGGGTTCAGCCTTCCCCCGGAGGGTCTTCGCGATCGTTCCCCCGAGGAGATTTTCGACGCCACCATCGGCTACTCCATCCGCCGGTTCGAAACGATGATCGACGGGATTTGTCCCGAGTGTGGTGGCTCCGTCGACACGTCGCTCGCAGTCTGCGAAGATCACGACGACGACGGAATCTGTGAGGCCTGCGGATCGCGGTTCCTGGGCATCCTCACGTGCGTTTGCGTTTCCTGCAAGTTCGCCTGGCGGTGTCCCAGTTACGCGTGGGTGAGCAACCATCCGGCGCTCGTCTCCTTCTACTACCGTCACGGTGTCGAACACGTTCCCAGCACCTGGGCCGCGATCAAACGGGGCTTGGGGTGGCGAGAGGAGCGCATCTCGACGGACTCACCTTCCCTCCGACTGACTGTCGAACAGGACGGAGAGCGGCTCCGCTTCGTGATCGATCACGTCGGAGCGGTCACCGAGGTTGACGCGTAACTGTCTCATCGACTACCAACGTGCCAACCGGTCACTCGGCGTGAACGGTACTCCGACCGTGAGTCACACGAAAATTAATACTATACATCTTACAGTAATTGATTGCTGATTACGGTTATGCCGCCGCGCGGCGGACCATCTAGCGTGATGGCAGACGACTACCACTCGGCTGCGGCCAACGGATCGCACGCCCCGCTCGTAACGCGCGTGGCGGGCTCGCTCGCGAGGACTACCGGTGGCGACTCCGAAACGCAGTTCGCCTCGAACGTCCGTCACTCCACCGCCGTCGGTGGTCACGAGACCGCGCCCAGTGGGCCTGTACAGGACCGTCAGGAGTCCCGACTGGGAGAGGGATCCCGATGACCCTGGCGACGATTCCCCGGTACGGCCGATCAAGGGTCGACGTGATGGGTGACCACGCGGTGGTGGTCGGCGCGAGTATAGCCGGGTTGTTGACCGCGCGCGTCCTGGCCGATGCGTTTGCGACCGTCACGGTCATCGATCGCGACCGGATGCCCACGGATCCCGTCGCACGCCCGGGCGTGCCCCAGTCGCTCCATCCGCACGCCCTGCTGGAAGCCGGACGCGCGACCATCGAGGACCTCCTTCCGGGGTGTGCGGAGGACGTGATTTCGGCCGGGGGTGTGCTCACCGATTTCGCGAGCGACGTTCGGTTCTACACCGGGGGCGGGGTCCTCGCGCCGGGGCCGACCCGGCTCGAGACCGTGTCGGTCAGTCGGCCGGTCTTCGAACACGTCGTTCGGCAACGCGTGTCCGACATCGACACCGTCGACATCCGGTCGAACTGCCACTGCGCCGACTATCTGCTCGACAGTTCGGGAACGACCGTCGAAGGCGTCCGAATCCGACAGGACGGGGATAGTCGGGAACTCCGCGCCGACGTCGTCGTGGACGCCACCGGCCGTGCGAGCAGGACTCCAGCGTGGCTCGAGGATCACGGCTATCCGTCGCCGATGGTCGACGAAGTGAAAATCGATATGGCTTACAGCACCACCTTCGTCCAGCGACCGCCAGACGACCGTCGGACCTATCTCGTTCCCCCGTCTTCCCCTCGAACCCGCGGTGGGATGGCCGCGCCCGTCGACGGCGACCGCTGGATCGTGAATCTGCAGGGCGTCCACGGCGAGCAGCCCCCGACCGACCGCGACGAGTTCGTCGAGTACGCGGCGAGCCTCCCGGTGCCGGAACTGAAACAGATTCTCGAAGATCACCCGTGGGCGGCCACCGAGATCGAGTACTACCCGTTCCCCACCAACCGACGGCACCACTACGAGCGTCTCGATCGGTTCCCCGGCGGACTGCTCGTCGTCGGGGACGCGATCGCGAGTTTCAATCCGGTGTACGCGCAGGGGATGTCGGTGGCGGCACTCGAAGCCCTGATGCTCCATCACAGTCTCGCAGACGGTCGCGAAGACCTCGCGTCCCGGTTTTTCGAGCGCACGGCGCCGACCGTCGACGCCGCCTGGAATCTGGCGGTCGGGGCCGATTTCGAGTTCGCCCAGACGGAAGGACCGAAACCTCGCGGCACGGCCTTCTTCAACTGGTATCTGAATCGATTACTCCGCGGTGCACGCGTCGACGGCGTCTTGACGGACGCCTTCGTTCGAGTTCTGATGATGGAACGACCTCCCAGCACGCTGTTGCGGCCGGCCATCCTTCGACGAGTGCTTACCCCTCGGTGGCGTCTCGATCGGTCGGAATCCCCCCGGCTGAACCGCCAGCAGGAGCAGGCCTCCTCGGTGAGCACACGCTGAATGCGGGCGTCTCGGTGCGGTCTGTTCACCGGCAGATTCGCCTCTCGACGCCGTTTTCACTCGATAACTACGCGAGGAACTGCCCGGAGCCGACGCCCGGATCCGACCGTCGAAATCGCGTTCGCGCCCGATCCCACCGTATGGTAACTGGTGGCAAGATTTATGCTACAGGCTGGCGAAGGATTAGGTACATGCCCCCTGTCAGCATGCCTCTCTCGGAGGACGCCCGGACGATTTTCAGTCGGCTGGGCTACAGCATCTCGGGCGACGGATCGGACTTCGTCGCCGAGCGAAAGTGGCGCACGGTCCGCGTCACGGCGCTTTCGGACGGCGAAGATCTGAACGGACGCCGCGCGCTCGCGGACGGTGGCGAGCCGTCGGACACGTATCGATTCCGATGCTTCGTCGCACCCAAATCTGAGACAGGGGACGTACAGAACCGACTCGCGAGTGTCGATCCCGCCTACGAGTGGGCCGTGATCGGCGTCGGCGACGACGGGGAGTACGACGTCCACCTGCCGGACGCCAGCTAAGCGAGAGACGTCGTCTCAAGCGGTCTGGCGACCCGCAGTCACCTGCGTTCGTCGGCAGCAGCCGCGCCGTCCCCGAGGCCCCGGTGGCCCGTCCTGTGACACTCGACGCCGAGCCGCCAGTCCGTCCCGCGGATCTGCGGCGAACGAACCGTTTTGTACCGGGAGCCGCCTACCGAAGGGTATGTCGCACACCGGCCTATCGAACGTCGTCGAGAGCCGCCGGCTCAACGCCGCCCTGGCCGCGACGATCCTCCTCTTTCTGGCGGTCGCGGCGGTCGCCCAGGTGTTCTCAGGCGACCTCGAGTGGGCGGGGTTCACGCTCGCAGTCCTCGCTGTGGCGCTCGTCCCGCCGATCGCCCGGCGGCGCGCCACTGCGATGCTTCCCTGGGAGGTCGTCCTCCTCGCGGCGTTGCCGATCGTGTTGCGGGCGCTCGTCGCCGGCGAGACAGTCGCCGGAATGACGTTCTCGGGACGCATCGTGACCTACGTCGCCGTCGCCGCCGTCGCGCTCCTGATCGCGGTCGAACTCGACGTGTTCACGTCGGTGAAGATGAGCCACCGCTTCGCGGTCGTCTTCGTCGTCGTGACGACGATGGCCGCCGCCGGCATCTGGGCGGTCGTCCGGTGGCTCTCGGACGTCCTCCTCGGCACGCGCTTCCTCTACGACGGCCGCCCGGAGCACGTCATCGAGGAGGCGCTGATGTGGGACTTCGTCGCGGCGACGATCGCCGGCGTCTTCGCGGGCGTCCTCTTCGAGTACTACTTCCGCCGCCGCGCGCGACTCGCCCGTCGGATCCCCGACAGCGAGCCGGCCGGATACCCGGACGTCGAATCGGGTCCCGAACGGGCTTCGGCGGACACCGAGGTGAGCGACCGATGAGGATCCGCGACTTCCTCCACATCTCCGAGCGCCGACAGCGCCAGGCCGCCCGCGGGATGCAGTTGTTCCTGGCTTCGATGCTGCTTGCGGGACTGCTCCTCCGTCACGCCGGCGTGATCGTCAACGCCTCGATCGGGCTCTTCGTGACGTTCCTCCCCGGGATCCTCGAACGCGACGCCGGCATCCCGATGGACGCGGGGCTGACGCTCTGGATCTCCGCGGCGGTGTTCCTGCACGCGGTCGGCACGATCACGATCCCGGGGATCGGCAAACCGTACGCCAACGTCTGGTGGTGGGACCACCTGACCCACGCGCTCTCGGCCAGCCTCGTCGCCGGCGTGGGGTACGCGACGACCCGCGCGGTCGACATCCACTCCGATTCGGTGTCGCTGCCGCCGCGCTTCCAGTTCGTCTTCATTCTGCTGTTCGTGCTGGCGTTCGGCGTCCTCTGGGAGGTGATCGAGTTCGGGATCGGCCTCGCCGCGGAGTACACCGGGAGCCCGGGCGTCCTCACGCAGTACGGTCTCGGGGACTCGATGCTCGACCTCGTCTTCGACACCGTCGGCGCCATAATCGTCGCCATCTACGGCAGCAGTCAACTCGGCGAGGTGGTCGACGCGCTCACGCAGCGACTGGACGAGTCGCGTCCGTGACTGCAGCTCCGGCCCGGGAGCTCCCCCTCCCTGGCCCCGAGACTTATCGTCCTCCGTACTGTATCACCGCCCGACGATGGTGTTCAAAAAGGTAACCCTGATCGGTCGGAGTGGAGCGAGTTTCGACGAAGCGGTCGACGACGCGATCAACCGAGCGGAGGAGACGCTCGACAACGTCCACTGGATCGAGGTGGACGAACTCGGCGTCGAAGTCGCGTCGGTCGAAGACCGGGAGTACCAGGCGGAAGTCACGGTCGCCTTCCAACTCCGAGACGGCGAGTAGGCCGGCCGTCCGACGCCGGCGACGATCGGTCGTCTCACGCGCCTCCCGTCGGTCTCTTAGGCGTGTGAGACGGACCGAGCACGACACCGACGACTTCATTTTTATCGCTCTACCAGAGAGCGTGAATGCCGCGTCTCCTCCACTACTCCGACGTCGAAAACGTCTACGACGATCCGGTTCGGGTCGGTCGCCTCGCGGGGGCGCTCCGGTCGCGAAACGGTGACGACGCCCTCGTCTGCGGAACGGGTGACAACACCTCGCCGGGCGTCCTCGCCCTGATCGAACGCGGTCGGCAGGCGCTCGATCTCTTCCGTGCGGTCGACGCGGACGTCGAGACGTTCGGCAACCACGACTTCGACTTCGGACCCGAAGCGACGCGGTCGATCGTCGCCGCCGCCCCCCAGACGTGGGTGTCGGCGAACGTCCACGAGTCCGGCGGGGAGCGCTTCGCCGCGCCCGACGTGGTCCCGCACGCGGTCAGGGAGGTCGGCGGCGTCCGGATCGGTCTCTTCGGCGTCACCGATCCGGCGACGCCGTCGTTGAATCCGATGGCCGGCGAACTCCGCTTTTCGGACCCCTACGACGCCGCCGAAGCAGCCGTCGACGAACTTCGGACAGCAGGAGTCGACCGCGTCGTCGCGCTCTCACACCTCGGCGGCGGCGACGACGAACTCGCACGGCGCGTCGACGTCGACGTTATCCTCGGCGGTCACGTCCACGCCGAACGCCGCGAGCGGGTGGCGGACACGCTCCTGCTCCGCCCCGGCGCGAACGGCCACGCGATCTTCGAGGTGACCTTCGAGACGGACGGCCCGATCGACGTCGAGCGCCACGAGACCGCCGACGCACCGGTCGCCGACGACGTCGTGTCCGCGCTCCGGGGACGCGTCGACGCCGCTGGCCTCGACGAGACGGTCGCCCGCGTCGACCGGCCGCTCGACAGGAGCGACGCCACCGTGTTCGGCGGCGAGTGCCGGATCGGCAACCTCGTCGCCGACGCGTACCGCTGGTCGCTCGACGCCGACGTGGGGCTGCAGAACAGCGGCGGGATCCGCGACGGACCGCCGCTCTCCGGCGCGGTGTCCGTCGCCGACCTGGTGAGCGTCATCCCTTTCGAGGAGCGCGTCGTCCGGGCGGAACTCACCGGCGCGGAACTGCAACGCGTGTTCCGCGAGTCCGCGGCCGCCGTCGTCGACTTCGGCGAACCGGGATGGTGGCACGGGCACTTCTCGGGCGCGGAGATCCGGTGGGACGACGGGGCGGCGGAATTGCTCGACGCCCGGGTCGGCGGCGACCCCGTCGACCCGGACCGGCGATACACCGTCGCGACCTCCGCGTACGTCCTCCACAGCGACCACGAGTTCCCGACGCTCCAGGAGCGGCACAGGTGCGGGGAAGGCGACATCCAGTTCGAGGTGCTGGCCGAGTACGCGCGGGAGTTCGGGATCGACGCCGCGGTCGAGGGGCGGATCCGACGCGTGTCGGGGGCGGAGACGAGCACCTCGGCGTCGTCGGAGTGACTGTGGCGGCTACCGAGACGGGGACCGTGACGGTCAGGGCCTCTCGGCGTTCGCCGCAGAGTCGCGTCCGGATCGACGGGGCAAGTGGAAACGTTCAGGAACCGTCGCGTCTTCCGTTCCGATAATGACTCGCGTCGTGGTCCCCGTTCGGTACCCGCTGTCGAAGCACTCCCGGGCGACGCTCGCGGAGGCCGTCCGGATCGCGGAGGAACGCGAAGCCGAGTTGACCGTGCTTCACGTCGACCTCTACCAGGAGAGCCGCGACGTGACGCGAGCGGAACTGAAGCGGGCCGTCGAGTCCGAGTTCGGCCCGCTGGAGCGGACGCGCTACGTCGTCCGCAGCGGGTTCCTCGTCGAGGAGACGATCCTAGAGGAGGTCGCCGCGGACGCCGCCGACGTCGTCGTCCTCGGCTCGAAGCAGGCCAGTCGCTGGCGGACGATGCTGCGCCGCTTCCTCGACGACCCCGACATCGAGACGTACCTCCGGGAGAAACTGGACTGCACGGTCGTCACCGCTCGCGCCGAGGAGTGAGCGTCACTCTTCGCCGGGACTCCGTGTCTGGGCTCCGACTTCCTCGCTCTCGATGTCGTCATTGCTAGAGTCTCCCCGGTCGCTCTCGCCGTCGGAACCGGATGACCCGGTACCCATATCCACACCATCGCGGTCCTCGAACGCGGTCTGTCTGGACCCGTCGTCGACTGTCGGACCTCGGCCCGCCCGGCGTCCCACGGTCGCATCGAGCGTGCCGCTGGTCTCGTCGAAGACCAGGTGCCGGTGCGGGTAGGCGAACTCGATGTCGGCGTCGGACCCCCCGAACGCGTCCCAGATTCGACCACGGACCCGCGACTCGATGGAGGGGATCTTGTAGGGCATTTTCGCCCAGTACCGGAGCGTGAGTGCGACGCCGTCGTCGCCGAAGTCGGACTTCAACACCGTCGGCCGGGCGGGGTATCGCGCGCTGCCGATGCGGATGTCCGGCCCGCCCTCGATCACCGCGTCGTCCGCGGCGGCCGCGCGGCACATCGACCGCCGGGCCGCGTCGATGTCCGACTCGTAGGTGACGACCACGTCGAGACTGAGTCGCACGCGCTCGTCCTCCGCGGAGTAGTTCGTCACGAGGTGCTCGCGGATCTCGGAGTTCGGAATGACGAGGAACGTGTTGTCGAGGGTGAACATCTTGGTGTACCGAATCGTGATGTCGTCGACGAACCCGCGTCGCCCGTCGTCCAACTCGATCATATCCCCGATCTCGAAGGGCTGGTCGGCGAGCAGAAACAGGCCGTTGATCGTGCTCCCGACGATCGGTGCGAGCACGATACCGAGGACGGCCGAGAAGACCGTCACCGAGAGGACGATGTCGCCGAACTCGAGGCCGAGCACGCTGGCGGCGATGCCGAGCGTGACGAGGACGACGCCGAGTCGCACGAGTCGGAGCGCCATCTGTGCGACGCTCTGCCGTTGGAACCGCCGCGCGACGGGCCGGCCGACGAGTCGGACGACGTACCGCGAGACGAGGATCCCGACCGCGACGATCAGGGCGGCGAGCACCCACCGCCAGCCCGGGAACAGGAGCCACTCGGGGAGCGCGGCGGCGAGCGTTCGCCCGCCGTCGGGGACGGGCGTCGGCGTGGGCGTGGGTGTCGTCGCCGACTGCATATCTCCGTCCACGAGAGGGCCAGATAAAAAGCGTTCCTCCCCGGCGGTGCGGACCCGGAAACACCGGTCCGTTAACTGTTCAGTTAGGAAACAATAAGGTCACAGTCGACGAATAGGGGGCCAATGAGCGCGTCAGGATCCCAGTCCACTCCCGACTTCACGATCACGCACGAGACCGAGCCGAGCGAAACGCTCCTGGCGGGGTTTTCCTCGTTCGGACTCGCAGGACTCACCGCGGCCGACTACATCGTCGACCGCCTCGGACTCGAGGAGCGCGGGCACCTCTCGGCCGAGGGGCTCCCGACGGTTACCCCGTTCGAGAACGGCCGGCCGAGACACCACACGCGACTGTTCTCGCGCGACGATCTCGACGTGACCGTCCTGGTCGGAGAGCTGTTCGTCCCCGTCGGCGTCGGACGAACGTTCGCCGACGCGGTCCTCGACTGGACCGAATCGAACGGGGTCCGCGAGATCGCGATTCTCTCGGGCGTCCCGATTCCGCACGGCCCGGAGGAGCACCGGACATTCTACGTCGCCACCGACGACTACCGCGAGAAGCGGCTCGCGGAGGGGTCGGTGCCGGCGATGGGGCGCGGATTCCTCGACGGAACCAACGCGGCGCTGATCGAGCGGGGTATCGACTCGCCGCTGGGCGTCTGCACGTTCGTCACGCCCGTCCACGCCCAGGTCCCGGACGTGCAGGCGTCGATCAGGCTCGTCGAAACCGTCGAAGAGATCTACGAGATCGACATCGACGCCGGACCGCTGGAGGCGTTCGCGGCCGAGGTCGAACAGTACTACGCGGAACTCGCAGAGCGGATGCAGGAACGGGACGACGAACTGCCCGAGGATCGAATGTATATGTAGCGCCAGGTCGGTGAACCCGGACGCCCCGGTCGCTGGTCGGAACCGTGGTCGGTAGCTGGAACTCACCACCCGGCGACGTCTCGCCTCGACTTTTTTCCGGACCGCCCGCCCGGCCGAAATAGGCACACGACGCTGGTATGCAGTCTCTCGGGACATTCCGGGGACCCTAAGTTTAAGTCTTGGCATGATTATCGTTATGTTATGCCATTCGGGATCGAGATATTCAGATATGCTCAGCGCGCGGGGCGGGAAGTCATCGTCGGGTTGAGCTGGGACATCCTGCTCGTGTTCGCGTTCATCGGGACGCTCACGTTCCTCGTACACTACGTGCTGCGAGAGCTGTGGAACCCGACGGACCACACGTCGCGAGCGGACGACCCGTCGAAGTCCGAGGTCGAACACTCCCTCGAAGAGCAGGGCGTCGACGAGATCAAGCGCTTCACGCTCGCACAGCGGGCCTCTCACTGGGTGATGGCCATCGCCATCTTCGCGCTGATGCTCTCGGGATTCGTGATAATGAACACGGAGGTGACGCTGCGAGCGATCCCGGGGCTGTCGTGGCTGGACGTCCACATCGTCTCGGCGGTCGTCCTCCTCGGCTACGTCGTCTTCCACCTCGGCCACGTCGCCTACAAGGGGACCTGGTCGAAGATGTGGTTCGGCGTCGCTGACGCCAAGGACCTCTGGCGACGCTTCAAGAACCTCGTGGGGATGACCGACGAGTACCCCCGACAGTTCGAGTATCCCAGCGCACAGAAGTTGCTCCACTGGGGGGTGACCGGCGCGTCCCTCGCCGTGATCGCGACCGGCTTCGTCCTCCTGCGCCGGGTGAGCCTCGAGCCGCTGTGGGCCGCCACGCGGGAGTTCTCGTTCCTCGGGATCTCGTTCGGCCTCGGGACGGCCGACGCGCCGGGGTTGATCGCCTGGAGTTTCGTCTTCCACGACTTCTTCGCCGTCGCGCTCCTGGCGCTCGTGATGGGTCACATCTACTTCGCGCTGCGGCCGAACGAGTGGGCGATCACGAAGAGTATGATCACGGGCCGCGTCACCGTCGAGGAGTACGCCGAGAAGTACTCGCCGAAGTCCTGGCAGATCGGCGGCTCGAAGGCCACGGACGGCGGCGACGTCGATCCCGATGAATCGAAGTGAGGAGCGGGTGATCCCGACCGCCAGCGCTTTTTGACCGACATCCGATCCCATACTATGTCCGACGTTTCCGTTACGCTGTTCTCCGACCCGCTCTCGGTCGCCGCGTATCGCAACCGTCCGACTCAGTCCCGACTGCGCCACGCCTTCGACGACGTCGACCGCCGCTACCGCTGTCTCGTCTCGATCCCGACCCCGATCGGGGGCGAAGACGCCGCAGCCGGCGACCGGGAACGGTTCGAAAATACGGGCGAGATGCCGGTCGACTCGGCCCTGACCGCCGACGGCCTCCCCTCGTCGTGGCCGGCCTGCGAGGCGGTCGCCGCCGCGCGGGAGGCGGGCGGTTCGGCAGCCGCGTTCGATCTCGCCCGCGCGATAGCCGACCGAACGTTCGCGGGCGGTGATCCGCCGGCGACTCCGGAGGATGTGGGGGCCCTCGCAACGTCTTCGGTCGGCGTCGACGCCGAACGCGTCGCCGACGCGGTTGGCGGTCGTCGCGCCACGGCGGCGGTCGGCCGTGACCTCGAACGCGCCCGACGGACCGTCTCGCTGCTCCCAGCGGTCGACGTCCGCGGAACGCCCGGGACGGAGCCGCTGCGGCCCCGAAGCTGTCTCGACGGTCCCGGGACGGGTACCCGCTCGGAGTCAGCGTTCGACACCGATTCGAGCACTGAGGAGGGCACGGACCTCGACGCCGGCGGCGGCGATAGCGATACGGACGGTGGGGGTACCGACAGCCCCGACGACGCGCCGTCACGGACCGAAGCCGCCGTCTTCGCGGCGCCGGTGTACCGAATCGACGGACCCGCCGGAACGACTATCGTCGACGGCGCGGCGGGCTTCCCGGCCCTGCGAGAGGCGATCCGGACCCACGACCCCGACCTCGGCGACACGGGAGAGCGCACGGAGACCCACAGTCGAAACGTGATGCAACAGTACGGAACCGACGCGCTCAACGCCGAGAGCTTCAGCCCCGAAGATCACGGCGAACGCGCCCTGGACGTTCTCGGGACGCTCCGGACGGCGTTCACGCCGGAGATCGCCGCCTGTCTCGACGTGACGGCGGAAACCTGCCGGATCGCGCTCCACCGGCTCAAACGCGAGGGGTCGGTGAAACGGGAGACAACCGGCGCGTGGACCCGGGTTCCCGAAGAATAATGTCCCGAGCTACCAAACCGCTACGCTATGACTGAAACCCCGGCGTCAGACCTGCGTGACGCGATCGAGCGGATCGAGATCGCCTACGAGTACCTCATCTCCTTCGCCGGCGAAGGGATCGATCGCGAGACGGTCAAGGCGGGGACCAGCCAGACCAAAGACTACGTCGCCGACTTCGACTCCGGGCTCGAAGACGGGTACGAGGCCGCGCTGGCGGTTCCGGACCATCACGACGAGTTCGACACCGAAAACTACCGGGCCTTCCTCGACGATATGGCGTCCGAGATCGACGAGGCGCGGACCGTCCTCCAGCTCCTCGGCGAGCAGGAGTCCGTCACCTCGCCGATGGCGGACAACCTCAACGGGATGGCGGTCTTCCAGTCGGTGATGATGAAGTTCTTCTTCCTCGACGAACTGACGGGACACCTCGAACGAGACCCCGCAGAGTGAAATGGCCGAGGACCTCGTGGCCGCCATCACGGCCGCCGGCGAGTCGACGCGGATGGGCGGGTTCCCGAAACCCCTGTTGACCTTCGACGGCCAGCGGTTCGTCGAGCGACTCGTCGACACGTACGCCGGAGTCGGCGTCGAACCGGTGGTCGTGCTCGGGCACGAGGCGTCGGAAGTGCGCGCTCGCGCGGACCTCTCGGCCGCCACCGTCCGAGAGAACCCGGCGTACGAGACCGGAATGCTCTCGTCGGTCCGCGTGGCCGTCGAGCAGGCGAAAGAGCGGGACGCGACCGGCGTCCTGCTGAACCCGGTCGACTGTCCACTGACGCCGCCGTCTGTCGTCGAGACCCTCGCAGCGTCCGTCGCGGGCGGCGGCGACGTTTTCGTCCCCACCACCGACGGCGGGCGCGGACACCCGCCGCTCTTCGCGTCGAGCGCCTTCGACGCCCTGCTGAACGCGCCCGAGGACCGCGGCGCGCGCGCTGTCGTTCGCGCCGACGACACCGACACCCGCGAGGTCCCGGTCGACGACGAGCGGATCTTCGCCGACGTCGACACCCCCTCGGAGTACTGGGACCTGGTGAAGCGGTACGAGCCGATCTGAGTCGGGTGGACCTGTATCGCTGACCGCCAGGCGTGGCGCGACGCTTCGAATCGGGAGACGGCGAAGCGCCTGGGCGCTCTTTCGGTTCTCGCGGCGACATTTTTATCCTCGTACCGCGAGAAACCGCGTACTATGGCAACGAGTGTCACACAGTCAGAATCCCGAGGACTGAGAGCATCACCGGACGTCGTGGGTGCCGCGGTGATCGTCGTGCTGGGGCTCCTCCACCTGTTCGGCCTGCAGATCGGGGGGGTCGTCGGCTTCGTGGTCCTCCTCGTCGGGTGGCCGCTCGTCGGCGGCACCGTCGCGGCCCGGCTCTCACCGGTCGGCGAGGAGCGCGTCGCCGGCGTCGTCGCCGGGGCGCTCGCGGCGATCACGACGACGATCCTCGTGCTCGTGTTGGGCCTGTTCGGGGCCTGGTCCGGGTTCATCACGACGACGTTCGGCGTGACGCTGTGGCCGGTGACGTTCGGGGTGCTGGCCGTCCTGACGATCGCGTGGTCGGTGTTCGGACTCGCGGGCGCGGAACTGTCGGTCCGACTGAGCGGGTGACCGAGCGAACAACAGTCGCTCCGAGCCGAACGCGCGCTCACTCGTCGTCGTCGACTCGACTGCCGCCGGCCGCGAGCGCGCGCTCGACCGTCTCTCGATCCGGACACAGAACCGTCGTCCGGAGCGGCGCTTCCTCGACGAACAACGCCGCCGACTGCAACTCGCTCGGCGGGTCGCCGTCGAAGACGACGCGGTACGCGTCGAGGTCCGTGACGATCCGCCACTCGGTGTCGAGCGCTTCGAGGTCGGCCTCGTTCGGGACCTCGAACCGGTCTGCTGCGTCGTTGTAGTAGCGCGAGAGCGACGGCGGCACCGATCCCTCGCCGGCGTCGAAGACGTAGACCCCGCGCAGCTCGAAGACGTTGAGCGACATCTGATTACGAACTCCTCCCGTTGGGGTTCGATTGGCGTGGAGACCGCATCAGCGTTCCGCGCTCTCGCGGCGGACGAACGTTTCCGCGGCGAACTCCCTCGTCTCGGTCCCGGGGAGCGCCGCAGCGGCGTCGAGGGCGTCGTCGTAGGATCGCCCCGTCAGCGCCGCCAACTCGGTCCCACAGAGCCACCCCTCCGGCGAGAACTCGTCGACGAGCGACTCGATCGACGGCGACGCGTCCGTCTCCGGCGACCCGCCGACCTCGGTCACGAGCCGTCGGAGGTCGTCGATTCCCGCCCGTCCTGACCGGCCCGCTTGCCCTGACGGGCCGCTGACGACGACCGTCGGTAGGACCGGCCGCTCATCGACGATCTCGACGCCGTCGACGGACGAGCACTCCGGCGGCGCGAGGGCCGACGAACGCCCCGGCGAAGCGGGATCGGAGGACTCCGGGCGGAACCTCTCGGCCGCCGTGGGACCGAGAGTTTCGGCTATTACCTCCCGAACGGCGTCGTCGCTGTCGAGGTTGGTCTGCCGGAGGAACGTCGCCTCCCGAGCGGCGCGGAAGAGCCGCGACCGCGCCTCGCTCCCGGGTTCGGTGACGTCTTCGATTCCCTCGCAGGCCGGTCTGGAGCCCTCGGGAGCGTCCTCGAACCAGAGGTACTCGTCGATCGGCATCCCCGTCTCCTCGGCGACCCGAAGGCAGGTCGCCGGCGCGGTTCGGCGCCCCCCCGGGAACTCCGGCCCGGCGTATCGGTCCCAGTCGGGCACCAGGACGACCGGTCGCCGTCGCCAGTCGGCGTCGACGCACTCGTATCTGAGTCGCCGCAGGGCCGGCTGCATCCCCCACCCGATCGGGTTCAGGGGGTCGTCGTAGACGTCGATCTCCACCATCGTCTCCCCACAGGAGAGCGCGGACAAAGAACCCGGTGGCTCCGAGAGCGCCTCGGACGGGCGCGTCGCGAACTGCACCCAGCGTTTATGTCCGCTGCGCCCGCTCTTACGATGGATGGTCGACGCCAAGGCGGTCCTCATCGGCGCGGTGCTGGCGGCCGGGCTCACGTACGGGGGGCTCGTGGGCGTGGAGATACTCGTCACCGGCGAGGTCGACGCGCCGTCGGCGCCGCTGGCCGGCGAGACGACGGTCGAGGGAACGACGTACCACCTCGACCGCCTGGGGCGACCGACGGTCGTCGGCGAGGTCCGCAACGGCCAGTCGCATCCGATCGGGAACGTGACGGTGACGGTGACGTACTACCGCGACGGGGAGGCGGTCGGTGAGGCTGTCGGCGGCGCGCTGGGCGAACCGATCGCCCCCGGTTCGTCGGCACCGTTCGACGTCCACTACGACGCAGAGGGCGACGTCGACGACTACGACGTCTCGGTTGCCGCCGACCGCGCGTCCGCGGGGAGCGCGGACCTGACCGCAGCGGCGTCCGTCACCGACCGCTCGCAGAACCGCGTCGTCGTCTCCGGAACCGTCTCCAACGACGGGAGCGAGGCCCGAGCGTCGGAGGTCGTCGTCGCCTTCTACGACGCGGACGGCAACGTGATCGGTGCGCGGAGGACCAGGCCGAACCGGGCGATACCGCCGGGCGAGTCGGTCCCGTTCAGGATCACGTTCCGCACCGTCGGCGACGTCCCCAGCCTGGCCCAGGAGTTCGACGACTTCGGGGTGCGAGCGGTCCCGGTCGACGACGCCTGATCGTCCTGCCGCTGGCGGGTGTCCGGCTTCCGATCGCGTAGCCGACGGGCGTCGTGGCTGTTTGGCCCCGCGGCTGTCGGGCGTGCTGACCGACGCGGAGAAGGTCGGCCCCGTCCGCTCAGGCGACGCTGTTGAGCGCCCGGTTGACGAGGTTGTCCGCGAGGTTCAGTTTGTACTCGTTGTCCGGTTGCGGCGCGGCGTTCGGCAGGACGTTCTCCGAGGCCGCCTCGATGTTGCTCTCGGAGAGGCGGCTGCCGCGGATCGACCGCTCGGCGGTCCGCAGACGCTTCGGCGTCGGCGCGAACCCGTTGGCGACCAGCCGGATGTCCGAGACCGTGTTGCCGCTCTTCTTGACCGCCGCCGCGATGTTTCCGATCGCGAAGTCCCAGGAGTCCCGGCCCCGAACCTTCTCGAAGTAGAAGTTCGTGCCGCGCCAGTCGCTGGGCACCTCGATGTGCGTGAGGATCTCGTCGTGCGCGAGGTCGTTCATCACCGTGATGTTGTCCTCGGGACCGACGAAGAACTCCGAGAGCGGCTCCCGGCGTTCGCCGCGCGGACCGCTGACGACGACCTCGGCACCGAGCGCGATGAGCGCGACCGCGCCGTCGGAGGGGTGTGCGGTGATACACCGCGAGTAGTCCGTGACCGCGTGATCGCTCGACTCGCCGGTGATCGCGTAGCAGGTGTTCCCGCCCGCGCGGTAGCAGTCGAAGCCGCCGCGGTAGTACCAACAGCGGGAGTCCTGCGTGAGGTTGCCGCCGATCGTCCCCTGGTTTCTGATCTGGGGCGTCGCGATCTCGCCCATCGCGTCCGCGAGCACGGAGAATCCGTCGGTGACCGCGTCGTGGCTCTCGACGTCCGACAGCGTCGCCAGCGCGCCGAGGCGGATGCCGCCGCCGCTCGTCTCGGTGATCTCCTTTAGCTCCTCGATCGGCTTCAGGTCGACGAGGACCTCCGGCGTCCGATCGCGGTTCTTCAGCCAGTTGATCTCGTCGGTGTTACCCGCGATCGTTGCCGCGTCGCTGCCGTGTTCGTCCAGGAGCCGCACGGCATGGTCGACGCTCGTGGCGTCGATGTGCTCGAGCGGCGGGATCATGTCTTGTTGCATGGTTAGATGTCCACCTCCCCGGCGCGGACCTTCTCGAGCACCTTGTCGGGGGTGACGGGGAACTCGTTGAAGGTCGTTCCCAGGGCGTCTTTGACCGCCGCGGCGACCGCCCCGGAGGCAGCGCCGTACGGCGGTTCGCCCACGCCCTTGGCGCCGTAGGGGCCGAACGGATCGGGTTCCCCGACGGCGCCGACGTGGAGGTCGCCGGCGACGTAGTCGTGTATCGACGGCGGCTTGCTCTTGTAGAGGTCCGTGTTCACCGGAATCCCGGTGCCGTCGTCGTGGCGGTACTGCTCGTAGAGCGTGTAGCCGATCCCCTGTATGGCACCGCCTTCGATCTGCGCCTCGAAGCTTTCGGGGTGGACGACGGTCCCCGAATCGTTGTAGTTGGCCATCTCCTCGACGGTGATCTTGCCGGTCTCAAGATCGACCGAGACCTCCGCGATGGCCCCTGCGAAGGAGGTGACGAACCCGTCGAGGTCCTCGCCCGTGCTCTTCCCGAACGCGACGAGCCCCTGCCCGACCGCGTCGCTCGCGGCGGCGATCGTCAACGGGACCAGGCTCTCTTGGTACTGCTGGGGGATCTCCTCGGCCGAGTATTTGCCGCCGGCCTCGACGGCGGCCTGGGCGGCCTCGGCGAACGTGATGGACTGCCCGGACTCCCCGTGGACGACCTCGTGGTTCTCCACGTTGTAGGCGTCCGCCGAGCCGCCGAGTTCGGCGGCCGCCAGCTCCTTGAGGTACTGCACGGCCGTTTCGGCGGCCTTCACGTTGGCCAGTCCCTCGGTGAACGTCGTGTTCGACGAGAACTGCCCCAGCGTGAACGAGGACTTGTCGCTGCTCCCCCAGGAGACCTCGACGTCCTCCCAGTCGGCGTTCATCGTGTCCGCGGCCATCCGCGCGACCGCGGCGAAACTCTCCGTGCCGAGGTTGCCGGCACCCTGACGCACTTCGACGGTGCCGTCGGTGTGGACGACAATGAGGCCGTCGAACCCGATGTACCCCGACTGGTGCGACGCCGACGCCATCCCGACGCCGTACACCTTCGAACCCTCTCTGGTTCCCGAGCGGGATCGCTTCTCCTCGTAATCGATCGCGTCGGCGGCCAGTTCGTAGGCCTCGCCGAGATACGCGCTGGTCATCGGGAGCCGCTCTGCACCCGCGGGATCCCGGTTCTCCGGGGCGTTCTGCAGCACGACGTCCAGCGGGTCCAATCCCGCCTGCTTGGCCGCCTCGTCCATCACCTGCGCGACCGCCAGCGCCGCCTGGTTCTGTCCGGGGCCGCGTTGTGGCCACCGCTTGGGCGTGTTGGTGAACACGCCGATCCCGCGGAACCGAAGCGTCTCGGGCTGCCAGCACTGCGTCAGCGAGTTGAACCCTGAACTGAGCGTCGACAGCGCGTCCGAGGAGTACGCGCCGGCGTCGCCGACCGCGTCGATTTCGAGCGCCGTGATCGTCCCGTCGGAGTCGAGTCCGACTCGCGTTTTCGCGACGAAGGTCGCGCGGCCGTTCCCCCAGTGGAACTCCTCGCGCCGGGTGCCGCGGATCTTGACCGGTCGATTTACCTCTCGGGAGAGGAACGCCGGCACGGCCATCTGCGGGTAGGCGGTCCCCTTCGATCCGAACCCGCCCCCGGCGAAGTTGCAGATGAACGTGACTTCCGTCGGCGGTTTGCCGATCATCCCCGCGACGCCCGTGTGCGTCAGGCTGATACTCTGACTGGACCCCCAGATGGTGACGTGGCCGTCCGCGCCCCACTCGGCGACGGTCGAACGCGGTTCCATCGGGTTCGTGGGTTGCGGTTGGGCCTTGACCGTGTCCTCGTAGACCGTGTCGGCGTTCTCGAACCCTTCCGAGACCTCGCCCCAGTTCCACTCCATCGTGAACTCGCCGGGGTTCTCGGGAAAGTCGCCGCTGAAGTCGGCGTCGCTCCACTTGATCGTGTCCGCCGCGGCCTCGCCGCCGCCCTGGCCCTCGGCGCTCTCGCCGGCGGCTTCGCCCGTGGGGACGTTGCCTTCCGGCCGGGCGTTCGGACTGCCCGGTTTGAGCGTCTCGACGGGGTCGACGACGTGGTCGAGGACCTCCCACTCGACGTCGATAGCTTCGACGGCCGCGGCCGCGGTGTACTCGTCGTTGGCGGCCACCGCGGCGACCGGATACCCGAACGTCAGCGGCTCTTCGGCGAGCGCCGGTTGTCCGATGGCCGAGTCCGGGACGTCTTCGTGGGTGATGACCGCCTGCACGCCCGACATCGACTCCGCTTCGGAAGTGTCGATGCTCCGCGCTCTCGCGTGTGCGTACGGGCTCTTGACGGTCTTCGCGTGCAGAAGGTTGTCGAACTGGTAGTCGTCGGCGTACTTTGCCTCACCGGTCACCTTCGCCCGGCCGTCCGGGACCTCGAAGTCGTTTCCGACGTAGTTGTGGTTTGACACGGGTGATCACATCCGCTCGGCCGCCGAGAGGACGCTGTCGATCTCGTTCTCGTAGTTGCCGCATCGACAGAGGTTGCCCTCCAGGGCGTTTTTGACCTCCTCGCGGGAGGGGTCGCCGTTCTCCTCCAGCAGCGACTTCGCCGACATAATCATCCCGGGCGTGCAGAACGCGCACTGCCCGCCGAGCTCTTCGATGAACGACTCCTGGATCGGGTGGAGTTCGCCCCCCTCCGACAGGCCCTCTATCGTCGTGATCTCCTTGCCGACGGCGTCCTTCGTGAAGTACGTACAACTGTACAGCGGGTCCCCCTCGACCTGTACGGTGCAGGCCCCGCACATCGCCCGGTCACAGCCGAACTTCGTCCCCGTCAGCCCGAGTTTGTACCGGAGCGTCTCGGCGAGTCGCTCCTGGTCTTCGACCCTGACGAAGCGTTCCCGGCCGTTGACCGTCAGCTTCAGTTGGTTCGAGAACCGCTCTCGAACGCCCGGCGAGCCGTCGCCCGCTGCGGACGTTTGCCTGATGTTGTTGAACAGGTACGCGTTCGCCGCAACGAGCGTCCCGCCGATCGTCCCCTTGATGATGTCGCGGCGGGATGGCCCTCCCGAGTCGTCGCCCGCCTCAGGCGCTGACTCGTCCGGTGCATCTGTCGTAGACATACCTTGATTATCTTTCACACACGTTTATATAGATTCGGCCTCCGGAAGGGGTGTCCAGTTGACAAATCAGATAATTGTCATTTCATCCGCTGCCGCCTGAAGCCGGCAGTTTCGACGCGGAGTGGCGTCGGATTCGATTCGGCGAGACGACGGATTCGATGCGGAGGGACCACAGTTCCGAGGCCGACAGACGGCAGCTATCGACCGCTCGATCGGAACATCTCATTGGGACGCTTGCACACCGCCGGCCGCGGCGATACGGCGAAATCCTGCAGGCGTGGTGCCGACGCGATCGGACGCACCTCCGCCAGTCTCAGGACTCGATCGAGCCCGGATGCAGCCCGTGACGGACCCGGTTGAGTTCGCCCAGAATCGAGAGGGCGACGTCGGCGGGGTCGCCGCCGCCCAGTTCGAGGCCGACCGGCGAGTGGAACCGCTCGAAGTCGCCCTCGTCGATGCCGTCCTCGCGGAGGCCGTCGGCGACGCGTTCAGCCTTGGTGTCGGAGGCGACCAGTCCGACGTAGTACGCGCCCCGTTCGAGCGCCTCCCGGGAGGCGATCCGATCGAAGTGCCCGCTTCTGGTGGCGACGACGACGGCGGTGTTGTCCGTGACGCCGATCGATTCGATCCCCGCGTCGTAGTCGTCGGCGTGGACGGCGGCGTCGGGGAAGCGCTCGGGGTCGGCGTACGCCTCCCTGTCGTCGACGACGAACACGTCGTACCCCAACTCGACGGCCATCGCCGCGAGCGACTGCCCGATGTGGCCGCCGCCGGCGACGATCAGCCGTTGCGACCCCGGAATCACGTTGATGAACACGTCCATCTCGCCGCCGCAGACCATCCCGGTGTTGCCCTCGGGGCGCAGTTCCCAGTGCTCGGTGCGGGGACTCCGCTCCTCGATCGCTTCGAGGGCGGTCCGACGCGTCCGTTCCTCCACGGTGCCGCCGCCGACCGTGCCCTCGGTCCGCCCGTCCGCCCGCACGAGCATCGCCGCACCGGGGTCCTGCGGGGCCGACCCGTCGACACCGGTCACGGTCGCGAGCGCGACCGTCTCGCCGGCCTCGGTCAGTTCCTCGACCCGACCGTACAGGCCGGTCGACGCGTCGTCGTCTCCGTGCTCGGCCATTGTGATGCGGTACCGTCCGACGAATCTTATATCTGTCCACCCCGGCCTCGGAGGGAGCCTTGCGGGACGCCCCTCGCTTTCGGTACCGATTCACCGCGTTCCGAAACGGTGTGCTACTCGAAGCATAGTAAACAGTAAGTGTCGGGAGCGAAACCTACCGGTATGGCAGACGAACTTCGAACGACGCTGGAGCGGGTCGGCGAGCGCTTCGATCTCGGCGAGTACGAGATCGAGGCGTACCTGGCCGTCCTCGAACACGGCGAACTCACCGCCTCCGAGATCGCCGACCGAACGGAGATCCCCCAGCCCCGGGTGTACGACACCGTCCGAAGCCTCTCGGACCGGGGCCTCGTCGAACTCCGGGAGTCGCGCCCGATGAAGATCGTCGCGGTCGCCCCCGACGACGCCTTCGGAAACGTTCAGCAGTCGCTCGACGATCTGGTGTCGGAACTGGAAGCGCGGTACACCGCCCCCGCCCGAGACACCGAGGCGGTCTCGCTCGTCAAGTCCCGGTCGACGATCCTTCGGTACGTCGAAGAGATCATCGAGAGCGCCGAGTACGAACTGATACTGTCGCTCACGCCGGACCTCCTCCGTCGGTTCCGCGAGGACCTCGCGGCCGCCATCGACGACGGCGTGAGCATCGACCTGCTGGTGACGCCGCTGTCGCGGGCGCCCGACCCCGACGACTTCGATTACCTGGAGGTCGCGACGGTCGCGCGCGCTCGGCGGGGGATCACCACGCCGATCCTCGCGGTCGCCGACGGCAACTACTCGGTCTACGCGACGCAGGACGCGCTCCGCGACGACCGCGAACGCTACGGCGTCATTTTCAACCGCTCGGCGCTCGGCTTCCTCGTCTCGGGCTTCTTCGGGACGGTGCTGTGGTCGACCGCGGAGACGCTCGCGGCCGACGGCAAGCGGCGGCCGTTCCCCCGGCGCTACGCGTCGATCCGCCGCGCCGTGAAGGACGTCCGCGAACTCGACGGCCCGTTCTACGCCTCGATCACCGGTCGCGACATCGAGACCGGCGACGCCGTCGTCGTCGAGGGGAAGGTCCAGACGGCGACGATCGAAGCCTCCGAGGAGGTCGCCTCACTCAGACTGGAGACCGACGACGGCGTCCTCGACGTGGGCGGCCTGGTGGCCGCGCTCGAAGACGTCGAGGCCCAGGAGATCATCCTGGGGCGCAACGGCGTCCCGGACCGCGAGCAGTTCGCCTGATAGCGACGCGCCGCCGAGGCGCAACGGCTTTACTACTCGCTCCGCAATCCTCGTCGACCGATGGAGGCGCGCACGCGGACCTATCTCGAAGGCCGGTTCGGCGACTACTACCGCCGCAGCGACGTCTCCCTGCCGCCCGCGGCCGAACGGCGCGAGTGGGGACACATCCCCTGGAGCGCCGGCTCGACCAGGATGATCCGCCACCAGTCGCTGCTGGAGGTCGGCGACCTCTCCGATTTCCTCCACCGCACCGCGCCCCGACACGTCTACTTCTCGTCGGCCCGATTCTCAGATCCCGGCGCGAGTTCGATGGACGAGAAGGGCTGGCAGTCGGCGGACCTCGTCTTCGACCTCGACGCCGACCACCTCCCCGGCGTCGACCCCACTGAGACGACGTACGCGGAGATGCTCGCCGCGTGCAAGGAGGAACTCCTGAACCTCCTCTCGTTCGTCGACGACGACTTCGCGTTCGAGGAGACGAGGGTCGTCTTCTCCGGCGGCCGCGGCTACCACGTCCACGTCCGCGACCCCGAGGTGCGGGAACTCGACAGCGAGGCCCGCCGTGAGATCGTCGACTACGTCCGCGCGATCGACCTCGACGTCGACGGGCTGATCGAGACGGCGTCGAACCGCGGCACCACCCGCCGGGTGCTCCGCCGGCGGGGCGGGTGGGGTGCGCGCGTCCACCGCCGACTCGTCGACCTCGCCGAGGCGCTCCGGGAGATGGACGAGGGCGACGCGCTCGACCGGTTACAGGAACTCGACGGGATCGGCGAGGGCCGCGCGACGACGATTCTCGGGCAGATCCGGAACAACTTCGAGGCGATCCGCGAGGGCAACGTCGAGGCCGGCGGCCCCGGGACGCGCATCCTCGTCGACGCCCTCACCGAGGAGGCGGTCGAGGCGGAGACCGCCCCGATCGACGAACCGGTGACGACCGACACGAAGCGGCTCATCCGCCTGCCCGGGAGCCTCCACGGCGGCTCCGGACTGACGGTGACGCCGCTCTCCCGCCGGGAACTCGACGACTTCCGGCCGCTCGAGGACGCGATCCCCGACCGGTTCCGCGGTCGGGAGATCGGCGTCGACGTGACGGACGCGGGGCCGACGACGTTCGACGGCGACACGTTTACTATCCCGGAGGGAGAGCAAACTGTCGAGGAGTGCCTCGGGATCTTCTTGATGACCCGGGGACGCGCCGAGAAGATCAAAGAATGAACTTAGACGAGTTGCGGAGCGTCCGTCGGACCGAGCGGCAGAAGGACAGCCTCCAGCATCTCCGCGACTCGTTCTACGGGGACGTCGCCGACTACATCGCCGCGCGGAAGGCCGAGCGACGGCGCGCGGCCGACGCGGCCGACGACCCCTTCGCGGACCCCGAGGTCGGACAGCTGACCGACGAGATCGAGACCGCCGAGGACGTCGTCGAGGCCATCTACGAGCGCCGGGTCGGGAAAGTCGTCAAGCTCGCGTCCTTCGCGGCCGCGGATATGAGCGCCGACACCAACGGGCTCACCGCCGAGGAGCGCGACCTGTTCGAGAATCTCGTCAGTCGGATCAAGCAGAACCGACAGAGCGTGCTCGACGTCCTCGCGGGCGAGGGCGGAGACGGAACGGGCGGCGAGGCGGCCCCGGAGACGGATCGATCGGAACCGGCGACGGCGGCCGCCGACCGATCGGACCCCCGCTCCGCCGAGTCGACGACGGCGGACCCGTCGGCCGCCTCACCGAACGCGGCGGAGACCGAAGCGTCGACCGACCGGGAACCGATCTCCCCCGACGACGTGCTGACCGAGGCGATGGGCGGGGGCGACGCGCCGCCGGCCGAGACCGCTTCGGCGGTCGCGACCGCCGACCCCGACGGCGGGCAAGCGGCCGGTGGCGGCGGCTCCGACACCGGCGACGTGCCGCCGGATGTACCGCCGGACGCGCCGCCAGACGCGACGGAGACGGAAACGCCGGTCGTCGACGACGGCGGAGAGGCGAGCACGGAGCACAAAGAGCCGCGAACCGACGGCGCTCCGGGCCGCGTCGAGACGGCGCGAGGGCCGTCGGAAGACAGTGCTCAGACCGGCGAGCGGACGCAGACGGAGCGAGTGACGCTGCGGATCACGCAGGACGTCGGGCAGATCCTCGGCGTCGACGAGCGAGAATACGACCTCGAATCCGAGGACGTCGTGACGCTCCCGACGACGAACGCGGGGCCGCTCCTGGACCGGAACGCCGCCGAGCGACTCGACTGAGAGCGGAACGGTACGTTCAAGCGGTTCTTCGTCAACGTAGGGACGATGCTCGATATCGGTGAGACCGCCCCAGACTTCGAGTTGCCAGACCAGGACGGACGGACCGTGTCGCTGTCGTCGTTCCGCGGCGAGTACGTCGTCGTCTACTTTTACCCCCGCGCCGACACGCCCGGTTGTACGACCGAGGCGTGCGGCTTTCGCGACTCCTACGAGGAGTTCGAAGACCGCGGCGTGACCGTCCTCGGGATCAGCGACGACCCCGTCGACGATCTGGAACCCTTCGCGGCGGAGTACGACCTCCCCTTCTCGCTCCTCTCCGACGAGGACGGCTCGGTGTCGA
Source organism: Halobellus litoreus (assembly GCF_024464595.1). NCBI lineage: Archaea > Methanobacteriati > Methanobacteriota > Halobacteria > Halobacteriales > Haloferacaceae > Halobellus > Halobellus litoreus. Next base: position 358,426 of record NZ_JANHAW010000001.1, on the reverse strand, counting down.
CCGCCTACGACTCCTACGGCGAGAAGAATATGTTCGGCAACACCTTCGACGGCGTCTTCCGCAACACGTACGTGGTCGGCCCCGACGGCGATATCGTCCTCGCCTACGAGGGCGTTTCACCCGAGGGGCACGCGTCGGCAATCCTCGACGACCTCGACGGCCTCGACGCGTCGGCCTAACCCCCGCGACGAGCGGCGAGGGAAGGGCCCCGAACGGACCGCGACCACGGGGTGTGAGATGCCTCCCCACCACACCACGTTTCCGGTGAAATCTCTCGGCGTGGTCGTCCGCGCTCCGGAGTGCTAGGGAGCGGTACGTAGCCCTCTTAGTGAGTGCTAAGCGTGGCTGATCGAAAGTGGGTCCAAACGGATGGTGTCTCACCCCGATTCCTCGCTCCCACCCGAGTACGACACGCTGCGCGTCGGCATCGCGTTGTACGACCCGCGAGACGGATCGATACTGGACGCGAACGACCGCCTGGAATCGATCTTCGGGTACGGACGCGTTGAACTCCGAACGCTCGACGTGGATCGCTACACCGCGAACACGTACCGCTTTTCGGCGTCGGACTTCCGCGAGCGACTCGGCGCGGCCTCGTCCGGTGACTCCCAGGCGTTCACCTGGCGGGTGAAACGCGGTGACGGAGAGCTGATCTGGGTCCGCGTCCACCTGTCTCGCCAGCAACTCGACGCAGGGGAGTACGTCCGTGCGGAGATCCGCGACGTCACCGACTACTACGACGCGACCCACCGCGAGGAGTTGTTCTGGCGGATCCTCCGGCACAACCTCCGGAACAAGGCGTCGGTCATCGCCGGCTACGCCGAGGAGATCGCCGACGGCGAGGACACAGACCGGATGCGCGCGGCGGCGGAGATCATAAACGCGGCCGCGATGGACCTCGGCGACACGGCCGAATCCGTCAAAGAGATCCAACAGGCCGTCGCGCCGACGACGGGCGAGCGCCGCGTTCGCAAGGCCACTCGCGCGATTCGCGACGTCGTCGCGGACTGCCGAAGGGACCACCCCGAGGCGACGCTGACGGTCACCGAACGGGAGGCGCTGTGGATCGACGTCGACAGCGCCTTCTCACACGCGCTGACTCACGCCGTGGAGAACGCGATCGTCCACAGTGACGACGCCCGCCCGACCGTGGAACTCCGCGTGGGGCGGTCGCCCAACACCGGGCGCGTCGAAATCGCGGTCGCGGACACCAACCCCCCGATCAGAGACGCCGAACTCGACGCGCTGTTCCGGCCGGAGGCGCGGACGAACACCTTCCACGGATCCGGCGTCGGGCTGTTCGTGATGCGCTGGTGCGTGGAATCACTCGGCGGCGAGATCAGTTTCGAGCGGCGGAGCCCGCGGGGCAACACCGTCCGACTGTATCTGCCGCCGAGGGAGCCGCCGTCCGGGAGCGACGTCTCGGCCCGATCCGACAGTGAATCGCCACCGAAAGGAGACGAGCGGGACGGAGAACGCGAAGAGATCGATCGAAAAACGGGAGGGTCGTGACCCGTGCGAGGACTCGACGTCGCGCGAGTCCGGACGGGGCCTACTGGACTACTGGAACGTCCGGCTGACGTCGGCCTCTGGTTCGCGCTCGACCTCGCTGGTCTGGAAGCGCTGTTCGATCTGCTCGTAGCGCTCGCGCGTCTCGGCGGTGACGCTCGGGGCGACCTCGTCGAGGGCGTCCTCGAAGTGCTCCATCGTCACGCGGACGTTGCCGACCGATTCGGCCACCTCCTCGCGGGAGACGCTGTTGATGAACTCGCGGCTCGCGGCCATCGACGCCTCGCGGCAGACTGCCTCGATGTCGGCCCCGACGTAGCCCTCGGTCTCCGCGGCGAGTTCGTCGAGGTCGACGTCGTCGGCCAGCGGCTTGGCCTCGGTGTGGACCGCGAAGATCGCCCGTCGGCCGTCCTCGTCGGGCACGGGCACGTGGACGTGGCGGTCCAGGCGTCCCGGCCGCAGCAGCGCCGAGTCGATGAGGTCCGGCCGGTTGGTCGTCGCGACGACGACGACGTCTTCGAGGGTCTCCAGCCCGTCGAGTTCGGTCAGTAGCTGGGAGACGACGCGCTCGGAGACGCCCGAGTCGCCGGTGTTGCGGCCGCGCTCGGTCGCGATCGAGTCGATCTCGTCGAAGAAGACCACCGTGGGCGCGTTCTCGCGGGCCTTCTTGAAGATCTCACGGACGCCCTTCTCGGACTCGCCGACGTACTTGTCGAGCAGTTCCGGCCCCTTCACCGAGATGAAGTTCGACTCGGACTCGTTGGCGACGGCCTTCGCCAGCAGCGTCTTCCCGGTCCCGGGCGGCCCGTACATCAGGACGCCCTTCGCGGACTGCATGTCCATCGCGTCGAAGACCTCGGGGTATTCGAGCGGCCACTGGATCGTCTCCCGGAGGCGCTCTTTGGTGTCTTCGAGGCCGCCGACGTGTTCCCAGGTGACGTCGGGGACCTCGACGAACACCTCCCGCAGCGCCGAGGGCTCGATGCCCTTGATGGCCTCCTTGAAGTCCTCGGCGGTCACCGACAGCGACTCCAGCACCTCTGCGTCGATCTCGTCGGATTCGAGGTCCAGCTCCGGGCGGATGCGGCGCAGCGCGTTCATCGCGGCCTCTTTCGCGAGACTCGCGATGTCGGCACCGACGAAGCCGTGCGTGTTGTCGGCGTACTCGTCGAGGTCGACGGCGTCCGAGATGGGCATGTTCCGCGTGTGGACCTGGAGGATCTCCTTCCGGCCCTCGCGGTCCGGCACACCGATCTCGATCTCGCGATCGAAGCGGCCGCCGCGGCGCAGCGCCGGATCGATCGCGTCGACCCGGTTGGTCGCGCCGATGACGACGACCTCGCCGCGCTCGTCGAGACCGTCCATCAGCGAGAGCAACTGCGCGACGACGCGGCGTTCCACGTCGCCGCCGGCCTCGCCGCGCTTGGGCGCGATCGAGTCAATCTCGTCGACGAACACGATCGCCGGGGCGGCCTCCTCGGCCTCCTCGAAGATCTCGCGGAGCTGTTCCTCGGACTCCCCGTAGTACTTCGACATAATCTCCGGGCCGGAGATCGTGTGGAAGGAGGCGTCGATCTCGTTGGCGACGGCCTTCGCGATCAGGGTTTTGCCGGTGCCCGGCGGGCCGTGGAGGAGCACGCCCTTCGGCGGCTCGATACCGAGCCGCTGGAACAGTTCGGGGTGTCGCATCGGCAGTTCGATCATCTCCCGAACCTGCTCGAGTTCCCGGTCGAGTCCGCCGATGTCCTCGTAGGTGACCGACGGCGTGTCGGCCTCCTCGTCCTCGGTCGATTGGATCTCCTCGGCGGGGGTCTGGCTGATCGTCACCTCGGTCGAGTCGGTGACGACGACCGTGCCGCTCGGTTCCGTCGAGGCGACTTTCAGCGGGATCGGCTGATTCGACGAGGACATGAAGCCGAAGCCGAAGGGCACGCGGATGTTCTGCCCCTGCGTGACGGGCTGGCCCGCGAGCTTGTCCCGGAGGTGCGTCCCGATGTTACCGCTGATGCGGAGGTTCTGGGGGAGCGCGACCGAGACGTGCTTCGCGGGCTTGATATCGGCCTTCTCGACCTCGACGCGGTCGTCGATGCCGACGTTCGCCTGCTGGCGGAGTCGGCCGTCGATGCGGACCACGCCCGTGCCGCTGTCCTCGGGGTAGCCGGGCCAGACGCGGGCGATGGCGGTGCCGCCGCTCCCGTCGATCCGGATGTAGTCGCCGCCCTCTAATCCGAGTTCCTCGGCCGCCTGCCGGTCGATGGCCGCGAGTCCGCGGCCCGCGTCCTTCTGCTTGAGTGGTTTGACAGTGAGCTTCATTTTTCCACGGTGATGATCAGCACGCCGTTGTTCGTCGCGACCGACGCGTCGGGGCCGGGAAGCTCGAACTCCGCTTCGGAGATCTCGTCTCCGGTCTCGGCCACGACGATCGCCGTCGTGCCGACGACGTCGACGTCGATGTCTTCGGAGGCGAGACCGACGTCCGCCGCGAGGACCCAGCTGTCGTCGTACTCGTACCGGCGGACGATCCGATCGTCTCCACCGGCTAATTGCTTGATACTCATCGTATTCCTAACCCCAAGTTAGTCGCTAAAGTATTTAAATCTTTCGCGGCTTAATCGCATCACGGCGGCGAATATCAGTCGCGGCCGGTTGAATTGCGGTTCGACGGGTCGGCCACCCGGCGCACCCGTTCGCGGACGAGGACCGCCCCACTGCGCTCGGGGGTTTATATCGACGCCAGCCCAACGGAACCCTATGCAGACGGTCTCACACCACGGGCGGGAGACGGCCTACCGGCGGTTCGACCGCGGGGCCGACGGGCCGACGATACTCGCCGTGCACGGCAGCGGCGGCACCTACCGAGTCTGGAGCGCACAGTCGAAACTGGGGACGGCGTACCCGCTCGTTGCGCTCGACTTAAGCGGCCACGGCGAGAGCGAGGACGTCGCGGCCGAACCCGGCTACGAGACGCTCTCGGCGTACGTCGACGACGTCGTCGCCGTCGCCGAGGCCGTCGATGCCGACGCCCTCTTCGGCCACTCCCTCGGCGGCGCGGTCGTCCTGACGGCGCTCGGCGAGCGGGAACTGGAAGTCGACGGGATGGTCCTGGCCGGCACGGGGCCGCGGCTGCCGGTGCTCGACGACCTACTCCGGTGGGTCTCCGAGGACTTCGAGCGGGTCGTCGAGTTCTTCCACGAACCGGATCACCTCTTTCACGACGCCGACGCCGACACGCGGGAGGTCTCGAAGGCGGCGCTGCGAACGACCGGGCAGACGATTCTCGAACGGGACTTCCGGACGGCCCACGCGTTCGACTCCCGCGGGGAACTCGGTGCCGTCGACGTCCCGACGCTCGCGATAGTCGGCGAGTACGATCGGTTGACGCCGCCGTACTTCCACGAGGAACTTTGTTCGGAACTGCCGGACTGCGAACTGACCGTCCTCGACGACGCCGCCCACCTCGCGATGCTCGAACGCGCCGACGCGTTCAACGACTCCGTGTCGGACTTCCTGGAGCGCCGCGTCCCCGTGTGAGCCCCGGCCGTCGGCCGCTCGGCTCCGTCAGCCCGACCTGTCCAGTCCGAAATCGGCACGTCTTTCCTCGCGCTCTCGAAGACGAACCCGTGGAACCTGTCGAGACCTCCGACCCCGAGGGCGTCGACTACGGGTGGGTGATGCAGACGACGTTCGTCCTCACCATCGTGGTCGGAGCTCCGGTCGTCACCGCGCTCTCGCTCCGCGTCCCGCTGCCCACGTGGGGGGCGCGCGTCGAGTTCGCGATCCGCGTCGGGGCGGTCGTCTGGGTCCTCGTCGCGCTCGCGGTCTTCGCGTACGCGCGGCGGGTCGAGGCCGGCGACGGCGGCTCCGACCCGGACGAGATCGACCGCGGCGAGAACTGAGACTCGTCGACCGTGGCGGCTCCGAGAGCGGTGTCTCGATCCCGCCGATGCCTCCTGAGGTGGCGTATCAGTCTCGCAGACGACTCCGAAAGCCGGCGTGCGACTTCGACGCCTCCGCCCGCCGACGGCGTCCGAGTTGGCCGCGATACCCACCGCCGTCGGAAACTCTTTCACCCGAGTAGCCGACTCTCGACTATGATCGACGAGACGATCGCGGAGATCCGAGAGATGCAGACGCACAGTTCGTCGGTCGTCGCCGTCAAGGCGACGCGGGCGCTCTCGGACCTGCTGGGACGCGATCACGCCACAGTCGAGGAGTTCGAGCGCGACCTCGAACGGAACGCGAGCGCGCTCAAGCGGGCGAACCCCTCGCACGCGTCGCTGTTCAACGCGATGGAGACGGTACTCGTGAACGTCGTCGACCGAAAGGACAGCGTCGAGGAGGCCAAGTCGCTCCTCGACGAGGTGATCGACCGGGTCGTCGAGGACGTTCAGCAGGGGAAGTCGCGGGCGGCCAGGAACGCGGCCCCGACCTTCGAGGACGGCGAGACGTTCCTGATACACGACTTCTCTTCGACCGTGCTGGAGGCGGTCGAGGGGGCGGCCAGCGACGGCACGTACCTCACGGCGTACGTCACGGAGGCCCGCCCCCGGTTTCTGGGGCGAAAGACCGCGCGTCGACTCGCCGGCGTCGACCGCGTCGAACCGCACCTCGTGGTCGACGGCGCGTGCGGGACCTTTCTCCCGGAGTGCGACCGGGTCGTCCTCGGGATGGACTGCATCGTCGACGACACCCTGTACAACCGCGTCGGGACGTTCCCCATTATCGCCACGGCGAACTACCTCGACGTGCCGGTCACGGTCGTCGGGTCGGCGGCGAAGATCGTCGACGACGGGTTCGTCTTCCAGAACGAGTTCCGTCCCCCCGCGGAGATCTCCCTGGAGCCGATCGAGGACGTCGAGATCGAAAACCCCGCCTACGACGCGACGCCCGTCGAACTGATCGACGAAGTGATCACCGACAACGGCGTCGAGAATCTGTAGTCAGCGGACACTCCAACTGAATCTGCGGTTCGTCCCGTCCGGCGGCGATCACTCGCCGACGACCGACCGCCGGAAGAAGTCCGCGAACTTCTCCCGCAGCGACGTCCCGTCGCCCAGACGGAGGTAGTACGCGTCGCCGCCGTCCTCGTAATACCCGGTGATCCGCCGCTGGATCTCGAAGCCGAGGTGTTCGTAGAACGAGAGCGCTTCCTCGTTCGTCGCCCGGGCGTGACACGAGATCGTGTCGTGGTCCTGCAGCGCGGCGGCGACGAGTCGCTTGCCGTACCCCTCGCCGCGTCGTTCCGGAGCGACCGCCAAAAAGAGAATGTAGCCGTCTCGTCGGACCGACGCGAACCCGACGAGTTCGTCGTCCTCGAAGAGCAGGTGATCGCTCGCGCGCCGGTACGCGTCCACGAAGAACGCCCGGCGCTGCTTGAGAACCCCCTCCCGTTTCCGAATTCGCTCTTTGAGGTCCCACGTGCTCTCGACGAACTCGGCGGAACCGGGGGCGTCCACCCGCGTCTCGACGTTGACGCTCACGAGAGAGAATAGAACCACGACCGATATAATTCCTCCGTCGGTTCGCAAATCTGCCGCTCCGCCGGCCCGAACCTCGACGGTGGCCCTGCGAGCGCTTTTCCGTCGTGGACGGACGCAACGATCGTCGCAATCGGACACGTCGAGGGTCTCGTACGACGCGACGAGCGTTTCAGACCGGACAGACACCTCAGAAGAACGCGACGAACAGGAGCACGACGAGGATCGATCCAGTCAGGATGACCTGAACTACCGTCGAGGCGAGGACCCCGACCGTCGCCCACAGTGCGACGCGAAGCCCCGTCTCGGCGTCGGCGTGCTGGGCGAACTCGACGGCGAAGACCGTCGCGGCGATCCCGAGGACGAACCCGACCGGGCCGGCGATCAGGAGGAGGACGAGACCGACGATCACGGCGGCGGCGGTCGTGAGGGCCGAGGCCCCGCCGGCGCGGGCGGCGATGGCCCCGCCGAAGTAGTCGACGAGCATCGTGAGCAGCCCGACGGCGACGAGGACCGCGACGAGGGCCGCCGACGGTTCGGCGTACCCCGTCGACCACCAGTAGGTGAGGACGCCCGCGACGGAGAGCGCGCCGCCGGGGAGGAGCGGCAGCGCGGAGCCCACGACGCCGAGGGCGACGGCGCCGAGCGCGATCCAGGTGACGAGTTCCATACCGGACTGTCGCCGTCGACGGTGATGAACGCTGCTGTCGGTCGCGTCGGGTGTTCGGCGTGCGCTGTCGACCCGAGAGGTCCCCCTGACTCATCCACCGAACCGCTCGCGCTCGGCCTCGAGGACCTCGTTTTCCGCCCCGTAGCGATCCACGAGCGACTCGTACGCCGCCCCCAGCGCCCGGAGGCACTGCCGGGCGGACGCGTACCCCAGTTCGTCGGCAACGATGTCCGCCGGCCGGGCCTGCAGCACCTTCCCGACGAGCAGTCGCTCCTCCCGCGGCGTCAGCGGCGTCCCGGAACCGGCCGCGACGGTGGTGTCGCACGCCCCCTCGTCGGCGTCGCTGTCGCGGTTCTCGCCCCGGCCGCCGATCAGCGCCGCGAGCGCGAGGCGACGGAACGCGCGCGGGGCCGTCGCGTACTGGCCGGGACCGAACGCGACGCCGACGACGACGCGCCACTCGTAGTCGGAGAGATCCAGTGGGACGTCGGCCCGACAGGCCGCCAGCGCGCCGCGGACCACGTCGGGGTCGGCGTCGCGGAGGTGCTCGGCGAGCAGGTCGCCGATGCGGTCGCGGAACCAGCGACCGTGTCGGTCGCAGAGCGCTCGTCCCGCCTCCGAGAGCGGGTCGAACATCAGCGCGGAGTACTCGCCGCTGGACTCGTTCCGCGTCGTCGAGAGGTGGACCGTCTCGTAGCCGTTCGCCCTCCAGAAGGAGAGCAGTTCCGGCGTCGCGCCGTACCCGACGCCGAGGTAGTCGGCGTCGCCGTCGAACTCCGCGCGGATCTCCGCGAGGAGCCTCGAACCCAGCCCCCGCGAGCGAGCGGCGTGGTGCGTGGCGATGCGGACTATGCGGTAGCCCACCGGGACGCCAGCCGCCTCGTCGCGGAGCTGGCTCGTGAACACGTCCGGGAGCATATTGCCGCGGACCCGCGCGCCCTCGTACATCGAGCGCCGGGTCTCGGCGTCGAGCCCGCCCTCGCGGGCGAGCAGTGCGACGCTGACGACGTGGCCCTCGTGTTCCAGCACCCGAACCCGGAGGTTCGGCGCGTCGAGAAGACGAGCCAGGTCGTCCGGCTCCGTCCGGTAGTGCGCGAGCACGAGGAGGCCGAACACCGCCCGGAGCAGGTGTTCGTCGGCGGCGAGTTCGTCGGGGGAAATCGCCCGATAGGTGACCGACGACGGCGACGCGTCCGAGACGAGGGCCGCGACGGGCGGGCGCGCGTCGAGCAGCAGCGCGCGGAACGCCCACGACTCGACCGGGTCGGCGGGCGCGAACCGGATCGGCTCCGAGAGCGTCACTTCGGTCACGTCGTGGTCGCACGCGGCCAACTCTTCTCGGAAGCGCACGGAGAACCCGCGACCGGCCCCCTCGTACCCGTGGACGGTGGTGAAGAAGGCGACCGCCGGCGCGTCGAGGTACGAAGAGAGCAGCCGAACGGGCAGCGCCGCCGCCTCGTCGACGAGCACGACGTCGGGCGACCCCGGGAGATCCGCGGCCGCGGCCGGCGGCGCGTAGCGGACCCGGCCGCCGCCCTTCGCGTGCAACGTATCGCCGCCCGCATCGGTCTGCGTCGCCGTCGCTCGCTCGCCGCCGTCTGAGGCGCCGGTCGCCGATAGCAACTCTTCGGCTCTCGCGAAGAGATCGGACGCGTTCCGTCGGTCCGGCGCGGTGACGAGCACGTCGCGACCCTCGGCGGCGAGCGACCCGGCAGCGAGGCCGGCCGCGCTCGACTTCCCGCGGCCGCGGTCGGCCTCGACGACGACGGCGCGCCGTCGCTCCCCGTCGGTGTCGCCGCTCGCGGTCCGACGGGTCCCGCTCGTTCCCTCGCCGGCGTCACCGATTCCCTCGCTGGCGTCACCGAGCGCTTCCAGCGCGTGCAGCGCGCGCGACTGATCCGCGGTCAGGCAGGCTTCGTACGCCGCGGCGGGAAACCGCCGCGTTCCGGCCGGGGGCGTCCCGGGGGCCGACCGCGTCGACGGGGACTCGTCGGCGTCGCCGCGGCGTTCGACGGTCCCGGCGTCCACGTCGACGATGGCCACTCCCGGGTGATCGCGGAGCGTCCCGACGAGGCGCTCGCGGAACCGCCCCCCGACGTCGTCGACGCTGTGGGGCGGAACGGCCAGCGAGGACTCGAACGACCCCGAGCGGTCGGGCCAGGCGTCCAGCGGGGGAACCAGCAGGACGAACAGCCCGCCGCCGTCGACGGTGCCGACGAGCCGGCCGAGGACGTTCGGTGAGAAGTCCTCGTGCGCGTCGTAGATCACCGCCGTCCGCGTGGTGCCGAGGAGTTCGCTCGCTTGGGTCGGAGCCACGCGGTCGAACCGGAACCCGTCGGTCGCCGAGACGATCGTCGTCTCATCGTCGGGGATTTGGGCTCCCTCGACGGCGTCGAAAGCGGCGTCGATGCCGGCGTCCCGCTCGCCCGCGAGGACGAGCAGGCGTCGGTGGTCCGTCCGCCGGGCCGCCGCGCGGAGGTCCGCTGCGAGGGCGGCGACGTTCATACGCTGGGATCGTCCCGACCGTGTAAGGAAATTGCGTTCGATTCTCCGCGGGGCCGGTGGGTATGGTCGGCCACGAGAGGTGGCGGTTCGGTCGCCGACGACGGTCCGTGGGATAGTCGTCCGTGGGGCAGTGGCAACGACTTTGCCGCGTGTGTCGACGTGCCACGGCACGGCGCCATTGAAAGCGCTTTTATGCGATCCGGAGCAACCGAAGTGTACAGCCTGCCCGGGGTTGATGATACTCCCCGCCGTCAGGGAAACCGGTATTTCCGGCGGGGCAGTCGAGCCCGCGAGCAGGAGAGGTGAACAACCAATGCCAGTCTACGTAGAATTCGACGTCCCAGCCGACCTCGCAGAGGATGCCCTCGAGGCCCTCGAGGTCGCCCGAGACACAGGAACCGTAAAGAAAGGAACCAACGAGACGACCAAGGCCGTCGAGCGCGGCACCGCCGAGCTCGTCTTCGTCGCCGAGGACGTCTCGCCCGAAGAGATCGTGATGCACCTGCCCGAACTCGCCGACGAGAAGGGGATCCCCTACGTCTTCATCGAGACGCAGGACGAGGTCGGCCAGGCCGCCGGCCTCGAGGTCGGCTCGGCCGCCGCCGCCATCGTCGACGCCGGCGATTCGGAGGGTGACGTCGAAGACATCGCCGCGAAGCTCGAGGAACTGCGGTAAGCGACGATGAGCGCAGAAGAGACCGCCAGCGACTCGACGTCCGCGGAGGTCATCGAGATCGTTGGCAAGACAGGGATGCACGGCGAGGCCATGCAGGTCAAGTGCCGCATCCGAGAGGGCTCGAACCAGGGCCGCATCATCACGCGGAACGTCCTGGGCCCCGTCCGCGAGGGCGACATCCTGCAGCTTCGCGAGACGCAGCGGGACGCCGACTCCATCGGAGGTCGATAACCAATGGTCGAAACGCGCACGTGCGATTACACCGGCGAGGAGATCGAACCCGGCACGGGCACGATGCTCGTCAAGAAGGACGGAACGATCCTCCACTTCAAGGACTCGAAGGCCGAGAAGAACTACCGGCTCGGCCGCGAGCCCCGCGATCTAGAGTGGACCGAAGCGGGCCGTAACGAGGGCGGCAACGAATGAGCGACGACGAGCGCACGTTCGTGATGGTCAAGCCCGACGGCGTCCAGCGCGGCCTCATCGGCGAGATCGTCTCCCGGTTCGAGGAGCGCGGGCTGAAACTCGTCGGCGGGAAGTTCATGCAGATCGACGACGAGCTCGCTCACGAACACTACGGCGAGCACGCCGATAAGCCGTTCTTCGACGGCCTCGTCGACTTCATCACTTCCGGCCCGGTCTTCGCGATGGTCTGGGAGGGCGCGGACGCGACCCGACAGGTCCGTTCGATGGTCGGCGAGACCGACCCCGCCGAGTCCGCCCCGGGCACGATCCGCGGCGACTTCGGCCTGGACCTCGGCCGCAACGTCATTCACGCCTCCGATCACGAGGACGAGGGCGCGAACGAGCGAGAGATCGACCTCTTCTTCGACGACGAGGAACTGCTCGACTACGAGCGGATCGACGCTCCCTGGCTGTACGAGTAGGTCGCTCGCCGATTCGTTTTCCCCGTCGCGATCGACGGGGTCTCTCATCCGTTCGATGAGGCCGGGGTGGACACCTCCCGGTCTGCAGAGAGGAGAGAGCGACGCGTAGTCGGGGCCGGACGTAGAGGCCCGGGCACCGAGTATCCGATCGGGGACGACTAACTTTTCGGCGCGGCGACCTCGATCTCGCCGGCGTCCAGTTCGGCCTCGACCTCGCGGGCGGCCTGGACCATATTCGAAATCTTCCGGTAGGCCACCTCGCGCGGAAGCAACTTCACGCCACAGTCCGGCGAGACGGTGAGCCGGTCGGGCGAAACGACCTTCAGCCCTTGCTGGATATTGCGTTTGATCTCCGCGACGGACTCGACTTCGGCGTCGTGGACATCGACGACGCCGAGCGCGAGGTCCGGTTCGAACTCGGTGCCCCGGAACACGTCGATCTGCTCGTAGCCGTCGTTGCAGAGTTCGACGTCGAACTCGTCGATCGGGAAATCGTTGATCTCCGGGTAGATGCGGGAGTAGTCGCCGTAGCAGACGTGCAGACAGACCCGGACCTCCTCGGGGATGCCGTCGACGATGCGCTCCATCGACTCGCCGACGATCGCGTGGTCGTTCGGCGTCGTCGCGAGCGCGGGTTCGTCGATCTGCACGTAGCGCGCGCCGGCGTCGACGAGGCCCCTCACTTCCTCGTTGACCAGGTCCGCGAGGTCGTAGGCGAGCGATTCGGTGTCGTCGTAGGCCTCGTTGAACGACCACCGCGCGAGCGTGTACGGCCCGGTGATCGGGACTTTCACCGGTCTCGACGCGACGCCCGCGGTGAACTCGAACTCGTCCAACAACCACGGTTCGTCGTACTCGACCTCCGAGACGACCGAGGGCTTGTCGAAGTAGTTGTGTCCCCACACCTTCACGGGGCCGTTGAACTCGTAGCCGGGGATCCGGTGGGCGAAGTACTCGACCATCTCCTCGCGGCGCATCTCGCCGTCGACGACCGTGTCGAGACCGGCGCGCTCGTGTTCGTGCGTGATCAGGCGCGCGGCGTCGTCGTAGGCCTCCTTCAGGTCCGTGTCGTCGAACGCCGCGTCGGGATCCTCCGAGAGGTCCTTCGCCCGGTTGAGCCACGTCGGCTTCGGGTAGCTCCCGACGACGGTCGTCAGGAGGAAGTGCTCGGCGTCGTGATCACCCGGCCTGAACTGCGCCCGGTTGTCGGGGTTCCGGACCATCAGGCCGTCACCTCCGTGTCGAGGTCGGCGGCCGTGGCCAACGCGGCGAGTTTCGCGCGGTGCTTGTTGACCGGGAGGTAGAACGTCTCCGTGTTCGTGCTCAGATACACGGTCCCGAAGTCGGTCGCCGGAACCTGGTCGGTGAACCACGCCGCGCGCTCCCGCAGCGTCTCCGCGGACTCGACGAGCGTGTTCTGCCCGTCGGCGACGCCGAGCGCGACGTCCCCGGTGACGCCGTACTCGACGGCGTTGTACACGGTCTGCTCTCTGTCGTCGGCGACGAGGTCCAGGCCGAACGCGGCGACGTCGGCGTCCATCAGGTGCGCGTAGGTCTTCTCGTCGAGCGCGCCGAAGTAGGTGTGGACGACGACGTCGGCGCCGGTCGCGGCGGCCACGGCGTCGATGGCCTCGGGAACGGCCGACGCGAGGTCGTCCCCCGGCGGGTTCGTGACGAGCGACGGCTCTAGCAAAAACAGCGTCTCGTGGGCGGGGAAGGACTCGACTTCGCCGGCCAGGAAGTCCGCGACCGCCGAGAGGAACTGGCCGTCGTCGCCGTAGTGTTCGTCCGTCGCGAGATCGGCCAGCGAGTACGGCCCCGGGAGGACCGCCTGGAGGGGAGCGGCGTCGTCGAACAGGTCCCGAGCGGCCACCAACTCCTCGGCGACGTCGCCGGAGGGAGTCAACTCGCCCACGACCCGGGGATTCCGGTAGAAGTTGTTGTTGTCGTAGTACCGGCTGATCCGACCGGTCTCGACGTTGTCGTGGACGGCGAGCGGATGGGCGATCATATCGTCCCAGCGGAGTTGACCCTCGACGACCCGATCCAGACCCGCGTCGAACTGGTCGTCGACGATCTCCGCGCGGGCCCGTCCGTACGCCGAGACGACCGATTCGGACTCGTCGCCCGAGATGAGATCGACCTTCTGACGGCCCTTCAGTTCCGAGAGTTCCGACTTCGCCCAGCCCGGAAGCGGGAACAGTCCCGGCGTCGTCGCGACGAGTTCAGTCATCGACGGTCGCTACGAAATGCCGCTGCTTAATATTTGCTAAAGTGTATTATTACTGTAGGTGATTCGTCTGTTTCCGCTCGTCACTGGGAAGATCCCCCGGTAGCGGTCAGCGCGAGCACCGAGAGCGACTCGAACGGATACGACTCTTCGACGACGACCTCGTGGTCGAAGCCGCACGCGTCGACTCGGTCGAGAACCGCGTCGTACCCCGTGAGCGAACTCACGAGCAGGAGCCCGACGCCGCCGGGGGCGAGCACCCGACCGACGGCCTCGAGGAACGGGTCGATCAGTTCCTGACCGGACTCCCCGCCCGACAGCGCCCGCTCCATCCAGTCGTCCCACTCGTTTTCCGGGTCCGTGGGGAGATACGGGGGATTGAACGCGACCGTGTCGAACGCGTCGTCGGCGAACGGGGACACGAGGTTCGCGCGCACGACGTCGAAGAGCGATCCCGATCCATCGGGTTCTGTGCGGTCGCCCGTCGAATCGCTGACGCCAGCCTCCTCCGGGCCGCCTTCAACGGCACGCCGCCGCGCCGCCCGACAGGCGTGCGGACTCAGGTCGCTCGCGACGACCGACGACACGTCCGGGACCTCACGGGCCGCCCGTGCGGCGACCCAGCCCGAGCCGGTGCCGACCTCCAACAGCCGCCCCCGGCCACGCTTCTCGATCGCGTCGGCGAGGAGCCCGGAGTCCTCCGCCGGCTGGTACACGTTCGTCTCGACGCCGCGCCGCGCCGCGAGGTCCCGTGCGGTCCGTTCGGTCACGAGTCGCCCCCGTCGCCGCCGTCCGGCGTCGGTTCCACCTGTCGCTGTGCGGGCCGCTCGTCGCCGGCGAGGACGAACCCGCCGTCCTCGGTTCGGCCCATCAGTTCCCGCTGCGGGAACGGGATCTTGATGTCCTCTTCCTCCAGCGCCGCTTTGACCGCGCCGATCACCGCCGTCTTCGAGCGCCACTTCCGCCGGGCGCTCGGGTTGTCGATCCAGTAGCGCACGCCGAGGACGACCGCGGAGTCGTCGAGTCGCTTGAGCACCACCTGCGGCGTCGGGACGTTCATCGGATCGTCGAGCTTCGAGACGGCCCGATTCGCGATCGTCGCGGCCCGCTCGGGATCGGCGTCGTAGTCGACACCGACCTCGACCTCGATGCGGAGCCGCCCCTTCCGGCTCCGGTTGACCAGGCTCTCCGAAGAGACGACGTCGTTGGGGATCATCACGTACTCGCCGTCGAACGTCTGGATGCGCGTGTTGACGATGGTGATATCGGTCACGATCCCCTCGTAGTCGCCCACTTGAATCCAGTCGCCGATCTCGAAGGGTCGAGAGAACATCAGGACGAACCCCGCCAGGAGCGCCCCCAGGGTCTGTCGGGCCGCCATCCCGACGACGATCCCGAGGAACCCCGCGCCGACGAGGAACCCGCCGACGTTGACGTTCCACAGCGAGAGGATGATCGCGAGCGCGAGGAGGTACAGCGTGACCTGCCCGAGCCGAAAGGCGATCTCGCCCTCGTGCTCGCCGATCGACGATCGCGTCTCCGCGAGTTCCTCGGCGAGTTGTCGGACCAGCCCCGTCATCGTGTACGCGCCGATCAGAAACAGCGCCGAGATGCCGATCCTGACGAGCGTCTCGGGACCGTAGTTCTGGCCGAAGACGCCGATCAACTCGTCCGAGAGCCCCCAGACGCCGACGATCGCCACCCCGGCCGTCGCCGCGGCGAGCATCGTCCCCAGCGTGATCAAGAGGTGCCACGCCGTCGACGGCAGGCGCTCGGGAGCGGCTTCGTGGAGTCGGTCGGTCCGGGCCAGGAGCGCCATCGTGGCGACGCCGATAGCGAAGGTGACGGCGATCCGGCCGGTGAACGTCGGGACCAGTTCCGAGAGACGCACCAGTGCGCTTCCGATTCCGCCGAGACCGCCGAACGACGTCTGGAGGGTTCCGAACATAGATTGGTGGAACTCAGCGACCGTGCTCGTCCGCGATTGCGGTCAGCTCCGCGAACGCTTCGGGCGCGAGCGACCCCGCCCGCGCACGTAACAGGTCCTCGTTTACCCCCTCGACCGCGGCGACGACCGCTTCGGGGTCCGACAGTCCCGAGATGTGCGCCGTGTTCCGGATCCCGTTTCGGATCGTCTTGCGACGCTGGGTGAAGAGCGCCTTCACGAAGTCGAAGAAGAACGACTCGTCGTCGACGACGTAGTCCGGCTCCCGCGGCCGGAGCCGGACGATCGCGCTCTCGACCGCCGGCGCGGGGTCGAACGCCGTCGGTGGCACGATTTCGACCACCTCGACGTCGGCGTAGTGTTGCGCCGTGACCGACAGCCGTCCGTACGCGTCGGTGCCCGGTTCGGCCGCCATCCGCTCGCCGAACTCCCGCTGGAACATCAACACGAGCGGACGGTTCTCGGGGAGCAGTCGGAAGGTGATCTCCGAGGAGATACCGTACGGGAGGTTCGAGACGGCGGCGGAAAACTCGGGGAGGTCGACGTCGAGGGCGTCGCCCTCGACCACCCGCAACCGCCCGGCGTCGACCGCCTCCGCGAACTCCTCGCGGAGGAACGCCGCGAGCGGCGGGTCGCGCTCGACGACGGTCACCTCGTCGCCGACGCGGAGCAACCGATCGGTGAGTGCGCCCGTCCCGCCTCCGATTTCGAGGAGGTGGCTGGTGTCGGCGTCCTCGGGGAGGTACGTGGGAATCCGATCGAGCACTCGGTCGTCGACCAGGAAGTGCTGATCCCGATCCGGGTCGCCGCGCACCCCCGCCCGACGGCGCAGGTCGTCGGGATCACGAGGTTCCGGGGCCCCGCCGGGCGTCGTATCAGTCATTGCCGTCCGTTGCGGGTGGGAGAGTGTAAACGTCTCGGGTCGCGATTCCACCGCCGCGCCAGGTCCGGAGGATCGGGACACCGAGACTCCGGCCGCTTACGCCGGCGCTTCCGGTACTAGCGGCGGGTGCTAGGACTCGCGGCCGACGAAGGTCTTGTACTTCAGGTCGTCGTCGCGCAACTCCTCTAAGATCCGCTCGACGAGGACTTCCTTCGGCCGGTGGAGGCCCGAGACGCGATCTTCGACGTCCTCGAAACTCTCGAAGGGGCCGCGCTTGCGCTGATCTAGGATGTTGTTCCGGAGTTTCTTCCCGATCCCGGGCAGCAGGTTCAGCTGGTGGAGCCGGAGGGTGATCGGCTGCGCGTCGTTGTAGAAGTCGACGAAGCGGCGCTCGTTCGCGTCGACGATCTCCTCGATCGCGTACTCGAGCTCGGCGTTCGCGGTGTTCGAGAGGTCGTCGTAGGTCACCTGTTTGAACCCCGAGACGGCGTCGCGCGCCTCCGTCGGGCCGATCACGACGCGGTCACCGATCGAGACGTCCGCGTCGTCCGACAGCGTCACCTCGAAGAGGCGGAAGTCGCGCTCGCCGAGCGCGTACGCGAGCGGTGATTTCCGGTGACGAGGCCGGTCGTCGTCCGCGCGTCCGTGAGGCAGGTGATCCAGGACGACCGCGTAGCGCACGTCCTCGGGGTCGGATTCGCGTTCGCCCGTCCGGTCGGCGTCGTCGCCTGCCGAGTCGGTCGGGCCGTCGGCGTCTCCGCTCTCGGTCGTGGTCATATCGTGACGTACGGCGAGGGTCTATTTAAATAGTTGGCCGTGAGAAGTCGCAACCGAGCGGGGCGGACGCTCGGTTCTAGACGTACTTCGCGACGACGTTCAACACGTCGTCGAGTTCGTCGCCGCTGAGCGCGTAGCGCTCCTGCGCGTACACCGCACGGAGTTCGTCCCGGCTCTGCGGGAGGAGGTCCGCGATCTTGATCGCCGTCGTCGCGTCGACCTTCTCCAGTTCGAGGAGTTCCTCGACGAGGTCTCGGGACTCCTCGGGGTCGAGGTGGGCGAACCGGTTCACGTGTTCGATGGCGCGGGCCAGCTCGTAGCGCAGCTCTCGATCCTCGTCCGCGGCGCGCTCGGCTTCGACGTCCTCCAGGAGGGTCTTGACCTCCGAGACGGTCAAGTACTCCTCGTCTACCTTCTCTTTGAAGATGGTCATCGGCGTCGGAGTTACTCCTGAGCGCGCAGGTGGGCGGGGCGAGCGATGAGCGTCTTCTCTTTGCCGCCGTCGACGATCCGGACCTTGAACGCGCGGCCCTGTTTGCCGACGACCTCGCCGGTGTGGCCGTTGAAACGGGGGTGGAACCGACCTTTGCGAACGCTCGGGTCGATTTTCAGGTGGACCTTCTGGCCCTCGTCGTACTCCGCGATCGCGCGCTGCGGCGGCGACGTCCCGCGCTCGCGCGGCTTGTTCGAGAGCTTTCCTCGCGTACCGTGAAGTGGACCGTTGGAACTCGGCATAGTCGTTGGAGGCAGTACTTCCGACGCGGTTATAAAACGCACGTTCCCGTTCCGTCAGTCGACGGGGGCGACCCGGGACGACGTGTCGGTTCCGATCGTACTCTGTCGCCGCCGCGCCCGGCGCCGCCGCCGCGTCTCGACAAAATCTAAACCACCGGGCGTTGTACGGCCGGGTATGGCACAGCAACACGCTTCCGGCGGCCAGCTCCCCGACGAGATCGATCGCGCCACCGACGGCGGCGGATCGGTGGATCACGATTCCAGTTCCCGGCTCGAAACGTTCGGGCTCGGCGTCTCGGTGAGCATCCTTCTCGGTGCGGTGGTCGGCGTCGCGGCCGCGGCCTCCCTCGACGCCGGCGGGCTGCCGCTCCTGCTCGCGCTCGGGACCGGCTTCATCCTCTCGCCGCTGGTCGGTCTGCTGTTCCTGCAGCGCGAGGAGTAGCGAGCGCGCGAGGGTCGCCGGCGACGCAGTCGGGCGCTTCGGACGAGGAACCGCCTGGACGGCGCACACGGCGATCGCTATCGGGGTTGTATCGATCACCGGCCGCGAGATCGGCCGGTCGAGAAGAACCGTCGGCTACGGCGTCAGATGCGGCCGACGTTTTCGACGGAGACGCTCTCGACGCCGTCGACGTCGTGGAACGCCTCTTCGACAGCCTCGGTGCCGCCCGCGTCGTCGGGGACGATCACGGTCGGCAGCAGCGCGACCAGCCCGAACGCGACGTCGTCGCGCTCGAACCCGTTGATCTTCGCGCCCTCGGGCAGCGACTGTTCGAGCCGCTCTTGGAGGTCGTCGAGGTCGATATCGGGGCTGTTCGGCATGACCTTGATCTTGGCAGCTACCTTTCCCATCGTTCAGGGTCCCATAAACCCGCAGTCGGGGCACTCATAGAGGTTGCTCTGCTTTCGGCACTTCGCACACCGCGAGATCTCGTGGCCACAGTCCGGACAGTTGAACGTCGCCGCGCTCATGCCGGAGATGTTGATGCCACAGGACACGCACTGTCGGGCGTGTCGCTGTTCGGACTGGCTCATACCATAGAGCACCCGGCGGCGACTTTTAACGGTTGTCTTTCCCGGCTCCCCGGTGGACCCGTCGGTCGCGGGGGCGTCCTCCCGTTGCCCGTCCCGACGGCTCAACCCAGCGCGATCGGCCCGAAGAGCACCCCCATCAGGTGAACGCGTCGCGCGCCGACTCGGGGCGGCAGCAGTCCGACGAGCGCGGCGAGACAGAAGACGGCCCCGCCGATCCGGCCCGCGAAGCCGACCGCGAGCGCGAGCAGGAGCCCCAGGACGACGACGAGCAGCGGCCGGCGCGGCAGGCGACGCACGATCGATAGATAGCGCTCGCCGACGATGAGCAGGAGCACGATGCCGAGGCCCGCGGCGAAAACGATCACCAGGAGCATTCCGAGCAATCCCATCGGTGCGATCGCGGACCCGTCGCCCGCCGGCCCCACGAGCGACGAGAGCGCGACGGTCACCCCACTGCGTGGCGCGCCGAGGACCGCGAGCGAGGCGACCGCAAAGACGGCCGTCGCCGTGTCGGCCCCGCTGGTCGCGACGACGTAGGCGCGGTCAGAGCCGCGCCCCGCGGGCCCGCTTCCGCCCGCCCCGCCGAGGGCGAGCACCGCGGCGACGCCCGCGGAGACGCCCGGGAGGTAGCCGACGAGCGCGCCCCCGCCGACGCCGGCCAGCGCGGCCCGGACCGCCTCGATTCGCGACAGTCCGAGCGTCGTCCCATCCTGCGGCGGGATCGCCCCACGGGCGTCGAGCGCGTCGAGCAGGATCGGCGCCCCGAACAGCCCGCCGAAGATCGGGGCCAGCATCGACGCCGCTCCCTCGGGCGTCAGCACGCCCGTCGCGGGCAGATCGAGCGTCAGGAAGCCGAGCGCGGTCGCGACGCCGAGACAGAGGACACCGCCGAGGCGCGCTCGTCGGGTCGGTTCCGCGAGGACCAACAGCGCGGCCACGAGCGCCAGCAGGACCGGCAGCGCGGCGAGGAGCCACTCACGGCCGGCGGCGACGACGCGCGACAGCGGGAGCGCGACCGCGACCGCCCCCGCGAGCGCGACGCCGCTTCCCACCGCCGAGAGCCGGATCGCCTCCCGCCCGCGACCCGCGAGGACGAGTCGGTGACCCGGGAGGGCTCCCGGCGCGGTCGCGGCGTCGGGGACGCCGAGGACGAGTCCGGGCACGATCGAGAGGAACGTGTGCACCACGCCGGCCGCGAGGATCGCCGCGCCGACCGCCACCGGCGGGCCGTCGACGCTCGGCGCGACGCCAACGAGGACGAACGCGACGCTGTTGACGTGGAGCCCCGGGATCAGCCCCGTGAGCGTTCCGAGCGCCACGCCGAGGAGCGCGTACGCGAGTGTGATCGAGGGCGACGCCATCGCGACGCAGTGGTCCCGCTCTGGTACTTGAACGTTCGCGGTGGGACCACACCCGTCCGACAGCGCCGCCGCTGGTCACGAAGCGTCGAAAGAAATCGAATCGAAGGGGCTGCGCGACGTCCGGATGGGACGGTCGGCGTCTTCGTTCTGAGCGTCCGGGCTCAGCCGAAGAGGTTGCCGAGACCCTCGCCGGAGGCCTCTTCGTCCTCGTCCTCGTCGTCGGCTTCCTCGGCCTCGTCGGCCTCCTCGGCCTCCTCGGCTTCCTCTTCCTCGTCGGCCGTTTCGACGGCACCGGAGTCGCCGCCCGCGGCGGGCGCGGGAGCGGCGGCGGCCGTCTCGACGGCCTCGTCGATGTCGACGTCCTCGAGCGCGGCGACGAGCGCCTTCACTCGGGACTCTTCGACGTCCACACCGGCGGCCTCGAGGACCGCGGTGATGTTCTCTTCGTTGATCTCTGCGCCCGATTCGTTCAGGGTGAGAGCTGCGTAAACGTATTCCATTGTCGTGTTCCTCTGTAGTTATCCGAACATCGCGCCGAGGCCCTCGGCACCGTCGTCGTCATCGTCGTCGGTGTCGTCGGCGTCGGCTTCGTCTTCGGTGTCGTCTTCGTCGGCCGATTCCTCTTCGTCGTCCGCGTCGTCCGCCTCGTCAGCGGCCGGCGCGGGCGCCTCGACGCCCCGGAGTTCCTCCGGGAGCGCCTCCTCGTCGTCGATCTGGGCGGCGAGCGCGCGGACCTGCGCGTCGGCCTTCGCGACGAGGTCGGGCAGCACGTCGGGGTCCTCGATGGCGGCGAACAGGCCGAGGGCCTTCGCGTCGCCGGCGGCCTTCGCGAGCAGCGTCGGCGCGGTCTGCGCCGTCGGGTAGCTCGCGTTGACCGAGAGGTTCCGTGCGGCTGCGGCGGCGGACTGGATGTCCGCGCGGTACTCGTCGACGTCGATCGCGAGTTCGTCGGGCTCGAAGCGGACGCCCTCGGAGAAGACGCCCCGCAGGTCGAGGCCGACTTCCTTCGGCTCGATGCCGAGTTCCGAGAGGACGCCTTCGAGTTCCTCGGAGACGGGCTCGCCGGCGTCGAGGACCTTCGAGTCCTCGGTGACTTGGATCGAGCCGTCCATAATGCGGGCTGCCGCGCCCACCTGCTGGAGTTCGCCCACGAACGGGCCGGGGTCGACGCCCGTGTCACCCTCGGGGATGACGATGTCGTTGGGCGCGACTTCGCCGGCGCTGATCGGCGCGGGCGTCTTCGAGGCTTCGAGCTGCTTGTACAGCCCGAAGGGGTTGTCGTTGGTGCCGACGAGGGCGACCTGTCCCGAGACGTACTCGGTCAGGTCTTCGAGGCCGTCGTCGACCTCCTCGAGGGCGCGGACGGTGAGCGTGTTGCGGCTCATCCGCAGTTCCGCGCTCCCGTGGAGTTCCCGCCGCATACTCTGTAGCTGGCGGCTCGGGATGCCGGCGACGTCGACGACGCCGATCGAGTCGTAGCCCTCGAGGAAGTCGACCAGTTCGGCGACCTCCTCGCGCTTCCACTCGGGGATCGTCTCCGTCCGTCTCGCGGCGGCACTCTCGCTCATGCGGGTACCTCCACGGACGGGCCCATCGTCGTCTTCACGTACATCGAATCGATGTTGAGGGGGCCCTTCTCCAGGCTCGCCTCGAGACGACGGACGATGACGTCGACGTTGTCCGCGATCTGGTCGGGGTCCATGTCCTGTGCACCCACGCGGGTGTGGAACGTCCGGCGATCGCGGGAGCGGAGTTGCACCGTGTTCTTCATTCTGTTCACTGTCTCGACGACGTCGTCGTCCGGCTGGAGCGGCGTCGGCATCTTACCGCGCGGACCGAGAACCGTCCCAAGGAAGCGGCCGATGTCCTGCATCAGGCTGGCTTCGGCCACGAAGAAGTCGGTCTCGTCGGCGAGGTCTTTTGCCGCGTCGGTGTCGTCTCCGAGGTCTTCGAGGTCGTCGCCGTCCAGAACCTGGTCGGCGACCTCCTCGGCTCGGAGCGCTGTCTCACCGCTCGCGAAGACGACGATCTGCGTCTCTTGCCCAGTACCGGCGGGCAGGACGACAGACTCGTCGACACGTTTCGAGGGGTCGTTTAGGTCGAGATCGCGCAGATTGACGGCGAGGTCGACCGTCTCGCGGAAGTTCCGCGGCGGTGCCTCGTCGAGCGCGCGAGCGACTGCGTCAACTATCGTATCTGCCATTATTCACCTCCGTAGTACGCAGGATTGCTCCTACGGGTCAGTGAAACAGGCGTCTGCCTGTCTCGTCGGATCGAACGGGTATGGCGGCCTTAAGTCCGTCGAAGCAGTTCCCGCGTACCGCCCGGATTCGGCCCCGAGACGCCGGATTCGTGGGAACCGTCGGCACGGTGGCACCCGGGCCGACCCGCCCGCAATAGTGCCGTCGCTACCAACCGATAGTCCAACGGAGATTCTCATCGAGGCACGTCCGCTGTACCCCGCTATTCGATCGTCAGTCGGACCGCGTGACGGTGACGACCCACTTCCGGACGGTCACCAGATACGCTCCGTACGTAAACGTTACCGAAAACCCCGCGTCTGCACCGCGTCTTCCAGTCACGAGCGCGTCGAGCGCATCGGTATCGACGTAGTCGTAGAGCGGCGGCAGCACGTCCGCGTCCTCGTCGGATGCGCCGATTTGCGGCGTGACGACGGGACGGTCGGAAAACTCGCTCACCGCCGTAACGACCGCCTCGCTGACCGGTTCGCCGGGCTCGCGCTCGTAGTGGTAGGTCTCTTCGGCAGGGGCTTCCAATCCGCTTGATACGCTCATTGGCGTAAATACTCGGTGCCGAGGCAAGTCGGTGACCATTGACTAAGTAACCATTCAAGTAGCCCTGTCAGTTTTATCTTCTGACGAACATATGACGGTATGAGCTTCATCGCGGAGTTCTGCGTCGAGATCCCGCCGCTGGCGCACGCGTCGGAAGCCGTCCCGGAAATGCGGTTCTCCGGCGAAGACATCGTGCTCAAGGGTGACCGTCCGCACAAGTTCGTGTTCACGGCGTACGGGGCCCGTTTCGACGAGTTCGAGGCGGCTCTCGACGCGGACCCGACCGTGAAGGAGTACACCGTGCTCACGAAGTTCGCGGAGACGGCCTACTACGTCGTCACCTACACCGAAGAGACGGACACTCGGGGCACCTATCACGTCGCAGTCGAAGAGGACATCGCGTATCTGAATATGGAACTCCGGAACGGCGAGTACCACGTTCGGGCCCGCGTTCCGCACCGAGCGGCCCTCGGGACGCTCAGGGAGTACTGTCGGGAACAGGGGATTCCGTTCCGCCTGGAACGGATCTTCCACGAGGAATCGTCGCCGTCGGGCGTCGGCCTCACGGACGCCCAGGAAACGGCACTCCGAAGCGCCTACGAGGGAGGGTACTTCGATTCGCCGCGGCAGACGACGCTCGCAGCCATCGGCGACGAGTTGGGCATCTCGCGGCAGGCCGTCGCGGACCGGCTTCGCCGGGGACACAAGCGGTTGATCGAGACGACACTCGTCTGATCGGCGGCCGTCGGGTGCGTACTGCGAGCGAGGTCGGAGTGCCACCGGACGGCATCGACCCGACGGTACATTTTGACTCGCCGACACGTATTTGCTCTCCGGCGGCGATTACTCGGTATGGCACTGAGCGCCAGAAACCGGCTTACAGGAACCGTGACGTCGGTCGAGAAGGACGACATTATGGCGGAGGTCGTCGTCGAACTCGGCGGCGGACAGGAGATCACCTCGACGATCACGCGCGGGTCCGCCGACCGCCTCGATCTGCGTGAAGGCGACGAGGTCGCCGCCGTGATCAAGGCCAGCGAGGTGATGATCGACAGCGAGTGAGCACGGGCCCGGTCGAGTCCAGTCTGCGGTGCGTCACGATAGACGCCGCTGTGCGTACCCTGTCTCGTATCGAACCGGACGACGAGAGAACCGGGGAGAGAACGGCAGTCGCCGGGAGTGACAGAACGCGCGGCGGCCTGCTTACTCCGCGAAGACGTCGTCGTACTCGCCGTCTTCCATCCGCCGTTTGAACTCGCGGGGGTCGTTGCCCTCGATCGTGACGCCGAGGGAGGTGCAGGTGCCGACGACCTCCTTCGCGGCGTTGAACGAGTCGTAGGAGAGCAGGTCCGAGGACTTCTGCTCCGCGATCTTCTTCACCTGTTCGACGGTCAGATCGGCGACGAAGTTCTTCTGGGGTTCGCCCGACCCGGTCTCGAAGCCGGCCTCGTCTTTGACGAGTTCGGCCGTCGGCGGAACGCCGACAGAGATCGAGAAGGAGCCGTCGTCATCGTACTCGACGGTGACGGGGACTTCCATCCCGTCGAATGCGGCGGTCTCGTCGTTGATCTGCTGCACGACGTCCTGCACGTTCACAGGAGTCGGTCCGAGTTCCGGACCGAGCGGCGGACCGGGGTTCGCCTCCCCGCCGGGAACGAGTACTTCGATAGTTCCAGCCATACCTCACAACACCCTGCGGCGACTTTTAACGGTTTTCTTTCGGCCGAACGGCCGTGCGAGGGAGCGGCACGGCGTCTGCGGTCGGAACGCGAGAGGCGATCGCTTGGGATTGACGATCGAAATGGTTCGGCCCCGGGTCGACTATGGCGTCGACCGCCGACCGACTCTCTCGGCCGTCACTCCTCGACGCTTGCTAGTGTCCGCCCCGTCATTCACTGGCCGTCCGCCCCGTCAGTCACCGGTCGTCGGCCACGACGTTCACAGGTCGAGGCCGAACGGTGCGGCGTCGCCGGCGTGGGCCGCGACCGACCCCAGCAGCTCGGCGACGGCGTCGAGGTCGGCCGTGTCGATCACCTCGACGGGGGTGTGCATATACCGGTTCGGGATCCCGAGATTCAGCGCGGGAATGCCGCTGCGGGCGGTGTAGAACGCGTCGGCGTCGGTGCCGGTCCGCGTCCCGGTCGCCTGCAACTGCACGTCGACGTCGGCGTCGGCGGCCGAATCGCGGGCGAGTTCGACCAGCGAAGGGTGGTTCGCGCTGCCGCGGGAGACCACCGGCCCGCTCCCGAGTTCCACCGGGCCGGTGCGTTTGCCCGGGATGTCGGGGTTGTCGGTGGCGTGGGTCACGTCGACGGCGACCGCGGCGTCGGGGTCGAGGTCGAACCCGATCATCTTCGCGCCCTGGACGCCGACCTCCTCCTGCACCGTACTGACGGCGTACACCGTGGCGTCGACGTCGGCTTCGGTCGCCGAGCGGAGCCCCTCGGCGGCCGACCAGATCCCCACGCGGTTGTCCATTCCTCTGGCGGCCAGTCGAGTCCCCTGCAGCGGCCGCACGCGGGTCTCGACGGTCACCGGGTCGCCGACCTCGACGAGGTCTTCGGCCTCCTCGCCGTCCTCGGCACCGACGTCCACGAACTGCTCGTCGATGTCGTCGTAGGACTCGGCCTCCCGGTCGCGCAGGTGGATCGCCGTCTGCCCGACGACGCCCGCGACCGGGGCCTCCGCGTGGACGGTCACGTGTTGGCCCTTCGAGACCGTCCGATCCGCGCCGCCGATCGGGGCGATCCGCAGGAAGCCCTCTTCGGTCACGTCGCGGACGATGAACCCGATCTCGTCGGCGTGGCCGGTGAACGCGATCGAGGCGTCGGAACGCCCCTCGTGGACCGCGACCGCGTTGCCGTAGTCGTCCGTCCAAACCTCGTCGGCGAACTCGCGAACGTAGTCGAGCCACACTCGCTGGCCGACGGCCTCGAACCCCGAGGGGCTGGGCGTCGTCAGCAGATCTGTCAGAAACGTGCGTCTGTCTTCGTCCATACGACCGCTCCGACTGCCCGATACCTGAAAGCACCGAATGATAAATGCTAGACATTCGTCGTCGCGCGTCTCGCCCCGCCGTCCGCAACGGTTATGATTCCTGTCGGCGTACCGAAATTTGAGATGACCGAGTTCACGTTCTTCGAGATTCACCTCCACGACGGCCTCAGTTTCAGCGCGACGAACACCGCCCCCGCGATCGGCGGCTCCGGTGACGAGGCGGCGTCGAGCGAAGCCGATGGCGAGGAGTCATCGGATGGGTCCGGCGGAACCGAGGAGACCGGTACCCCGCTCGGGGAGGATTCGGGACGGCTCCGAATCGGCGCGCTCGTCGCGCTCGTGCTACTCGTCGCGCTCGCGGCCGCGGCGAAGTACCTCCGCGGCGACGACGATCTCGAACTGACGGAACTCGACGACTTCGCCGAGGAGTGACGCGACCGACCCGCGGGCACTGTCGGAGTCGACCCTCGTGACCCCGACTGCCGGACGCTCGCGGGACTGCCGGAGCCGGCGCTGCCCGGATCCCCGAGGGTCGATTTCAGTCGGATAGCTTAAGCGCCGTCCACGGTATGCCTCCCGTATGACCGTCTCAAGCGCCCCCGGCAAGGTGTACCTCTTCGGGGAGCACGCGGTCGTCTACGGCGAACCCGCGGTCCCGTGCGCCATCGAGCGCCGGGCCACCGTCACCGTCGACGCCCGCGAGGACGACCACATCAGGGTCGAAGCCCGGGATCTGAGCCTCGACGGCTTCACCGTCGAGTACGCCGACGACATCGAGGATCGCCCCGACGTCGACGTCCCGGCGGGCCTCGTCGACGCCGGCGTGGGCTACGTCGACGCCGCGGTCGAACAGGCCCGCGACGCCGCCGACGCGCCCGCGGCCGGGTTCGACATCCGCGTCGAGAGCGAGATCCCGCTCGGTGCGGGCCTCGGCTCTTCGGCCGCCGTCGTCGTCGCCGGCATCGACGCCGCGACGCGGGAACTCGGCGTCGAACTCGCTCCCGAAGAACTGGCCGAGCGCGCCTACCGCGCGGAGTACGACGTCCAGGACGGGCAGGCCTCGCGCGCGGACACGTTCTGTTCGGCGATGGGCGGCGCGGTCAGGGTCGAAGGCGACGACTGCCGCCGGATCGACGCGCCGAACCTCCCCTTCGTCGTCGGCTTCGACGGCGGCGCGGGCGACACGGGCGAGCTCGTCGCGGGCGTCCGCTCGCTCCGCGAGGAGTACGGTTTCGCCGCCGACACCGTCGAGAGCATCGGTGACATCGTCATGGAAGGGGAGTCGCTGCTCGCCGCGGCCGACCCGGCGTCCGATCCGGAACCGGAACTCCTGGCCGAACTCGGCCGACTGATGGACTTCGATCACGGCCTGCTCGAAGCCCTCGGCGTCTCCTCGCGCACGCTCGACAATATGGTCTGGGCCGCTCGGGAGGCCGGCGCGCACGGCGCGAAACTCACCGGCGCGGGCGGCGGCGGCTGCATCGTCGCGCTCGACGAGACGCCCGAGACGCGGACGGCGCTCCGGTACACCGCGGAGTGTCGCGACGCGTTCCGCGCGGAACTGGACCGCGAGGGCGTCCGCGCGGAGCGGCCGACGACCGCGGCGACGGACGGATCGACGAACGCGGAGGCGAAGTGACGTGACGACCGTCCTCAAACTCGGCGGGAGCGTCATCACCGACAAGGCAACGCCCGAGACCGTCGACGACGACGCCCTGGACCGCGCGGTCGGCGCGATCGCCGACGCGGACGTCTCGCGACTGCTGCTCGTGCACGGGGCGGGGAGTTTCGGTCACCACTACGCGGAAAAGCACGGCGTCACGCCCACCGACGGGAGCCACGACGCCGTCGGTGTCTGGGAGATCCACGACTCGATGCGACGGCTCAACGACGAGGTCGTCGGGCGGTTGCAGTCGGCGGGCGTCCCGGCGCTACCGGTGCATCCGCTCTCGGCGGGCGCGCGCGCCGCCGATTCGACGTTGTCGCTCGCGTCCGACACCACGGCGACGATGCTCGCCGAGGGCTTCGTCCCCGTGCTGCACGGCGACGTGATCGCCCACGCGGACGCGGGCGCGACGATCATCAGCGGCGACGAGGTCGTCGCCCACCTCGCTCGCGGCCTCGACGCCGACCGCGTCGGGCTCTGTTCCACCGTCGACGGGGTCTACGGCGACGACGGCGACGTCGTGAGCGAGATCACCGACTTCGGAGACGTCGCGGACGCGCTCGGCGGCTCCGATGCGACGGACGTGACCGGGGGAATGGCGGCGAAGGTGCGCGCGCTGCTCGAACTCGGCGCGCCGGCGTCTATCTTCGGTCCCGACGCGCTCTCGGGCTTCCTGGCGGGACGGTCGGTCGGGACAGTCGTCGACGGGCGGTGAGGCTTCCGGCGGACGCGGGATCCCGCGAGGAAACCGATATGTAACCCGCAGGTCAACGGTCCTCTATGAGCGAATCGGACGGGTCGGTCGAGGCCCAGGACACCCGCGAGGTCATTATGGAGGCCACTTTCCGGGCACTGCGCGAACACGGCTACACCGACCTGCGCGTCCGCGACATCGGGGCCGAGATGGAGCTGTCCCGACAGGTGATTCACTACCACTTCGACGGCAAGTACGACCTGCTGTCGTCGTTTCTGGAATACGTCATCGACCAGTACGAGGGAAGCATCGAGGTCGACGAGGAGACGGGGCCACGCGAGGAACTCGATATGCGGATCGATCGCTGTCTGTTCGGGCCGGAACTCGAGGAGTTCTCCCACTGGGACCGGATGCAGGTGTATCACGAACTGTACGCGTCCGCCCAACACGACGAGGCGCACCGCGAACTGTTCACGGAGCACTACGATCGACTCAAACAGGGCATCGTCGACGTCATCGAGCGCGGGATCGAACAGGGGTCGTTCCGGGAGGTCGACGCCGACCTGATGGGACAGCACCTCACCGATACGATACACGTCGCCCGGGAGCGACGCCTCGCGCTCGGACACGACGACGCGCCGGACGAGGCCCGCCGCGCGATCGACGAGTTCGTTCTCGACTCGCTGTATCCCGCCTCCGAGACGTGAAGAACCTACCTCCCGTTCATCTCGTCCGCGTGTGGCCGTGGACTCGAGTTCGAATCCGCGTCGATAGACCCCCGAACAGGCGACTTCGGCTTACAGTTCGGGGACGTCCGACGGCATATCGAAGTCGTGGTAGTACTCGCCTTTCTCCTTCGACAGAACGTCCAGGACGGCGGCCGCGCCGTCGCCGGCGGCGATGACGGCCTGCCACTTCTCGGGCCGCCCCATCGCACCGGTCGCGTAGACGTTCTCGACCGACGTCTCCATATCGAGGGTCACGTCGACGACGTCCTCGTCGGTGAACTCGCAGCCGAGATCGTCCGCGAGGCTCCGATCGCCGCCGGTCGCGAGGACGACGTACGACGCCTCGTAGTCGTCTTCGGCCGTCGAGACGACGAACCCGTCGTCGGCCTCTGCGACGTCCGTCACCGCCTCCTCGACGAGGGTCGCCCCGCGGTCGCGGGTCTGACCGCGCGCGACCGCGAGGAACTCGTCGCCGCTGATGCTCCGGACCGCGGGGTAGTTGAACAGGTGGGCCTTGTGCATCCACGACTCGTCGGTGTCGAAGAGGACGGTTTCGAGGTCGTTCTTCGCGGCGTACAGTGCGGCGCTCAGGCCGGCGGGTCCACCGCCGACGACGGCTACGTCTACCATATCTCCGCGAAGCCACCGCTCGTACATACGCTTTACCATCTGGTAAAACAGACGCTCCCCCGACTACAGCACGAACGGGCCGCGCTGGCGGATCGGTTCGCCGTGCGGTTCCCCCGCGACCGCGACGACTCGGCAGTCCCCGCCGCCGTCGCCGCGGAGTTCGACCGGCTCGTCGTCGGTGACGGGGAGCACGTCGCCCTCGCCGAACGGTTCCGCCGCGTCGAGCGTGGCGGCGTCGCTCTCGCGACCGACCGCGACCGTGCCCGAGCCGGAGACGCCGTAGAGAAATCCCGACCACTCGTCGGGCCGCGTCCACGTCCAGGTGTCCGCGTCCGCGACCTCGACGTCCAGATACGCCATCGGGGTCCGAAGCGTGATCGGCGACCCCTCGCCGACGATGGTGGTCACGGTCGCGCCGTCGACCGTTTCGGTGGGCAGTTCCGTGGCCATCGCGTCCTCGTAGTCCGGTTCGATTTCTTTGTCCTCTCGGGGGAGGTTCACCCAGAGTTGGAGTCCGGTACAGGCCGTTCCGCCCGCCGGGAACTCCGAGTGTCGGATCCCGTTTCCGGCGGTGATCCGCATCGCCTCGCCCGCCTCGGCGGTGTTCGTAACCCCGAGGGAGTCCTCGTGTTCCATCCCGCCGTCGAGCATATACGAGACGATCTCGAAGCCGCGGTGCGGATGCATCGGGAACCCCTGGTCGGGATCGATGTAGAACCGCTCGAACAGGACGAACGGATCGAGGTTCGAGGGATACGCGTTCGTCGGGAACGCGCGGTTCGAGTGCACGCCCGTCCCGTGTCGGACGCGCTGGCCCTGGCGCACGCTTCCGGTTGCGTCTGACTCGTTCTCTGTCATACGCGCCGTTGGTTTACCGTTCGGTAAAGACTGTCGGGACAGGCAGTCGGCCTCGTTCAGGACGACGTTCAAACCCAGCTCACGCCGCTCCGCCGGTACGTCGGTGAGGGCCTGCCGTCGCGCGGTGTTCCCGTCGGAGATTCGACTATTATTTATCAACGTGCTATAAATTCATCTCAACGTGAAACTGCCATCGGGACTCCGGCTGGAAGGGACGCCGTTCGACGGTCGGGAGTTCTCGCGGCTCTGGTTCGTCGCCACCGCGACGTACGGCGTCGGGGACATCGTCACGACGATCGCGCTGATCGGCTTCAGTGAGAAGGTCAGGGAGGCGAATCCGCTGATTCGGGCCGCCGTGGACGCGCTCGGGAACGCGGGACTCGTCGGGCTCAAACTGGCGGTGTTTCTGACGTTCATCCTCGTGAGCGTCGACGCCGCCCAGCGCGAGGACCCGATATTCTACTACCTGCCGCCGATCGTGCTGACAGTGATGGGGACGTTCACGACGGTGTACAACGTGCGGTTGCTGATGGGGTGACTGTCTCTGTGAGTTCCTGACTCACCACCCGCGTGCGAGGATCAATCAGTACGGGTTTTCGGTTGGTTCGTTCACAACGTTCCCATTCCCGCTCCCCTTTCCTGGATTGTCGGGCTTTAGGTAAACACCGCTGATACCGTCGATTTCGACCCCGACGATCGAGCCCGTAAGATCATCGTCGTCGAAATCACCAATTCTCAGGTCTTCGTTCACCGGAACCTTCTCGTAACCGTCACTAGACGATACGTCGCCGTCGTCCTCACAGTACAATTTCGCACTGACGTCGCCGCCGATCCCGCCGCCACCGCCGTTGTTCTCGGTCGTGAGTATCCGGATTTTCCCGCTTCCTCCGTTGAATTTGACTCCCGTGATACTGTCTGTAACATCGCTTCCGGTTGCCGTCTCGTCCTTCTCTTCCGGATCGCAGTGGATCGAGAATGTCCGCGTCTTGTCGACACTCGCACCACCCGCGTCCCCACTGAACGTAAGCGTGAAACTGGTGTCTCCCGGGCTGTCGCATTCCACGGAGATGTAGGCCTTGATTCCGGTCGGGAGGTCTTCGCCGTCCGATTCGCCCTCATCTGCTTCCTCGACGATTTCGACCGGCTCCTCTACTTCGATTTCGTCGATACCATCGCCCTGCTCGTCGATCACCACTGACAGACCGAGCGGAGACGCGAACTGATTCTGGATTCTGACGACATCGGTCTTCTCACCGACAGTAACCCCGTCGGCCGCCGGCAGGCGCTTCAATCCCAGATACGCATTCTCGTCTTCGACGACGTTCACCTCCACGCCGCGGTCGGCTTCGACGCTGCTGAACGCGCCGGTACCGATGCCCAACGCCCCCGAGCTTGCCCCGCCCAGTAGCAGGATGAAGTGTCGTCGTTTCATCTCAATCGTGGGTCCCCGAACCCGTCCCGCACTATCAGATCGTACGTCTCGAACGCATATGGTTATGCCCCGTTGGAACCACCGTATGGCACTCCCTGAAGCCCGTATCGGAGTGCCTGAACCGCCTGTCTGTCGGCGTCGATGCCCCGGTACGTCCGTCGTTTACTGCAGTTCCGGCGGTGCCTCGGGTTCGCCGACCTTCATCTCGGCGGTGTAGTACTTGTGCGTCACCGCCGAGAACGCGAAGGCGACAACGATCGCGAGCGTCCACGCCAGATCGGGCAGCATCGCGAACGGCCACGCGCCGATCCACACGGCCGCGACGAGCGCCGCCGAAACCGCCGAGAGCCCGATGTAGTACTCGCTCCAGGGGACCTCCCGCCCCTCCACCACGTCGAGGTAGAGGTCGACGTCCTCCAGGGCGGGCGTCGGTTCGATCACCCCGCGGTTCTTGTTGAACTCTACCACGCCCGCGCGGTCCATCTTCGGCAGGTGCGACTGCTGGAGCGCCGTGTACACCCGCTTGCGCTCGTCGCCCGTGATCTCCGCCGTGTCGATGCCGTTCTCCCACGCCGCGATCTGCTCGGCCATATCGCCGATTTCGAGTGACTCCTCCTCGTGCTTGAGTAGATGCACCGCGAACCGCCGCCGCTGATTGGAGAGCACGTCGAAGAGCTCGTCCTCCGAGAGCTCTGTCGTCGGTTCACCACCCCCGTCTATCTGTTGTGCCGACGCCATTCGTGTCTGACAAGTATGAGCCAAACAACATAAATCCCGCGATCGTGATACTGCTATGAGAGGTTCTCAACCGTGAAAATCACGAGTTTGGAGGGGTCTGGACGCCCGAAATACGGCATACAGCGGTCTTCTACTCGTCATTTCGCTCACGGCTGAATCCCGATAGGTCAACGACCGATCAGTTCATACCAGTTTAATTATAATTTGCCAGCGGGATTCGACGCGCGGTTCGGTCACTCGAAGGACTCCAGTTTTCGGACGATTTTCGCGTACAGGTCGGGAGCCACGTGCCACCCGCGCTCGATCATCGCGTCGATAGTGTCGCGTCCTTCCTCGGTCGACAGCCCGCCGTCTCTCACGCTCGCGAGGACGAGGTAGGCGGTCCCCCGCGTCTCGATGCCCGCCACCTCGGCTGCGGACCGCCCGGTCGATTCGTCCATCACGGCGACGGCGTCGCGGGCGTCGGCGCACGCGAGGACCGAAACGTCGGCGTCACTCAGTCCGGGGTGACGCCGCAGTCGCGTCGCGACCGCGGACTCGTCGGTGTCGACCGCGACGACGTCGACGAGGCCGTCCTCGACGGCGCGCTTGATCTAGGCTGAGTCAGAAGCAATCGTTGCTACCCCGGCAGCGTGCTGAAAAATTTAGCCGAATAAATAGGATATTTTAGGGGCTACTCTGGGGTTTCCTCTGCTCCGAAGATGTTGTCTCCACTAACCCATTGCGGATCGCTGAAAGCCTCTACAGTGAAGTCCACATCCGGAATCGAAGGAGATCCTTCTCCCAGAACTGTTTCCGAAGCAATGACACGAGCAATGACATCAATAGAATTACCCGCACCAAGCTCTACGTATCCCGCTTTTTCGATGAAATTATATCCAGTTGCACCGGGATGCTTTCGAATACTCTTTTGTCCCGTCGTACTCCCGAAGTCGGGGCCGGTACTCGGAACCGAGTCACGTCCAATCACTCCAAATTCTCCTACAGAAAGATTGTTTGCATCGCCTTTCGGAACCGCTATAAATTGGAAATCGATTCCAGCAGGGACCGTGATATTAGCTTCTGATGCATCGTTTCCACTTGCCGTGGTGGTGAGATCGTTATTCGAAAGCGGATTTTCTACCTGAATATGTAGCGTTTCAGTACTCTGGTTCTTAATCTCGAAAGCCGGACGTGCTTCGGTAACTCCGACATTTACTCCTTCTCCTCCATTTCCCGAATCAGAGGCAAAGTCCAACGATAACGTGCTGTTAGATTGATTAACAAATGGAGAGTCAGTATTCCCAGTAAGACCAACGTACGCATTTTCGTCGCCCGCGACATCCACCTGATATCCGCGATCAGCACGAACACTAGTCACTGCACCCGTTCCGACTGCTGCTGCACTTCCAGTTGCCAATGCACCCAGGCCAATCACGAATTTGCGTCGTTGCATAGTTGATCTACCTCTGTTACCGCGCGACCCGGATCGAGAGACACGTTGTCTCCCGCGCCAACCAGGGTCGCTATACAGTATACAAAGAACGTATCTCATATCGTTATGAGTCGGCAGAATGTTCTCTGGCTGATATTGAACTCGCTCTGGCTTGGCCTACACCCGTTCTGGCCAGGTCTGAAATGGCTCAGTTTCCTACTGAAACCGCGTAGAACACGCCACTGACACATCGTCGATAAGTTCTGGGTTCTCCGAAATCGTCTGTTGGGTGGAAACCGTCATCAGTAGCGACTGCCGGAGCAAACGGGGTCGTACATCGCTCTCACCTTACAAGTGGAGCTTCACTGGCTCCGATGATTTCGCCTACAACGACACCCTTCACCGACTTCAGGCACTGTATTATCAAGAACCCATAGGCAGTATTCTCTGGCGACACCGCAATGCCAACCACCCGCCGCACCGCGATCCTCGCCCTGCTGCTCGTAGCAACAGGATCGCTCGTCTTCACCACTGGTGCGGCGGTGGTAAACGGTCCCGCGGACACCTTCGCCGAAGACCGCCTCGCGGTCCAGCCGGCGGAGGGGCCGAACGGCGACTACGCCTACTTAAATGAAGACGACGAAATCGTCGTCGACATTTCGCCGACGAACCCCAATCTCCCGGCCGACTTCAGGGGCGTCAACCCCGAGACGCTCGCCTCCGCGGAGGGCGTCTTCACGATCACGTACACGGCCGACGAGTACGCGCGGGTCTGGATCGAACACGAGGGCGACGCGATCACGTTCGTCAGCGGCGGCGACTCCATCGAGGGCGAGGCCAACAACGTCACGCTCGCACCGAACCAGACGGTCGCGGTCGGCCTCCGAATCGACACGCGCGGAGAGGTCGCGGGCACCCAACTCGGTTCTGACGACTTCTCGATCCGCGCGGAGGTCGCCGAGCCGGAGGAGGTGTCGGACTCGCCGCCGTCGACGCTCGGTGGCGGCGGGGGTGTGGGCGGCGGCGGGCTGTCGACGACCGTGCGGTCGCCGGACGTCGACGAGCGGCGATTCGTCGCGACCGGCGCTCGATCCGGCGACTCGGTCGCATTCGACGCCGACGGGATGGCGCTCGACGGCGGGAACGTCACGATGGACCGCCTCGAACTGACCGGGCTGCCGGGCGGGAGCGTCGAACTGAACGCCGTCGGCAGCCCCGACGCGTTCGACGAGGCGAGCAGACTCGACGCGTCGACCGACCCGCGGTCGCTGGCGTACCTCTCGCTGGAGTACGACTTCGAGCCCGAGGAGGTCGACGGGATGACGCTGCGGTTCAGCGCCGATCCCGCGTACCTCGACTATGCGGGGATCGACCCCGCGGCGGTGACCCTCTACCGCCAGACCGACGCGGGCGAGTGGGAGCGGCTGCCCACCGAGGTCGTCGACGAAGAGATCGCTCGCGAGCGGGGGCTCCCCGCGGACCGCGTCCACTTCCGGGCGCTGACCGACGACTTCTCCACGTTCGCGGTGGCCGAGGAGGTCCCCCACCTGTCCGTCACCGACGCGTCGCTCGACGCGTCGACCGTCGCGCCGAACGAGGCGGTCACCGTCCGGGCGACCGTCGAGAACGCGGGCGGCGCGAGCGGCGAGCGGACGATCACGCTCACCGCCGACGGGGCCACGGTCGCCACCGAGCGCGTCGCGCTCGACCCGAAGGCCTCGACGATCGTCGACCTCGCCGGACGGTTCGAGACGGGCGGCGAGGTCGCGCTCGCCGTCGACGGCGTGCCCGCGGGTACGCTGGTCGTCGACGCGCCGACGACGGACGCCCCTCCGGAAGCGACGGAGGATGATTCGGGCACGGCGGAGGATCTCTCGGGTGCCGACGGTGCGGGCGCGACCGCCACGCCGGGGTCGGACGGTTCCCCGAGCGCGGCGGATCGCCGCTCCGGAACCGCGGCGGACGTCGAGGGGAACGCCGGTTCCGGCGGCGCGCTGTTAGAACCCAGCGGGATCGACCTCGTCGAACTCGGCGGACTGATGCTGCTCGTCGCGATCGCCGTCGCCTTCGTCGCGCTGGCCCGACGGATGCCGCGGTCGTGAACGCGATCGATCCCCGTCTCGCACGGCCGCTCCGCGGGCGCGGGTTCTCGGAATCGAGAACCGGAGCGACAAGTGTTAGCCGCGGGCGCGAGAAGGCGGACTCGTGACGCGAGTACCGACCGGTGAGGGCGATCCGATCGACGGCGACTCCGAGTCCACTCCCGCCGGCTTCCGGCAGGAGTTGCTCGCCCGCGCCCGAGCGGTCGACCTGCTCGCCCTGGGTGCGGTGCCCGCCGTTCTCGTTGCGGTCTTCGCCCTTCCCGAGGCGACCCGCCTGTCGTTCGCGTTTGCCTACACCGACCCCACGGCGGTGACCGCCTTCACCGCGCATTACGTTCACCTCGGGACCGGCCACCTCGCGGGGAACCTGGCTGGATACGGCCTGCTCGCGAGCGTCGGCTACGCGCTCGCCGTCCTGGGCGGCCGGCGGCGGTTCTTCCTCACGTCGATGGCGACGTTTCTGCTCGCGTTCCCGTTCGTCCTGTCCGCGCTGAATCTGGCCGTGCCGCGGAACGCCGTCGGATTCGGCTTCTCGGGGATCAATATGGCGTTCGCCGGGGTGCTCCCGCTGCTGCTCTGGGCGTACGCTCGCGACCGGTTCTTTCCGACGGCGTCCTTGCGCGCCCTCCCGGCCGTCTTCTTCCTGCTCGTGGGCTGGATCGCGCTCCTGGCGCTGCCGGTTTCCACCGACGGCATCGGCCTCGCGGGACTCGGGATGGCCGCTACCGGGCTGGTCACTGGCGTCGCCTACGCGTGGCGGACGGAAATTCGGCTTCGACACCCGGTTCGTGAACGGGTCCGAGCCGTGACGTCGCAGGCGGGGTACGGTGACCTGTTCGTGATCGGCACGGTCGTACTCGTCGGGTATCCGATCGTCGGCTTCCCCTCCGATCCGACCGGCAGCGGGAGCGTCGTGAACCTCTACGTTCACCTGCTCGGCTTCTGTCTCGCCTTTATCGGGCCCTTCATTCTCCTCGTCGGTGACGTCATCGACGAGTGAGTCCCCCGAATCGCGGGCCGGGATGTCGTGCCCTTCGGTCGCCGCCATCCGCCTTCGTCGAACCACGAATTTATAACGTATCGATGACATTCTCGGAGCGGAGTCGTCAGGTTCGACCCGCACGCTTCCCTGGCCCCTCGCGACGACCCGACACGATATCATATGTCCCTCAAACGCGTGCTCTCCGTGACGCTGCAGGTGGTCGCGGTAGTCGTGGTTCTCTCGTTGATCGTCGGGCAGTTCCTCGGTCAGCCGATACTCCTCAGTTTCGTGGAGACGGGGAGTATGCAACCGACGCTGGACCCCGGCGACGGGTTCGTTGCCATCCCCGCGCCGATCGCGGGCGACGTCGAACCCGGTGACGTCGTGACGTTCGAGGCCCAGGAGATCCAGGGCGGCGGGCTGACGACGCACCGCGTCGTCGAGGAGACCGAGCGCGGCTACATCACCCAGGGGGACAACAACCCGTTCACCGACCAGGAC
This sequence comes from Halobellus litoreus, assembly GCF_024464595.1. Lineage (NCBI taxonomy): Archaea > Methanobacteriati > Methanobacteriota > Halobacteria > Halobacteriales > Haloferacaceae > Halobellus > Halobellus litoreus. The sequence goes on along the minus strand of NZ_JANHAW010000001.1, from coordinate 320,199 downwards.
GGCGGCGAACCGGTCGTACAGGACGCCGAGATCGTCGCGAAGGCGCTCAGCGTCGGCGGGAGCGTGGTCGTCATCCCGCACCTGGGCACGGTCGCGATGGGGTTCCAGTCCGTCCTCGAATCCGTCCAGACGTGGCTGGCCGTCACGTTCGGCGTGCGGTCGTTCCAGGGGACGCAGGGGATCGCCTACATCCTCTTCGGGCTCTCGGCGATCGCGTACGGGGTCGACTGGTACCTGGACAAGGGGAGTCGCGACCGGCCCGCACGCGACCGGTCGCGCGACGACGGGACGTCGGTGTTCGCGATCGTCGTCGTTCTCGCGCTCGTGTTGATGGCCACGGCGACCGCCGCGATGGTCGTCCCCGGCGGCACGCAGGAGTACGGGATCGTCAGCGCCGAATTCGAGTCGGAGAATCCGACCGTCATCGAGCGCGGCACGAGCCAGGAGATCGAGTACACCGTTCCCAACGCGGGGCTCGTCCCGGTCTACGTGTACGTCACTCCGTCGAGCCCCGGCGTCGACGTCGATCCCGAACAGGTCACCGTCGGCGGCCGAGACGACGCGACGACAACGGTGACGCTGTCCGCCCCGGAGGAGACCGGCTACTACCGGCTGTTCGTCACCGAACACCGGTACCTCGCGATCCTGCCGTTCAGCGTCGTCGACGAACTCTACGGCGTTCACCCGTGGGCGCCGCTGCTCGCGATCAACGGACTGCTGGGTGGCGGCATCGTCGCCCTAGGGCTGGTCCTCTTCCGCGGTGAGCCCGCGCGGATCCGCTCGCGCGAATCGCGCGCCAAACCCTCGCTACACCGCCGCCTCCTCCGTGAATTCTACAGGTGACCGAATGAGCTCCTCGAGACTATCCAGCGAAACCCGGCTTCGCCTTCGGGCGTTACTGCACGCACAGTTCACCGTGATCGTCGCCGTCTGTCTCCTCGCCACCGCAGTCGGTGCCGGGCTGGTGTACACGACGCACGTCGACCCCGGGACCGAAACGGAGACCCGCACGGTCTCCTCGTTCACCGTCGAAACCGAGTACGTCCACAGCGCGGAGGTGACCGAACCGAACCCCGTGTTCGAGACCGGAACGGTCCTCGAGGGGCGGAACACGTACTTCATGGGGGTCGCTCCGGAACTCGACGTCGGTGTCGAGACGCGGTACACCGCGACCGCCGCCAGCGACGTCGACGTCGGCGTGGAGTCGGTTCTGGTCCTCCGCAACGTCGGCGAGGAGGGGGAAACGGTCTACTGGAGCGAGCGCGAACCCCTCGCGAGCGAGCAGTTCTCGGACGTCGAATCCGGCGAGACGGTGGCCGCGTCTTTCGTGATCAACAGTTCGGAGATCGACGCCACCGCGACGTCGATCGAGGAGGAACTCGGCGCGTCGCCGGGGGAGACCGAGACGGTCGTCGTCTCGAACGTCGCCGTGAACGGGACGTTCGGGGGCGAACCGACCTCGTACACTCGAACGACCGAGATGACCGTCGAACACGGTGAGGGTACCTACTCCGTGTCGGAGCCGGGGCTCCAGTCGGAGACGCCCGAACGGACCACAGAGATCACCGTCGAACGGGACTACGGGCCACTCCGGTCGATCGGCGGCCCGTTCCTGCTGCTCTTGGGCATAGCTGGAACCGCCGCGCTGGTGTACGTCCGCAGCGAGATCGACCTCGCGCTCACTCCCGACGAGGAGGCGTACCTCTCCTATCACGACGATCGCTCGGAGTTCGCAGAGTGGATCACGCAGATCCGACTCCCCGACTCGGTGTTCGAACGCCCGCAGGCTCAGGCGTCCAGCCTCCGGGATCTCGTCGATTTCGCGATCGACAACGACACCGGCGTCGTCGAAGATCCGGAGACGGGAGCCTTCTACGCCGTGGCGGGGGACTTCGTGTACACCTACCACCCGCCGTCGCCCGTGGACTCCGCACCCGACGAGGGAGTCGGCGGCTCGGAGACGAGTGACGCGGACCTCGAAACGGCCGACACCGACGAACTCGAATCGGACCCGGAACCCGACGGACCGTCGGCTGACTCCGGCGAGTCGAACTGAATCGCGGGTCGATCGGCGTGAAAGACCCCGTCGCGTCCGACCAGCCGACTCACGGCACGGGAGCACTATCGAGAGTACGTAGCCGCCGGTAGCTGTTTGTATTGGAAATATAACAGCTTATCGAGCCGGTCCGCGTAGCGAGGTGTATGCCCCCGTCGTATTCACAGACGCGCGTCGTCGTCCGCCGCCCGATGAACGATCACGGTGCCGTAACCGTCGAGGTGTGCGACACGAACGAGACCCGTCACCTCGCCGAGTACGTCTCCGCGGAACTCCGTCGGACGCTCGCGGCGCTCCCCCCGGGAACGACTATTCCGCTTGCGATGTCTCGCATCGGGGTGCGTTCCAACGTCTGGCGCGTGACGGCCGTGCACGACGGCGACCCGGCGCGGGCGGGCGACGAGGTCCCGGGTCGTGCTTCCCGATCCAGTCCCTGAGGAACGGCGGCTCAGTTGCTCCGGTGGCGTCTATAGGGATATATAATTCAAATATAAAGAGACGTGTCCGGTACCCGGGGCACACGTAGTACGGGAATCCACTCGGAGCTATGGCAACGACACCAACATTCGGTTCGGAACTCGAGGGCTTGCACCGACGCATCGACAGCACGCAGTGGGACGAGATCTACGTCGTCGGTGACGTACACGGTTGTCTGAACGCACTGGAACGACTCTTAGAGCGGATCGATCCGTCCGACGACGACCTCGTCGTCTTCGTCGGCGACCTCGTCCGCAAGGGACCCGACAGCGAGGGCGTCGTCGAACTGGTCGCCGAGCGCTCGAACCTCTTGAGCGTTCGCGGGAACAACGAGCAGAAACTCATCGACGGGCGGAAGACGCTCGACTCGCTGTCGGCGGCGGACTACGCGTACCTCGAATCGCTGCCGGTCGCGCTCTCGTGGGACGACGCCCTCGTGGTACACGGCGGGATCGACCACCGAGAGCCCGTCGAAGACCACGGCCTGACCGACGTCCTGAACACCCGCTCGCTCGCTCCCGACGGCGGCTACGATCGCCCTTACTGGTTCGAGACGAGGCGGGAGGGACCTCGCGTGTTCTTCGGTCACACGGTCCTCTCGGAGCCGTTCGTCGCGGATCACGCCGTGGGGCTCGACACGGGATGCGTCTACGGCGGGCGGCTCACTGCCTACGACTACCGGGCGGACGAACTGATCGCGGTAGAGCCGCGCGAGACGCACGTCTCGCGGGACGCCGACAGCATCGTCGATCCCCGACTGGCCGATCCGATCACCAGCGATGCCGTCTGACGGCGAACCGGACATCCCCCCGGACGAACCGGAGGGCGTGGACCTGACCGATACCGACCTGTATCTCAACAGAGAGCTCAGCGAACTGGCGTTCCAGCGCCGCGTTCTCCACGAGGCGCTCGACGACCGGAACCCGTTACTCGAACGGGTCCGGTTCCTGGCGATCTTCACGCGGAACATCGACGAGTTCGTGATGAAGCGCGTCGGCGGGCTCAGACAGCAGATCCAGGCGGGGGTGACGGAGACGACGGCCGACGGGCGGACGCCCCGCGAGCAGTGGCGGGAGATTCACGGGGAACTCGAACCGATGCTGGAGCGACAGGCCGCCTGCTACGACGAGGTGCTGCGCCCGGCCCTCGAGGAGGCGGGGATCGAGATCCTGGAGTACGACGCCCTCGCGCCGAAAGAAAGCCGAGAGATGCGCGAGTACTTCGAGGAGTCGGTGCTACCGACGCTGACGCCGTTGGCGTTCGATCCCGCCCACCCGTTCCCGTTCATCTCGAACCGCTCGCTGTCGCTGGCGGTCCTGACGCGCACTGACGGGGACGAGTTGACTTTCACGCGGATCAAAATCCCGCCGAACCGGCCGCGGTTGGTGCGGGTCGGCGACAGTTCGCGCTACGTCCTCGTCGAGGAGATCATCAGACAGAACCTGGACCTCCTCCTGCCGAACGTCGACATCGTGGACACGGCGCTGTTCAGGCTCACGCGCAACGCCGAGGTCCGCCGGAACGAGGAAGTCGCCGAGGACCTCATCGAGATGATCGAGGAGGTCCTCGAACAGCGGCGGTTCGCCAGCGTCGTCCGGATGGAGATCGAGTCGGCGGCACACCCGCACATCCGCGAGACGCTGCAGACGGAACTCGAACTCGACGGCCGCGAGGTCTACGAGCTCGAAGGGCCGCTGGATTACCGCGAGTTCGCCTCGCTCACGGAACTCGATCGGCCGGAGCTGAAACTGTCGCCGTGGACGCCGCAACCGCATCCGCGCCTGCGAAGCCTCCGGTCGTCGGGACTCGACGGCGACGGTCCGGACGGCGGTGGGGACATCTTCGACGCCATCCGGGAGGGCGACATCCTGCTCCACCATCCGTATCACGACTTCGACGACACCGTCCAGCGGTTCCTCAGCGAGGCGGCGAACGATCCGGACGTCCTCGCGGTCAAGGCCGCCATCTATCGGACCGCGAGCGACTCGCAGGTGATTCAGTCGCTGATCGAGGCGGCCGAGAACGGCAAACAGGTCGCGGTGATGGTCGAACTGAAGGCGCGCTTCGACGAGCAGAACAACCTCGAGTGGGTCCATCGGCTGGAAGAGAACGGTATCCACGTCGCGTACGGAACGCTCGGGCTGAAGACCCACACGAAAACGGCGCTGGTCGTCCGCGAGGAGGGGTCGGGAGTGAACCTCTACTCACACGTCGGGACGGGCAACTACCACTCCGAGACGGCGAAGGGGTACGTCGACCTCGGACTGCTGACTGCCGACCGGGACGTCGGCCAGGACCTTGTCACGCTGTTCAACTCGTTCACCGGGCCGGAACTCGACGAACAGTTCCGAAAACTGCTCGTCGCACCGGTGACGATGCGCCGCGAACTCACCCGGAATATCCGACGGGAGGCGCGGCACGCACGGGCGGGCCGCCCGGCCACAATCGTTGTCAAGGTGAACGGGCTGGAGGATCCGGAACTCGTTCAGGAGCTGTACCGGGCGTCGATGGCGGGCGTCGACGTCGACCTGATCGTCAGGGACATCTGTCGGATCCGGCCGGGACTCGACGGCGTCAGCGAGAACGTCTCGGTCCACTCCGTCGTGGGGCGTTTTCTCGAACACTCTCGGATCTTCTACTTCGAGAACGGGGCGCGAGCGGCGCGCTCCGCCGACTTCGACGACCCGTCGGAGGGCGGTCACCCCGAGTACTACATCGGCAGCGCCGACTGGATGACGCGGAATCTCGACCACCGCGTCGAGGCGGTGACGCCGGTCGAGGATCCCGCCGTCCGGCGGCGGCTGAAGTTCAACCTGGACCTCCTGCTCGCCGACAACCGGAAGCGCTGGGTGATGAATCCGGACGGCAGTTACCAGCAGCGACACCCCACCGACGGGGAACCGGTCATCGAAGCCCAGGCCGTCCTGATGGACGAGGCGCGGAAGGCCGCACGGACCGACGGGGCCCGGTCCGCTCCGGGCGCGAACTACGATTTCGACAGCGAGATTTTCGTAGGCGTCGGCGACGCGGTCGAAGCATCCGAGGACGGGGCGGAAGCCGGCGACCCCGCGAGAGTCGGGTGCCCCGCGGAAGCCGCCGACGCGACGGATCCGGACGACGTCGCTGCCGACGGCGACGTCGCTTCCGACGGCGACGTCGCAGCCGACGGTTCCCACTCGGCCGACCCGCTCGATCGGTTCGATCGGTACTGGTACCGCCCGGACAGCGACACCTACGAGTACGCGGTTCGGACCCCGGAGGGCGGCCGCCGATACCTGAAGACGAAGTCCGGGGCGGTCGCGGCGCTCGAACGCCTCTACGAATAGCCGCGTTCCCGTAACGGACGCAGGTTCGCGCTCGACGGGGTGTCGAACCGGGACGAACGACACAGTTCTTCCCCGGCCACAGCGTCTGCCTTTCTTGCAGGCCGATTCGACGATTTCAGTCGAGTCGAGTTCGATACACTCGGGTCGAAATCGCGCCGTCCGAGAGTCGAGATCAGTCTGCGGACGATTCGTCGGCGGCGGGGTCGATGCTCCCGACGTCCGCTGCGCCGTCGCTCCCCCGCGACTGCACCTTTCCGACCGCGACGGTCAGGACGTAGACGGCGACCGCGACGAGGACGATGACGCCCCCCGCCGTCGCCTCGCCGTAATAGGCGAATCCGATGCCGAGGAGGACGGAGAGTTCGGCCAGGACCACCGAGACCAACAGCGATTCGGTGAAACTCCGGGAGACCTGCGCCGCGCCGGCCACGGGCACGACGAGCATCGCGGCGACGAGAATGACCCCCATAATCTGCATCGCGCCGACGACGACGAGTGCCGTCAGCATCACCATCACGCGATTGTACCACGAGACCCGGATGCCGGAGACCGCCGCGGCGGTCTCGTCGAACGTCACGTAAAGCAACTGATTCCGCGTGAGCGCGACCGTCGCGACGATCACCCCGAAGAGAACGAGGAGCAGCACCGCGTTCTCCGCGGAGACGGTCGCGAGGTTCCCGAACAGGTACTGGTTGACACCGACGGCGAGCCCCCCGGCGTTGACGCTGATGAGCACCGTGCCGAGTGCGAACCCCGTCGAGAGGACGATCGCCATCGAGACGTCGTTGTAGGCGTCGGTCACCTCCGAGATGAGTTCGATGAGCAAGGCCGCGATCATCGCAACCACGACCGCCGTCAGGTACGGCGAGACGCCGAGGTCGAACACGGCGTTGACGAACAACCCGACGGCGACCCCGGCGAACGCGGTGTGGGCCAGCGCGTCGCCGATGAGCGCGAGCTGTCGATGGACGAGGAACGTCCCGATGAGGGGGGCCATCACCCCGATGCAGAGCCCGACCAGAATGGCCCGGTGCATGAACTGGTACTCCAGGAGTTCGAGGCCGGTCCCCCTGGCGAGCCAGAACATAACATCCGACCAGTACGAGAGGAACCAGTAGAGTGGTGCCAAGACGGCATCCACGGCACCCGTCTGCACCACGACGGTGAGAGAACCACTCATACGCCATCACCTACCAGCGTCGCCGCCGTTCCGAACGCGCGGCCGAGGGCGTCGCTCTCCACGAACGCCTCGGTCGACCCGTCGAAGTAGATCTCGCGGTTGAGACAGACGACCCGCTCGGCGTGGTCGGTGACGGCGCTCAGGTCGTGCTCGATGAGGAGGATCGTGATGCCGTCCCGATTGAGTGATTCGAGCAGGTCGTAGAACGCCCCGACCGACTCGACGTCGACCCCGACGGTCGGTTCGTCGAGGACGAGCAAGTCGGCCTCGCTCGCGAGCGCTCGCGCGATGAAGGCGCGCTGGCGCTGGCCGCCGGAGAGGTGTGTCACCCGACGGTTCGCGAACGCGCTCATCCCGACTGTCTCGAGCGCTCGATCGACAATCTCCCAGTCCCGGCCCGAGAGCCGACCGAAGCCGACGTGCGGGAACCGTCCCATCTTCACGACCTCGCGGACGGTAATCGGCATCTCTTTGGAAGCGCTGGCGTGCTGGGCGACGTAGCCGAGACGAGAGCCGTCGTCGAACTCGTGAGACGGCTCCCCGAACAGTCGGGCTGCGCCGTCGTCGGGGCGCAGCAGGCCCAGCATAAGCTTCATCAGCGTCGACTTGCCGGATCCGTTCGGCCCGACGATGGCGACGTACTCGCCGGCGTCGACTCGGAGCGAGATGTCCTCGACGACCGGGGTCGCGGTGTATCCGAAGTCGACGCCGGTTAGTTCGATGATGGGTTCGTCGTCCGGAGTTCTCGCTCGATCCCCGCTCGTGGGACTCATTCGAAGTTCCTCCACTCGTCGCTCCAGCCGTCGTAGCCGGCCTCATCGGGCCGTTTGTTCCCGAGGACGACCTCGAAGGTCGGCATATTGATGTTGTACGCGATCTCCTCGTATCCCCATCCCATTTCGACCCAGTCCGTCCGGACGCCGGCGTAGGGAGTCACCGGGAAGTACGCCTCGACGGCCGTCTCTGCGAGGAGCTGGCGGGCCGGCTTCCGCGTCTCGAAGACGGCGGCACCGATGTATCTGATCTCGTTCTCGTCGATGACGCGCTTCGCCTCGGTGATGTCGGAGGGCTTGACGTCGCCGCTGGCAGCGAGGTTCACGACCAGCGGCCGCATCTCGATGCCGTACTTCACGCCGAGGTACTGGAACGCGTTGTGCGCCGCCAACTGGACGACGTCGCGGTCGGCGGCCTCGAAGATGGACCGATACTCCCGATCGATCCGGTCGAGCACCTCGCTTTTGTAGGTCGCGGCGTTCTCCCGGAACACCGACTCGTGGTCCGGCGCGAGTTCGACGAAGCCCTCGGTGATGTTGTCGACCGACTGCTTCGCGCGGTCGGGATCGAGCCAGAAGTGGGGGTCCTTCCCCCGGCCGTCGCCGACGCCCTCCTCCTCGGGGTCCAGACTGGCAGCGAGATCGACCAACTCGACGCCCTCGCGGACGTTGATGAGTTGCGTCTCGACGTTATCGTCTCTGAGCGTCTGAATCGCTCTGTCGGCCCACGGCTGGAAGTCCTGCCCGACGTGGATGAACGCGTCGGCTTCGATGATGTCCCTGGTGATTCCCGCGTTCGGTTCCCACCCGTGACCGTGGAGCCCAGTCGGGACCAGATTGCGCACCGTGACGGGCGTGCCGTCCGCGACTTTTCGGGCGAAATCGTAGAAGCTGAAGAACGACGCGACCGCGACGGGGCCGTCGTCGGTCCCGTCTGCGGATCGCGTCGGATTCGAGCCGGATCGACTGGCTGCGCCGCCGAGACAGCCGGCGAGCCCGGTCGAAACGAGTCCTGATCCGGCGAGAAGCGCGTCCCTCCGAGAGAGCGTCGGCCTCCTCGTTCGAGTCTGATCGGCCATTGTCGTCCGATGATAGTCGATGCAAACATAATAATACTACTATTCTAAATCTAGATTTAGACTAATCTAATAACTGGGGCGCGGTCCGGATCCTACTCGATCCACAACGCCACTGGGTCCCCCGCACTGACTGCTACCCAGCGATAGCGGCCGTCACAGGGGGGACAACGAATCACTTCAAAAAGACGGCTACCCTGGTGCCGGGAACCGAGTGATCCGACACACGCCGAGCGTGCATCGAAAAGACTCGCACCCGACGCTCAAGGGATCGTATAGCTCAGGTACGCTCCTTCCGTGACCACGCCACCGGGATCCCGCCCGCCCGGGACAGCTTCGCGCTCCTCGATCGATCAGGCCCTGTCGATGGTCACGTCCGTCGGCGTCGGGTTCTCGATGTTGTCACCCACGGGACAGCGCGCTTCTACCTCGTCGGCGACCGCGTCGAGGCGCTCCGGGTCGGCGTCAGACTCGACGGTGATACGCACGTCGATAGCCTGGTAGCCGGCCCTGCCCTCCTCGGTGACACCGAGGAACCTCCGCGGATCGAGGTCGCCCGCGATTTCGATTTCGACGTCGTCGAGGTCGATCCCGTGCTCTTCGGCGACGGTGTGCACCACGACGTTGAGACAGCCGGCCCACGCGCCGATGAGGTATTCGACGGGATTGGGGCCGTCGTTTGTCCCGCCCAACTGGGCGGGTTCGTCGACGACGAATTCGAAGTCGCGCGCTTCGACCACCGTCTTCGTCTCGCTCTCGCTTGCAGCCGATACCGCGAACCGTTCGGTGTGATCTGCTTCGCTCATCGAATCGTAGAACGGGACGCCACTCCATCAAGCGACCGACAGTGGGCAGATACTCCGCCACTCGTGACACTCGGGCTCCTCGTTTTCACGCGCGAGAGCCCCACCGACGCTACGTCTTCCGTCGATGAGTTCCGCTACAGCGGGTCGTACGTAGTGGCAACTATTGTCGGTGGTGACAGCGACGCGCTCGTGTGGCTGTGGTCCGCGTCGATCGCCGACGCCCGTCTGCAACGATCGCGGTCGGAGCCACGCTGTGGCCGATCGCCGGAGTACGTGGCGAATCGAAACGGTTCACTGAGAATCGTCCGCAAAACTGAGACAGCAAAAATTGCTGTCCAGTAGTGAGGACTACCGCTTGGCGGCACTCAGAGTGATACTTTTGATTCCGTACTTCTGACACGCGTTGGCCGCTCGTTCGGAGGTGAACTCGTATTCGGTGTTTTCGTCGATGTCCACGAGATCGAAGCCAGCGCTTTCGACGTGCGACACGTAGCTGTCGACCTGTTCGGCACCGCCGATACAGGCGGCCCAGAGGTCCGCGTCGGTCTTGATGCTCGCCGGCAGCTGCTTTTCGCTGACGATGTCACAGAGGGGCAGCCGTCCGCCCGGTTTGAGTACCCGCTCGGCCTCCTCGAAGACCTGCCCCTTCTCGGCGGAGAGATTGATTACGCCGTTCGAGATGACCGCATCGAAGGAGGCGTCACCGAACGGGAGATCCTCGATATAGCCTTCGCGGAACGTGAGGTTGTGGAAGCCCTTGTCCGCTGCGAGGCCGTTGGCCTTCTCGACCTGCTCTGTGGGCATATCGATACCCGTCCCAGTCTCAGTCGACAGTGCCGCCTCGACCGGCTCTAATCGGTCGATCGGCCCAACCGTCACGTTATCATCATACTTAATCGTTATATTCTCGCGGCGCCTCTAGAGGCGGTGAGATGCCGACCATCAAACAAGAGATTACGATCGACGCGCCCGTCGAAGCGGAGGCGGTCGCGAGTCAAATGTCACCAACCCAGTAACGCACTCACCTCTCGGTGCCAGTAGACACGACCCTGTGTACGAAGTACTGCGTCGCCCGGAACACTACCGAGCGACGCTCTACTAGTAGGCTCGGTGGGACTAAAATCCGGTATCAGTGGCGGTGAAGTAGCCGTTAAGCTGATCTGCGTCTGAGGCGGTCGATCCGTCGAGTCGAGTGGTAGGTTCGGTTGGAAATGTCGGCCGAGAGGAACGGCCCCGGCATTTCGCAGAAGTCTATGCCGAGTCGACATCTCTCCTTTCGGAGAGAATTCTCTCGCCTGCTGCAACCCTGTGCGATTACTCGAAGGTTCGCTTCACGAGCAGCCAATCAACCGCATCAAACAGGCCCCTGAAAATGGGTGAGATAACATCTTTCGCAACTAATAACAGGTTTACTCTTGACCACCGAGCAATGGATTCTATCCTCTGTCCGTCATCACGTGGTGAAAGGCGAGAGGGTTCGGAGATAATGACGACGCGGCGTCGCGCACTCGGGGTCGCTTTGCTCGTCGTTCTGAGTTCGCTCACCGGAATCGGAGCAGGTAGTGGGGCGACCGGAGCAGCCGCCGAGAGCGGCATCGCTATTGAGGGAGGCGGAACGATCCCGGCACTGACGAATGCGTCTGATACGGTACAGCAATCGAATCGCGACCGTTTCTCCGTCTCGATTATCGAGGGAGGGGCGATCACGCAAGGAGCCGAGCGAGATGTCACGATTAGCGTGACGAACCACGGCAACGAGCCGGCCCGGAACGTGGCTGCCAAACTGTTCATCGATGATCCGTTCAGCGCCAGCAACGACACGGCCCGTCTCGATTCGTTGGCCCCTGAGGAGACACGGAATCTGACTTTCACCGTCAACGCGTCAGCGTCTGCCGCCCCGGAGACTTCTCACCCCCTCGAGATGGACTTCAGGTACGACCAAGAAGGGAGCACACACCTTTCGAAGACGTATAGGCTCAACCTGACTGTTCTCCGGCCGGCCGTCATTGGCCGTCTTGTCCGCGACGACGGCACTCCTGTAACGAACGCGTCGGCGGTGCTCGTCGGTCCCGACGGGAACTACACGCGGGAGCCGCTGAACGCGACCGGCGGGTTCGCGTTCACGTCTTGGCGAGAGGAACCCGACCTCCCGAGCAACACCTACGTGCTTGGCGTCGTCCAGACTGGCAGTCCCCGCGACGGCGTCCCAGACGCAGCGGGTCTCGAGAACGTCACCGTGCCAGAAAACCGCTCTATCGGACGCGTTACCGTTCCTAATGCGAATCCCATAACCGTTACCGTGGTCAACACCTCCGGCGCCCCGGTCAGCGATATCGCGGTCAACGTCGGGAGCGATGGGGTGACCCGCCGCGGTGAGACCACCGCGGACGGACGGCTCAAAGTCGGAAACACAACCCAGATCGAGATTGCGGGTCGTCCCACGCTCGAAATCAGCGACACCTACACCGTCGAGAACCGCTCGCGGAGTGGATCGGAGGTCACCCTCGTCCTTCGACAGGCGTCCAGTTCCGGCAGCACTCCCGGATTCGGTGTCGGCGTCGGGGTACTATCGGTTCTCGTAGCGGCACTCCTTGGTCTACGAACACAACTGTATCCGTAGTGTACTAGTCGACCGGCTGGCACACTTCTTCGTCGCGGAGCAGCAGTGTCGTAATTGCTGTGCTTAGCGATGCGTGAGTACATCTGGGTTCTATTCCAGCGACTTCGTGACACCTGAGAGGTCAGATAGCCATCGCTTCGGGGAATTTCGAGGTGTGCGCCCGGAACACTACCGGGCGAGTTTCTACTAGTAGGCCTGGCGAAAGTGAAAACGACATAATGCGAGGGGCTCTGCTGAACATCACCAGCAGATGACACGAAAGGCGTGCTGAATATAGAGCGTATAGTCAGCATTACAGCTCTGTTTGTTTCACGTCGAAACTGCTGAACCAGCCGCTCACCACACATGTGCGAATTGAGTTATCAAGCGACATATGATGGAGTCCGGAGTTGGATAATAACAGTCCTTATCTAAAAGCGCCAACGAAGTAGTATTGTGATGAACGCACAAAACAAATCGGCAAGCCAGCTCGGGTCGATCACTCAAATCCAGTGGATTGCAATCGCGTTAGTCGTCGTCACTGGCGCCCTCCATATATATGCTGGTATCGTCGAAGGGCGGGCACCAGTGGCACTTGCAGGCGTTGGCTACGCCGGTGCTCTTGTGCTGTTTTTGCTTAGCTACCGGCGTCGCCTGCTCTACCTCGTTGGGAGTCCGTATACTGCCGTGCAATTCCCCCTCTGGATCGCGGCCAAGTCAGAATACGGAATGATCGACTACGTTGACAAGGCAGTTCAAGTCGTCTTGATTCTCGTGTTGATCTATCTCTATTTGAACACGCCGTCCGAATCGGTCGGAAACACGGCAACGGAAGCAGACTGAACGAGCGAATTCACGGGCATATCCCGCGCTCAGTTATCTCGAATCACCATAATTTTGACTCGGTTTACGCCGTCGAAGTCACGAAGGCGGTAGGTTAATTCCCGAACGCGTTCACCGGTTCCTTGACAGAACAAGGACTCAAGACACCACTCTCCTTGGTGCGTGTGACTCGTGTTGAGAATCACGTCCTGATAGTCGTGTTGGACACTGTGGAGTTCCTCGATTACCTCGTGATGGCGGTAGTCGAAAGCGACGAGGGCGATAACGTCCTCGCTGAGGTCTTCGAGTCGGGAATGCGACTCGATATACTCTTGCATCGCCTCACGAACCGCTCGTGATCTATTCTCTAGTCCCTCATCTTGCCAGACCTGATCGAACTCTTCGACGACCGCATCCGGGATATTGAAACTCGTTCGCATTGAGTGCTGTTCGGGGTGCTCGTACAAGAGTTCCAAGTATGGTTTCTCTGAGAGTTGACAGCAATGGTAGTTATCGCTCGATGGGTGCCTCCCAGAGTAAGATGCCGGTCGAGCTGACAATGAGGACGACACCGGCCACAGCAAGCGCGAACAATGGGGAGACGACGTCGGAGATGACACCACTCCCAAGCTGGAACGGAACGACAGCGAGTCCGCTAACCATCGCCATGGCACTGAGTACGGTCGCACGTCCCATCGTCTTGATGTGGTCGTTGATATACTGGCCAGCAAACGACCGTGTCACGTCGGAGAGCCCGCGGATCAGCAGGAACGTCGGAAGCGCGAGCACCGGAACAAAATACATTCCCACCAATGCACCGCCGACGACGAAGGGCAGCCACAGAAACCACGTCCGAAGTCCCAGACGGTCACGAATCGCTCCGGTATAGTAGCTTAGACCGGCGCCAAAGAGACTGTAGGCCGCGTAGAACCACCCGAGCAGTGATCTCACCTGTGACTGAGAGACACCGAAGTCGATGACGATTGTCTCGAAGATCGGTTGAAGAAACACGAAAACGAGGTATGTCACTGCTGCGTAGAGGACGTAGTAATACAGCACGAACGCCCGTATGTTGCGCTCTGAGATCGTTCGCCGAATAATCGAGAGTGTGCGACGAAAGCTCAACGCCGTGGTGTCGGTTCGTTCGTAGGTCGCGGGCTCGTCTATCGTCAGGAGAACGAACACGCCGATTGCTGTCACTCCCGAAGCGACGAACCACGGATACGACAGGTCAATGCTGCCAAGATAGCCCCCGATTATTGCTGCCCCAGCGCCGATTGCCAGGGCGACGGATTCGCCGCGTCCCCGGACGTGCGCAAACTGGTCTTCGGAGAGGTCGTCAGTGAGCGTATCGTACAACCAGGCATCCTCGCTTCCCGACCGGAAGTTGTAGCCCATCGACCAGCAGACGTACAGCCCTGCGAGCGCCCAGAACGAACTGGAAAGTCCGATGCCAAGCAGTGTGAGCGAAATGAGTACCGTTCCGGTCAGGAGGCTGTTGCGCCGGCCCACACGGTCACCGATGTAGCCCGTCGGAATCTCACCAAGCAGCGTCGTCAGATTGTATATCGCTTCGAGGACGGCGATTTGCGTGAAATTGAGTCCCTGTGCGAGAAAAAAGAGATACATAATTGGGCGATAAAACTCGACGGCTTTGGTCGATTTGTAGAAATAATACTTCAGCACGCTCGCCGGTGGTAGATCAGAAGAACGCCAGAATCGAACAGCCATACTGAGAATGGATACCGCGCAGAAATGATTGTTGTGTTATGATTCAATCGTGATTTCGTAATAAGACTACAGCAAGTGGGCAGAGTTCGGAGTAAGCGACAGTTGGTCGGCCTTCTGAAGTACCGCAATGTGGATATCCTGGCGATAGGTCTACTGGCATAGAGTACTCCCGGCAGACTTCATTCCAAGCTGGTCGTCATCGGCAGTTTCCACGATACGGCGAGAAAGAGCGGCTACTACGGGTAAATCTCATTCGACGATAGACTCTGGCTGAAGTAATCTGTATTATTTGCAGATAATTCTAATAGTATATTCGAAATATACGCCCGGAACACTAACGGGCGAACATCTACTAGTAGGCTTGGTGGAAGTAGAATCAACGAGCGTTCGGCGACCGAGTGGTCCGAAGGACCCGGTAGGTCGCCGATTCACTCGCGCGAACGGACGTGAGCGCGAGGCCGACGAGCGACTAAGCGCCGAAAGGCGCGCTGGAGCGAGGAGTGCTTTTGGTCGAGCTTTTACCGAGCGAGCGACGCAGTCGCTCGCGCAGCGTAAAAGGTCGATGTACGCCCGGAACACTAACGGCCGGCCTCATCCCTGGCTGCGTGCCGCGTCGGCCGGGAAACCCTCGTGTCGGGCGGTCCGTCTTTCGGGCGCGGACAGTCCGCGGATGTCGCACACCCGGGTTCGCCGCCGATTCATCGCTCCCGTGACGGGAGAACTCGGGCGGGGACTAAGGGTGCGCAGTCGGACTAACGAGACCGACGCCCAAGGCCGTTCCGACTCGCCACCGAGAGCGACTACAGCGTGTACTCGGATTCGGTGAATTGTACGTACTTGCCGTTTCGGAACGAGAACTTCGTGCGCTTGTAACTGGTGACGAGGCGGGCGGCACCGAAGCCCGCCCGGACGTTGCTCGTGTCGAACAGGCCGTACCCGTCGCTGTTCTCCATCAGTTTCCGGGCGGTCGAGAACGCCCAGTCCCAGTCGTCGGGGTCGTAGTCGTGGACGACGTCCGCCATCGCGACGTTTCTGAGCACCTCGTCGCCGATGGCGTCCTTCCAGCGGTCGTTGTACGGCGAGAGGTCACCGGACGCGGCCAGTTCGCCCGCGATCGCGCCCGTCCGAACGGCCGTGTGGTCGCCGCCCTCGTGGAACGCCGACGTCGCGCCCATCGCGCCGCCCACGACGGCGATGCCCGCGGCGGTGGGGGAATCGATCGGCCGCGTCGACGAGATGGCGTACGTCTCGGTCCCGCCGGACTTCCCGCGCTCCTCGACCAGCGGGAAGTCCGCCTCGATGTCGTACTCGTCGCCGTACTCCATCTCCAGCAGCCGTCGAATGTACTCCTTCCCCTGCGGGATCCGTTCGTCGTCGGGGCGGAGAAGCGGGTATGCGTCCCGGTTCTCGACGTCGTCGATGTCCATCCCGATGGGCATCGTCAGCCCGATCCGGGCCACGTTGTCGTCGTTCGGGAAGATCCACGGATAGGCGGTGTGACCGGGCATATGTCCCCACCAGAACTTGATCGCGCCGGCGACCTCCTCGAAGACCTCCTCGGGCAGGCGACGGTGTTCCTGGTAGGCGATGTGGTTCGTCTCCCGCGTCGAGAGGCGTTCGGTGACGTCGAAGGGGAGGTAGTCGTCGAGGACGCCGGACGTGACCTGCCGTTGCGGACCGTCCGCCAGGATCAGGAAGTCGGTACCGACGGTTTCGCCGTCCGCGAGTTCGAGTCGATGCCGCGGTCCGTCCGTCGCCGCCAGGTCCGTCTCGACGCCGCGGACCGACGTGCCGACGCGGTAGGCCGCCCCCGCCTCTTCGGCCCGGTCGCGCAGGAAGTCGTCGAAGCGAGCCCGCTGCATACAGAAGCCGAACTCGTCGTACGACGATTCGATGCCCGTCGAGCGCATCGTTAGCGACTCCGTCGGGCCGATGAACTCCGCCCTGTCCAACTCGCCGAGCACGACGTCCTCGGGCATCTCGTCGGGGTGGATCCCCATAATGTCCACCCAGTAGTCGAGGATTCCCGCGGCGTCCGTCGAATCCGGGCCCAGTCGATCCGGCCGATCAGCCCGCGGGACGCCCTTTTCGAGGACGACCGCCGACGCGCCGGCCGACGCGGCGGCGTGTCCGGCGGACGACCCCGCGGGGCCGCCGCCGACGATGGCTACGTCGAATCGCTCCATATGGCTACAGCGACCCCGACCCGGTATTATACTGTCGCCTGTGGATCGACGTCGACACCCGCAGGCGACACCCGGGTCGCCGACGGGCTCTCGGAGACCGTCCCTGGTCGCCGGCACCCTCCCGAAAACCTATCCGGATCGCGGGAGTGGTAGCTGGCGGTATGCGAGTCCTCTTCATCGACATCGACTCACTCCGGGCGGACCACGTCGGCGGCTACGGCTACGCGGGGCCGACCACCCCGAACATCGACGAACTCCTCGACGACGCCGTCGCGTTCGAGCGCGGGTACGTCGCGAACTCCCCGTGTATGCCGTCGCGGGCGGCCCTGACCTCCGGTCGGTTCGGGATCGCCAACGGCGTCGAGACTCACGGTCAGCAGTCTCAGCGGATCGACCGCCCCGAGAACCGCACCGACTGGGCCGGATCGTGGACCGAGAATCAACCGGGGCGACCCTGGTGGACGCTGCCGGAACTGTTCTTCCAGAACAGAATCCCGACCATCGGCGTCTCGTCGTTCCCGCGGCACCCCGCGCCGTGGTTCTACCACGTCTGGCACACGTTCAGACAGCCCCAGGAGCCCGACGAGGAGATGACCGTCGAGTGGGGCCACGTCTCGTTTCAGACGCCGCGGGCCGAGACGGTCACCGACACCGCGATCGAGGAACTCGAATCCGTCGACGGCGACTCGTTCTTCCTGTACGCCCAGTACTGGGACCCGCACGCGCCGTACAACCGCTCCGAGGACGAGATCGAGCGGTTCCGCGACACCCCGCTGCCGCCGCACCCGACCGAGGAGCAACTCGCGGAACACCGCGAGTGGGACACGCTCCGCGGCGCGTCCCAGGAGGGTATCGAGACGCGCGGTGATCTCAACGAGATGATCTCCGCGTACGACGCCGAGATCCGCTACACTGACCACCACGTCGGCCGACTCATCGAATATCTCAAATCCACCGGCCAGTACGACGAGACGCTGATCATCCTCTCGGGCGATCACGGCGAGGAGTTCGGCGAGCACGGCCTCTACCGCGAGCACTGGAGCACCCACGACGGCACCCAGCGCGTCCCGATGATCGTCAAGCCGCCGGCCGACACGCCGATCGAACAAGGGACTCGCGAGCACCTGATCACGAACGTCGACTTCGCGCCGACAATCGCGGACTACCTCGGCGAGTCGCCGCCGGCGCGTTGGCAGGGCGCGTCGCTGCGCCCGATCGTCGAATCGTCGGACGCGGCGGGGCGCGACGCCATCGTGTTCGATCACGGTCTCTACACCGCCCAGCGAGCGATCCGGACGCCCGACTGGAAGCTCGTCCGGACGTACCACCCCGGGATGTGGGACGGCGTCCTTCCCGAGTATCAGCTCTACGAGATGAACGACGATCCCTGGGAACAGAACGACCTGGCGGCGGACCGTCCGGACCTCGTCGACTCGCTCGAAGAGGAGCTGATCCTCTGGGCGGAGCGCCACCGGACGGGCAGCGTCGACCCCCTCCGGCGCGTCGCCGAGCGCGGGCCGTCCGGATACAACTCGTTCAAAGACGGTTTCGAGGGCGTGTAGCCGGGTGGCGCGACCCGACGGTCTGCTAATCGGGGCATCGGGCCTCGGCTGATACGTGTCTCTCCCCCGGCGTTCTGACCCGACGCGTTCAGATCACGACGAGGTACCGATTCTCCTCAATGTGCTCCACCCCGTCCCGTGCGCCGAGATCGGGAACGGCGTCGGCGTCCGGTGGCGCTCGGTCGTCGTCGGACGACACCGCTCCGAGCAACTCCGAACTGCTGAGCTTTCGCACGCACGGGCGGCAGAGCCGTTTCCCCTGGCGGGTTTCCGGTGCGTTCGAGTCTCCGCACAGCGTACAGCCGTCCGCGCTCCCCTCGCCGACCGCGGCTGAAACACTCATACCGTCCCTGTCGACCCGCCTCTAGGTAACAGTTACCACTCGAATCCTCGCTCGCACGATGAACCCACTGGCGAAGCCGAGTTACCTGTTCGCCGAATCGAGAACGAATCTGCGTCCTCCTCGGCGTGGTTACAGGACCGGCAGTTCCAGAAAACGTTTCACACCGCTCCCCGATGTGGGCGGTGATGCCCTCCCTGACCCGCCGCCGAGCCCTCCTCACGGCCGCATCCGGGATCGCCGCACTCGCCGGGTGCTCCAGCGAGGCTGACCTCCCGATGATCGACCGCCGGAGCGATCGGAACAGGATCGAGGACTACGAAGCGCGCCGCGTCCGCAACGAGGACGGAGCCGTCTTGTTCGCCCAAGGAGCGGAGTTGCCGACGCCCAGCGACGAGGGGCGCGGTCGGTACGCCCGTCACGGTCGAAGCGTCGTCGTCGCCGAGGGGGGTCTCGCCGAACTCACCTTCGGCGACGTGCAAGAGGCCGAGGGACTCCGTTCGTTCGTCACGGAGACGGACTTCGACTCGTCGTCGGTGTACCTCCTCTCGATGCCCGTCGAGGCCTGTTACGAGATCCGCCTCCGATCGGCGACCGTCGAGTGGGACGAGCTGAAACGCGACGACCTCCACCCGCACGCCGACTTCTGCCGAACGCACCGCCCTGCCGACGTCGAATGTAGCGTCGAGGAAACCCACACCGTCGGATTCGCGATTCGGCTGCCCGTCGCCGCCGAGCAGTCCTCGGGGATGGGTCGCGGGATGTCGAGTTCCTGCCGGCCCTCTCCCCGCGGGGAGTACTTTAACGCGACGGTGACGCCCGCTGGCGGGGGTGGCGGCGAATGAGGTCGCGTCGCGACGTGCTCGCCGGACTCGGAGCCGTCGGCGTCTCCGGACTGGCCGGGTGTGCGGCCCTGCCGTTCGGAAACGACCAGTCAGACGACGCGGACGTGTCGCTGTCGACTGACGATATCGGGTCGCTCGCGTGGCCCGAATCCCCGTTCCCGATCGCAGTTCCCACGGACCCGGTGAACGCGCACCGCGAGCGGTCCCGTGAGTTGCTCGCGGCGGTCCCGTCCGAGCCGTCCGTGCCGAACGGGGCCGTCGCCGAGGAGGTCCGATCGAATCGCGAATCTGCCGCGGACCGTCTCGACGACGAACCGGGCGAGTCCTGGCCGACCGAGGAACTCTCGGTATGGCGCGAGCGGCGGAAGGAGGCCGCGTGCGTTCTGGGAACGTACCGCGCCGCGACGGGCGACGGCGACGCGGGGGCGGTCATTGAACGGCGGCAAGGAGTGCGCGACGAGCTCGGGTCGTTCGCCGCCGGCCACGAGTACCGCGCGTCGTCGTCGTTGGAGGCGGTGCTCGCGCACGCACCGATAGAAGGCCTGCTGGGGGACTGTCGCCGACGCGTCCGCCCTGCCCCGGCGTATCCGTCCGATCCGGTCGCCCGTCCGTTCCAAGCCGGGGACGCCGTCGGCCGCGTCGAACTCGCCCGTGCGACGCTCGCCGACGCCCGTCGACTGCGGGACGCGTACCTGAGCGAGCGCTCCGAGACGGCCCCGCAGTGGACAGCGCTGATCGACGCGTCGAGACGCCTCGAATACGCGGCTTCTCGCACACGCTCGGCCGTTAGCGACTTCCTCGACCGCGAGGAACCACCGTTCCGCGCCGACCTCGAGGGAACGGCGGGCCGGTGGTTGTTCAGACGGGCCAGCGGATACGTCGAGGCGAAGACCGAGGAGGCGCGGGAGCATCGAGACGACGGCCAGTTCGCGGCCGCCGTCATCGACGCTGGGCAGATCCTGGCTGGCATCGAAGCGCTCCGAGCGACGATACACGGAATCCGTGACGGCGCATATCAGGGTGAACTGACGGCCGCGTCCGTCTCGGGAACCGCGGACCGGGCGCGGGAAGCGATCACCGCCATCGGGGAGGGCGAACATCCGCGAATGGCCGCACAGATCGTTCGACCGACCCTCGGGACCTTCGAGTACGTCACCGAGCTCATCGAGGACCACTACGCCGACCCCCCACGCGTCGAAGGCGACTTCGCCTGGGTCGAGCTCTACGCGCGCGCCGTTCCCGCCGCGGCCGCGTTCGTCGTCGAACGGCTCGAATAGCTACTCCGTCGGTCTCCGGTTCGGAGCCATCGGGCGACGTGTCCCGATGCTGCTGTTAGTCGATGTCGCACACGCACCGAGGTCGATCTCTGGTTCCGTGTCGGTCAGACTGAACTGGTCCGTCGGACGGGAACCGCGACTTCGTTGGTCCGGAGGAACGGCGGGACCCACGGCCCCTCGTAACGCAGCAGCACCGGTGCACCGACGATTTCAAACGACGTGTCGGCCGCGGCGAGTTGCGAGCGCAACTCCCGCGTCTTCCGTTCGACACGGCTGTCGGTGGCCCACCACGAGAAGCCGATGACGGCGAGCGTGCGACCCGGCTGCTCGACGAGACGCACCGAATCAGCAGTCGGCCGAGGTGCCGAGTCGTAATCGTGCGCTCCCGGCAGGTAGAAGGCCATCCGGACACCTTCGCCAGTTGTCTCTGACTCCACGGGTGCGGTCATCGCTACAGATTCGGAGTCGGCCGGGGCCGTCATCGAGGCTGATTCGCCGGCGTCGCTCTCGACAGGGGCGGTCATCGACACCTCTGTCGCGCTTCTGTTCTCACCGGAGATGTATCTGAATAGACGCCGAAAGGCGGCGTTCTCACTGGGGGCAGTGGTCTCGACGATGACTGTTGGAGGGTACCGACGGATCTCGATGTCGCCGATCCTGGAGACTGTTTCGTACTCGACTCGTGGCGTCGTCCGGTCTTGGCGGTATCTGCGACTGGCGGCCCCGATTCCGAGAAGCGCCACGAGACCGAGGGCGACCGTTTTCCGTTGCACCATAGACGACCTACGCTGTTCACGAAGATGAAAGCACGCCCACCGCTTCCTTCGAGAGTTCCGACGACCTACTACAGACTCGGAGCGTCTTTTAGATCTGCTTGACCAATACTACCGCATCGACAGCGAACCGTCCCTCGGACGAGAACGGTCTCAGAGAAAGAATCATCCCTCCCCGCTGTCAGGCCCGTGTATGCCCACGGATCGGCTCCGCAGCATCGTCCCGATGTTCGGCGGGGGGACACGCTACGTCGACACCCTCGATGCGATTTTGAACTTCGTCCAGGCACACCAGCCGACGACGGACGAACTCGTCGGCTGGCACCGCGGGAGTTTCGCGAACGTCTCCAGCCGCGACTCGATTATGCGGCGCGTCAGCTACCTCCAGCAGGTCGGATTCCTCCGGGAGACCATCGACCACTGGGAACTCGGCGACGCCGGCGTCGAGTACGTCCAGCAGGGCGATACCGCGACGCTGCTCCGGATTATGTGTGACCGAAACGTCGGCCTGCGGAGCCTCCTCTATGCGCTCTCAGCAGGACCGATGACGCTCGCCGAGATCTCCGCGCAGCAGTTGCAGACGCATCCCGAGTTGGGCTGGAACCCCGAGCGGACTGATATGGCCCGCCAGCGGGTGAACTGGCTCCAGAGTATGGGGCTAATCGAGAAGCGAGGCGACGAATACGCGCTGACTGACGCGGGTCGCGCCTTCGTCGACGACGCCGTCTCAGATTGGGCCGATTCGGACTGGACGCCGGAGATCGACGACGCGCTGACGGCCGCGACGTACGAGACGACTGCGTACACCCGCGCCGTCGATCCCGAGTTTCGCGCGACGGTGCTCTCGCAGTACGACCGCACCTGTCCGATTTCAGGCGTCGATCATCCGGGCCTGATCGACGTGGCGCACGTCCTCCCGTGGAGTGACTATCCGGATCACCGTGCTGATCTGGAGAACGTTCTGCCGTTGAGTAAGACCCACCACGCAGCCTTCGATCGGGGGCTATTCACTTTTGATCGGGACTACCGACTGCGGGTGAACCCCGAGTTCGAGACTCAGAGTGATCTTCTCAACGGAACGATCCTCGATCAGGCTAGCGAGCGTGTGCCTCGCGTCGCCGAGCGTATTGATCCCGGATACATCAGCCAGCACAACGCGTCGCTAGAGTGGGTGTAGACTGGTTTGACCGAAGCGTGGGTTTTTGATTTTGACATCGCATCACCACAGTATGAAACGCCGTCAGTACCTCGCCACCGTAGCGAGCCTACTACCTCTCGCGGGCTGTACCGGAGGGCCGGGAGATCCAATAACGATGCTCGTGGTCAATCAAGACGATGGTACTCATACAGTGACGGTCTGGGCTGTCCAGCGGGAGAAACTGGCCGTGGCAAACACAGTTGAGGTAGCGACCGAGGGGACCGCTCAACTCGGTCAGATGCCCTGGAAGAGCGGTCAGTATCGAATCACGGTTCAAATGGACGGCGATGTCGTATTCGCCAGGGAGTTCCGGTCCGAGGAATGGTTCAATCAGCTGGACGTTTTCATCGACAGCGATGGAGCAGTCGAGTTGAACCGAGGGCGTGCAGCGTGAGCCCTCGGTAGATGGCTGTGAGATGTCCGCCGATTCTCCCGAGGGTGTACTGAACGTGACAGTTGGCCGGGGTCACCTTCTTCAGCATCAACTCGAACGACGCCCGCTCATTCCCTGCAGATACGCGCTGGTGGAAGTCGTTGAGGTCGCCGCGCCGTCTTTCCTCGGCGCTGCGAAGAGTTCTCTCACTCTCTGTGGGACGAACCCAATTCGATTCCGTAGGGGGCATCTGGGGCCGCTGGAAACCCATCGTACGGCTCCGTTCCCTCGTGACAGCAATTCCACGCACGCATCTCTGCGACGAATCGAAAGACCTCCTCGTCGATCGGAATGTGCTTTTCTCCGTTGTCGAATGTCGTTATCGGCACGTCGAACTCCGAGTGATCCGTCTCGTGGACCGTCGAACAGGTCTTACACATCGCCTGCCAGCCGCGGCCGACGAGCACACCGTCGTCGAACGTTTTGAGCTCTTTCGAGTTCTGGACGATGTCGCGGAAATGGTAATCCACCATTCATTTTAGGGCGTTGTGTGTTCGGAATCTTATGTCTGTGGTGTCAGCTAGTGGGTGCGCTCTACTCTCCGGTCGGTGACCGAACCGATGAGTGTTGACTGGGTTCGTTCTCAGCGCATTCTGTTTTAGAGGCACTGTTGAAACCCTCACCACCAGATAGGAACTGCGTGCTGAATACAGGAGATGTGTTCAGCACGGCCTCAACAAAGTATCAATGGATGCGGGTTTCAACCGGTCAGTAGAATCTATCTGAACAGGGCCGAGCAACGAGAGAACTGCTGAACGCCCTCAGTTCACCGCCTTCGATAACTCGGCTCCCGCTTTGAACTTCACCTCGTTCGATGCGTTCGCGGCATTCACGAGGTGGAGCACGGGAGCATCCAGCGCAAGGTGCGTGATGAATGGCTCCCCATCTGTTTCTGACGTTCGACCCGGTTTCTTTCGTACGACGGGGTCGTTCCCCTGCTTTCCACCGTCCGTGAGGACGCCCTTCTCCACCAACTCACCCACAGTGCCGGTATCGAGCCGCGCCCCCCGCCAAGCACGCTCACCAGACACCGACCGCTTCACCACGTCACCGAATCCATCCCCATCAGCGTCGGTCGAGTAATCGAAGCAACACTCGATACCAACCACCTGCGTCGGTCCGGCCATCGACAACACCGTCGAAGCTGTCTCGTACAGCGCTGCGTCGTCGATGACCCACCCACCCGAGTAGATGAGCTGTCCGTCACTCTCTCCACGACCAACATAGAACAGTGCCGAGACTGGGTGTGGGCACCCCGGCGGCTGAACCTGCACCTGTGCGACGGTCACATCCTGAATCCGCCCCTGTTGCGTCAGCTGCGTCGGCGGAGACGTTGAGCGAGCCCCCCACGACCGTAAGTTCGCGGGTTCGTATGCCTCACCGTCAGCCGGGCAGACCAGTACCGACGGACCACTCTCTGACGTAGGCCCTGTAGTCATCACCACCAGCGTTCCGTCACTCGCTCGAACCCCTTCAAGCGACCCCCCACTCGTCACTGGCCCTGTGACCTCGGCCACAAAGTGCGGTGAAGATCCACAGACCGCCCCCGGGTAATTCCCCGGGTCTTCATCGTCGCAATCACCCCCTCCGTCGGCAGCCGCATTGATACGCCCGCCCCACGAATGGTCCGTACCTCCCCCGTGGCCCGTGAGGTAATCTATGATTCGCTTCGGCGTCACGCCAGCTCTGAGACTACCGTTTCCACCGGGCACCTCTGCATCAGGCAGACACACCGTGACTCGCTCAGCAACGACCGCGTCCCCGTCGAGATACCGATAGAGTGCAGCCTGTTCGCCTGCGCTGTACGCCCCCGCCGGGTCGAACGTCGCTGGCGGGAGGAGGTAATCCCCAACGAGGATATCATTGTCATCTCCACCTCTGAGGCCAAACGCAGCCCATTCCTCGTTTTCGATGTATCCTTTCGCTCGTGCGAGGTCGGCTTCTCTGTCAGCAACGTTTCCCAGGGCCACGACACAGGACTCACTGGAACACCGCTGCAACGCCGCTCGAAGCTCCGCGAGCGCCGTGTCCATATCACCCATCGCGGCAGATACTTGTTTATCCAGTTTTGGATTTCGACCTGTTCGAGCGCTGCGTTTCGATATCGCTGCCCAGGCCGCCGCAGTCGCCTCTTTCAATCGGCTATCTAACCGAGATACGACTCGGAACGTCTCGTCGTCCTCCTCGAGGTCGTCGTCGACGATTTCTGGCGGCCGAGCGGTAGACCGGTTGCTCCGCGTGTTATTGTAGTTCGCCGGTGCCGCAGCAGTCCCGTCGTCCACGCCATCGGCATCAGCGTCATCGTCGGCCGACCGCGTTGAAGGCTTGTTACTCCGCGACGAGTTGTAGTCTGACGTCATAACAGACGCGGCAGTGACCCATCCCTCCAGTTCAACCTCGCCAGAGACTCCGCCCAGATCGGCGGAAAACGTCGGCGTCAATCGAACGACTCGGGGCACCGTCAGCGCAGCACGGCCTCCACCACCCCCCGCAAACACAGCCGCAGGCGATGCCCCCGTATTCGTTACCGCCGAGGCCACTCTACCCAGACATCCACTGAGCCCACTGAACGCAACGATACCGCTTACCGCGAGGAGCTTTCGTCGACTGATAGGAGCACGTGACGTCCCGGATGCGTGACTGTCTCGTTTTCGTGAATGCATAATCGAAGAGTAAAGGGCATCCGTTATCATAAGCTTTCTTATATTTATGATGTTGCGACAAACCGATCGATGACCGATACGAACTCTGTATTCAGCACGACCGCAACAAACGATCAGCGACTGAGGATTTCACCAGAGCCGATACTCGCTGTCTCTGCACTACGATCGACGACGCGGATTCGCAGGACGGGTCGAGCCGGTAGATTCGGCCCGCGAGACGATACGGGGAAAGTAGTCGAAATACGGGAATAGTTTTGTTTGTACGAGACGACCCGCGTGTGTGACGTCGAAGGCCGACAAGCGAGGCCCGATCTACCTCCCCAAGGAGATCCGGGAGAAACACGGCCGGAAATACCGCATCGTCGAACTCCCCTCGCACGTCGCGTTGTTCCCCGTCGCCGAGGACCCTCTCGCCGCGATCGAGGAGGCGGTCGGCGACGCCCTGGCGGGCAAAGACGTCGACGAGCTCAAAGCCGAAGCGCGCTCGAAAGCGGCCCGCGAGGTCGCCGCCGAACGCGACGAGGAAGAGGCCTGACGCGGGACGTACGTCGAGAGCGATTTTCTGTTTGCCCTCGCGAAGCTCGAGGACTGATTGAAAGAGAACGCGACAGCCGCGCTCGAATCCGAGCGTCGTCGCCCCGACCGCAGTGAGGAACACGAGCGACTGCAGCCGTTCGTCGGCCTGCGAGACTCAGTCTCCAGGTAGTTCAATCAAGACACCAACACCTCCGCTGAACCGCCGTCGAGGGACTCCTCAGAAAGACTGCCATCTGGCTCGGCGATCAGATTCCAACAGTTCTCGTACCATAGGAGTGGTGAGAGGCGCTCAGTTCCGAAATGAAGTCCCCAAAACAAAAATACGCGACTTTGTATGTTTGACGCGTGCCATTCAACCTCGCTGATAGGATCCGAGACGGCCTCGGGTTGTCGAACGGCACCGAGACATCGTTCACGGAGCTAGACCGGCCAGACGATGTGACAGTCGAGCGTGTCACGTCCGATCTCACGAACGCCGTAGCGAGCGGTGACCTCGCAGTCGAGAAGACCAGATTCGACGATGAGTCGGATCTTCTCGGAGCCATCGAACCAATCGTCCGGGATTACTGCAAGTACCACGGCTCGATCAACTCCTTGGCCCAAGTCCAAACGGCATGGGAGTCTGACACACACGACACAGACTCGGATACGACCGACGAGCTGGATATCGACGAGGCTGTCGGGGTGATCGACCAACACACTCCAAAAATCGTGTCGGTACTGGACGGCTTCGGAGAGACTGAGCCGTTGTCCTGGACAACCAACTACGTCAACCAATATCCCTATTTCGGCTGCCTCGTCGAATACGTATTTGCGTATGACGAGCTCGAAGATCAGGGATATCTCGAGTGATCGGGTTTCTGGTTCAAAAGCCACCAGTTCGTTAGGCTCCTCCATCGAGACCGACAGACAATCTACCCCGTCTCCGAGACTCACTCTCCCACCGTCAGTAACCAGTGGTTGCTGTCCAGATTCTCCTACATCTGAATTTGGACTTGGCCGGTGATTCACTTGATTTATCAAACAGAGTATCTGGGTGACAATGTGGGTTGATGAGCAGTCAGAACGACTGTTTACCTGGGAGTGTGCCACTGACACAACCACCGCAGCGGGAACTCCTTCCCACACCTCCCTTTGATAAAACGACCACTCGGTGCTATCTACACACTGAGCGGTAGCTCCTCCGAGTCTCGCATCTTCGTTTTCAGACATTTTCTTCGCCCTCCTCGCTGTCGCACAGTCCGCAGTCGCTCGCTCCGTACGGCAGTCGCCCGCCGATCGCCTCGCAGGGCTCTCAGGCATCAGGCCCACCACCACGGTTTACACGGCGCGTCGTTCAGGTGGATGTTCCCGTAAACCGCACACGTGATGATCTTCCCACTCGGTGCCTCAGCGTCGCTCTCGTCGGATTGTGTCGTTGCTATCGTTCAGATCTCCGGATTCGTGTCGCTGTCTTCCCGCCAGTACTCCACCACGTGCGACGGATTCGACCGCTCGTGCTCCCACCGTCGCGTCCGGCCCGGTTCGGCCAGGATTGTCGCCGACTCCTCGCAGTTGCACCAGTAGCAGGAGATCACGCGCCGGGCGTCGGTGTCGCGCTCGAACGGTGTCTCGTCGCTCGCTTCGCGAAGATCGACGTTCGGTGCCGCCCCGACCACGCGTTGCGATCGACTCATCGGTGTTCACCTCGCTCCGAGAGCCCGAAATCTGCCGGTCCGTGTGCCTCGACAAGATGCCGTGCCAGCGGGTCGTTCAGCGCGTCCCGCCACTCGCGCAGCCACTGCTCGCCGCACGCCGGACAACAGAGGAATTTCAACCGCTGGGCGTCGTTCACCGGGTTCTGCGTCGCAACGTCGACGAGGTAGCCACTCTTCGAGTCTGACACGACTGCATCACGCCACTCCTCAGTGTCTGCTTCGATACCCCCACCGAACTCCGACAGCGCGTTCTGGGTGCTCATCGTGAGCCCTCCAGCAGCGCATCGCGGGCGTTTTTCACTTCCGCCACCGAGTGCTCGCCGTTGCCTCCGTGATCGGCGTGAGCGTCCTTGACGTGTTCTCTGAACGCGCCTTTCACCGTCGCCTCCGGTGCGTCCGGAGTACCCCCGAGTACTTCGTGTGGTTCCTGTGCGGTTTCGCCGGTCGCGACGATCGCCTCCTCGTCGTCTCCCGGCGGCAACCGCGCCGTCGCGAACTCGTCTTGGCCGGTTTTCACCGGTCGATTCGACATCTTCCGCTTCTCTTCGACGTAGAGGCCGATCGTGCGGATGTTGTCTCGGACGTCGTAGCGGTCAGACGCGACGGCGAACTGCTCACCGAGTTCGCCTCACGTTGTGCCGCGAAATCGAGCGCCGTCACGCGGACACACCTCCGTTTCTTACAGCTATATCTGCTGTTATCGGATGATGTTGTGGAAAAATACAATGGGACCGCTGAGAGTCGAACTCAGGTCCTACCGACCCCATCGGCAGAGGATACCACTACCCCACGGTCCCGTTGTGCATTCGATCGGAGGCGAGTGGAACCGTTAAGTCCTTCGTTTCCTCGTGCGGGGGGTGACTCGTTCTCACGGAGGCGGACAGTCGGGCCCGACGCCCGCACAGTCGTCAGACGAGAACGCGTTCGAGCGCGACGGCCTCGCCCGATTCCGCGGTCGGATCGCCGACCAGCCGACCGAGACAGACGGCCGAGTCGTCGGGCGTGAAACAGGCGACGAGGGCGTCTTCGTCGGCGTCGGCGACACCTTCGTCGGCGTCGACGACGCCGGGGGCGTACACCGGTGCGCCCTCGGCGACCTGTTCGGCCGCGGAGAACGCGACGGTGAGTCGCGGCAGGTGTCGTAAGGCCCGCTCCGCGGGCGCGACGACCTCGCGGAGCGGGCCTTCGTCGCCCTCCTCGGCGAAGACGAGCGCGTCCGTGAAGTCCGCCGTCGAGACCAGGTCCCTGTCGTCGAACGGGTCGGTCGCGGTCCGTCGAAGGTCACCCATATGCGCGCCGGTCCCCGCGGCGAGGCCGATGTCGTGACAGAGCTTCCGGATGTACGTCCCGCTCTCACAACGGATTCGCAGGAGGGCCTGTCGCTCGCTGACCTCCAGGAGTTCGAGGTCGTGGATCTCTCGGGTACGGAGCCGACGCGCGACGGCGCTCTTTCGCGGGGGCTTCTGGTAGATTTCGCCCTCGAACTCCGCGAGCACGGCGTCGAGGTCCGCGGGTGCGGGCCCGTGGAGTTCCAAGACCGCGACGTACTCTTTCGTGCCTTCGAGAAAGACCTGTGCGAGACGGGTCGCGTCGCCGAGCAGGATCGGGAGACAGCCAGTCACCTTCGGATCGAGCGTCCCCGCGTGGGCGGCGCGGTCGACGCCCGCCCGGTCCCGCGCCCACGCCGACACCTGGTGGGCCGACGGCCCCGGCGGCTTGTCCAGGTTGACGACGCCGAACGATAGCAGGTCGTCGACCGACCGCTCCTCGGGCGAATCACGGAGTGTCGGCATCCTCAGACACCGCCCCCGGGCGTCGACGTCCGAAGTCTGTGCCGTGTCGACGAGACTCCCACCATCTCAGAAGTCGTAGCTGACGCCCTCGACGGGGTACTTGCCCTCGTCGGCCGCCGGATCGTACGCTTCGACCGCGGCGGTCAGGATGTCCGGGACGTCCGCCTCGCTCCAGCGGGCGGTGTTCAGGACCACGTCGTAAATCGAGAGGTCGGAAATGTCGATGTTGTAGTATTCCTGGTACCGGAGGGCCTCGCTCTCTTCGCGAGCGCGGGTCTCTTCGAGCGCGGTCTCGGCGGACTTGTCCTCGCGCTCGGCGATCCGTTCGGCCCGCACCCCGATCGGCGCGTCCAGCCACAGGCGGAGGTCGGCGGCGTCGCCGGCGAGCCAGCCGGCCAGTCTGGATTCTAAGAGGACGTCGTCGCGTTCGAGGGCGACGTTCCGGAGCCGGCGGTCCAGGTCGCGGTCGATCTGGTCGTCTTCTTCGGCGAGTCTGTTGAATTCGACGGCAGACATCCCGCGCTCGTCGGCGAGTTCGCGGAAGATGTCCCCGCCGCTGACGTGTTCGAGGCCGAACGCGTCCGCGAGCGCATTCACGGTCGTACTTTTGCCGGCCCCGGGCGGGCCAGAGACGGTCAACAACATACTCTCCCTGCGGGAAGGCGAGTAAAAGAGGTTGTCTTTGCGCCCCGTCGGTGAGCGAGAACGGCCCACCGGGTCGTCGTTGGATCTTGAGCCGCGTCCCCGATCAGCTCGTCGTCGGCGAGATGTCGATGTTCAGGCTCTTGCGGATGATCTGCGTGAAGCCCATCGAGCAGAGGAAGTACCAGACGATCCACGCCTGGATGGGCCCGATGACCGAGTCGGTCCACCCGACTTGGCCGCGGAGCGGGAGCACCAGCGGATCCAGCGGGACGTGCGCGGTCGCGTTCTGACCGACGCCGATCGCCCAGTACATCCACAGGAACACCGGAATTGTGAGGAACATAATCCACACCATCGGCCGGAACTGCTCTTTGAACATCCCCAGCTGATCGCCCATCGCGTCCATCTGCTCCTCCTGGATCGCGTCGAGGGCGTCGTCGTCGCCCGCCTCTTTGGCTTCCTTGCGGCGCTCCTGGATGTCCTTCATCCGCTCCTGGTAGGCGGACATCTTGTCCATATTCATCAGGTTCGCCTGAAGCAGCGTCGAGTACAGCCCCGTCGCCAGCGCGAGGATCATCACGACGGCGTAGAAGGGAAGCATCTCACCGAGCGGCCCGAGCGCGACGTCCATCGTGTTCCCGATGAGGTCGCGGAGCGGCTTCCACGAGTAGCCGACGAAGAGGCCGACGGTGACGAGCGCGGCGCCCTTGTCGTAGGTCGACCACGAGGACTCGTCGTCGTCCGGGACCTCGGTGACGCTCTCCGACGTCGACCCGCCGGTCGTACTCGACGCGGGTTCGAGACCCGCCCGCGTCGCCTCGGCGTCGGCCACGCGGAATCCCTCCTCGCCCTCGACGAGTACTTCCTTTTCGATGAGGCGACCCCACTGGCCGGACGTGATGTCGCCTTTCACGTCGAGCCATTTGACCTCGGTCTCGCCGTCGTCGGTCCGGTCGAGGACCGTCTCGACGGCCTCACGCATCCCGTCGTCGGAGACGAGGGTGCGAACCTTCGATTCGATTCGTGGCATCTACTCCCAGATAGCCCCCCATCGGTTATGAACCTTTTACTCTCCGTGCGTGAGGGTATGGCGCCCGGAACGGCGCCGGAAGAACGGTTCGTCCTCTACGATCCGAGACCCCGCGCGTCGGTAGCGTCCCGGTGCTGTACTGGTCCGCGACGGGTTCCGACTCTGCGACGCCTTACTGCTCGACGACGTCCGCGATCGCCTCGAACACTTCGTCCGGCGTGCCTTCGCCGTCGACTTCCACGAGGACGCCCGCCTCGCGATAATGTTCGACGACGGGCGCGGTGTTCTCCTCGTAGACGCGGAGCCGCTCGCGGACGGTCTCCTCGGTGTCGTCGTCGCGCTGGACGAGGTCGGCGCCGCACTCGTCGCAGACGCCCGACTCTTCGGGCGGTTCGAACTCGACGTGGTAACTCGCACCGCAGTCGGGGCAGACGCGACGCCCCGTCAGTCTGTCGACCAGTTCGTCGTTGTCCACGGAGAGGTAGACGACGGCGTCGAGATCGGTCATCTCCGAGAGTTCCTCGGCCTGTTCGAGGTTTCGCGGGTAGCCGTCGAGGACGTAGCCGTCGGCGCTGGAGAGCGCCTCGTCGACGATGGCGTTGACGACCTCGTCGGGGACGAGTTCGCCGGCGTCCATATACTCGCCCGGCGTGTCGTACTCCGTGTCCATCTCGCTGATGTCCATTCCCTTGTTGGCGCGGAGCGCGTCGCCCGTCGTCACGTGGTCGAGGCCGAACTCGTCGGCGAGTCGTTTCGACTGCGTTCCCTTCCCGGCACCCGGCGGGCCCAGAAGCAGGATGTGCTTGCCCATATCGCACCAGTCTGTGTCCGCCCGTATAACGTTGAAGAAACGCGCCCGCCGGTCGGGGCGCCATTGTATGCCGTCCGGAAACGTCCGGTCGACCCCGTCCGGGTGTCGTTCGTCGTCCAGAGCCGTTCGTCGCCCGAAACCGTTCGTCGTCATCGATCCCACCACTGCCTCGTCGACCGGCGGCTTTTCACGGGCGCGGGCAGATACGGAGACTATGACCAGATTCGACGCCGCGGAGCCCCGAGAGCGACAGAAACTGTTCGCGGACGCCATCGCCGCCCACCGGACGCGGGCGAGCGCCTTTCTGACGCTCGAAGCCGAACACGACCCCGACATCGACTGCGAGGACTCGCCCGCGCCGTGGGTGCAGTTCGCCGAGAACACCTTCAACCTCGACGTCGACGACGACGAACTGGATCGACTGAACGACGTCGTCGAGGACTTCCCGGCGTTTCGGATCGATCAGTTGGAAGCTCCCGAAGCGGCCGAGGCGACGAACGTCCGGATCACGGCCCGCTCGGACGCCAATCGGCTGGCCGCGTTCGCCGATCGCGTGTTTCAGGACGTGTACGACCGCGAGGACGACTACCGCGCGTGGGTCGCGGCCGTCTGATCAGCCCGGTAGTCGTCCTCGCGGGGAGACTATGGTAGCCGAGTGACACCGTGTCCGCGCGGTCCCCGACAGTCGCGAGACCCGTTCAGAGCGGACAGGACGTGAATTCGATTGCCGCGTGCTGACGAACCGATATTATTGTACTATTTATTGTGACGAGGTGACAGCGAGCGGTGCGTTTCGCGGATCCGAGTGAGAACCACTATACCCGATGCCGTCATAGAAGCCCTGTATGACTGTCCGGAACGACGACCCGTCGAGATCGAATCTGCCCCCGTCCCGGGGACGGCTGGGATCTCAGCCGGCGTCAACGACGGCGACCAGCCCCGGCGAGGCGAACGGACCGCGCCGACGGCGTCGGATCATCGCCGTCAGTACCTCTCATCGATGAGCGAGGTCGAACCACTATTCGCCCGGCCGCTGCTCCCGGTCGCGAACGAGGAGGACGCCGATCGAACGGCGCGGTTGGCGTTTCCGCACGTCGCCGCGGCGGGCGGGCGCGCGACCGTCGTCCACGTGATCGAAAAGGCCGGCGGCGCGCCCGACAAGGCGCCGCTGGAACAGCGCGAGGAGATCGCCGAGTCGATCTTCGAGCGAGTGCGCTCGTCGGCCGAAGACGCCGGCGTCGACGTCGAGACGGAACTGCACTACGGGACCGACGTCGCCGACACGATCCTCAACGCCGCGGGCGCGGCCGACGCGACGGCGATCGTATTCACTCCCCGCGGCGGCAAGTCGTGGTGGGACTTCTTCAGCGGCGACACCCGCGACGCGCTCACCTCCGAGAGCGAGATACCGGTCGTGGTGTTCCCGACGCACGAGAGCGCTGATTCGTCGACCGTCGGCGACGACTCCGACAACCCGGACGATGAGTCCGACTCCGCAGGCGGTGACCGCGCGTGAGCGGAGCGTGCTCCTCCCCCCTCACGTCTCGTTCACACAGAGGTGACCGCGCGTGAGCGGAGAGGAGGAACTCGCGAAGGACCTCGGTCCCCTCGCCGCGCTCACGATCGGCGTCGGCACGATGATCGGCGCGGGGATCTTCGTCCTCCCCGGCGACGCCATCCTTCGATCCGGATCGTTCGCCTCTATCGCGTTCGTTCTCGGCGGCATCATCGCGATGTTCACGGCGCTGTCGGCCAGCGAACTCGGGACCGCGATGCCGCGGTCGGGTGGGGCGTACTACTACGTCAACCACGCGCTCGGACCCCTGCTCGGCTCTGTTGCCGGGTGGGCGAACTGGCTCGGCCTCGCGTTCGCCAGCGCGTTCTATATGGTCGGGTTCGGCCGGTACATCTCCCGGATCTTCGGGATCAGCGGCACCGTGGGTATCGGTCCAATCGGACTCGATATGGTGACTCTGGCCGCGCTCGTCGGCGGCGCGTTCTTCGTCTTCGTCAACTACGTCGGCGCGAAAGAGACCGGTCGGCTCCAGAACGTCATCGTCCTCCTCCTGATCGCCATCCTGGCCGCGTTCACGCTGCTTGGAACGTTCCAGGCGGACCTGTCGAACCTCCCCGCACCCAGCACGGTCGGTGAGACGCTCGGCACGACCGGGTTCATCTTCGTCTCGTACCTCGGGTTCGTGCAGATCACGAGCGTCGCCGAGGAGATCAAGGACCCCGGAAAGAACCTCCCGCGGGCGGTCATCGGGAGCGTCGTCCTCGTCACGGTGATCTACGCGCTGGTTCTCGTCGTGATGAGCGCGGCCGTCCCGCAGGGCTTCATCGCCGACCTCGTCACGGACATCGCACCGGGAGAGACCCAACCGATCGCGGTCGTGGAAGTCGGCCGCCAGGTACAGGGCGCGCTGATGGGCGGTGCGTTGTTGTTCGGCGGACTCCTCGCGACCGCCTCCAGTGCGAACGCCTCGATCCTCGCGTCCTCGCGGATCAACTTCGCGATGGGCCGGGATCGGATCGTCACGCCCTCGCTCAACGAGATCCACCCCCGGTTCGGGACCCCCTACCGGTCGATCGCCATCACCGGCGGGCTCATTCTGCTGTTCATCTTGGTAGGCGACATCGCGTTGCTTTCGGGGGCCGCCTCGGGACTACACCTCATCATCTACGGGCTGCTCAACATCGCGCTCATCGCGATGCGGTATATCGCTCCTGAAGACTACCAACCGGACTTCACGGTGCCGCTGTTCCCCCTGTTGCCGATCCTCGGAACCGTGCTATCGTTCGCGCTGTTGGCGTACGTCGAACCCAACGCTCGGCTGCTGTCGTTCGGTATCTCCGCTGCGGCCGTCGTCTGGTACCTCGTCTACGCCCGCAGCAGGACCACGAAACAGGGGATCCTCGGGAAGTACATCCTCCACCGCTCCGAGCAGATGCCCGACGCGGCCGTCTCGGCTGCCACCTCGGTTCAGCCTGACGGCGGCGACTACCGCGTCATGGTCCCGCTCGCGAACCCCGAGCACGAGACCGATCTCATCACGCTCGCCAGCGCCGTCGCCAAGCAGCGAAACGGCACGCTCGTCGCCGTGCACATCGAGAAAGTCCCCGATCAGACGGCGCTCGAATCGGCTCGCGAGAAACTGGACCTCTCGGCGTCGCACGACCTCCTCGATCAGGCCCGCGAAGACGCCGAGACGTTCGACGTGCCGATCGAGACGCACACCGTGCTCTCACACCAGAGCTTCGAGGGCATCTTCGACGCCGCGAAGACCTACGACGCCGATCTGACGGTGATGGGCTGGGGTCCCGGCTCCCACGGTTCGCCGGGGCGCGCCGAGAGCGCGATCGACGAACTCGCCGCGTCGCTGCCGTGTGACTTCCTGGTGTTGAAGGACCGCGGCTTCGATCCATCGGAGATCCTGCTGCCGACCGCGGGCGGTCCGGACTCGGAACTCTCGGCGGCCATCGCGAGCGCACTCGGGGGCGAATACGACGCTGAGGTGTCGCTACTCCACGTCTCGGACGACGAGGCGGCGGGCAGAGAGTTCCTCGAGGAGTGGGCGGCCGAGAACGGCCTGCCGGACGCGAATCTGATCGTCGAATCCGGCGACGTCGAGGAAGCGATCGAACGGCACGCCGCCGACG
The DNA here is from genome assembly GCF_024464595.1 of Halobellus litoreus. Taxonomy (NCBI): domain Archaea; kingdom Methanobacteriati; phylum Methanobacteriota; class Halobacteria; order Halobacteriales; family Haloferacaceae; genus Halobellus; species Halobellus litoreus. Next base: position 283,903 of record NZ_JANHAW010000001.1, on the reverse strand, counting down.
CGTCGATGCTCGTCATCGGCGCGACGGAACGCGGCCTCCTCTCGCGACTCGCCCGCGGGACGCTCGTCCTCGACGTCCTCAACGAGGTCGAGTGTTCGGTGCTACTCGCCGAGAAGAAACGGAAACGGTCGCTGTGGGAGCGGCTGTTCGGCGGGAGACACTGAGTTAAAAAAGACTAAACCGACTACTCAGGCTTCGTTCGCGTCGACGAACTGCTCGGCGCCCTCGTAGAACCAGTATCCGTTCTCGCGCATCGCGCGACCGACCGCCTTGTGAAACGCGACGAAGTCCTCGAACTCCGCGGGTTCGACGTGCTCGAAGATCTCCTCGAGGGCGACGACGCGCTCGTAATCCAGCCGCACGGGGTGGTCGCCGTACTCCGCGACGAACGCGTCGCGGTCGAGCGGGAAGTCCTCCTCCTCGTCGACCTTCTTGGCGATCACCGCGTGGCCGTACTTGCGTCTGCCCTCGGAGCCCTCCTCGCCGTCGGGGTCGTGTGGCCAGTCCATACCCGCGTGTAGTGGAGCCACGGCAAAGCCGTTACGCATCTCTCGGCGAGGGTGTCATAGAAGTCCTCCCACACCAATCAGGAATCGCTCAATTCAGCCAGACGCAGAATCACATAACCTGATAGTCATAGTACTGTTTTTATAGAAAGTTATTCTAGAGTAACATATGGACGGTTTCCGATTCTATCTGCCCCTTATCCTTATTGTGTTAGCAACCTCGGTTGGAGTACTGACCTCAGTCTACGCCGCACATTATCTCAACAAGTATGAGCGAACGAAACAAGCGATGGCATTTACCGTGTTGGCCGCAGCTATAACTATCTGGACATTTTTTGCGCTGCTACAATTAACTGCGACCACCTTCGCTCACTCCTATTGGGCGTACAAAATGCTCCATTTCGGGTCCTTTACCACTGCACCCGCGGTCCTCTTCTACGGACTCTCGATGGGGGACGCACGCAGATGGGTGCATTGGAAGACTGCCTCTGTCGTCGTAGTGTTGTTATCGCCAGTGTTCGTCTTCTTGTTCACCGAACCTGTCCCCGTTCTCTTTGAGGACCCCCATCTTATCTCGTTTGGTGCGTTTTCGGTCATCCAACACGGGAATAGTACGCTCTATGTTTCGTACCTATCCGCGTTTTATATTATTGCGACAGTCGGGCTCTCTTACATCGTCTACCAGACCTGGACAGACCGGAGTCTCGGTTCGAGTCAGACTGCGATTCTTGTCTCCGCAATCTTTGCTCCGATGCTGTTGTCCGTTGCCCAGACGTTCTCACTCCTTCCGTTCGAGACTCCAGGAACGATTTTGACACCTACTTCGTTCTCCGTGGGTATGGCAGGGGTTGGCTACGCAGCGTTCCGCTACGAGATTTTTGACACGAAGGCGTTAGCCCGCTCTCGGACAGTCGAAAATATGAGCGAGGGGTATCTGCTTGTTGACACTGACGGGGAAATCATCGACGCCAATCAGAGTGCTCGTTCTTTGCTTGACGTTGAGACCCCACTTACTGATATGCAGTTTTCGGATCTGGTATCCACAAGGGATGAGCAGGTGCTGAGGGAAGCAGAGACCACACAGTCGTTCGAGACACATATCGAGACGGAAACCGAAACACGGACCCTCGAAATCTCTTCTTCTCATTTCACTACCGAGACTGGACAGACAATCGGGACGTTATTCGTGATACGGGATATTACCACACGTAAAGAGGCACAAAAGCAGTTAGAAGAACAACGCAACAACCTCGATCTCCTGAACCAGGTTCTGCGGCACGATATCCGGAACGATCTGCAGTTAGTGACTGGGTATAGCAATATCCTAACAGACCACGTTGACGAAGAAGGGACTGAGCATCTCAACACGGTACGGGAGAGCGCGAACCACTCAGTTGAACTGACCAAAACAGCACGCGATATGGCCGATGTGATGCTCGCACGCGAGAACTCGCAACAACAGCACCAAGTCAACCTTCGCAACACGCTCACCCGAGAACTCGACAAGATCGAAGCTGAGTATCCGGACGCACACGTGATGGTTGAGGGGGAGCTGCCATCAGTGCAGATCCAGGCCAACCGGATGTTAGACTCGGTGTTCCGGAATCTCCTGTCGAATGCTGTTCAGCATAATGATAAAGACGTTCCCGAAGTATCGGTCTCAGCGACATCCCACGACGACCGAGTTACCGTCCGTATTGCAGATAACGGCCCTGGGGTGCCTGACGGCCAAAAAGAGGAAATATTTGGGAAGGGTGAGAAAGGGCTCGACAGTTCCGGGACAGGTCTTGGTCTCTATCTCGTCCAGCACTTGGTCACTCACTATGGCGGTGAAGTCTGGATCGAAGATAACGATCCTGAAGGCGCTGTTTTTGCTGTCGAATTACCGCTGGCTGAAAACTCATAACAGACTGATTCGCTCGCATATACTCAATACGCAGGCAGACTCTAACGGCTGATTCAGGTACGAGACCGTGAAATGAACGCTGTGACAAGAGTTCCCAGACACCCTACTCTCTCGGCAGGTACTGTTTAGTTAGGAGCGAAGTCGTCGAGGATGGTGCAGAGAAGACCTTGGAAGCCCCCGCGCTCTCGACTCGATGGGCTCGCTGTGGTCCGCTGACTCCGTCCTGCGGTCCTTGCGTCGCCCGTCTTCACCGTCACGTCGCTTCGCTCGTGACGAGCCCCCGGTCGCCCGGCTCGCGGGAGTTCGTGACAATATGCGGTGGGACTGGGATTTGAACCGAAGCCAGACGTGCTCGCTCGTCCCTCACTGCGCGCGACTGGCAGGGCTCAAATCCCAGCGTCTCCGAAATCGCCACTCACGAGTGGCGAGCACACGAGGTGCTCGCGGGAGTTCGTGACAATATGCGGTGGGACTGGGATTTGAACCCAGGAATCCGTGAGGATACCTGCTTTCAAGGCAGGCGCAATAGGCCGCTCTGCCATCCCACCGCGCCCGGTAGTTTCCGACCCGGCATCTAAGACTTGTCGGTCGCTTCCGACGCGACTATCCGATCACTCCCGAACGAGGGTCAGTCCGTCGTCCGACCCGTCGTCCGCCACGACCGTCAGCCCGTAGTCGACGACGAACTCCGCCGTCCGCTCGGGGACGACGCGCCCGGCCTGCCAGCGCGCGCGGATCGTCGAGACGAGCGTCGCGAGGTCCGCGCCCGTCCGGACCGTCGGCTGCATCTCCAGGAACCCGACGTCGCGGTTGGCGTCGTTCGCGCGGTCGACGAGCGTCTCCATCTCGGGCCGCGAAAAGGCACCCTCGAAGTCGATCGGTGCCGTGAACCCGGCGTAGTAGACGCGGCCGTCGGTCGAGGGACCGAGGACGACGTCGTTCGTGCGGAGTTTCATCGCCGCGGAATCGATCGTCGAACGGAGCACGAAGGGCGCGTCGCCACGGAGCACCGCGGCGGACTGGACGCCCTCCTCGTCGAGGAGGTGCGTCACCGTGTTGCCGGCGCGCGCGGAGAACGTGGATCCGACCTGGACCTCGAACCGCGCCGCGCCCGGGTCTTCGAGGGCGTCCGCGGCGATCGATTTGAGCGCCTCCGCCGACGGCTCGTCGGGGTCGACGGCGGCGTCGGGGAGGAGGTCGTCCGGCCGGTAGTTCACGAGCAGGTCGCCCCCGGAACGCTCGACGGCGCGGAGCGTGTCCCGAAGCATCGCCGCCGAGAGCTCGGCGGCTTCCTCTTCGGAGAGGAGACTGGTTTCCGCGAGTCGCGGCGGCGTGAGTCCGGGGCGCGGCGGATCGGCCAAGACGGCGACGACGGTCATACCCGTTCTCGGCCGCCGTCGGTCTTGAACCCGACGTTTCTGACCCCGACGAGTCTCGGTATCGCGGTGGACTGCTCGATCGGATAGGGGTGACGCCGCGCGTCCGACAGCCGCTACCGTCCGCGACGGCCCTTCGTCTGCCGGTAGTCCCGGGAGAAAACGTTCTCCAGCAGGTGGTCGACGAACGCCTCGGTCTGTTCGGGGGTCTGGCGCTCCAGTTCGAGCATCGGCACGAGTTCGAACCCTCTCCCCCTGATAGTCGTCGCGTGCGCCTCGTCGACGTCGACGTCGCCCGGCCGGTTCGTCGTGTAGTCCGTCGCGAGCGCGTCCAGGGTCCGCTGGCCGATTGGAACGATGATCTCGGGGTTGATCATCCGAACCTCGGCGTTGAGGTACGGCTCGCAGGTCCGAATCTCCTCGTCGGTCGGCGGTCGCTCGGGGTGTCGACAGCGCGTGAGGTAGGTGAGAAAGACGTTCTGCAACTCGGGTTCCGCGGCGTCGGGCGGCGAGCGCGCGAAGCCGAGTTCGCCGAGGACTTCCTGGAGGCGTCTTCCCGCTTCGTCGCCGGTGAACGGAACGCCGCTCTCGTCGGCCCCGTCGTGCGGGCGCTCGGCGACGAACAGGAACTCCCCGCCCACGTCGCCGTAGCCGTGGACGACGTTCGATCGGACGTCGCAGAGCCCTTCGCAGTTTCGACACTCCTCGTCCATACTGAAGGGGTTCGCGAGGGAGTCCTGTTCGGCGTCCATACTCACTCCTGCGGCGTGCGGTCGATCGGAGCGCTCCGCTGGGAGGCCGCTCGCCGTCGGACGACGCCGGCCATATCGGCCGCGCGCTCGGTCATCACGCGGAACGCGCCCGCCGTCTCGCCGTCGTCGAGGACGATCGGTTCGCCGCCGTCGCCGCCGTCCCGGACCGACGGGTCGAGCGGGATCGATCCCAGGAAGGGCAGGTCGTTCTCGGCGGCGAACGCCTCGCCGCCGCCCGCGCCGAAGATATCGTGCGTCGACCCGCAGTCGGGACAGCGGAACGAGGCCATGTTCTCGACGATGCCGAGGACGTTCGTGTCGTGCTTGCCGAACATCTCCAGTCCCTTCCGGGCGTCGTCGACGGCGACGTCCTGCGGCGTCGTGACGATCACCGCGCCCGTGAGCGGGAGCGTCTGCAGGACGGTCAACTGGGTGTCACCGGTCCCCGGCGGGAGGTCTAAAACGAGGTAGTCGAGGTCGCCCCACTCGACGTCCTCGACGAGCTGGGTGAGCAGCTGGTGGACCATCGGGCCGCGCCAGATCACCGGATCGTCCTCGCCTACCAGGAAAGCCATCGACATCAGCTTCACCCCGTACTTCTCGGGAGGGATGATCGTCTCCTCGCCCGTCGCCTGCGGGGCTTCGTCGGCACCGACCATCCGCGGGACGTTCGGCCCGTAGACGTCGGCGTCGAACAGGCCGACGCGCGCGCCGAGTTTCGAGAGCCCCGCCGCGAGGTTGACCGCCACGGTCGACTTGCCGACGCCCCCCTTTCCAGAGGCGACCGCGATCACGTTCTCGACGCCAGGAAGGACGTCCTCCTCGGGATCGACCTCGGAGGGGATCCGCGCCGTGAGATCGACGTCGTAATCGGTATCGGAGAGCGCCTCGCGGACGTCACTCGCAATATCGGTTTCGGCGGGCGAAAATGGCGCGCCGAGCGCGAGTGAGATTCGCACGACTTCGGCGTCCTCGTCGACGTCGACGGCGTTGACGAGATCGAGCGAGACGATGTCGTCGCCGAGGTCGGGGTCCGAAACCGAGCGGAGGCGTTCGCGGACGGCTTCGTCGTTCATACACCGAGGTCGGTGGGATCTGCGGATAAGGGTTTTGACCGGTTCCGTCGTCTTTTGCCGGTACATCTCCAGAGAATGTAATTGCAAACGGTTACACACAGCCGGACGACGACGGCGAATTTATCTGCATTGCGACGAACCCTCGGGTAATGCTCGAAGACGACTTCGGGCGCGAGGTGTCCGGCGTTCGCGTCTCTCTGACGGACCGATGCAACTTCGATTGCGTCTACTGTCACAACGAGGGGCTCGGCGACACCCGCGGCCCGATGGACCCCCAAGACGACGAGATGACCGCCGACGAGGTCGTGCGGTTCCTCGAGGTGGTCTCGGAGTTCGGCGTCCGGAAGGTGAAGTTCACCGGCGGCGAGCCGATGCTGCGCGGCGACCTCGAAGAAATCATCGAGCGCACGCCGGACTCGATGGAGGTGTCGATGACGACGAACGGGTCGTTCCTTCCCGGGCGCGCCGAGGACCTCAAAGCGGCGGGACTCGAACGCGTCAACGTCTCTCAGGACGCGATCGACCCCGACGCCTTCGCGGAGATCACCAAATCCGGCGCCTACGAGAAGGTCATCGAGGGCGTCGAAGCCGCCCTCGACGCCGGCCTCGACCCGGTCAAGTTGAATATGGTCGTCTTCGAGCACACTGCCGGGTACGTCGAAGGAATGGTCGACCACGTCGCGGAGAACCCCGGTCTCCAACTGCAACTCATCGAGTATATGCCGGAGCTGACGGGGCGTCCCGAGTGGAACATCGACATCGAACGCGTCCACGACTGGCTCGAGGAGAAGGCAGACCGCGTCGAGACTCGCGAGATGCACAATCGCCGACGCTACTACGTCGGTGAGGAGTCCGGACGCGACGGGAGCGGAGCCTCGGAGGGCGGGATGGTCGAGATCGTCGACCCCGTCGAGAACCCGAACTTCTGCGCGAACTGCCACCGCGTCCGCGTCACCCACGAGGGCTACCTGAAGGGCTGTCTGAACCGCAACGACGACCTGCGGTCGATGGGCGAGATGAGCCGGGAGGAGATCCGCGAGACGTTCCGCGAGACGGTCGCGAACCGGGTCCCCTACTACGGCGAGTATATGATCAAAGAGGACGGCGAGTGGGTCGTCAACGACGACTATATCGACGCCCCGGTCACGCATTCCTGAGGCTCGTCTTCGAACTCCGGATCGATTCGGTCCGCTGTCGACGCCATAGCACGTGACGCGCAGTGCCATCGTCGTGACCGCCGGAGCCGCTAATCGGTTGTGCACGCTAATGGACAATCTAAGCAATATTAAAGCGTCGCCGACCCGTAGGGACGCGTATGAGTGCACCTCACGTCGCCCTGTTCGACGCCTCGGTGGGCGAGACGCCGGCCGAGCGCAACGTCCGCCGCGAACTCGACGCCACGGTGACGGCGTTCAAAGTGAGCGAGGAGGAGTGGCCCGAGTGGCCGCGCGCGGACGGTTCGTGGCCGTACGACGGCGTCGTCATCTCCGGGTCACAGACCTCGGTGTACGACGACGAACCGTGGATGGAGACGCTCGACGAACTCGTCGTCGACCTCCACGAACTCGGCGTGCCGATGCTTGGCATCTGCTGGGGGCATCAGTTCCTCGCCCAGGCCCTCGGCGGTTGCGTCGCCGATATGGGCGAGTACGAACTCGGCTATCGCCGCATCGAACGCTACGACGACTCGCCGCTTTTCGCGTCGATGCCCGGCGAGTTCGTCGCTTTCGAGACGCACTCCGACGAGGTGCTCCGACTGCCGCCGGGCGCGGTCGAACTCGCCGGCAACGAGACCGCGTGTCAGGCGTTCTCCCTCGGACCGACCTTCGGCGTGCAGTTCCACCCCGAGTACGATCTGGAGACGGTCCGATCGGTCGTCGAGGGCAAGCGCGGGGAGGGCGTCGACGACGACCGCGTCGACGCGGTGCTGTCGGCGGCGACGCCGGAGCGACACGCGGAGACCGAGGCCGCGAAGTCGGTGTTCGAGAACTTCCTGGCAGTCGTCGAGCGCGAGCCGATCGCCACGACCGCGGAGTGAACCGGCGGTGACTGCCGGGCTCTCCGAGTCAGCGACGACCGCTCGAACGCTCCGGTGGCGAGGGTCTGACCGACCGATCGCGCTCCGCGGACGTGAACGAGCGCCGAATTTTTGTCCGCGGCGGAGAGACGGAGCGTATGCCCCCCGAGAAGGTCTGCCCGGACTGTGAGGAACCGCTGGAACGAATGGAACTGCAGGGGACTAACGCCCTCGGATCTCTGTCGATCGTGTCTCCCGCTGACGACGACGGGCTCCTGAGCGGAATCCGAGCGGACGAGATTCTCGAGCCGGTCCCGTACGTCTGCCCGGCCTGTCGGCGAACGCTCCTGTACGCGGAGGAGTGAGGAGCGAGTCCGGAAGCGCCCCGGCCTCGTGCTTACGGCGCGTGAATGCGACGGTTCGGGCGTCGATTGCCGCCTATTCGTCGCCGCGGGGGTTCTCGAGGAACGCGTCGATGGCGTCGCCGCCCTGGAAACCGCTGGCCAGGCGACCGACGACCTCGCCCTTCTCGAAGAGCACGAGAGTCGGGGCGCTCGTAATCGAGAACCGGTCGATCAGCGGCGGATCGTCGCGGGGGTTGATCGTCGCGACGGCGAGGTCGTCGTGTGCGCGCGCGACGTTTCCGACGACGGGTTCGATGCTGGCGCACAGCGCACAGCCCTCGGTGTAGAAGTCGACGAGGACGCGGTCGTGCGTCGCGAGGAACTCGTCGAGGTCGGCTTCGCTGTCGAGGTGGACCGGCCGTTCCGGCGTCGAGTCGCCGGCAGCTGCGTCGGTGCTCATACCCACTCCTTCGTCGTCGACCGGGATATACTGTCGGCGCGCTGTCCGGAGCCGCGCACACCCGCCACGGCGTGTCGTGGGAGACGGTCACAGGAATCACCGCCGTGCGGGTCGCTCGCACCCGCAGACCCTATCGTGATGTTTAAGTAGCGACCCCGGCTTGTTCAGCGTGCAATACGCTGTAGGGAGGTCGGCTCCCGAGTCCGCAAGGGCGACAGTACGAGACCGCGCGTTGCGGTAGCCAAGCCTGGCCCAAGGCGCAGGGTTGCTAACTCTGTGGCGTCAATGCCTCCGGGGTTCGAATCCCCGCCGCAACGCTCACCAGACTGCCCAAAAAGTCATGAGTGCAGAAGAACCACAGGACGACGCTCCCGAGGAGGAGGAAGACCTCCGTTACTTCGTCCGGATCGGACAGACCGATCTCGACGGGACGAAGACGGTAGAGCGAAGTCTCAGCGAGATGAAAGGAATCGGCAAGCGCACGGCGCGCATCGTTGCCGACGCCGCGGATGTGGACCGACACGCGACGTTCGGTCTGCTCGACGACGACGAGATCGACTCCGTCGTCGAGGTCGTCGAGAGCTTCGACGAACACATCCCCGAGTGGATGGCCAACCGGCAGAGCGACTTCTTCACCGGAGAGACCACCCACGAGACCGGCTCGGACCTCGAAGAGAAGCGCCGCCACGACATCAACCGCATGAAGATGATCGACTCCTACAGGGGCGTCCGACACAAGCGCGGACAGAAGGTCCGCGGACAGCGGACGAAGTCCACCGGACGTACCGAGGGGACGATCGGCGTCAACGTCGAGGCGATCAAAGAGGAGGCGGCCGCCGAAGAGGCCGCCGCCGAGGAAGGCGACGAAGAGTAACCAATGGCGACCGGAAACAACACCAAGCGGTACGAGACGCCGAATCACCCGTTCCAGGGCGAGCGCATCGTCCAGGAGGGTGACCTGCTCGGCCGCTACGGCCTGAAGAACAAAGAGGAGCTCTGGCGCGCGCAGTCGGAGCTCCGGAACTACCGACGCGAGGCCCGACGCCTCATCGGCGAGGCCCAGGGCGACCTGGAGGCAGCCGAGGCCGCCGGCGAGGAGTTCCTCGACCGGCTCCGCCGCTACGGCGTCCTCTCCGAGGACGACGACATCAGTCGCGTCCTCGGCCTCGACGTCACCGACATTCTCGAACGCCGACTGCAGACCGTCGCGTACCGGAAGGGCCTCGCGAGCACGCCCGAGCAGGCGCGGCAGTTCATCGTCCACGGCCACGTCGTCGTCGACGACGCGCGCGTCACGCGCCCGTCGAAGACCGTCGAAGTGGTCGAGGAAGACGGCATCGCGTTCGACGAGACGAGTCCGCTCGCGGACGAGCTACACCCCGAGCGCGCGGAGGGACAGGAGTAACCCATGAGCGAATCCGAGACAACCCGAGACAAGTGGGGGATCGCCCACGTCCACGCGTCGTTCAACAACACGCTCATCACGGTCACGGATCTGACCGGCGCCGAGACGATCGTCAAGTCGTCCGGCGGCGCCGTGGTGAAGCAGAACCGCGACGAAGCGTCGCCGTACGCGGCGATGCAGATGGCCGAGTCCGTCGCCGAGGAGATCAAGGCGGCGGGCATCGAGGGCCTGCACGTTCGCGTCCGCGGCCCGGGCGGGAACGACAACAAGAGCCCCGGCCCCGGCGCGCAGGCGACGATCCGTGCGCTGGCCCGCGCCGGCCTCGAGATCGGCCGCATCGAGGACGTCACACCGATCCCGCACGACGGGACCCGAGCGCCGAAAAACAGCCGCCTCTGAGACACCAATGACGAACGATTTCGAGGTCGAGTTCATCGAACGCGGCGATCGGAAGGCCCGATTCCTCGTCCGCGGCGCGTCGCCGGCCGTCGCCAACGGCATCCGCCGGGCGATGGTGGCCGACGTGCCGACGTTCAGTATCGACACCGTCCGGTTCGTCGAGAACTCCTCGGTGATGTTCGACGAGATGATCGGGCTCCGACTCGGGCTCGTCCCGCTGACGACGCCGCTCGACGACTTCGAGGTCGGCGACACCGTCACCCTCGCGCTCGACGTGCGGGGGCCGGCGACGGCGTACTCCGGCGACATCGAGTCGTCTGACGCGCTCGTGCAGCCGGCGGACGAGAACGTCCCCATCGTCGAACTGAAAGAGGATCAACACCTCGAGTTCGAGGCCGACGCGGTCCTCGACTCCGGGAAGGCGCACGCCAAACACCAGGGCGGCGTCTCCGTCGGCTACCGACACCTCCAGCGCGTGGAGGTCGTCGGCGACGCCGGCGAGTTCGCCTCGCAGGAACCGAACATCCTGCGCGGCGTGATCGAGGAGGGCGCGGCGGCCCACGCTGCGGACGAGAGCGCCGAAGACGGCGACCTCGTCCCCACCGACGCGTTCGACAACGACCTCACGAACCGGTATCCGGGCAAGGAGGTCGAGATCCACGACGTGCCCGAGGCGTTCGTCTTCCACGTGGAGACGGACGGGTCGTTCACCGTCGAGGAACTAGTGCTTCGCGCCGCCGGAACGCTCGGCGACCGCGCAGCGGAACTCGAAGAGAAAGTCGCAGTATAGTATGATGTCTGTCCCTTCACTCAGTACCCGACACCCGCCCGCCGTCGCGCCGGCGTCGCCGTCGTCTCAGACGACGCCGAGAGCCGGTCGCACCGCGGTCGACGCGGGACGGCGCGGACGCTGTCGGCGTCGCCAGACCGAAAGGAGTTTGAAGGGGCACGCAGTAGAACGGAGTGCGAGCAGGGATAGCCAAGTCTGGCCAACGGCGCAGCGTTCAGGGCGCTGTCCCATAGGGGTCCGCAGGTTCAAATCCTGCTCCCTGCACTTCTCAGCTCGACCAAGTGGGAGAGCTGTGCGTGCGACACGGAGATTTGAACCTCGGGGGGCGCACCGCGTCACCCGGCGGTTCAAATCCTGCTCCCTGCACTTTTCGGATCGACAACCCCGGAGAGCCGTAGATGCCCGCTCTCGCTCCGTTTTCTCTCGTACGGCCGGCACACACCGACCGTATCACTCTCAGGAGATAGATAATGAGTAAGACGAATCCGAGACTCAACAGTCTCATCGCCGAGCTGAAGGCGGTCTCTCGCGAGTCCGGTGCCAACATCTGGCAGGACGTCGCGGACCGTCTGGAGAAGCCGCGGCGCACCCACGCGGAGGTCAACCTCGGGCGTATCGAACGGTACGCCCAAGAGGACGAGACCGTCGTCGTCCCCGGCAAGGTGCTGGGGAGTGGGGCGCTGCAGAAGAACGTTACAGTCGCGGCGGTCGACTTCTCGTCGTCCGCTCGAAAGAAAATCGAACAGGTCGGGGACACGGTGGCGCTCGAACGCGCCATCGAGGAGAACCCCGACGGAAGCAACGTGCGGGTGATCCGATGAGCCTCGCAGAGTTCGACGCCGACGTCGTCGTCGACGCGCGGAACTGCATCGTCGGCCGTGTCGCCAGCGAGGTCGCCCAACGGGCCCTCGCCGGCGAGACGGTCGCCATCGTCAACGCGGAGGACGCCGTCATCACCGGTACCGAAGAGGACGTGATGGCGACCTACGGGAAGCGAGCGGAGGTCGGCTCCGACCGCGGACCGCACTACCCGACGCGTCCGGACGGGATCTTCAAGCGCGCCGTGCGCGGGATGCTCCCGTACAAGAAACAGCGCGGTCGCGAAGCGCTCTCGAACGTCCGCGTCTACGTGGGCAACCCGTTCGACGAGGACGGCGAGGCGCTCGACGACACCACGCTGGATCGGCTCTCGAACATCAAGTTCCTCACGCTCGGAGAGATTTCCGAGAACCTGGGTGCGAAAGTCACATGGTAACGAATACCTCTGGGAAGAAGAAGACGGCCATCGCCCGCGCCACCGTGCGCGACGGCGAGGGTCGCGTCCGAATCGACTCCCAGCCCGTCGAACTCGTCGAGCCGGAGATGGCCCGCCTGAAGATGCTGGAACCGTTCCGCATCGCCGGCGAGGACCTCCGCTCGCAGGTCGACATCGACGTCAGCGTCTCCGGCGGCGGGTTCGCCGGACAGGCCGACGCCGCGCGGACGGCGATCGCCCGCGGGCTGGTGCAGCATCTCAACGACGCCGAGCTCCGTGACGCGTACATGGACTTCGACCGCTCGCTGCTCGTCAACGACGTGCGCCAGTCCGAGCCCAAGAAGTGGGGCGGACCGGGTGCGCGGGCGCGCTACCAGAAGTCCTACCGCTGAGGTGATCCAACTATGATGATACCAGTTCGGTGTTTCACCTGCGGCAACGTCGTCGGTGAACACTGGGACGAATTCAAAGAGCGCGCCCGTGAGGGCGACGAGGACCCGGCGAAGGTCTTAGACGAACTCGGCGTCGAGCGGCACTGCTGCCGACGGATGATGGTTTCGCACAAGGACCTCGTCGACGTCGTCGCCCCCTACCAATGAGCGGACGCACACAGTACAACCGGTACGAGAAGGCCCGCATCCTCGGCGCGCGAGCGCTGCAGGTGTCCTACGGCGCACCGGTCCTCGTCGACACCGACCAGTCGGAACCGATCCTGGTCGCCGCCGAGGAGTACGACGCCGGCGTGCTGCCGTTCACGGTCAAGCGGGAGGACAGTTGAGATGACGCTCATCACGAACGTCTCGCTTCGACGCGTCCTCGACTCCCGCGGCAACCCCACCGTCGAGGCCGACGTCCTGACGGAGTCCGGTGGCTTCGGCCGCGCGGCCGCCCCGAGCGGGGCGAGCACGGGCGAGTACGAAGCGATCGAACTCCCGCCCAGCGAGGCTATCGCCGCCGCGCGGGAGCACGCGCTCCCCCGACTCGTCGGCGAGGTCTACGCCGGCAACCAGCGCGAGGTCGACGCCGCGCTCCGCGCCGCCGACGGCACCGAGAACTTCTCGGAGATCGGCGCGAACAGCGCCGTCGCCGTCTCGATGGCGGCCGCCAAGGCCGGTGCCGACGTCCTCGGTGCGCCGCTGTACCAGCATTTAGGTGGTACGTTCCGCGGCGAGTCGTTCCCGACGCCGCTCGGGAACGTCGTCGGCGGCGGCGAGCACGCCAAGGAGGCGACCCACATCCAGGAGTTCCTCGCCGCGCCGGTCGGCGCGCCGAGCGTCTCCGAGGCCGTCTTCGCGAACGCGGCGGTCCACGCCCGCATCTCCGAGCTCCTCGACGACCGCGGGGTGCCCGCGGCGAAGGGCGACGAGGGCGCGTGGGCCCCGCCGATCTCCGACGCCGAGGCGTTCGAAATCGTCGACGAAGCCGTCGACGACGTCTCCGACGACCTCGGCTTCGAGATCGGATTCGGTCTGGATATGGCCGCCGCCGAGCTCTACGACGCCGACGAGGACGGCTACGTCTACGGTGACGAGGTCAAATCGACCGCCGAACAGGTCGAGTACGTCGCCGAGATGGTCGACGAGTACGACCTCGTCTACGTCGAGGACCCTCTCGACGAGGACGACTACGAGGGCTTCGCGGACCTCACCGAGCGCGTCGGCGAGCAGACGCTCGTCTGCGGCGACGACCTCTTCGTGACGAACGTCGAGCGCCTGCAGGCGGGTATCGACGCCGACGCGGCCAACTCGATCCTCATCAAGCCCAACCAGATCGGCACGCTGTCGGACGCCTTCGACGCGATCGAACTGGCGACCGAGAACGGCTACGAGACGGTCATCTCCCACCGTTCGGGCGAGACCGAGGACACCACGATCGCACACCTCGCTGTGGCGACCGACGCCGGCTTCATCAAGACCGGGACGGTCCAGGGCGAGCGAACCGCCAAACTCAACGAACTCATCCGCATCGCGGACGACGCAGTATGACAGAGAACGACAACGACGCGGTCGAAGTCGTCGACGACGAGTCCGACGTGGCCGAGGAGGCCACGTCGGGCGTCGAGGCGACCGAGGCCGACGCCGAGACGACCGAACCGGTCGCCGAGGCCGCCGAAGACGAGGTCGCCGCCGACGAGGGCGCGGCCGCCGACGAGGCTGCCGAGGCCGAAGCACCCGAGGAATCGGGCCCGACGTTCGACGAGGACGTGATGCCCGACGAGGAGGCCGACCTCCTCATCCCCGTCGAGGACTACCTCTCCGCAGGTGTCCACATCGGGACCCAGCAGAAGACCGAGGACATGGAGCGGTTCATCCACCGCGTCCGCGACGACGGCCTGTACGTGCTGGACGTCAGCCAGACCGACTCGCGGATCCGGACTGCCGCCGATTTCCTCGCGAACTACGACCCCGAACAGATCCTGGTCACGAGTTCGCGCCAGTACGGCCGCTTCCCGGCGACGAAGTTCGCCGACGCGGTCGGCGCGCGCGCCCGGACCGGCCGATTCATCCCGGGGACGCTGACGAACCCCGACTACGCCGGCTACATCGAGCCCGACGTGGTCGTCGTCACCGACCCGATCGGCGACGCGCAGGCGGTCAAGGAGGCCATCACGGTCGGTATCCCCGTCATCGCGATGTGCGACTCCAACAACCAGACCAGCAACGTCGACCTCGTCGTCCCGACGAACAACAAGGGTCGCCGCGCGCTGTCGGTCGTCTACTGGCTGCTCGCCAACGAGACGCTCGACCGCCGCGGCAGCGACACCGTCTACGGCCTCGAGGACTTCGAGGACGAGATCTAGCGGCCTTCGACGTTCGGAGAGACTTTTCGCGTTTCCGTCCTGCGCGCCGTGATTCGACTGCGGAGCGACTGCACTCGCGACCACCCGCCCTCCCGTCGGCCAGAAACGATTATTCGCGTGTGTCCCATACCCGCACTTATGCCGAAACTGCTCGATCAACTCACCGTCGACGAACTCGCGGCGGCCATCGACGCCGGCGAAGATCTCACGGTCGTCGACACGCGCCCGCCCGAGAGCTTCGACGCCTGGCACGTGCCGGACGCGGTGAACGTTCCGTACCACCCGGTCGAGGGCCTGGGTCCGGGCCTCGACTGGGACGACGTCGCCGACATCGTCGAGGGGCAGCGAGTGGCGGTCATCTGCGGGAAGGGGCTCTCCTCGACGTCGTTCGGCTTCGAACTCTCCACGCGCGGCCACGACGTCCAAGTGGTCAAAGGCGGAATGGAGGACTGGAGTAAGCTCTACGACGTCGTCGAGGTCGAAACCGGGGGTGACCTCTATCTCGCGCAGGTCCAGCGGCGCGCGAAAGGCTGTCTCGGGTACATCGTGGGCGACCGCGAGGCGGGAGAGGCGCTCGTCGTCGACCCGACGCGGCAGCACCACGAGTTCGAACTCGTCGCCGCGGACAACGGACTGGTCGTCACGGGCGTTCTGGACACCCACGTCCACGCAGATCACGTCTCCGGCGGGCGCGCGCTGGCCGAGCGGCGCTCGGTCCCGTACTACCTGAGCGCCGACGCCGAGGAACGCGACGTCGCCTACGACTACGACCCGGTCAGCGACGGCGAGACGCTGTCGGTCGGCGACGTCGACGTCGAGATCCTCGCCGCGCCGGGGCACACCACCGAACTCGTGAACCTCCTCGTCGACGGCTCGTACCTCCTATCGGCCGACACCCTGTTCGTCGAGTCGGTCGGCCGGACCGAACTGGAGTTCGGCGAGGAGGGCGCAGAACACGGCGCGAGGCTGCTCTACGAGACCTTACACGGGCGGTACGACTCCCTCTCCGACGACGTGGTCGTCCTGCCCGGTCACGTCTCCGTCGACGCCGACGGGCGCTTCGGCGTCGGGCGACCGGGCGAACTGATCGCGGCGACGCTCGGCGACCTCCGCGCCGAACTGGACCTCTACAGGCTCGACGAGGCGGCGTTCGTCGAGCGTCTGACGGGCGAGGGGAACGAGAAACCGCCGAACTACGAGACGGTCATCGACGTCAACCGCGGGCGGCGCGAACTGCCGGAAGACGAGGCGACCGAGGTGGAGTTGGGGCCGAACAACTGCGCGGCCTAACGGTCTCGCGGGATCCCGCGCCGGAACAAGGGTTTTGCGCTCGGACCTCCACATCCTCGTATGAACCTCTATCGGAGCGTTCGCGCGATCGCGGGGGCGTCCGGCACGGGCGACGGTTCCGCGACCATCGACTGGAGCGCCGTCGCGACCGCCGCGAAGAGCGCTACCGACGCGGGAACGCTGGATCTGACGGCCGCGGACCGCGAGGGATACGCCGCGGACGTCCGCGACGCCCGCGAGCGACTGCGGTCGGTCGGCGGTCTCGACTTCGAGGTCCCCGAGACGGTCGAGGTGCAGAACCGCCACCACTGGATCGACGCCAACGTCGCGACGTTCCGCCGGGTGATGCGCCCCATCGAATCCGAGATCGAGGTGGCCTTCCCGAACGCGACGCGGGTGCTCAACACCGGATCGATGACGTTCGTCCTCTCGTTCCTGGGTTCGCACGTCCTCGGCCAGTACGACCCGCTGCTCTTGGCCGACGGCGACGCGACCGCGTCGGATGGGGCAGCGAACGGGGACGACGGCGCGGGCCACAGCCTCTACTTCGTCCATCCGAACATCGTCGCCGCCGCCGACGCGCTCGAGGTCGACTACCCGCGGTTCCGGCGCTGGATCGCCTTCCACGAGGTCGCCCACGCCGCGGAGTTCGGGGCCGCACCGTGGCTCTCGGAACACCTGGAGTCGCGGATGGAAGACGGCCTGGAGACGCTCACGAAGGGCGGATTCGACCGGGAGGCGTTCCGCGACCTCGACGTCGCGATGACGGCCGTCGAGGGCTACGCCGAGATGCTGATGGACCGCGCCTTCGACGCCGAGTACGCCGATCTGCGGGCGAAACTCGACGAGCGCCGTCGCGGCGGCGGCCCGTTCGCCCGCCTGGCGCGTCGGCTGCTCGGCCTCGGGCTGAAACGCCGACAGTACGAACGCGGGGCGCGCTTCTTCCAGACGGTCGCCGACCGCCGGGGCGTCGCGGCCGCCGCGGCCGTCTGGGAGCGCCCGGAGAACCTCCCGACGAGCGCCGAACTGGACGATCCCGCGCAGTGGCTGGCGCGGGTCGATCCGTGACGCTGGCGGACGTGCCCGAAGCGCGAGCGTCACCGACTCGCGATCAGTAACCGAGCGTCCCGCACCGTCGATCGCCGATTCACCGCAGGCCCGAGTCGGGGTCGGCCGCGAGACGCCCCGCGACCGTCATACTCTTTCTCTCGGGGGCAATACTGAGGGTATGCGCGTCAGAGACTGGCAGGACATCCTCGCGGACGTGACCGACGCCGACGTCGACCCCGACGGGTGGCGGGCGGTCGCCGGCGACAGACGCGGCGGACTCGGGGAGGACCTCTTTCTCGGCCACCCCGACAGCGGCGTGTACGCGCTGAAGACGTACACCAAGAACCCGACCGAACTCCGCGGGGTCGGGAGTCGCGTCGCCCGCCGGATCGACGACGACCTCGAACCGCTGCTGCCGAATCAGGACCGCGACGAGGGCGGGCGCTTCGCGGTCCAGTCTCCCCCCGAAGACGAAGATCACGCGAAGTCGATGGCGACGCGGCTCGAAGAGACCGTGAAAGTCCACTCGGAGGCCCCGACGACGCCGGACGACTTCTTCGAGGACGTGATGGACGCCCTCGACAGCCCCGCGTTCGGGCCGATGGACTACGAGTTCGACGGCCGTCCCGACCGCCTCGACGAACTGAGCGAGGAGTTCGCCGACGCCGACGAGTTGCTCTCGAAGGACCTCGACGACCTGGTCGAGGAGGACGGCGTCGGCCGCGGGTTCCAGTGACCGTCGATCTCCCGCCGCGCTTCGAGGCCGAGACGAATCGGAGTGACGGCGTCGCGACCGGTCGGCCCCACCCGGCCGGCGTCGAGGGGGGCCGCTGAATGGTCGGCCCGAGTCTCACGCCGAGCGAACGCGACGTCGCCAGCCGACGGCTCAAGGCGGGCTTCGTGGCCCTCGTCGGAATCTCCGGGGCGCTCATCGCGATCCAGGCGGGCGGCTCGCTGCTGATCATCACGGCCGGGTTCGTCGTCGGCCTCGCGCTCGGAGTCGTCCTCCTGTGGTTTCTACTGCGATGGTGGGCGGAGTTCCTGCCGTCGCCGCGAAACGACCGCTGAGTGCAGTGACCTCCCGCTCGCACCGCGACGACCGATAGCGTCTTATTTCGCCGACCGCAGGTACGCCACGTGAAACTGCGCGGCCGGATCGTCGACGTCGGCGACGAGCGCGAGGTGGACACGAAGTACGGGTCGCGGTCGCTCGCGGAGGTGACGCTGCGCGGCGACGCGGAGCGGCCGGCATCCGACGGTGACGGCAGGCCCGCAGCCGGCGACGGACAGACGACGCTGGCCGAGGACGAGACCGAGTACGGACAGACGACGCTCGGGGAGCGCAGCGCCGACGACGGCACGGTCCGGCTCACGCTCTGGGGCAAGTGGACGCACACGGTCGAACACGCCGAGGTCGGGATGGAACTGCTCGCGACGGACGTCGAGACGTCCGAGTACCGCGGGGTGACGACCTACGCGACGAGCGGGGACTCTCACGTCGTCGTCGAACCGGGCTTTCTCGTCGACGTGACGGACATCCGCTCGTGGGTGCAGTGTCCGCGGATGTACTACCTGAACAAGCTCTCGGGAATTCCGTTGAACTATCCGGTCGTCAAGGGGACGATCGTCCACGAGGTGTTCGGCGACCTGCTCCGGGACCGCGACCTGGCGGACTCGATCGACGAGCGCGTCCGGGAGGCGGGGCTGGAACTGGGTCTGCTCGGTCGCGACGCCGAGGAGGTACGAGACGAGGTCCGACGGAACGCCGCGGCGATCGAGGGCTGGCTCCAGCAGGGGACGCTCACCGAGGAGGACGCCTGGCGCTCGGAGTACACGCTCATCTCGCCGACGTTCGGGATCAAGGGCCGGGCGGACGCGCTCCGCCGCGGGATGCCGGTCGAGCTCAAGACGGGCAAGAACACCAACCGCGAACCGCGCTTTCAGGACAAGATCCAGGCGGCCGCCTACGCCTTGATCCTCGCCGAGCGGGGCGTCCCCGCCGACACGGGAACGCTCCTGTACACCAAGAACACGGCGCTGGAACGCAACGAGGAGACCGGCGACCTCTCGCCCGCAAAGGAGTTCTCGATCGGCGACGGCCTGCTCGACTTCGTCGTTCGAACGAGAAACGAGATCGCCGCGATGGAGTTCGACTCCTCGGTTCCGACGGGCTACGAGGCGGACGCCCGCTGTGAGTACTGCTTCGAGCAGGACACCTGTATGGTCGTCTCGGGCCGACTCGATCAGGAGTCGAAGGCGGGCCAGATCGGAACGCCCGTGTCCGAGGACGAACGGGAGTACTTCGAACGCTTCTACCGCGCCGTCGAGGCCGAGCGGCGCGCGGTCCACGCCGAGTACCGAAAGCTCTGGGAGCAGTCCCCCGAAGAACGCGCCGCCGACGACCGAGCGCTGATCGACCTCGAACCGATCGACCGACGAGAACTCGACGACGGCCGCTGGGAGATGCGAGCCCGGAAATCGAGCGACGCCGTCTCGAAACTCCGCGAGGGCGACGTGGCGCTGGCGAGCGACGGCGACCCGGTCTCCGGACACGCCGAACTGTGTCGGATCCGCGAGTTGAGCGAGGAGGTCGTCGTCACCGCCGACGAACCCGTCTCCCTGCGTCGGCTCGACGTCTATCCCTCCGAGATCGGCGTCGACCGGATGCTCACGGCGCTGCACGACTTCGTCCTGAAGGGCGACCCGGACCGCAAGGACGTCCTGTTCGGGCGTCGCGATCCCGAGTTCGCCGGCCGCGCGACCGACCCCGGAACGTACGTCGACAACAACGACGCCCAGGACCGCGCGGTTCGGCTGGCGGTCGACGCCGAGGACGTCGCGCTCGTCCACGGACCGCCCGGAACGGGCAAGACGTACACGATCGCACAGATCGTCCGCGCGCTGGTCGACCGCGGCCAGCGCGTGTTGCTCTCGGCGTTCACGAACCGCGCGGTCGACAACGCGCTCGAAGCGGTCCGAGAACAGGGAGTCGACGACGTCGTCCGCGTCGGGACCGAGAACGGCGTCCGCGAGGATATGCTGGACGTGCGACTGGACCGCGGCGGCGACCCGAACGAGCGGGCGGCGGCGCTGCGCGACGCCCCCGTCGTCGCGGCGACGACCGCCACCTGCGGCTCGCGCGTGATGCGCGAGGCGTCGTTCGACGTCGCGCTCGTCGACGAGGCCTCACAGCTCACCGAGCCCGGAACGCTCGCGGCCGTCGAACTCGCCGACAGATTCGTCCTCGTCGGCGACCACGAGCAACTGCCGCCGGTCGTCCAGGCGACGGAACCCCACCCCGGCTCGGGGTCTCCGAGCGGCGAGGAGCCGCGAGCGGAGAACGCGTTGCAGACGTCGCTGTTCGAGCGACTGATCGAGACGCATCCCGACGCCGCGGTGCTCCTGGACCGACAGTACCGAATGAGCCAGCGCATTCAGGCGTTCTCCTCCCGGGAGTTCTACGACGGTGCGCTTCGGCCGGCGAACGGAGCGGTCGCGGCCCAGCGCCTCTCGGACCTCGGCGTCGACGAGGCGGCGCTTCCCTCCCCGCTCGGCGACGCCGTCGCGTTCGTCGACCCCGACGGCGAACGCGTCGGCAACACGAATCCGACGGAGGCCGACCGCGTGGCCGAGATCGTCGAGTCGTACGTCGACGCCGGCGTCGACCCCGACGATATCGGGGTCATCGCACCGTTCCGGGCGCAGGTGGCCGAAATCGGTCGGCGGACCAGCGTGACCGTCGACACCGTCGACCGGTTCCAGGGCTCGGCGAAAGAGGTGATCGTCGTCTCCTTCGTCGCCACCGGGGCGCTCGACGGCCCGATCTTCGAGGACTACCGACGCATCAACGTCGCGCTCACGCGGGCGAAGAAAGCGCTGGCGCTCGTCGGCGACGCCGACGCGCTCTCCTCTGACCCGTTCTACGCGCGGTTGCTCGATTGGGCGCGTCGGTGAGTTACGTGCCGAAATCCCGGCCATCCTCGGCCTCGTCCCCGATCGACTCCAGCACCCGCTCGTGGAACTCCTGTAACACGGCGCTCTCGTCCTCCGCGAGAACGACGTCGCTGGCGAGCAGCGTCGCAAGACCGAACGCCCGCGGCGTCGGTGAGTCGACCCGTTTCGTGACGATCTCGACGTCGCCCGCTCGGACCTCCCGCAGTACCGCTTCGACGGCCGCCAGGTTCAGTTTGTCCTCGACGATCTCGCGGTAGGTCTCCTCCATCACCGCGAACTCCTCGAGGTCCTCGGCGAAGGAGAGCAGCATCTCAGCGGACACCTGCTGTTCGGCCGCGGACTTCTCGTAGCCCTTGTAGCGCTTCAAGATCATCAGCGCGCGCGTCGCGTTGATCCGGAAGTAGCGCTTGCGGAGGTCGGTGCCCTGGAGCGCGCTGCGGAGGTCCGAGCGGACCGCGTCGGGGTCGAGATCGCGAAGGACGCCGCTGACGTCGACCTTCCGGTTCAGCGGCATCGAGAGGGAAAAGCCGTTGTCGGCGACCGCGATCTGGACGTTGGCGTTCGAGCGGTTGGCACAGCGGAGGGCGACCAGGCGGGAGAGGCCGTCGTTGAACCGCCGGCCGTACGTCGAGTGGACGTAGAAGTGCCGGCGGTACGTCTCCCGATCGAGCGTCTCCTCGACGACGATTCGCTCGTCGGTCGCGACGCTGTCCGCGCCGGCGTAGCGACGCTGCTCGTCGAAGAGGCGCGTGACAGCGCGGACCGCGTTCTCGTCGATCGGGAAGCCCCGGAGCCACTCGCGGACCGCGGGGGGGCCGTCGGCGTCGAGGCGTTCGAGCAGATCGGCCTGGAACGCGGCGACCTCGCGACCGAGGTCGTACGACAGCGGCAACCGCTCTGAGAACCACGAGGGAACGGTCGCCTGCTTGCTCGTCCGGTCCACGTACACCTTCGAGCCACGTCGGTAGCGGTAGGCGAACCGATCGCCGCCGAGGACGAACACGTCTCCCTTCTCTAAGGTGTCGAGGTAGTCCTCGTCGAGCGTGCCGACCCACTCCTCGCCCTGCCGGGTGACCACCTCACAGGTGAACGAGTCGGGGATGGTTCCCACGTTCGTCATGTAGATGACGCGGGCGAGACGCCCCCGCTTGCCGAGCAGCGGTTCCCCGACGTCGAAGGACTCGTAGTGGTGCTCGCCGTCGGGCGGGTCGTTGGTGTCGCGCCAGACCTTCGCGTAGACGTTCTTCGATTCGAGACCGTCGTAGTCGGCGGTGAGATACCGGAGCAGTCGCTCCCAGTCGTCGTCGGCGTAGTTCCGGTAGGGGTACGCGCGGCGGAGCGTTCCCAGGACGTCGGCCTCCCGCCTGACGTCGTTGATCGCCATTCCGTAGACGTGCTGGGCGGCGACGTCCTGGGCGTTCTCCGGGACGAACACGCGGTCGACGAACCCCGATTCGGCCTTCTCGACCATCACCGCGCACTCGACGAGTTCGTCGCGGTCGAGTGCGATCACCCGCCCCTCGACCGTCTGTCCGAGGCTGTGGCCCGCGCGGCCGACGCGCTGGAGCAGCGACGCGACCGATTTCGGCGAGCCGACTTGGACGACGAGGTCCAGATGCGGCATATCGATTCCGAGTTCCAGGCTCGTCGAGGTCGTCACGACGTCCAGAGAGCCGTCCTTCAGGCCCTCCTCGACGAGCTGCCGCCGCTCTTTCGAGAGGCTGCCGTGGTGACAGCCCGAGTTTCCCTCGTCGTAGTCGTCGAAGCGCTCGCGGAGGTTTTCGAGGACGCGTTCCGCGCCCGAGCGGGTGTTCGTGAACACGAGCGTGTTCCGGTGAGACTCGACGAGTTCGTGCAGTCGCTCGTAGAACCCCGACTGAATCGCCGAACGAGGCGTGTGGATCAGGTCGTCGGTCGGACACTCCAGCTGGAGGTCGAAATCGCGGACGAACCGCGTGTCGACGATTTCGTGTTCCCGCGGGTCGCCGTCGTCGTCGCGGCCGACGAGGAACTCCGCCATCTCCGAGAGCGGTTCGACTGTCGCCGAACAGCCGATCCGCGTCGGCGACGACTCGGCGAGGGCTTCGAGGCGTTCCAGGGAGACCGACAGGTGCGTGCCGCGCTTGTTGGCCGCGAGGCTGTGGATCTCGTCGACGACGACGTACTCCACGGAGCGAAGCTTCTCTCGGAACTTCGGCGCGTTGAGCAGGATCGCGAGCGTCTCCGGCGTGGTGTTGAGCACGTGCGGCGTCTCCTCGAGCATCCGCTGTCGATCGGCGGAGTCGGTGTCGCCGTGGCGGATGGCCTGGCGGACCTCGACCGCCTCGCCCCGCGCTTCCATCCGCTCGCTGATCCCCGACAGCGGCACGGTGAGGTTGCGGTGGATGTCGTTCGCGAGCGACTTCAGCGGGGAGATGTACAGACAGTACACCGAGTTGTCGAGGCCGTCCTCGAGCTCTCTGCTGCGCCGAAACAGGTCGTTCAGGATCGCGGTGAAAGAGGATAGCGTCTTGCCGGACCCCGTCGGCGCACAGACGAGCGCGTTCTCGCCCTCGTCGACGAGCGGGATCGCCTCGCGCTGCGGCGGCGTAAAGAAGCCGCCGTTCTGGTCGACGTAGCGGCCGAACTGTTCGACCCACCACTCGCGGACGGCCGGTTCGAGGCGGTCGAGGACGTCCTCGTCGGCGATGTCGACGGCGTCGGGATCGAACTCGAACGGGTCGCCGTCGGAGGCGCGGGTCGCGTCCGCCGGTGCGTCCTCGTCGCGACCGGTGGCGACGGAAGCGCCGCTGTCGGCGACCCCCTCAGCGACGTCGACTGGTGCCGCGTCGGCGGCCCCCTCGTCGGCGTCAGCCCCGCCATCGTCGGCGGCAGTCCCATCGTCGGTGTCAGCGCCCCCATCGTCGACGTCGGCTGCTACTGCGTCGGCGGCGACTCGTCGGAGCAGTTCGCGCCCGCTGGGCGGCATCGTCTGGAGGTAGGAGCGAACGGATAAGTGGGTTCTGCCCGCTGTCGCGGATCTCCGTTCGATTCGGGCGGAAGTGAGGGCCGAAACGCGAACCGGCGATCGCGCCGTCGCTGTCTGGACCCCGGTCTCGGTCGTGGCGAACAGCCGGCACCCGCGTCGGCGACCCGCGGCTTCCTCGGAACCGCGCTCACCGAGTCCCGCGTCGACGTGCCGGACGACCGCTGCCCGACGCGGGACGGCTTCTACGTCACAGGGGTGGTGGCCGCCCGTTCGGACATAAACCTACGCCGGACCCCGGTGTGGGCGGCGTTCCTTCCGAACGACTTTCGGCCGCGCCGACGTAGGTGGTCGTATGCGACTGACATTCCTCGGAACGGGCAGCGCGATGCCGCTTCCCGACCGCGTGCAGTCGGGACTGCTCCTCCAGCGGGACGACCGGAGCCTGCTCGTCGACTGCGGCAGCGGCGTCCTCCACCGTCTCGCCGGCACCGAGGTCGGCTACGAGGGGGTCTCGTCGGTGCTCCTGACGCACCACCACCTCGATCACGTCGCGGACCTCCTGCCGCTCCTGAAGGCGCGGTGGCTGGCCGGGGAAGAGTACCTCGAGGTCGTCGGCCCCGTGGGAACGAAGTCCCTGGTCGACGGCCTACTCGACGTTCACGAGTACCTCGACGGCCGGGTCGACCTGAGCGTCCGCGAGGTCGGCGCGACCGAGTTCTCCGTCGCCGGGTTCGACGTCTCCGCGACCGAGACGACCCACTCGATGGACTGTCTGGCGTACCGGTTCGCTGGCGAGGACGGCGGCGACGTCGTCTTCTCGGGCGACGGAGAGGCGTCGGCGGGGCTCGCGAACTTCGCCGACGGCGCGGCGGTTCTCGCACACGACTGTTCGTTCCCCGACGACGTCGACGTCTCGAACCACCCGACGCCGTCGCAGCTCGGCGCGGCGCTGGCCGGACGCGACGTCGGGCGGGTCTACCTGACGCATCTCTACCCCCACACGGAGGGCCGCCACGAGGAGATGCTCGATTCGGTTCGCGCGCACTACGACGGCGACGTTCGGTTCGCGCGCGACGGCCTGCGAGTCGACGTCGAGTGACCGGCCGAACGCAGGTGACAGGGGTGCAGGGGGGATCGCGTGTGACGCGTCGCGAGCGCACGCCGCCGTTCGCTCACTCCGCCGCGCCGAGTCCCGAATCGTCGAGTTCCGAGACGGCGATCAGTAGCCGGCCGTCGTCGAGCGCCGTCACCATCTTCGACTCGGTGAACGTGCTCCCGTCGGACCGCAGGCCGCGGCTGCGGCCGCTCCACTCGCCGCCGCGCCGGACGACCGGCAGGACGTGCGTCCGGATGTGTTCGACCTCCTCCTCGGGGTGCAGTTCCGTCCAGTGTTTGCCCTCGACGTCCTCGGGGTCGTACCCGTAGAACGACGCGTAGGTGTCGTCGGCCTCCTCGAAGCGCTCGTCGGTGCCGACGACGCCGACGCCGTCGAGTTCGGTCTCGGCCTCGGGATCGAACTGCCCGCCTCCCTCGACCGCGTGTTCGACCCGCCGGATCAGCATCGTGTACTGGTCGGTCCCCGTCCCTTTTCGGAGGTAGTCGGTGACCCCGGCGCGGATGATCTCGGCGGCGACGTCGTTGGTCTCCTCGCCGGAGAACAATAGCAACGGAAGTTCGGGATGCGTCTCTCGGACCGCTTCGAGAAAGTCGATCCCGTTCATCTCGGGCATATTGTAGTCGCTGACCACGCAATCGAACTCTGGCCCCCCGGACCGGATCCGATCCAGCGCGTCGGTCGGTGACGTCTCGGTCGTCACGGTGCAGTCAACGTCGTTCGAATCGCGTTCCAGGTACGTCTTTACGAGTCCCCCCAGGTTCGGATCGTCGTCGACGTGCAGGATCGAGAGCGGGTCGTCCCTCATTGACACGAGCGGTTACGACCGAGTAGAAAAGTGTATTTCGCCCAATTATCTGTGCTGATTCTCGTGTGGGGATCGTCCGCCTCTCGGACGGAACGGAGTTCGGGGAGGCCACGATTCCGGACGCGCCGTGCTGGCGTCGTGCACGCTCGCGCGGCAACTGTTTACTCGCTCCGCATAGAAGGAACCGGTATGGAAGATGTCATCTCCGGACTCGAAGGCGAACTCCGGTCGAACGGGGTCAACGTCGAATCGCTCGATTCGAGCGGTGAGGCCGTGGAACTGGTCTATCTCACCGCGTTTCCGGACGTGCACGTGAACCACCAGGAGATGGGACGCGCCCTCCGGACGTTCATCGACGCCGCGGAGCACGACGAGTGGGAGCCGAAGCGAGTGTCGGCGACGGTGCTTCGGCACGAAAACAACGTGCAGGGAACGTGGCACGCCGAGGCCGAGTGGTTCCGGCAGTACCTCGACTACGACATCGACGGCGAAGAGTTCTCCGCACGGGTCATCGACACGCTCTCGGAGGACGGACAGTGACGGTCCGCCGTCCGGAGTCGGGAGAGAGCGATACGGGCGACGACGCGCGCCGAAAGAGCGGCGACGACCCAAGCCGGGACACCGCTCGTCGACGCCGACCTTCCCGATACGACTTTGCCACGGTGCGGATGACGTTCCGCAGCGGCGGCGAGCGCTGCGTAGGTCGCCTCTACCGACCCGACAGACCGTCGGACCCTGCGCTGATCGTCCTCGCCGGCGGACCGATCGGGGCCTCGGGCGTCGGCCTGGACGGGTACGCCGAGCGCCTCGCGTCGGCCGGGTACGCGGTCTTCCACTTCGACGAGCGACACACGGGCGACAGCGACGGCGAACCGCGGGACCTGATCTCGCCGCCGCGACAGCGCGCCGACTGGGAGGCGGCGCTCGCGGGGCTCCGAGGCCGCAGCGACGTCGCCACCGACCGAGTGGTTCTCTGGGGAATCGACCTCGCGGGCGGCACGGTCCTAGACGTCGCCGCCGACGACCCGCGGATCGCGGCTGTCGTCTCGCAGACGCCGGTCCTCTCCGGCCGGGCCTTCCTCCGCGAACGGGGCCTCGGATTCCTCGCCCGCGGCGTCATCGCCGGGGTCCGCGACCGCCTCCAGTCTCCGCTTTTCGGGCCCCACTCGATCGCCGTCGCCGACGACGGCAGCGACGGCGGGCGGGGCCTCTCGCTCGTGTCGACGCCGAGCGCTCACCGCGGCTACCGTGATCTCGCCGGCGACGACTGGGAGGGTCAGATCCCGGCCCGGTCGTTGCTCGCGCTGGCGCGGCACGTCGGCGACGAGGACCGGGATCGGCTCGCCTGTCCTACCCTCTTCGTCGGCGGCACCCGCGACGACGTGGTTCCGATCGAGACGGTCGAAGACCTCAGCGACGAGCTGGCGGACGCGACGCTCGTCAGCCTCCCCGCGGGTCACTTCGACCTCTACGAGGGGACCGGCTTCGAGCAGGCGATCGGTCACGGGCTGGCGTTTCTCGACGCCGTCGTGGGGGAGTGACGGGGGGTCGGTCGGGCCGCGTCGTCGCGGCGACCCTCCACCGGGCGCGCGTCCGGCGCAACCGTCTTTTAGCTCCCGGACGCACCTCCGCCGATGAACGCCACGCGAACCGTCGAACTCGACGGCCACATCATCGACTCGGGAACGATGCAGCGCGCCTTCGGGATCGTGATGGACCTCGGCGGCACCTTCGAGATCGAGACGTTCGACGTCGGTCGGCACAAGGACGAGACCTCCTACTGCCGGATGGAAGTCGGTGCCGACGACGAGGAGACGCTCCGGGAGATCCTCCACGAACTCCACCAGAACGGGGCGAACCTCACCGATCCGGTCGACGCCCGGGTCGAGCCCGCCCCGGCCGATCAGGTCGTCCCGGCGGGCTTTTACTCGACGACGAACCACCCGACAGAGATCAGATACGACGGCGAGTGGATCCCCGTCGAGCACATCGAGATGGACTGTGCCATCGTTGTCGAGCAAAGCTCGACAAGCAACCAGAACTCGGAGGGTTCGGGTGACGTCGTCGAAGCAGGCGACGACGGCGTAGACGCGAGCGACGCCGCCGGCGACGTCCGCGCCAGGACGAAGGTGCTGAACGCGATCCGGGAGGGTGACCTCGTCGTCACCGACGAGGCGGGCATCCGCGTCAAGCCGCCGGACCGCCCCCGGGACGCCTCCGGCCCGTTCGGATTCATGCAGGGCGGCGTCTCCGCGGAGCGGCCCTCAGAGTCGCTCATCGACGACATCGCCGACGCGCTGGTCGCGGCGGACGAACGGGGCGAGTCGGTGCTCGTCGTGGCCGGGCCGGCGGTCATCCACGCCGGCGGCGGCGACGACCTCGCGCGGTTGATCCGGGCGGGCTACGTTGATATGCTCTCGGCCGGTAACGGCTTCGCCACTCACGACATCGAGCGCGGCCTCTACGGCACCTCTCTCGGGATGGATATGGAGACGATGGAACACCCGCGGAAAGGCCACAAACACCACATCTACACGATCAGCGAGGTCATCCGCGCCGGCGGCATCGAACCCGCCGTCGAGAAAGGCCTCGTCACCGAGGGCGTGATGTACGAGTGCGTCGAGAACGACGTCCCGTACGTCCTCGCGGGATCGATCCGCGACGACGGCCCGCTTCCGGACACGATCACCGACGCCGTCGAGGCGCAGGAGGCGATCCGAGAGCAGGCCCGTGAGGCGGACATCGTGTTGATGCTGTCGACGCTGCTTCACTCGGTCGCCGTCGGCAACTGCTTGGCGTCGACGACGAAGGTCGTCTGCGTCGACATCAACCCGGCGACGGTGACGCAACTGCTCGATCGCGGGAGTTCCCAGGCGATCGGAATGGTGACCGACATCGGGACGTTCGTGCCGATGCTCGCCGACGCGGTGATCGAGCGGTGAACGAGACGTCCGAGTAGGGTGACCGCGGTGCCGCCCGTACTCGACCGCCGATCACTCGCGGTCGACTTCGACCAGCGGCACGACCGCGATCGGCCGGTTCGAGTGGAGGAGAATCCGCTGTGCGGTGCTGCCGAAGACCACCTTCGCCGTCGGGTTTCGCTTGCGGATCCCTATCACGATCTCGTCGGCGTCGGCGTCCTCGGCCTGTTCGAGGACGTCCTCGTAGGGGGCGTTGCCGCGGACGAACTGGTGGGTCTCGACCGTGGCCCGCCCGCCGAGTCGCGAGGAGACGACCGTCAGCGCCTCTTCGCCGTCGCGGACGTCCTGGCTGTCCGTCTCGTCGCCCCCGCGGTGCGAGTTGACGGCGTGGATCTCGTCGCTCGACGAGATCCGATCGACGAGGTAATCACAGAGCCGCGCGCTCGTGTCGACGTGGTTCGTCGCGAGTACGTACGTCGTCATACTTCGACCCGCGTGTGCAGACGATAAAAAGCCACCTCACGGCGGCGGAAATCGCGTCGACACGCGGGCCGATTCACTGGTTCGATCCCCCCCGGGAGACGATCCGCCGAACGAATCTGAGCCCCGGAGAGGTCAGTCCACCAACGCTATCATATATATGTCGGTGGTGTGAGTAAACTGACAAGGGATGGACTGGCACAGTCGATCCGGGGAAGATGCCTGCGAGGCGGTGGAGACGACGCCGTCGGGGCTGACCGCCGCGGAGGCCGCCGACCGTCGAGAGAAGGTGGGACCGAACGAGATCACGGCCGACCACGGCCGCGGTCCGCTTCGGATATTCCTCGCGCAGTTTTCGAGCGCGCTCATCTGGGTGTTGATCGGGGCCGCCGTCCTCTCGTTCGCCATCGGCCACCTCGTGGACGCCGTCCTCATCGCGATCATCCTGCTCGCGAACGGCGTCTTCGGGTTCGTCCAGGAGTATCGCGCCGAGCAGAGCCTCGACGCGCTCCGCGAGATGGCGGCCCCCGAGGTCCGCGTCCGACGCGACGGGGAGGAGTCCACCATCGCCGCGACCGAACTCGTTCCGGGCGACGTCGTGCTCCTGACGGGGGGCGACGTCGTCCCCGCCGACGCCCGCCTGCTGGAGGCGCAGAACCTCGAAGTCGACGAGGCGGCGCTGACGGGCGAGAGCGTCCCGGTCCCGAAGGCGTCCGATCCGGTCGACGAGGAGACGCCGCTCGCCGAGCGAGCGAGTATGGTGTACAAGGGAACGAACGTCACCCGGGGGCACGCCGCCGCCGTCGTCGTCGAGACCGGAATGGAGACCGAAATGGGCGAAATCGCGACGGCGCTCGTCGGAGCCGACGACCCGCAGACGCCGCTGCAACGCGATCTGGACCGCCTGGCGCGGCGGCTCGGGATCGGCGTCGTCGCCCTCTCGGCGGTGATCGTCCCGCTGCTCGTCTTCGAGGGGCGCGGCCTCGTGCAGGCGACGTTGACGGCCGTCTCGCTGGCCGTCGCGGCCGTTCCCGAGGGGCTCCCCGCGGTGGTTACGCTGACGCTGGCGCTCGGGGTTCGGCGGATGGCCGACGAGAACGCGCTCGTGCGGACGCTGCCGGCGGTCGAGGCGCTCGGCTCGGTCGACGTCGTCTGCACCGACAAGACGGGGACGCTGACCGAGGGTGAGATGCGCGTGCGATCCGCGTGGGTCTACGACGAGGTGCTCGACGTCGGCGGCGACGCGGGCAACGGGAGTGACGCTGCGGATTCGCGCGACGGTGTCGCCGCCGACATCGACCGCGGGGACGAAACGCTCGGCGCCGACGGTGGGGGTATCGACGGTGACGGCGGCGCGCTCGACCTCGAGGCCGGCGGCGACGAGGGCGCGGCGAGCGAGGACCGACTCGACCTCCTGCTCGAAATTGGGGCCGTCTGCAACGATTCGACCGCGACGGAGGGCGATCCGACCGAGCGTGCCCTCGTCGCGGCCGCGGCCGACCACGGCTTCGACGTCGAGCGGCTCCGCGAGGAACGTCCCCGTCGCGACGAGGCCCCGTTCTCCTCCGAGCGCAAGCGGATGGCGACGATCCACGACGACGTGGTCTTCGTCAAGGGCGCGCCGACGGTCGTCCTCGACCGATCGACGCGCGTGCTCGGCCCTGATGGACCGACCGAACTCGACTCGGAAACCCGAGACCGGATCGCCGCGCAGGTCGAGGAGTTCGCCGGCGACGCGCTTCGGGTGCTCGGGTTCGCGTACAAGGAGCGAAGCGACGACGGCGACCCCGAGGAGAACCTCGTGTTCGTCGGCCTGCAGGGGATGCTCGACCCGGCCCGCGAGGAGGTGCGATCGGCAATCGCGGACACCCATCGCGCGGGGATCGACGTCAAGATGATCACCGGCGACAACGCGCTCACGGCGAGCGCCATCGCCGAGGGGATCGGCATCGATTCGACCGTGCTGACCGGGCAGGAGGTCGAAGCGCTGGACGAGGAGACGCTCCGCGAGCGCGTCGACGAGGTCGACGTGTTCGCTCGGGCGGAGCCGACGCACAAGGTCCGGATCCTGCAGGCGCTCCAGGCGAACGGCCACACGGTCGCGATGACCGGCGACGGCGTCAACGACGCGCCCGCGCTGAAGAACGCCGACATCGGCATCGCGATGGGGATCCGCGGCACCGACGTGGCGAAGCAGGCCAGCGACATCGTGCTGCTCGACGACAACTACGCGACGATCCGCAACGCGATCCAGCGGGGGCGGACCATCTTCGACAACCTCTGGAAGTTCGTCGCGTACCTGCTGAGCGCCAACGCAGCGGAGGTCGCGGTGGTCTTTATCGCGTCGCTGTTCGGCTACCTCGTCCTCCCGGCGGTGCAGTTGCTCTGGATCAACCTCCTCACCGACGGGTTGCCGGCGCTGGCGGTCGGTGCCGATCCGGGCGGCGACGTGATGGACCGCACGCCCCGCGAGCGGGCGGCGGGGATCATCGACACCGAGATGCTCGCGTTCATCGGGGGGGCCGGCCTGACCGCGACGGGACTGTTCCTGGGCCTGTTGTGGTACACCCTCGACGGCGCGGCGTCGGTCACGCCCTACGCGATGACGATGGTGTTCACCGGGTTCGTCGTCTTCGAGTTCGTCAAACTGTACGTCGTCCGGTGGATGCGGGGCACGCCCGCCCTGACGAACCCCTGGCTGGCCGCGGCCGTCGGCACGTCGCTGCTGCTCCAAGTCGCCGTCCTCTACACGCCGCTGAACGTGTACTTCGGGACGGTCCCCCTCGGCCTCGCCGACTGGCGGCTACTGGGACTCGTGTTCCTCGTCGGCGCGCCGATCCTCCTGCTCGTCGGGTGGCTGCTCAAGCGACGTCGGGCGCGGAGCTCGGCGGCACCGACCTGATCGACGCGAAGGCCCCTCCGGCGCGCGTTCACCCCGGCAGGAACAGATTGATCACGGCGACGACGAGTCCGGCGAGCGCCATCCGGAGTGCCGAGACGTACCACCGCTGGCCGGCGATCGTGCTCATATACGCGCCGAACACCGCGAGGACCCCGATGCCCAGCGCGACGCCGACCACGCCCGCCTCGGCCATCGAGAGCACCGTTCCCTCGAAGAGGAAGGGAACGAGCGGGATCACCACGCCGATGAGCGGCCCGAGGCCGCTGGCCGTCGCGTGAACGACCCGCGCACCCCGCCGTTCGCGGTGGACGCGCGTGTCGTCGAGGTCGATCAGCATCGCGCGCTCGATGCGGAGGATCTCCGCGCGCGTCTCGGCGCGTTCGATCTCCCAGACGCTCCAGATCGCCGAGGTCCCCAGCCCGACGGCGGCCCCGAGTCCGATCTTGACCACGGTCAGTCCGTCCGGAATCCCCGACAGCACCGCGCCGACGATGACCCCGATGCTCGTCAGCGTCCCGTCGAACCCGTTCGAGACGAAGTAGCGCCGGGAGATGGCGCGGACGTCCTCGCGTTCGAAGAGGCGCCGGAGCACCGCGATCCTCGAGAGCACTGTGATCACCCGTCCTGCAGCGTTCGTCGCTCCTCGACGACGTGCTCGCCGAAGGCCACCTGGTCGACGGAGTGGATCGTCCCGCCGAGACCGTCGATCGCGGACTCGATGGCCTCGTACTCCAGGCCGGCCCCCTCGGCCGTGATTTTGATGTTCTGGACCTCCTGGTCGAGTTCGATCAGCGACGCCGTGACGCCGTCGACGCTTTCGACCTCGGCGACGCGTTCCGTGAACGTCAACATCGACGGCTCGTGGGGCTTCAGCACGTCCAGCGTGATTCGTCGGAGCGTTGTCATACCGTGCACTAACGCCGTGCGGTTTCTTAATATCGCCGACCGTCGCGGCGGGCGGAGTTCGGTTCTCAGACTCAAGTCGTTCCGCTCCGAACGACGACGTATGGACGCCAAGCGATTCCTCGTCGTCTCAGCCGACGCCGCGTTGATCACCGACCTCGCGTGGCAGATCCATCGTGAGGGACACGACGTGAAGTACTACATCGAAGCCGAGAGCGACAGAGAGATCGGCGACGGCTTCGTGCCGAAAACGGACGACTGGCGGGCCGAGGTCGAGTGGGCCGACGTCGTCGTCTTCGACGACATCTGGGTTGGCGACGACGTCGGTACCGGCGCGTTCGCACGGGAACTCCGCGAGGAAGGAACGGCCGTCGTCGGCGGGACGCCGAACACTGACCGGCTCGAAGAGGACCGCGGCTACGCGATGGACGTGCTCGAAGCGCACGGTGTCGACACGATCGAGCACCACGTCTTCGGGGACTTCGACGCCGGTATCCAACACGTCCGGGAGCATCCCGCACCGTACGTGATCAAACCGCTCGGGGAGGTCCAGAACGTCAAGCGACTGCTCTACGTCGGCACCGAGGACGACGGCAGCGACGTCGTCGACGTCCTTCGCGCCTACAAGAAGGCGTGGGGCCACCGGATGAAGGGGTTCCAGTTGCAGCGGAAGGTCGAGGGCGTGGAGATCGCCATCTGTGGGTTCTTCGACGGTGACCGGTTCATCGACCAAGTCAATTTCAATTTCGAGCACAAGAAGTTGTTCCCCGGAAATATCGGGCCATCGACTGGCGAGATGGGTACGTCGATGTTCTGGGGTGGCCGAAACAAACTGTTCGAGGAGACGTTCGGGAAACTCGAAGACTGGCTCGCCGGGGAGGGCTACGTCGGGAGTATCGACATCAACTGCATCGTCAACGAGACCGGCATCTACCCGTTAGAGTTCACCCCACGATTCGGCTATCCGACGATCGCGCTGCAAGAGGAGTCGTTCGAGTCCCCGACTGGCCGGTTCTTCTACGACCTCGCACACGGGAACGACCCCGAACTGGAGGTCCACAATGGATTTCAGATCGGAGTTCGCGTCGTGCTGCCGCCGTTCCCGTTCGACGACGAGAAGACCTACGACGAGAACTCCCGGAACGCGGCCGTCGTGTTCGGCACCGACAGCCACGACGGAATCCACTTGGAGGACACGAAACGGGTCGACGGACAGTGGCGCGTCGCCGGCGAGAGCGGGATGCCGCTCGTCGTGACAGGCAAAGGCGAGACGATGCAGAACGCCCGCGAACAGGCCTACGAGCGCCTCGACGACATCGTCATTCCGAACCTCTACTACCGCGACGACATCGGCGAACGCTGGATCGGCGGCGACGGCGACCGATTGCAGGCGTGGGGCTACCTCGGACCGCAGTCGTGAGGATCCGGCTGGAGTCAGACTAGCCGTCTCACGTGAGTGCGAATCGAACGAGAGCGTCCGCGAATCCGTTCTACGCGCGGCTTTTCGGTCGGTGCGCGATCCCGTGGGAATGAGTATCCAAAGTCAGATGCGGCAAATTTTCAGGGCAATTTACAGATTTCCGAGACGAACGCCCACGATTTTTGTCTGGGAGCGCAGCGCGAACGCCGCGACAGTCGACGTTTCGAACGGTCGAACGGGATCGCGAAAGACAGTTCGAATTCCTCGTTACGAGCGGTTTGGACGGGTGTTGCGGACGCTTTTCACGAATCGATAACTGCACGAGGGTACTTTTAACATCTGTCGTCGAGACTCACCTGTAGAACAATGTCCTCTCAAGAAGTCAGACTCACGAGCACGATCGCCGGGTTCACGGCGGATGGAAAGCTACACTCCCTGAGCGTCTGGTTCATCCTCGCGCTCAGGCTGATGATCGGGGTAGCGTTCTTCCAGAGCGGCATCGACAAGGTGCTGTCGGGGAGCTTCAGCGCCGCGGGCTACCTGCAGAACGCGCCGCCGGCGAACGGCAGTCCGGTCGCCGGCCTGTTCGTTGCGATGGGGGAGACACCGTGGTTCGTTGACTTCGTCAACATCGCCGTTCCGTGGGGTGAGGTGCTGATCGGACTCGGCGTCATCTTCGGGGCGCTGACGCGACTCGCGGCGTTCTGGGGCGCGTTTATGATGCTCCTGTTCTACCTCGGGAACTGGGAGATTTCGCACGGGTACATCAACGGTGACTTCGCGTATATGCTCGTGTTCCTGTCCGTCGCGGCGTTCGGCGCGGGGCGGATCCTCGGCCTCGACGCCTACATCGAGCAGTACGAAGTCGGCGGCGAACCGCTCATCCAACGGTATCCGTGGATGCGGTACCTCCTCGGCTGACCGGCACTGGCTCCGGATTTTTCGACGTGCGAAGGCGCGTAGATGTTCCTGCGGCTGGGTGATGGTTTCGATCCCGCCGGCTAAGTGACGAATGTACAGCCGGCAGGGCCGCTGCACGCCACGGATGCCGTACGACCGCCGCACGCTCCGGACGTCGGAAGGATCGCCGCGCGAGCGACGCTGGCGACGTCTTCGCCGGGGACTCAGAGACCGGAGTCGATCACGCGATCAGCAGCCACGCCAGCAGCACGACGAGGCCGCCGAGCGAGGTCGAGGCGACGGCGTGGAGACGAAGCCGGTCGAGCAGCGCGTGGGCGTCGCCCGAGACCGAGAGCAGGTCGTGGATCTCGCTCCCGATCTCACAGCGGGGGAGGAAGTCCATCGCGACGTGGAGGAAGACGCCGGCGGCGAAGCCGAAGACGAGCCCTCGGACCGGACCCGCGGCGGGGAGCGCGATCATCGAGGAGGCGATTCCGGCGACGCCGACGCCGGTCGCCGGGAGTAAAAGTACCGAGGGGTCGCGGCCGGCGTTCGCGAGGCGTCGCGCGGCCGCGTAGCCGGCGGGACCCTTATGCGAGACGATGGCCAGCCCCAGCAGCAGGCCGAGTTCGGGCATATTGCCGTAGATAATCCCGATAATCGCGCCCGCGGAGAACGCGTGCGCGGTCAACTCCGCGACGGTTCGATCCATCGGGAGATCCATATGCGAGAGTCGGTGGCCGATCGAGTGCGAGGCGAAGCCGGCGAGCAGCCCGAATGCGACGCCGAACCCGCCCCACTGCGGGTGTTGACCGATGGCCTGCGGCACCAGGAAGACGGCGGCGCTCGTCACCATCGCGCCCGCGGCGAGACCGTACCCCCACACCAGCGCGCCGGCGCTCCGCTCGCCCGTCCGAGCGCCCAGCGGGGCGGCCAGCGCCATCGCGAAGAAGGCGACCCAGGAGATGCCGACGAGCTTCCTCCCGCCGGTCGTCTCCCCGACGAGCGCGAGCGCCGAGAGCCCAGCGAGAACGAGCGTGGCGACCACGCCGACCCGGGATAGCCCGGAAATATGAACTCTGTTTCGTAGATTAATAACCACTATATTACTAATGTGCCGTCATCGTTTAATAAATCTGACGGACCCACCTGCTGGTGGTCTACGCCTGCAGAAAAGGGGCGGCAGGGCGGTGACCGGCCCGCTACCGCGTTTCCCGCATCCAGGTCCGGAGGTCGATCCGTTCGCCGTCGATCGCGTCAGCGTCGGCCTCCGCTGCCGCCCAGACGAACATCGCGGCGACTTCCTCGGGGCTCCGGCCGTCGCCGTCGCTCAGATCGGTGTCGACGAGACCGGGATCGACGACCGCTGCGGTCTGTTCGGCGTCGACGGCGAGTTGCCGGACCAGCGCCTCGGCGGCGGCCTTGGAGACGGCGTACGCTCCCATCCCCGCTTTGGCGTCGACCGCGATCGATCCCGAGGGCACGAGAATCCGCCCCGTCTCGGGCATCCGTCCGACGGTCTCTTTCGCGGCGCTGAACACGCCGCGGAGGTTCGTCTCGACGGTGTCGTCGAACCGGTCGTACGGCTCCTCGTGGATCGGCATCTCTCCCGACTGGCCGTGTTTGACGCCCGCGTTTGCGACGAGAACGTCGATCCCGTCCCGCTCGCCGATCGCCGCGGCGACCTCGACGACCCGTTCGATGTCGGCCTCGGTCCGGACGTCGGCGCGGACGCCCTCGACGGGTCCCTCTCCGTCCGTCACTGTCTCTCCTCTCCCGGCCGGGTCTCCGCCGTCGTTCTCCGCTCTTTCGTCAGCCCCGGGGTGTGCCGCCCGGGCGTTCTCGACGGCGTCCGAAAGCGCCGCTTCGGATCGCGCACAGCCGACGACCGCCGCGCCCTCCGCGGCGAACGCTTCGAGGAGCGCCCGACCGATACCGCGGCTGGCACCCGTGACCAGAACCGTCGCATTCGTGAGGTCCATACCGCACGTTGGGACCGATCGGTGGTAAACGTACTCGCCGGTGGGTCCGACGGCGAGTGACACCGACGCCGCCTCGGCCAGCCGATTTATACCCACGACGCGCCACTGTGTCGATATGGACGCTCTCCCGGACTTTCGCTCCCTCGACGGCGCGGACGTCGTCGTCGTCGGTGGCGGTTTCGGCGGCCTCTCGACTGCGTGCTATCTGGCCGGTGCCGGTGCCGACGTGACGCTTCTCGAAAAGAACGGACAGCTGGGCGGTCGTGCGAGTCGACTGGAGGTCGACGGGTTCCGCTTCGATATGGGCCCCTCGTGGTATCTGATGCCCGACGTCTTCGAGCGATTCTTCGGCCACTTCGGCCGCGAACCCGCGGACTACTACGATCTCACGCGACTGGACCCCCACTACCGCATCTTCTTCAAAGACGGCGACCGCGTGGATATGGTCCCGGACCTCGAACAGAACCGGCGGACGTTCGAGTCCTACGAGCCCGGCGCGGCCGAGCGCTTCGACGACTACCTGGCGAAATCGAAGCAGAACTACGAGGTCGGGATGGAACACTTCGTCTACGAGGACCGCACCTCGATCTCCGATTTCCTCGACTGGAACGTCGCGAAGAACGCCCGCGGCCTCTCGCTGATCGGGTCGATGCAGAGCCACGTCGAGAAGTACTTCGAGCACCCGAAGCTCCAGCAGATAATGCAGTACACGCTGGTTTTCCTCGGCGGCGCGCCGACGAACACGCCCGCGCTCTACAACCTGATGAGTCACGTCGATTTCAATATGGGCGTCTACTACCCCGAGGGCGGCCTCGGGGGCGTCGTCGACGGCATCGCCGAACTCGGCGAGGAACTCGGCGTCGACTTCCGAACGGACGCGCCCGTCAGCGAGATCACGGGTCGCGAGGGGGCGTTCGCCACGCGCACTGCGGCCGGCGAGGAGTTCTACTCGGACTACGTCGTCAGCGACGCCGACTACCGACACACCGAGATGGAGTTGCTCCCGCCCGAGAAGCGCCAGTACGACGAGGACTACTGGGAGTCCAGGACCTACGCGCCCTCGGCGTTCCTCCTCTATCTCGGCGTCGAGGGCGACGTCGATCCGCTCGAACACCACACGCTCGTGCTCCCGACCGATTGGGACGAGCACTTCGAGCGGATCTTCGACGACCCGGCGTGGCCCGAGGACCCGGCGTACTACCTCTGCGTGCCCTCCGAGACCGACGACAGCGTCGCCCCCGAGGGTCACTCGAACCTCTTCGCGCTCGTGCCGATCGCGGCCGGTCTGGAGGACACCCCCGAACTGCGCGCGGAGTTCCGCGACCGCGTCCTCGACGACATCGAGGCGAACACGGGCGTCGAACTCAGGGACCGCATCGTCGTCGAGGAGTCCTTCTGCGTGAACGATTTCGCGGAGCGGTACAACAGCACGAAGGGAACGGCGTTGGGCCTCGCGCACACGCTCAGACAGACCGCGCTGTTCCGCCCGCCGCACCGATCCGAGGCGGTCGAGGGGCTGTACTTCACCGGGTCGTTCACGACGCCCGGGATCGGCGTTCCGATGTGTCTCATCAGCGGCCAACTCACCGTCGAAGCGATGGCCGAACGGGCCGAGTGACGCGTATGGCGCAGGGATATCGAAGGGACGGGCCGGCACACCGACTCCGCTATCTGCTGACGCTGTCGCGACCGCGCTTCTGGCTCTATCTGGCCGGCCCCGTCGCCGTCGGCGTGACGTTCGCGGCGACGACGACGGCGGACCTGTTCACGCCGGTGACGCTCGGCCTGTTCGCGTACTTCCTGCTCCCGGCGAACGTCTTTCTGTACGGCGTCAACGACGTCTTCGACGCCGACGTCGACACCGCGAACCCGAAGAAGGAAGACAAGGAGGCCCGGTGGCAGGGGGACCCGGTCGTCGCCGTCGCCATCGCGGCCGCGACGTTCCTCGGCGCCGGCACGTTCGCGCTGGCCCCGCCCGTGGCGTGGCCGTACCTCGTCGGGTTCTTCCTCCTCGGCTTCCAGTACTCGGCGCCGCCGCTGCGGTTCAAGACCACGCCGTTCCTGGACTCCGTCTCGAACGGGCTGTACATCCTCCCCGGGGCCGTCGGCTACGCCGCCGTCTCGGGGTCGCATCCGCCGCTCGCGGCGCTCGCCGGCGCGTGGCTCTGGACGATGGGGATGCACACGTTCTCGGCGATCCCCGACATCGAACCCGACAGGGCGGCCGGCATCCGCACGACGGCGACGTTCCTCGGCGAGCGGCGGACGTTCCTGTACTGTCTCGCCTGTTGGCTCGCCGCTGCCGTCGTCTTCGCGCTCGTCGATTTCCGGATCGGCCTCCTGCTCGTCGCCTATCCGATGCTCGTGTTCGGGATCCGCCGCTCGGACGTCGACGTCGAGCGCGCCTACTGGTGGTACCCGATTCTCAACACCGCCGTGGGCACGCTCCTGACGCTCGGCGGACTCTGGAGGCTCCTGTATGCGTGATACCGACGACGACGGCGCTGCCGGACTCGGCGCTCTCACCGGTCGGCTTCCGCGAAGCCGCGCCGAGTGGGAACGACGACTCGAACGGCTGGTGCGCGAGAACCGCTTCACTATCTCGGTGTTCTTCCCGCTGAACGGCATCGTCCTGCTGTTGGCCAGCGCCGAGGGCGTGCTCCCCGCGCCGCTGGCGTTCAACGGCCTGTTGATCCTCCTCGGGACGCTCGTGATGCGCTCGCCGCTGGTGGTCGGCGTCCTCCCGATCACCGACCGGCGGGCGGCCGCGGGCGTCGGCGCACTGACGCTGTACGCCTACGGAATCGAGTTCCTGGGCGTCCACACGGGCGTCCCCTACGGCGAGTTCTTCTACGGCGTCGACCTCGGACCGATCGTCGGCGGGGTCCCGCTCGGACTCCCGGTCTTTTTCATCCCGCTGGTGATGAACTCGTATCTCCTCTGTCTGCTCCTCCTGGGCGAACGGGCCGCCCGGGCCGGCGTTCGACTCCTCGCGGTGATCGCGACCGTGCTGACGATGGACGTCGTCCTCGACCCCGGTGCCGTCGCGCTCGGCTTCTGGGTCTACCCCGGCGGCGGCGCGTTCTACGGCGTCCCGCTCTCGAACTACGCCGGGTGGGTGCTCTCCGCGACGGTCGCCGTCGTCGCGCTCGACTGGGGGTACGACCGGCGCGCGCTCCGCGCCCGACTCGACGACTGCGAGTTCCTTCTCGACGACCTCGTCTCCTTCGTCATCCTCTGGGGCGGCGTCAACGCGTGGTTCGGCAACTGGATCCCGGTCGCGTTCGCGGCGCTGTTCGGCGTCGGTCTCCTCCGAACCGATCGGTTCGACGCACCGCTGGCGGGCATTCCGCTGTTCGGCGGTCGAGACGCGCCCTCGAAACGCTAACCCCGGACTACTCGCCCCGGGTAAAACTCCGCAGCCACCCCGAGAGCCGTCGGCCGACTCCCCCGGAAGGCCAGGGCCACCACGTTCGCCCCGTCGCGGGACCGGAGTGTCCCTGGTCTCGGGTCGACTCGTTCTCGTCGGGGTACGGCACGACGCTGACGCGACGGAAGACGGCGACCGGGTCGCGTTCGATCGCCCAGTACAGCCGGGTCTTCGCGAGCAGGAACAGCTTCCGCGACGTCGACAGCGACGGCGTCGTCGAGAGGACGTCGCAGTCGCGCCGCCGGATCTCGCGGTGGTGGTCCGCGTAGAGCACCGCCGCCAGGAGGACGGCGAACTGGCAGTCGTCGGGGAGATGTCGGATCCCCTCGACGCCCTCGCGATAGAGCGCCTCCGCCCGCTCCAGCTCCTCGTGCATCGCCTCGCGGAAGCTGGCGTCGTACTCGAAGTTCAGGATCTGTTCCTCGGAGACGCCGTGTTTCTCCAGCGTCTCCCGGGGGAGGTAGATCCGGTCCCGTTCGACGACGTCCTCGCGGACGTCCCGGAGGAAGTTCGACAGCTGGAACGCCTCGCCGAGCGCCGTCGCGTGGGGGAGGGCCCGCTCGGCCTGCGGCGTCTCCATAATCTCGGTCATCATCCGCCCCACCGCGGCCGCCGAGCCGTCCATATACGCCTCTAAGTCGGCGTACGTCTCGTAGCGATCCGTCTCGATGTCCGAGCGCATCGCGTCGATGAACACCTCCACGTCCGCGTCCGAGATGTCGTACGTCTCCCGGAGTTCCGCGAAGGCGTCGAGGACGGGGTCGTCGGTCTCCTCGCGGCCGAGCGCCTGTCGACGCAGCTCTTCGAGTCGCCGACGCTGTTCTTCCGGCGGGGCGGTCTCCGCCGCGTCGACGACTTCGTCGGCGACGCGGAAGAACGCGTACAACACGTACGTCGGGTGACGCACTCGCTCGGGGAGGACGCGCGTCGCCAGGTGGAAGGTCTTTCCCGTCCGGCGTTGGATCGCCTTGCTCTGTCGGATCTGTTCCTGTTCGACCATCGTCACGTATCACGTGTCAGGGCATCTCGTCGCGGTACCGTCGAACCACACATCTGTCATCTAATGGACGGACCGAACTCATATAACGCTTCGTGCCGATCCGTCTTCGGCGTCGACGAGAACTGACGAAACGGCCAGTAAACTCATATACTGGTTTCTCGGCGGATTCGAGAAAACTGTCGGGTCACCAAAACGTGTCGCTGCAGTCGTAGATCACGCCGTGCTCCGGACAGACGTACTTGCAGTGGCGGTGGGCCATCGACCGCTCGCAGATGGGACACGGCCGGCCGGGCAGCGTCTCGACGCGCTCGGATCCGTTCTCGCCCCCCGCCTCGACGCCCTCGGTTCCCGCCGAAGGCCCCGCCTCTGCGCGGTCGGTCTCGCCCGACGATCCCGCCTCGACGAAGTCGCTCTCGTCCGAAGACTCCGCCTCGTTCGCGTCGCTCACGTCCGACTCGGCGGTCGCTGTCGACAAGAAGGTTCGCGTTTTCGCAGATCGGGTCGTCGGTTACGACGACCGAAATCGGGCGAACGAGACCGCCGTGGGGCGGTGTCCGCCTACGACAGCGTCAGCACTCCGACCAGCCGCAGGACTCGCAGGTCTTGCAGCCCTCGGAGTAGTACAGCGACATACTCCCGCACTCGGGGCACTCGGGGCTCTCGCCCGCCGCGAGCAGGTCGTCGGTCGCGTCGTCGTCGGGCGCACTCGGCTGCTCCGCGTCCGGGCCGACGTCGACGTCGCCCACGTCGACGGCCGCGCCGCCGTCGGTCTCGTGGTCCGCCGGCGTGGCGTCCGCCGACGACTCCTCGGAGAGTTCGGTCAGGTTCTGCTGCTGCGGATAGCCCTTCTCGATCTCGCCGTCGAGGTAGCGTCGCATCGCCGTGCCGATGGCGTCCGGGATGGAGTTGATCTGCTCGCCCTTGTCCCAGGCGACTTTCGGACTGCGGATGCCCTGCAACTCGCTGGCGATCTCGCTCGGGTCGACCCCCGAGCGGAGCGCCGTCGAGATGGTCTTCGCGAGCGCCTCGGTGAAGGAGGCGGTGAACCCGCCCGAGTTGCCGATGTTCGCGAAGAGCTCGAACGGCTGTCCGTGCTCGTCCTCGTTGATGTTGACGTACAGTTTGCCGTAGCCGGTGTCGATGCGCTGGGTCACGCCGTGCAGGACGTCCGGCCGCGGCCGCTTCTTGCCGAGGTCGGTCTCGCCGTCGGCGGCCGAGAGCAGCCGATCGACCTCCTCGTCGAGCGCCGCCCGGACGTTCTCGTTCTCGAGGAAGCCCTCGACGCCGC
The DNA here is from genome assembly GCF_024464595.1 of Halobellus litoreus. Classification (NCBI taxonomy): domain Archaea; kingdom Methanobacteriati; phylum Methanobacteriota; class Halobacteria; order Halobacteriales; family Haloferacaceae; genus Halobellus; species Halobellus litoreus. Next base: position 240,407 of record NZ_JANHAW010000001.1, on the reverse strand, counting down.
CGAAGACCTCCTCGATCTGCTCGACGAGCGTCTCGGCGGCCTCGCTCTCGTCGGCGAAGTCGGTGTTCTTCGCGCGCGTCGTGAGGACCTGCTTCGAGCGCGTGCCGTCGCGGTAGACGGTCACGCCCTTGCCGCCGTTGCGGTAGATGTACCGGTACACCTCGTCCATATCCTCCTTCGATGCCGAGTTCGGGAAGTTACAGGTCTTCGAGATGGCGGAGTCGACGCCCTCTTGGGTGGCGCACTGGACCGCGGCGTGCTGCTTGCCCGAGAGGTCGCCGGTGACGACGAACAGCTCCGAGATGGCGTCGGGAACCGTCGACAGCGAGGAGACGCCGTCGAACTCGTTTTCGGCCATCTGCTCTTGGGCCTCTTTCTTCACGGCGTCGACGTCGATGTCGTTGGCCTCCAGGACGCGGAGGAAGTAGTCGTCGAACTCGACGAGCATCTCGTCGCCCTGAACGTCGTCGGAGACGTTCTTGTAGTAGGCGACGTTGTAGATCGGCTCGATCCCGCCCGTCGTGTTGCCGACCATCGACGTCGTACCGGTCGGGGCGACGGTGGTCGTGTTGTGGTTGCGGATCGGGAACCCGTCGTCCCACTCGTCGGCGTCGAGACCGGTGTGGTGCTCGAACCACTCTCGGTACTCGGTCGGGTTCGCGTACTTCGAGTCGTCCCAGTCGTTGAACGCGCCGCGCTCGTCGGCGAGTTCGTGGCTGGTCCACTTCGACTCGTGGTTGATGTGGGTCATCAGCTGGCGGGCGACCTCGTTGCCCGCCTCGGTGCCGTACTGGATGCCGAGCTGGATGTACAGCTGCGCCAGCCCCATCACGCCGAGACCGATCTTCCGCATGTCGCGGACCTTCTGTTCGATCTCCGGCACGGGGAAGTCCGACATCGTGACGACGTTCTCGAGGAAGTGCGTTCCCCGGTCGATGCGGTAATCGAACTCCTCCCAGTCGACGGCCTCCGAGAGGAACGCGTCGACGGCGTCTTCGAACGCGTCGTACTCGTCGCCGTGGGCGTCGTACCAGACGCGCCAGTCGGGGGCGTCGAGGTCGACGAGCGTCGAGAGGTTGATGTGCCCGAGGTTACAGGCCTCGTACTCTTCGAGCGGCTGCTCGCCGCAGGGGTTCGTCGCGAGGATCCGGTGCTCGGGGTGCTCCTCGACGTCGAAGGAGTGCTGCTTGTTGACCCGTTCGAGGTAGATGACGCCGGGTTCGCCGTTCTCGTGGGCGCCGTCGACGATCTGGTCCCACAGCTTCTGGGCGGGGACCGACAGGACTTCGCCGACCTCGACGTGCTCGCCGAGACCGAACATATCGTACAGCTCCTTCGTCTCGGGGGTCGCGACGTGGGGCTCTTCCGTGCGCGGGTTAGTGAAGGTGAACTCCTCGCCCTCGAACAGCGCCTCCATGAAGTCGTCGGTGACGCCGACGGAGATGTTGAAGTTCGAGAGGTGGCCCTCCACGGCGTTTCGGAGGTGCTTGGGAACGCGCCCCTCGTCGTCGATGAGTTCGCGCGCCTCTTCGAGGGCGTCCTTGAAGGAGTTGTGCGTGAAGTCGTCGGGGTCGTTGAGACGCAGCGTGTGCGCCAAGGAGACGTCCTTGTTCTTCGCGTGGAGGAACTGGATGACGTCCGGGTGACTGACCCGCATCACGCCCATCTGCGCGCCGCGGCGCGCGCCGCCCTGTGCGATCGTCTCGCAGAGCTGGTCGTAGGTCCGCATGAACGTGATCGGCCCGGAGGCGATGCCGCCGGTGGAGCCGACCGCGTCGCCGTACGGTCGGAGCCGCCAGAACGCGTAGCCCATCCCGCCGCCGCTCTGGAAGACCTGTGCGGCCTCCTTGGCGGTCTGGTGGATGTCGTCGATGTCGTCCTCGGGGGAGTCGACGAAGCACGCCGAGAGCTGCTGGAGTTCGTCGCCGGCGTTCATCAGCGTCGGCGAGTTCGGCATGAAGGAGAGATCCTCCATCAGCGTCTCGAACTCCTCGCGCTTGGCCTCGACTTCCGAACGGATCTCCCCGGGGAGGTCGGGAACGACGGTGTCGTAGGCGAACTTGTTGACGTTGTACACCGACAGCGACGTCTCCGTCTCGGAGTCGGCGGTGACGCCCGTGCCGAACACTTCCTCGGCGAGTTCGTCTCGACGCGGGTGGTCGGGCTTCAGTTGCTCGGGCGTGACTGTGATGTCGACGTCTCGCTTCTCGGCCTCGAAGACCGCCTCAGCGAGCGCGACGTTCTTCGCGACGCGCGGGAAGAGGTCCTCCTGGGACTCGACGGGGTCGCCGTTGGCGTCCTTGCGGAGGTACCGCGCGGGCAGAATGTTGTGGTACGCGTTCGCGGTGAGGCGCTCCTCGAGGGCGTCGCCGTCGGTCCGCTTGACGGGCAGTTCGAGTTCGCCGGCTCTCACGTTCTTCTCGCTCATCTACTGTTCCTCCCGTCCTGTGCGCACGCACGGGACGTTCTCGGATCGAGTGAGTGACTGATTTGCGATCATTTGTAACGGTGTCTTGTGAGTGTGGCGGGTCGGTTAAGGCTTCGGTATTCGGCGATTCAACCAATAAATATCATAATTAGCACCGTATCCTCGGCCGGGGTCCCCACACGTTCGACGTGGCGTAGCGGGGTACGGACACGAGGAATATGAAGGTACCTAGACCGGAGTGAAAGTGAAGTACGAGACGGCTCGAGTCGCCGCTGTCCGGCGACTATCCAGCGGAACCGAGGGGGGTGTCGAGGACGCGAGTACTCCGTCCGAGCTGCGAACCGTTTAGCGAATGTCCGCGAGATGCCACCGTCGAACCTCCGAGACGGACCGTGAAATAGCCAGAATTCGTATACGTTCGGCCGGACCCGACCCCGTCCGTCGATTTGGGTGCAGCGATCCGGTCCCAATCACCCCACAGACTTATTCCTCCGTCCGGTGAAAGCGTCGGATATGTCGTCTCCACTCGCGTCGACAGCGGCGCTCGTCCCGATGCAACTCGGCGGGCTGCTCGCCCAACCGCTCGGACAGGCACTCGCCGTGATCGTCGCAGTCGCGATCGTCGTCCTCGTCGGACGGATCGCGCTCAAGGTCGCGTGGCGACTGGTTACGATCGCCGCCGTCGTCGTCGGGGCGCTGCTGGTGCTCTCGTTCTTCGGTATCAACGTGCTCTAATCGGAATCGAGGCGGTCGTCAGACCTGCGCCGTCGTCTCCGATTCGGCGGGGCGAACGTACGCCTCGAGGAAGTTCCGGACGACGTCGTGACCGACGCCGGTGAGCACCGATTCCGGGTGGAACTGGACGGCTTCGATCGGGAACTCTCGGTGGCGGACGCCCATCACGAGATCCGTCGACCGGGCGTCGTCCGTCGTCCCGTCGGTTGCCGCTCGGTCAGCCCCTCGCTCGCCGTCCGAAACCGCGTGTGCCGTCGTCGCCGACACCTCGAAGCAGTCGGGGACGCTCGTCGCGACCAGCGAGTGGTAGCGCCCGGCCTGAAAGCCCTGATCGAGACCGGCAAACACGCCGCGGCCGTCGTGGTCGACGGGGTAGGCCTTCCCGTGGATCGGTTCCGGCGCGTGTCCGATCTCGCCGCCGTAAGCGTAGACGGCCGCTTCGAGGCCGAGACAGACGCCGAGCGTGGGAACCGTCTCAGAGAGCGTCGTGAGGACGTCGATGGTGACGCCCACGTCGCGCTCGTTCTTCGGGTGACCCGGACCGGGACTGATGACGATGGCGTCGGGGTCGAGATCGCGGAGTTCGTCGAGATCGGCCGTGTTCTTGCGGACGAGCACTTCCACGCGCTCGCCGTCGATCCGCTGTTCGGAGAAGTACTCCACGAGGTTGTACGTGAACGAGTCGAAGTTGTCGACGACGAGCAGGCGGACCGTCATCGGGAGACCTCCCCGGAGACCGTCTGGTCGTCCGGCGTCGCGTCGTCGTTCGTGTCTGATCCCGCGTCGTCGTCGTCGCTCGCTTCGGACGAGTCGGACTCCTCCTCGATCCGCTCGACCGCCGTGAGCACGCCGTCCATCTTCTGTTCGGTCTCCTCGTACTCGGCGGTCGGATCGCTGTCGGCGACGATTCCCGCACCCGCGCGCACCGTGATGACGTCCTCGTCGCCGCTGCGATCCACCGTCGCCGTCCGGATGACGATCGCGAAGTCGGCGTCGCCGGACCACGAGTAGTAACCGACGCCGCCGCCGTAGACGCCCCTCGGTACCCGTTCGAGTTCGTCGACGATCTCCATCGCGCGGACCTTCGGCGCGCCGGTCAGGGTGCCGGCCGGGAACGTCGCGCGGGTCGCATCGAACGCGTCGGCGGCGCGGCCGTCCGCCCGTCCCAGAGCGTCGCTTCCGGCCATCGTTCCGGTCACGGTCGACTCGATGTGCTGGACGTGGCTGTACTTCAGGACGTTCATGAACTCCTCGACGCGGACGCTACCCGGTTCGGAGACGCGACGCACGTCGTTTCGGGCGAGGTCGACGAGCATCGTGTGCTCGGCGCGCTCCTTCCCGTCGGCGAGCATCTCCCCGGCCAGGCGACGGTCCTCGACGGGGCTCGTCCCGCGCGGGCACGTCCCCGCGATCGGGTTAGACACGACGCGGTCCCCGCGGACGGAGACGAGCGTTTCGGGGCTCGCGCCGACGATGTGGCGGTCGTCGTGCCGGAGGACGTACATATACGGCGAGGGGTTGACGTCCCGAAGCGCCTCGTAGAGGCCCAGGGGGTCGACCTCGCCGCGGAGCTCGCGGACGCGAGAGATGACGCCCTGGTAGATGTCGCCGTCGAGGACGTGTTCTTTCGTTTTCCGCACGGCCGCCTCGTACTCCGCCTGCGGCCCGGCCGACTCGCCGCTCCGGACGAATCCCCCCGTCTCGGGCGGGGTCGCGTCCGCGAGCGTCGACGACACGTCCGCGGCCTCCGCGCGGAGGTCGTCGTAGACCGCGCCCGGATCGTCGTCGGGACCGACTACGGGAGTGAGAACGAGCGAGACGGCGTCCTCGGCGTGATCGAACGAGAGCGTCTTCGTGGTGAGCACGAACTGCGCGTCCGGTGTCTCCGTCTCGGGGCGCTCGACGCCGACCTCCGAGAGCCAGAGGTCGTAGACGGCCTCGTACGCCAGAAACCCGACGAGGCCGCCCCGGAGCTGCTGGCGGTCGTCGTCCGGGAAACCGACCCGCGGCAGCGTCGGGAACGCCGATCGAAGTCGGTCCAGGACGTCGCGGTCGGTGCTGTCACGTGTAGTTTCGCTCTCGTCGGCCGCGGCGACGTACTCCGCTGCCCGCCCCCCCAGCCGCTCGACGTCGACGCCGTCCGGATCGACGGTGACGACCGCGTCCGGGTCGTAGCCCACGAACGAGAACCGGGCGTGGCGGTCCGTCGTGGCGTGCGCCGGAGCGAACGCGCCCGCCGGATCGCTCGACGGCGTCTTCTCAGCGCTCTCGAGGAGGAAGCCGTAATCGCTCCGCCCCGCGAGCGCGGCGTAGGCTGTCAGCGGCGTCACGTCCGGAATTTCGGCGGTCACGTGCGCGACGACCGGCCCGTCCGCCCGTTCCGTGGCCGCCGCGACGTCCGCGACGAACGATTCGCGGGAGCGCGAGAGCTTCGTGGCCGCCGTCGCATCGGCCTCGCCGGTCGTCGCGTCGGTCACGGCGACACCCCCTCGGCCCGGGGCTGTCCGTCCCCGTTCCCGTCTTCGCGCTCCGCTCCCGCGCCGAGCGCGTTCGCGACGAACGCGCGGACGGCGTCGCGGTCCTTCCGTCCGCCGGCCCGCTCGACGCCGCTGGCGACGTCGACGGCGTACGGGTCGACGGCGTCGACCGCTTCGGCGACGTTTTCGGGGCTCAACCCGCCGGCGAGGATCACCGGCGCGTCGAGCGTCGCCGCGACCTCCGCGGTCGCCGCCCAGTCGTGGGTCTCGCCGGTTCCGCCCGCGCCCGACTCGTCCACGGAGTCGACGAGAACGGCGTCGACCGCCGGCGCGACGGTGCGAGCGCGTTCGGGGTCTGCGGCGTCGACGACCGCAACGAGGTCGGCGGCGACGTCTGTGCGGATCGCATCCAGTTCTTCGGGGTCGAAATCGCCGTGGAGCTGGAGCACGTCCGGCTCGACCCGCACGGCCGCGTCGACGGCGTCCGCGACGGTATCGGGCATCGTCACGAGCGTCGTCGTGAGGAAGGGCGGTGCGGCGCCGACGAGGTCTCTCGCCTCGTCGAGCGACACCTCCCTCGGCGTGTCGACCGGGACGTCTGCGATGACGCCCACGGCGTCCGCGCCGGCGGTATCGACGGCTCGCAGGTCTGACTCGTTCGTCACGCCGCAGATCTTCACCCGGACCATCGGATCAGCGCTCCACCGCGGCGTCGATCGGCTCACAGAGGTCCGAAAACGTCGACGCGGCGTCGTCCTCGTCGATCGCGTTCGCGGCGACCTCGACGCCCTCGTCGATGCTGTCGGCGATGCCGGCGACGTAGATCGCCGCGCCAGCGTTCGCGAGGATGATGTCTCGCTTGGCTCCCGTCACCTCACCGGTCACGATGCCGCGGAGGTCCGCCGCGTTCTCCTCGGGCGACCCGCCGGCGACGGCGTCGATCGGCGCGGCGTCGAGTCCGATCTCTTCGGGCGTTATGGCGTACTCCTCGATCCCGTCGCCGTCGACCTCCGCGACGGCGGTCTCGTCGTGCAGTGCGATCTCGTCCATCCCGGAGCCGTGGACGACGAGCGCGCGCTCGACGGACATATGCGAGAGGGCGCGGGCCAGCACCGGAACGAGGGCCTCGTCGTAGACGCCGACGACCTGGGCGTCCGCGCCCGCGGGGTTCGTCAGCGGGCCGAGCACGTTGAAGATCGTCCGCATCCCGAGTTCCTTCCGTGGCCCGATGACCGCCTTCATCGCCGGGTGGAAGACCGGGGCGAGCATGAAGCCGATCCCGTCGCGCTCGATAGCTTCCTCGACGGCGGGCGGTTCGGCCTCGACGTCCGCGCCGGCGACCTCCAGGACGTCGGCGCTCCCCGACGAGGAGGAGACGGAGTAGTTGCCGTGTTTCGCGACCGCCGCGCCCGCGCCCGCGGCGACGATCGCGCTCGTCGTCGAGACGTTGATCGTGTTGTAGTCGTCGCCGCCGGTGCCGCAGGTGTCGACGAGCGGGGCTCGATCCGGCTGGATCGTCCGAGCGGCGTCGCGCATCCCCTGCGCGAAGCCCGCGATTTCCGTTTCGGTCTCGCCCTTCGCTCTCAGCGCCGCCAGCAACGCGCCGATCTGGGCCTCAGTCGCGTCCTCGAAGACGAGACTGGCCGCCTCGCGGGATTCTTCCTGTGTCAGGTCCTCGCCGCCGGTCGCGCGCTCGATGTATTCTTGCAGTGTCATCGTGGTCACCGATGTACGTGTTCGGGTTATAGTGAACAAATCCGTTCATTAGCATAAGGCTGTCGGAGTGTTCGATGTCGACACGGCGCGCGCGAAGGCCACTACACCGAGACAACCCAAGCACAGAATCACGGCCGACTCTCCCCAACGACGACGACGAGAGCACGAAGGCCGGCCGTCCGTCGGAAAATCGGACGACGGCACCGTCCGTTCCCGAAACGAAACCTTCAATTACGTCCCCGGGAAACTGAGTAATGCGCTCAAACAGGGCGCGACCGAACGCAGACCAGGCGGGTTGGTGGTCTAGTCTGGTTATGACACCTCCTTGACATGGAGGAGGCCGGCGATTCAAATTCGCCCCAACCCACTCTTTCATAAGTAGAATCGACACACGTAGAGACCCCTTTATACCAGCGGCTTTCGCAGGGCGTGTATCCGTTGCGCAGTGACTCGAAGTCGTCGCCAGCGGCAGAGAGCGGCGACGTGCAGGCGGTTTGTGACTTTCGCGGCGGCCGATTCGAAGCGGACGATGGGTGTCCTGCACGTAATAAAGGGAGGTGCCGCTCGTGACGCCGCTCGCGTTCGTCCAGAAACGAGACAAGAACTGCGATAGTTGGCGTCGAGCGGACCCGGATGCAGCGCTGATCGAGCGGATCGCCTGGGGCACGTGGCTCGTCACGCTTCCGGATTCCGAGACGACCTACGAGGTCTCGCTGCAGCAGCGCCACAGAGCGCTCACGGGCGACTGTAGCGTCCGAGAGACGGGCGGGCCCGAGCAGCACGATCCTGAGCGGCTAACTGTCCGAGAAACTGGGTGTCGAGAACCACGGAAGGGGTTCGTCGAGTCCGGTTCGGCTCTCTCGATCCGCGGTTTCGAGCTCGTCCTCCAGGGCTTCGGGATCCCAGTGGTGCTCACTCAGGTCGGCCATATCGTCGGCGAAATCGAGCAGCGTGTAGTCGTCGACGAGCCGTTCGAGCGTCTCCACCAGCGTCTCCCCGGGCTGGTTCTCCGATTCGACCCGCGCGTAGAGATCCGCCGGTCGCGTCTCGATCGATGGCCTCACCTCGACGTATCCGGCGTGTCAGCGGTTCGTTCGTCGGATCCGGTCTCAGCGGAAAACTCGAATTCGAGTCGTCCGCCGAGGACGTGCGTCCGGTCGATAAGCCCTGGGTTGACGAGTTCGACGGTACTCTCGACGACGAGTCGACCGTCCGACTCCGGCCATCGGGTGACCGGAAGCTCGATAAATACGGTTTCGTCGGCGATCTCACCGAACCGGTGGACTTCGAGGACCGCAGCCGATCCCTCTCGGAACAGCGACACGGACGGATGGGGTTCGTAGTCGCCCATAAACGGGCCTTGGAGCGAGAGCTGCGGCGGGGTTCCGTCACCGCCCAGCGCCACAAACCGCTGTGTGAGCGACTGCAGTTCGGTGTCCTCGGGGTGCGAGATCGACGTGAAGAAGTGTTCCGGCAAGGGGTCGAACCTGGGGTCGACGCCCACGGTGGCGAGAGCAGTGTCGTCTTCGCGAAATTCGAGGTATTTCCCATCATCACGGGGGTTGTCGTCGGGTTCCACCGTCGGGTCCGTGTGTTCGGTTCGCGATTCGACAGCACTACACCCTGCAGCGGGGATGGAGGCAGCGGTCAGGGCGGACGCGAGGAACGCGCGACGGCGCATGGGTGTCGGTTCGCTGGTACCGGCAAGAGTGTTAAGAAATAGGCGCCCAACTCCGAGCACTCACGTTCGAGTCACGGTCGAGAAACTCAGGACGGGGCCATCGGGTAACTATTTGTGCAGATCAGGTAGTGGATCGTGAATATCCGAGTTTATTATCTGAAAATTCGATAATTTCTCTTATTTCTGAAAGATCATACTAAACTTACCCGGTATAATTAAATTCTTCCTCGAAATACTCCGGATGGGATCGGGTCGCCGGCGCGGACAGCGACACCGGTTCCCGGTAGCTCATCTATGGTCCGAACCCAAATCCTGGTCGTCACACTTCTCCTCGTTGGAGCGGTGGCCGGCCCCGTAGCTGGTGCAGAGGCTGCCAGCGAGGAGAGGGTCTCCGCGACCGTAGACTCTGAACCGATCGGAGTCGAAACGACGCCGGTCGTCAGTGTTGAGGCGAAGCCGGTGGCAGGCGTCGAACCGAAATCAGTCGCTGTTCAGGGAACGACGACGGTACCGACGGACTGGGCACACCCGCACTCCCTTGAGGAGGTGGCGTCCAACCTCCTGACGACGGTCGGGACGATCGAGAGTTCGCCGGTGATGCTCGCGCCGATAGCCGGCGCCAGTCGGTACGGTGAGACGGAGACGCTGGACCACGAGACCAGGGAACGGCTGTTCGAGACAGTCCTCGACAGACCGGGTATTCACCTGGCCGGACTCGCTGATGCGGTCGGCGAGCCGCTTTCGACGGTCCGGTATCACAGCCGCGTGCTCCAGTCTGCGGGATTGATCGAGGCGGAAAAGTACCGGGGCTACAAGCGACAGTTCCCGGTTGCGTTGGACGGACCCGATCGAGCGCTGCAAACGGCACTCGTCTCTGAGGCCAAGCGCTCGGTACTGCTCTCGGTAGCCCGCACAGAGCCGGCGAGCGTCACGAGTTTGGCCCAGGAGCTCGACCGTGCCACGAGCACCGTCTCTCACCACCTCTCGCAGTTGGAGACGGACGGGCTCGTGGTTCGTGAACGGAACGGTGAAACCGTCGAGACGCGGGTGGCCCCGTCGGTCCGCGACGAGTTGGGAGACGGGACCTGACCCTTTCGACGGATCCTCCACAACGGATTTTTTGCGACGGCCAGATGCGACGAGCGTGGAGCAAGTTACCTACCAACGCGACCCGATGGAGGACCTCTTCGGGTTGCTGCGTGACCAACGGCGACGACTCGCCATCTACTACCTGCGCAACCACACAGAGACCGAGTCGATCAACGTCGGAACTCTCGCGACGGCCGTCGCGTCTCTGGAAACCGACGGGCAGCACCCCTGGCGAGCCGGAGAAAGATCCACCGAGAAGGGACGACACCCCGCCGATACGGGTGGGGAAGACGAACGGAACTCGACGGAACGGGTGGAGATCTCGCTGGTCCACACGCACCTGCCGAAACTCCACGAGCGTGGGATCGTCGAGTTCGATCGCGAGAACCGGAGCGTCGAGACCGCACACCCGCCGGACGAGTTCTGGGATGGCGTGCGGGACTGTCAGCGGTTCAGCGCCGAACTCGCCGGCACGAAAGTTGAGCACTGAACGGGTGGCTGTGATGCGCTCTTCGACCACACACCGGAACGAACGACACACGAAATGATCTTGACGAAACTCATCACGAGAGTACGACGGACGATCACCGGAGGCTCCAACGGCTCAGTATCGGATCCTCCGCCATCGGAACAGGACGAACAGACAAGCGAGAAACCGACTCCGTCGCTGTTTAGATGTCCATCCTGCGAATCAGTGTATGTGGCGATCGACAAGAAACAGTGTTCTCACTGCCAGGTAGCGGTCGCGTCGATCTGACTTCAAAATCGCATCGAGCGTGTCCCACCGCCGAATATCGAGACGATGCTGCGGAACCGATCCGTAGGCATACACGGGACTGACAGCGGGACCGTATGCTCTTTCTCTGAAACGGCCGTGTTGAAACCCGCAGCAGGTGATAGGTAGCGACCGTACGGAATACAGCGCGCGTATCGGTCACGAGGCGAGTCATCCCAATCTCCGTCTTTTGATGTTTCCAGACAGGCTAACGGGGGCAACACGGCAAGAATGTCTTGGTTATTTTCTGTCAGATGGGCCGTGACAGACCCACACCTACTACGAAGACATCAAAGACCGCTGTCGGGCGGAAGTTTTCAAGTTCCGAATCTCACATCACCTTCGGATATGAGTTACGATTAAGTATGGGTGGTGATACGTCATTGAATACGAACGTATGGGAGAGACAGTTAAGATCGAACGGTATACGGAAGTGATTATCGAAAGGGAACCTGACTACTATATTGTTGAGTGTCGCCACTGCCGGGGGACGGGACAAAAATATCCCGGCAAGGGGGGTTCAAATAGTGATAGAAAATATGAATGCCCTACCTGTGACGGGGTTGGTTTTAACAAAATAGCCGTAGGAAGTGGCGAGGAATTATATAAATGCCGTCATTGTCGCGGGACCGGTCAAAAATATCCCGGTAAAGGGGACACGAATAGTGATAGAAAATATGAATGCCCTACCTGCAGTGGATTGGGCGTTCTCACTCTTACTGGCCCACGAATTGAGTGCCAGCACTGCCGTGGGACCGGACAAAAGTATCCAAAGAAAAGCGACACGAATAGTGATAGAAAATATGAATGCCCTACCTGCGGTGGAAAGGGTTCAAATCACATCGATAAAATAAACTGAATTAGATTCCGCGTGGTTTACTAATCACCGGGATACTCCTGTTCGGAGCGGTCGTCTATTTCGTCCGAATCAATATGGATTAGCACCGGGCGACCGTGAGGGTACGCTGACTCCGATCTCGTGGCCGACACGACCTCTGTATTCAGCACGCAGTTCCTATCTGGTGGTGAGGGTTTCAACAGTGCCTCTAAAACAGAATGCGCTGAGAACGAACCCAGTCAACACCCATCGGTTCGGTCACCGACCGGAGAGTAGAGCGCACCCACCAGCTGACACCACAGACATAAGATTCCGAACACACAACGCCCTAAAATGAATGGTGGATTACCATTTCCGCGACATCGTCCAGAACTCGAAAGAGCTCAAAACGTTCGACGACGGTGTGCTCGTCGGCCGCGGCTGGCAGGCGATGTGTAAGACCTGTTCGACGGTCCACGAGACGGATCACTCGGAGTTCGACGTGCCGATAACGACATTCGACAACGGAGAAAAGCACATTCCGGTCGACGAGGAGGTCTTTCGATTCGTCGCAGAGATGCGTGCGTGGAATTGCTGTCACGAGGGAACGGAGCCGTACGATGGGTTTCCAGCGGCCCCAGAGACCCCATACGGAATAGAATTGGGATCGTCCCACAGAGAGTGAGAGAACTCTTCGCAGCGCCGAGGAAAGAGGGCGCGGCGACCTCAACGACTTCCACCAGCGCGTATCTGCAGGGAATGAGCGGGCGTCGTTCGAGTTGATGCTGAAGAAGGTGACCCCGGCCAACTGTCACGTTCAGTACACCCTCGGGAGAATCGGCGGACATCTCACAGCCATCTACAGAGGGCTCACAAGCGGAATTCGATTTCTCTGCGTTCGAGACGGCAGTCAAACGAGAGGTCGAGGATCGGGTCATCGAGGCGATCGCCGGGAGCATCGACAGGCATCGCGACGATACCGACAGAAGCCCAGGACTTAGGCCTGAGTTGCTGACGCGCGGTGTGTTCGACGGACTCGTCTCGGGTTCGTCGGACACGCGACCCGGAGTGCACCCTCCGGCGGTGGGTTGCGCGTCTCCCTGTCCGGCGATGGCACGGCGATGCTGGTCGGTATGGGCTTCGACGAGTCGGTCTGGCGTCGTTCGAGAGCCACGGACGGGTGGCGACGGCACCGACGCCGGCGTTCTCGCGCGGCCGAGAACGAGGAGAGGACTTAACCCCGTCATCGCCTAAGACGACCGCGTGCAGTCGCCGTACGACGTACTGGGAATCGACCCCGACGCCGACCGGGACGCGGTGGTTCGGGCGTATCGAAAGCGAGTGAAGGACGCTCACCCCGACCACGGCGGGTCGCTCGTGGAGTTCGAGCGCGTCCGACGCGCCTACGAACACATCACCGAGGGGCGCGACCCCTCCACGTTCGAGACCGACATCGACGACGGCCGCGGCCGTCGGAACGGAACGACGGAGGACGGGCGTTCCGGCTCTGGACGTCGGGACGACGGCCGACGCGGTTCGGAGCGGTCGCGAGGCGAATCCGGAGGGACGGAGGGATCCGACGAAGAGGGCGAGGATCGGAGTCTCGGACCGACCGTCGAGTACCTAGACTACGAGGTGCTCGAAGCCAACGGCTGGGAACTCACCGACGAGGACCTCTTCGAGAAGGCCGAGGCCGCGGACCTCGACGTCGACCGCCACGGGCTACTGGTCGTCGAGGACCGCGAGACGCTGCTGGAAGCGGCCGAGCGATACGGCTTCTCGTGGCCCTACGCGTGCCGCGGCGGCGCGTGTGCGAACTGCGCGGTCGCCGTGGTCGAGGGGGAAATCGAGATGCCGGTGAGCACCATCCTGACCGACGAGATGAAAGAACAGGGCGTCCGCCTCTCGTGTATCGGTCAGCCTGTCACCGACAATCTGAAGATCGTGTTCAACATCGAGCGGCTGCCCGGACTGGCGGAACTCCGGCTCCCGGCCGAGCAGTTCGAGAGCGCGCGAGCGGACGACTGACCGTACATTTGTGTCGGTCCTGCGCCAGGATCCGATGTCGCTGTCACCAACGTCGTGAGAACGGGACGAAGTTTCAAGACAGCAGCCGGCGTACACTCTGCCGGAGGCTACTCCGACTATGGATATTACTGATATTGCCACTCCTGATTTCGTCGAAGTCGACGTCGACAAGCGCCTGGGGAAGATTCGCGCCATCTTCGAGCGGGAGAACCCCCGAGGAATCGTCGTCACGGACGACGGCGAGTACGCCGGCGTCATCGGCGAGAAGCAGCTCGTCCGATCCCGGATGGAGGACGACACGAAGGCCTCCGTCGTGATGAAGTCCGCGCCGCGAGTGGACCGACACGAAGACGTCCGCGAGACCGCCCGGATGCTCGTGGAAGGCGACGTGAAGGTCGCACCCGTCTTCGAGGGCGAGAAACTGTACGGGGTCATCGCCAGCGACGCGATTCTCGAGGCCGTTCTCGACAGCCTCGACGCCATCTCTGTCGAGGACATCCAGACCGAAGACATCGTCAGCGTCGGCGAGAAGTCCCACGTCGGCCAGGCGATCAACAAGCTCCGCGAACATGGCATCTCCCGGTTACCGGTGGTCGACGAGGACAGCGGGAAGCTCACCGGCATCGTCACCACCCACGACCTCGTCGAGTTCGTCGTCCGCGACGACAGCCGGCAGGGCCGCGGCGACCGGCGCGGCGATCTCGACCGGATGCTCGATCTCCCCGTCTACGATCTGATGTCCTCGCCGGTCGTCACCGCGACGCCGTCGGAGACCGTCGAGGAGGCAGTCGAGCGGATGTTCGAGAACGACATCTCCGGTCTCGTCGTGACGCCCACCGAGAGCGACGCCGAGGTGCAGGGCATCGTGACGAAGACCGACGTCCTCCGGGCCCTCACGTTCACCGAGGAGTCGAGTATGGACGTCCAGATCACCAACGTCAGCCTGCTCGAAACGCTCTCGCGGGCGGAGGTCGTCGAGTCGATCACCTCCGTCGTCGACAAGTACCAGCAGATGCAGGTGCTCCACGCGCACGTCCGCTTCCACCAGCACAAGGAGAAGCTCCGCGGGACGCCGCTCATCCAGTGTCAGATCCGGCTGCGGACCAGCCACGGCCAGATCGCCGGGAGCGGCGAGGGATACGGCGCGGAACACGCCTTCCACGTCGCGCTCGACAAGCTCGAACGCAACGTCCTCGAACTGAAGGGTCTCAACGCCGACGAGAAGTACCGCGGGCAGCTGATTCGGAAGCTCGGCGAACTCTAAACCCGGTCGGTTTCTCCCGCTTTTTGCGGTTCAGCGCTCGACGCCCGAGAGCCCCCCGGCCGTGATTTCGAACGCCGACGACTCCCCCGCGGGTTTCGCCCGGTGTTTCTCCAGCGTCGCGCGACGGTTGCCGCCGCGGAACCGTTCGAGCCTGAGCACCGCGCCCGTCCAGTGTTCGAGCGTGTGGCCGCCGAGCGCTCGCGTTCGATCGCTGTCGGGATCGGTGAACACCTGGTTCGTGATGACCACCGCGAGGTCGTGCTTCCGCGCCAGGGAGAGCAGGTGCGTCACCTGGCTGGCCACGCGACGGAGCGAGTCGCCGGCGTCGGCGTCGCCGGTTCGTTCGAGCCGGTAGAAGCCGGTCGCGCTGTCGAGGACGATCAGCTCCGCGCGCTCGGCGAACTCGGCGGCGTCGCGGACGGCCTCCTCCTGCTCCTCGAAGTCGTGCGCCTCGGAGACGATGAGCCGCGAGGTGACGTCCTCGACGGACTGCCCCTCGCCCGTGGCGGCCTCCGCCAGCTGGCGGAACCGGTCGATCGAGAGCCCCTCGGTGTCGATGTAGACGGCCGTTTCGCCCGCGGCGGCGACCTGGACGGCCGACGAGAGCGCGACGTTCGTCTTCCCGGCCGCGGGCGGGCCGTAGAGCTGCGTGACGGTGCCGCGCTCGAAGCCACCGCCGAGCAGGTCGTCGAGGGCCCGACACCCCGTGGTGAGTGCGTCTGACACGCGGGTGTCTCGGTCGGCTTCGGCGAAAAACCCCCCGGTCCGAGCCCTCGAACGCGACGGGGCTGTCGAAGTCGAGGGACGAACGCGGCCGACTCGCACGACACCTTATATACTGAGCCGCCGAAGGACCGGAGCGTGATCGTCGTCGCGACCGACGACTTCGAGCTGTACCACGACGTCGTCGACGAACTGCGGGATCGCGGGGTGGCGTTCACCACCCAACAGCCCGGCGCGGAACTGCCCGACGGGACGCGGGTAGTGATCCGCTCGCCCGAGGACGGAGCGGTCGCTGACCGTGGACCGTCGGCAGCGACCGGCGGAGACACGTCGGGAGCCGCCGAGATCGACGTGGTCGTCGCGACGGCCGCGGAGGCCCGCCGCGCGGTCGAAGAGGCGGTCTCGATCCTCCGGGGCGGCGGCGGGCGGACGGTCGTCGGCGTCGACCCTGGCACGCGACCCGGGATCGCCGTCCTCACCGGCGACACCGTCGTCGCCGCGTTCCAGGTCCCGCTGGCTGACGCCGTCGAGACGATCCGGCGGGAGACCGCCGACGCCCCGAACCCGCTGGTCCGCATCGGCGACGGCTCGCGGCTCCAGGGCTCCCAACTGGTCAACGACCTCGACGACGTCACGGTCGAACTCGTCGACGAGACGGGGACGACGCCGTACCTCGGGACGGGGGCGCGCGGGATGGGCGACGTCCTCGCAGCGGTCAACATCGCGCGGCTCTCCGGCGAGGCGACGGACTCGCGGGAGATCGACCCGACCGCCGGCGAACTCCAACGCATCAAGGACCGCTCGCGGCAGGAATCGAGTGACGGCCGCACGATCGACGAGGGGCTCGCCCGGCGGGTCGCGGCCGGCGAACTGACGGTCGAGGAGGCCCTCGAAACGCACCGGGCCCGCGACGGCACGGACGACGCGGATCCCGCGGTCGACTGACGTGAGAGGCGACCACGGTGGGGAACACGAGTAGCAAGCGGAGGCCGAGTAGCAAGTGGCGGTCGAGTAGCAAGCGGGGTTGAGGCGGGATACCGGCCGTACCTTTAGGTCCGTGGGCGGCGTACCCAGACGCGTATGAGCGACAAAACCTCCGAAGCCGTAGAACGTGTCCGACAGGCGTTCGAAGACGCGGCGGACGACGCCGAAGAGATGAGCGAGAAGGCGCGACAGGAGGTCCAAGACGCGATTGACGACCTCGAAGCGCGCATCGATACGCTTCGAGACCGCGAGTAGCGATCCTCCACCGTCCGTCCCGCTCACTCCCCGTCGCGAACGGCCGATTCGGCCCGCC
This sequence comes from Halobellus litoreus, assembly GCF_024464595.1. Taxonomy (NCBI): domain Archaea; kingdom Methanobacteriati; phylum Methanobacteriota; class Halobacteria; order Halobacteriales; family Haloferacaceae; genus Halobellus; species Halobellus litoreus. The sequence goes on along the minus strand of NZ_JANHAW010000001.1, from coordinate 223,377 downwards.
GCATCACTTCGCGAGCGGGTAGCCCGGTCGTTTCGGCGATCGCCGCCGCGGCGTCGTACTCGGCGCTGTAGTCGTAGACGGTTCCGTCGGCGTCGCTGGCGACTTTGACCGGGACCTCATAGCGCTCGCCGTCGATTTCGAGTACGGCGGTCCGGAACTCCCGCTCGGCCACCCAGCGATGCCCAGCGCCGTGCTCGCGGATCCCGAGCGTCCCGGTTTCGAACGCGAGCCGACGAGCCACGCGTTCGGCGTCCTCGGGCTTGACGACGACCTTCACGAGGTGGCCCGGCCGCGACTTCTTCATCGTGGCCGGGAGAACGCTCACGTCGAGCGCGCCGACGGCTTGGAGGGTCGACTGGAGGTTCCCGAGCACCTCGGGCGTCGCGTCGTCGAGGTTCGTCTCCAGGACGGTGATCGCCTCGCGGTCCAGGCGGTCTCCGCCGTCGCCGACGATGGCTCGCAGGACGTTCGGTCGGTCCGGGAAGTCGTAACCGCCCGCGCCGTAGCCCGCGGCGTCGACCGTCAGCGCGGGCAGCGCGTCGACGCCCTCGGCGACGTGCGCGAGGATCGCCGCGCCCGTGGGCGTGAGCAGTTCCGCGTCGACCGGGCCGCCCCGCAGCGACCACTCGGCGTCGGTCGCGATCTCGACGACCGCCGGGGCCGGGATCGGGTAGTCGCCGTGGGCCATTCCCTGCGTGCCGCCGCCCGTCGCGAGCGGCGTCGTGACGACCCGCTCGACGCCGAGGTCATCGAGGAGAAGCGCAACGCCGACGACGTCCGCGATAGCGTCGTCCGCGCCGACCTCGTGGAAGTGCGTCGCGTCGAGATCGGTGTCGTGAACCGTCGATTCGGCCTCGCCGAGGCGGCGGAAGATGGCCGTCGCGTCCGACTCGACCCGGTCGGGGAGTCCCATCGACTCGACGATTTCGACGACCTCGGCGTACGTCCGGTGCGGCCCGTGGCCCTCTGCGGGCGTCGCGCCCGAGTCGTGGTCGCCGTGAGAGTGATCGGGATCGGCGTGGGTGTGGCTGTGAGCGTGATCAGCGTGGGTATGGTTGTGAGACTGATCGTGGTCGTGGCTATGCCCGAGGTGGTATTTGTGCCCGGGTTCAGCGTCCGACTCGTCTCCTCGATCGTCGCTGTCGGGGTCCGCGTCGTCGGTCGCAGAGCGCCGCGATCCGTCCGCGTCGTCGATCAGCACCCGGACGCTCGTGGCCGCAATTCCGTTCTTGTCGACGGTCTCCACGTCGTATCGGACGTCGAGCGCGTCCTCCACGGGGGAGAGCGCGTCGCGGTCCGCGCCGGCCGAGAGGAGCGCGCCCAACAGCATATCGCCGCTGGCACCCATCCGGCCGTCGAAGGCGAGTGTGCGCATACGCGAGTACTCGCGGCGACGGGGCAAAGGTCCACGCATCGATGCCGGTGTCGGTAAGGATTTGTATCCCCGCGGACAACATTGGTATAGCGTGTCACAGTAGGGGGCAGGGATCCGCGTCGGGGACGGCGCAGGAAAGGACTTAACCCCGGTCGTGACCGACTGGCGGGACGTATCCCCGCGACCCAATCATGAACGAAGTTCAACTCGAAGTGGCGAAGGCGTACCCGAACGACTCGGGCCGCGGTATCGCCCGTCTCGACCCGGACACGTTGCTCCATCTGAAGCTCTCGCCGGGCGACATCATCGAAATCGAGGGCGCCGAGACCACCGCGGCGAAGGTGTGGCGCGCGGACCGGCAGGACTGGAACACCGACACGGTCCGCATCGACGGCTTCACGCGACAGAACGCCGACGTCAGCATCGGCGAGCGCGTGACGATCCGAAAAGCCGAGGAAACGAAGGCGGAGAAACTCGTTCTCGCGCCGCCGGAGGAGGCGAGCGTGCAGTTCGGCTCCGACGCCGCCGGGATGGTCAAACGGCAGATCCTCAAGCGGCCGGTCGTCGAGCGCGACATCGTCCCGGTGATGTCGTCGACGAACCACCCGTTTATGCGGTCGCCCGGGCAGGCGATTCCGCTCATCGCGGTCGAGACCGAACCCGACGGCGTCTGTCTCGTCACCGAGGACACCGAGGTCGAACTCCGCGAGGAGCCTATCTCGGGCTTCGAGAAGACCGGCGGCGGGATCACCTACGAGGACATCGGCGGCCTCCAGAACGAGATCCAGCGCGTCCGCGAGATGGTCGAACTCCCGATGAAGCACCCGCAGATCTTCAAGAAACTCGGGATCGAGCCGCCGCAGGGCGTGCTGCTCCACGGGCCGCCCGGGACCGGGAAGACGCTGCTCGCGAAGGCCGTCGCCAACGAGACCTCCGCGAGTTTCTTCTCGATCGCCGGCCCGGAGATCATCTCGAAGTACTACGGCGAGTCCGAACAGCAGTTGCGCGAGATCTTCGAGGACGCCACCGAGGAGTCGCCGTCGATCATCTTCATCGACGAACTCGACTCGATCGCGCCGAAGCGCGACGACGTGACCGGCGAGGTCGAGCGCCGCGTCGTCGCCCAACTGCTGACGATGATGGATGGCTTAGAGACGCGCGGGGAGGTCATCGTCATCGCGGCGACGAACCGCGTCGACAGCGTCGATCCGGCGCTGCGCCGGCCCGGCCGCTTCGACCGCGAGATCGAGATCGGCGTCCCCGACGAGGTGGGTCGCAAGGAGATCCTCCAGATCCACACCCGCGGGATGCCGCTGTCGGACGACGTCTCGCTCGATCACCTCGCCGACGAGACCCACGGCTTCGTCGGCGCTGACATCGAGTCGCTGACGAAGGAGGCGGCGATGAAGGCGCTCCGCCGATACCTCCCGGAGATCGACCTCGACGAGGAGGACATCCCGCCGAGCCTCATCGACCGGATGATCGTCAAGCGCCAGGACTTCCAGGGCGCGCTCGCGGACGTCGAACCCTCGGCGATGCGGGAGGTGCTCGTCGAACTCCCGAAGGTGTCGTGGGACGACGTCGGCGGCCTCGAAGACCCCAAACAGACGGTCAAAGAGAGCGTCGAGTGGCCGTTGACCTCCCAGGACCGGTTCGACCGGATGGGTATCGACCCGCCGAAGGGCGTGCTGCTCTACGGGCCCCCAGGGACAGGAAAGACCCTCATCGCGAAGGCCGTCGCCAACGAGACGAACGCGAACTTCATCTCGGTCCGGGGGCCGCAACTGCTCTCGAAGTGGGTCGGCGAGTCCGAGAAGGCGATTCGCCAGACGTTCCGGAAGGCCCGACAGGTCAGCCCGACGATCATCTTCTTCGACGAGCTCGACAGCCTCGCGCCGAGTCGGGGCGGCGAGACCGGCAACAACGTCTCCGAGCGTGTCGTCAACCAACTCCTGACGGAACTGGACGGGTTGGAGGAGAACGGCGACGTGATGGTGATCGCCGCGACCAACCGACCGGACATGATCGACCCCGCCCTGATCCGCTCGGGGCGGTTCGATCGGCTGGTGCTCATCGGTCAACCCGAGGAGGAGGGCCGCGAGCAGATCCTGAAGATACACACCCGCAACTCGCCGCTCGCGCCCGACGTGAGCCTGCGCGAAATCGCGGAGATCACCGACGGCTACGTCGGCTCGGACCTCCAGACCATCGCTCGCGAGGCCGCTATCGAGGCGCTTCGCGAGGACGACGACGCCGAGGAGATCGAGATGCGGCACTTCCGGCAGGCGATGGAGTCCGTGCGGCCGACGATCACGGACGACCTGCTCGACTACTACGAGCAGATGCAGGACCAGTTCAAGGGTGGCACCCGCGAGGGCATCGGCGAGCGCCGCGACGGCCGGATCGGGTTCCAGTAACGGTTTCGGGCTCGTCCCGATCGAATCTGAGGATTTTTCGACTATCTGATATTACGATAACGTCGGCGTAACCACCTGATACCGGTGTCCGCGAGAGATTAAGTGATTCACGAGCGTAGCGTTCGGTGTCGAAACCGACACACTCTCGCAGATGTCTCAACAGAAATCCGACTACGTAGACGACACCGAAATCGACGCAACGCTCGACGAACTCGCCGACGACGAGACCGTCGAAGAGACCGTGGCGAATCTCGAAGCCAACGGGTTCGAGGTCGTCGTCGTCGACTCGGCCGACGACGCGCTCGAAGCGGTGAAATCCCAGATTCCCGCGGGCGCGTCCGTGATGAACGGCCACTCGACGACCCTCGAAGAGATCGGGTTCGACGACTATCTCTCGGAGGGCGACCACGAGTGGGAGAGCCTCCCGGACCAGATCTGGAGCATCGACGACGACGCCGAACGGCAGGCCGCCCGTCGCGAGTCCCAGACCGCGGACTACTTCCTCGGCGGCATCAACGCCATCTCGGAGACCGGCGAACTCGTCGCTGCGGACCTCTCGGGCAGCCGAATCGGCGCGTACCCCTTCGCCGCGAGCAACGTGGTCATCGTCAGCGGGGTGAACAAGATCGTGCCGACGCTCGACGACGCCCTGGATCGACTCGAATCCGTGGCGTACCCGCTCGAAAACGAGCGCGCCCAGGAAGCCTACGGCGTCGAGTCCGCGATCGCGAAACAGCTCATCTTCCGACAGGAAGTCGAGGAGGGCCGCACGACGATCGTGCTCGTCCGCGACCAACTGGGCTACTGATCGACGCCGCTTCCCCCCGCCGACGGTTCACCTGACGATCGTCACCGGGATCGGCGACCGCCGAGCAACGTGTTCGGCGACGCTCCCGAGCACCAGCCGCGAGACGCCGCGGCGGCCGTGGCTCCCGACGACGACGTGGTCGACGCCGCGTTCGCGCGCCTCCTCGACGATGGTCGCCGCCGGCCGCCCGACCTCGATCGCCGTTTCGACGTCGCCGTCGACCTCTAACTGGGCTCGGGCTTCGTCGAGTATCTCCTCGGCCTCGGATTTCGCCTCCCGGAACCACTCCTCGGACCCGCTCGGGAGGACGCCGGCCCGGTAGCCCGCCTGCACCGGATTGATGACGTGAAGCAGGGTCACGTCGACGTCGTCCCACTCGGCGGAGACGAATCCGATCGCCTGCAGCGACTGCGGGGAGCCGTCGACGGGGACGAGCACGTGCCTCGGCATAGGTTCGGATACAGCGGCGGGGTACAAAAAACGGGCCCCGACGGGAACGCTCGGTCCCTGTGGACGCCACCGCGGTCTCGCTGCAGATCCCGATGTGACTCTCTACGGAGCGACGCTCCGCGGAACCCAATACGTTTCGCTGCGGACCGCCTCGCGCTCCCGCTCACTCCCCGTGGCGGGTGAGACAGACCGGGAGCCCCACGAGTTCGACCGGTTCGGAGTTGTCGGGTGAGTAGACGACGAGTTGGCCCTTCTCCATATACGGGACCTTGTCCTCCAGTTCGGGCGGGATGTTGACGCTCTTGATGGCGTCCTCGTCGCCGAGGTTGAGCACCAGCCGGGTGTTGATCTGCTTGAAGACCGACTCGGCGACGTCCTGGGGGTCCTGCGTGACCAGAAAGAGCCCCAGCCGCTCCTTGCGACCCTGCTTGGCCGCCTCGGTGAACTTCGAGATGACCTTCCGCGCCTGGACGTTGTCCGCGTCCGCGAGGAAGTTGTGCGCTTCGTCCATCCCCAGGAGCAGCGGCGTCTCCTTGATCCGCTCGGAGTCGGGCGCGTTCGAGAGCTTGTCGTCGATCAGCAGACTGGAGACCGCGAGGACGAACAGCTCCTTCGCGCGGCTCGTCGAGAGGTGGTACGTCGGGATCACCGTCAGCCCGCCGGGGCGGACGAGCTCGTGATCCAGTTCCGTGATCGGCCGCGCCGACTGGTCGAAGACACCCTCCGGGACGCCGTGGACGCGGCGCTTGACCGCATCGAACGTCGCCTCGTGGACGCGTCCCGACTCGTCGAGTTCCTCTCGCAGCGCGGGGTCGTCGAGGAAGGTCAGGAACTCCGCGTACGTCCCGCCGTTCCCGTACTCGCGGAAGAATCGGTTCAACAGGTGGGTCAGCGCGGGATACTGGTTCTCGTTGAGGCTGCTGCCCGCGACGAGCCACGGTCGGTCCCGCGCCATCGAGAACGGGATCGTGAACTCCAACTGCTCGGCACGGTGGCCGTCGCCGCCGTACGGGACGCCGTCCTCTTTGGGCACCAGCGCGATGGTGTCGTCGTGGCCGCCGTGGACGATCCCCTCGCGCTCGTAGCGCCGCGCGGTCGACTCGTCCATCGAGGGGTTGTCGTCGTGCATCTGGGCGTACTCGTCCTGCGGGTCGAACTGGACGACCGCGAGGCGCGCCGAGCGGCCGTCGTCCATCTCGTACGTTCGATCCTCCGCTAAGAGTTGTCGCAGGACGTTCTTCGTCGCGTGCGTCTTCCCCGACCCCGTGCCGCCGGCGACGAGAGTGTGCCGGAACACGAGCGGGTCGCCGTCGTCGTAGTCGTCTCTGAGTCGGTAGTCGATCGTCGGCGGCCGGGCCGCCGTACGGACCTTCTCGCCGCCGACCGAGAGGTGGCCCAGGAAGATGCCCTCGGCGGGAATCGCCAGCCCGGTCTTGATCTGCGCGGGATCGGTCGCCTCGGCGACCACCGCGCCGGGCTTTGGGACGCGGTCGACCATCCGACGTTTCAGTTCCTCGTCGGGGTCAGTAGTGTCCGTTCCGACGGCAGTACCGCCGTCCCCGACGTCGTCGGCGGCGGCCGCGTTCCGGTCCTCGAATAGTACCGCAAGCGGCGCGAGCGACGCCACGAACTTGTAGTCGCGCTCCTCGAAGTCGTCGCGGCGCATCGCGCGCCGGGCGTGGATCTCGGTCGCGTCGTCGGTCTGGAACTCCTGGGCATACTCCAGGGCGGTGATCCGCGAGAACAGCAGTTCGTCGTCCGGATAGGGAACGAGCAGGTACTTTCCGAGGCGGACGCTCTCGCGGTTGTCAGTGGTGACGTACGCCCTGAGCGTGGTGTCGTCGCCGTCCTCGGCGACCCGGAGGCCCTGTGAGACGGCGATCGCACCCAGTCCCCGATCCTCGCCCGCCGGCGAGACGTCGTAGCTCTCGAACGCGTCGCCGCCCTGGGTTTTCCCGTCGACGTCACCGCCGCCGTCGCCAGCGGTCGTCCGTCCGCCGCTGTCGTTGCCGACGGTCTCTCCGTCGTCGCTCCCCCGGCTCGTTCCGTCTGTCGCGGGCGAGGCGTCGCCTGCGGTCCGTCGGTCGTCGTCGTCGGCCCGCCCCGACGAGCGGTCCTCGCCGCCGGGCTCGAAGTCCCCGAGATCCATCTCGTCTCGGAACAGCGGCGGCAGCGACTAAAACGCCTCGCCCAGCGGCGCGGGTCGGTCGCCCCGTCAGCCGCCCGTCTGCCGCGTCGCTTTTACCGGCCGGGATCCAACCGTACGTATGCTTCTTATCCGCGGTCACGCAGGGGGGACCACGCTCACTGGAACGATCTTCGAGCGTGGGGAGCGCGCGCCCTCGTACAAGGGAGCGCCCGACGAAGACGCCCCCTACGTCTGGGTCTGCGACGAGTTCTACGAGGTCGAGAGCGGCGGCTCGGAGACGACTATCGACGGCGAGACGGTCAACGTCGCCTTCGAGTCGCCGATGCCCCGCGGCTTCGAGACGCGCGAGCGAGCGATCGAGGCGGCCAAAGCACACGTCCGAACGCAGTTCGCCCGCGTCGGCGTCCCCGAGTCGGCGGTCCGGATCGAGGTGATCAAAGAGGAACCGGGCGCGGAGCACTCCTGATCGGGGCGGACTTTCTCGGGCGAACACGCCGCTACCCGTCCACGTCGCCCCACCGAACGTCGTCGTATCGCTTGACCTCGTCGGTGTCGAGCGTCTCGGCGAACTTCTCCCGGAGCGAGGACTTCTCCCGGGCGCTGATCCTCGCCAGTTCGTCCGCCTTCGCGACGGCCTCGGGCGGCCCGCGGTTGGCCGCGACGTCGCCGAGCAACTGGCGGGTGATGGCCTCTCGAACGCCCTCGTCGCGCGCGAACGCGTAGGGTGTCTCCACGCGGTAGAGGACGTCCGTCTGCGGTTCGTACACGGCGAAGAAGCACTTCTCGTACAGCGTCGGATCCAGTTCCCGCTCGATGCCGTAGGCGTCGCCGTCGGCGGCGACAGTGGCGTCGACGCCGCCGCGAGAGACGAACCAGTTCGTGAACGTCAGTTCGTCCGTCCGCCGGCCCTCGACGCCCCGCGTCGGTCCGCCCTCGGTCGCCGTCCCGCGTCGCTCTCGCCGTTCGAGCAGACTGGCGAGGAACGCGGCGTCGTCGGTCCAGGGCACGTCGAACTCGGCCTCGCCCTCCCGGATCGTGCCCACGATCCGCTTCGAGGCGGGGTTCTTGACGAATCCGCAGAGGGGAACCTCGCGCTCGACGAACGACTCGACGAGGCGGATGTAGTTCTCGACGATCGAACGGGGTTTCAACTCCTCGGTGAGCGCTCTGAGTTCGGCGTCCCGTTCGCGCCAGTTGAGCAGTTCGACGGGGTACAGCGGCCCGTCGAGCACGAGCAGGTCCGAGACCTCGTCGGCGTGTTCGAGCGCGTGCGAGCTCTCGGCGAGGTAGAGCGCGAGCGCGTGGACGATCCCCTCGGCGTAGCGGTTGACTCGCGGGATCTGTAGCACGCGCCACCGACAGTACCCCTCGTCGACCTTCCGCCAGGGTTCGTCGATCGGGACCGTCTCGTCGGTGACGTGGGTCGCGGCCACGATGCTCCTGTGTCGGTGCAGGTCGAGGTCCGAGGGAACGGCCGCCATCGCGGCCTGCGCGAGGTCGAGGACCAGGCCGTTCTTGAACGTCGTGGGGTTGATCGTCCCCGAGTCGAGGCCGTGGACCGTCTCGAACGGCGGCGACGCCAGCGCGACGTCCTCGGCGTCGACCGCGCGCAATCGCTGCTCGTCGACCGGTTCCAAGACGGCCCGCCCGTCGGGCCCGTACAGCGGGTCCAGGAACTCCTCCCAGATCCGCGAGGCGACGTCGACGTGGTCGGTGTCGTCCACGTGTCTCGCGAGGTACGCCGCGAGGTCCGCGATGCTGTCGACGTGGACGGGATCCAGTGTCACGTTCCCCACCTCACGACGAGACGAGAAAAGTCATACGTCCTGGGGCCCTGCTCTCGGACGTGACTATAACCGCGGTGGGGTTCGACCTCGACGAGACGCTCGCCGTCCCGACGCGGGAGCGCACGGCGATCCTCGCCGACGCCACCGCCGACGCGGACGCGCCGCCGCTGTCGCGGGAGGCGTACCTCGACGTGCACAGTCGACACCTCACGAGCGACAGTCGGACCCCGATCTTCGAGGAACTGCTGTCGGAGTACGACACCGAGGCCGATCCGGAATCGCTCGCGAACGCCTATCGTCGGGAGATCGCCGACGCGCTCGTTCCGGTCCCGGGTGCCGAGCCGTTTCTCCAGGGGTTGCGGACGAAGTACCGGGTCGGGCTCCTCACCAACGGACCGCGGACCGCCCAGCGCGACAAACTGACCACCCTGGGCTGGACGGACGCCTTCGATGTGGCGCTCGTCACAGGCGACCTCGACGCCGGCAAGCCCGACCCGGTCGCGTTCGCGTCGCTGCTCGACGAACTCGGCAGCGCCCCGGGGGAGACCGCCTACGTCGGCGACGACGTCGACGCCGACATCGCGGGGGCCGACAACGCCGGCCTCGTGCCGATCCAGGTGCTCTACGAAGGCGGGCCGGAGCCCTCGCCGCGCGCCGCAGCGCACGTCTCACGGGCGGAGCTGATCGACCGGCTCCCCGAACTGCTGGAAGAACTGTGAGCGCTCTCAGTCGCTAGACTGTTCTCGACCGGCGAGGGTCACCCACCGGATCCCGCCGCGACCGCCCTGAGCGCCGGGAGCAGCCACTTCACCTGCGCGCCGTCCTCGACGAACACCAGCGTCCGCGGCGGCTCCACGGCTTTCGGCCTGACGCGGAGCCCCTCCCTCCCCGCGGCCTCGGCGACGGCGTCGACGGCCCGTTCGAACTCGATCCGTATCCGGTCGGGCTGGACGTACACGCTCGCGACGCGCTCGCCGTCGCGGTCGATCGCGTACGCGAACGTTCCGTCGGGCGTCGGTTCGACGTCCGGGTCGGCATCGGTCACCGCGAGCGCGTCGAGGTCGTCGCCGTGGCCGGTGACCTCGCTCGCGAGAACCTGCGCGATTCGACGCCCGTCCGTGAGTCGCTCCTCCACCATACTGTCCGATTCTCCGCGAGGCCAAAAGAGCGCACCGTTCCGGTTCAGTCCTCGTCGCCGAGAGTGGCTTTCGCACCCCGAGCCGCGTCGCCGACGTCGACGCCCTGCTGGCGGGCGTACAGCGCGGCGGCCGCTTCGACGGAGACGCCGAGCCGTCGCTGTTTCTCGTTCACGGCCGCGACCGCGTCGCGCTTGTCGTGTCCGGCGGCGACGAGCGCGTCGAGAATTCGCTCGAAGGTGGACTGCTCGCGGAGGATCGACTCGTCGGGTTCGTACTCGTCCGGCACGTCGACGGCCGGCGGGTCGAACTGCGCGACGACCTCGCCGTCCTCGCGCGCGAGCAACCCACGCCCGGCGGCGATGTCGATGAGCCGCTTGGCCTGGTCCGGGGAGAACCAGTCCCGATCCAGCGAGAGCGCGACCACGAACTCTCCCTCACCGAGCCGCGTCGTTCCCTGCTGTTTGAACGGGACGGCGACGGCGACGTCGAGGCTCATACCGAGTACGGGAACGCCGACCCTCAAGGACCCCCCGATTTCTGCTCGGTCGAAGCCTCCGCTTCGCCAGCCGAAGAACTCAGTACTGGTCGATCGTGCCCACGAACAGGACGGCGGCGGCGACGACGGAGGCCGCCCCGCCGGCGAGCGCGAGCGGAACCGTGGAAGCGACACCGACGACGCCGCCACAGGCCAGGCTGACGCCCATCCCGCTCAGTACGTAGTCGAAGCGCGTGGGTTCCTGGCTGGGACCGACGACCATCGTAATTAGATATAATTAGATTGGGGAGGAGTATCTTGTGGTCTCGGCCACCTCGACTCTTGTCGGCGCTCCGGTTCAGGACCCCAACCGGTCGTCGGCCGAACGCCCGGACGCGATCGCCCACAGGACGAGGAAGAGCCCCTCGATCCGGGCGGCGGTGTAGACCCACGGACGGAGTTCCGCGTCGTCGACCGTCGCGAGCCCCATCCAGAAATCGACGAGGGGGCGGGGCGCGATCAGTTCGACGATTCCGAGCGCGAATGCTGCGGTTCTGAGGACCATACGAGACAGTTGTCTCCGATCGATGGTAGCCCTTCGTCCGATTCTCGGGCAATGAGAGCGTCGAACCGATCGATCGCTCGGCAGACAGATTCCCGGGGCAGCCTGACGGGCGGATTCACGGGCACGCTCGACTGGCGGATTCACGAGTGTCACTCGACGAGCGTGATCGTCGCCCCCGCCGCGATCGGTTCGACGAGTCCCTCGACGACGACGTCCGGGTCGGTGAACGAGCCGGAGACGACGACCTGTTCGCCCGGAGTCGGCCGCTCGTCGTCCCTTCCGTTGGACACTCCGGACAGCGCTTCGGCGTGGGAGACCGTCCGGTCCCCCACGGCGAGGAGGGAGTCGTCCGGGGCGACGTCGGTTGGATGGACCGCCGGATTTTCGCTCCAGACCTCCGTCTCCCAGTGCGTCGTGGTCGATTCCGCGGGGGAACCGCCGTAGACGACGAGGTGCTGACCGGGGGCCAGGTCGAACGCCCCCTCGCGGTCTGCGGGCGCGACCACGACTCGCGGGGAAGTCGACGGGTCGGTGTCGGAAAACCGTGTAACTGCACCGAGTTGGGCCGCGCCGTAGAAGGCGAGAACCGGTTCCGGCATCGGATCGGGGACCACGAGGACCTCCTCGCCCCGCCGGACGCCGAGGTGTCGCAGGACGTTGCCGGCCTTGTACGTGGTCGTGACGAAGTTGCGATAGCTGTACGTCCGGTCCGGCCCCTCCGCGCGAAGTGCCGTCCCGGCGGTCCGGCGGTCGCGAGCGAGGAGGGCACCGACCGTCTGGGGGTCGGCAAGCGGCGAGGGGTAGTCGCCCGTGTCGGCGGATCCCTCGCCGGCCCGGGGGTCGGGCCGTTCGGACGAGTCGCGGTCCCGGTTCATACCCCCAGTCGGTGGGCGGGGCGCAAAACGGCGTCGGCCGCGACCGGCGTCGGTCAGGGAGCGCCGGCGACGACGAACGTGCTCGCTTCGTCGGCAGTCAGCTGTCGGCTCGCGTCGGCCGCGACGCGGAGGACGTCGCCGGCCGCCATCGTCACCTCGTCGCCGTCGACGTCCATCGTCGCCGCGCCCTCGACCAGGAAGTACACCTCTTCCTGGCCGCCTTCGTCGTGGTCGTGTTCCATCCCGGTCCACCCGGACTCGGCTTCGATGACGGTGAACCCGAGGTTCTCGCAGTCGAGTTCCTCTCGGAGGAAGTACATTCCCGGGGCCTTCTCGTCGCCGTCGGTGTAGTTCGCTTTCGTGTACGACATCGACCGGACGTTCGGGCGAGAATCACGTGAAAGTACGGGTCCTGGTGGGTCCGCCAGCGCAGCGAAACCCAAACGTATCTTTCTCCGGGAGCAGTACGGGTCGACACGGAGGGCTCCGTCGATGTCCGATGACTTCAGCGTCGTCCGACCGGACGACGTCCCGACTGAACAGTTCAACACCTGCGAGACGTCGGTGAGAAAACTGACCGATCGGCTCGGGGCGACCGAGCTTCGGGTGAATCAGGTCCTCGTCGGACCAGGCGAGGTGACGACGCCGCACACTCACGAGGGCTCCGGTGACGAGGGCGGCCAGGAAGAAGTCTTCGTCGCGATGACCGACGGACAGATCGCGATCGAGGGGAGGGTCCACGAGGTCCCCGAGGGCGGGGTCGTCCGGGTCCGGCCGGACGTCGAGCGGAACCTGCTCAACGAGACCGACGACGGAACGCACGTGTGGCTGGCGTTCGGCGCGCCGCCGGTCGGAACCGTCGACGACTTCGGCTCCTACGTCGTGAGCAGCGGAGAGTAGCAGCATCGCACACCCTGTGTGAGGAACGGTGACCGTTGCGTCTCTGAGGCCAATACTCTTCAAGTGTCGACCCCCAGCACCTTTTCACCCAGCTACGTCCGACGCAAGGGTGTAGAATGTGGGGGACGTATCCGCAGTTGACAGAGGCTCTCGTTCAAATACTGGCAACGAATACTTGAACTGCCTTGGGAAGGACGATGCTGAGGAGCAGTTGCGACCAGATGCTGAAGGTCGCCGGGTACTCTCTAGTCCCGCTCACGATCTCCATACGCTGTTGGACCTCCTCGATGATGTCTTGGTTGTCCTGTGAGACAGCGTACCTCGCGATGTCCCACGGGTTATCTGAGTGCTGTTGCCTGACCTCTTCCAACCGCTTGAGTTCACGCCGCTTCTCGCGATGCATGAACCGATGAAGGACGAAGACCCCAAACGCGATTGTCGCGATCGTCCCGACCCACGCCAGTGTGAAAAGCAGGTTCGTCGCCGCCGTTACCTCGACCGTCGGATCCGAAAGCACCGGCTCATAAACGATGAGTGCGACGGCGATCAGACCAGCAACCAGGTAATAATACGCGTGTTTGATCAGTTCGCCGAGCGGTCGAAGCCCGCCCAATCGCTCCGGATCGAGAAAGTGGATCCCGACGTCGGATTTCCAGAGACGCCACGGCGCGAGCAGCACGACGGAGAGATACACGGCGAGAAACTGAGCGGCGATACTCAACCAGATGGGATTGGCGACAGTGAAACCGAGAAACCCCGAGAGGCCGTAATCCTGATACACGGCGAGCGGTCCGCCGAGCGAGAGGACCCGAACATAAGTCACGCCGACAGTCGCGACAAACATCCCCCAGGGAAGCCAGTTCGGCACGATATGAATCAGCCGTTCGGGGTCCGTGGCCCTCTCTGAGATGTTCATCTCCCACATCACTTTGTGATAGCGCTTGCGCAGTGCTCGTGAACCGTATACGGCATACAGCAACCCGATCGGTTGGAGAATAAAGAACGGATTCTCAAGGACGTGGGCAGATCCGGTGAGTAAATACGATCTTCCTTGCAGAGATATTTCGACAGCGAGAATCAGTACGACGGCATACACGTACGAGGGCGGAATCTCACCCGGCAACTGTTCAGAAATCCAGCCAAACCCGATTTTCCGGGCGAGCCTGTCTAGCCACAAGTCTTCGGTGAAGGTCACAGCGGGTTCCGTCTCGCCAACCGCCTCGGCCACAGGGCCCTTTCCACCGTCGCCTAGGGTGTCAGACGAGAAATTTTCGCCGTCATTCATAAATCCGAATATATCAACAAAATATAAAAACCCCGCTCCCGCTTCGCACCGATCCCCGCGAATTAGCGGACTCGATCGGGGACGCAGCGGGTCTCGATCGGTGGGTATGCTCGCTTCTCGCGAACGGGAATATCTCGTCTAAATTGCTCCGAATGTGAGCTTGCTACCCGACCTCGCATTCGATCAAATGATCTCCGAGTCGTCCCGCGAGGCTCGCGTCTGCGAGCCTCGCGGCCTTTTTCCCTCTAGGTTTTTGCGCGGAGGGGGCCCGTGGCCCCCTCCGTGGAAAAAGGTAGATTAGAACGAGTTCTTGATCTTCTCGAAGAAGCCCTCGTTGATCTCGACGCTCTCGCCGCCGGCCTCGGCGAACGCTTCGAGCGCCTCCTTCTGCTCGGCGTTGAGGCTGTCGGGCGTCACCACCTGCACCTGCACGTAGAGGTCGCCGTGACCCCGTCCGCGGAGGTGCGGCATCCCCTCGCCGCGGATGCGGAACTCCTCGCCGCTCTGGGTTCCGGCCGGAATTTCCAGTTCGGTCGTCCCGTCGACGGTCGGAACTTCGACGCTCGCGCCGAAGACGGCCTTCGGGAACGAGATGGGGTGCCGGTGGTAGAGGTCGTCGCCGTCGCGCTCGAAGTCGTCGTGGTCGCGCACGGAGACGTCGATGAGGAGGTCACCCTTCGGGCCGCCGTTCTCGCCGGGCGCGCCCTCCCGTTCCATCCGGAGGGTCTGGCCGTCGCGGATCCCGGCGGGGATGTCGACCGAGAGCGTCGCCTCCTCGCGGGTGACGCCGTCGCCGCCGCAGACCGAACACGTCTCGCTGTAGGTCTCGCCGGTCCCCTCGCAGCGGCGACACGTCTGCGTCTGCTGGACGCGCCCCAGCGGCGTGTCGCGGACGGTCGTGGTCTGTCCCTGCCCGTTACACTCGGGACAGGTGTTGACGTCGGCGTCGGCGGGGTGGCCGCGGCCGCTGCACTCCGAACACGTCTCCGGACGGGTGATCGTGAACTGCTTTTCGACGCCCTCGTAGACCTCTTCGAGGTCGAGCGTGACCTGCGTGCGGAGGTTCTGGCCCTGACGCGGGCGGTTGCGCCCGCCGCCGCCCCCGCCGCGGCCGCCGCCGAAGAACTGGTTGAAGATGTCCTCGAAGGGGCTCCCCTGGCCGCCGCCGCCCATCCCGCCGAAGGGGTTGCCCTGGCCGCGGCCGCCGGCACCGCCCCCGCCACCGACGCCACCGCGCTTCTCGGCCTGTTCGAAGCGCTCGTGACCCAGTTGGTCGTACATCTGGCGCTTCTCGTCGTCGGTGAGGACCTCCTTGGCCTTCTTGATCTTCTTGAACTTCTCCTCGGCGTCGGCCTCCTCGGAGACGTCCGGGTGATACTCCGCGGCCTTCTTCCGGTAGGCCTGCTTGATCTCGTCCTCGGTCGCGTCGCGCGAGACGCCGAGCACGTCGTAGAAGTCCTCGCTCATTCGTTGTGAGAGTCGTAAACGGTTGAGCTACTTCAACGGAACGGGTCGGAGACGGTTCCGGAACGGGCCGTAGACAGTCCAGGAACGGGCCGAAAACGGGCGGAAAACAGTTCGCGAACCGGTCCGCCGTCGGGCGTTCGCCCTCGCGCTTTTGTACTCGCCGGCGGAGTAGCCAGTATGCAAGCCGTTCAGTTCACCGCCCACGGCGGCCGCGACGTCATCGAGTACGGCGAGTTCCCCGACCCCGAGATCGACCGCGACGAGGCCCTCGTCGACGTGAAAGCCGGTGCCTTGAATCACCTCGACGTCTGGACTCGACGCGGGCTCCCCGGCCTCGACCTGCCGTTTCCGCACGTCCCCGGCAGCGATATGGCCGGCGTCGTGCGGGAGGTCGGCGACGACGTGACGCGGGTCTCGCCCGGGGATCGCGTCGCGCTTCTCGCCGGCGTCGCCGGCGGAGACGACGAATCCGACGGGGCGGCCGCGTTCCCGCGCCGTGACGACCCGACGCTCTCGCCGGGCTTCCACATCATCGGCGAGGACACGCGCGGGGTCCACTCCGAGTACGCCGCCGTTCCCGCGTCGAACCTCGTTCCCGTCCCCGACCACGTCCCGTGGGAGGTCGCCGGCTCCGTCTCGCTGGTCTTCCAGACCGCCTGGCGGATGCTGATTCACCGCGCCGACCTGCGGGCCGGCGAGCGCGTCCTGGTACACGGCGCGTCCGGCGGCGTCGGCCACGCGGCGGTACAGATCGCCGACTACGCCGGCTGTGAGGTGTACGCCACGGCGTCCTCCGAAGCGAAACTCGAACACGCGGCCGACTGCGGCGCCGACCACGGCATCAACTACGAAACGGACGATTTCGCCAGGTCGATCTACGAACTGACCGACGGTCGCGGCGTCGATGTCGTCGTCGATCACGTCGGCGAAGCCACCTACGAGGGCTCCCTGAAGTGCCTCCGGAAGGGGGGTCGGTTCGTCACCTGCGGTGCGACGACCGGGCCGAACCCCGACGCCGCGCTGAACCGCATCTTCGTCCATCAGCTGGAGATCATCGGGTCGACGATGGCGACGCCGGAACAGGCCGAGGAGGTGCTGGAACTCGTCTGGGACGGCGTCTTCGAGCCGCGGATCCGGGAAACGCTGCCGATGAGCGAGACCGCGCGGGCTCACGAGCTGATCGAGAACCGGGAGGGCTTTGGCAAGGTAGTCGTAATACCAGACAGTGAGCTCTGACGAGGGCGGATACGTTCATCGACCGGCCGAATCCGAGGCGGCCGTCGAGAGCCAGGAGTCGGACCCGGATGCGAACAGGGACGGCTTCGGGGCGCGCGGGTGGGTTCTCGTCGCCGCCCTCGTCGTCTGTCTGCTGATCGTCCCCGGCGTCATCTACGTCCGGCCGGGCATCCTCTCGGCCGTCGGCATCCCATACATCGCCTCGCTGCTCGTGCTGCCGCTGCTTCCCGCGGTGGTCCTGGGTCTCACGGCCGTGTGGGCGATGACCGCGGCGACTGGAAACGAGTGAGGTCGGACGTCGCCGTCGAGCGCGTGGCGCGATTCGACCCCGCTGATTGCGCTTCGACTTGTAGTTTTCCGGAAAGACTTATTACCGAATATGTGTGACAATCTCTCGCACAGATGTTCGAAACGTTCTCCACGGGCTACTACCTGGGTCGGCTGTACGTCGAACCGGCCGACAGAGACGTCCCCGCGATCCAGCGGGCGGATCACGAACGGGTGAACGAGCACCTCTACGGCGACGAGGGGCTCTTCCGCACCGACGCGCCGCTCGTGATGAAACTGGACAACGGGCACATTCCGGTGCTCGGCGACGACGACGTTCCGTCGGGAACGCTCGTCGTTCCCGAATCCACCACCGGCGACGACCTCCCCGCCGAGCGCGACGTGTTGTTGGCGAAGTCAGACCGCGCCGCGGAACTGCTCAGGTATTCGGGCTATCGGTTCGGTGACGACAACGCCGTCGCGTGAGTCGGCGCGACGGTCACTCGCCGTGGGTCACTTTTCTCCGGTACTCACCAGTTCGTCGTAGCGCGCGCCCGTCTGTTTCAGTGTCGCCGTCGAGTAGAGCCGTTCGTGCTCGACCGGGAGGTACTCCGCGGCGAGTTCGTCGATCTTGGCGTCGACGGCGTCGCCCTCGCGGCCGTGAATCATCGTGAAGAGGTTGTACGGCCAGTCCTGGTCGGGGCGGCGCGGGCGGTGGTAACACAGGGTGACGTACGGGAGTTCGCCGACCGCCTCCCCGCGGGCGTCGAGTTCGTCGTCGGGAACGTTCCAGACCACCATACAGTTGGCGTCGAAGCCGGTGACGACGTGGTTGACGACGCAACCGATCCGCTTGATGCATCCGTCGTCGAGCAGTCGCTCGACGGCGTCGATGACGTCGGCGACGGCGACGCCACCGTCGGCGTCGCGTCCCGCGTCGATCTCCGCCGCGATGTCGCGGTACGGCGTCGCCGACAACGGAAAGCCGTCCTGGATCGCGACGAGGAGGTCGGCCTCCAGTTCGGTCAGGCCCCCGGTCGCCTCCTCGGAGATCCGCGTCGCCGAGGCGTCCGTCGCGGCGAGGCTCTCGCGGGCGAACGAGTCGTCGTTGACGACTGGAAACTCCAGATCGATGTAGTAATCCGTGAGCATCGGGAGGTTGAGAACTTCGCATCCCGTTCGCTCCTCGATCTCCGCGAGGATCGCGTCGCGTTTCTCCCGAGAGGCCGCGGTGACGACGAACCATATGTTCCACTCGTGGTCCCGGCGGTAGTTGTGGTTCACCTGCCGGTAGCCGTTGATCACGTCGGCGACCTCCTCGAACCGCTCCTCGGGGGCCGACACCGCGGCGAGCGTCGAACTCCCGATGACGGGCGGGTTCAGCACCGCGCCGAACCGACGGAAGATCCCTCGCTCCCGCAGCCGTCGCACGCGTTCGAGCGCCTCGTGTTCCCCGATTCCGAGGTCGTCGCCGACGACCCGGAACGGCCGCTCGACGACGGGAAACCCGCTCTGGTACTCGTCGACGAGCGCGGCGTCGACCGCGTCGAGATCGGCGCGCCAGTCGTCTTCCAGTGCACTCATCACTCTCACCTTGGACCGAACGAACCTACCTATTTCGGCCTCGGGTCGCGCGGGAGTCGCGTCCGCGACATCGTTCCGGAACGGTCGCGTCGCTCCGAGCGACTGACAATCGAACCGATCACTTTTGACCGTCGGACACCAATCTCGGGGTATATGGCGCAAGCGCCGGAGACCGCCGAATTCGGGGAGTGGCCGCTGAAACGACTGATGACCGAGGTCGTCGGGACGGGCGTCAAATCCGCCGAGGATATGACGCGCGAGCAGGCGACGGAAGCGATGGAGCGCATCCTCGCGGGCGAACCCGATCACACGACGCTCGGAGCGTTCTGGCTGGCGAACCGCTGGAAGCACAACGTCGCCGAGGAACTGGCCGCCTACGCCGACGTGATCGCCGAGGACGTCGTCTACGCCGAGCCCGATGCCGACCCCGTCGACTGCGGCGCGAACTACGACGGCAAGGGCGAGACGGCCATTCTGGGCGCCGCGGCGGGCATCGTCGCCGCCGGCGCGGGCACGCCCGTCGTCGTCCACTCGGGCGACCGCGTCCCGACGCAGAAGCAGGACGCCTACAAACACGTCCTCGACGAACTGGACGTCCGAACGGAACTCGTCCCGGACGAGAGCGCGGAGATGGTCGACGAGACCGGCTTCGGCTTCTACTACCAGCCCGAGTTCGCCCCGCGGGTCCACGCGCTGTGGGACCGCCGCGATCAGATGGGCGTGCGCACGTTCGTCAACACCGTCGAGACCATCGCGAACCCCGCGCGGGCCGACGTCCACCTCGGCTCGTTCTACCACCTCGCGTTCGCGAAGAAGATCACCGACACGTTCGCCGAGATGGAGAGCCAGAGCCCCCACCGCGTCGTGATGTTCCAGGGAATGGAGGGCTACGACGACATCCGGCCGGGCTACACGAAGGTCGGCGAGTGGACCGACGGTGAGTTCACCGACTACGAGATCGAGACGCCCGAGTACGGGATGGACTTCGAGTACGAGGACCTGGGGGTCGACCCCGACGACGTGGCGGGCGATTCGGCCCGTCTGACCGAGGAGATCGTCGCCGGCGAGCGCGAGGACCACTTCGCGGACGCGGTGGCGCTCAACGCCGCCTTCCGGATCTACGCCCGCGAGGACGCCGATTCCCTCGACGAGGGTCTGGAGATGGCCCGCGAGAGCATCGAGTCGGGCGCGGCGGCGGCCGTCCTCGACGACCTGCGCGCGTTCTGATTGCACACGCGACCGAGCACGCTCTCGGTTCGTCGCCGACCGTCGCACTCGCGTCGGCGACCGTCGCACACTCGTCGCCGACAAGTGTTTTTCCGCCGGACCGCTACCCGTGATATGGTCGACAGCGATCGAACCGCCGCAGACCGCGTCCGCGACTACTACGAGGCCCTCCGAATCGGCGAACCGCTGTCCCCGTTTTTCGCCGAGCGCCCGGACGTGGTCAAGTTCGGCATCACCGAGAAACTCACCGGCTACGAGGAGATCGCGTCCGGCCTGCGCGAGCAGACGGCGACGACCGAGGACTGGACGGTCGACAGCCGCGACCTCCGGGTCGTCGAACGCGACGACCACGCCTGGTTCTCCGACGAGGTCGGAATGGCCTGGCACGACGTCGACGCGGGCCGCGAATATTCGTTCGACAGCCGATGGAGCGGAACGCTGGAGCGTCGCACGGGCGACGAAAGCGGGGGGAGCGCGGAGTGGTTCTTCGTCGGGATGCACGTGAGCGCCGTCCCCGAGTGAGCGGTCGCGGTCGTCCGACGTAGCCCAAGTGGACACCGTTTTGTATCTGACCGCCCTCCTCGTCCTATGGTCGACGATTCCGAACTCGAAAACCCCGAGAACCCCGTCGTGACGCTGCAAACCACCGAAGGCGACATCACGCTCGAACTGTTCGAGCAGCGCGCGCCGCGCACCGTCGAGAACTTCCTCGGCCTCGCGACCGGCGAGAAGGAGTGGAGCGACCCCGAAACGGGCGAGACCCGAACCGACTCCCTCTACGAGGGGACGATCTTCCACCGGATCATCGACGACTTCATGATCCAGGGCGGGGATCCGGAAGGAACCGGTCGGGGCGGCCCCGGCTACACCTTCGACGACGAGTTCCACGAGGACCTGAACCACGACGGCGCGGGGGTCCTCTCGATGGCCAACCGCGGCCCCAACACGAACGGCTCGCAGTTCTTCATCACGCTCGGCGCGCAGCCTCACCTCGACGGCCGCCACGCGGTCTTCGGGCACGTCGTCGACGGGATGGACGTCGTCGAGAAAATCGGCGACGTGCCGACCGACAGCGACGACAAGCCGCTGAACGACATCGAGATCGAGTCGATCGACGTCGACGCCGAGTAACTGCAGTCTCACCCGCTCCGGATCCGATGCGGTCCGGCTGTCGGTGTCGTTTTCACTTTCACCCTACTCCCGAACCCTTCTTAACCGTTCGTCGGGTAGGAGCGCGCACAGAATGACCTCGATTCAGTCGACGCTCGGCGAGGAAGAGGGAGGGGGGATCGCCGAGGAGCTGGCGGAGGGCCAGCGCGCGATCTCCATCGCCGAGTTCTTCGAGAAGAACAAACACATGCTCGGCTTCGACTCCGGTGCCAGAGGGCTCGTCACCGCCGTCAAGGAGGCTGTCGACAACGCCCTCGACGCGACGGAGGAAGCCGGCATCAAACCCGACATCTCCATCGAGATCAGGGAGTCCGGGGACTACTACACCCTGATCGTCGAGGACAACGGGCCGGGCATCACCCGCGAACAGATCCCGAAGGTCTTCGGGAAACTGCTGTACGGCTCGCGGTTCCACTCCAGAGAGCAGTCCCGTGGCCAGCAGGGAATCGGCATCTCAGCGGCTGTGCTCTACTCGCAATTGACGTCCGGGAAACCGGCGAAGATCACCTCCCGCACCCAGCGCTCCGAGCGCGCGCAGTACTTCGAGCTCATCATCGACACCGACACCAACGAGCCGGAGATCCAAGTCGAAGAGGAGCGCGCACCGGGCGAGTCCGATCTCTCGCCGACCCACGGGACCCGAATCGAGATGGAGATGGAGGCGAATATGCGGGCGCGTCAGCAACTCCACGACTACGTCAAGCACACCGCGGTCGTCAACCCTCACGCGCGCCTCGTCCTCTCGGAGCCCGGTCTCGACGAACCTCGTCACTACGAGCGCGTCGAGGGCGCGGACCTGCCCGCCGAGACCGAGGAGATCCGTCCGCACCCCCACGGCGTCGAACTCGGGACGCTCATCAAGATGCTCGGCGCGACCGAATCCTACTCCGTCTCCGGCTTCCTCCAGGAGGAGTTCACCCGCGTCGGCGCGAAGACGGCCGAGAAGGTCCTGAACAACTTCCGGGACCGACACTTCGGCCGCGAGATGGGCTGGGCCGTCCCGCGCGACCCGGAGACGCCGCCGGCGGCGGCGATCGCGGACGCCGTCGTCAACAAGGGAGCCGAGGCGACCGAAGCGTTCGCCGAACGGGTCGCGGACGCGCTCTCCTCGCGCGAGCGGACAGCACACTCGGAACTGGAAGATATCGTCGATACCGTCGCCGACGACGTCGAGGCGGAGTTCGACGCGAACTTCGGCGACACCGTCCGGGAGAACGCCGTCGAGGCGGCCTGGTCGGTGCTGACGAGCGACCGCGCGGCGGATATGTACTCGCTCGTCGACGACGCGACGAGCACCCGGAAGGACGACGCGACCGTCTCGGGGCTGGCGGACCGACTGGCGGACAAGTTCGCCGAGGGCGACGGACGGAACCGGGCGACTCACGCCACGCTTCGCGAGTACGTCGACCGCTCGGCGGACCGGATCGTCTCCGAGGACGTCTCCTTCGGTGACACCGCCCGCGAGAACGTCGTCGAGGCGCTCTGGGAGACGATGCGGACCGTCCCCGACGACGTGCCGAGAGTCACGGCGATCGCCGACGACCGCGACGTCGCCTCCGAACTGCTGGAGGCGATGCGCGAGACCGACATCCTCGCGCCGCCGACGAACTGCCTCTCGCCCATCACGGCCGAACTCGTCGAGGCGGGACTGAAAAAGGAGTTCGACGCCGACTTCTACGCCGCGGCGACCCGCGACGCGGAGGTCCACGGCGGCGATCCGTTCGTCGTCGAGGCCGGGATCGCCTACGGCGGCGAGATCGAAGACGGAACGGTCGACCTGCTCCGGTTCGCCAACCGCGTCCCCCTGGTCTACCAGCGGGGGGCGTGCGCGACGACGGACGTCGTCAAGAGCATCGGCTGGCGAAATTACGGGCTCGATCAGCCCGGCGGCTCGGGGATGCCCAACGGGCCGGCGGTGATTATGATCCACGTCGCCTCGACGAACGTGCCGTTCACGAGCGAGTCGAAGGACGCGCTCGCGAACATCCCCGAGATCGAAGACGAGATCGAACTCGCCATCCGCGAGGCCGCCCGCGAACTCAAATCGTACCTGAACAAGCGGCGCTCGATGCAGAAGCGACGGAAGAAACAGGACGTCCTCGGTCGGATCCTCCCGGAGATGGCCGACAAGCTCTCGGAGGTGACCGGCCGTCCCCGACCCAACATCGACGGCGCACTCGCACGCATTATGAACAACGTGAGCGTCGACCGCGAGGTCGACGGCGACACCGTCACGCTGACCGTCGAGAATCACTCCGATCGAAGCGAGAGTCCGGAGATCACTGACATCGTCTCGACGGAACCGTCCGACCTTCCCGACGACGCGAGCGTCGTCGACCTCGACGGCGAGTGGTTCGTCTCCTGGGAGCCGTCGGTCCCGGCCGGCGAATCGGCCGAACTGACCTACACGATCGCCGAGGACGCCACCTTCGACGTCGACGTCGACGGCGTCGAAGCCGAGAAACTGACCATCGACGCAGACTAACACAATGAGCACGAAACAGGACGACGAACTCGCGAAAGAGCGCCTCGTCGATCTCGCGGTGGAGTTCTACGACCAGTTCGCGGCGGGCGAGGTGCCGCAGATGAACATCCCCACGCGGACGAAGTCGAACATCGTCTTCGACGAGGACTCGAAGGTCTGGGTGTACGGCGACCGGACCTCGACCCGGTCGGCCAACAGCGTCCGCGGCGCGCGGAAACTGCTGAAGGCCTCCTACGCCATCGAGTTCCTCGTGAACCAACTGGAGGAGGACCGCTCCTCGACGCTGCGTGAACTGTACTACCTCTCCGAGTCGTGGGACAACGAGGAGGCCCAGTTCCAGAGCCAGGACGAGTCGAACCAGCTCATCGAGGACCTCGAAATCGTCTCGAAAGTCACCCGCGAGGACTTCCATATGCGCCCCGAGGAGTCGGGGGCGACCCTGATGGGGCCGCTCGAACTCCGCGAGCAGACGCGTCGCGGCGAGCGGGAGATCCACTGCCAGAAGGACGTCGGCGAGGGCGGCTACCAGATCCCGAACAACCCGGACACGATCGACTTCCTGGATCACGACATCGACTTCGTCCTCTGCGTCGAGACCGGCGGGATGCGCGACCGACTCGTCGAGAACGGCTTCGACGACGAGTACAACTGTCTGGTCGTCCACCTGAAGGGTCAGCCGGCGCGGGCGACGCGGCGGATCACGAAGCGCCTGCACGACGAACTCGACCTCCCGGTCGTGGTCTTCACTGACGGCGACCCGTGGTCCTACCGGATCTACGGCTCCGTCGCCTACGGATCGATCAAGTCCGCGCACCTCTCGGAGTATCTGGCGACGCCGGAGGCGCGTTTCGTCGGCATCCAGCCCGAAGACATCGTCGAGTACGACCTCCCGACGGATCCGCTGGCGGACTCGGACATCAACGCCCTGGAGTCGGAACTGGAGGATCCCCGTTTCGAGACCGACTACTGGACCGAACAGATCGAACTGCAGTTGGACCTCGAAAAGAAGGCCGAGCAGCAGGCGCTGGCCGCTCGCGGCCTCGACTTCGTCACCGAGACGTATCTTCCGGAGCGGCTCTCTGTGATGGGCGTGCTGTAGCGCGTCGAACCGACGCTGTCTCGGCGGCGTTCGCCGCCCGGAAACGCCGTTACTGCTCGTCGGCCAACCGTTCGACTCGGGCGAGGCCGTCGGCGTCGGCCGGCGACTTGTCCTCGCGGACAGTGACGTACCTGGGGAACCGCAGCGCGTAGCCCGACTCGTACGTCGGCGACGCCTGGATCTCCTCGTAGCCGACCTCGAAGACG
This sequence comes from Halobellus litoreus, assembly GCF_024464595.1. NCBI lineage: Archaea > Methanobacteriati > Methanobacteriota > Halobacteria > Halobacteriales > Haloferacaceae > Halobellus > Halobellus litoreus. The sequence continues at coordinate 198,411 of NZ_JANHAW010000001.1, read as the reverse complement.
ACCTCAGGGGCGATCGAGACAATCTGACCGTCCTCGCGTTCGACGTGCGGTTCGAGCCGCTCTGTCAGGGATTCAAGTTCCTCGTCGGTGATCCCCGTGGCGACCTTGCCGATGGTGGCGTAGGCGTCGCTGTCGGCGACCGCGTCGCGACCGGCGGATTCGCCGTCGACGCGCGCCGAAAGTAGAAACGTCCCGAGGAGGTTCGCCCGCCGGCCTTCGCCCCACTCCGCGCCGGTGACGACGAGGTCCAGCGTCTCGACGTCCGGCTTGCGTTTCAGCCAGTTCCGGCCGCGCTTGCCCGGCGCGTAGGTCGACTCGGGATCCTTCAGCATAATCCCCTCGTGACCGGTTTCGAGCGCCCGCGCGTCGACGGCCGCGATCTCGTCGGGCTCCTCGGTGACGACTGGCTCCGAGACCGCGTCGGTGTCGCCGAGCAGCGCTCGGAGCCGGTCGTGACGCTCGCTCAACGGGGCGTCGAGGAGGTCGTCGCCGTCGGCGTGGAGGCAGTCGAAGGCGCGGAGTTCGACCCGGACCTCCTCGCGCATCCGCTCGACGTCGTACTTCCGACGGAACCGCCGGAGCACCTCCTGGAACGGCAGCGGCGACCCGTCGTCGGCGACGGCGACGACCTCGCCGTCCAGGACGACCGGCACGTCGACCGCGCTCTCGACGAACTCGACGACCTCCGGGAGCGGGTCCGTGACGTCGTCCATATTCCGTGAGAAGAGCGCGGTCTCCTCGCCGTCGAAGTGGACCTGCACGCGGGCGCCGTCGAACTTGGTCTCGACGACCGCTTCGCCCCAGTCCTCGATCGCCTCGGTGGCGCTGCCGGCCTGGGCGAGCATCGCCTGTACCGGCCGGCCGACCTCGAGGCCGACGGCGTCGAGTCCTTCGCTGCCCTCGTCGCGGGCGACGCGCGCCACCATCCCGTAGTCGTTCGAGACCTGGAGGGCGCGCTCGACGGCGTCGACCGCGTCCGCGTCGGCGGCATCGACCGGTCCCTCGTCGTACTCAGGCTCCGCGTCCGCGACGCGCTCGCGGAGGAAGGCCGCGGCGATCGCGTCCCTGACGGTCCCCTCCCCGACGCCGATTCGCATCTCCCCGAGGACGAGTCGCGCGAGGAATGTCGCCTCCGCGGGCGAGGCGCGATTGAACAGGCCGAAGAGGATGTCGAGCCGTCGTCCCTCGCTACCCTCGCCCATCGTCGCCGCGATTTCGCGAAGACGATCGTCGACCTCGGCGACGGTGAGGGCACCGCTCTCCCCGTCCGTTCCGCCGGACGCGCCGCCGCCGAACGCGCCGAGGCCGCGCTGGCCGCCGAACTCGTAGGTCGCGGCGACGGCACCGATCTCGCCGATCTCGGCGAGTTTCGATTCGACGTCGTCGCTGTCGACGTTCGGCCCCGCGGCGCGAGCGATCGCCTCGTGGAGGAGCGCGGGCCCGACGTCGAGCGTCGTCGCGTCCCACGCCGGGTAGACGCGACCCTGGAGGAACCTGACGACGATCGGGAGGGCGTCGGACGCGTCGCAGAGCAAGTCGCGGACGCGATCGGTCGTCGCCAGGTCGCCGGACTCATCGGCGATCTCTTCGGCGCGCGAAGCGAACTCGGCGAACTCCATTTGCCGGGAGTATCAGGCGGTTCGATAAGAGTCCGCCGACTCAAGTCCGGGAACGGAGCGGCGTTCGATGTGACTGGCAGTCGGCAATCGCGAGCGCCGTCGACGTCGCTCGCCGTGCCCGCGTCGGGGTGCCGAACGACCGCTGCCCGACGCGGGGTGGCTCTCAGGTCACGGGGACGCTGGCCGCCCGATGACTTATAAATATTCGGCCCGAGCCCGCCTCGCCGGCGATCCGAGCCACGGGATTGAAGCCGCCCGATGTCCCAAAGAGGGCTATGACCGAGGAACTGGCGGCCTCTGTTCGCGACGCGCTCGCCGTCGACGTCGAGGAGTTCGAGGCCCAGGCGCGGCGGGACGCCGAGGTGGTGAAGTCCGAGCTCCGGGAGGGCACCTTCGACAACCACCAGTCGATCGTCGGGCTGGAGTACGAGTTCTACGCCGTCGCCGACGGGCGGTGGGCCGCCTCCGACGACGCCGACGTCTACGCCCTGATGCGCGTCCCGCGCCGACTCCTCGAACTGATCGGCTTCGAGAAGGAACTCGGTTTGCACAACGCGGAGATGACCACCAGTCCGCAGCCGCTGAACCCCGACGGCCTCCGGGCGCAGGAGTCCGAGGTCCGCGCGCGCCTCGGGGCCGCCCTCGACTGCACCGGTGCCGAGGGCATCCGCCTCGTCAGCGACGGGATGTGGACGATCCCGCCGGCGGGCGAGACGGCTCGGGAGTACCTCACAGACAGCGTGGAGGCCGAGGGCATCCGAATCGCGACCAACATGAGCGGCTCGGAGCGGTATCACGCGATGGCGAACGGCCCGACCGCCCCCGACGAGATGACGGTCGACGCGCCGAACGTCAGCCTCTCGGCCGACACGGTGATGCCCGAGTCGCTCATCACGTCGATCCAGCCGCACTACCAGGTCGCCCACGCGGGCGACCTCCCGACCTGTTTCAACTACGCGCTCCGGATCGCCGGGCCGCTGCTCGCGCTCGGCGTCAACTCGCCGTTCTTCCCGCCCGACCTCTACGACGACGTCGGCGCGGCGAAGATCCTCGAGGACGGCTACGCCGAGCACCGAATCGGCGTCTTCGAGTCCGTCCTCAACTCCGGAGCGACGGAGAAAGTCAGATTCCCGCGGGACCTCGACGACATCGAGCAGGCGGTCGACCGCGTCGCGGACGACGCGACGATGGTCCCGATGCCCGTGCCGGAGGGCAACCGCTTCGACGACGAGTTCGCCACGCTCAGACGGAAACACGGTACCTACTGGCGATGGGTCCGCCCGGTCTTCGACGGGGCGTCGCGCTCGTCGGCGAACGCTCGGATCGAGTTCCGACCGATCGCCGCGCAGCCGACCGTCCGCGATTCGGTCGCCTTCCAGGCGACGTTCGCGGGGCTGATGGAGAGCCTCCCGCGCCGACAGCACCCGGCGACGGCCCAGCCGTGGTCGACCGCCCGGGAGAACTTCTACGCCGCGATGCGCGACGGGCTCGACAGCGGTCAGCGATGGATCTGTAACGACGGCGCGGAGACCATCGACACCGAGACCGTCTACGACGACGTCTTCGCGCACGCGGTCGACGGCCTCACGGCCGCCGGCTGTTCCGACGCGGAGGCGGAAAAGTACGTGCGACCGCTCCGGGCCCGCGTCGACCACGGGACGACGCCGGCCGACTGGAAGGTCGACCGGGTGCGAGAGTACCTCGCCGACGGCGACGCCTTCGCTGACGCCGTGATGGAGATGCAGCGCGACTACGTGCGGAAGCAACGCGAGACGCTGCTGGACGGCTCGTTCGCGGACTGGCTGTAGCGGTTCCGCGACCGGACACGGTCCGACTCTGCGCGAAAACGAAACGGGCGCGACCGCGTTTCGGACGACCCCAGAGCCGACTTACAGGAGGTCGTCGAACTCCTTGTGCTTCGTGATCTCGACGCCGTCCTCGGTGACGACGCAGACGTTGATGCCGTTGCCCGACGCGAGGTCGCGCTCGACGGCGCTCTTGATCGAGCGGGCGGCGACTTTCTTCGCCTCCTCGATCGTCAGGTCCTCGTCGTACTCCTGTTCGAGGACACCGAGGGCGTACTGGCTGCCCGAACCGGTGACGGTGTACTCCTCTTCGAGGATCGACCCCGCGGGGTCGATGCTGTAGATGTGGGGGCCCTCCTCGTCGACGCCACCGAGGATGGGCTGGACGATGAAGAACGCGCCCGAGCGCAGGAAGTTGCCGAGGAGCGTCGAGAGCGCCTGCATACTCATATCCTCGCCGCGGCGGGCCTCGTAGAGGCGGACCTCCGCGCGGATCGAACTGATGAGCGACTGGGCTGCCGAGACGGACCCGGCGATCGTCAGCGCACCGGTCGGGTGGATCTCTTCGACCTTCTGGACGTTCTTCGAGGAGACCATCCGGCCGAGACTGGCCCGCATGTCCGTCGCGAGGACGACTCCCTCGCTCGTCTTCAGCCCGACGGTCGTCGTTCCGGTCTTGGTCTCTTTGTCGCCCATCTGTTCGGCGCGCTGTTCAGCGTTCGAGAACTCGCCGAGTTCAGGGGAGAACACGCCGGAGTGCTCGCCGTTCAGTGGGTCGAGACGCCCCGCGGCGTCGTCGCTCGTAGGAGTACGCATTACCCGCAGTTGTCGCCCGTCGCTGATAAATGCCACCCTTCCCACCGCTGTTGCCCGTATCGCGGTTCGCGTCCGTCCGAGACGCGAGGGCGGTCGCGGCCGACGCCCTGGCGTTGCGACTCGGGAGTGTAACTTCGCGTATTCTTGAAGCGTTCCGTCCCTGCCGCTTAGCGGTGACCGCGGTGTCCCTCGGCGCGCTCGTAGGTCCGCTCTGCGGATTCGATGAGCGATCGAACCGGAAGCGTCAGTCCCAATCGCCGCGCGAACAGCGCCACTGGCATCGCCAGGATCCCGAAGAGCAGCGTCACCTGATACAGCAGGAAGGCCGCGCTCCGGTGCAGGTCTTCTATCATCGCCTTGAACTGCTGGGGGCGACGGTAGTATATAAATCTTCTCTGTCGGGTGTGCGGTACACGTCGACGCAGTGTTGCGGTTCAATGTGACCTGTAGTCTCTTCAAACTGAGTTGATTCGATCCGTACTCACCCCGTACGAACGTCGTCATCAGCCCCGTTCGTCGGCATAAGTTATGCGCAGTATTGACGTCGCGTACGCGGTCGGAGGACTGCGCCGAGGGTGGTGCGCTGTCAACTGTTCACACGAGCGCGGGCGAACCACAAGACACGAAACCCCGCGGAACGTGCTCGTCGTATGAGCAACTATCTCGTCGCGATGGAGGCCGCGTGGCTGGTCCGCGACGTCGACGACATCGACGACGCCATCGGCGTCGCCGTCAGCGAGGCCGGCAAGCGACTCAACGATCAGGACAAGGAGTACGTCGAGGTCGAAGTCGGCGCGACGCCGTGTCCGGCCTGCGGCGAGCCGTTCGACTCCGCGTTCATCGCCGCGAACACCGCACTCGTCGGGCTCCTTCTGGAAATCGACGTCTTCAACGCCGACAGCGAAGAGCACGCCTCCCGGATCGCCAAGAGCGAGGTCGGCGGCGCGCTCCGCGACGTGCCGCTGTCGGTGATCGAAGTCCTCGAAACCGAAGAGGACGCCCACGAACGCGACGACCGCGACGAATAGCCGGTCGGACGCCTCCGGGACCGCCCCGAAACACTTTCGTATAACTTCAGGTAATTAGGGGTATGGAACTCCCGACCCCGCAAGATCTGCGACAGCGTCGCACGGAGTTGGATCTCACCCAGAGCACGCTCGCCGAGATGGCCGGCGTCTCTCAGCCGCTCATCGCCCGCATCGAGGGCGGCGACGTGGACCCACGGCTGTCGACCCTCCGACGGATCGTCAACGCGCTCGAAGAGGCAGAGGGCGGCGTCGTGCGCGCCGCCGACCTGATGAACGAAACCGTCGTGAGCGTCGCCCCCGACGACTCGGTCCGGTTCGCCCGCGACGTGATGCTCGACGAGGGATTCTCGCAGTTGCCCGTGATCCGCGACGGTCGCCCGGTCGGCATCATCTCGAACAGCGACATCCGGCACGCCCAGGAACAGGACGACGTGGGCACGCTCCCCGTCGCCGACGTGATGCGAGAGTCGGTCACGACGGTCGAGCCGTCGGCGACGCTCGAGGAAATCGACGCCGCGCTGGATCACCACTCGGCCGTCCTCGTCGTCGAGAGCGGCGAGACGACCGGCATCGTGACCGAGGCAGACGTCGCCGCGCACCTGTAAGCGGAGTCGGTGAAACGGTCCACTCACCGACGACGGACCGTCATCGGCACGTCGCCCGCGGGTTGGTTGGTCATCTCGGGAGAGAGCGACAGTTCGCCCTCGCCGGCGTACTCGAAGCGGTACCGCCGCAGTAGTTCAGCCAACGCGACGCGCGCTTCCACGGTCGCGAACGTCGCCCCGATACACCGCCGCGGGCCCGCGCCGAACGGAAGGTAGGCGTCGGCCGACCGATCACGCTCGGTCCATCGCGTCGGGTCGAACGCCTCCGGGTGCTCCCAGAACCGCTCGTCGCGGTGCATCGCGTAGACCGAGACCAGCAGTTCCGCACCCGAAGGCACCACGTCGCCGTCGAACTCCACGGCTCGCGTGGCTTCCCGCGGCAGTGCGTGGACCGGCGGATACAGGCGGAGGCTCTCGTCGACGACGCGTTGGAGCGTCGTCAACTCGTCGAGGTGTTCCCACCTGATCGGCTCCCCGCCGAGCACGTCGTCGACTTCGGCTTCGACGCGGTCGTACGTCTCCGGGTGTTCCGCCAGACAGTAGAGCGTGAACGTCAGTGCGAGCGCGGTCGTCTCGTGCCCGGCGAACACCAGGCCGATCAGCTGATCGATCGCGGCATCGACGTCGCGAGGGTAGTCCTCGCCGTCGGCGTCGCCGTTACGGCTTCCACCCTTGCCGTCGCGACGATCGTCACCACGCGCGGCAGCCGCGAGCGCGGCCACGAGGCTGTCGTCATCGGGTCCCGCGGCCTCTTCGAGCAGCGATCGGAGTCGGTCCCGGAGCGTCGCCTTCGCGTCGTCGAACCGGCGACCGCTCGGGGTCGGTACCCAGTCCGGAAGCGCCCACGTCACGGGGTCGAAGTAACCGTTCAGGTCGTCCGCGGCGCGCCTGAGGTCGGCGCGGTCCGAGTCGGGGTCGAATCCGAGAAGCGTCGTCGCCAGGATCTCGAACGTCAGCGCCTTCATCTCCGACAGCGTGGAAATCCGCTCGCCGTCCGCCCAGGACTCGGCGCGGTCGACGACCTGCTCGCGCATCGTCGGCACAAACGTCCGGATCCGCGGGGCGAAGAAGAACGGGTCGAGGAACGCCCGCTGTTCGCGCCAGTCCTCGCCGTCGACGGCGACGACGCTGTTGCCGAACGCGAGCGCGAAGTCGTCGGTCTTCTCGAAGGCGTCGCGCTCGGACACGAGGACGCGTTCGGCGTGTCTCGGGTGGGCGAGGACGTACCGGTCGCCGACGGGGAGGTCGATCCGGAACACGTCGCCCACGCTATCGACGGCGTCGGTGGTGAACGTCAGCGGATCGCGGCCGAACCCGACCGCGTTGCCGAGCAGGGGGAGTCCGTCGGGGGCCGGCGGGCGTGCGTCCTCCATCCGTCGCCCTCAGAGTTCGAGTCCCCGAACGGCGACGCCGTCGCCCGACTCGACGCGGCCGATCACGCGGCCGTCGGCCGCGGCTGCGAGCGCCTCGGCGTCCTCGGGGGCGAGCGCGCAGACGAATCCCGTTCCCATATTGAACGTCCGGTGCATCTCCTCGTCGGCGACGTTCCCCTCTGCCTGGACGAACTCGAAGACGGGCTGGGGATCGAACGCGTCCTCGACGACGTAGCGGTTGTCGCCCAGTCGTTCGAGGTTCGTCCAACCGCCGCCAGTCACGTGTGCGGCCGCGCGAACGCCGTGCTCGCGCATCGGATCGAGCAGGTGCGTGTACAGGCGCGTCGGTTCGAGCAGCGCGTCGCCGAGCGTGTCGTAGTCGCCGAACGGGCACGGGTCGGTGTACTCGTGGTCGCGAGTGACCGCGGTCCGGGCGAGCGTCAGGCCGTTCGAGTGGATGCCCGAGGAGCGGAATCCGACGAGGGCGTCGCCCGGTTCCGCCTCGCCGGGGAAGATGCCGTCCTTCGCGGCGAGTCCGGCGCAGGTGCCCGCGAGGTCGAGGCCGCGGATCACTTCGGGCATCACCGCGGTCTCTCCGCCGACCAGTTCCAGGTCCGCCTCGTCGGCTCCGGCTCTGAGCCCCTCGCCGACCTGCTCGGCGAAGGTCTCGTCGGGTTCGTCCACCGCGAGGTAGTCGACGAAGGCGACCGGCCGGACGCCGGCGGCGACGAGGTCGTTCGCGTTCATCGCGATGCAGTCGATGCCGACCGTCGAGTAGTCCGCGAGCGCCTCGGCGACGAGGAGCTTCGTCCCGACGCCGTCGGTCGCGAGCGCCAAGTAGCGGTCGCCGATGTCGAGCAGTCCCGCGTAGTCGCCCTCGCTCTCGCCCACCGCGCCGATCAGCGCCGCGGTCGCCGCCTCGCTCGCGTCGATGTCGACGCCGGCCTCGGCGTAGGTCAGCTCGTCGGCCCCGCCGTCACCCTCTCGGTTCGATCGGTCGTCCGCGTCCGCGTCCTCGGTCATACGCGAATGCCCGGTTCGGGGGGAGAAAATACGTCCGGTCTCGGATGCGGCCGCTCGAACCCGGCATCCGGAGATATTGTCCGGATCGTAGCGAAACATCCTCAGATCCGTGTATGAACTTTCTAACTCTCTCTAAACGATTCATAAAACGTCGGTGAAACGTCTTCGACCCCCGTAAACCGTCGCGAAACGACTGAACGCTCGTCGCGTTATATGGGGGTGGGTCCCCTATGGGTGAGTGAGGCGAAACAGATGTCAAGTGTCCCCCACACCCCCGAATTCCCTCTCGAGCGCGACTCCCTTCGTCGCGGACTCGGCGTTGTAAGCGCCGCTGCCCGCGCTGCCCTCCGAAATATGAAGGCAGTGACGTTCTGGGCCGCGATCGTCCTCCCGTTCAGCTACCTCCCGCTCCTTGCCGGCGGCCTGACCGGCGGAGAACCCCTCCTCTTCGCCACGCTGGTCGCGGTCAACGCGCTCGCGTTCGTCGCGGGCCACGGGTACGAACCCGCAGAAGCGTAAGTTTTCGACGGTCTAGTCGGAGTCGGAGTCTGCTAACGACGAGAGAGCTCAGAATCCGAGACCGATGACGAACGCGCCGAGCGTCAGGAGCAGCGCCGGGACGAAGAACGCCGCGAAGACGGTCTTGCTCCATCCGAGAACCGTCTTGCCGTCCAACGGGCCGAACGGGAGCATATTGAACGCGGCCAGAAACAGGTTGATCATCAGGCCGCGCGACCCCGCGAGCGCGACGAAGTCTGAGCCGACGAGCGTGCCGACGACGAGCACCGGGAGGAACACGACCGCGAGCGCCACGTTCGTCGCGGGGCCGGCGAGCGCGATGAGGCCGTGCTCGCGTCGAGTCAGTCGCCCGCGGTGGTAGACCGCCCCCGGCGCGGCGAAGATGAACCCGGCGAGCGAACTCACGACCGCCAGAAAGAGCATTCCGTAGTCCGCGCGGAACTCCGCGACCTGCCCGTATCGAACCGCGACCACCTTGTGCGCCACCTCGTGGAGGAGGAACCCGACGCCCGCGGTCAGCAGGCTGAGCAGGACGGGCCCGAAGAGGCCACCCTGCAGGATCCCGACGACGGCGCGCTGGCCGCCGCCGGCGAAGAAGATGGCGAACGCCACGCCGAGCGCCACCCACGCGACGGCGAGGTCCTGCAGCTCCTTCGAGCTGAACGAGAGCCGGGAGACGCTCATCCGGCGATCGCCCCCCAGAGGATCTCCCAGCCGTTCTGTGCGCCCTCGAAGAGCAACCGCGTCACGCCCGCCGCGCCGCCGAGATCGAGCGCGAAGAGCGGGAGCAAGTACGCCACGAACAGCGCCGACGCGATCACGCTCCCGATGTTCGTCGCCGCGACGACGACGATGAGTCGGAACAGCGGCACCGCGAACATCTCGTTGACCAGGTCACCGATCGGCTTCTCCTCGTCGGCCAGCAGTTCGTTGAGCGTGCCGATGTCGGAGACGTTCACCGGGTCGTACTGCAGTTCGACGTAGCCGGTGAACCACCCCGGCGCGAGGAACGGGTTGATCGAGGTCATCCAGGCGACCGCGCCGCCGACGAGCGACGAGGTCCACCGCGCGCCGGCGGCCTTCGCGAGCCCCGCCGCGAACAGGCCGTTGACGAGGAACCACGCGCCGAACAGTCGGAGGAGCGTGTCGTCGCCGGCCGACGACAGCGCCAGGAGGACGAAGAAACCGATCACCACGAGCGAGATCCCCGTGCCGACGATCTTCGCCCAGGGGAGCCCGCCACCCTGGGTCCCCGTCAGCGACTCCATCGGCGGGAGTTCCTCGGGGTGGTCGAGGTAGCGCTCGATCCCCTCGCGGTGCCCCGCGCCGACGACGGCGACCACGTCCGCGCCGGTCGACCGGAGCGCGAGGAGCTTGTGCGCGATGAACGCGTCGCGCTCGTCGATGAGCGCCGCGGCACCGCCGGGAGAGAACTGCCGGAACTCCTCCATCATCGCGCTCACGACGTCGGTGTCGGTCATCTGCGACATATCGAACTCCTCGACGTCCTCGACCTCGCCGTAGCCGAACATCGATCCGAACTGGCCGAGCACGCCGCCGACGAGTACGCCACCGACGATGCCGACCGTCATACTCCCGATCACGCGAACCGTGAAACCGCCGAGTCGGTCGACGACCGGCGCGGCGAGCCCGAAGCCGACGCCGGCGACGCCGCCGACGGCGATGCCGGCCGCGGCCGCCGCGATCAGGCGATCCTCCGTCGAGAGGACGGACGCGCCGAAGATCCAGATCGCGGCCGCGACGCCCACCGCGAGGAGGACACCGCCCGTGATCCGTCCGAGAACGGGAAGTCCCAGTCCGACGGTGCCGCCGAAGATCGCCACCAGCGGCCCGAGGAGCAACCCGAGCACCGCACCGGCCGCGAGGCCCACGCCTCGGCTGTCGGCGACGCCGAACGCGAGACCGCCGACCATCCGGAACTTCTCGACGATTCCCATCTGCGACCAGAACCGGCGCATCGTCTCGTTGATGTCGCGGTCGACGAGCGCGACGTCGATGCCGTGCCCTTCGGCGGTCTCGACGGCCGCGAGCATGTCCGCGCCGGGCGTCACGTCGAACCGTTCGCCCAGTCGCGCCTGGACGTACGAGAGCATCCAGTAGGCGATGAACTGGAACACCGTGTTGCCCGAGAGCAGATCGCTCGGCTCGATGTCGTCCGGTTCACCGCCTTTCAACTGCCGGTATCGCCCCTCGTCGAGTTCGACGGCGACGACGTCGGGGCGCTCGTCCTCGATGGTCGCTTCGACCTCCCGGACGCTCTCCTCGGAGACGTGCGCCGTGCCGACGACCCGGACGCGACCCGCTTCGGCCGCTTCCTGACTCATTGTCTTCCATATCGCACGGTGGTTTTTACCCCTGTCGGAGAATCTGCAACCCGAACCGATCCGTTGTCGGGGGGATCGAGGTCGATTAGCGCCGAACCTGGGATAAATTTACGATCGCTGAAATTATTATCTCTTCGATGTGTCTCTCCCGTATGGGAGGCAGCGCGGGACGGACAGACGGGGGCACGAACGTCCTCTACGGACGGGCGGTCAGAACGCCGCTCCCGGATCGGCGGGCCGAGCGGTTGTTCCACGAGAATATGACGGCCGTCGCGGACGGGCGCGAGCGGAAGGCGGAGCTACTGGCCGATCCGTCGGTGTCGGTGGCGAAGGCCTACGAGACGGAGTTCGAGCGCGTCGCCGAAACGTTCGAGCGACGGTTGCGTCGCATCGCCGGCGACGACTACGAGGCTGTCGCGAGAGCGTACCTCCGCGGTGAACGCGAGGACCGGGAAGGAGCGCTCGCGGCGTACTACATCGAGGGACTCTGGCGGATCCAACAGCGCTCGACGGTGTCCGAGATGTTGTTTTTCCCGCTCATCCTGCGGTACCCCGACAGCTTCACCGTGAACCTCCGGTTCGCCGGCGAGCACACCACGCCGGAGTCGCTCCCGTTCGAGTCGCCGCAACACGCCGACGTCGACTCCGACGGTCCGCACACCCAGCAGTACTTCGACGAGAGTTCCTACGAGCAGGAACGGGCCGCCGAGTACCTCCGAGAGACCGCCGGGATCATCCGCGAGCAGTTCCCGCATCCCGACGATGTCCCCTTCTCGGAGCGAAAGCACGGGGGCGTCGTCTCCGCGGGCGGCCGCTACGAGTCGGTGTTCACGGAGATGCTGGCTCCCGTCGCCCCCGACCCGGATCGGTTCTCCGAACCAGTCTCGGAGTCGACGCTGGTCCCGGCCGGTTCGGAGGCGGAACGAACCAGACGGAAATACCTCCCCTCGGCGAAAGTGCTGATTTGAGCGGGTCGGGGTCGGTCTTCAGACCCGTCGCTGTCGACGGTTTGGTATATGCGACTGATCGGATTGCAGTCATACCGGAGAAACCGAACTGCTCGCTTCGCTCGCAGATTCGAGTGCGGGGGATGGGATTTGAACCACGGTCGCGCTGCTCACTCCGTTCGCGACGCTCTCTGATTCAAATCCCAGCGTGTCTATCGAGTCCTCGCTGGCGCTCGGACATCGAGTGCGGGGGATGGGATTTGAACCCACGAACCCCTACGGGAGCGGATCTTAAGTCCGCCGCCTTTGGCCTGGCTCAGCCACCCCCGCGCAGAACACAGTTCCGCGGACGCCCGGTTAGTGGTTTCGCTTTCGTGAACGACCGTGCTACCAGTCGACGCTCAACGTGCCGTCGCCGTGTGGGTCGGGCGCGATCTCCTCGTCCGTCCGCCGATCGACGACGTGAATCACGCCGCTGTCCTTCTTCGCGGGGCACAGTTCCGCGGCTCGGATATTCTCGTCGAGTTCGTCCTCCCCGATGAAGTACGACTTCGGCCGGGCGAGCCCCGAGGTGATGTCCATCTCCCAGTTGTCTGCGACCTCCGCGCATCGACCCGCGCCGATGCACTTGTTGCCCTCGAAGATGATCTTGTAGGGCTTCTCCGCGACGGGCGGGGCGTTCGCCTCGTCGCCGACGTCGCTCGGCTGTAGGGTCTCGGCGTCTTCGGCGTCGCTCATACGCGATCGTAACGCTGGCAGCGTCTTTGTGCTGTCGGTTTGCCCGAACCTCGACGCGTCGGAGGCAGCCTCGCATCGCGGGGGTGCGAGGCGACGCCGTCGGTCGAAACGCGGAGCTGGAGTCGTCCAGGGCGGCTTCATACGTACTATCGCGCCCGCGCGTGCGAGGGTTTAAGAACCGACGTGGCTTAACGGAGGTACGATCAATGTCACGCGATACTGAGTACGGGGCCGGGCAGATTCAGGTCCTCGAAGGCCTGGAGGCCGTTCGGAAGCGCCCGGCGATGTACATCGGATCGACGGACTCGCGAGGGTTACACCACCTCGTCTACGAAGTCGTCGACAACGCGATCGACGAGGCGCTCGCCGGCTACTGCGACCGCATCGAAGTCACGATCCACGACGACGGATCGGTGTCGGTCTCGGACAACGGCCGCGGGATCCCGGTCGACACCCACGAACAGTACGACCGGCCCGCCGTCGAGGTCATCATGACCGTCCTCCACGCCGGCGGGAAGTTCGACAACAAGTCCTACCAGGTCTCCGGCGGCCTCCACGGCGTGGGCGTCTCCGTCGTCAACGCGCTCTCAGAGCGCCTCGACGTGGAGATCAAGCGCGACGGGGCGCTGTGGCGCGACAGCTTCGACCACGGCGAGCCCCAAGAGGGAGCCTTCGAGCGCGTCCGCGACCTCGAAGCCGACGAGGAGACCGGGACGACGGTCCGCTTCTGGCCCGACGGCGACATCTTCGAGACGGTCGAGTTCGAGTTCTCGACGCTCGAGAACCGCCTTCGGGAACTCGCCTTTCTCAACTCCGGCGTCGAGATCCAACTCGTCGACGAGGGGAGCGAAGCGGTCGGCGTCGACGCCGAGGCGGCCGACGAGGACAGCGCCGCCGACGCGGCCCGCCGCGAGCGCACGTTCTACTACGAGGGCGGCATCCGCGAGTTCGTCCGCTACCTCGACGAGACGAAGACCGTCCTGCACGAGGACGTCATCTACTACAGCGACAGCGAGGAGGACATCGAAATCGAGGTGGCGATGCAGGCCACGGAGGAACTCCAGGGGTCGATCCACGCCTTCGCGAACAACATCAACACCCGCGAGGGCGGCACGCACCTCACGGGGTTCAAGACCGCGCTCACCCGCGTCGTCAACGACTACGCCCGCGAGCACAGCCTCCTCGACGACCTCGACTCGCTGAAGGGCGAGGACGTCAGAGAGGGGCTGACCGCGGTGATCTCGATCAAACACCCCGATCCGCAGTTCGAGGGGCAGACGAAGACGAAACTCGGCAACAGCGAAGTTCGGGGCATCGTCGAATCGATCACCCACGAGAAGCTCGGGACCTACCTCGAAGAGAACCCGGACATCGCCGAGGCCATCGTCGGTAAGGCCGTCGAGGCCGCGAAGGCCCGGAAGGCGGCGAAGCAGGCCGAGGAACTCACGCGCCGGAAGTCGGCGCTCGAATCGACGTCGCTGCCGGGCAAACTCGCCGACTGTCAGAGCCGCGATCCGAGCGAGTCGGAGCTGTTCGTGGTGGAGGGCGACTCCGCCGGTGGCAGCGCCAAACAGGGCCGCGACCGACGGTTTCAGGCGATCCTGCCGCTCAAGGGAAAGATCCTGAACGTCGAGAAACACCGACTCGACCGGATCCTCCAGAACGACGAGGTTCGCGCGCTCATCACCGCCATCGGGGCGGGTATCGGCGAGGAGTTCGACATCGACGACGTCCGCTACGAGCGGATCATCATTCTCTCGGACGCCGACGTCGACGGCGCGCACATCCGAACGCTGCTTCTGACGCTCCTGTACCGCCATATGCGTCCGCTCGTCGAAGCGGGGTACGTCTACGCGGCGAAACCGCCGCTGTATCGGATCAGGTACCGCGGCGAGACTTACGACGCGATGACCGAGGCCGAGCGGGACCGGATCATCGAGGAGAAGTGCGACGGTAACCCCACGCAGGTCCAGCGGTTCAAGGGCCTGGGTGAGATGAACCCCGATCAACTCTGGGAGACGACGATGAATCCGGAGAACAGAATCCTCAAGCAGATCACCGTCGAGGACGCCGCCGCCGCGGACAAGATGTTTTCAGTGCTTATGGGCGACGCCGTCGAACCGCGCAAGCAGTTCATCAAGGAGCGAGCGACCGACGCCGAATGGGTGGACATATAAATGAGCTCTGACGCACCAGACGTCTTCGACCCCGCGGCAGGCATCGCCGCGGAGGTCGAGACCGCACGGATCGAACAGGAGATGGAGCAGTCCTACATCGACTACGCGATGTCCGTCATCGCGGGTCGGGCGCTGCCGGACGTCCGCGACGGCCTCAAACCCGTCCACCGGCGCATCCTCTATGCGATGCACGAGGCGGGCGTCACCGCCCGCTCCTCCCACCGGAAGTCCTCCTCGATCGTCGGCGAGACGATGGGTGATTACCACCCGCACGGGGACTCTGCCATCTACGACACGCTCGCGCGGATGGCCCAGGACTTCTCGATGCGGTACCCGCTCGTCGACGGCCAGGGTAACTTCGGTTCCGTCGACGGCGACCCGCCAGCCGCGATGCGCTACACGGAGGCGCGGATGGCTCCCATCGCCGAGGAACTGCTCGAAGACATCGAGATGGACACCGTCGATTTCCAGTCCAACTACGACGACCGTCTCGAAGAGCCCGAGGTGTTGCCGTCGGCGTTCCCGAACCTCCTGGTCAACGGCTCCTCGGGCATCGCCGTCGGGATGTCGACGAACATCCCGCCGCACAATTTAGGGGAGGTGATCGACGCGACGGTCCACCTCATCGAGCACCCCGACGCGACGGTCGAGGACCTGATGGAGCACGTGAAAGGGCCGGACTTCCCGACGGGCGCGAACATCGTCGGCCGCAACGCGATCCACAAGGCGTACAAGACGGGTCGCGGGCGGATCCGCGTCCGCGCGGAGTTCGAGGTCGAGGACGACGACCGGATCGTCATCACCGAACTCCCCTTCCAGGAGAACAAGGCGCGACTCGTCGAGCGCATCGCCGACGACGTCAACGAGGGGAAGATCGAGGGCATCCGCGATCTGCGCGACGAGTCCGACCGCGACGGCATCCGCGTCGTCGTCGAACTCAAGCGCGGCGCGAACGCCGAGGTGGTGAAGAACCAACTCCTCGAACACCACCTCGAATCGACGTTCGGCGTCATCAACCTCGCCTTGGTCGACGGGCAACCGCGGGTGCTCACGCTGAAGGAGACGCTCGTCGAGTACCTCGAACACCGCCGCGAGGTCGTCCGGCGGCGCTCCCAGTCCGAACTCGAGGAGAAAGAGGATCGAGCCCACATCCTCGAAGGGCGACTAACGGCCTTAGAGCACGTCGACGACGTCGTCGAGGTCATTCGAAATTCGGCGAGCCGGGACGACGCGAAGGCCGCGCTGCGCGGCGAGCACGTCGTCGAGGTCGACGGCCAGCCGCTGCCGTCGTTCGACTTCTCGGAGGCGCAGGCCGACCACATCGTCGCGATGCAGCTCGGCTCGCTCACCGCGATGGAGGCCGACGAGATCAAATCCGAGTACGAGGACGTGCAGGCGCGGATCGAGCGTCTGGAGGCGATTCTGGGCGATTCCGACGAACTCGACGCGGTCGTCAGAGACGAACTCTTAGAGATCAAAGACGAGTACGACGACGACCGCCGGACCTCGATCATCGAGGACACCGGGACGGTCACTCACGAGGACCTCATCGCCGAAGAGGACGTCGTCGTCGTCGTCACCGAGGATGATTATATAAAGCGGATGCCGCTGGACACCTTCCGCGCCCAGCACCGGGGCGGGAAGGGGATCATCGGAACGGAGTTGAAGGAGGGCGACCGCGTCTCCTCGGTCTACGTCGCGAGCACGCACGACTACCTGCTGTACTTCACCAACCACGGGCAGGTCTATCAGCTGAAGACCTACCAGGTGCCGGAGATGTCTCGCACCGCCCGCGGGAAGTCGGCCGTCAATCTGCTCGATCTCGACGACGGCGAGGAGATCACCGCCGTGGTCAACACCGCGGAGATGGAATCGGAGGAGGAGAAGTTCCTCACGATGACGACCCGGAACGGGTACATCAAGCGCACGAGCGTCGAGAAGTTCCAGAACATCCGTTCGACCGGGATCATCGCGACGAAACTCGACGAGGACGACGCGCTCGCCGACGTCGAGGTCACCGACGGCGAACGGGATCTGATCCTCGCGAGTCGCGGCGGGATGGCGATCCGCTTCGCGGAGGACGAGGTCCGCGCGATGGGTCGCTCGGCCCGGGGCGTCCGCGGAATCGACCTCGAAGACGGCGACGAAGTGGCCGCCTTGGCGGCCGTCGATCCCGACAGACACCAGTGGGTGCTCACCGTCACGGAGAACGGGTACGGCAAGCGGACCGACATCGAGCAGTACCGACGCCAGTCACGGAACGGCAAGGGCCTGATCGACATCAAGACGAACGACCGCAACGGCCGCGTCTGCGAGTTGGAGACCGTCGGTCCCGGCGATCACCTGTTCGTGATGAGCGGCGAGGGCCAGATCCTCCGAACGCCGGTCGAGGACCTCTCGACGGTGGGCCGCAACACGATGGGCGTCATCGTGATGGAACTGGACGCGGGCGACAGCGTCGCCAGCGTCGACGTTCACTTCCCCGCCGAAGAGAGCGAGGAAGCGATCGCAGAGTCCGAAGCGGGCGAAGACGCGGGTGCAGACGGCGGGGACGCGACCCTAGACGGCGAGGACGAAACCGCCGACACAGAGTAATCAGTATGAGGGCGTCTGATCGAACCGGCGCATTTCACCGGAAACGTGGTGTGCGGCGTCCTCGCACGCGACCCCTGTTCGTCGTCTGACGGACTGCTGTTGGCTCGACGACGCCAGCGATAGCTACAGGATCTGCTTTCCGAGCGCGCTCGCGGCGAGTTCCGTCGCGAGCGCCGCGGTCTCGTTTCGGTCGTCGAGGATCGGGTTGACCTCGACGAGATCGAGCGAACGGAGGCAGTCGCACTCGGCGACAGTCTCCATCGCCGTGTGGGCCTCCCGGTACGTGGCTCCGCCGCGGACCGGCGTCCCGACGCCGGGCGCCTCGCGGGGGTCGAGCCAGTCGAGGTCGAGACTCACGTGGACCCCGTCGGTGCCGGCGGCGGCCACGTCGAGGGCGTCGTCGGCGACGCTCGCGATCCCGCGCTCGTCGATGTCGGACATCGTGAAGGTCGTCGCGTCGCTGTCCGCGATGGCGAACCGTTCGCTCTCGTCGACCGATCGGAGCCCGACGATCGCGACGTTCGACGCGTCGAGTCCCGTCGCGTTCGCCCACTCGACGTCCGCGAACTCGCCGACGCCCAGAACGGCCGCCAGCGGCATCCCGTGGACGTTGCCCGACGGCGACGTTTCGGGGGTGTTGAAGTCGCCGTGGGCGTCGAACCAGACCGCGCCGATCTCGGCGTCGCGGGCCGAGCCGGTGACCGACCCGATGGCGACCGAGTGGTCGCCACCGAGGACGAGCGGGAGTTCGTCGGCGGCGAGCGCGCCAGCGACGCGGTCGGCGAGCCGCGTCGCGACCTCCCGCGTCTCCCGGATGAACTTGGCCCGCCCGGACGCGGGGCGTTCGGCCTCGGGATCGCGCTCCTCCGCGCGGGGGGCGCGCACGTCGCCGTCGTCGACGACTGCCCGGCCCGCCCGCTCCAGTTCCGCGGCCAGTCCGGCGTAGCGGATGGCGGAGGGCCCCATATCGACGCCCCGTCGGTTCGCCCCGTAGTCGGTCGGCGCACCGACGACGCGAACGGATCCGGCCGTCATCTCTCACACCTCGTACGGCGCACAGACGCGTTCGACGCCCTCCTCGAAGGATATCTCGGGCTCCCAGCCGGTCGCCTCGCGCATCTTGGTGCTGTCGGCCATCGTGTCGTGGACGTACACGTCGAGGGGGTTCTCGACGTACTCGGGGTCGACGTCGGTGCCCAACTCGTCGTTGATCATCCCGATCATCTCGTTGAACGTGTAGCTCTCGCCGGTGCCGAGGTTGTAGATGCCCTGAAGTCGGTGGTCGGCGGCGAGTTCGATCCCGCGGACGATGTCGTCGACGTGGGTGAAATCCCGGGTCTGAGAGCCGTCGCCGAACACCTTCGGTCGCTCGCCGTTGGCGATCTTGTGGGTGAACTGCGCGATGGTGTTGGCGTACTCCCCCTTGTGTTCCTCCGCGCCCCCGTAGCCCTGATACACCGAGAAGAAGCGGAGTCCGGCGAGCGTCATCTCGTAGTGGTGGTGGAAGTACTCGCCGTACTGCTCTCGGGCGAGTTTCGAGGCCTCGTAGCACGTCCGCGCCTCCACCGGGAGGTCCTCCGGCGAGGGTTCGGTTCGCGACCCGTAGATGGAGGAGGTCGACGCGTAGACGACCGTGTCACAGCCGTCCTCGCGGGCCTGTTCGACCGCGTTGACGAACCCCTCGACGTTCACGCGCGTGGCCTCGCGCTTGTGCTCCTCGGCCATCGTGTAGGAGGAGTACGCCGCGAGGTGAAACAGCGCGTCGACGTCCTCGGTCGGGAGGTCGTCGTCGAGGACGCTCGCGTCGACGAACTCGACCTCCTCGTCGAGGTTCTCGGGCGTCCCGAGGTGGAGGTCGTCGACGGCGACGACGTCGTTGTCCGCCGCGAGGTGGTTCGCGAGGTTCGAGCCGATGAATCCCGCACCGCCGGTGACGAGGACTCGTTGATTCTCCATACCAATCACACGCACGAGGGCTCACAAAGCGGTACCGGATACAGCCGACGGTCCTCGGCAACGGTCGATCGCCGGGGTGTCGCCCCTCTTCTCCGGTGGTGCAGACCGAACGTCGGCGGCGACACGGCCCTTGCCGCGGCGGGAGTCGTGAGTTCGAGTCGGTGACTGAAACTGTCATCCGCGAGGCGCGAGACAGTCCGACACTCCGCGGTTCCGGGAACGCGCACGTACCTGCGGCCGGAGCTACGAGAGCGACACCGCCGCCGTCGAAAAAGAAACGAATGCCGCCGAATCTCGCGAAAATTGGGACACTCATTCACAGACTGTGTGGCCATCCACCGGATTTAAGACCGTCTGCGGCGAACGATCCGCTATGTCATCCATCGAGCTGACGTCCAGTCAGAAAACCATCCTGACCGCGCTGATAAACCTCCACCGCGAGAGCGAAGACGCCGTAAAAGGTGAGGACATCGCGGCAGAGGTCGACCGGAACCCCGGAACGATTCGGAACCAGATGCAGAGTCTGAAAGCTCTCCAGCTCGTCGAAGGCGTTCCCGGCCCGAAGGGCGGGTACAAGCCGACAGCGAACGCGTACGAGGCCCTCGACGTAAACCAGATGGACGAACCGGCGTTCGTCCCGCTGTTCCACGACGGCGAAGAGGTCGAGAACGTCAACGTCGACGAGATCGACCTCTCCTCGGTCCATCACCCGGAACTGTGCCGCGCGGAGATCCACATTCAGGGCTCCGTCCGCGACTTCCACGAGGGCGACGACGTCACGGTCGGTCCGACGCCGCTCTCGAAACTCGTCATCGAGGGCACCGTCGACGGCAAAGACGACACGGGCAACATTCTCATCCTCCGAATCAAGGATATGCGCGCGCCGGTCGGCGAATCCTCCCACTGAGGGCGCGGCCCGCTACTGCTTCGGTTTCTTCTCTCGCTCGGCCGTCGGTGAGTCCACCGACCGTCCGGTCGGACGCTCGACAGATCGAGGCGCTCGCGACGCCCGCGATCGGTCGAAGGCCGTCCGCCTCAGAATGAGTTATCGGCCGCTCAGAGGCTCTCCCACGCGCCGAGGGCGTTCTTCGGCGAGGAGACGTCGGCGATCCAGCGGGCGGCGATTGCCTTCTTCAGGTTTCGCGCGGCCGGGCCGCCGAAGACGTTCATCGGGAAGGAACCGAAGACGGGCAGTTTGACGTCGTGGGCGACGGCGTCGTCGCCGACGGAGACGACCGTCCCCTTGTCGTCGTGGCGCCACGTCTTCAGGGGCTTGCCCGCCGCGGCGCGGGCCACGTTCTCGCCCGCGACGTCGGCGGCCTGCCAGGCAGCCTGCGCCGTCGGCGGCGCGACCGAATCGGGACCCTGCTCGACGAGGGCCGTGTCGCCGAGTGCGAACACCCGCTCGTCGGACGTCTGGAAGTCGGCGTCGGCGAAGACGCGGTGCGAACGGTCGTCCTGATCGAGTTCCATCCCGTGGACCTCCTCGTGACCGGTGATGCCGCCGGTCCAGACGAGCGTGTCGTAGGCGAGTTCGGCGTCGTCCTCGTCGTCGCCGAGGTACACCGTCTCCTCGTCGACCTTCGAGATGAAGTCGCCGGTGAGGATCTCGATGTCGAGCGCTTCCAGTCGCCGTCGGAGCGCGCCCTGCAGTTCGGGATCGTTGTTCGGGAAGACCTCGTCGAGGCCCTCGACGAGGGTCACGTCGATCGGGGCGCGGTGTTCGTCGCGATACTCCGCGATCTCGCCGGCCGTCTGGATACCCGAGAGCCCCGCGCCGCCGATGATGATCTGGGCGGGGTCGTCGCGGGAGGCCGCCTCGGCGGCCTCCTTGACCTCGGCGTGGATCGTCCGAGCGTCGTCGAGGCTCTTCAGTTCGTGGGCGTACTCGCGGAGGCCGTCGATGCCGAAGAAGGCCGTGCCGGAACCGATCGCCAGCAGGAGATAATCGTACTCGACCTCGCCGTCTTCGAGTTCGACGACCCGTTCGTCGGCGTCGACGTCGGTGACGTGGCCCTTGCGGAACTCGGTGGCGTCTGATTTGATGTCGTCGATCGGGATCGTGATCTTCGATTCGACGCTCGGATCGCGGATACAGCGGTGGACTTCGTGGAGGACGAGGTGGTAGTCGGTCTCCGAGATCCAGGTGAGTTCCATCCCCGCGTCGAGTTCCTCTTCGAGCCGTTTGACGGCACCGGCACCCGCATAGCCGGAGCCGACGACGACGATCTGCGTGCTCATACGTATGTCTGTCACCGCCTCGGATAAAGGGACTGCGAAACGTCACTGGCGCGTCGCGTCCGACGGATCGGACGGGTCGGGACCGACGAAGCCGCCCTCACTCGATCGAGAGGCCCGGATGCCAGTGATCGACCCCGGCCGCCCGCTTCGCCTCGTCCATCTTCGCGAGCAGGTGCACCGCGAGACTCGCCGTCTCGGCGGCGCGCGATTCCCCCTCGGTGCGGAACTCGCCGGTGATCCGGTTCGCGTAGACCGAGCAGACCGCCCCCGCGCGGAGCCCGTACACGTTGGCGACGGTCAGGAGCGCGGCGGCCTCCATCTCGATGTTCTTCACGTTGGCCGCCCGTAACTCCTCGACCAGCGATTCCGACCCGGCGGCGCGGAACTCCTCGAAGCCGGGGCGACCCTGACCGGCGTAAAACGAGTCGGCGCTCATCGTCAGCCCCACGTGGTAGTCGTAGCCGAGTCGCTCCGCCGCGGCGACGAGCGCGGCGACGACCTCGTGGTCCGCGACGGCCGGGTAGTCCTCGCGGACGTACTCCTTCGAGGTCCCCTCCTGGCGGACGGCTCCGGACGTGATCACCAGATCGCCAACGTCCATCTCGGGCTGGATCGCGCCGCAGGAGCCGACGCGGACGAACGTCCCGGCGTCCACGCGCGCCAGTTCCTCGACCGCGATGGCGGCCGACGGGCTCCCGATCCCGGTCGAGGTGACCGAGATCGGCGTCTCCTCGTACGTTCCGGTCGCCGTCCGGTACTCGCGGTGGTAGGCCTTCTCGTCGTACTCGTCCCACAGCGCGGTGATCTTGTCCACGCGCTCGGGGTTCCCCGGCAGGAGGACGCTGTCCGCGACGTCGTCGGGACCGACGGCGATGTGGTACTGCACGTCGTCGTTGGGGTCTTCGCTGTCGCTCATACTACCACTCCCGGCCGCAGCGGAAATACACTGTCGACCGGCTGGACCGGTCTCGGGCTACCGACCCGAAGCCGACGCGTCGGCGTCGTCGCTGTCCGATGCGCCCTCGGATTTCCCCTCTTCTCCGGACTCGCGCTGCGCCTCGGCCGCAGACAGCGTCTCCAGGGAGATCGTGTTGGGCAGCAGTTCTCCGAGCGTGTACGCCGTCTTTTCTGTCCCGCCCTCGTCACAGACGACTTTCAGATCCGCGTTCGCGAACTCCGCGAGCGTCTGTCGACACATCCCGCAGGGCGTCACCCCGTCTCGCGCGCCGGAGGAGACCGCGATCCGGTCGAACTCGCGGTGGCCGTCCCGCACGGCCGAGGCGATGGCGACCTCCTCGGCGTGGAGGCTGTTCGAGTAGTTCGCGTTCTCGATGTTGCAACCGGTGTACACCGTCCCGTCTGCGGTTCTCAGGGCCGCGCCGACGCGGTACTCCGAATAGGGGACGTAGGCGTCTTCGAGCGCCTCGCGGGCGCGTTCGACGAGGTCCTCGTCTCGCCTGCGTTCGTCGGTCATCAGCCGCGGTTCGTCCGGCGGCGGTTTGTACCTGCCGTTGACGGCGGACCGTTCACATAATCAGCAGTACCGCCGGACCGAAGGGCAAGCGAAAAGCCGCTCGCTCACGTAGGGCAGGTGTGAACTCCGATGCCGAAACGGCCGCTCCGGGCCTCGGGCGAAAGATTATGCTGGGGCTCGGCGCGACGATCGTCGCTCTCTCGGGCGCGATCGGCTGGCTCGTCGGGAGCAACGGTTCGGTGGCGATCTCCGAAGCGGCGATTCTCGGCACCGACGTGACGATCCCCGTGACTCCCGCGGCGGTCGCGCTGTACGGGGTCGCCGTCTCGACGCTGCTTCTCGGCCTCCTCTTCGGTCTCGTGGAACTCGCCTCGCGGCTGGAAGGCGACGAGGGGGAGTCGGACGTCGGTCGCTGAACCCGGGTCCGGGTGGTTGCCCGGTACAGATCCGGAGCCGACGACAGCGCGGCGTTTTTATCGCTCCGCTCCGAACTCCGAGTATGGCCTCGTCCACGTCGGCCGGCGACCGCGCCGATCCCGCCTCGACCGCCGACGAGTTCGATCCGAACGACCCGCTGGAGTCGGAGTCAAGCAATAGAAACCGCAAGCGGGCGGCGCTCGCCGTCGCGCCGTTCCTCGCGATCGGCCTCGGCAACGTCGTCTTACTGCTCGGGTGGGGCATCGAACCCCTGTGGGCGTTCGCGCTCCTCCCGCCGATCCTCTTCTGCAGCGTCCTCGCCTACATCGTGTTCAGCACAGACTTCCTCGACGACCGAACGTAGGTTCGACGCGCCGCCGAGAGCCACGCTCGGTCCCCGTGCAGTCTGCCGCCGCGATCCTCACTCAGTTCCCGGTGTCGTACTTGTAGGTCGCCTCCGAGGGGTCGATACCGAAGTCTTCCGGCGTCTCCTCGACGCCGTCGCCCTCCGGCTTGTCGGCGGGCGACGCCTGCTTGAACCGCTCGCGGAACGACTCGGGGACCTCGAAGTCGTCGGCGTGGACGCTCATCGCGATGACGTCGTCGCCGCGTTCGTCTCGGACCGCTTCGAGCCGCGCCTTCACGGGGTCGGGCAGGTCGCCTGTCTCGCGCGGGTCGAACCCGAACGGCGTGAAGTACGAGGGCTGTCGCGTGAACGTGAACACCGTCTCGTACCCCTCGTCGCTCGCCTCCGCGACGAGGCGCTCGATGACGTGCGCGCCGACGCCCTGCTGTCGCCAGGGGGGGAGCGTGTACACGAAGGCGAGTTCACAGAAGTTCCCAGCATCCGTCTTGTGAACCCGGATCCGCCCGAACCCGGCCTTTCTCGACGTCTCCTCGTCGAGCGCGATCACGTAGTCACGAGACCGGAACGCGGGGTCGTCGATGTCCGCCTCCTCGATCCTGTCGAGTAACCAGACCTCGTCGCGGTTTTTGGCGTCCCGGACGTACATACCGGGACGTACGAAACCGGGAGGCAAGTGTATTGCGGAGCCGTCGGCCGAGCCGCGAGTGTCGCCCGACGGGTCCGTTCGGGTCGCGAGTGTCACGTAGAGCGTTTCGCCGACTCCCCTCGACGAACGGCGGTCCGAACAACAGGTTTGTATCGGTCTGTCTCCTACCGGCGAACGATGGCTCGCCTCTTGCCCTCCCAATCAGAGCCCGACGTCGACGCCTCGCCGCGCGTCGTCGGCCTCGAAGACGACGACGCCGACGACCTGCTGTCGGCGCTCTCGTCGGCGACCGCCCGCCGCGTCCTCGCAACGCTTCACGACGAACCGGCGAACCCGGCCGCTCTCGCGGACTCCGTCGATACCTCCCTGCAGAACGTCCAGTACCACCTCGAACGCCTGGAGTCCGCCGGCGCGGTCGAGGTCGTCGACACGGTCTACTCCGAGAAGGGCCGCGAGATGAAGGTGTACGCGCCCGCGGACCGCCCGCTGGTCGTCGTCGCCGCCGACGACGAGGAGACCACGGGACTCTCGGACGTGCTCAAGCGACTCCTCGCCGGCGTCGGCGTCGTCGGCCTCGTGAGCCTACTGGCGCAGGTCGCCATCGAGGGGGTCCCGTTCGTCGGACGGACGGGCGGGGCCGACGGCGGCTACGAGACGCAGACGGAGTCAGTACAGGTCGCTGCCGACACGGCCGCGACGACCGCCGCGTCGGGGCCCCCGCCGGGACTGCTGGTGTTTCTCGGCGGCCTAACCGTACTTCTCCTGTGGTTCGGCGTCTGGTTCGTCCGGCAGCGCTGACCGGGCGTCCCTCCCCCACCGGGTCCGAACGTCGGCCGCGACTCTCGCGCCGGCGTTTATACCCTATCGAGCGCCCACAGTCTCCGTGTTGGAGGGGGCCCGCGCTCGGTCCGACGTCAGGTTCGCCGCGTCCGGTCCGACGCCGGTTCGTTGCGTTCCTCCGGCGTCCGGTTCGTCGCGTCCGGTCCACCCGTCCCGTAAGTATTCGTACCCGGGCGGAGTACGTGGTGGTATGAATCACCCGGGCGAGGTCCAGGGCATCGCCGTCGGTATCGACGCGGACGGCGAGAACATCCCCGCGGTCGTGGTCGCGGCGCGGTCGGAACTGCTCCCTATCGTGGTCACTACCGACCAGGCCCGGGCGATCCAACTCGCGGTCACCGGCGAGGCGTTCGAGCGCCCGCTGACGCACGACCTCCTCGTCGAGATGCTCACCGAGTTCGGCGGCGCGATCGACAAGGTCCGCATCGACGACGTCGCCGACGGTACATTCTATGCAAAGATCGACGCCGAACGGTACGAGAACGGCGAGCCCCAGCGGTTCGTCTTCGACGCGCGGCCGAGTGACGCCATCGCCCTCGCGGTCCGCGTCGACTGCCCGATCGAAGTGTCGGACATCGTCCTCGACGCCGCGGGGCAACCGCCCGAACGCTTCGACTTCGGCGACGAATCCGACGCGGACGGGAGCGAGCGACGGGAGGATCTCGACGACCTCGACGACTTCGGCGACTTCGGCGACGAGGGGTAACTCGGCGTCCCCGACAGACGCCTCGCGGTCGCACATCGCTTATACCCACGGCACCCGAACGGCACAGGTATGAGTCTCTCCGTGGACACGCCGCCGGTCCCCGAACTGGAGGACGTGGTCGATCCCAACGAGTACGACGACGCCGAGGTGATCGGCGACACCGACTACCGGCGCGACCAACTCGAGGAACTCCTCCGCGACGGCGCGTGGGCGGACGCCTTCGAGCGATGGCGGGCGACGACGGACGTGACGGCCGAGGAGTGGCAGATCGTCCTCGATCTCGACCTCCTCGCCCAGTTCGACTTCTTTTGGGACGACTTCGCGGACCGCGTCGGCTACCACGCGCCCGGGATCCCCGAGGACTGGAAGGAGCGAGCGCTTCACCCCGAGATCGACTCCTGGAAGACGGTGTCGAGCATCAACGCCGGCCTGACCGAACTCGGACAGACCGCCTGTGAGGTCCTCAAAGACGACTACATCACCTGGGAGTCCGAGTACGAGGCCCCGGACGACCTCCCGGACTTCTGATCCACCTTTTTTACGCCTCGGGCGCGCGAAGCGCACCACTCTCCACGGGCGACTCGCGAGTCGCCCGTGGGGAAGCGAGACGGCATAGCCGTCTCGCCCTCGGCGCAAAAAATCTGGACCAAAAAAGAGCCGCTCGCTCGGCCTTCGGCCTCGCTCGCGGTTCAGTGCGACGACCGCACTGCCTCCGCGACTGCACTGCCTCTGTGACCGCTGCGCATCGTCCCGCTACTACCGTAGAGTGCACGCCGCGCTTCCACGGATTTCATATACGTCCGCTGGTACTCCACGGGTATGGACGAAGTCGACGACCAGTACACGCCCGCGGACGTCGAGTCCGCGGTCGAGACGTACTGGGACGACGCAGACGCCTACGAGGCGACGAAGGAGGCCCACGCCGACGACCCCGCCTTCTTCTTCGTCGACGGGCCGCCGTACACCTCCGGGCAGATGCACCTCGGGACGGCGTGGAACAAGACGCTGAAGGACGCCGTCATCCGGTACAAGCGGATGTCGGGCCACCGGGTCACCGACCGCCCGGGCTACGATATGCACGGCCTCCCGATCGAGGTGAAAGTCGAGGAGGAACTCGGCTTCGACTCGAAGCGCGATATCGAGGAGTACGGGATGGAGGCGTTCATCGACGAGTGCAAGGCGTTCGCCGAACGCAACCGCGAGGCGATGGACGAGGACTTCCAGTCGATCGGTGTCTGGATGGACTGGGACGATCCGTACGAGACGATTTCGCCGGAGTATATGGAGGCCGCGTGGTGGGCGTTCCAGCAGGTCGACGAGCGCGGCCTCGTCGAACAGGGCAAACGGTCGGTCAACTACTGCCCGCGGTGTCAGACCGCCATCGCCGCCAACGAGGTCGAGTACGACGAGATCACGTCGCCCTCGATCTACGTGAAGTTCCCGTTGCAGGATCGAGAAGGCAGCCTCGTCATCTGGACGACGACGCCGTGGACCATCCCGGCGAACACCTTCGTCGCCGTCGACGGCGAGATGACGTATCAGGCCGTCCGCGCGGAGAAGGGCGGCGAGTCCGAGACGCTCTACATCGCCGAACCGTGCGTCGAGGACGTCCTGAAGAAGGGCCGCTACGAGGACTACGAGGTCGTCGAGGAACTCACCGGTGAAGACCTCGTGGGCTGGACGTACGACCACCCGCTCGAATCGCACCTGAACGAGATCCCCGACTTCGAGGGCGCGGCCGAGGTCTACACCGCCGACTACGTCGAAGCCGACCGCACGGGGTTAGTGCACTCCGCGCCCGGGCACGGCCAGGAGGACTTCGCCCGCGGCGAGGAACTCGGCCTCGACGTGTACGTCCCGGTCGACGGCCGCGGCGAGTTCACTGAGGCCGCCGGCGACTACGCCGGCACCTTCGTCCGCGACGCCAACGACGACATCATCGACGACCTCGACGAGTCGGGCGCGCTGCTCGCCTCGGGAACCCACGAGCACCGGTACGGCCACTGTTGGCGCTGCGACACGGACATCATCTTCCTCGCCACCGACCAGTGGTTCATCACGGTCACCGACATCAAAGACGAGTTGCTGGACAACATCGACGAGACGGAGTGGTTCCCCCAGTGGGCGCGCGACAACCGCTTCCGCGACTTCGTCTCCGACGCGCCCGACTGGAACATCTCCCGGCAGCGCTACTGGGGCATCCCGCTCCCGATCTGGCAGGCGGAGGACGGCGACTGGATCGTCGTCGGCACCCGGGAAGAACTCGCCGAACGGGTGGATCAGGACATCGACCCCGACGAGATCGACCTCCACCGACCGTCGGTCGACCCGCTGACGATCACCGAGGACGGCAAGACCTACGAGCGCGTGCCGGACGTCTTCGACGTCTGGATCGACTCCTCGGTCGCGACGTGGGGAACGATCGACTACCCCTCGGAGACCGAGGCCCACGAGGAACTGTGGCCTGCCGACTGGATCGTCGAGGCGCACGACCAGACCCGCGGGTGGTTCTGGTCCCAACTCGGGATGGGCACCGCCGCGGTCGGACAGGCCCCCTACGAGCAGGTGATGATGCACGGCTTCGTCAACGACGAGGACGGGCGGAAGATGTCGAAGTCGCTCGGCAACATCGTCACGCCCGAGGAGGCGATCGACCGCGCCGGCCGCGACCCGCTGCGGGCGTACCTCCTCAGTCACGACCAGCAGGGCGTCGACCTCTCCTTCGAGTGGGACGGGTTGGGCGAGATGCAGTCGACGCTCAACATCTTCTGGAACGTCTTCCGGTTCCCGCTTCCCTATATGGAACTGGACGGCTACGACCCCGCCGACGCGGACCTCGCGGACGGCGACCTCACGGTCGTCGACGAGTGGGTGCTCTCGCGCCTGCAGACCGTCGAGGCCGAGGCCGTCGAGGCCTGGGAGAACTACGAGGTCAGCGACGCGCTGAACACGGTGCTGGAGTTCCTCACCGAGGACGTCTCGCGCTTCTACGTCAAGGCGATCCGCGAGCGGATGTGGGAGGAGGAGGACTCCGCGTCGAAACGCGGCGCGTACGCGACGCTTTCGACGGTGCTCGAGGAGACGATCCGGCTCCTCGCACCCTACACTCCCTACCTTGCAGAGCAGATGTACCAGCACCTCGACGGGAGCGCGACGACCGTCCACGCGCTGTCGTACCCCGAACCCGACGAGGCGCTGCGTGACGAGCAACTCGAACGGGAGATGGCCGTCCTCCGCGACGTCGAGGAGGCCGCGGCGAACGCGCGCCAGCAGGGGGGCCGAAAGCTCCGCTGGCCAGTCCAGCGGGTCGTCGTCGCCACCGAGGACGACGCCGTCGCCGACGCGGTCGAGTCGCTCGCCGAGCTCCTCTCCGAACGCGTCAACGCCCGATCGATCGAGGTCGTGAGCGAGTTCGACGAACTCGTCGAGCGTGCCGCTCCGGAGATGGGTGTCATCGGACCCGAGTTCGGCGGAGCGGCCCAGCAGGTGATGGAGGCCGTCGAGGGCAAGACCCGCGCCGAGGTCGAAGGCGGCGTGGAAGTCGACGGCGAGACGTACGACCTCACCGAGGAGATGGTGCGCTACGAGGCCGAACCGCCGGCACACATCTCGGGTGCGGACTTCGAGGGCGGCACCGTCTACGTCGACACCGAACTCACGGACGAAATCGAGGCGGAGGGCTACGCGCGCGACGTGATCCGACGGATCCAGGAGATGCGCAAGCGTCTGGATCTCGACGTCGACAGCGAGATCGACACCTACGTCGACGTCGCGGACGGCCGCGTCGCGGACTTCGTCGACCGCCACCGCGACGTCGTCGCCGAGGAGACGCGGACCCGCGAGTTCGTCGCCGGCGACGAACTGGGCGCAGAGAGCGAGCGGGCGCTCGTCGAGGAGTGGGACGTCGAGGGCGTGACCGTCACGATCGGCATCGAACCGGTCGACGCGTAAGCGAGCACTGATCAGGGCGTAAACGACGACCGACCGGCGAAAACCGGATATCTCGACTCTGTTGAAATCGGACTCTTTAGACGCGGAATGAACTGAAAGAGGGGGGCTGACCCCCTGCTATCCGACCAATATTTACGTTCGCAGTAGGTGCCCGAAAATATGTCTATACATCGGGGTTTGTCATTGAAGGCGCGAGTACCCTTAGCCATCTGGGCTGTTGGAGTCATCGCCGTTATCCTGGTCACATTCGAGGTTCTACAAATATCGGAAGAAGAATTGGTTGTATTTGCAATCGTTGTCATTATCGGATCATTCTATGGCATATTTTTACCGCTCTGGAGACGTTTGCCGGAGGGCTGGAGGCGAAGCTGAAATCTCACTGATGTAGATATATTTAATCCGACAGTATTCTGGACAGTTGGCCATTTCTAGTAGGTGAAATAAGATGAGTCGTCGTGGAAAAGTCAGACGCTCTACTGGGCGATTGAATGTGAGAATCACCTCTTCCGATTATTTATCTGGAGATCTGTTATGATCTAACAGAGCGCCTCTTCGAGCAGTTGGAGCGGGTGTTTGATCTCGTATCCCGTGCCGTGTTCCATCTGCATCGCGCAGGTGGGACACTCGGTCATCCCGACGTCGCCCGCGGCGTCGTGCATATGCTCGAACATATCCTCGCCGATCTTCATCGAGGTCTCGTACTTCTCCTCCTTCCAGCCGTAGGTCCCCGAGATCCCAGAACAGGAGTCACCGACGTCTTCCATCGCGACGCCGTCGAGCTCGCGGAACAGTTCGAGCGCCTGTCTATCCAGGCCCTGGTTTCGGGCGTGACACGGCGCGTGGTAGGCGAACGCCTGCTCCTCGACGCTCGCGTTTGCGATCGCGCCCTCCAGATCCTCCTGGATGCGGAGGTACTCCAGCGCCTCGAAGGTGTTCTCGGCGACGTCCTCGATGCCCTCGATGTCGAAGAGTTCCGGGTACTCCTGTCTGAGCGCCATCGAGCACGAGGTACAGGAGGCGACGGCGTCGTACCCCTCCTCGACGAGGTCGGCGAAGGAGGAGACGTTCACCTCCGCCGCGCGCTCGGCGTCGTCGAGCATTCCGTTCGCGAACATCGGCGTCCCCGAGCAGCGCTGCTCGGGCGCGACGAGTTCGTACCCGAACGACTCGAAGACGTGGACGAGCGCCTTCGCCACCTCGGGCGTGTTGTAGTTCGAGTAACAGCCGTGGAAGTACGCGACCTTCTTGTCGGCGTCGACGGGGTCGCCGCGGCGCTCCCGGGCCTCCCGCGCGTTGCGCCGGGAGGCGTCCGCGCCGCCGCGCTCGCGCCACCACTCGCGGAACGTCTGCGTCGCGAACGCGGGGAACTCCCGCTCGCTCGTGACGCCCATCGCCTTCTCCATCACCCACCGCGTCGGCCCGAAGCGCATCACGGCGTTCGCGAGGCGCGGGACCTTGCTGGCGAACCACGCGGATGTCCGGTAGTTCGCGAGGATCCGGTTTCTGACGTACTCGACCGACAGTTTGTTCATCTGCTCGTCGACGTACTCGCCTCTGGCGGTGTTGTGCATCTGCGAGAGCGGCACGCTCGACGGGCAGGCGTCGTCGCAGCGCATACAGTTCGAGCAGGACATGATCGAGTCGTCGATCTCCGAGCCCTCCTTGCGCTTGAGCCGCCACTGTTCCGGTCCCTGGAACTTCGGGCCGGGGAAGTCGTCGTCGACCTCCGCGACCGGGCAGACCGTGTCGCAGACCGAGCACTTGTAACAGTTGTCCGCGCCCGGGCGCAGGTCCATCGTCGCGTCGTCGCCGAAGACCGAGACCGGTTCGAAGTCCGCGCCGGACGGGCCGTCCCGTACCGCGGGGTCGATCGGTTCTGTCGTGGGTGGATTCTCCGCGTCGCTCATCTGGTAGCTCTCTCCTGTGTGTCCGTCGCCTCAGCCGTCTGAATCCTGTCCGCCCTCTTTGTCGGTTCCGTGCCGCTTCGTTCGTGGTCGTCCGTGCCGCTCGTCGCCGCCTCCGTCGTCGTTCGCGTCATCGCATCGCCTCCTCGCCCGCCCGGCGGCCCGCGTACGCGCCGGTCGCAAGGGAGACGCCCGCAGCGGACTTTTCGCGGGCCGTGTCGGCACCGCCGAGGACGCCGCCGGCCGCGCGGAGGTTCCCGAACTCGGTCGCGCCGGACCCGTCCGTCGGTCGCAGGTCGTCGTCGGGGACGACGCCGAACCGCGCGAAGGCGTGATCGCCGAACGCTTCCGGTTCGGACCAGTCGTAGCGGTCCGTCGGGTGTGGAACGTGACAGTCGAAGATCGGTTCGGTGACGGCTTCGCGGTCGGAGTCGATCCCCTTGCCGACGAGGCCGCCCGTCGCGAGCACGAACTCCTCGGCCGCGTAGGGGACCTCGCGCCCGCGACGATCGACGAGGACCGATTCGACCCGGCCGTCGCTCGCCTCGTAGCCGACCGCGGGGTTGCCGGAGGCGAGGCGGATGCCCGCGTCGTCGAGGGCGTCGAGCAACAGGTCCTCGAGTTGCATTCCGAGCAGGCTCGGCGGGCCGGTCGGGATCTGAAACACCGTCGCGCCGAGTCTGTCGGCCAGTTCCGCGCGGACCTCGCGGCCCGCGTCGTCGCCGAGCATCGCCGGGAAGCCGACCCGCTCGTAGTCGTCGAGGTCCGCCGCCGCGTCGCGGACGGCGTCGGCGAGTCGCTTTCGGGCGCTCGATTCGTCCGTGTCGAGCGCCTTCGCGAAGCGCGTCGTCAGCGCGTCGTCGCGGAACTTGACCGGGAACGTGACGGTCACGCCGTCGATGGCGAAGGGAACGTCCGTGGCTTCGAGGTGCGCCGCGGCTGTAGGGGCATCGAAGTCCGTCAGCCCCGCGAAGCCGACCAGCAGCGTGTCCTCCTCGCTGCTTGCGAGTCCGGGAGCGACGGATTCCGGATACCGCGCGGTCGGCTTGATCGTCCCGCCGTGGGTGAGCACGAGCGCGTTGCGGTCGGTGTGCTCGCCGGCGTAGGCGTCCCCGACCGCCTCGTCGAAGAGGCCGAGCCCGTCGCGGATCGCGTCCGCGCCGACGACGCGGTAGGGATGTGAGTCGGGGAGGCGGTCGAGCGCCTCGAAGGGGTCTGCGATCAGTTTGGGTCCTCCGGCAGCGGACCCGTCGCCGCCGGTGGAGCCGTCGCCACCGACCGCGCCGAGCACGTCGACGAGGCCGCTGGCCTGCCGGAGCGTGCTCTTCTTGTGCGAGAGCAGGCGGACCGTGGCGCCCGACTCCGCGGCGGCGAGCGCGGCCGTCGCGCCCGCGATGCCGCCGCCGACGACTAAGACGTCCTCACGAATCGCCATCGGTGACTCCTCGGTTCTCGGATCGGTTTCGTCGACCGCCGTCGGCGACGGCGTCGTCCGGTCGGGCTCCGCTGTCGGCTTCGTCGGGGCCGTCTCCCGCGGCCGCGCCGGCGTCGAACGCGCCGAAGTCGACCGCGTCGTCGCTCGCCGCGGGGTCGGCGTCGCGGTTCATCGTCGTCGCGTGCAGGTGGTGCTTCAGCATCGCCTGGGAGAGCTGTTCGCCCCACAGCGCGTGGCGCTCGCCCTTCCAGCGCTCCTGGTAGAGGTCGTCGAGCGCCTCGCGGGCGGTGGGCTCGTCGTACTCGGGCGTCAACTCGTTCGCCATCCGGTGACAGCACATCGCGCCCTGACAGTTCCCCATCGAGGCGCGGGTCCGGATGCGGACGGCGTTGAGTTCCGTCCCCGACTGGGAGATGGCGTCCTGGATCTCCGCCCGGGTGACGGCCTCGCACTCGCAGACCGTCGGGTTCGGGCCGTCCCACTCCCCGAGCACCTCGTCGGTTCGAGAGCCGAGGCGTTCGCCGCTGCGGAGACCCACGGGCGACCGGAGGCCGAATTCGTCCATCCAGTCGCGCAGGACCGAGAAGTCCTCCGAACCGGGCAGCGGCTCGTCTGCCGTTCGGCACTCGGCGTCGACGCCGAGTTTCTCGCAGACGTGATCCGCGATGTCCTCGGCCATCATCCGGTAAGTCGTGAGCTTCCCGCCGACGATCGAGGCCATTCCGGGGAGGTCGTCGCGCTCGTCGTGGTCGAGGAGGAAGAAGTCCCGCGTGATGTCGGTCGGGTCCTCGCTCCCGACCTCCGGCGGTTCGTAGAGCGGCCGGACGCCCCAGAAAGAGCGGATGGTCCGCGCCTCCGACAGCATCGGGACGAGTTCCGAGAGGGTGTCGATCATCAGGTCGACCTCCCAGCCCTCCTCGGGGTAGTCCTCGGGGTCTTCGACCTCCTCGTCGGTCGTCCCGAGGATGCAGGTCGTCTCGTGGGGGACGACGATGTCGGCGTCGCCCTTCGGCCGACAGCGGTTGATGACGGTGTCGACCTGGCGGACGTTCATAATCGTCATCACGCCCTTGGAAGGCCGGACGGCGACCTCGACGTCGGCCATCTCGCCGATCTGTCCCGCCCACGCGCCGGTGGCGTTGACGACGTAGTCGGCGTACAGTTCCTCGGTCGTCCCCGGCTCGCCGTGGACGAACTGCCCGGAGCCGGTGTCGTGTTCGACCTCGACGCCGACGACCTCGCCGTCCTCGACGAGGACGTCGGTCACCTCCGAGTGCGTCTCCACGCGCGCGCCGTGTTCGACCGCGTCGGCCGCGTTGGCAACGCAGAGCCGGAACGGATCGACGGCCCCGTCGGGGACGCGGATGGCGCGCTCGATGTCCGCGGCGAGATACGGCTCGATCTCCCGTGCCTCCTCCGCGGTCAGGACTTCGGCCGGGATACCGCACTCGCGACACCCGTCTAACTTCTCCTCGAAGTACTCGTCGTCGTCCTCGGGGCGCTGGACGAACAACCCGCCGGTCATCTCGACGCAGTGGCTCGCGATCCGCCGGAGGACGCGGTTCTCCTCGATGCACTCCGTCGCCGACTTCTGATCGGAGACGGCGTAGCGACCACCGCTGTGGAGGAGGCCGTGCATCCGCCCGGTCGTCCCGTGGGTCAAGTTCCCCTTCTCGACGAGAGTGACGTCGACGCCGCGCATCGCGAGGTCCCGCGCGATGCCGCAACCGGTCGATCCCCCGCCGAGGACGAGGGCGCTCGGAGTTTTACTCATTTCACAGTACACAGTTGGCCAGCACGTACTTTATTGTAGCGTCTGGTGGCGTCCGTTACGAACGTCTCGCCGTGTCGGTCCGGGGCCGGTCACGGTCACTTCCCCACTGTCGTCGGTGGCGTTCGCCATAGTCGCCTCGTGGCGTCGCGGACGGCCTCAGACCCGACCGACAGCGGTGGATCTTTGACGCTTCGTCCCCAAGCCGCGCCGATGACTGCCGAGACGCCGCCGCTCGCCCTCGACATCGACGGGACGCTCACAGACGGAACCGGCCGCCTCGACCCCCGTGCGTTCGAATACCTGCAGGCGTGGGACGCGACCGTCGTCCTCGCGACCGGGAAGGCGTTTCCCTACCCGGTGAGCCTCTCGCATTACCTCGGACTCGAACTGACGGTGATCGCCGAGAACGGCGGGGTCGTCCTCGCCGACGACACGGTCTCGTATCAGGGCGACCGCGACCGCGCACAGGCCGCCGCCGACGCGTTCGTCGAGCGCGGCGGCGACATCGGCTGGGGCTCGTTCGACGCCATCAACGAGTGGCGGCGGACCGAGATCGCGGTCAACCGGTCGGCCGACGAGGATCTGCTTCGATCCGTCGCCGCCGAGTTCGACCTCGAAGTGTTCGACACCGGCTACGCCTACCACGTGAAGACCCCGGGCGTCGAGAAGGGAACGGGGCTCGAAGCCGTCGCCGAGACGCTCGGTCGCGACCCCGCTGATTTCGTCGCGATCGGCGACAGCGAGAACGACGTCTCCACGTTCCGCGTCGCTGGCCGTTCGTTCGCCGTCGCGAACGCGGACCCCGCCGCTCGGGAGGCAGCGGACACCGTCGTCGACGGGTCGTATTTCGATGGGACGGCCTCCGTGTTGGAGTCCCTCGCCGAGGAATAGTCGAGTCCGGTTCAGGCTTCGAGAGCGCCACCTTCGAAGG
Source organism: Halobellus litoreus (assembly GCF_024464595.1). Taxonomy (NCBI): domain Archaea; kingdom Methanobacteriati; phylum Methanobacteriota; class Halobacteria; order Halobacteriales; family Haloferacaceae; genus Halobellus; species Halobellus litoreus. The sequence goes on along the minus strand of NZ_JANHAW010000001.1, from coordinate 162,179 downwards.
GGACGAAGGTACCGTTGATGTCCCACTCGTGGATGCAGTACGGACTGCCGACCGTCTGGGGGGTTCCCGACTCGTCGACCGCGAGACGCCACGTTCCCGCTTCTTCCTCCCAGACCTCGATGCGGCCGCAGCGCTCACAGGTCCGTTCGGTCGGAGTTCGGAGTGTCGGTGCCATCGTTTGAAACTCGCGTCCGACCCTGTTAATCTTGACTGCTGCGGCAGCGGCGGGACGGCTCGGAGTTCCCGACCGACTCGATCGACCTGAGCGGCCGACTCCCGACTTCGATCCCTCCTCACGACGGGGTTACAGCACCGCGCACTCTGCCGACGAGCACAGTTTTAGGTCCACGCTGTTCGTACGCGGGATATGGGATTTCACACGTTCGACGCCGACCGGGCGGACGCGCTCGAAGACGCCGGCCGGTATCGCTTCTGCTCCCGCGAGGAACTGCTGGCCGCGGTCGATCCGGCCTCCGACGACGTCGTCGCCGACATCGGGAGCGGGACCGGGTTTTACACGGACGAGATCGCGCCGTTCGCCGGCCACCTGTACGCGGTCGACGTACAGGCGGAGATGCACGAGCGGTATCGGGACAAGGGTGCTCCCGACGCCGTCGAGTTCGTGACCGCCGAGGCGTCGTCGCTGCCGTTCGAGGACGACGAACTCGACGCCGCCTTCTCGACGATGACGTACCACGAGTTCGCCGAGGACGCCGCGCTCGACGAACTCGCGCGAGTGATCCGCCCCGGCGGTCGGGTAGTCACGGTCGATTGGTCGCGTTCCGGGTCCGGGTCCGACGGACCGCCGATGGACGAGCGGTTCGGTCTCGGCGACGCCGTCGGCGCGTTCGAGGACGTTGGATTTACGACTGTCGAAGGGAAGACAAGAAAAGAAACATTCGTTCATATCTGCACCAGGTAGATCAAAATAAAAACTATATTCTGAATAATATAATCTGATTATACATCTATAGAGTATATTCTGTTATATCAGGATAACCATTATCTGTGCGTGAGTGTCTCACACATATATGGTGATATACAACGGTGACATCGATCCATACCATCCGGAGTCGAGTCGATACGAGTGTCGCTCTTGTGGCGCTCGCAGCAACGGCGGCGGCGTCTGCGACTCGTGCGGCAGCGAGTCGGTGATCAACATCGCAGTCCCGCGGGAGTGAGACGTCAGGCGGGCATACCACAGTCGGCGAGGGGGACGGTTGGCGTCATCCAGTCGGTCGAGTGACGCCGTCACCCGTCGATTCGCCGACGATCACGGAACAGAGATCTAGACCCGACCGTGCGGAGGCCCGGGACAGCCGGACCGCCGGGCCTCACACCTGTCGACCACCGTCGCGGTCGGGGCACCGTCGTCGCGTTCGACTGCCGGCACGCGGGCCGCTCCCGTCGTCGAGCGGACCACCGTGTCGCGTCCGCGGCGATCGACGCGCTACCGTCGTCAGTCACGGTCCGGGCCACGTTCTCCGTCTACCGATCCGACTCGATCGCCGGTTCGCTAGCCGTCGCCGTCGATGTCGCCGATTCCCGTGTAATAGTCCAGGAGCACCACGAGCGCGGCGCCGACGACTGCGGCGGCGGCGAACGTCGCAATCGCGGTCGGCGTCCAGGCTCGTCCGAGTTCGACCAACTGGTCGCCGGTTCGGACGACCGGAGCACGCAGCGCCCCGACGATCAGGGCGACGAGGAAAGCCAGCGTCGCCGTCCGGGCGCGTTCGAGCGCGGCCCGTACGGCGTGAGCCACCGTGAAAAGACCGATCACGGCCCCGCTGACGAACGCGACGACCACGACACCGTGTTCCCAGATCGGCTCGATCGGACCGCCGGTCACGAGTGCCAGCAGCGCGTCGACGAACGCCGACAGCGTTCCTGTCATATACTCGTACTGCCCGAGGATGATGAGCAGCAGCGACCCGGAGATTCCCGGGAGAATCATCGCGCTGACCGCGATGGCCCCGACGGCGACGACGACCGGGAGCCCGTCCCCGAGCGTCGCCGCCGCGCGCCCGGAGACGACGAACGCGAACGCAAACCCCGCGACCGCGGCCGCTGCCCGGGGCGGCGTGTCGACGGCGACCTCCGAGAACAGCACCCACGCCGAGGCTGCGATGAGACCGAAGAAGAACCCGAACGTGAGGACCGGTGCGGTTTGGATCCCGGCGTGGACGACCCGTGTGATCGTCACGATGGCGGTGAAGATACCCGCACCGAGCACCAGCAGGAATCCCGCGTCCACCGCGCGGAGGGCGTCGACGGCGTCGTCCCGGCGGCCGGGGAGAAATCCGAGGAGGACGGCGCGGATCCTGGCGGGCGAGACGGCGGTGATCGCGGCGATCAACCGCTCGTAGATCCCGGTCACGAGCGCGATCGTTCCGCCCGAGACGCCGGGAACGGCGTCCGCCGCGCCCATACAGAGCCCTTTCAGATAGACGACCAGCCACGACGCCCCGGAGTCCGCCGGTCGGGTCGTCACGGCGTCACGGGACGTCGTGGTGGTCCCGTGGGAGCCGTCTCGATCGTTCGGCATACCCGTCCGTTCGCTCTCACCCTACTCCGGGTTTTCGCTTCCGTCCGTTCGGGTTTCATCCGCCTGTTCGGGCCGCGTCCGTCGCAGGCTCGCACGCCTGCCCTCCCAACACGAAAATTGAAACGATCGGCCGGCGTCGGCTGCGGTATGGACCTGAGCATCGTCGGCAGCGGCTACGTCGGGACGACGATCGCGGCGTGCTTTGCCGAGGTCGGCCACGACGTGGTCAACGTCGACATCGACGAGGAGACCGTCGCGACGCTCAACGGCGGCGACGCGCCGATCCACGAACCGGGTCTCGACGACCTCGTCGCCGAACACGCCGGCGACCGACTGCGCGCGACGACCGACTACGCCGCCGTCCGCGACACGGACGTCACGTTCCTCGCGCTCCCGACCCCCTCGGAAGACGACGGCCACATCGACCTCTCGATTATGAAGGCCGGCGCGCGCTCGCTGGGCGAGACGCTCGCCGAGAAGGACGGCCACCACCTCGTCGTGACCAAGAGCACGGTCGTCCCGACGACGACCGAAGAGGTGATCGCGCCGATCCTCGAAGCCGAGTCGGGCAAGACGCTGGGTGCGGACCTCGACGTCGGGATGAACCCCGAGTTCCTGCGCGAGGGCAGCGCAGTCGAGGACTTCTTGGGCCCCGACAAAGTCGTCCTCGGTTCCGAGACCGACGCCGCGGCCGCGGCGCTCCGCGACGTGTTCGACCCTCTCGTCGAGCGGGCGGACGACCCGCCGGTCGTCGAGACCGGCGTCGCCGAAGCGGAGATGATCAAGTACGCCAACAACGGCTTCTTGGCGGCGAAGATCTCGCTGGCCAACGACATCGCGAACGTCTGCAAGGAGTACGACATCGACTCCGAGGCCGTCCTCTCGGCCATCGGCCTCGACCACCGGATCGGCTCGGAATTTCTCGGCGCGGGCGTCGGCTGGGGCGGTAGCTGTTTCCCGAAGGACGTCGCGGCGATCATCGCGGCCGCTCGCGACGTCGGCTACGATCCCGCGATGCTCCAAGCCGCCGTCGAGGTGAACGACCGACAACCGGTCCGTCTGCTGGGTCGCCTCCGCGAGCACGTCGACCCCGACGGCGCGCGCGTGGCGGTGCTCGGCCTCGCGTTCAAACCCGGCACGGACGACATCCGCAACTCCCGCGCGATCCCGCTCGTGGAGGCGCTGCTGGACGCGAACGCGGACGTCGTGGGCTACGACCCCGTCGCCACCGAGAACTTTCGAGAGGAATACCCGGAAATCGACTACGCCGACTCCGCGGGCGCGGCGCTCGACGGCGCGGACGCGGCGCTCGTCGTCACCGACTGGCCCGAGTTCGCCGAGCTGGATACCGAGTTCGACGCGATGGCGACGCCCATCGTCGTCGACGGTCGGCGGATCGTGACGCGGCGGGGGGGCATCGTCTACGAGTCGCTGGTGTGATTCACCAGCAAGTTTTTCCAGATCGCCATTCAATCCTCGTTTATGAGCCTCACCACGGATGATTTCAGGGAGTTCCTCGGTTCGGACCCCGACGATGACGAAACCGTTCCGCTCGGTGACGCGCTTTCGGAGTTAGCCGTCGATGTTGACGTCGATGCCGTCGACGCCGTTCGTGACGTCCGAGAGCGCATATGAATCTGCTCCTCGACACGAATATTCTCGTCGCCGCTGTTACTCACGATACTGAACGATCCGACGACGCGATCACACTACTCAACGAAGCCGACGATACGTACGTCTCTGTCCTGAGCCTGATGGAACTCCGAAGCGTTCTCACGAAAAAGAAGCAGTTCGAACGTGATCGCATCGACCAGATCGAGAATCGGATAACGTCGCGTGCGACGATCACGTTTCCCGACGCGTCCGATATGATGGCGGCCAATCAGCTCCAGTCGGAGACGCTTCTGTATCCGATGGACGCGTTGATACTCGCGGCCGCCGACGCCGTGGACGCGACACTCGTCTCGTTCGATACCGAACTCGTCGAGCACGGCGCTGCGCATCCAGGCGACGTTCTGTAGTGCACCTGTACACGGAAACCTACTTCCGGCCGTCGTTCGTCTCACAGGTATGCTCTCGCTCGCGCTCGCCGGCAAGCCAAACGCCGGCAAGTCTACCTTCTACAAGGCCGCGACGATGGCCGACGTCGACGTCGGCAACTACCCGTTCACGACCATCGACCCGAACCGCGGCGTGACCCACGCCCGGACGCGTTGTCCCTGTCTCGACCGCGAGGAGCGCTGCGGCAACTGCGAGGGCGGCGTCCGCTACGTCCCCGTCGAACTGCTCGACGTGGCCGGCCTCGTCCCCGGCGCACACGAGGGCCGCGGGCTGGGGAACCAGTTCCTCGACGCCCTCACCGATTCCGACGCGATTCTCGCCGTCCTCGACGCCGCCGGCGGCACGGACGCCGAGGGCGAACCCGTCGAGATCGGCACCTACGACCCCGTCGAGGAGGCCGACTTCGTCGAGGCGGAACTCGAACAGTGGCTCGCGGGCATCATCGAGCGCAACTGGGAGTCGATCGTTCGGAAGTCGCGCTCGCCCGACTTCGATATCGACGAGTCGCTCACCGAGATGCTGACCGGGTTCGGCGCGACCGAGTACGACGTGGCGGCGTCGTTGCGGGCGGTCGAGTACCCAGAGGACCCCCAACAGTGGAGCGACGAGGACCGCGAACGGCTGGCCCGGGACGTCCGCGAGCGGACGAAACCGATCGTGCTCGTCGCCAACAAGGCCGACGTCGCGCCGCCGGAGAACCTCGAACGCCTTCACAAGTCCGACAAGCCGGTCGTCTCGTCGACCGCCGACGGCGAACTCGCGCTGCGGACGGCCGCAGAGGCGGGCGTCGTCGAGTACCTCCCGGGCGACGAGGACTTCGAGGTCGTCGGCGACGTCTCCGACGCGCAGCGGGAGGGGCTCGAAACGATCCGCGAGGTGATGGCCGAACACGGCGGAACGGGCGTTCAGCGGGCCATCGACACGGCCGTCTACGACGTCCTCGATATGGTGACCGCCTATCCCGTGCAGAACGAGACGAGGTGGACCGACGGCACCGGGGAGATGCTCCCCGACGCGTTCCTCCTGCCCCGCGGATCGACGCCGAAAGATCTCGCGTACGCCGTTCACTCCGACATCGGCGAGGGCTACCTCCACGCGGTCGACGCCCGATCGAAGCGCCGGATCGCCGAGGACTACGAGCTCGAAGAGGGCGACGTGATCAAGATCGTCAGTACGGCGTCCTGAGCGACGACAACGTCTTTTGTTATCGGCTAGCTGACCGCGTCGTACGCGTCGCCCATAATATCGAGCGCCTCGTGCAGCGACTCCTCGTCGGTCGCATAGGACAGTCGCGCGTAGCCCGCTCCGTGCTCGCCGAAGGCCTCGCCCGGGACGACGATGACGCCTCGATCCAGACACTCGTCGACGAAGCCCGCCGGGACCTCGGGCATACAGTAGAACGCGCCGCCGGGCGTCGGGACGTCGAGGCCGATGTCCGTGAGGCCGTCGACGACGATGTCGCGTCGGCGCTCGAAGGACGCGGTCATCTCGTCGACCTGATCCTGGGGGCCCGTGAGCGCCGCCTCGGCGGCGAACTGCGACGGCGCGGCGGCGCAGGCCTGGGCGTACTGGTGGACCCGCAACATCCGCTCGATCCGGCGCGTCGAGGAGACGACCCAGCCGAGTCGCCACCCGGTCATCGAGTAGAGCTTCGAGGCGGAGTTGACGACGACGACGTTGTCGCTCTCGGCGAACTCCATCGGCGAGCGGAACTCGCCGTCGAAGACGGTGTACTCGTAGACCTCGTCGGAGATACAGAGGACGTCGTGCTCGTCGGCGATGCGGGCGAACTCCCTGATATCTTCGGGCGGCGAGACCGCGCCCGTGGGGTTGCCGGGGCTGTTGACGACGAACGCCGCGGTGTCGTCGGTGATCGCCTCCTCGACGGCCGCTGGGTCGATCGTCAGGTCGTCGCGGAGCGGAACCGGCACGGGCGTCCCGCCGGTGAGTCGGGTGAGGGCGTCGTAGGAGACGAATCCGGGGTTGGGGATGACGACCTCGTCGCCGGCGTCGACGTGGGCCTCCAGGGCGATGTGGAGCGCCTCCGATCCCCCGGCGGTGGCGATCACGTCGCCGGGGTCGACGTCGAGACCCTGATCGCGGGCGTGTTTGTCGGCGATGGCCTCGCGGAGCGACGCCAGCCCCTTGTTCTCGGTGTAGCCGTCGGCCCGCCCCTCGCGGATCGCGTCGGCGGCGGCCTCGCGGGCGTGCGTCGGGGCCGCGAAATCCGGTTGCCCCAGCCCGAGGTTGATCGCGTCTTCGCCCGCGGCCTCGAAGACCTCGCGGATCCCGCTGATCGACACCTGTTCGACTCGCTCGGAAAAGTGTGTCATACACAGGGTCGGGTGGGCCACCGAGTTAGGTTTTCCTTCCTCGGCCGAGTGTTCGCGGGTTCGGAAGCAATATTGACTGGTTTCTGTGACGCGATGCGGACCCGTCGGACCACACTGTGCGGGCGCGATATCCGGCAACCTGGCCGATATCGGGTTTTCGAGGCGTCGAGCGTCGGAGCGACGTTCGCCGCGTGCACGTCTCAAATATACGTAGGGCGCTAAAACGGGTCAAATGAAGCGCGACTCGACAGACGCCCGATCGGGGGTCTCGCGACGACGGTTCCTGCAGGCGGCGGCCACAACCTCGGCAGTCGGTCTCGGTGGTGTTGCGGGGTGCGCTGGCGGGAGCGGTAGTGGGAGCGGTGGACTCGACGAAATCCGCGTGGCGTACATGCCCATCTACCCGGACATGCAGTACTTCGTGATGGAGGAGGAGGGGTACTTCGACGAACTGTCGGCGACGGTCTCCGGAGAGGTGTTCTCCGACGGTCCGAGCATCGTGCAGGCCTCCGCGACGGGCGACTTCGACGTGATGCTGTTCGGCATCGTCCCGGCGATGATCGTGATGGACAAGGACATCCCCGCGAAGATCACCGCCGCGAACATCCAGAACGCGATGCAGATCCTGACGCACGACGACTTCGCGGCGACGTGGGAAGCGGCGGATTCGGGTGCGGACGCCTTCGCCCGCTTCGAGGAGGAACGGGGCCGGAAGTTCACCTTCGGCACGTTCCCGCCCGGGTCGGTTCCGGACATCCTGCTCCGCTACTGGCTCTCGGACGTCGTCGGCGTCGATCCCGAATCCGACGTGAACATCACCGCGCTCGGCGGCGCGGGGCCGGTCCGACAGGCCCTTCTGGCCGGCGAGATCGACGGCACGTCGATTATGGAGCCGGTGCCGACGGTCGCCGAGATGAAAGACGCGCCGTACCAGTCGATCGCCTGGGCGGGCGACTTTATGCCCGGGCAGCCCGCGGCGGTCGCGCTGATGCACGACCGGCTCCGTGAAGACAACCCCGAGCAGGCGGCCGCCTTCGTCGAGCAGCACCAGCGCGCGACGAACTTCGCCAACGAGAACCCCGACGGGGCCGCCCAGCACGCCAGCACCGTCATCGGCGAGTCGTCGCTGCCGGTCGAAACAGCACGGCGCGCGATGGACTCGCCCGCCTCCGACTTCATCACCGACCCGCACAAGATCGCGGAGGGCGCGCAGATCTTCTCGGAGTACGCCGCGAACGCGGGCCGGATCGACGAAGCGCTATCGAACGACGACCTGTTCGACTTCGGGGTGTACGACTCGCTATGAGCCTCGAATCCGGCGCGACGGCCGAGGCGGGGACGCCGGACGCGACGCGTTCGGGGGACGACGGGGGCGCGACGGCGACCGGTTCGCTCTCGGACGTCGACACCGCCGGCCTCGCCTACGGCGCGGTCGGGACCGCGACGTTCCTGGCGGTCTGGCAGGCCGCCGCGATGGCCGTCGGCCGGACGTATCTGCTCCCGTCGCCGGTCGAGGTCGCGACCGCGTTCGTCGTCGAGCTCACCGCGCCGACGACGTTCACGGTCCCGTTCGTCGGGGTTTCGCTCCCGGCGACGCGGCTCGTCGCGAACCTACTGCAGAGCCTGCTCCACTATCTTCCGGGCCTCGTCGTCGGGAGCGTCCTCGGCATCGCGCTCGGGGTCGCGATGGGCTGGAGCGGCCGCCTCGACGACGCGCTCACGCCGGTGACGCGCTTTCTCCGCCCGATCCCGCCGCTGGCGTGGATCGTCTTCGCCATCGTCTGGATCGGGATCGGCCACGGCGGCGCGGCGTTCATCGTCGGGATCGGCGCGTTCTGGATCAACTTCTACAACGCCTACGCCGGCGTCGAAGGCGTCTCGACGCACCTCCGAGAGGTCGCGGAGACTCTCGGCGTCGACGGCGACCTCAGGATGATCCGCAAGGTGATCCTCCCGGCGGCCACCCCGTCGATCGCGACGGGGATCCGAACGAGCATCGGCCAGTGTTGGATGATCGTCGTCGCCGCCGAACTGTTCGGCGCGCCCGGCGTCGGCTTCCAGATCATCAACGCCGCACAGAACCTCGCGACCGACGTGAGCGTCGCGTATATGGCCGTCATCAGCCTCGTCTTCCTCGTGAGCGACGGGGCGTTCCGGCGGGTCGAACGGAGGGCGTTGGCATGGCGGGACTGAGCGACGAGTCGGCCGCGGCCGAGGCGTCGACCACCGAAGCCCGGACGGGAGCCGACGCGGCCGAGGCCCGCAAAGTCGTCGTCGACGGCGTGAGCAAAGTCTACGAGTCCGAGCGCCAGCGCGTCGAGGCGCTCTCGGACGTGCGCTTCTCCGTCGCCGAGGGCGAGTTCGTCTGCCTGGTCGGCCCCTCGGGCTGCGGGAAGACGACGCTCTTCCGGACGATCGCCGGTCTGGAAGCGCCGACCGGCGGCGAGATCCGACTCGACGGCGACCCCGTTACCGGACCCGGAACCGACCGCGGGATGGTGTTTCAGGAGTACGGGCTGTTCCCGTGGCGCACCGTCCGGGGCAACGTCACCTTCGGACTCGAGGAGCAGGGCGTCGAAGAGCCCGATCGGAGCCGTCGCGTCGACGAGATGCTCGGACTGGTCGGCCTCGAAGACTTCGCCGACGCCTACCCGAAAGAACTCTCCGGCGGGATGAAACAGCGCGTCGGCATCGCCCGCGCGCTGGCCGTCGATCCGGAGATCCTGCTCGCCGACGAACCGTTCGGCAGCGTCGACGCCCAGACGCGGGATATGCTCCACGGAGAGCTGCTCCGGATCTGGTCTGAGACCGGGAAAACCGTCCTGTTCGTCACCCACGACGTCGAGGAGGCGGTGAAGCTCTCCGATCGCGTCGTCGTGATGGCCGCCGATCCGGGGCGCGTCCGAGAGGTCGTCAGCGTCAATGTCGACCGCCCGCGCGAGCGGACGGACCCCGCCTTCGGCGAGTACGTCGATCGGATCCGAACGCTCATCGGCGAGTAACGGCGGAACGCTCTCGGCGAGTAACGGCGGAACGCTCTCGGCGAGTGATCAGACTTACTCGTTGGCCTCGTGGACCTCACGCAGCGTCTCGACGTGATTCATCACGACCGCCAGCGTTGCGTCCGCGTCGGTGTAACCGCGGTCGTAATCGTCGTGGGCGGCGTCGACGTCACGGAGGAACTGTACGACAGATTCGTCGAGGTCGGCCGTCTCGTCGGTCGTTTCGGGAGCGTCGTCGGTCATACCCGTCGTCCGCTCTCAGCATACAAAAACACGGCGTCACGAGTGGCTTCGAGCGACCGGCGGTCGATCGGTCGGTCGACGGTCTGACGACCGACCATCGGCTCGGAGTCGGTGCTCTGTCCGCCGGTGACCGTGCCGGCGACGGCCGACAGTATATATACGATCACGACCCAGACACGGACGTGATCACGCTGCGGTTCGAGGACGGGACGATCCGCGTCGAGGGCCTCGACGAGTCGGACTCGAAAACCGGCTTGCTGCCGGGCGTCGCGTGGGACGACCGGGGACTCGTCGCACGCGCGCCCGCTCACCGGTACGCCGAGTTGCGGGCGGCGCTCCACGCCGGCGACGCTCCGTTCCAAGACCGCGTCCGCCCCGAGGAGCGACTGTCGCTGACGCACGCCTACGACCTGCGCCCCTATCAGCGCGAGGCGGTCGAGGCCTGGCGTGCCAACGACGACCGCGGCGTCGTCGAACTCCCGACCGGGGCCGGGAAGACGGTCCTTGCGGTCGAGGCGATCGCCGCGCTCGGCGTGCCGACGCTCGTAGTGGTCCCGACGATCGACCTCCTCGAACAGTGGCGACGCGAACTCGAAACCGAGTTCGACGTCCCGGTCGGGCAGTTCGGCGGCGGCGAGCAGACGCAGGAGTCCATCACGGTGTCGACGTACGACTCCGCTTACCTGCGCGCCGAGGACGTCGGCGGCGACTTCGGCCTCGTCGTCTTCGACGAGGTGCACCACCTCGGGGGCGAAGGCTACCGCGACGCGGCCCGCCTGGTCGCAGCACCTGCCCGACTCGGGCTGACCGCGACGTTCGAGCGCCCCGACGGCGCACACGAGGTCGTCGCCGACCTCGTGGGACCGAAAGTGTACGAGGCCGACGTCGACGACCTCGCGGGCGAGCATCTGGCCGACTACGAGGTCCGACGGATCGAGGTCGCGCTCGGCCCCGACGAGCGCGAGGCCTACGAGGCGGCGCAGGGCACCTTCGTCGACTACCTGAAGCGCTCGAACCTCTCGCTGCGGAGCGGCTCGGACTACCGAAAACTGGTGATGCGTTCGGGGAACGATCCGAAGGCGCGGGAGGCGCTGCTGGCGAAGCAGCGCGCGCGGCGGATAATGATGAACGCGGACGCGAAGGTCGAGACGCTCGGCCGGTTGCTCGACCGCCACCGCGAGGACCGCGTCATCGCCTTCACCGCCCACACCGACCTCGTGTATCGGCTCTCCGAGCGCTACCTGCTGCCGGCGATCACGAGCGAGACCGGGGCCGAGGAGCGGCGGGAGATCCTCGACCGGTTCCGCGAGGGCACGTACTCGCGGGTCGTCACGGCGAACGTCCTCGACGAGGGCGTCGACGTCCCCGACGCCAACGTCGCGGTGGTGCTCGCCGGGTCCGGCTCGGAGCGGGAGTTCACCCAGCGGCTCGGCCGGGTCCTCCGACCGAAGGCGGACGGTGGACAGGCGTTGCTCTACGAGGTCGTGAGCGAGGAGACGGCGGAGGAACGGGTCGCCGACCGGCGGCGGTGATCCGGCGTCGAGGCCGCGATGGCGGCCGTCACTCGACGTCGACGCTGATGGTGCCGCCGCTCGCGAACTCCTCGTAGGCGGTCTCGAACGCGACCGACCACTCGGCGGTTCCGTCGGGTTCGACGGCGAGCGACGTCTCTCGAACGACCGACTCCCCGTCGATCCTGGCGGTGACGGTGACCGTGGCCGTCCGCTGCGCGTCGCCGCGGTTCTCGACGGTGCCGAACACGCGCAGCGCGCCCTGGTCGTCGGCCTCGAAGTCGAACGTCCCGACGACGAGGTCGGCTTGTTCGGGGGGTTGCCGTGACTGACCGGCCGGCGCGTCGGGGGGATTCCGCGGCCCCGTCGCGCTCGGCCACGACTCCAGACAGCCGCCGAGCAGCGCGGCCCCAGAAACGACAGCGAGGCGGAGAGCGGTTCGTCGCTCCATCGTGCGTCAGAGGGCCGGCCGCGGGTATCGGTCTTTCGGTGGCTGCGGCGTCCGGCGTCCTCGACCCCGAGGGCGGCAGTCTCTTGACCCGCCGCCCCGAAGTCGCCGCCGTGCTGAGAAAGGACCTCCTCCGCGTCTCCCGCGCGGGGGGCGGCTACCACCCGCAGTTCGCCGGGCGCGGGGAGCGGCCACTCGCCGCGCGGGTCGTCGGCGTGTTCCAAGGACACGTCGGAGAGCCGCGGCACCGGCTCGACGACGCGCTCGACGACCTGGAGCGGGAGGCCGACGACTTCAAACTCGTCCGGGGGTTCGCCGCGCTGCTCGAACGGGAGGCGGTCTTCGAGACGCGCGCGCCGCTCCCGCCCGAACGCGTTCGACGCGTCGCCTTCGAGTCCGCGGAGGCGGTGGGGGGAGTCGTCGACGAGACGGACCGCCGAGCGGCGCTCGAATCCGCGGCCGATCGCCTCGGGGCCGAGAGCGAGGACGTCGAGCGGTCGCTGTACGCCGACCGCGACGTCAACGAGGTCCTGTCGTCGTTCGATCCCCGCTGGGGACCCGACGAACTCGTCGAGCAGTACAACCTCTCGCTGGCGCAGACCGCGCTGTTTGACGCGACAGAGGTCCGGATCCGGAGTTCGGACCCGAAGCGGCTCGTCTCGGCGGTCAAGCGGCTCGGACTGCTGTACGAGATTCGGCGTCGTGGCGTCGGCTCGGACGGCGTCGGCGGTGCGGGCGATGTCGGCGGCGCGGGCGACGACGTGGCGGCGGCCGAGGCACACGACGCCGATCAGGCCGAAGAGCGGATCCTGATCGTCACCGGCCCCGACGCACTGTTCCGGCGGACGCGCCGGTACGGGACCGCGTTCGCCCGGCTGCTCCGGAGCGTCGCGGCCACCGCCGAGTGGTCGCTGTCGGCGACGATCGACGACCGCGGGACCGATCGCGAGTTGCACCTCGGCCCCGACGACGTCTCGGTCCCGGACGTCGAACCGGTCGCAGCGCCCACCTACGATAGCGGCGTCGAGGCCGACTTCGCCGCCCGCTTTGCGAACCTCGATCTCGACTGGGAACTGTCCAGAGAGCCCGAAGCACTCGCCGCGGGCGCGCGGGCGATGATCCCCGACTTCGCGTTCGACTACCGGCCGGCCGGCTCGCGGAAATCGGGCGAGCGGGAATCGACGGAAGGCGACGGAGACATTGCCGACACCGGAAGGACTGCGACGCCGTTCCGCGTGTACTTCGAGGTGATGGGCTTCTGGACGCCCGAGTACGTCGAGAAGAAACTCGACCAGTTCGGGAGCGTCGCCGACGACGTGGAACTGCTCGTCGCGGTCGACGAGTCGCTGGGCGTCGGCGAGGAGATCGAGTCCCTCGATCACCGCGTCGTCACCTACTCCGGACGCGTCCGGGTGAAAGACGTCGTCGACGCGTTGCGAGCGTACGAGTCCGACCTGGTCGAGGCGGCCGCCGCGTCGCTCCCCGCAGAGATCGTTCCCGACGCCGACGTGATCGACCGCGACGCGTTGGCGGCCGAGCGCGGCGTGAGCGTCGACGCGCTCGATTCGGTGACGTTCCCCGACCACGAGCGCATCGGCGGGACACTACTCCGCCCCGGGGTGCTCGACGCGCTCGACGCCGAGATCGACGCCGGGATGTCGTTCTCGGACGCCGAAGCGGTGCTGGACGACCACGGCGTCGACGACGCCTCCGCGGTACTCTCGCGGCTGGGGTACCGCGTCGCGTGGGACGGACTCTCCGGCGGGACCGTCGAGGAGAAGTGAGTCGGACGGAACCGGCGGACGGAATCAGACGAGGGCCCGCGACGGACCTACGACAGGTCCTCGCGACGCCCCTTCGGGACCGTCGAGCGGAGTTCGCCGTGGAGGTACAGGCCGACGCCGATCGGTTCCACGGCACCGGCGATCTCGTGAGCGGCGACGACGTACCCCCAGTCGCCGTCCCAGCGCGGGAGCTCTTGGTCCTCGCCCTTCGCGAACCGTGTCGCTTCGTCGCCGTCGAGCACGACGACGTTCTTCGTCGCCTCCGTCGCGAAGCGCTGGACGGCGTTCGTCGAGGGCTTCCAGTGCTCCTGTCGGGTGCGCAGGATTCGGAGGCCGAGCCCCTCGACCGCGATCGGCGAGACGACGTCGGCGGCGAACGCCCACAGCTTCCCGTTTCCTTTCTCCCAGAACGTGTGGCCCTCCCACGTTTCGGGCGGGACGCCGTACCGCTGCTCCCACCAGCCGACGACCTCCTCACGGGTAGGCCGGCCGGGAACGACGCGCTCGGCGGCGGTCGCCGGCAGGCGGTCGAACCGCTGGCCGTCGTTCTCCGGCGGGGTCGCGTCATTCGTCCCCGCATCGCTGTCGTTCGCGTCCGTCATGCCGTCACCTCCAACTTGGCGCAGAAGAACCCGCCCGTGTCGTTTCGGTGCGGGTACACGCGGTGTGCCAGTTCGACCGAGGAGTCGTACTCCTCGCCGTTCCACTCCGTAATACCGGGATCGGTCTCGAAGCCCTCGGGCGCGTCCCACTCGACGATCTCGCAGTTCGCCTCGTCGAGGGCGTGATCGAGAACGGCTTCGTTCTCTTCCGGGGCGAACGTGCACGTGGAGTAGACGACAGTGCCTCCCGGTCGAGTGGCTTGGATCGCGCGCCGGAGGATCCCCTTCTGAATCCCCACGATCCCCTTGACGTGCTCCATCGACCACCGCGCTAAGGCGTCGGGGTTCTTCCGGATCGTGCCCTCACAGGAGCAGGGCGCGTCGACGAGCGCGCGGTCGAACGCCTCGATCCGCTTTTCGTCCTCGGTGCGGTCGCCGAACGGCTTGAACGAGAAGTTGCGCGCGTCCTGGTTCGTCACGGCGAGGTTCGTGATGCCCAGGCGCTCGGCGTTGTGCCGCAGCGCCGAGAGTCGCCCGAGATTGTTGTCGTTGCCGACGAGGACGCCCGTATCGTCCATCAGATCCGCGATCTGCGTGGTCTTGCTGCCCGGAGCGGCGCAGGCGTCCCAGACGACCTCGCCCGGTTGGGGGTCGAGCGCCAGCGCCGGGAGCGCGGAGACCTCCTCCTGGCCGTGGAGCCAGCCGTGGAAGTACGGCCAGGAGGTCCCCGGGCCGCGCTCGTCGAGTCGGAGCACGCCGGGGTGCCAGTCGGTCGCTTCGTAGGCGACGCCCTCGGCGTCGAGCGCGTCGCGGGCGCGCTCGATCGACGCCTTCAGGGTGTTGACGCGGACGACCGACGGCAGCGGCCGCTCGCACGCCGTGCGGAACGCGTCGTAGTCGTCGAGGAGCGACGCGTACCGCTCCAGTGGTTGCATAGGGAGTTGGATTCGCCGCGCCCGCTTGTGGGTGTCGGTTCGACGTGTCGGTCCCGCGTGTCGAGGACGGGGGGAACGGGCTCGGAAGGTCGGCGACCGGACGAACCGTTGTCGACCGTCGGAACCGCCGGTCGCTACCCGGAGAACTCTTCGCGCTCCTCCGTGTCGGAGACTTCAATGTCCGGATCGGCCTTCTCGAGGATCGTCTCGGCGTCCATTTCCGAGTCCGGATCGGCGGGGCGTTTGTTCTCGATGATGGCCTCGTAGACGGCGATCAGCGCTGCCTCGTCCGCGGGAGACGTCGAGATGTCGCCGACCTCTTCGATTCGGGCGACCGTCTTCCCATCGACAGCCACTTCGAGTACCTCTCCGCCGTCGAACCGTTTCGGCTCTGGGAGTTCTTCGGGCACGGGAGGGGGTAGCGTGACGAGTTCACAAAGCGCTTTTCATGTCTCAGTGGCACACACCCTCCACCGCCCCCCGCAGTTTTACCACCGGTCCCGTCGTACCGGCGGTCATGGCGCGAATCTCCGTGCTCGCAGACGACGTGTCGCTGTCGAATCCGTCGCTCGTCGAGGGGTTCCCCGGGGTCGGACTCGTCGGCAAGATCGCCGCCGACCACCTCGCCGAGGAGTTCGAGATGACTCACTACGGCAACGTCTACTGCGACGCCCTCCCGAAGGTCGCGGTCTACCAGGAGAACGACGCGAAACTCCAGCCGCCGGTCAGACTCTACGCCGACGAGGACCGGGACCTGCTCGTCCTCCAGAGCGACGTCCCGGTTCAGCCCGCGGCCGCCTCGGAACTGGCGGACTGCCTCGACGGGTGGTTCGACGAGAACGGGGTGACGCCGATCTATCTCTCGGGTATCCCCACGGAGAAGAGCGACGACGCGCCGTCGCTGTACGGCCTGGGCGTCGCGGGGGGCGTCGACCTCGTCGCCGACGTCGGGATCCTCGCCCCGAGCGAGACGGGACTCGTCTCCGGCCCGACGGGCGTGCTGCTGAACACCGCCGTCGAGGACGGGCGAACGGCCGTCGGGTTGGTCGTCGAGTCGGACCCGCGGTTCCCCGACCCGGAGGCCGCACGGGTCCTGATCAAGGAGGGAATCGAACCCCTCACCGACGTCGAGGTCCCCGTCGATGACCTGGTCGACCGCGCCGAACAGATCCGTGAGGCCAAGGAACGCCTCGCGAAGCGGATGCAGGAGGCCAGCGAGGAGGAGAGCACGCAGGCGCGGCCCATCGGGATGTATCAGTAACTGCGGTCCCGCCAGGGCCGGTCTCCCCTGATCGGGACGCGTCGACGACACCTTCGGTCGCACCCGAAATCTGGTCGATGGCCTCTTTGCCAGCACCCTCCTCGTGCCCGCGTCGCCGACGCCGCGAACCGCCCGGTGTCGTTTCTACAGCCTTAAGGCTCGTCGCCCACTCCCTGCAGGTATGAGCGAGGAGTCCCCCGAGAGCACTGCCGCGGCCGCGTCAGCCGAGGCTGCAGACGTCGAGAGCGACGAGAGCGTCGAGGAACGGAGGGACGCTGCCGTCGAAAACGGCGTCTCGGAAGCCGATCGCGACTCGACGAGCGCCGAGGGAGAGGCCGCGGGCGAGGAAAAAAGCGGGTCCACGGAACCCGACGTGCCGGACGTTGCCGACCGCGTCGCCGAGTACGACGAGGACCTCGCCGCGGACGTGTCGGAACTGGAGTCGCGGCTCGCGACGGCGGCGTCCGAACTCGACGCCCGCGAGGACCGCATCGCGGAACTCGAATCCGCGCTGAAGCGCTCGAAGGCGGACTTCAAGAACTACAAGAAGCGCGCGAAGAAGCGACAGGACGAGATCCGAGAGCGGGCGACCGAGGATTTCGTCAGTCGGGTCGTGAGCGTTCGAGACAACCTCGTTCGCGCGCTCGACCAGGACGAGGGCGCCGACATTCGACCGGGAATCGAGTCGACGCTCGAGGAGTTCGACCGCGTGCTGGAGGAGGAAAACGTCGATCCCATCGATCCGGACCCGGGCACGGACGTCGATCCGACCCGTCACGAGGTACTGATGCGCGTCGACGACGAGCGACCCGAGGGGACGGTCGTCGAAGTGTATCGGCCTGGCTACGAGATGGCCGGCACGGTGCTCCGCGAGGCGCAGGTGACCGTCAGCACCGGCGAGTCCGCAGACGACGAATAGCGAGTCCGAAGCGCCGTTCTCTTTGAGTCACGACTCCGTTCTGAACCGAACTGCCACCCGCCAGAGCACGCCGCCCACGACGAGGACCGGCAGCGAGAACGCGAGGAGGTACGGCAGCGCGAACGCGAAGCCGACGACGGCCGCCCGCGCGACGACGACGACCCCGTCGACCGACTGCATAAACGCCGACAGCACCGGCGTGTCGTACCAGCGGTCCGGGGCGACCCGGTTCGGCGTCGGCCGCGGCTCTTCGAGCCGAACCGTCAGCGTCGAGTAGGCGACCTGGTCCTGAAGCGACTGCTGTCTGGCTTCCAGTCGCTCGATTTCCCCCTGCACGTCCGAGAGTTCCCGCTGGACCGCCAGGACGTCCTCCGTGGTGTTCGCTTGGTCGTAGAGTTCCCGCAGGCGGTCGCGTTCGGCGCGAAGGTTCTCCAGTCGCGCCTCGATGTCGACGAGTTGGTCGGTCACGTCCCGGGAGTTCACCTCGATCGACTGGACCTCGCCGAGGCCGCGGGTGTCGTTGACGAGCGCGTCGAAGTCCTCCCTCGGAACGCGCAGCACTAACTCGCCGCGCACCCACGTCTCGTTACCGATCTGTCTGCGGTCCTGTCGGCTGTCGCTGACGTAGCCGCCGTAGCCCTCGACGGCCGCGGTGAGGTCCGACCGGGCCGACTCGAAGTTCTCGACCTCGACGGCGACGGTGCCGGTCCGGATGATCGCGCGTCCGTTCGTGTTGACGACGTCGCCCGACGCGTCGCCGCCGCCGTCACCGCCGTTCGCCGCCTCCGGCGCGGGCGTCCCGGTGGCCTGTGCCGCCCGGTCGGCCTCGACGCCAGTCGCCTGTTCGTAGCTGCCGGCGCCCCCGCCGTCACCCCCGCCGCTGCCGGTGGCCCCGCACCCGGCGATTGCGACGAGTGCGACCACCGCGACGAGTCCGAGTGTACGTCTCGATACCATCTCGCCTCTCCCTACAGGAGAGGGACGGAAAGACGCGCCGGTGACACAAAGGGGTCTTTGAGTTACAGCGGAGGCAGCGCAGCACCCGTCACGCGGCGCTCATTCGGCTTCGCGGCTCGCTTTCGAGCGAATCAGCCGCATATCGCCCGAGGCCCGGATCGTCCCCTGGACGTCGGCGTCGTCGTGGAGTTCCAGATCCGCACAGGAGACGTCGCCGAGGATCTCGGCCCCGTCGGCGATGGTGACGGTGCCGTCCCGGGTCGTCACGTCGCCGTGCACGCGCGTCCCCTCGCCGACCGCGACGTCGCCGCGGGCCCGGAGGCTGCCGAAGATGTTATTTTCCCGACCGACCGTGACCGTCTCCGCGCGGACGTTGCCATGGAGCCGACACTCGTCGCCGATCGTCGCGGGCGTCGAGGCCTGCCAGGCGTCGTCGGAGACGGTCGATCCGCGCGGGATCACGAGCGGGTCGTCCTCGCTCTCCCCGGAGAGCGCGTTCGCGAGTTCTTCGGCGCTCTCGTTCTCGCCGAGGTGGAGCAGTTGCGAGAGGACGACGAAGTAGAAGACAAGCGTCGGCACCGGATTGCGGATGACGATCCAGCCGTTGGCCTCGAAGCCCTCCTCGATGTCGACGTCGTCGCCGATGTCCAGGTCTCCGGAGACCATCAGCCGACCGCCGATGTGGACGCGCTCGCCGAGGTAGGCGTCCTCGCCGACGAGGACGTTGCCGGCGACGTCGCACCAGACGTCGAGGCGACAGTCGCCCTCGGCCTCGATGTCGCCGCCGAAGGTGACGCGCTCGCCGGCGAGGACGTTCCGCCCGCGGACGCCGAACTCGACGGTGCTCTGCCCGCCGACGACGATGTCCCCGTCGGTCACGAGGTCGTGTTCCTCGACGGTCGTCCCGTCGGGGATCTCCAAGGCGTCGAGTCGGTCCTGACCGAGTGCCACACTCCGGAGCAACACGTGCGGCGTAATAAACGACGCGTCAGACGGTCGTCGGACGAGGCTATCGAGCGGTTCGAGCGACGGGGCCGACCCGGAAGCTCTCGCGGAGGGAAGGGGACGTCGACTCGGGAGCCCGGAGAAGGGGATCGCTACGTCGCGGCGCGGTGGCGAGCGCTCCCGGAGTCTACCCTCTTCTGTCGGAGCGGAAGCAGATTTTTGTCGGTGCCAGTGGACTCAGTCGTATGTTGCTGGACCCTGCCGACTGCCCCGAACACGTGTGGGCCTCGATCGGTGTCACGGCCGTCGACGGGACGGTCCACCGCATCTGGGACTGCGAGCGATGTACCGCGTGGACGAAGGAACCGCTCGACGAGGACCGCCGCGTCCCGTGGGCGGACGCGGACATCTCGAAGTAGCCAGCGATGGTCGTCCCCGACATCGATCCGCTTCTCCTGTCTGAACTGGCGGTTGGAGCGGTCGCGCTCTACGCGCTCGTCACCGGGGCGCAGCGAGCTATCGACGCGCTGCTCGGACTCGCGAGACGGTACGACGTGCCGGAGGTACTCATCGGACTGACGGTCGTCGCGATCGGTACCAGCCTCCCTGAGCTCAGTGCGCACGTCACCGCTTCCGCTGGCATCGTCTCGGGCGCGCTCGACTATCGGACGACCTCGGCCGTCGTCCTGGGCGGGAATATGGGCTCGTCGACGACCCAGCAGTTCCTGCTGTTCGCCATCCTCCTGCTCGGGTTCGGTCGGATCGAACTCTCGAACCGGCTCCTGACCGACACCTTCGTCCCGATGATCGTGGGGCTCGTCCTCACGCTGGCGCTGTCCTGGGACGGGACCGTCTCCCGGATCGACGGGGCGATTCTGCTCGTCGGGTTCGGCGTCTACCTCGGCTTCGGGTACCTCCGTCGGCAGGGGATTCCGGCACAGGGCGCGCCGAGTACGAACGTCGCGAGGGACTCGACGGTCGCCGTGAGTATGCTGGGACTCGTCCTCCTCAGCGCGTCGATCCTTCTGGCGGTGATTCAGGACGTCGTCGCCGGCGTGCTGCTCGGCGGATCGATGGTCGGCGTCCTCACGCTCGGGATCGCCGCCTCGTTCCCGGAGCTGAGTACGGTTCTGGACGGAATCCGGCGGAAGACCCCGATCATCGCCGTGGGGACGCTGATCGGGAGCAACATCGTCAACCCCCTGATCGGGTTCGGTCTCGGCGGCGTCATCTCCACGTATCACGTCCCCGTCTCGGTCGTCGTCTGGGACCTCCCGTTCAAGATCGTCGCCGCCGTCGGCCTCCTGCTCTACGTCCGCTACAAGGACGGGATACTCACTCGTCACGTTGGAGTGACGCTGATCGGGCTCTACTTCGTGTACATCGTCGGCCGGATGCTGCTGTTCCCGGGCCAGTGAGCCGAGCGACGGCGACGCCACGCGCTCGCAGTCCCGCCGTCCTACGGTACAGACTGATGGGCTTTTACAACCCGACGACCTACCCGGAGCTATGACTGCGCTCTCGTTCGACGAGGACGGCGTCGACGTCGTCTACGAAGGGACCGAATTCAGGCTCGAAAAGTCGCTCATCGAGGAGGCGACCGAGAAGTCCTACCCGGACGTCACCGACCACGAAGTGCTGAAGATCGTCGAGGAGAGCCCCTCGCTGAGCGGCGAACCGCGCCGGATCGCGGACATCCTCCGCTAACGGCCGCCGGCACGCGCTCTCGCCGAGTTACCCGAACCGCTCTTCGAGACACACTTTCACGATCGACTTCGCGATCGCCGCCCCGCCGCCGAGAGGGTCGAGTTTGGTCTCGCCGGCGCGCTCGCGGTAGGGGATCGGCTCCTCGCGGATCTCGTAGCCGCGCATCAGGGGCCGGATCAGCAGTTCTGCGGACAACCCCGTGTTCTCGGTCCACTCGATGTCGTGGAGGAGTTCCCGGCGGTAGGCTCGCATTCCGGTCGTGGTGTCGTGGACGCGCTCGCCCATCAGTCCCGAGGCGAGCAGCGCGAAGGCGGCGTTCCCGAGTCGGTTCAGACCGGGCATCGCTTCGGCCCCATAGTAGAGTCGGTCGCCGGAGACGACGTCGTAGCCCTCGTTGATCAGTTCGAGGAACTGCGGGAGTTTCTCCATCGGATACGTGTCGTCGCAGTCGGTCGTGACGACGACGGGCCGATCCGGCGCGAGGACGGCCTCGCGGACGGCGTAGCCGTAGCCCATCGGCGGCTGTTCGATCACGGTCGC
The DNA here is from genome assembly GCF_024464595.1 of Halobellus litoreus. Classification (NCBI taxonomy): domain Archaea; kingdom Methanobacteriati; phylum Methanobacteriota; class Halobacteria; order Halobacteriales; family Haloferacaceae; genus Halobellus; species Halobellus litoreus. The sequence goes on along the minus strand of NZ_JANHAW010000001.1, from coordinate 140,386 downwards.
GCCGTGTTCGCGGGCGATTTCGGGGGTTCTGTCGCTCGAACTGTCGACGCAGACGACTTCTGCGCGACCGTCTGTCACGTCGTCGATGTCCGACAGCACCGTCTCGATAGCGGCCTCCTCGTTGTACGTCCCCATCACGACCGCGAGGTCGTCGAAGGTGTACTCGGTCATTACCCGCCGTTTCGCGCCCGACTATTTGAATTTTTAGGTTCGCCAAAAACAGGTGGGGACTGGCGCGGCGCGACTACGCCAGCGGATCCGGGATCCCGGGCGACTGGTCGGCGATCGCCCCCAGGGAGTCGTCGTGGAGGCGTCGGGCGACCACGTCCGCGAGGTTCCGGAGGTTCTCCGTGTCGTCGCGGTTGTACGAGACGAGGGTGTCGAGGGCGTCGTCGTCGCCGTCGCGGGCGTAGCGGTACCAGAGCCGAACCGCGTCCCGGCCCGAGAGGTCCGGGCGGTCCCGATCGATGCCGACCGCCGCTTCGATCGATTTGAGCCCGCCGGTCAGATCGACGCGGCGGCAGGGATACATCAGATCCAGGTGGGGCGCGTCGACCGACACGTCGAAGTTGTCTTCGAGGAACGGCACGTCGAACTGCTTCCCGTTGAACGAGACGACGAGCGGCGCGTCGCGGAACTGCTCGCGGAGCGCCGCCGCGGTCAGGTTCTCGCCGCGGATCAGCGTCGTCGTCTCGCCGTCCCGCGTGAACGAGACCGTCGTGACGTCTTCCCGGTGAGCGTCGAGGCCGGTCGTCTCGATGTCGAAGAAGACGGCCTCGTCTCTGAAATTCTCGTAGAAGCGCCAGGTCTCCCCGGCGGGGAACCGTTCGCCGAAGTAGCGCGCGTCGCCGTCGTCGAGTCGCTCCAGCGCCTCCGCGACGAACGATTCGACCCGCTCGCCGGTCTTCGGACCCAGCGGCGCGCGCTCGGAGTCGAACTCGTCCCAGGTGAGGATACCCGACTCCCACAGCGAGCGCTCGCGTCCCTCGCCGATCCCCTCCGCGGGGACGAAACTGTTCTCGATGCGCATACCTGCCTTCGGGAGCGGCGTGAGCCTAAACCCTTCGAGGCGGGCCTGGGGTCGATATCGGTCTGGGAGTCGAGGCGGATCCGTGACGGGCGGCCCCGGAGAGGGCGTGCGCGTCGGCCGCGTCGGTTTTGTCGCTCCGGAACGACCGCAGAGTATGTGCGGTCGCTACACCCTCTTCACCGCCGCCGAGGAACTCGAGAACCGGTTCGGGGCCACGTTCGCGGACCCGCCCGAACCGCGGTACAACTGCGCGCCAGGGCAGTCGCTCCCGGTCGTCGCGAACGACGATCCGGACACCTTTCGCCGGTTCAAGTGGGGTCTCATTCCCTCGTGGGCCGACGACGAATCCGCGGGCAACGACCGCATCAACGCCCGCGCGGAGACGCTCGACGAGAAGGCGAGTTTCCGGGAGGCCTACGAGCGTCGTCGCTGTCTCGTGCCGGCCGACGGCTTCTACGAGTGGGTCCGGGCGGGAGAGACGAAACAGCCCTACCGCGTCGCGTTCGACGACGATCGCCCGTTCGCGATGGCCGGGCTCTGGGAGCGCTGGGAGCCGACCCACACACAGACGGGGCTCGGCGACTTCGGCGGCGGCAGCGGTGGAGACGAAGCAGCTGGCGATAGCAACGACGACACCGCTGCCGTCGAGTCGTTCACGATCGTCACCACGGAGCCGAACGACGTGGTCGCAGACCTCCACCACCGGATGGCGGTCGTGCTCGACCCCGACGCGGAGTCGACGTGGCTCCACGGCGACCCGGCGGCGGTCGAGGAACTGCTCGAACCGCATACCGGCGACGACTGGCGGGCCTATCCCGTCTCCACGCGCGTCAACAGCCCTGCGAACGACGCGGCGGATCTGATCGAGCCGGTCGAGAGTGGATAGCGTCCCCTCGATCCCGGGCGCTCACTCCTCGCTCGCGTCGGCGACGTCTCTCTCGGGGGCGAGCACGCCTCGCGCCGCGGTCGCTTTGAACGACGCGACCACCGGGTCACCGGGTGAGAGATCGAGCGTCTCACGGCTCGTCTCGGTCAGGAGCGTCCGTAGCGGGGCGTCGACGCCGACGTCGACGGTCACGCGGGCGACGCCGTCCTCGGACTCGATGCTCTCGACGGTTCCCTCGAACCGGTTCCGGATGCTCGTCCCCGTCGGCTCGGGCGCGGCCTCCGGCGTCGTGAGGCCGACGGCGTCCGACCGGACGCCGATCTGGACGGTCGCGTTCGCGCGGTCGGTCCCGCCGCTGTCGGATTTGGCCGCCTCGTCGCGCTCGCCGCCCGGTTCGGCGTCGGCGACGATCGCTCGAACCGTCCCCGCGGGCGTCTCGACGGTCCCGAGGAGGCCGTCGCGATCGACGAGCGTCCCCGAGAACACCGATTCCTCGGCCCGCGCCAGCCCCGAGAACTCGGCGCGCAGTCGCTCGAAGCGCGCCAGGAGGTCGCGCGCGCCGTCGGTGAGCGTGCTCCCGCCGCCACCCTTGCCGCCGCGCTGGCGGGCGACGAGCGGGCCGAGCGTCTCCTCGAGTTCGGTGACGCGCTGCTGGATCCGGGCGTAGGACCGCCCGAGTTCCTCGGCCGCCCGATACATCGAGCCGAACTCGTCGATACCGTACAGCGCCTCGACGTCCCGCGCGTCGATCCGCTCGCCGTCGATCTCGATGAACGGCTCTCCCCGAGTTTGCATCGATCCCATCGGTCACCTCGCTACCGCCGACCGCGACGCCGACGACCGTGTTATCACGGTTCGACGTAGTGCCCCCATCGTATATCAACGCTGTGTCGGGGAGCCGAAGGCGCGCGCCGGGCCGTCGGGAAGTCCCGATCGCCGGACGTAACTTCAAAGAGTTTCGTCATTCACGCGACGAAAACGAGCGTCCGGTCGGAATCGACGCCGGGTCGGTATCGAAACCCTTCGAGAAGAGTTAGACACCAAGGACCACGCCGCGACGCTGAGATAGAATCAGTCGCCGTTCGGGAGCGGGAGTCGTACGAACGGATTTATACGACAGAGGTCAGTCTTTCTAATCGATGGACGTCCTCCCGTGGAATCGACGCCGCTTCCGATTTAGATTCACGAGCGGCGAGTTGACGGGAGCGTTAGGGGATTCGGTTACGGTCCTCCCGATCGTCGTGGCCGTCGCCGCGCTCACGGAGCTGTCGCTCGCGCGACTCCTCTTGGGGTTCGCCGCCTTCCAGGTCGTCTGGGGGGTCCACTACGGGGTTCCGGTCTCCGTGGAGCCGATGAAGGCGCTCGCGGCGCTGGTCATCGCGGGCTCGCTCACGGCCGGCGAACTCGCGGTCGCCGGACTGCTCGCGGGCGGCGTCCTCTTGTTCGTCGGCACGACCGGCGCACTGGCACGGATCCAGCGATACGTCGGACAGCCGATCGTTCGCGGCGTGCAACTCGCCGTCGGACTCGTCCTCCTGGAAACGGGGATCCAGTTGAGTCTCGACGGGGTCGGCTACGCGCTGCTCGCGCTTGCCGTGGTGGGAGTCACCGTCGCAGCCGGGCACCACCGAGTGAGCACCCTCCTCGTCATCGCGCTCGGCGTCGCCGTCGGCGTCTCACAGACCGGACTCCCGACCCCGCAGCTCCCCGCCCTCGATCTCACACTCCCGACCGCGGCTGACGTGTCGTCGGCCTCGGTAGGCGCGACCCTCGGGCAGTTGGCGATGACAGTCGGCAACGCGGCGGTCGCGACCTCGCTGCTCCTGTCGGACTACTTCGACGCGGAGGTCTCCGCCGACGAACTCGCGACCAGTATGGGCGCGATGAACCTCCTCGCCGTGCCGCTGGGCGCGATGCCGATGTGTCACGGCAGCGGCGGCGTGGCGGGAAAGTACGCGTTCGGCGCGCGAACGGCGGGGTCGAACCTGATCCTCGGCGCGCTCTACGCGCTGGCGGCGGTGCTGGCAGTGGGTGTCGTGGCCGCGTTTCCACTCGCGATGCTCGGGGTCGTGCTCGCAGTCATCGCCGTCGAACTCGGACGGGCCGGCCTCGAGACGAACGATCTTCCGCTCACCGTCGGCATCGGGGTCTTAGGCGTCCTGACGAACGTCGGCGTCGCCTTCGTCGCCGGGATCGTCGCCCATCGGGCCCGTCTGTGGTTCGCGACGGACGCCGACCGACGGGGCCGGTAGCGCGCCGGCGGCGACTGAACGGAATCGCTATACCCGCTGACTGACTATTCCCCCGGTAGTGTCGAAGGCGATCTCTGTTCTCGATTCGCCGGTCGGACTCCGCGAAGCGATCACTCACGTCGAGACGGTACGCGCGGAGGATCGATGAGCGACAGCCCCGGTTCGAGGCGTTCGGTCAACCTCACGGACGGCCCGCTTCTGAAGCCGCTTTTGGTCCTCTCGATACCGATCGTACTCACGAATCTGCTGCAAGTGGCGTACAACCTGGCGGACACCTTCTGGGTGGGCCGACTGGGCCAGGCGGCCGTCAGCGCTATCTCCTTCTCGTGGGCGATCGTCTTTCTCGTCATTACGCTTGCGGCCGGGTTCACGGTCGCCGGGACAGTGCTCGTCGCACAGCACAAGGGCGCCGGGAACCTCGATCGTATCAGCGCGGTCGCGGGACAGACGATCGCGTTCGTGATCGGCCTCTCAGTCGTCTTCTCGATCCTCGGCTACGCCCTCGCACCGTGGCTCCTCCGACTGATCGGCGCCGCTCCCGGCACGCTCGTATTCGATCTCTCGGTGACGTACACCCGGACGATGTTTCTCGGAATCCCGTTCGTGTTCGGCTTCTTCATCTTTCAGTCGCTATTACAGGGGTGGGGGGATACGAGGACGCCGCTGTATCTGATGTTGCTGGGAGTCGTCCTCAACGTCGTCATCGACCCGTTTCTCATCTTGGGGTTCAAGGACAATCTCCTGTTCGAGGTCGCCGGGCTCTCGGCGCTGCAGGCCGACCTCTACGCGTCGACGGGGTTCGCCGGGTTCGGCGTGCAGGGGGCGGCGATCGCGACCATCGTGTCCAGAGGCGTCGGTACGGTCATCGCGATGGGGCTTCTCCTCTCCGGTCGCGTCGGGATCCACCTCGCCCCACGGGACTTCGTTCTCACGCGGGAGACCGTGCGGACGATCTTCCGAATCGGGGCACCGGCGAGTGTCGAGATGAGCACGCAGTCGCTGGGCGTGACGGTCGTCACCGCGCTCGTCGCTCTCGCCGGGGCGGAATCGGTCGCTGCCTACGGGATCGGCACCCGGGTCACCTCGTTGGTCGTTCTTCCGGCCCTAGGCCTCGCTCGCGGGACCGAGACGGTGGTCGGACAGAATCTCGGAGCCAGACAGCCCGATCGGGCGACTCGCGCCGTCGTAGCGAGTGCGGGGATCGTCGCGGCCGTCCTCGTCGGCGTTTCGCTGGCGGTGTATTTCAACGCGGCCGCTATCGTCGGCATCTTCATCACCGGTGCCGACGCCGCTTCCGTCGTCGCGATCGGAGCCGAATACCTCCGAATCGTCGGTGCGACGTACGTCTTCCTCGGCGTCTTTTTCGTCATCCAGGGGGCCTACCGTGGGAGTGGGAGCACCAGATTGGCGATGATCTTCGGCATTCTGGGACTCGTCCTGCTCCGTATCCCGCCCGCGTACGGCCTCTTAGTGTGGTTCGATATGGGCGCGAGCGGCATCTGGTACGGTATCGCCGCGGCCAACGTGCTGATCGTGGTGCTATCCGGGGCGTACTTCCTTCGCGGTACCTGGGCCGAAGGAGTCGTCGGCAGGAACCGACCGGAAACCGAGACGGTCCCGGAGACAGTTGATTGAATATAGCTATATATGATTTATACGTCTGCAGTCAGACGGCTTTCGAAATGCATCATCGAGTGGCGGTGACATTCGGTATCGGACGCCACCGGAGGACCTGACGATTCTCAGCCGACGCACCTGGCAGCTAGCAACAACGTTTAATATTCTTCGTATTCATTTGACAGGAGGGATGGGAAACGACAGGGACGAGGCGGATCCGCTCTATCGGAGTACGAGTCTCGAGAGACCGCAGCTTCTGTCCGAGGATCAACTCTACCGCGCACTCGCCTCGACCCGCCGTCGCCGCCTCCTGTACTCGTTGCGCGAAGCAGGCGAGTGCACTGTCGACGACCTGGCGGCGATGCTCGTTCAGTGGGAAGGCAGGGATCCGAGGCGAAACGCTGACGAACAGAGTCAGGTACACATCAAGTTGGTACACTCGGACCTTCCGCTCCTTGCCGACGCCGGTGTCGTGTCGTACGACCGCGAAAACGAGACCGTGGCGCCAAAACCACTCGATCCGCTCCTCGATGCGTTGATCTCTCGAAGTGTCGACCCCGACAACGCCCCGTAGCGCCCGCCCGGCCAAACCCCCTCACCTTGCAGCTCCGACCGATGTGTCTTGAACCCCCTGTGAGATCTCACAGCACGTCCGTGCGGTGATTTCAACTGTCCAACCTTCTGTATCTCTCATACCGAAGCGAGTCTCCGGGGAAGTACTACTCTGCACGAGCAGAGTCCCGTTTTAGTCTGCCTCTCGAATGGTGCCGCGTCACTGATACGTGTCGCCTCGTCGCGATCTTGCCCGGAGTGGCTACCACAGAGTACGTATCGGCCGCCGATGATTCGCAGATGCCACGACGTACGAGCGGAGTCCGGGGCCTGACGGCTGTGCCGGCCACGGCGAGTGACGATCAGATCTCGTCTTCGCAGTAGCGGAATGTCGGCGGTCGGGTTCCCTGTCGCCCGGAAAATCGACGCGAGCGGTTCGGCGTCGATGGTTATTTGCGTATGGCGGGAGGCATCTGTCACCCTACCGCCTACACGGCGTCGGTTGGAACCAGGGTGAGAGTTTCAGTCCAGGGAATGTCGGTGCCTTCCCTAGTAACCGAGCGCGCATCCGTCCGGCCGGCTTCGATACCAGGCTGACTTCGTTGCCAACGACCAGTGGTTGGGACCCACTCCGCGCTCACTCAGCGACATCATCGCTTTCACTCGACCGGGACCCGTTGTCCCCAGATTATTATAGATGTGAAAGTGCAATGCACTCCGGAATATTACTAGCTTCCTCACAAATATACGTAATTGCAGGCGGAGTAAGAGCTACTAGATACACACCTAATCTCTCTTATTCTGCTATCTGCAGTACAATCAAGTGGGTCGCGTGTGAGGAGCGGGTATGGCCGCCGAAGACGCCGCCACCGAACGAAAAACGGTGATGACGTACGTTCCCGCGTATCAGAAAGAGCGCTGGAGCGAGCACGCCGAGGCGATGGGAATGAGCCAGAGCGAGTTCGTCCGGACGATGGTACAGGCCGGACGGCGCGATTTCGAGATTCCGTCCGCAGCGGGCGAGAAACAGGCGCCCGAGGAACCGGCTGAAAGCACCTCCAACCCCAGGGGTAAGGAAGCCAAAGACGGGGTCGAGGACCAAGTTCTCGACGTGCTCTCAGCATCCGAGTACCAGTCGTGGGACGAATTGCTCGCGGCGCTGACCGACGACATCGAGAGCCGACTCGACGAGACGCTCCAGGAGCTCCAAGCGGCGAACACGGTTCGATACAGCGGTCGAAACGGTGGGTACGCGTTGACCGCCGACTCAGAGGAGGAGCGATGAGCGTCGATACTGCCGCAGGCGACGTGCCGGAGGACCCGATCGGCTACTTCCTTCAGGATATGACTTATCACGGGAAGTCCGAGCGAACGCGAGAGGCGTACGAACGGGTTCTCCGACGCTTCGAGACCTTCCTCGACGATCCGTCGCGGAACGCCCGCGGCGCGCGAATCGATCCGGGAGACGCCACCCACCGTGACTGTATGGCGTGGATCCACTCGCTTCGCCGCTCGGACGTCGCGGACAGCACTGTCGCGACGTATGCATCGTATCTCCACCGTTTCTACGCCTACCTCGCTCAGGTCGGCGCGTTCGACTCGAACCCGATGGCGCTGGTGATGGAGGAGATGGACGAGCGAATCGATACGAACCCCTCCCGACGAGACGTGTCGATGCCGGCGATGCGCGAGTTCCTCTCAGATATCGCTCATCCGCTGGATCACGCCGTCGTCGCGACACTTCTAAAGACCGGAATACGCGTCGGGGAACTCTGTAATCTGGACCTTCGAGACATCGCGCTCTCGAACACGGCTGGTCGACGTGATACAGCCCTGAAGGCTGTATCCAATTCTGCAGGTTCCGCTCGGGCGCAACTCGACGGACGGGGACCGTCGCTATACGTTTCTGCGGAGCCGACTGCCGGCGAGATTCTTGCGGGCGAAGAGCGGACAGCGTCGAACAAACGGAAGCGCTCGACGGTGATTCCGGTCGACGACGAACTCGCGACTGCCCTGCGGCGCTGGCTGGCGGTCCGCCCAGCCACGCGTTCTCCCGCGGAACCGCTCTTTTGCAGCACCTCGGGGAGTTGGGGAAGTCGTCTCACACCGGATATGGTTCACCACCTCGTCGAAGGCCACGCCACCGACTCGGGATGGTATCGTCCCGGTGGCGGCGCCGAGGAGAACGTCACGCCACATTACTTCCGACACTTTTTCACGACCCATCTTCGGGATCGGACGGGCGACCGGGGTATCGTCAAGTATCTCCGTGGGGACGTCGCCGGCGATATCATCGATACCTACACGCACAACTGGGGGGACAGAGTTAGAGAGACCTACGAGTCTCACATCTACTCACTGTACTGCGGCAGTTCGAGGTCGGCCAAGTAAACCATATTTGGCTATACTAATTTTTCCTCCTCCGTCGAAGGGTCGATCCGTCACTCGGCCCGATACCCGACCCGGCCCGTTTAAGTCCCGTGAGGACCTCGGCCGGGTATGCACGTCGCGCTGGGCGGGACGTTCGACCCTGTCCACGACGGTCACCGCGCGCTCTTTGAGCGGGCCTTTGAGTTAGGTGACCTCACCGTCGGACTGACCAGCGACGAACTCGCCCCGAAGACCCGTCACGTGGACCGTTACGTCAGGGCTTTCGAGGATCGGAAGCAGGACCTCATCGCCGAATTGCAGCCGCTCGCGGACGCCCACGACCGGGAGTTTACCGTCCGGCGATTAGACGAACCGACGGGGATCGCCACAGAACCGCAGTTCGACTTCCTGATCGTTTCGCCCGAGACCCGAGACGGGGGCGAGCGAATCAACGAAATTCGTCGAAACCGAGGCCACGACCCGCTCGACATCGAAGTCGTCGATCACGTCACCGCAGAAGACGGCGACCGGATTTCGTCGACGCGGATCGTTCGCGGGGAGATCGATCGACACGGAAACCTCACGCCGGAGCGCGAGGGACGTGGCCCCAAGCGTCCGACCGAAGAGAACTCGTAGCCGCCCTAGCGGGTTAGTCTCCTGAGTACGGTTTTCGAGCTAGTTCGTCACGGTCACCGAACTGCCGACACACAGCTAAGAGCCTACCACGACGGCGATCGAAAGCCCGCGGATTCGAGAATCGGCTTCCAGTGTTGTTGAACGCTGAGCCGACTCACGCCCATCGCGTCGGCGACCCGCGATTGGGGTCGCTCTTCTCCGGCGATGAGGGAACCGGCGTACAAGCTCGCTGCCGCAACGGCACGTTTCGACCGGTCCTCGTCCGGGACTTCAGAGAGGAACATATCGGCCGCGTAAGATCGGGCCTCGGAACCGAGGTCCAACCGATCCGCGGCGCGTTCGATACGAGTCAGCCACTGTTCGTTATCGACCCGATCCCGGGCGCTGTACATACTTCAGCGTCGGCCGCAGTACACAAGAAGCCTCCGTGCGGAACGACAGGTTGATTTGGGAGTTCCAAGTAGGTGAGCGTGCGCGCGGGTAGCCAAGTGGCCAACGGCGCAGCGCTTAGGACGCTGTCCCATAGGGGTCCGCAGGTTCGAATCCTGTCCCGCGCAGTGAGGAGCGCAGCGACGAACGAGCAGGCACGGATTCGAGCCCTGCAAGTCGCAGCGCGCGAATGATGTGAGCGCGACCGTCTCGCTCCGGTTCGAATCCTGTCCCGCGCACCCAGACGCTTTCCGGCCCACATCCGAGCGAACACCCGATTGGATCGAGACCGACGTCGTTTACCCGACGTGAGCGACTCGACGAAAAGGTGCCACCGCCTTCGGTAGGCGCGGCCTGTCGGTTATCGTGGCTGCAGCCATCGTGGAAATTCGGGCCGTACGGACGGTGCTGGAGCCTCTCGGTGCGGTCTCACTGAGGTCAGCATTCGATTCAGTTGTCTGGATCGGCCCTGATCTCGGTTGAATTAGGGGTCAGTGAGCCACTTGAAATCAACCGTCAGCTCAACGGCTTCTGATGTCTCCGCCACCGGATTCGACGAAAAAACGGGTGTGGAATCCGATATCCGTATATTCGTCCGCACCGACCTCTCCTACCAGTGGCTTCTAGTCAGGCGGCGACGAGCGCGCAAGCAGGGCCAGCCACATCCGCGGAAACACGTCGCCGCGTCGCAGTCGTTGTCGCAATCGTCTTTATCGATCTGCTCGGCTTCGGTATCATCATCCCGATCCTTCCGTTCTACGTCCGCTCGTTCGGTGTGAGTGATGTTTTTATCGGATTGCTGGCGGCGTCGTATTCCCTGGCGCAGTTCGGAGCTGCACCGGTGTTAGGACGGATTTCCGACGAGCGGGGGCGCCGACCAGTGCTTATGCTCTCGGTCGGTGTCGCGGGCATTGCTTGGATTCTCTTCGGATTCGCTGCGGAAATCGGTGCAGCCTCCGGAGTGACGCTCGGCCTCGTCGTCCTATTCAGTGCTCGGTTGCTAGCCGGCGCAGCCGGCGGTAACATCGCCACCGCACAGGCGTATATCGCCGATGTGACGACACCGGAGGACCGTCCCGGCGCGCTCGGTCTCGTCGGAGCAGCCTTCGGTCTCGGATTCGTGTTCGGCCCGGCGATTGGTGGTATCCTGGCCAGCGACACCGTGGTATCGACCGCTCGAGCTCTCTTGCCCGGGTTCGTTCCGGTGACCCCGTTCTCATTGCCGAGCTTTGCCGCAGCGGGCTTCTCGTTTCTCGCGCTCGGGGCGACCGCGGTCGTGCTGAAAGAACCGGATCGAATCCGCACCCCGGCACGGCGTGTAACGTTCGTCGCGCAGTTCCGGACTGCCCTCGCCGACCTGACGCTCCGTCCGCTCGTTGTCGCGTTCTTTCTGACCTCGCTCGCTTTCGCTGGTATGACCGTGATGTTCGTGCCCTTCCTGGCTGATTTCTTCGGGTACGATGCCACTGCGGCGGCGATGTTCCTCGCCTACATCGGCGCGCTTGGAATCATTAACCAAGGGATACTCATCGGCTGGCTCTCGCGGAAAGTCGGTGTTCGATACGTCGTTCGATGGGGCGTCGTGGCGCTGTTCCTCGCGCTTGTCCTGCTTGCGGCGTCGCCGCTGGCGGGAACGTCCTCTCTCTCCGGGAGCGGGTACGGGTGGGTGACTGGCGGACTCGTCGTGCTGGTAGCGTTTGGCGCGTTGGCCTCGTTCGGAAACGGCGCGATCACAGTCGGGCTCGCGGCGCTCGTTTCGGAAGGTGCCACCGGAGATGCACAGGGTGCAGCCTTCGGAGTCACACAAGGGGCGGGGAGCCTCGGGCGAACGGTCGGACCACCGCTCGCTGCGGCTGCCTACGTCGTGGTCTACTGGTCACCGTTCGTCGCCGGGGCACTCCTACTGGTGCCGGTAGCGCTGATGTTGCGACGGTGAGCAGCGTGTAGTGAGTGTCACCAGCGAACGAGTCATTTCTGTCGGGAACGTACCGCTCGTGTGGCAGGTTCTCGCAGCGCGGAGATCGAATCGACAGTCGAAAAGCCCATCGGAGATGTGGACTCCTGGACTGCCGTCACGACCGGCGAACACCGGTTCGGCGGAACCGAGTGGCGCGTTGGACCGCGCGAAATCGGCCACGTCCACCCGTGGGGAATGCTCGATGTCGCCTATCTCCGCGCGCTCCGTGATGTACTCGTTCAGGAGGGCCAGACGGGTGCCCATCACATACTCGATGAATCCGGATGGACGACTTTCTCCATCGAACGTCCTGACGACTACGACCACGCCCGATGGCTCGTTCGACTCTCGTACCTCTACCACGTCAACGTCCTCAAGAAGACGCCCGCCGGAGGCGAGGCGTACGCCGCCGTCAACGTCGAGAGCGAACTCAACGACCTTGATCCCACAGACGCCGTCCGATCGGCGTTCGAACGTCACCCCGGGAACGCGGGAGCATCCGAACGGTAACCGCGGCCCGCGTAACGTTACGGGGCTTCCGTGTCTGCCGGGGGTCGAAATGCGCCGTCGCGACCGTACTTCTGACAGAGATGAATCCGGAACCGAGCGAGATGTTCGAGATGACCCGCCCCCGTGAGACCACCCGCGACGACCGGGTCGTCCGCCTCGCGCCGACTGTTCCCGTCGGCTGACTACGACCGTTGGCGGCGTTCGTTACTCGGTTCCGATTCGATCGAGTGCTTCCGCCGCCGCCTCACTGATCGAGTTATCGTCGTCGAGACGGTCGGTCAGGGTCTCAAGGTCGATCTGTTCACCGATCGGTCGGCCGCTGGTCTCCGCCAGTGCGGTGATCGATTTCACCGCGTACAGTCGACAGACCGGGTCCGGATCGTCCAGTAGCGGGTCGACTGCCTCTGCGATCGTGGCGGGATCCTCGACGGAGTCTGCGGCGTTTACCTCCTTCCAGAGCGTCTCCAGGGTGTGTCGACGGCGGGTGAGCGCCCGCCCGGAGTCGCCGGCGAGTGCGGGCAGGCACGCGACGATGACATCGATCGGTCCGGTCCCGCAGTGCACGACCGTCTCGGCGATCTGACGATTGGTCTCGCTGTCCTCGAACGCGAGGAGCGCTCGGAGTTTCTCGGGGGTACCGTAGCCGGTCATCCGAGCGAGGTCCGCCTCCTCGGACGCCTCCCGACGAGCCCGTTCGACCGTTTCCACGTCCGCGAGGCGACGGTCGGGCGGCAGCCCGGTCCCCTCGGCCGATCCGTACCCCTCGACTTCGTCGATGACCGCGCGAACCGCTTCGATCGAGGCCCCGGTTACGTACATCCGATCCGCCGTGCGCTCGACGTCGGCCGCCAGCGCGTCGCTCATCTCGGCAGCGAGGTCGGCGGTCGATTCGGCCGCATCCACCGTCGTCGACTCGTCGAACGCCCACACGACGACCTGCGAGCACCCGTTCCGGTCCACGCGCCCGACGGTGAGTTCCTGTTCGGAGATGGCACCGCAGACGCAGAGTTCCGGTGAGAGACCACAGGTGTCACAGACAGTCATTCGCTGCGGTCCTCTCGGCCCTCGGAATTAACTCTGGCGGCGACCGTCGACGAGTCTCGGACCAGCTGTCCGTGGGAACTGGAGGTCGAGCGACCGAAGACGCTGCCGGCCGAAGGGTGCGGCCGACTCGGTCCATCCAGCGATTGAAGCTTCCAGCGTTCATACGTAGTGCGTAGTGGTCGAAGGTCCCGCCGACACGGCGTCCGCCGAAGGTTCGAGGAGTGACGCTGCAGGCGCGATCTTCGGCGAGGACCGGGAGTATCGCTACCGACTGTGGCGGGTCTGGGACGAGAGACTGCCCGCGGTGGCGTTCATCGCGCTCAACCCCTCGACAGCCGACGAGGACGAGAACGACAGGACCGTCTCGACCTGTGTCCGCTTCGCGAGAGAGTGGGGGTTTGGAAGCGTGGTGATCGGGAACTGTTTCGCCCTCAGGGCCACCGATCCCGCGGAACTGAAGCGCCATCCGGACCCCGTCGGCCCGGAGAACGACCGGCACCTCCAGTCGATCGCATCGGACGCGGACAGAGTCGTCGCCGCCTGGGGCGTCCACGGATCGTACCGGGACCGCGACCGGGAAGTGACGGACCTGCTCGACGTCGATCTCTTCGCGCTGACCACGACGAAGGACGGACAGCCGGGACATCCGCTTCGGAAGCCCAGCGGGCTCCGCCCCGAACCGTGGTCGTCGCGTCCGCGGTAACCGGGCGGCGAACGGCGAACGTCGATGTCCGGCCGGTCCTCAACGCCGCGGATGGAACCGCTTGACGGCCTCGGCTACGGCGGCGGCGTCGCCGAGAAACGTGAGGTGATCGCCGTATTCGAGGACTTCGTCGGGGTCGGGGACGTGCGCCTCCTCGTTCTGACCGATCTCGGCGATGAGACACCCGCCGGGAATCCGGTCGTTCACCTCTCTGACCGACTTCCCGACCAGCTCTTCGGCGGTCATTTCGATCTCCTGGATGTCGTGGCCGTCGCTGGCGTCGTACATCCAGTTGGCCAGTTCGGGCCGCTCGATCTCGTTGTCGATCGCGAAGGCGGTCGACATCGGGGCGTCGACGGCGGTGACCGAGAGCGCCTCGAAGGCGGCCATATTCTGCGGGTCGTTCACCCGCGCGTAGACGTCTTCGACCCCGAATTTCGTACGCGCGGTCTGGCAGACGAGGAGGTTGACGTTGTCGTCCTCCGTCACCGCGACGACGATCTTTGCCTCGTCGATCCCCGCCGCACGGAGCGTGTCGCTCTCGGTTCCGTCGCCGTCGAAGACGGTGACGCCCGCCTCACGCGCTGCCTGCTTCTGTTTCTCGTCCTCCTCGATCAGGACGACGAACTCTCCGCGCTGTTCCAGTCGGGTGGCGAGCGCCAGACCGACCCGGCCCCCGCCGACGATTATCGTGCGCATTGGTGTCACTCCTAAGGCGTCGCCGATCTGCCGCGCCAGGCCCGCTTCGAGCGCGTCCGTGGCCGCGATGACGACGAACACGGTTCCGAGGAGGGTCTGGCTGGCAGCCTGGTTGCCCGCCGTCGCCAGTTCGATCGCGAAGAGCGTCGCCACGCTCGCGGGGATGATCCCTCGGGGCCCGATCGCGGCCAGAAACAGGCGTTCGGAGGGGTTGAACTGCCTGACGCCGACCGTCGCGATCCACGCCACCAGCGGTCGGAGGAGGAGAACCACCACGGCGACCAGGACGATCCCGCCGACGCCGAGTTGGACGATGGCACCGACGTCGATCAGCGCCGCCAGCGAGACGAAGACGAACGCCAGCACGATCAGCGTGGCGTCGCGGGCGAACTCTTCGATCGTCTCGCGGTGGGGCAACTCCAGGTTTCCGAGCGCGACCCCGGCGGTCGCCGCGGCGGCGATACCCGCCTCGGCGGCGACGGCCTCCGCGAGCGCGAACGAACCGATCGCCGCGCTGAAGACCAGGAACCGGGCCGTCTGGGGGCCACCTTCGGGCGTGAGTTCGTATCGGAGGAGGAAGTAGATGAGTCCGGTCGCCAAGAGTCCGGCCGCGATTCCGACGCCCGCCCGCTCGATGAACGCCAGGAGCGTGCCGGAGATCCCGATGTCGTCGAGCAGCATCGTCTCGAAAATGACGACCGCAGCGATCGCCGCGGACACGTCGTTGATGATTCCTTCGGTCTCCAGGGCCGCGGCGACGTGGTCCCTGACGCGGACGACCTCCAGAATCGGGGTGATGACGGTCGGGCCAGTCGCCACGAGCAGCGCGCCGACGACGAGCGATATCTCCCAACTCGCCCCCTCGAGCACGCGGACTGCGCCAGCCGTGCCGAGGAACATCACGGCCGCGCCGATCGTGACTAGTCGCAGCGACGTCGTCGACGCCTCCCGAATCCGATCGAATTGAAGCGCGAACGCGCCGTCGAAGACGATGATCGCGACGCTGAGGCCGACGACGGTTTCCAACCCGTCGCCGAAGGTGTCGACAGTGACGAACCCGAGTGCCTCGGGTCCCAACAGGAGCCCCAACGCCAGGTAAAACACCACGCTCGGGATCCGGATCCGCCTCGCGAGCAACTGGACGCCGATCCCGGAGACGAGGATCAGAGCCACGACGGGGAGCAGGCTACTGGCCACTGTTCGACGTGGTCGTACCTTCGCTGCGAACGTATTCATTCTATCGCCTGGAGCGGTAACAACCGTCTCTCCGGACGCGGGCGAACGTTTATTCGGGTGCTGGCAGAAGTATCGGATATGTTCGTCACGCCCGTCCGCGGAGGCGTCTGAGGGTGCCGGGACTCGTCTTTTGGGCGCTCGTCGTGCTGGCGACACTCACGAGTCTCGTCACGGCGTGGGCGCTCGGCGCCAACAGCAACTCTCCGCCGTTCGCCCCCGCGATCGGTGCCAACGCCATCTCGACAATGCGGGCGGCATTCCTCATCGGGATCCTCGCGGCGCTCGGCGCGCTGACCCAAGGCGGGGCTATCTCCGAGACGGTCGGTGCGGGCCTCATCGACGGCGTCCAGATCACGTCGCTGGCGGCCACGGCCGGGTTACTGACAGCGGCCGGATTTATGGCCTTCGGCGTCTACAGCGGCTATCCGGTCCCCGCGGCGTTCGCGACCACCGGCGCGATGGTCGGTGTCGGCCTCTCGCTCGGCGGCGATCCCGCGATCGACACCTACCGGAGGATCGCGACCTTCTGGGCGCTCGTCCCGCCGGTGTCCGGCGGCCTCGCGTACCTCACCGCGACGATCCTCCGACGCGACGACATCCCGGAAACGGTCGGCGTCCCGCTCCTGGCGGCCGTCGTCGGTGCGATCATCGCGAACGTCCAACTGGCGGTCGTTCCCTCGCCACCCGACGCGACGCAGAGCTCTCTCGCCGGGTTTCTCGCGAGGCAGGTCGGAACACCGACCCTCGCGGGTCTCGATCCCGTGGTCGTCCTGGTGACGCTGACCGCGGCCGCCGTGAGTTTCCGGTTCATCCGTCGGCGAACACAGCAGTCGGTGGAAAAGGGGATCCGGACGTTTCTCGTCCTGCTCGGGAGCGTCGTCGCCTTCTCCAGCGGCGGCAGTCAGGTCGGGCTGGCGACGGGGCCCCTGGAAAATCTTTACGGCGTCGAACTCGGCCTGCCGGGGATCATCCTGCTCGCGCTCGGCGCGGCCGGCATCCTCGGCGGTGCGTGGATGGGTGCGCCCAGACTCCTGCAGGCGACTTCCCGCGAGTACGCACAACTCGGCGTCAGACGCTCCATCGCCGCATTGGTTCCCGGCTTCATCATCGCCCAACTGGCAATCGCGCTGGGTATCCCGATCTCGTTCAACAACATCATCATCTCGGGCGTCATCGGCGGCGGTCTGGCCGGCGGCTCCGCGGGCGTTTCGCGCCGGAAGATCGGGGTCACGGTCGCCTTCTGGCTCATCACGCTCGTCGCCTCGATCACCGTCGGGTTCGGTCTCTACAGGGCGCTCGGCGCGGTGCTCGGTGGACAGTGACCTCAGCGGACGACGGTCACTGTCACGGGAGCTTTCCCCACCACGCTCGTCGCCACCGTCCCGAGCAACCGACTGGCGACCCCGTTTTGCTCGCCCCCGTGCCCGCCCATCACGACGTGGTCGACGCCGTGCTCGTCGACGTACGCCAGGATCGTCTCGGCCGGATCGCCGGTCTCGACCGCCGTTTCGATCGAGCGATCGACCGCGTCGGCCGTCGCGATCGCTCGGTCGACGATCCGGTCTGCGCGGTCGCGAGCGCTCTCGCGGCGGTCCTCGTCGGGGTCGAGAATTCCCCCTTCGATCATCCCCGCGTCGGCGGGCGTCACCACGTTCAGGACGGTAATCGGACAGTCGAACACGTCGAGAGCGTGGACGAGCGCATCGTCCGCCAACGGCGACCCGTCGAGCGGGACAAGCACGTGTGAGGGGTGCATAGGTGGCCTACGGCGGGTGAACACATATCCTCGGGGGTCGCACAGCGCACTGATGTCGAACTCGGGTCTCAGCTTCCGTTGCCGCTCTCGGAGCTATCGACGCCCATCGCCTGGAAAAGCTTCTTCCGGACGGCCTCTTCCGTGAGTTGCAACAGCGTGTCGCGGTTGTCGTCGCTCGTCTCGATCCCCGTGAAGATCCCGAGCGGGATCTCGACGTCGCCCTGGGTGGAGTGGCCGCCGGTCTCGCCGATCTCGGAGAAGGCATCCTGGAGGATCTTCCCGATGTTCATCCGGATGTCCTTCGAGCGCGCCGAGAGGAAGATCTGGTCGTCCGCGATCCCGAAGACGGCCGTCGTCGTGATGCCTTCCAGTTTCAGCAAGTGCTGTGCGGCCTGGCCGAGCGCGTCGCGGTCGCGGATGAAGCCCGCGTTCGAGACGAGGTGGCTGCCCTGGACCTCCCGGTTTTGAATCGCCTCCGCGAGCACGTCGAGCGTCTCCGGGGACATCGACGGCGACTCGACCTGTTCGAGGGTGTCGTGGTCGGCGAACGGGTAGAGGTACGCCGCCGCGGTGAGGTCTGCCGGCGTCGTCTCCCGCTTGAAGTCCAGCGTCTCCGAGCGGATTCCATACAGGAGCGCCGTGGCGACCGCCTCGCTCGGCGAGAGGTCGAACTCCTGGAGGTACTTCGTGAGGATCGTCGACGTCGAGGACACGTTCGGGCGGACGTCGGTGAACGCCGCCTCGATCCCCTCTTCGGGCTCGTAGTGGTCGATGAAGATGTCGACTTCGGCGTCGATGTCGGGGTCGCCGGACTTCATGTGGTCGACCAGCGCGACCGCGCCGTACTCCGAGAGCGGTTTGCCCTCCGACAGCGGGACGAGTTCGATCCCGAGGAGGTTGACGAACGCGCGGTTCTCCTGGTGGCCGATCTCGCCGTCGTAGTTGATGACGGCGTCGACCCCGTGCTCCCTGGCGATCGCCTGCAGCGCGACCGCCGAGGCGATCGAGTCGGGGTCGGGGTTGTCGTGAGTGAGCACCGCAAGGCCCTCCGAGGCCCCTTCGAGTACCTCGGCGAGCTGCCGCGCCTTGTACTCGAGTTCGCCGGACTCCAGCGAGCGCAACGCGGAGTCGGCGATGACCTCCGAGGGGTTGATCACGACGTCCGCGCCCAGTTCGGCGAGCTCGTCCTCGGAGACGGGATCGGAGGCTCGGACCACGATGAACTGGTCGCCGCCCCGGCCGCGGATCGCCTCGACGGCCGCCTTGTTGGCCTCGACGTCCGAGGCGAGAATCAGGATGACGTCCCGGTCTGCGACGGCGTCCGCGACGTCCGTGTCGGCGATATCGGTCTGCTGGGCGTTCAGATCCTGATCGCGGAGAGATTCGACGCGACTCTCGTCTTTGTCGAGGATGAGGACGTCTTTCCCCTCCTCGACGAGGTCCTCGGCCACGGCGTACCCCACGCTCCCGCACCCGAGGATGGCGTACGTGGACATCGAAGAGATTGTGACCCCAGCGCTCATTCTTAGCGTACCTCGCGTCGGACGACACTTAACAGCACTCGTTTGGCCGGGGACCCTCGGGGTGCAGCGGGTGTCTCCGCATCGCTCGTTCGCGCCGAAATCGTTCGTGGGAGTCGGTGACGCCCGCCCCAGCGAAAGGAAACATCTTTAATCGCGCCACCGAAACGGTCGGATGCAGTGGGCCGGTAGCTCAGTCCGGCAGAGCGTCTGACTCTTAATCAGACGGTCGCGCGTTCAAATCGCGTCCGGCCCGCTCTGTTGCGAACGACAGTGAGCAACGAAGTGGCAACGACGCGATTTGCAGCCCTGCCAGTCGCAGCCCGGAACGGTCCGGAGGGCCGCACGCCCGGACCGTCTGGCTCCGGTTCAAATCGCGTCCGGCCCGTCCATACTCCGCGAGCAACGTCGCGAGCGGAGCGCCGGAACTCGGCGAGGTTTGAATCGTAGAGAGGTCTCGCGAAACGACGCCGACTCAGTCGTCGCTCAGTTCCTCGAGGAGCGTCTCGATGTCGTAGTTCTGCAGCGGGCGAGTGCTGTGCCTGAGCGTCGAGACGACGAACGTCGAATTCGTCCGGCGGACCTCCTCGATGGTTTCGAGGTCGGTGATGAGCCGTTCGACCATCTCCTGATCGGGGAGATGTGCGACGACGACGAAGTCGGTCTCGCCCATCGTAAAGTACGCCTGCGAGACGCCCTCGACCGCGAGGATCTTCTCCTCGAAGTCGTGGTGCGAGCCGTGGTAATCGGTGAGCAACTCGACGAACACCGTCACGCCGAGGCCGACCTTCTCCAGGTCGATGTCGTAGAGGTCGTTTTCGACGATGCCGGCCTCTCTGAGGTTGTTCAGCCGGTAGTGGATCGTCGACACGGGAATGTCGGTCTCCTCGTGCAGGCGCTCGGGGCTCCCGGTCCCGAGGTCCGAGATGGCCTTCAACAGGCGGATGTCGCGTTCGTCCATACGTTCGTTGGAACCCCTTTCGCGTCGTATGGGTTGTATGTTGCGCCTCTCAGCGTGGCGGTCCCCCGAAGGCACTTACTACCGGCCGGAGTCTGTCACGGTGGGATGAATCGTCGCAGGTATCTCGCGGCTACCGGTGCCGCCCTCACCGCGCCGCTCGTCGGCTGTTTTCAGTCCGACGCCGAACCGACACCCACGGGATCGACCACCGACACGACGGAGTCGGGTTCCGGGCCGGCGGAAGCGGAAACCGGGAGGTCGACCGACCGTGGCGCCGGAGGCCGCTCGATCGACGGGCTCCTCCATAACGACACGTCTGTGCCGAGATCGTTCGCCGTCACAATCACCGATACCGACGGGACTGTGCTCCTGGAGAAGGAGCGAACCGTCGGACCGAGCGGCTCCGCGTTGCTCCCGCGGATCGGACGACCGGGCACGACCCGCGCGGTCCAGGTCGCCGTCGGCGACACGACCGTGTTGAAAGAGGTCGCGTTCGACGTCGAGCGGACGCCGCAGCGGGTGGACGGGTACGTCGAAATCAGGTACACCGACAGCGGCGACGTCACGGTCGAATTCACGCCGATCGCCTACCCGCATACCGAGGTCGTCACGGCCGACCCGAGAGTCGATACGCCGCCACAGGCCATCGAACGCCCGCAGACGCCCGCGGACCCGAGCGAGAGCGGCGACTGGAACGCAGAGTACCTCGGCGAGACCATCGCGACGACGCCGTCGCTCGATTTCACGACCGTCGCGCGTCGCGGTGGGGCGCGCCCGCCGATGCGCCACCGCGACCCGGAGGGGGAGCTGTACTGGGTGACGCTCATCACGGACGAAGCGACCCGGGATACGTTGCTCGATCTCGACGCCGTCGATGAAACCGCGCGGCAGCGTCTGTCGAGCGTGGACTTCACCGAATCCGTGCTCGTCGCCGTCGAAACCGGGTACGGATCCGGCTCCGTCGAACATCGGTGGGCGCGCGTCGAGGAAACTGCGAACGGGGTTCGTCTGCACGGCTACTACACGGATCCGTGGATCCAGACGGACGACCTCACAACTCGTGGCTCGATCGTCGAGATCGACCGACCGGCCGGTGAGGTGACGCTGGCGCGGGTCAGTCTCACTGTCAGCGAGGACCGCCGCGTTCACTTCAACTCCACCGAGGGGCTCGTCACGATGGAGTGACCGATATCGAAACGTGCTCGAAACTCGCGCGGTCTCGACGGAGCCAGCTAGAGCCACTGGCCGAGTCGAGACGGCGGCCGTTTCGGTTCAGTCCCCGACGGTATGCGATCGCGTGTCTGCAACCGCCTCGAAGCGGCCGGCGGTCGCACGACAGGGTTGCCAAACGATCTATTATTTTGGAGAACGCAAAGTGACGATCTGCTAAAAGATTTTTATCGTATTGAGACATATCAATAGGGTATGCTACCGCAAAGCACCGTAGATGCGACAGCCGTGCTACTGCAGGCGACACAGAGCGATGCGTTCTCGCAGATCCAGGGGGACGCGCTGCTCAGTTCCTCGCTGTGGGTGAATATCGCGCTGGCCGGCCTTTCGATCGTGCTCTTCGTGTATATGGGTCGGAACGTCACCTCGCAGCGCGCTCGCCTGATCTGGGGGGCGACGCTGATGATTCCGCTCGTATCGATCTCGAGTTACCTCGGGCTCCTGTCCGGGCTCACCGTCGGGTTCATCGAGATGCCCGCCGGACACGCTCTCGCCGGAGAAGAGGTGATGAGCCAGTGGGGGCGCTATCTCACGTGGGCGCTCTCGACGCCGATGATCCTGCTCGCGCTCGGACTGCTGGCCGACGTCGACACGGGGAGTCTGTTCACCGTCATCGCGGCCGACATCGGGATGTGTGTGACCGGCCTCGCGGCCGCGCTGACCACCTCTTCGGTCCTCTTCCGCTGGCTGTTCTACGTGGTCAGCTGTACGTTCTTCCTCGTCGTCCTGTACGCCCTGTTGACGACGTGGCCGAAGGCGGCGGCCGACGCCGGAACGGGTGAAATCTTCGACACGCTCAGGCTGTTGACCGTCGTCCTGTGGCTCGGGTATCCGATCATCTGGGCGGTCGGGGTCGAGGGACTGGCGCTCGTCCAGTCGGTGGGCCTCACGTCGTGGGGGTACTCCGGACTCGACATCCTCGCCAAGTACGTGTTCTCCTTCCTGCTCCTCCGGTGGGTGGCCGCGAACGAGTCGATCGTCTCCGTCGGCGCGAGCGGGTCGCTTTCCGGGACGTCCCCCACTGACGACTGAGGCGACTCGGAACGACCCTCACAGCGGCGACCGACCGACGCCGGACCGGCAGACGCTCACCGCTACGGTCCGGGTTTAACCCCACAAACGACTTATACCGCGGGGGAGGATTTCGGGTATGTTCGACCCGTTGCAACTGTCGCTGGATCCGACGCAACTCGGCCTCGAATTCGGGAGCGGGGCGGTCATCGGCGGGATCATCGGATTCGCGGCGAAGAAGGTCGCGAAGATCATCGCGATCATCGTCGGCCTCGAACTGGCGCTCTTCAAGTTCCTCGAGTCCCGCGGCATCCTCACCGTCGACTGGGAACGACTCTCGGCGGGTCTCGTGAAAACCACGCAGGGAGCGGCCGACGGGACGCCGCCGGACTGGATCTCGACGATCCTCTCGACGCTGTCGATCTCGGCGGGGTTCACCGGCGGCTTCCTGGTCGGGTTCAAGAAAGGATAGTTTCGGGTCCGCCGTCGCGTCGGTCTAGCGCGTGCTGAGTTCGTCTTTGTCCTTGAGGATCCGCGTCTCGGCCTCGCCGGAGGTGTGTTCGTTCACCATATCGTAGAAGTCGTTCTGCATTCCGGCCGGGAACGTCACGACGCCGACCCACGAGCCATCGGGCTGCCACTCCTCGCGTTCGAGGTCTCCGTACTCCCGGACCTGCGCCTGTGTCTTGCCGGCGTACTCCGGCGGAATCTGCACCGCAACGGTCACCTCGTCGAACCGGATCGGGATCACCGGCCGGAGCGCGTCGAGGGCGTCGTCGACCTGCGACTCGACGGGTTCCATCGGATCGACCCGGAACCCGGCCTCTTCGAGCGCGCGCTCGATCCGCTCCGGCGGGTGCGGCGCGTTGTCCATCTGGGGGTTCACCGCGTTGCGAGCGATGCGGTTGATCAGGTTCTTGCGCTTCTGTTCCTGCATCTCTCGGCGCTGTTCGGCCGTGATTTGGATCTCCCCGCGGCGGACGACCTCGGGGATGATCTCCAGCGGATCCGTGGTCCCGAACACCGTCTCCAGATCCTCCTCGGCGGGCCGGTCGCCCCGAGAGGCGTCCTCGAAGACGTCCTCGGCGGCGATCACGTCCTCCAATTCTCCCTCGAACTCGCCACGCTTGATCGAGAGAGCGGCGTCGGGATCGACCAGTACCTCGAACCGCTCGCCGTGGGATTCGAGTCGCGCCGTCACGGCCTCGTCAAGTGAGATCATACCGCTATTTTCTTCCTCTGTGGTAAAAAGCCCTCCCCGTTTCCCCGGCGGCGAGAGTACCGACTGCCGTCCCCCGACGGGCGTCTCGAATCGGGCGGTGGCCGGGACCTAATCCGACCGGACAACGGGATACATACGTTTTCTATTTCGTGACAGAACGTAAAAATATGATATTAATGATCGCTTTCGGTCTCACTCGACGACGCTAACTCGCGATTAACTAAGCCACCGGATGGTGACCGTGTGGGTATGTCGCAGGTCTTCGATGCAGATTCGGACGCGAACGAAGAATACCTCTACCACGTCGTCTGTCACGACTGCCCGACGGAGTCCGTCTCCGAGCGCGCTTCCGACGCCGAAGAGCGAGTCGACGAACACCGGTCGTCGACCGGCCACGACATCGAAGTGGCACAACTTCCGAACGAACGGTCTGCCTGATCCGGGCGCGGCTGTCGCAGAGTCCGGACTGCCCGCTGCTCGGTACCGCTCGTGTGAACCGTCGGATCAGCCCGACAGCTGTTCGATGACGGCCAACAGGTCGCTCTTGTCCTGGACGCCGACGACGCGTTCGGCGGCTTCCCCGTCCTTGTAGAACTCCAGCGTCGGAACCGAGCGGACGCCGGCGTCGCGAGCGATGTCCTGGTGTTCGTCGATATCGACCTTCAGGACGGCCGCGTCGGTTTCCGCCGCGATCTCCTCGACGGTCGGTTCAAGCATCTTGCACGGGCCGCACCAGTCCGCGTAGTAGTCGACGAGAACGACGTCGTGGTCGGCGAGGAGTTCTTCGAGGTGGTCTGCGCCCTCGACGTGGATCGGCGCGCCGGTCGCTTCGGGTGTACTCATACCGGGTTCTATTGGCGGCAGCCTCTTACCTATTTCGAGGGTTGGGGCGCTCGTCGCACGACCGTCTCCGGCGGCGTTTGTGACCGATTATTCGTCCGAACGGCCGACTGCAGGCGGTCAGCGATTCGACGTCCCTTGCGGTTAATGCGGTCGTTGCGCATCTATTCGGTGATTACTGCTCTTCAGGCCGTCCCATAACGTCGTACTGGAGGAGCACGCCGTCATCGATGTGCGTGACTTCACGCAGCGACAGCCGGGGGAAGGATTCGACGAATCCCGGCCCGTCCGCGACTGTCGGTGCGTCTCGACCGCCGATGACGAGCGATCCCACGTACAGCGAGAGTTCGTCGACGAGACCGGCCGCGAACAGCGAGTAGATGATTTCACCTCCTCCTTCGACCATCAGGTCGTCGACGCCGCGCTCGTCGAGTTTCGCGAGTGCCTCGGGCAGCGACACCTGCTCGTCGCCGGCGACGAGCACCTCGGCCCCCGCGTCTTCGAGCGCGGCTTTGCGGGTCGCTGTCGTCTCGTCTGCGACCACGACGTACGTGGTCGCCTCGTCGTCGAGGATTCGGGCATCGAGCGGGGTGCGGCCGCTGGAATCGACGACGACGCGGGCGGGGTTCCTCGGGTCGCCGCGGGCCTCGCGCTCTTGGCGACGGCTCGGGTCGTCGAGCGTCAGGTGCGGGTCGTCGGCGAGCACCGTCCCGACGCCGACCAGCACGGCGTCGCTCGTCGCGCGGAGCCGGTCGACCCGCGCGAAATCGTCGGAGCCACTGATCTCGACCTGTTCGCGCCGACGCGTCGACAGCTTTCCGTCCGCGCTCGCGGCGGCGTTGACGACCACGTGCATAGTGCGGTGTTCGCGCGGAGGTGTCAAGCGGATTTCGGTGTGACACGCCCACGAAGAGAGGAACTATGACGGAAATACGGATAGAACTTATGTACACGAACCTGGTCTATCGAACCACGATGTCGCCGAAAGTCCTAATGCTCGGGTGGGGGTTTCCGCCGAACGTGAGCGGCGGGCTCGACACCCACGTCGGGGAACTGTTCGACGGAATGCGGGACCGGGGCCTCGACGTCGAGCTCGTGCTCCCGGCCGAGTACGCGCCCGCGGATCGAGACGGGATCATCGGCGTGCCGACGGGCGACGGTGACATCATCACCCGCGTCGGTCGGATGAGTTCGACGTTCGCCGAACGAGCCGAGGACGCCGACGTTATCCACACACACGACTGGTTCGGCTACGGTCCCGGGTCGCGCGCGAAGTCGAACACGGACGTCGAGTGGGTGACCACGTTCCACTCGCTGTCGGCGGATCGCAACATCGACCCGCCGAAGCGAGAGGTCGAAACCGAGCGGCGGCTCGCCGACCGCGCGGACCATCTCATCGCGGTCAGCGAACTCACCGCGGGCGACGTGAAAGAGCAGTACGGCGGCGACTGTGAGGTGATCTACAACGGCTTCTCGGAGTGTGAGACGACCGGACGGGACTACAAAGCGGAACTCGGCATCGACGGCGAGATGCTGTTCTTCGTCGGCCGTCACACCGACCAGAAGGGCATCGCACACCTCGTGTACGCGATGGAGAAACTCCGGCGCGACGACGTCACGCTCGTGATGGGCGGCTCGGGGCATCTGACCGACCAACTGAAGCGCTTCGCGGAACTGCTCGACGTCGACGACAGCATCGAATGGGTCGGGTACGTGCCCGAGGAGGAACTCGGCGACTACTACGCCTCGGCGGACCTGTTCGTCTCGCCCTCGCTGGCCGAGCCCTTCGGGATCACGATCACGGAGGCGCTCTCGGCGGGGACGCGGGTCGTCGCCACGAGGAGCGGCGTCAACGAGGTGCTCTCGGACGACTGCGTCGTCGAGGTGACGCCGGACTCGACGTCGATAGCCACGGGGATCGAGCGGGGACTCGCGCTCGACGGCGCCCCGGAGTACGACCCCATCACGTGGGACGAAGTCGTCGACGAGACGATCTCGTTCTACGAGCGGGTCGTCTGATACTGATTACGCTCGCTTTATCCCGCCGAGCGTCACCGCCGACGGCGCTCGGCGGTACGAGACGAGAGTAAGTATGATGAAGCGTCGACGCCGCACGGAGGGGAGGAACGCACCGGCGAATCCCACACCCCGTGAAATTCATCGCAAGACGCGAACGTCGGTCACCGGTTCGGGGTGTCGGATCCGGTAGCCGTCGGCCGTCGGGACCAGGCCCTCGCTCGGCAGACTCTGTCTGGCCGCTTGATACGGGCTGTCGCTCTCGGCGCCCTGGTACGGACTCTCCCGCTGTGTTCCGCGGTACGGGCTCTCGTCGTGGGCCGCCTGATACGGGCTGTCGGTCTTCGGTTCGGCCTCCCGCTGGAAGTCCTCCGGCGGGAGGTAGATCCGCTCGCCCGACGCCGAACGGACGATCACGGCGGTGTCGCGGTCGCCGCGCATCGTGATCACGGTCGCCCCGTCCTCGACGTTCACCGAGAAGTTCACCCGCTGGGCCGCCTCTTCGGGCTCCCGTTCGGCTGTCTCGGTGTTCTCGTTGGTCCCCATACGTCATCATTATTCGGAGTTCACTTATAGGGAGTGCAAGCCGACAGCCACAACCCCGTAGCAGACCCAATCGGAGGGAGTCTGCCACCGCCGTGGTCCCACGCCGTCGGCCTGCCAGTTGGATTGGGACCGACTCCACCGACGGCCGTCGATCGACAGCCGGTGTGACGGTCGGACACAAATACGCCGATTCGAAGCTAGTCCTTATTGGGAACCAGTATATACGGCCCCCGAACGTCAAGTAGTGGGACGACGAATTGGGGGTATGGACGTCCGAGACGCAACGACTGGAGACATCGCCGAGATTCGAAGAGTCGCGACCGAGTCGCTCAGCGCCTCGTACGGGCACGCCATCGACGAGGAGACGATCACGGCGGCCGTCGACAAATGGTACAGCACCGATCGATTGACCGAGGCGCTCGCCGACGAGCGGGAGGTCTTCGTCCTCGCCGTCGAAGACGGTTCCGTCGTGGGATTCGCCCAGAGCGAGATCGCGGACGGGAGAGAGCGGGTAGGCTATCTTGACTGGCTCCACGTCGTCCCCGAACACCGCGGCGGCGGTATCGGGTCGCAACTGCTCGCGCGGCTCAGACAGGAACTCGTCGCGTCCGGCGTCGACCGACTCGAAGGCCGCGTCCTCACCGAGAACGAAGAGGGCGTCGCATTCTACGACGAACAAGGGTTCAGCGAGGTCGGCGAACGGACCGTCGATATCCGAGGCGAAACGTTCTCCGAGCGGGTGTACACCACGTTCCTCGACGACGAAGAGGAGACCGAGACCGGACTCAGCCGCCGACAGACCGACGACGGGACGACCGTCTACGTCGCCTACGACGAGTCGATGCGGGGCTCGGACGCGCCGTTCTTCGCCGTCTACCTCGACGAGGAACGGACGGAGCGATACGGGTGGCTGTGCGGTGCCGACGAGAGCTTCGACATCGCGATCGACACGATGGAGCGACTGGAGTGCAACGACTGCGGGAACCGGCGGAAACCCGTCCGCTGGGACGCCGCGTATCTGTAAAACCCACCTTTTTGCGCGGTGGGTTTCCTCGCTCGCTGCGCTCGCTGTGGGAACCCACTCGCTATGTCGCCCGTCCTTACGCACCATTTAGTGTGGCTGAAAATCTCGCTCGGCTCACGGCCGTTCGGTACAGGTTGTGCGATAATGTGCCGTTATTATGGCTCCCCCGCCGAGCGCTGTTGTCGTAAAGAACACTCGAATGCGAAAGGACAAACGTCTCTCTCCCGTACCATCAGGTAATGAGCGAATCAAAAGACACCGATATGAAACCAAAAATATCAGTTGCGGTCGTAGACAAGACGCACGCGAACGAAATCCCCGACAACATCGACTCTGAACTATATACGACAACGAGACCAGAGTCGTCGCTGGTCGAGTTTACGGCTGACCCTGACGGCGAGTTGGCAGAGGCACTCAGACGGAACGGCTACGACGCGTGAACTAGTAGCGCTCCGCTCGATTATCACGCATAGTATACTGAGCGGCTGACTCACCGAAAATGGTCGTGCGGTCGACGGCCTCGAACAGTCGACCCATCTTAGTTTCCAAGAGATGTACCGCGAGCGAGGTCGGAGGCCGAGCGAGCGGCATTTTTTCCTCCGCCGTGAGACGCGAAGCGTCTCACGAGCCTTGCTTCGCTTCGCTCAGCAAGACAGGTTTTTCCGCGGTGAGTTCCCGCAGCGAGCGCAGCGAGCGAGGAAGCCCACCGCGGAAAAAGTGGGTGTCTAGTGTTGCACTTTCCCCTGAATCTCCGTCACGATGTCGGGATTCCGGAGCGTCGTCGTGTCGCCGAGTTCCTCGCCGTTGGCGATCTCTTCGAGCAGGCGACGCATAATCTTTCCAGACCGCGTCTTCGGCAGTTCGGGCGTGAAGATCACCTGTTCGGGACGGGCGATCGGGCCGATGGCGTCCTCGACGCCCGCGATGATCGCGTCACGCATCTCGTCGGTCCCGTCCTGACCCTCCTCGAGGATGACGTAGGCGTAGACTGCCTCGCCCTTCACTTCGTGCTCGCCGCCGACGACCGCCGCTTCGGCGACGCCCTCGACGCCGACGATGGCCGACTCGATCTCCATCGTGCCCAGGCGGTGCCCTGAGACGTTGAGCACGTCGTCGACGCGGCCCAGGATGGTGATGTAGCCGTCGTCGTCGATCTTCGCGCCGTCCTCCGGGAAGTACACCCACTCGTCGGCGTCGGGATCGGAGTACTCTCGCCAGTACTCGTCGACGAACCGCTCGTCGTTCTGATACAGCGTCCGCAACATCCCCGGCCACGGCTTCTCGACGGTGAGATAGCCCGCGCGGCCGGCCTCGACTTCCTCACCAGCGGTGTCGACGACCGTGGCGTCGATTCCCGGGAGCGGCGGCCCGGCGGACCCGGGCTTCATCGTGCCGACGCCGGGCAGCGTCGTCACCATCATTCCGCCAGTTTCGGTCTGCCACCAGGTGTCGACGATCGGGCACTGCTCGTCGCCGATGTGCTGGTAGTACCACTTCCACGCGCGGGGGTTGATCGGCTCGCCGACCGTCCCGAGGAGTCGGAGACTGGAGAGGTCGTGTCGCTCGGGGTACTTCGAGCCCCACTTCATGAAGGCGCGGATCGCCGTCGGCGCGGTGTAGAACACGTCGACGGCGTACTTCTCGACGATCTCCCAGAGGCGATCCCGCTCGGGGAAGTCGGGCGTCCCCTCGTACATCACCGTCGTGGTCCCGAGCGACAGCGGCCCGTAGACGATGTAGGAGTGCCCCGTGATCCAGCCGATGTCCGCCGAGCACCAGTAGGTGTCTTCGGGTTCCAGATCGAGGACGGCGTGGGAAGTCCACGTCGTATACGCGAGGTAGCCGCCCGTCGTGTGTTTCACGCCCTTCGGTTCGCCGGTCGTCCCCGATGTGTACATCAGGAAGAGCATGTCCTCCGCGTCGCGTTCGACGGGATCGACGCGGGCGCCCTGGTGCTCTGCCATCAGGTCGTCCCAGTCGTGCTGGTTGCCTTTCAGGTCGTGTCCGAAGCCGTCGTCGCCGAGGCGGTCGACGACGACCGTCGCGTCGACGCCGTGGTCGACGCCGTCGAGCCCTTCGTTCGCCTTCGCGAGATGGTCGAGAGCGTCGCCGCGGCGGTAGTAGCCGTCGCACGTTACCAGATACCGGGAGTCGGCGGAGTTCATCCGCGTCGCGAGCGCGTCGGCCGAGAACCCCGCGAAGACGACGGAGTGCGGTGCGCCGATGCGGGCGCAGGCGAGCATCGCGATCGGGAGCTCCGGGACCATCGGCATATAGAGCGTCACGACGTCGTCCTCCTCGACGCCGAGGTCACGCAGGCTCGCCGCGAACTCGTTGACTTCGCGATAAAGATCCTGATACGTGTAGGTCCGCGTCTCGCCGTGTTCGCCCTCCCACTTGATCGCGACGCGGTTCTTGTCGCCGCTCTCGACGTGTCGGTCCACGCAGTTGTACGAGGCGTTCAGCGTCCCGTCGGCGAACCACTCGTAGAACGGTCCGTTCGACTCGTCGAGCACCTGGCTGTACTCGGTCTCCCAGTCGAGCAGATCCGCCGCGCGCGTCCACGAGCGGGGCCAGTCCTCCTCGAACTCCTCGTAGATCGACTCGTCGGAGACGTTCGCCTGCTCGACGAACTCCTCGCTCGGCTCGAAGGTCTCCTGTTCCACCAGTCGCGCCTCGAGTTCTCCGTCTCCTTCTCCGTCAGTCATATTCGTCCTTATTATTCGAACACCGGATGATAAATCTGTGCGACTGCGTCCCGTTCGCCGGAAGTAATCGAACGACTGCAGCGGCCTCCCGCAGATACAAACGGTTGCGCTGGATCTCAGTCGGCAGGAACGGCCCGGGTCGTTTTTACCGGCAGTGCCCTAGTGTCGTGTATGGATAGCGAACGACCGGGGAACGCCGACGAGTCCACGGAAGCGCGACCGATCGGTCGTCGGCCCGTGTTGCTCGCGGGCACCGGAATGCTCGTGGGATCGCTGAGCGGCTGCCTGGGCGGCAATGGAGGGGGCGGAGACGGAAGCGACGACGCCCCCGCGGCGATTACGATCCCCGAAGACGCCACCTGCGACGTCTGCGGGATGACGATCCGACAGCATCCGGGTCCGAGCGCGGAGATCTTCTACGCCGACCAGGAACCCGAGGGCCACGAGAACCCGGCTCGCTTCGACAGCACTTGGGAGGCGTATCAGTACGAGTTCGAACGCGACGAGGAGGGCTGGGAAGACGTCGCCTTCTACGTCACCGACTACTCCGCAGTCGACTACGAGACGTTCGAAGACGGCGGCGACACGCTGATCACGAGACACTACGAGGCGTCGTCGTTCGCGCCCGTGACGGACGTGACGTTCGTCGTCGACTCCGACGTCAAGGGGACGATGGGACGTGATCTGATCGGGTTCGGGGACGAGGCCGACGCCGAGTCCTTCCAGTCGGAGTTCGGCGGCTCGCTCACCGGTCACGACGGCGTCACGCCCGAAGTGGTCGCCGGTCTCGGGATGTGATGGCGCTCCTCTCGCCGACCGGCACCCGTTGGCTGACCGTGTTCGTGAGCCTCGCGCTGGTCGCCGCGAGTCTCTCGTTCCTGCTGACGCCCGCCAGCGGCGAGTCGCTGCGCCCCGTCGATTTCGCGGACACGGTGAATATGGGCGGGACCGGCGTCGACGCCCGCCGCGCCGACGACGAGGGGTTCGTCCTCCCGCGGGTCGAGGTGTTCTACTCGGGCTATCGGTACGTCGTCGGCTACGTGGGCATCGAGACGGCCGTGAGCGAACTCGGCGATTCGGGCGCCCGGCGACAGTTCGGCGACCCGCTGGCGGTGTACGTCTCCGACTTCTCGACGATCGAACCGACCCTGACCGACGAGGGGTTCGTCGTCCCCGAACGCGGGCGGGCCGTCGGCTGGACGCCCGCCGACACCGCGTTCTACGTCGTCGGCAGCGACGCCGCGATTCCCTCGGGAACCGTGACGGTCGCCTTTTCCGACCGGGCTGACGCCGAGGACTTCGCCGCGGCGCACGGGGGCGAGGTCGTCGACTGGGAGTCGTTGCAATCCCGGGTCGGGGACCCGCTCCCGGAGAAACTGGCGGGGTTCGAGGCGAGCGTCGCTGACCGGCACGCCTGGGCGAACGACACCGTCGCGGACGTCGAAGCCCACCGGCAGCGACCCGTGAGCGTTGTCGTCGGTGCCGACGCCGCGTCCCTCGCCGAGCGAGCACCGACAGACGGGTCGGTCCCGCTCGACGTTCCACGAGACGCCGCGAGCGA
Source organism: Halobellus litoreus (assembly GCF_024464595.1). Classification (NCBI taxonomy): domain Archaea; kingdom Methanobacteriati; phylum Methanobacteriota; class Halobacteria; order Halobacteriales; family Haloferacaceae; genus Halobellus; species Halobellus litoreus. The sequence goes on along the minus strand of NZ_JANHAW010000001.1, from coordinate 108,070 downwards.
ACCGACGGTGTCGGCGGCGCTTGACGCCGCACCGTCGAACACGACCGTCTACGTTCCACCGGGCACCTACGATGTCGACCGCGTGGTGGTGAACCGCTCGGTCACGCTCGCCGGTGCCGGTGCCGAGACGGTGCTCCGCGGCGACGGCAACCGCAGCGTGCTCTACGTCCGAGCGGACGAGGCGGCCGTCTCCAACCTCCGGATCGAGGGCGTCGGCGACGTCGGGAGCCGCGGCCGCGACCTCCGGAACGACTCGGCGGATTGGGACACGACAGTCCAGTTGGCCTACGGCTACGGCGACGCGGGCGTCGTTCTCGACGGCGCGGCCGGCGCGTCGGTCTCGAACGTCGCGGTCGACACGCCCGCGAGCGGCGTCGTCGTCCGCGAGAGCCCCGACTCCGTGATCCGGAACGTGTCTGTCGAGGGGGCCGAGACGGCCCGCGAGGGATTTATGGGCGTCGTGCTCATCGGCGCGGCGAGCGTCGTGGAGGACTCGACGTTCCTGGGCGGTCGCGACGGCGTCTACACCCACCGCGCGGACGGCAGCGTCGTCCGCGACAACGAGGCGGAACCGGGCCGGTACGGGGTCCACGAGATGTACACTTCCGAGTCGCTCGTCGCGAACAACACCGTCAGGAACGGACAGGCGGGCGTCATCGTGATGACGCGCCCGACTGGCAACGCCGTCGTCGGCAACGACGTCCGCGGGAGTACGTACGGCGTCGTCCCCGCCGGCAGCGACTCCTACTACGCGCGGAACGTGGTCGTCGACAACGAGTACGGCCTCCAGGTCGCCGGGGACCGTAACGCGTTCGTCGACAACGTCGTCCTCGAAAACGAGGTCGGCGCGCGAGCGAACGACATCCTGCCGTCGAACTGGGTACTCAGAAACGACTTCCTGCGCAACGAGCGCGCGGTCGAGTCGCGGATCGGGCCGCTGCGGACGTGGTCCCACGGCGGCGTCGGCAACCACTGGGGTGCGCTCCCCATCGCCGACGGCGACGACGACGGCGTCTACGACCGGCCGTACCGACCGACGGGGTCGGTCGACTCGCGGCTCGGAACCGTCTCGGGCGCGACCGCGCTGGCGCAGTCGCCGGCCGTAGCGACGCTGCGCCGCGTGCAGGACGCCGTCTCCGGACTCCGGCAGTCGGGCGTCGTCGACACCGACGCGCGGACGCGGCCGTTCCACCCCGCGGTGATCGACGACGCGCTGTCCGACGGAGCGGCCGACCTATCGGAGCGCGACGTCGAGTCGATGGCCGCCGAGGCGGATCCGCCCGACAACGCGACCGCTCGCCGGACCGCGAGCGGGACCGCCGGAGGTGACGCGTCGTGAGCGAGGACGCGCCAGCGATAGCCCTGCGGGCGCGGTCGATCGAACAATCCTTCGGCGACGTCGAGGTGCTCTCGGGCGTGTCGCTGTCGGTCGAGCGCGGCGAGGTGGCGGCGATCGTCGGCCCCAACGGCTCCGGGAAGTCGACGCTGCTCAACGTCCTCGCCGGGATCGCCGCCTCGGACGACGGGTCGGTGTCGATACCGCGGGGGAGAGGCGGCGCTCGGAGCGTGGGATATCTGCCTCAGCGGCCGGCCTTCCGCGAGGGGTTCTCCGCGCGCGACACCCTCGGCTTCTACGCGCAGTTGCTCGACGGCGTCGACGACGACGACGTCGCCGCGACCCTCGACCGCGTCGGCCTCGGCGAGGTGGCGGACCGGTCTGTCGGGTCGCTCTCGGGGGGAATGACCCGACTGCTCGGGCTCGGCGAGGCGGTCCTCGGCGACCCCGCGGTCCTGATTCTCGACGAACCCGGCAGCGGTCTCGACCCGGCGATGGTCGAACGGCTGTTCGACGTCGTGGGCGACCTCGCGGCCGACGGCACGGCGGTCGTGGTGGCTTCCCACGAGCTCCCGGCGGTCGAGACGCACGCGGACACGGTCCACGTGCTGGACGGGGGGACCTTCGCCGCGAGCGGGTCGCCAGCGGAGTTGCTGGCGGAGACGGGCGCCAATTCGCTCTCGGCGGCGTTCCTCCGCATCGTACGAGCACGGGCCGGCGAACCGACCGTGCGTGCGGGCGTCGGGGGAGCGAGTGTCGTGTCCGAACCTGGCGTCGATGGGTCCGGTGCAGACGTCGAGGGGTCCGGGACGGAGGTCGACGAGTCCGGGACGGAGGTCGACGAGTCCGAGACGGACGCGGGCGAAGCGGAGGTGACCGTCGATGAGTGAGTCCGACGGGGTCGGCGAGGGGACTCGATCGGGGGGCCGCGCGCGAGTCGCAGCCGTCGTTGCGGACCTGTTCGTGATCGCCACGCGGGAGCTCCGAACGATCGTGAGAACGCCGGCGCTGCTGGCGCTGGCGGCCGCCTTCGCGGTGAGCGTCGTCGGGGTCGCGTGGGCCGGGACCGGCGGCGGCGGCGGGTTCGTCCCGCTGACGCTCGACCTGCTGACGTTCGTCGAGGTGCTCGTGCCGCTCCTGGCTATCGCGTTCGGTTACCGATCGATCCTCGGCGACAGACAGACGGGAGAGTTGGACGTGCTGCGCACCTACGACGTGGAGCGACTCTCGTACGTCTTCGGCGTCTACCTCGGTCGCGCGCTCGCACTCGTCGGCCTCGTGGTGGGGACGCTCCTGGTTGTGGGGCTGTTCGTCCCGCTTCTCACTGCCGACATCCCGACGTTTCTGGCGATCAACGCCGCGGCCGACTCGGGGGTTCGCTACCTCCGGTTCGTCGTGCTCTCGGCGGCCTTCACCCTCGTCGTCCTCGCGGCGGTCGTCGGCATCTCCGCGGCGACGCGCACCGTCCGAACGGCGCTGGCGCTGGCGGCCGCGCTGGCGCTCGCGCTCGTCGTCGGCATCGACACGGCGCTCGTCGCCGGCCTCGCGAGCGGGGTCGTCCCCGAAGACGGACTCGCGGTGCTGCTGGCGCTGAGCCCGAACAGCGCTTTTCGGGGACTGGTCCTCTCCAGTGCGGTCGGCGTCGTCGGCGGCGCGGACGTCGCTGCGGGCAACCCGTTGCTGAACGCGCTCGGACTCCTCGTCTGGTGGGCCGGGAGCCTCTCCGTCGCGGTCTGGCGCGTCTGGCCCGCGGTGGCCCCGATCGCGAGCGATCCGTCGGTTTCCGATGACGCCGGAGGCTGACCGGTCACCCGAAGTTCTCGACCTTCGCGTCGTCGGGACCGAGCCCCGCGGCGTCGAGGGCGCTCGTCGCGTCGTTGACGAAGTCGGCGAAACCGTAGACGAACACCTGCTCGTCGGCCGCGCGCGTGAGCGCGGCAGCGACGGCGTCGTCGAGGCTTTCGCCCTCGGCCACGACGTCGACCGCCGCGCCCGAATCACGGAGGGCAGCCAGTCGGTCCTCGTGAGCGGGAGCGTCCGTGCGGTAGACGATTGCGGCCTCGTTGCCGTCGGCGACGGCCGCCTCGGCGATGCCGACCGCGGGGCCGATCCCCGGGCCGCCGGCGAGGACGACGACGCGCGATTCACCCTCGTAGTAACTCTCCCCGAACGGCCCGGAAATATCGAGTTCGCCGCCCGCTTCGAGGTCGATCAGGAACCGGCTGAAGGGCCCCGCTTCCTCGGGGTCGACGCCCACGGTGACCTCGAAGGTGTCGTCGACGCCGGGCGACGAGAGCGTGTAGAACCGCGCGTACCCGTCGCCGTCGATCGTGGTAGAGAGCTTCACGAACTGTCCGGGTTCGGCGTCGAACCCCTCGGGCGACTCCAACTCGAGTGCGACCGTCTCCGGCCCGACGTCACGGACCGCGCTGACGGCGACTGTCGCGTCCATACCACGGGGTTGGGGACCCCCGGAGAAGGACTTTGCCTTCCGGAGACGCCCACCCCCGGGCGCTCGTGGCTCGTTCGACGATCGGGGAATTCGAGACTCCTGCCGCCGTGTCCGGCTCTCGAATCTGCGATGACTGTTTGGTCATTTATAAGTGCAATATTTGCTGTTCGTTAGCCAGTCGTGCCGATATTTCCGTGTTTTTATTCACATTCGTGGGTTTTTGAGAATACTGAACCGTTCCTTTTTTCAATGGCTTTCAGAAGGCTTTTCTTCGGTCCAGAGGTACCTCTTAGCCACATGCCTGCGGACTTCAATTGGGCCATCGGCGGCGAAGCCGGCGATGGCATCGACTCGACGGGGAAAATCTTCGCCCAGGCGCTCTCCCGAGCCGGGCGGCACGTGTTCACGTCGAAGGACTTCGCCTCGCGGATCCGCGGCGGATACACAGCGTACAAGGTCCGGACGGCGGTCGATCCGGTCCAGAGCGTCGTCGATCGCCTCGACGTGCTCATCGCGCTGACCCCGCGCACGATCGAGGAGAACCTCGACGAACTCCACGAGGGGTCGGTCATCATCTTCGACGGCGAGCGGACCACGATGGAGAACGTCGAGATACCCGAGGGAATGATCGGCCTGGACGTGCCGCTGAAGCGGCTCGCCGAGGAGGCCGGCGGCGCGATTATGCGCAACGTCGTCGCCCTGGGTGCGGCGTGTGAGGTGTCGGACTTCCCCATCGAGAACCTCGACAGCGCACTGGAGAAGCGCTTCGCCTCGAAGGGGCAGTCGCTCGTCGACAACAACAAGGAGGCCGCGCGGGCCGGCCGCGAGTACGTCGCCGAGGAGTACGACCACGAGTTCGACTACGAACTCGAAACGACTGACTCCGATTACGTGCTGCTCAACGGCGACGAGGCCATCGGGATGGGCGCCATCGCCGCCGGCTGTAAGTTCTACGCCGGCTACCCGATCACGCCCGCGACGGACGTGATGGAGTATCTCACGGGACGCATCGAGCAGTTCGGCGGCCACGTCGTCCAGGCCGAGGACGAGCTGTCGGCGATCAACATCGCGCTCGGCGCGGCCCGCGCGGGTGCGCGGTCGATGACCGCGACGTCGGGGCCGGGCATCGATCTGATGGCCGAGACCTTCGGCCTCGTCGCCACGAGCGAGACGCCGCTCGTCGTCGTCGACGTGATGCGTTCGGGTCCCTCGACGGGGATGCCGACCAAGCAGGAACAGGGCGACCTGAATATGATGCTGTACGGCGGCCACGGGGAAATTCCGCGGTTCGTGCTCGGGCCGACTTCCATCTCGGAGTGCTTCTGGAAGACCGTCGAAGCGTTCAATCTCGCCGAGAAGTACCAGACGCCGGTCTACATCGCCGCGGACCTCGCGATGGCGGTCACCGAACAGACGTTCCCCCCGGAGGCCTTCGATATGGACGCCGTCGAGATCGACCGCGGCAAGGTCGTCGACGAGGCGTCGATCGACGAGTGGCAGAACGAGAAGGGACAGTTCAAGCCCCACGCGCTCACGGAGGACGGCGTCTCGCCGCGGGCGTTCCCCGGCACGGACGGCGGCGTCCATATGTCCACGGGCCTCGAACACGACGAACTCGGGCGGCGGACCGAAGACACCGAGATGCGCGTCGAACAGGTCGACAAGCGCACCCGGAAGGTCGAGACGGCGCGGGAGACGGAGGACTTCTCGCCGCGGGAGTTCGGCGACGACGACTCGGAAAACCTCGTCATCTCGTGGGGGTCGAACGAGGGCGCGATGACGGAGGCGATCCAGTTCCTCGACGAGGAGGGAATCGACGTGCGATTCCTCTCGGTGCCGTATCTCTTCCCGCGGCCGGATCTCACCGAGGAGGTCGAGGCCGCCGAGAACGTCGTCGTCGTCGAGTGTAACGCCACCGGGCAGTTCGCCGACGTCGTCGAACACGACACGCTCTCGCGGGTCGACCGCGTCAACAAGTACGACGGCGTGCGGTTCAAGGCCGACGAACTCGCAGAAGAGATCAAGACCGCCCTCCAGGAGGCAGACCAATGAGCTCCGACGTTCGATTCACGGATTTCAAATCAGACAAGCAACCGACGTGGTGTCCCGGCTGCGGCGACTTCGGGACGATGAACGGGATGATGAAAGCGCTGGCGAACACGGGCAACGACCCCGACAACACGTTCGTCGTGGCCGGGATCGGCTGTTCCGGCAAGATCGGGACGTACATGCGCTCCTACGCCCTCCACGGCGTGCACGGTCGCGCGCTCCCCGTCGGGACGGGCGTCAAACTCGCGAACCCCGACCTGGAAGTGATGGTCGCCGGCGGCGACGGCGACGGCTACTCCATCGGTGCCGGTCACTTCGTCCACGCCGTCCGACGCAACGTCGATATGACGTACGTCGTGATGGACAACCGCATCTACGGGCTCACGAAGGGGCAGGCGTCTCCCACGTCGCGCTCGGACTTCGAGACGTCGACGACGCCCGAGGGGCCGCAGCAGCCCCCGGTCAACCCGCTCGCGCTGGCGCTCGCCTCGGGCGCGACGTTCATCGCGCAGTCGTTCTCGACGGACGCCCAGCGACACGCCGAAATCGTCCAGGAGGCCATCGAGCACGACGGCTTCGGGTTCGTGAACGTCTTCAGCCCCTGCGTCACGTTCAACGACGTCGACACCTACGACTACTTCCGCGACAACCTCGTCGACGTCGCAGAAGAGGGCCACGACCCGACGGACTACGACGCCGCGAAGGACAAGATCCTCGACGCCAGCAAGGAGTATCAGGGCGTCATCTGGCAGAGCGAGAAGTCGATCCCGTACGGCGAGAAACACGGCCTCGACACCGATATGTCCGAGGTCGACGAGGGGGCGCCCGAGGGCGCGATGGACCTCGTCCGCGAGTTCTACTAGGCCTGTTCGACCGAGAACGGCCACTGCGACGGACGATTGCTACTCCGTCGTCTCCCACGTGAACGACGAGGGGTCCGGGGAAGCTGTGTCCGACGCCGAGGAATCGGGACGGCCGCCGTCCGCCTGCACGGTCGAGGCCTCGCTACCCACTTCTGTCGACAGTTCGGAGGCGTTCGCACCTATCCCATCCGAAGAGTCGGTGTCGATGTCGAACGCCGAGACCTGATCGTGCAGCGATTCGGCCAACTGGGAGAGTTGTTGAATGTTCTCTGTGGCCTCCGACAGCGACGCGGCCTGCTCTTCCGTTGCGGCGGACACGTTGCTCGCCTCTGCAGCGGTCTCCTCACTCACGCCAGAGACCTCGTCAACCATCGCCACCACCTCCTCGGAGGAAGCGGCCTGATCGTCCGTGGCGTCGCTGATCTCCCTGATGCCGCTTTCAGCCTGTTCGACGGCGACCGCGATGTCGTCGAACGTCTCGATTGCGTCTTCGATGGTCCCCGCGCCACGCTCGACCCGTTCGCTCATCGTCTCCATCTCGTCGGCCGTCTCGGCAGTCATTTCCTGGACGTCGTTGATACTGCTCTCGATCTCGTTCGTCGCACGGGCCGCCTCCTCGGCGAGTCCTTTTATTTCGTTCGCGACGACCGCGAATCCCTCGCCCGCTTCCCCGGCGCGTGCGGCCTCGATCGAGGCGTTGAGCGCGAGCAGATTGGTCCGTTCCGCTATCTCGGTGATCATCTCCGTGACTTCCCCGATCTCCTCCATCTCGTCGTCGAGCGATTCGACGCGAGTGGCTGCCTCGGCCGCGCTCTCTTCGATCGACCGGATCTCCTGCGTCGCCTCCGCCGCGTGTTCCTGTCCCGTTTCGCTTCGCTCGACCGCCGTCGAGGCAGTCGAGGCGACTTCCTCCGCCGACGACGCGATCTCCTCGACGGTCGCGGACATATCGTTCATTTCGCCGGCGACCTCCTGGAGGTTCTCGCTCTGCGTCTCGGCGCCCTGTGAGATTTCCTCGACCGAGCCCGCCACTTCCTCGCTCGCCTGTTTGATCTCTTCGGCGCTGCTCGAGACCTCCCCGCTGGAGGTGGCAACCTGTTCCGCGATCCGCTGGATGTCGCCGATACTCCTGTGTAGCTGGTCGATACCTTCGTCGAGGTTCCGTAGGACGTCGCCGTAGTCACCAGGGCGGTCCGTGTCGATATCCTGGTCGAGTCGGCCGTCGCTGAGTTCGTCGCTGGCGTGTCGGATCTCAGCGAAACTCCCGGTGAGTTCGTCGGTTCCGCCGTCGATGCGGCGCATAATGGTTCCGTACGTGCCCGGGAAGTCGGTGTCGACGTCCTGCTGGAGCTCGCCGGATTCGAGGTTCTCGCTGACGGCATCGAGTTCGGCGAAGACCTCGCGGAGGTTCGTCTGGAGGTCCCTGAACGCGTCGACCATCCGGCCGATCTCGTCGTTTTCGGCGTAGTCATCGATCTCGGTGTCCAGACCGCCCTCGCTGGCGGCGATGGCGGCCTCCGAGAGTTCTGAGACGGGTTTCGTGATCCGTCTGGCGACGAAGAGACCGATCAGGATGGCGAGGACGAAAGCGCCGACCGTCAGGCCGATGATCTCTAACTGGCTCGTCTGCGTCGTGCTGTCCGCGATGGCGACCTGTTGGTCCATATCGGCCTGTGCCGACTCTTCGATCGAGTGGGTCTTCTCCTCCATCTCGACTCTCAGCGTCTCCATCTCGGCAGCTTTCTGCTCGGCGAGATCGAAGTTCGCGGCCGCTTGCGCGTCGAAGAATTCCTGGCCGAGTTGTCTGTACTCGTCGTGTTGGGATTGTAGCTCGGCGAATTGTTCTTCCTGCTCCGCGCTCAGGTGGGTCGACTCCAGTCGAGCGGCCTCCTCGTCGAAGCGTGTCGCGGCCTGCTCGAACTGCTCCCGCCCGTCGGGCTCGCCGAGCTGTGCCGCCTGAACCGCGGCTTGCTCTTGTTCGATGGCGACGGTCATACCGGCCGAGGCGGCCATCTTTTCCCCGTCCTGGGCGATGATGTGCGCTTCCTCGTCTACTGTCGACACGGCGTCGTATCCGATGAACCCCGTAACGGCGACGAGCGCCGCCACGAGGACGAACGCGACGACCAGTTTCGGACCGATGTCGAATCGATCGATCGTGATCCGATCAGCGATACTTGTTACCATTCCGACGAGACTCATATTGATTCCCCTGCAACCCCCGACGGAAAAATATACACTTGTGATTATCAGACTTGAAATGAAGACGACGCAATTTGATCAAGACGGACGAGGCTATCGGTCACATAGCAGTTAGTTTTGATCCGGTCCGGAAACATCGGGAGTACGTCAGTCCGAGCTGACGATATGGTCGGCGAAAGCGGGGATCGCAGGCGATCTCGATCGCGATAACGCCACGTTCATCGAGTTGTTGTCCACGACGGTATTCCGCCCTTTCGTGGGCGTCAGGAATGTTCCGGCGCGTTTTTTACCCGCGCCTTAGTTTACGAGTAATAACAATGACTGCGGACGCCGTGACGACCGGCAACAGACGCGTGCGGGCAGAACAGCGCTCGCCGCGCGGCGGCGTTCGCGCGACCACCGCACCGACACGCCGGTGCGCGCAGTCAGCGGACACCACGGGAGTACGTTATGTCTGAGAACTACGACGTCGTCATCGCCGGCGCAGGGCCGGCCGGAGCACAGTGCGCGCGGGACCTCGCGCAGCGCGAGTACGACGTGCTCGTGCTGGAAGCCGAACCCGAAGACGGGTTCCCGCGGCAATCGAACAAGTCCACAGCGGGGACGTTCGCGTCGATGACGGGCGCGTTCGGGATTCCAGACGATGTCGTGATGAACTACACCGACGAGGTCGTTCTGGAGTCTCCCAACGAGCACTTCGTCCAGCATCAGCCCGGCGCGGTCCTCGAGTTCGCAGATTTCAAGCGGTGGCTGGTCGCGGCGGGACGCGAGCACGGCGCGGAGTACCGCTTCGACGCGCGGGTGAACAACCCCATCACGGAAGACGGGGAGGTGGTCGGCGTCCAGTACGCCGGCGACGAGGAGGTGTACGCCGACATCGTCGTGGACGCCACGGGGCCGGCGGCACCGCTCGCGAAGAAACTCGATGTCTGCGGCCTCGAACGCAAGAACCAGGCGGTCGGCATCGAGTGGGAGATGGAGGGCGTCGCCGTCGACCACCCCGAGTTCGCGGACCTCACCGACGCGATGATGCTACGTCTCGACCACGAGTACGCGCCCGGCGGCTACTCGTGGATCTTCCACACGGGCGGCGACACCGCGAAGGTCGGCCTGTGTTACATTCAGAACGAGAGCTACCAGGAGTACGGGGACACCTCGAAGAGCATCGACGACCACCTCAACCACTGGCTTGAGACCGACCCGCGCTTCGCGGACGCCGAGCGCATCGCGGACAAACAGCAGCACCGGGGGAGCGCGCACATCCAGATGCCGGACGGCCTCAGCACGGACAGTTTCATGGCCATCGGCGACACCGTGCCGACCATCGACCCGCTGTGGGGCGAGGGCATCCACAAGTGTATGGAGTCCGCCCGCGCCGCCGCCATCACGGCGGACCGCTGCCTGATGGGGTCGCAGAGAGACACGTCCGCGGACGCGATGGCCATCTACGACGACCTGTGGCACGCCCGCGTCGCGCCGGATATGCGCACTCGGTTGACGATGACCCAGTTGCTGTACCTCGCACCGAACGACCGCTACGACCGCCTGATGAGCGATCTGAACGCGATGGGCGTGGAGACGCTCAGCGACGCCAACGACGGCAGCATCCGCGGCCTCTCGAAACTCGTCCATCTCGACGACGTGCCGTTGCTCGCGCGCTTCGCGAAACATCGGCTCGCCGACTGACGCGGTCGCCCGCCATCCGAACGCCTAACCGAGCGGCGGACCTTCACTCTCCTATGAGTCATCACGAACAGCGACGCGCACCGCTCGCGAACGGAATGCCGATGCTCGGCCTCGGCACGTGGCAGAATGACGCTCCCGACGCGTGCGCGGAGGCCGTCGAGACAGCGCTCGACGCTGGCTATCGCCACGTCGACACTGCACAGGCGTACGGCAACGAGGCGCACGTCGGCCGCGGAATCGCCGCCGCCGACGTCGACCGCGAGGAGGTGTTCGTCGCGACGAAGGTATGGATCGACAACCTCGCGTACGACGACGTGCTCGCGACGACCGAGGAGAGCCTCGAACGGCTCGGCGTCGACTACGTAGATCTGCTGTACGTCCACTGGCCGTCGCGGGCGTACGATCCCGAGGAGACCTTCCGCGCGTTCGACGAACTCGTCGACGAGGGGACAGTGAAACGGATCGGGATCAGCAACTTCCTCCCCGAGCAGGTCGACGAGGCGATCGACCGGGCGAACGCGCCGATCTTCGCGAATCAGGTGGAAATGCACCCGCTGCTCCAACAGGAGGAACTCCGCGAGCACTGCGCCGAGCGCGACGTCGAACTCGTGGCGTACTCGCCGCTGGCTCGCGGAAAGATCTTCGAGATCCCCGAGTTGACCGACGTCGCGGAGAAACACGACGTCAGCGCGGCGCAAGTGTCGCTGGCGTGGCTCCGCGAGAAGGGTGTGACCGCGATTCCGAAAGCAGCGACCGAGGCGCACATCCGCGACAACTGGGAGTCGTTGACGGTCGACCTCGACGACGAGGACGTCGCGGCGATCGACGCCATCGACCGGACCGACCGGCAGATCGACCCCGGATTCGCGCCCTGGTAACCGGGGCAATTCGGGGTCGGCCCGGCGGTTTCAACGGGGAAAGAATCGGGGGAACCGATTTGTCTCCGCGGCCCGAAGGCCGCAGTGTATGGAGTTCAATCTCCCGACGACGGCCGGTGCGCTCATCGCACTGGTGGTACTCGGAACGGGCGTCTTGATCGCCGCCGGCGTGATGGCGACGAGCACTGTGCTGATGATGGTGACGCCGGCGATGCTCGTCTTCGGAGTCATCTGTCTCGCACTGGGCGTGAAACACGGCGAGTACCGCGTCGGCAGGTCCTGAAGCCGGGCTTCTTCGAGCTACTGTGCCACGTCGTCGATCGACTCGCCGCTGACGCTCGCGGCGACCCGCACGCCGACGACGCTGACGACGATCCCGGCGACGATGAACCCCGCGAGCCGCTGCTGGGGCGTCACCACGTACCCCCATAGTTGCGGGTCGGTGAGGACGGCTTCCCGCTGGAGGAACCACCCGGCGAACCCGCGAACGACGAGTCCGAGCGCGACGACGCCGAAGGGGAGGTTCAGGTACGGCGTGCTGATCCCGTCGGTGCCGATGAGTTCGTCGAGCAACCGCCCCGCGCTCGCGGTGAGCGCGGCGAGTGCGAGCCACGGGACGGCGTTGTACGTGAACTGCATCGTCCGAACGACGACGGACTCCGGCCCCATCTGCGGCGAGAGCGAGAGCGCCCCGAGAAAGATGCCGACCAGTCCGAGGCCGAGGCTGACCGCGTACGTGACGACCGAGACCCGCCCGGAGTACAACGCCGCCCGGATCCGCTCGGGGGCCTCAGAGAGGTACTGGTCGATCGCGAGTCCCTTGTACAGGAGCACGGCACCCAGGAGCGCCGCTAGCCCCGCCAGCGCCACCGCCGGCGGGAACTGGGTGAGGAGGATCGGCAGGAGGAGCAGTGTCGCACCGAGGGGAACCAGGATCGTCGTCCGCAACTCCTCGTCGGCGAGGAACTGTTTGAGCAGGTAGTACGTCGACTCGATGTCGTGTGCCTGCCGGACGACTACCCGGTCCACCGAGTCGATCCGCACGCGGCTCTCGATGACGGGGACCACGCGCTCGTCGTTCGCGGAGTCGAGGACGAGCACGGCCGAGTCCGGGTCGTACGTCTCCACGAGCGAGTCCACCTGGGCCGACAGCGAGCGGTCCGCGCCGACGAGGGAGTCGCCGCCGCCCGAGACCACGGCCAAGACCGTCTCCTCGCGCTCGTCGCGCAGATCCCGGGCCACCCGTAGCGACTCCAACAGACAGTTGACGCTCGAATCCTCCGGATCGGCCAGCCCGACGTCGGTGACGAGCGACTGGACGGCCTCCCAGCCGACGACCGGCATCTCGATCCCCGCCGTGCGACCGACGTCGTTCGAACGGTCCACACAGAGGACGAGCGTGGTCACGGTCGTGAGAAAGGTTGACTCGGTTAAAGAACTCCCGGTCGATCGGCTCGGCGGCAGGTTCGGGGGACACGTAGCCGACGCTCGTCCGGTGAAAAATCCGAAAAGACAGCAATCGACCGCAGTCGCCGAGGGTCGGTCCGGCTTAGAGCAGCCCCGTCTTCTGGAGCTTCATCAGGTCCTCGGTGTCGAGGGTCTCGCCTTCCTTGAACTTCTGGTAGATCTCTTCGGCCTCCTCCTTGGCGGCCTCGCGCTCCTCTTCGCGCTCGTCCTCGCGCTCCTGCTCTTCCTGCTTGTCGAGCTCGCGGAGCCGCTTCTGGACGCGGACGAAGTCCTCGTGGTGCTGGTCGGCGGCCTCCTGGGCCTCGACGAAGAGCTCGTGCATCGCGTCGGCCTCGTCGCGGATGTCGTCGGCCTCGCGGTAGGCCTCGATCATCTGGTTGTGGTGTTCCTGGGCCTTGTCGGCGAGCTCCGTCACCTTCTGGTGGTGCTGGGACGCCTCCGATCGGACCTCTTCGGCCTCCTCGATGAGCTCCTCGAGTTCGCCGCTGTCCTCGACCTTGTCCTTCTTCTGACTGAGCTCTTCGCGCTTGTCCTCGATCTTCTCGATGAGTTCACGCTCGTCCTCCGTCGAGAGGACTTCGGTCTGCTGGCGGAACTCGAGCTGTTCGATCTCCTCTTCGAGCTCCTCGATGTTCTTGCCGTCGTCGAGCTCGAGGTCCTCTTTCATCTCCTCGACCTTGTCGAAGAGCTCGTTGGCCTTCGCGTTGAGCTCGTTCCGGCTCTCTTTGTGTTCCTGGACCTTCTCGTTGAGCTCGTCGCGCTTCTCGCGGTGCTCCTGGGCCTCGTCGACCTTCTCGCGTGTCTTGGCGTTCAGGTCGTCGCGCTTGGAGGCGCGCTCCGAGGCCATCTGGTTCAGTTCGTTTCGTCGGTCTCGAAGCTGGCCGGCAACTTTGATGAGTTGGCCCTTCGAGCCGTTTTCGAGCTTCTCGTCGGTAAGCTCGATGTTGTCTGCGTCTTTGAGTGCCTGTACGTCGTATTCGGTAAGAACGTCTTGCTGCGTCACCATACGTAATCAATCCTCGATACCATCACCGCTCCGGACCGTGGCGGCCGCTCGTCGATCGCTGTCAACCGTGGATAAGAATTCCCGATCATTCTGCGTGCTGTGCCGCCGGAACGCCGGAGGCGTTCTGGTACCTGTTAGTTGAGCGCTACTGTACATAAATCTACCGGAGCAGTGAGCGGCTGTAAATCACTCGCACACACCTCCTACGACCCGTGTGAGCGTTTCACAGCCTCCTGAGAATGTATATAAATATAGTGGTACAAGCTCACACGCTCGGCGGCTCCGGTTCACCGTGTGTGCCTCGGCGTCGAAACCGAGCGAGACTTACCGGGCCGCCGCGGACGACCGGGTATGCGAGAGTGCGAAGTCGTTCACGCGCGCGGGCACGAGAACGTGTCGGCCGAACACGTGAGCACGTTCGAGGTAACGACTGACGACTGGCTCACCCCCGCCGGCGACTGCATCCTCGCGGTCGACGCGGACCGGGCGCCAGCCGACTTCGACGCCTCGTTCGTCGATGCCTGCCGGAACCCCGACGCGACGATCACGGCGTCGGTCTCGGTGACGGAGGCGGACGGCGAGACGCACACGGCGACGATCACCGGTCGCGGTCATCCGGACCTCTCCTTCGAGAACGAGCGGAGCCACGTGGGCCGGACCAGCGAGTACGTCGACGACCGGACGGTGCTCGTCGGTGCCGACGCGGCCGCGGCGGACCTGGATCGCGACCTCGTCGAGGCGCTCGCCGACGGCGCGTCGGTGCGGTTCGAGTTGGTCGTCGAGACGGACTCGGCGGAGTGAGTCGACGCGCCGTCGGCGATGGTGATCGGCCTCGGGTAGGACGCCGAGGACCGGCCGGTGCGAGGCGCCTCGGCCGACGGGTTTTTTCGCTCACCGACGGAGAGTCGTGTATGGCCGAGGAACCGACGGAGAACATCAGCGGCGGCGACGACGGGAGCGTCGCCGCGGCCTTCGAGGCCGGCGAAGCGGGGACGCGCGCCGAGGCGGTCGTCGACGAACTCGGCGACCTGTACTGGCAGAAGACCTACGGCGGCAAGGACGCCTTCGAGTCGCTGGTGCGGACGATCCTCTCGCAGAACACGAGCGACGTCGCCAGCCAGCCCGCCCACGACTCGCTGATGGAACGGTACGGCTCGGAGGGGGCCGCCAGCGACGCCGCGGCCGAGGAAGGGGCGGGGAATGGCGCCCACGGCGCGGACGACCACGACCTCGCGGCCGCCCTGGCCGAGGCCGAGCAGGCCGAACTCGCCGAGACCATCTCCTCGGCGGGACTGTACAACCAGAAATCCGGGATGATCATCGGCGCGGCCGAGCGCGTCCGCGAGGAGTACGGCGGCCGGGAGGGCTTCGACGAGTTCGTCCGAACGGAGGACCCGAGTGCGGTCCGCGAGGCGCTCCTTGACATCCACGGCGTCGGGCCGAAGACCGCCGACTGCGTCCTCCTCTTCGCCGGCGGCCGCGACGGCGTCTTCCCATCAGACACCGAATAAGACGATAGCAATACGATAGCATAAGTTGATGTCCTCCCGCCGCGCACCGACACACACCCATGAGCGAACGCGTCCAAATCCCACTCCGCGTCTCTCCCTCGAAAAAAGAAGAATGGGCTCGCTATCAGGAAGAGCTCGGCTTCGGCTCACGAGAAGCCATGATACGACGCTCCGTCGAATACTTCCATGCGACACAGACGGGCTCTGGCGACGACGAACTCGCCGACGAAGTCAGCACCCAACTCGACAGCCTCAACCAGAAACTCGTCAACCTCCAAGCCGAAGTCAGCGAAATGCATGCCGACCAACTCGACCGCGAAGACATCCCCGACATCGCCGAAGAAATCGACTACGTCCTAAGCGAAAGCAAAGTCCTCGACACCTTCGCCGAGTTCAAAGAAGGACAAGAACTCGTAGACGGCCTCGACGACAGCCTCGCCGCCAAAGGAGCACTCCCCGACGACGAAGACCGACGACGACAAAACCGAGCCCTCGCCATCGAATACATCCTAACAGGCTTCTCACTCGCCACCAAAGCCATGCGCGACCCAGTAGAACGCGGCCGATTCGAAGACCTATACGAAGAACTCCACGAAGAATTAACCAGCCTCCCCGACCACTAAACAAACTCTCCACCTTATCAGCGCTCTAACCCCTCCAGTTCGCATGGAGCGCCAATGCCTACTCCAGAATGATGGAACCACCGTCCTCGTCAGCGGAAGCCCAGACGACGAACTCTCAGAAGTCGTCCAAGCCGCACACTGCGAGTGGCAATGGCTCCGCGACAAACAACGCGTCACCGCCTTCGCCGAACACCGATGACCGAAGACGAACAACCCCACGACCCCATCAACCGAGAAAACCAAACAAGCCCCGAATTAGGCTGCTGCGACAACTGCGGACGAGAGCTCAAAGACGAAGATACTGTAATCGAAGCCCACTGGCACCTATACGACGGAAGCGACCAAAGCGACGCCAACGGATGGACCCAATGGTGCGCCGATTGCATCCCACCGGGTATCCCCAAACCCCGATGAAAATGGCCTGCGCACTCTGCGACAAGACCATACACAGCGATATCGAATACGTAGACTTAGTCCTCACACACTACTTCGACAACAAACGCGTCAACCAAAAACGAACGTACCTCTGCCCCGAATGCGCCCGAGACGAATACGAGAGACTAGGACTCGGCTCATGAAGACCCGTACACCTTAGCAATCACCGCGACAATACGGACACAACTACGTTCCGCACCGTAGGTCGAGCAGGAGCGAGTCAGCTACGCTGACGAGCAGGACTCTAGAAAATCAACGAGAAAAACGCAGTACGGCTCTACTCTCCAACGACCGATAGTACCTCCTCAACACACCACTCCATCATATCCCCGTCGGCTCGGACAGTTTCCATGCTATCTACAAGAAACTGTACTGGGCTAACATCATCCTCAACCTCGTGTGACGACTCATAGTCCATGAGACGGACCCCCATCTCACAGAACGCATTTTTAGTCCGCTGCTGCTGAGTCTTATTGATACCCATCTCCACAGGGCTGAGGCCGTACGCAATTGCAGCATTCATGTCCTGCAACATAGAGGTCTCATCGATATAATACGCGTCTGTACGCGGCATCATCTCAACGTCTGCCTGAGTATACGCGGCTAGGCCACCACCGTACGTATCCTCATATTTCCAGTCAGAGAGGCCTTCACCCCTCTGACGAGAATTATTATACTCATCCTCGATATCCTGCTGTACCCGGTCGCGCACCCACGAGTCTATCCCCATCAACGGAGACTCTACGAGTTCGAACGTAGCCTCCTTAGCGACGTTTCGAGCTCCATTTCGACTGAGCTTCAAATGCTTCTGGACGAAGTCCGTAATCTCACCCTGCGTCCAACTCGCCTGCCCAGTACCCCGGAGCGCAGCGACCACAATCGCAGCCCGGTCAATCCCGCGAGCACCCTTGAGCACACTCAAGTCGTGCGCCTCCGGGTCAATAGCCTCGCCTTCGCGAGCGAGGTCTTCGAGTTCCGCGACTGGCCCGTCACTCGACTTTGTAGCCACAGGCTTGCTTGTGTGTGTGCTGGCAGAGCCACTACGAGACGATTTTTCTACCGTCGCCTCGTGGATTTCCTTGATAAGCTCTAACATACCTTCTCCCCGGTACATAGCAACGAGCTCGTCGACCACCTGACCCTGCTTACGACGGCTTCCATGGCGTTCTAACGCCATTTCTTCGAGGGCCTCAGCGGTCTCCTCAAGCACCGAGATGTTCTTCTGCTGTCTCCGTTCTTGGCTGTCTGTCTTAGACATATCACTCAGTTCACACACAGTGAGTAAAGGTTTTGCTACAGTGAGTGTAGTGGAGAGAATACTCCATAGTATAGTTTTTGTAGAAAATTTAAGTTGTTTGTGTGTCTGTAGACGCACCAACCAACACCGCCGATACCACCTAACTCGCTAAAGTCCAGAATTCGAGGGTTTCAGGGGAAATTTGTCTTCGAGCCACCTATCCTCTGAGCGCCCCTATACCACTCTCTCCGCACACACACAATTTAGCTGATTCAGAAAACAGTCCGCTTACTCGCTCCGGTAAATCTCGTGGAGGCCAACTCTACGCCCTTCGATTTCAGACAGTTCGTCGAGCAAGTGCTCGATTTGTACGTCGAGTTTGACTAAGTCCCAGTTACGGTAGTCGGGACGCTTGTCGAGCATGTACACGAGTTCGTTCCGGATAGTCCGGGCTCGGTCGCTCATTGCTCATCACCTGAGACTTCGAGGAGTGCTTCCTCATACTCGTCGTAGCTCATGTCCGGGTCAATCGGGTATACAGAGTGCTTCGGTTCAACTCCAATCGAGGAGAGGCGCTCGGTTAGTGTGTAGCCCATGTAGTAGGTGTGGGCGTTTGCTTGGACGCGAGTGACGAGCTCGTGGTCTTCCATTGCATGGAGGACGCTGCGAGCGCAGTCGTCGCTGTAGTCGCCGGTCAGGTTCGTTACGCGGGCGTACCCCTTGTCTAGGAGTTCCATCATGATGTCGATGGTTGCCCGACTTGATGCTGTATGCATACGCGTTCCTTCTCTGGTGACGTATAAAGGTATTGCCCTATTTGGGCTTGTAGACCCAAGTAAGGGATACACCAATATACCCCTGCCGAGTACAGGTAGGTGAACAAAGATGTTCAAAGCACAGACACCAAAGAAATTGGTAGTACAGGACAGCGGCTTACTCGTCGCTGGAGATGACTGCGTAATCTGGCAATCCGCCGGTGGCGAGCAATGAGTAAGCGATACTGCAAATACTGTGGCTCGGATAATGTCCAGTACGCTGCTGAAGAGAACTTTGCTGACGAAATTGGAGTAGTCGGCTGGTACTTTTGCGGGGCATCTGACTGCGGGAAAATCGAGGCTGTAGAAGGTGGTTGGTGATTCGCGATGAAAGACTTCGAGCAAATCTACGAAGAGATTGAGACTATCATCGACCGCTGGTCGGACGACCTGTGCGTAGAGTGCGGTTCAGAGGATGTCGAGTATTATGTACCGAACATCCATCCGAACTCGTTCTTCGCGTACTTCCTCTTCTGTGAGGAGTGTGGTGATGGGCTATGAGTTCCGAACTCTTGTGTAGTGAGTGTAACTCGCTCAAGTTCGAGAGTAAGATGGGTCTGGTTTGCATCTCCTGCTTCGAACCACCTGCAGACGGTAGTTGGTACCCGTTAGACGAAGAAATGAATTCTGAGGCGAATGAGGAGCCTCTCCGTTCAAAATGGTGGTGGTGATGAGTGAACCACTCATCTGCGGACACTGTGACGTACCTGTCCTGATGCAGGCTCACCCCGACCCATCGTATGATTGGCACTGTGAGTGCCCTGAGTGCGGTGAATGGGACGGAGATATGATGTACGAAGAGGGCGACCAAGCCGCGAAGCGGTACTTCGCAGAACTACGCGAGAAGGTGGCCGCCTACAAGCGCTTCTACCATGACGAACTCACTCGCTCAGAAGCCCTCGACATTATCGGCGAAGACAACTGGGAAGAAGTCTCCCGGGTAGCTGCTACAGAGCTGATTACTGAGTTCAATCAATCCGATTCGAATCGGCTCGTTTCCTGCTCCGTCTGTGACTCTACGCATTACTGGTCGGAAGACGAGTGCGTAGACCGCGAGGTAACGTCACTGTGGTCCGAGTGGTATTACTCGGCAGGTGGTCGCCGATGACTGGCGTTGAGGCCAGCGCGGCCTTAATCGCCGTCAACGTACTGATGGCGACGGTCTACGTATACTGGGTGATGACCGATGAACTGTGAAAAGTGCGGCCGGGGAGCAGTCGAAGTCATCCGGGAGCGTCGCTTCCTGCTCTTCAACGAGGAAGACCCCGTCTACGAGTACGGCTTTTGCAGCAAGCACTGGCCTGACAGCGACGAGGGCGTCCGCGAGTTGATGCGCGACATCTGCTCGGGCGAGTTCGACCACGAATGCAGATACGAGATGCTACGAGAATCTGTTGAGCAGCGTCCTGCGATTTACCTCGAAACCCCGGTCTCGCTCGATTACGAGTGGCTGTCGGACGATGAACGCGAGGACTTGCAGGAATTAGCGCGGGAGGTGCTAGCCGGTGATTCGGAATGACTTGGACACTCCAAGTTGAGACCGGCGAGAATCCGGTCTGGTTAGTCGGCATCACCGATGAGATGGTCAAAGCCGCAGCGAGCAATACAGAGCGCGACATGGTCATCGACGAGAGTCGGTCGCTCTCTCAGAAGGAACGCGAGGCTATCCGCGGAAACCTCGGCGAACTCGTCGTTCAAGAACTGCTCGTGCAGGGACGAGACGCTGACCGGTGGGAGTATGAAGATGGGTTCGAAACCGACCTCGTCCGCGATGGAGACCTCCGATTAGACGTTAAGACGCGCGACCTCGCATCGGGCTTCGGCGCTCTCCTATGCCGTCGACGCTTCCGTCATAAGGAGTGTGGCGGAGCGATTACGAGTGACGGGTTTAATCGCTGCGTTGAGTGCGGTGAGTACAGTCCCGAAGCTGAGCGCGAAGACCTGCACAGCCACATGTATCTCTTGGTCAACATCGACCCGGGACTCGAATTCGCGTATGTAATCGGAGTCGCTTCGAAGCCGAAGGTCGAGGAGGCTGTCTGGCTCGATTGGTTGCCGGACCCGGCGCACGAGGTCTCGCCTGACGAGCTCGACGACGCATCTCGGCTCCTCGGGTGGGCTTGAGACTCAGACGTTTTCTAAATCGAAGCCATAGACGACTTCCAGCAATCTAACCACACTTCGCTCGGAGCGAGAAACTTGCGCTCTGAGGTCCTGTGGCTCGAAATTCGCGAAGAACCACCGAGTGATGTCATGAACGGTTTCATTCCGCTCATCCCGCGTTTGATGGATTTCACCCTTGAACCCGTCGTCAATTACACCTCCCCTGTGGAGGTAGTCAATACACATTTTAGCTGACCAACCGATTTCACTCTCGTCCCCCACTATCTTCCGCTTCATTGTTTCAGTCGTGGCATCCTCACTGATGATGTGAGCCACAACAGCCTCCCTTAGAAGGTATTCCTGAGTCTGGCCCACGAAGGTGAAGAACAGATGAACGTCGTCTTTCTGGTCTCCATCCCACTCGGTAACAGGATGGCTTTCGACCTCGTCTATCTTCTCGCGGACCTGCTCAGATAGGTGATTCAGTTCAATGAGAATCTTGCTCGTCAACATTGCGCCACCTCTCTCCCTTGAACTTTTGAGCCCCCGTCCAGCTTCGATGATGTCCTCTACGACAGGGTCCTCCGGGAGGGCCTCTTTGAGCTCCGCATCGTCTGGTACCATATGGTCCACAGGGTCGAAACCCTCGATAATGGGTTGTAAATAGTCAGACACTCTATATCGGTCAGAGTCTGAACACTTAATGTTCGTGTTGGATTGCGCTGTTTCTGGCTTGATGCGCCACTCGGAACACCCCTCATTTTGAATGAGTATCCGTCGATATCCTGCGTTTCATCCCTTCTAAGAGACCCTTACAGCGGAAACCCGCGGTACGAGCAGTCAATATCTTGAACCCCGCGTTTCCGCTGTAAATCCTTGTTCATCTGGGAACTCAGTGGTTGTACTGCCCTCTTACAGAGGAAATGTACGGTTCGACACCCCTCGTTTTGAATGAGCTTCTCGGGTCAACCACACCCCTCGTTTGGAATGAGCTTTGGGCGAGACAATACCTTTGCAGTCGGTCTTCGATTGTCAGAGTGCGAGTCGCCCAACGCTTACGATTACGAGATTCATCGGGCTAAGCTCGCATGTATCGCCTCTCAATCAACCGCTTCGTCGGTGCTCTGTGTGTGCCCCGGTTTTCGTGAAAAGCTCCCGGGGCGCGTATCTACTGTGTGAGCGAGTAGCTCGCTTCGGGGCAACACCAATGCAATTCGTCCTCTTTTATACGACTACACTATCCTCCGCAACAAAAGGGGGTGGTAAAATAGAACAATGAATGCAATTGTCAAAATCCTTGGTAACGCTTCGGCAGTCGTCGGAGCTGGTATCTTCGGTGTGAACAACGTTCTTCGGCTCGACCTCCTCGCAGGAGTCGACGACACAGGTCTTGCTACGCTCGGTCTCGTGGGAATGGCTGGTACGGCTGCAGCCGCTTATGGCATCTACGAAGCAGCCAACGAACTCTAAACACCCGGGTGAATCGATTTATGAGTAACACTAAAACAATCGGACGGACTGCCCTCTCAGTTCTCATCGTAGTGATGGTCGTGAGTGCGATTTTCGCCCCGTACGGCGGATTCGTAACCTCTGCCACCGCACAAGAGGATTCAGACGGTAGCCTCGACGTTTGTGACCCGTCTAAGTTGTCCTCATGGGCAATCTTCGTCGGCACAGGCGGAGGTAGCGGGGTCTATTGTGTCGTATCCGGACTGCTCGACAGTCCAGATGAAGCGAGCAATAGCGTCGAACTCGAAGAGGCAGCATACGTCCAACATGGCTCACTTGCTGAGACGGTTAGCCAGATGCGCGGAGATGTTAACGCTCACTCTGACGAGTGGCAGATTATCGCTTTCAGCGATGGTGAGCAAGAGATTTTCGAGGCCCGGTACAACGACGAATCAAAGTCCGTTGCTCGGGGTTCGGCGCGTCTCGCAGGTAACGACGCGTACGCCTCCGAATACACTGTCCTCTACGAGGGACACAACGAAGTGTGGGAAGAGACGTACACTTGGGGTCGAGCAACGACGACTGATGCCGATGCGAACACTATCATCAGTGTTCGCCTCGCCGCAATCGGTCAGGCATCTGGGTCTACGCTCTCATCCGCTACAGTTGAGTTCGGCGAGAATTCGACGCTTGAGTACGGAAATGTCTCGCTCCCGAACGGGGAAGAGGTAGAGGTCGTCACTCGCATCAATGATGTGACGGTATCCGGGTACGACTCGGAACCATCTAACTACGAGTACGCTGACCTGCGTATCCTTGACCCGGACGGTGGCGAGAAGACCGTCGCGGTCGAGTTCTACAACGCATCTGACGAGGTCGTAGAGACATACGACGCTAACGACCAAATCGAGATTGTCGGCAACGACCCGAATGGTGGTACTGACACCATCAGTATCGTTGACGGGCAAGCAGACAATTACTGGCTCGCGCAGGCAATCACCGAGCTTGAATCGGACCGGACTGCGATGCTCTCGGACGTAGATACTCGTGTCGACGAAATCTACACCGAAGTAGCAGCAGGTGAGATTCCGCCATCGGAATACTACGGCCCCCGCGAATTCTACATGGACTACGGTAGTGCCATGGACTCCTCGGTGGCTGCACAGCTCTACTTCCACCAGACGGTGGGATACGATGCTGCACCTGATATGAGGATGTTCGTCAACGACTCTGGAACAGAGTATGAGGGAGGTGTCCTCGTCGACGACTCAGAGACGGCACCTCTCGTCTACGACGAGACGCCTAACCCCCTGAGTTCGAATGGAGACGTATCGCTGGATTCGCACTCGCACAAGGGCGTACTGACGTTCGACGAGGCCAATGAGACGAGCATTATGTTCGTCGACAACAGCGACTACGACACCAGCAACATCTCTATCGACCTAATCAACGTCGACAACGAGACCGTCAACAGAGACGGCTCTAACATCACTGCAACCTTCGCTGAGAAGGATATGCAGGACGAAGAGTTTGTCATCTTCAAGGCGGTCCACGACGACGGAACAACCGTTATTGATTCTGGTACGTACGTCTTGTTCCGCGACGAGACTACGACCGAGATTCGTGGCTTTGTCGTCGGTGAGACTTACTCCGGGTACTCGATGCTCTACCTGACTGGCTCGGGAGAAATCGAAGACCGACAGCTCTCGAACTCGTGGACGCTGGAACGGAACCTTGACGCGGACTTCAACGACAAGGCGGTAGCGGTCACTCACGAGGGCGTAGATACGTCCTTTACGGGTACTTCGGCGAAGGACCGCATCGAACAGCAGCAGACTATCCGAGATGCTATTGGCGAGCGAGAAGACATCACGACCACTCCTGCTGGAGGTGGCAATGGTGATGGTATCAGCTCGTGGATGGCTGGCCTCGGCGGTTTCGCGCTCGGCGTAGTCGCAGTGATGGGCGTCTTCTTCGTCCTCCTCGTCCTGTACCTCGTCGGCCGCATCACGAGCGTCGCATAGACTTCGAACAACCTCTCTCAGGAGGTGATAAACTGACAACTCAAACAACAATAAAAAATGAATACACGAATTAGAAACGCAATTGAAACAATCGGAACACCTCTAATGGTGCTCCTACTGGTGTTTAGCCTCGCTACGCCAGTAAGTGCTATTGGAGCAGTTAGTATCGTGGATAGCGGTATTGATGCTAACGGACAATACGTAATCCTCGAAAACGGCGATACTGCAAGCCATACTGTGGACTCTATTACAGTAGATGGTACGTCGACGACTGTAACGACTAGTATTGACATCGCAGCAGGCGACACTGCTAAAGTATACCTAGGGTCTGGTACTGACGACGCTACAGCAGGCGTTTACTACCTCGGATTGGCTGACTCTGCGTATGACCGCCACGAAGAGGATATGACCATTACTCTGGCTGACGGGTCGAGCTCTAGCAACACTGTCCTTTGGTGGGCTGACGCTGGAACTGACCAGACTGTAACCGCTGGTGATACGGTTAGTGTATCGGCTTACGATGCATATACTGGTGTTACTATTACGGGTTACAGTTGGGACTTCGACGGCGATGGAGTCGAGGACGCTACTGGGGCTACTGCGACGTACTCCTATGCTACTGCTGGGACGTACACAGTTGACCTTACTGTTACATCAGACCGCACAGGCTCACAAACGGACTCTATGACGGTGACGGTCGAGGAGGCTAACACTGCTCCTGTCGCTGACGCTGGTGCTGACCAGTCTGCGGTAGTTGGTGATACTGTATCGTTTGACGGCTCTGCCAGCTCAGACGCTGATGGAGACGCTCTTACGTACTCGTGGGACTTTGACGGTGATGGAGTCGAGGACGCTACTGGAGCGACGCCTACGTACTCCTACGCTGCTGCTGGCTCGTACACAGTCACCCTGACTGTTAGCGACGGGACGGCGACGGCGACGGACTCGATGACGGTGACTGTTGGCGAGGCCAACAATCCGCCTGTTATCGACTCTGGGCTGGACCCAGCTACCAACATTACTGCGACGGTCAACGAGTCGGTCTCGTTCGACGCCAGCAACTCTACGGATGCTGATGGAGACTCGCTGACGTACAGCTGGGACTTCGACGGCGACGGAACGACCGACTCGACGAACGCTACTGCAACGTACACCTACGACACAGCAGGGACGTACAACGCGTCACTGACCGTCTCTGACGGTACGGACTCGGTTAGCGAGACGTACACTGTCGTAGTTGAGGAATCGACTGACGACGGTACTACGACGACAACCGAGGAACCGACGACTGAAGAACCAGTCGGCGGTGGCTCCGGCTCTGACGGCCTAAGCACTGAGAGCATCCTCGCAATCATCGGCTCGTTCCTGTTCCTAGTTGCAGTCGGTGTCGCAGTGAAACGCATCGCGTAGACGCTCCGAACATCCTTTTTCGCGGTACAGCAAAGCACTCTGACTGAGTTGTATTCACATATAGCATGAGTAAATTAATTGCCAATCTCATCCTCTGCCTGCTGGTCGTCACAGCAGCTGTACCAACGGGGGTGATTGCACAGGAATCGACACCTGAAAACGAGGAACCAGAAGAAGAGCCGACCGAGTACGAGCTCGTCATCTCTGACTCTCTCAGAGTTATCGACGCCAAGTGGGTCGGTGAGAAGACATTCGTCGCCCGCGTCGAAGCTGACCGCGCTGGCGCGACCATTACCATCGTCGACGCTGGCCGGTCAAGCGACGGGACATTCGTAGACCTCCGACCACAGACCTACGATATCTCTCGTGACGGAGTAACTGAGATTCGCTATACCGTAGCCGAAGACCGCGCTGTAACGCTCAACGCGGATGGAGGAGTCTGGCTATTCGCTGATGACTCTGGAGGAGTAGACGTACTCCCGGAGGGTGACTGGACTCTCGTCGCACTGCTCGTGAGCTCGGTGATGGCGTTCTTCCTCATCCTCGTATTCGCACTCCTCATCGGAACGCTGCGCAAGAACAAGACTGAGACACTCGCATAACATGACAGACAACACATCGCGGACAAACACAGTTGTACAGACCGGCAAGAGCATCGTATCAGCAATCGGACGCGGTATCCGTTGGGTAGTTGTGCTTGCTCCGATAGTTGGGACAGCAATCCTCTGGGTCTACGGATTCCTCGTCATAATTGGAATCAACGTTTGGGCACTCTCTGAGCTCACAGTATTCGGGGTGGAACCGTTCTTTCTCCTGACCGAGGAGCACAAGCCGTACATCCAGATTGCATGGGTCTCGATTACCATTTCGACGCTCCCTGCCCTCGTCGTCGCCGCGAAGTTGCTCAGCAAGGATGTGCGCTACCTGCGCGCCGTCGACCCAAAGACGGGCCGAACAGGTGTATGGGCACTTCCTCCGCAGCGATTCAAGCAGCTGACTGTGGTTGACGACAACGATAACGAGGTTGGTGTTGACGGTCTCCACAAAATCGAGTTCTCGGACGGAAAAATCGGGTACGAAGCGGATGAGTACGACGACTCCACACTAACTGCGAAGTCCTCGTGGTACGTCGGTTTAGAACCGAGCGAAGTCCGAACCCAGAAGAGTGCTATCGACGATATTCGTGGAGAGTTCCTCCTGCTCGTGAATGCTGCACTCGACACAATCGCTGGGAAGTCACGAGCCGCTCGGGAGGCAGGCGCAGCCGAAATCAACGAGTCCATCCGTCGACGCGAGCTCGCGACTACTCAAACCGAAGGGACGCCAGCGACGCCCCTACAGGATTACCTCGAAGACGGATACGACCGTCTCCAGCGGGTTGAAGGACAGCGTACCCGGGACACTCCCCGCGACGCCGAACTCAGACAACGGTTCGAAGATGCAGACGAAGGAGGTGACTCCGGTGACGAACAATGAGCACCAGTGAACCAGATGTCGATTCTCGACCTGTTGAAGCCGAGTTCCGCGAGTACGCTCTGGGTAGGCTCCCGAAGCAACGACACCACGACGTATACGAATGGGCAGGTCTCGTCCGAGACCCTGTCGTAGCCGCTCATCTCGCCTTTGCTGAGGCGAACTACAGGCCATCCGGAGACATGCCTGATGAGTTCATCAAGACCGTCTACTGCCAAGAGATTCTCAAGCGATACGGGACAATCTCCGCAACGGTCGCGTTGGAGACGCGTAACACGAGCCATCTGAGTTTCTTCTCGGGTCTCGTGAGCTACCAGACCGACGTATCAGGCATCCAGACGCTGATGAGCATCCAGCAGATGATTCGCGACATCCCCGTCTTCATCGCCTACATCTATGGGCTTATGGGGAGCGGGAAGACGGACTTCGCGTTCTTGCTACTGGAGATATTCATCAGCATCTACGGAAGGGAGAACATTGTCCTCGCCGCCAACATCGAGAGCGACGAACTCGACCGCACCATCACTCACTACAGCGAGCTCATCGAGATTCTGAGCGACCGCCGAGCTCGGATGCGAGCCGGGGAGGAGGTTGAGCCGATAGTGATGATTATCGACGAGGCAGCCCAGATTTTCACCGGGTCTGGCTCTGACCAGCAGAAGGCTAAGCACCTCGCTAAGCTGCTCAAACTTGCTCGAAAGGCGAACGCGAATATGCTGCTCATCGGGCAGGACGGCAAAGACATCGGACCATCACTCCGGACCCTGTGCACAGCGTTCGTCCACAAAGAGTCGCAGAAAAAAGCGGTATTCTACCACGACGTAGTAGACCGGAAAGGCGTTGGTAAGATTATGGGGCTCTCAGGCGTCCCTGCTACGTCGTTCGAGGACTGGTCGACGTACGACGAGGGAGAGTTCGTCTTCGACCCAGACGCAGCCGGTGAGGACGGCGAGAACGTCACTCAGGCTGAACTGGACGAGCTGATGGAGGAACACAAGCGCGAGATGATTGCGTTGCTCGCTTGGTCGACTGACTTGACCAACAGCGAGATTGCTGACTTGTACGATGTCTCCAGCAAGACTGTGACTCGACACAAGCAGCGATACGAGGAGAAGTACGAGCCAATTTTCGGAGACGACGAGTGAGCCGGCCTCGCGCGCATACGCGAGCGCCCGCATTTGGCGGGGGTGGGTGTCTGTCTGTCCGTCTGTATTAGATAGGCGGGAAGAACCAGTTCATCACGAGATTCGTCGCAATCCACAGGAAGCCCGCGACAACAACGAACACCCGGATATCGAACTCGAATCCACTCGCGGCCATCGACCCACCCACTACAGAGACGACGGCATCCACCATCATCGCCAACTCATTTGATGGAGCGACCGAATACACAAGCGCGACGGCGAACCGCTCGAACGTATTAATCGCTGCAGTAAGGGACGAAGCATCGCGAATCGCTGGGAAGACAAGCAAGAAGAATAGTGCAATTGCTAGTGCTCCTCCTGCTTCGAAGCCGTCCTCCAGCGTACTACTCATCCTTTAGATATTGTTTTAAAGATTGAAAAGTCCTTGGCCAGACCAAGAGATTATGAGAAAATTGCGATAGGTGTTATCAAAATATCGGGTGACTCGATATAGAACATCGATTCATCCGCGTTCCCATCGTAGAACTGACTCATGTCGCTAGCCATCTTCTTCATTCGTCGCTTTCGGTCCCGGCGCTCACTTCGGTCACGAGTCCCCATCTCGTCAAATATCGACAGGTGATGCTCTTTCTCGCTGCCTTCAAAGAGATGCTCAATCCGTCCGAATACGGTATATTCCTTATACTTACTCGGGAACCCGCTTTCAATACCCGTCATATCTTCTGACAATAGACGGAAGACATATCGGCCATCAACCTCGCCCTCCATACTCATATCATAATAACCACGAGCATCGTCCAACTCAGCTTGGAACGCCTCGATACCAATGTCTTCCTCTGAGAAGTCTACCCAGTTCTCGATATCTATCTGGTACTTGTCGATAATGC
The DNA here is from genome assembly GCF_024464595.1 of Halobellus litoreus. Lineage (NCBI taxonomy): Archaea > Methanobacteriati > Methanobacteriota > Halobacteria > Halobacteriales > Haloferacaceae > Halobellus > Halobellus litoreus. The sequence goes on along the minus strand of NZ_JANHAW010000001.1, from coordinate 79,019 downwards.
GCATCATCTTAGCAATCGGTGACTCACGAATGGTCCCAGTCACCGTTACGAAATCGCCGTCGCTCAACTGAGCGCGTTCTTTCCGGGAGAGTTCTTTTAAATCAGTGACCCCTACGTCATCATCAAGCAATCCGAAGAAAACAGCGAGTTGGCCCACCGGTGTGCTTTGGATAGTACGCGCGACTTCATCAGATTCGCCAGAACTCTTCTCTCTGTTATACTTGAGGACTTTGTAGATATTTAGCCCGCCTCCACTTGTCTTAGACTCGTCCTCTGTATGCGTCTCAACGAGTTCAGCAATCTGTCCTTCATTTACAAACTGTAGTCGTTGTTCAACACGAGCTTCGTCGATATACACGAAGTCGGGTAAATCCCCAAATCCAATCATACGTCACTGGAAGGATATCTCACATATAGTTCCTAGCCTACCTGACTCCAGTTACCCCCCGTAAAATCAGTGTAGGTCAGCCTCATTCCATCATCTCCTCGTACGTCGCGCGACGGTTCTTGATGCGTCTTGGAAACCTGATTATCTAACTAATTACTTTGATAATTATCTGTGCCAATACTTCTCTAATTCATTCCCTCGCCTTTCGCGTAGGCGCGCATTGGCTGGATAGGGAGGAAGAGAGTTACGGTCGAATGAATGTTACCGCATTGCGGTTCAGGAATGCAGTCCATAGCACAGACATCATGAACGCATTCACCCCAATCGTCAAAAACGGCCCCGGAGCATGAACGAAAGAGAGTCCGAACTGAATTGTAGCGACGAGAGCAACCACAACGAGTGTTGAAGCAAGAGGCATCTCTGCACCTGCTGGCCGTTCCGTAACATTCGGACTCTTCCTTTCGGTATTGATATACAACCATAATCTGACTGCAACGAAACCCGCTACAACACCACCTACTGTAGCGAGTATTGTCTCAGTGTTGAACACCAACTCCCACGACATCAAGACTAACTCGTATCGGCTCAGGGATAAAACCAGACTCGTCAGCTCACTCCCAGCTCTCGTTCAGAACTGGTAGAAGATGAGTAAGTAGACTGATAGAGTATACACCGCTATCATCGCGAACCAACGCTTGTTTGTCGTCACAAACTGCTCATAGTCCATCGTACCGAACGCGATGTACGACAGCGCTACCATATGCTTACTTAGCCGCATGATGAGCATCACGAGGACGATAGTACCGAACGTCGCAAACACAAGTGAGATGAGCCCAGCCATGAGTGCGAGCAACGGGAGCACCACGACCGCCGACACTCCAAATGCAAACCAGAGACCTCTCGAATCAGTGAGACTGTTACCTTCCCGACTCATCTCGATATAGCTCCTCAACTCATCCATCGCCTCATCGTCTCTCTCAGGAATCGAGTCCTTCAGCAGGTGGAACGCCACCTGTCCGAACGTAATGCGAATCAAAGTTAGCCTTAACAGCCCGACTGCGGCTTTGAGTCGAGCCCACTGAGAAGGATGCTGGAATGTTGCTTCCGCCACCTCCTCAACGTCATCCATCTGAATGTCTATCTGCTGTTCGAGTGCCAACCGCTTGACGTAGTATAGCGTTCCCCAACTGAACCGGTACTTTTGGAATATCAGCTCGAACCCGAGGATGTAGACGAGCACCCCAAGTACAACGATAACAGCGGTAGCTCCAACCGCGCTGGAATCTGTGACGGGCTGGATGAACTCAATTCCTAGGAACTTGAACACCTGAACCACTCCGAGAATAGCGAAGAGTTCTACGGGACGCACCGTTAGGTCTAGGAGCCGGTCAAAGTGCTCGATGCGGTCAGTGAAGACAAGATATCTGAGAATAGGGATACCGATGAGTGCGGCCATGAGCCACATGAGAATCGCCCCCTGAATCCCAGTTGGAGAGGTCTGGTCGACGGCGAACGCGAGAGCAGGTCCAAAAGCAATCTCAGCGACTAACTGCTGGGTTCGAGTACGTTGAAAGACGATGTCTGCTATAGAATCCCCATCACCGCTCATCTATGAATCAACGAGTGTCTAATACCCTGATAAGTCCTCGGTCAGACCCCGAGTTTCCTCTGTAAAATCACTGTGCGTCTGCTTCTTCCATCATCTCCTCGTACATTTCCCGGCGGCCATTGATGCGGCTGATAGACCCGAGGGAGACACCGGTGTCCTCGTGAATATCGCGATAGCTCACCCCCTCATTCAGCAAGTTCAATACAGCGGCAACCACCTCGAACTTCTCTCCGGGAACGAGCCGAGTCTTATCCTCGCTAAACTTTGTGCCGAGGGGCGGGCGTCCCTGATAGTACCCGTTTTTAACCCGCTCAGTAACCTTCTCACGAGCTTTCTCAATTTCCTCTCGCTTCCCAGAGTCATCTGTAGCAGCGCGCATTGACTCCATCACGACTGCATACGGGTCTTCGAGGTTCACTTCACCCTCACGAGACGCATGAAGTGAGACGTTGGTGCGGCGAAGGTCGAGAACGAACTGCATTCGCTCGTCAAAGTCACGACCGAGCCGAGAGCGGTCTCGGACGACTACGGCACCTACCTTACCATCCCGCATAAGCTCGCGCACCTTTGCGTACTCCGGACGTTCGGTATCGAAGCCGGAGGAGCCCTCTCCGTCATCGTAGATTCGGAGAAGCTCAAGCCCCCGGTGTTCACAGTATTCCTCAATGGCCTCCTTCTGGTCCGCGATACTCGTGTCGCTGGACTGCGAGAGACGAGTGTAGCCGACTGCCTTACTCGTCATCATCACCACCGTCACGAGAGACGACGCGAGCGGAGAATCGGTCTCCAGATTCAACGTTCCACTCGACTTCAGCTCCGGCGAGATTCATGGCGTCGGCAAGACCGCGAGGGATGGTCACCTGATACTGCCCGTTCTTGTTTTGAGAGACCGTCGTGGTCGATTTTCGTGGCATGCTACTAACAACGTTAGAAGGCAGCTTAGCTTTAACGTTAATACGGGTTGTTCCAGAAATGCAGGTATCTGGAACACCTATCACAAATCTCATCAGGAATCAAATTCGGTCGGTTAAGGACAGAATCCAGAGATTCATCTAATAGGATGTGATGTGTTTTCGATAGAAAATGGCTCAGATTGATATTCCGACTGCAGTGCTTGCAGTTCTTGTCAGTGTAACTCTCAGTCCAGTCATCAATCTGCTGACAGACGGGCTCAAGGGATTTGTCAGGCGAACCCTCGAACAAAAAGACCGGATGGCTAACTGGAATCATGAGACCGTCGAACTCGCTAAAGAGGCTAAGATAATTTGGGCAACCCAGTACCAAGAACAAGACACAAGTTCCTTTGACCGACGACGCACTTGGTCAAGAAACGTCCAAAACCGAATTCGTCAAACGAAAAGCCGTCTCCTGAACCATGCCCAGAGTGCCCCACCCGGTGCTGATGAGGAAGTCGAGCAAAGTCTAATGGAACTAATTGCTGCTTGTGAAGGTCTCTCTGAATCGGACCATGGTAGAGGTAGTAAGGATGAATTCGAGAAGGCCGGTAAGCGGGTAAAGGAGAACGCTGAGGAGGTTATCAGAGTCACTCCTCACAACTAACGTACTTACCAGAGGAGTGGGCCGTCTGTGTCTGGCTTTGAGGCATAGTCCGATACCTCACTCCACTACCTCAACAACAATCCGAAGTTTAGCCCCACACCCCGTCCATTCATCATCTCGACACCAACCCTTGCAGATACCTTCACTCTGTTCGAATTCGTGGGAATCAGTGTGCTCACCGCAATCCGGGCAGTTCACACCCCACTCCCAACCCCCGACACTCATCGAATCACCCGGTAACCCCCGTAAAACACTAAGACGACGGCGAACCCAACACCAGTCCACAACATCATCGCTTCAGGGTTCGCCGAGGAGACCTCAAGCGCAGACGGAATCAACGACGGAACCGTCTCCTCAACAACGACAGACAACGTCGCACCAACAATCTGTACGGCGAAGCCAAACAATACTAGCAGGCCGATTGATTTCAACAACCCCATAAGAAAAATAACGCAGACAGATTGCAAAGGTGTACGCTCGACAAGGGATATCTGACGCTACAACTTCCTCCTCACCTTCTCCGGCAAATCACCTTCCGAGTTATACTTCTTCCCCGTATCATCAAACAGCGTCCCACACTCAGAACACCTCACGAAGTAGGTGAACGAAGCCGCATTCCCGATAACATTCTCTGCAAACGCATCTCCTTGTTCATGTTCAATACCACAGACCGGGCAGTCTAAGGCCATCCGAACCTGTTAGCGAGACTACTAGATAAACCCATATGAGGATTTCTCGACAAAACGAGTAGGATAGAACCAAGCCCTTCCAAGCTCTACATCTGAAATTCAGAAGTCAGACAGCGAAGCGACCTCGCCAGACTGCTTCTCCTCAATCTGAATGTCCGTCCCCTCCACAGGCTCGTGAGATACAACATATCCCTCATCCGTTTCCTCTACCTCAGAAGCAGAGAAGAACTGCATCGGCTTTTCCTGCTTCGTCGTCACCGGGAAATCATAATTATCAGCATTATACTTGAACTCCTTCCCATCCGCCAAACGCTCCTCAACGAACGACTTGTGCTCATCCAACCGCTGCTTAATCACCTCGCGCGAATACTTCGGCACCTCCTCAACCCGCTCCTCGAATAACTGAACGAACTCCTCATCCAGCTCGTACCCAATAGAATTCCGACCAGCAACCATCGCCGCGAACGAGGTCGTACCAGTCCCCCAGAATGGGTCCAGAACCGTATCCCCATACACAGAGTACATATTAATGAGACGGTACGGAATCTCGAACGGATAGGCCGCAGACCTCTCGCGCAACTCACTCTGACCGAGCGACTGGAACTCTCCCTTAATATCCATCCAAACGTCGGAGAACCACTGATTCCGCTCCTCCCAGAAATACGCCGAGTTATAACGGCGCTCTGAACCCGGCTCGAAACTCCGGCTATCCTTCCCATTACGGAATACGAGAATATACTCGTGTTCAAGCGTCACATACGCGTTTGGCGGGAGCATCCCCGACCCCATGAACTTCGCTCCGGAATTAACAGGTTTGCGCCACAGGAGCTCGGGTAATGGCTCGAAACCGAGGTCTTCGAACGCATTGATGATGCGCGAATGATTCTGGAAGACACGAAAACTCCCGTCTACTTTCCGAGTTGCGTCACCAATATTGATACAAGCAATTCCTCCGTCAACAAGCACTCGACTAACCTCTTCCCAGACCTTCTCCAACTCCTCGTGCATCCCCGCGAATGCAGCTTGCCCGTCACCGTTCTTGAGATGCTCTTCCACCTCCGAATTCAAATCCGAAAAGAGCTCGTCCCACATCTCAATCATCGGGTACGGCGGGGACGTAACCACCAACTCAACAGAATCGTCATCTACCTTAGACAGTGAGCGAGAATCCCCAGTCACGATACGATGAGTTGTTTCCATTAAGTACCGATAGCCCGCGATACCCCCTTAACTTTTCGTAACCCCTTCTCAACCCAGCACTTCGTCAAGCTCCTCCAAATCCAGCTTCAACGCATCAGTCGTTGAATAATCCTCATAATACACAATCGGAGCCTGAATATCCTCCTGCAACCGACTCTTCTGCTTATACGTAACCGGCTTCACCGACACCGGCTGGTCACCAAGATACCCGTCAATACCCTTCGACTCATCCTCAGCCGTACCAAGCTCATACGGTACACCATACTCCTCAGACAACTTCTTCAAAACCGCTTCCTCAGTACGTCCAAGCCCATTATACGTCTTATAGAGTACGAGGTCTTTCACCCACCGATTCACCATCTCCCGGTCAATCTCCTCCGCCGCCTCCCGCATCTTTACAACCATCTCAAACACCTTATCCGTCGCTTCCTCAATACTCTCTTCCCCATCATACTCATCAAAATAAAACCGCTTCCAATCCTCAAAATCACCATTCGGATACTCTTGCTTGTACTCCTCTATAATCTCATTCAACTGACCAACAGTAGCAGGTCGGGTCCCCTGTGAATTCTGGTTGGCCGTATTCATAATCTGCGTCGTGTACTTCGGGAACTCCGGGTCAATCTCCGCAACTAACTCCTCTCGCTCTTCCTCAGAAATACGAATCGTTCTTGGCATATTTGGTAACCGTTCACCTCAGGCAGATAATACTACTGATGGCTGACCAACGATGACTGGACTGGAAAAGAATCGCGCCTCGCACCACAACCGGCAAACCGCTACTCGTCTGCGGTTCCGTCTCGAAGTCGTCCCTTCACCACCTCAGACTCATCCTCTTCATAATCATAATGAGTCTCACACTCCGAACACTTCCAGAGCGTAACTCTATGATTTATTCCGAGTAGACTCTCCCGCGTCTGTTTCAGCTGAGCGTCGCACTTAGGGCAATACGGGCGGTCTTCAACCGATACCTCTTCGCTTGACCCCCGGTGTTTCTCGATACGATACCTCCAGTCCTTATCACCTTCTCCGATGACACCGCGCGTTACAGACTCGTTGAAGTCCTCGATTTTCTCGGATGCAAAGCTCTTGAGTGGGCTGTATTTGCTCCTGAGAAAGCGTCCGAGGACGATTGAGCCCGCAAGGATGCCGATGACGAGAGAAACTTGTTGCAGAGTCAGCATTGGCTGGTGGTCCTACTCTTCCGCGCGTTCCTTCAAGTCCAGAGCCCACTCGCGAAGCTTCACGAGCTGCTCCTTATTGAAGTACGACGGCGGACCACCACCCGGGTCGAACCCGGCCTCAGCACCGAACCACTCCACAATCTCCTCATTCGTCATCTCACTCGACTCCTTGACGTTGCACTCCGGACACACCGTCAAGAAGCCAGTCGGCTCCTCATCCTCGATACGGTACTCGCGGTCGTCTAACGGCTCACCACACTGAGTCTCCTCAGCGTCCTCGTCTTCGATGTAGTGGAACTCGCTCTCGCCGACGAACCACAGACACTTGTACTCCATCTCGTCACTTGTGTCCGTAGAGGTCGTCGACGTTGAAGAGGACGACGAACTACCACCGTCGTCCGGCTCGCGTTCCACGAGCTCAATCCACCACTCAATCTCATCACCCGGGGCGAGGTCGAGCTCTCGACGCTTCCCCAGAGGGAGCGTTACCGAGCGACCGTTCGAGTGTATCTTCCGCTCTGCAACGACGGACCGACCGTTTGACTCCGCGAGGATTCGAATCAGACTACCGGGCTTCCCGTTGATAGCGCTGACATCACCGTCCTTCAGCGTCAGCGTCCCGTTCAACCCGTCCGATACGTCTTTCTTGTCCTCCTCCCGAAGCGACGAAGTACCCGCGTAATGCATGTACTCCTTCCTCGGGCCGTCGTCTTCACCGCTCATTTTATTAGAGTAGGTTTCTAACGTACTCATGGCTCTAGCAGTGTAGGAGCCTGTGGGCGCATCCCGATTGGACCCGGAGCGCCCACAGCACTGTACTGAACTCCTACACCCATGTTTGTGTTGCGCGGGATGATAAAACCCCGGGGTTGATTGTATCCGAAGAAGTTTGACCCAAACTCTCCCGCAGAATTGGCCCGAATAGACCCCGAACACAAACCCCGAAAATCGCAATACAACGAGCGAATTTTTCTCCGCGTCACTCCCTCCGACGAAGCACCTTAGCACTCCGCCCGAGACTTAATATCATGGACAAATCCCATGATAAAATCTACACAGACGGAGCCCACATCTACGACGCAGACCCCGACGACGACCGCTTCGCATACTGCCGAGACTGCAGCGTAAAAGTCAGCACCCGCGAAATCGACGAGAACCTCCATCGACACCGCTGCAAAGGTGACCGCCGATGACTGAATTTGACGAGTTAACTGAGCGGATTTCAATCGCATTCGGGTTCAAACTCGAAGAAGTGCTGGAAGATGCAGCCATTGAAGACGACGAAGGTGACCGCCGATGAGAGACGAGAAAGCGTTTGAAGGTATTCTCGAAGGTATTGAGAATGCTCACGACGGCGACTTTGCGACCCGAGAAGAGGTGATGGAAGCATTCCTCGCACTCGAAGATAACGAAGGTGATGGAGGTGACACCTGAACGCGCCCGGAAAAGCCTCAAAGGCCAACTCCACGAATGCGAAGACCGAATCGCCATCTACCGCGACCTCCTCGCCGACGCACCCGACATCAAAACCAAATGGGCCATCAAAGACGCGATAGAAGCCATGCGCGAACACCGCGTCACAATCGAACAAGCCCTCGACGACCACTCCCACTAATTCTCACCGCTTCAAACCTGCACCAAAATAACCCCTTTATTACCAAATATGCACTATCTCAAACCGGAGTTGAAAACCATTGACGCTCAGAGACGAGTGCTGGACCACAGCCCTCGAACAAATCGTCCGCACCGGCAAATTCAAGATTGGAGACCTACCCTTCAAAGAGTCGGAACGCCACACAGTCCGCCGATGCCTCCGCGAAATGCAAGCGTACGACTGGCTCTCACGAGACAGCCCACACAGCTCGATATGGCGCGCTGGTCCGAAGGCAGAAATGCTCATGAACCTCAGCGAAGAAAAACTCGAACTCGCCCGCTCGTAACTACTCCTCGTGGAGCCCGAACTCGTTCAACGGCCCCACCTTCACTTCTGACGACTGGCTCGGATTGATATTCAGATACTTCTCCGACACCGTAGCCCGCACATCAGTCGCGTACACCCACCGCGTCCGCGAAGAACGCTCCTCGAACTCCCTGACTAAGCGTACGAGCTCATCCCAACACTCGTCGCTGCATGAGCCCTTGAACGCGCTGAAGTACCGTAGCTCGCCATCCCCGTCCTTGAACGAGACCTTAGCGAGCGTCCAATCATCCCCTTCATTGAGATACGCGTTCTCCGGGGCGAAGACGACCGTCGACGACCGACCCACGAGCGACCGCGCCGGGACATTATTGAGGTCCTCGTAATTCATGCTCTACAGGACGTAGAGCGACTGCATTGGTGCTCTCCTACATTAATCAATCAGGGAAACACGAATCAAACGTATTCCGCGTCGTCGTCTCCCGAAACTGCAGATACTGACGAACCGTCTCCAACGTCGAATGCCCCATAATCTGCCTAAGAGTCTCCAAATCCATCGCAGGCGACCCCGATAACTCCCGACCCCGGACACTGTGAACAGCGAACGAGTGACGAAGAGCCTTCGGCGTCACCCGATTCACCATCACCCCATCAGCCCGCTCCAACGAATCCTCCTGCACATCCGCCGCGTCCGCCGCCTGCCGAACAATACTGTTGACTTGGCGAGAGCTGATTTCTTTCGAGTTGTACCCCGGGAACAGTCGAATAGACTCCGAAGCCGTCACCAACGAATCTCGCCCCCCTCGATTCAACCACTCGCGCATCTTCTGTCGCGTCTTCCTCGTGAAGAACACCGTCTTCTCATAATTCGGCGCGTCCGTATCCTTCACCTTCGAATTCTGCACCGTAATCGAACGAGTCGACAAGTCAACCCGGCGCGTCTGCATCCGCGCCACCTCCGACGGCCGGCACCCTGTATTATACAAGATACGAACAATGAGCTCGTTACGCAGCGGAGTCATCGGGTGCTCAGCAGCCCCCTCAATCAATTTATGAATCATCGGGATAGGCAACCAGTGAATCTCCAAATCTCGCTGATGAGCCGTCTCCGTCCCCCCACGAGTCCAACTCAAAATCCAACCATCATCCTCCCACCCAAGGTCTTCGTCAACATGGTCGTTCAGGTAGTTTCTGACCATGTACCACCGCTGCCGAGTCGTCGAATGCGCATGATTTCCATAATCCTCATCTACGAGAAAATAGCTGAAGTCCTCAAGAGCGACGTTATCTATTTGCTCCACTCCCTCAAACCCGTAGACATACATGAACGCGTCAAACTCCTCCAACGCAATACGAGCCTGTTTAGCGTTATTCTCACTATTCCGCTGCTTCCGACGGCGCAACCAGAGCTCACCATCCGGAAACTCGTGGACCGTCTTCAACGTCGACCACCGGCCACTCATAAGGTATCCACACTCAATGATAGCATAATGGTATCGGATGGTGCCGTCTTTCCGGTGGACACACACGTCCACCGGATCGCCCGTCGGATGGGCCTCGCGCCCGCGGACGCCGACCACGAGACGGTCCGCGAGCACCTCGAAGCCGACGTGCCGGGCGAGAAGTGCGGCTTCGGTCACACGGCGATGATCCAGTTCGGTCGAGAGTACTGCACGGCGCGTAAACCGGCCTGTCTCGACGGGCCGGAAGCGTGCCCGCTGTACGATCTGTGCGACCGCGTCGGCGTCGACGAGGTCGGCGAGTCGGTCGTCGATCCCGCCGAGTCAGCGACCAACTGACCGCAGCTTCGCCGACGTCCGTCGCGACGACGCCGAAGCACGTCCCCGGAGCCGGCAGATTTACTACATTTCCCGGGCCGGATACGAAGTATGCAACGTCGCCACTGGCTGTTCTTTCTGCTTACGGGTGCTACGTCCGGGTGTCTGCGGCTCACGGACACGGGGTCCGAGCAAGGTGGGACGGCGTCCGGCGAGGACGGTGGCACGACGGCCGACGGGGGACTGGAGATCCGGTATGCCGACGACGACGGCACCCTCCAAACGGTCGTCGAGAGCGACGGAATCGCCAGCGCGGAGGACCCGCGCGAGCAGGGCGATATGTACGCCGTCCAGATTCGTCTCACCACCGAGGCGGCGGAACGACTGGTGGACGCGCTCCGGGAGGTCGGTGCGTTCGAGGCGCCGCGAGACCACCCGATCTTCGTCTACTTCAGCGGACGAGAGGTCCAGAGCTTCCAACTCTCCAGAGGGCTCATCGAAGCGATGCGCAACGGGAGCTTTCAGCAGGATCCCGGGTTCACGCTGCAGACCGACGACCGGAGCTTCGCCCGGGAGATAAGCAACAGTCAGTAGGATCGGCGTCAGCGCGGAGCGGAGGCCGCACGCCGCAGCGGGTGGCCGGTCTCACTCGTTCAGATAGATCGGTGCCGGCTCCTCGCCCGCCTCCGGCCACTCGATGTCGGTCCGTTTCACCAGGTTGCGCACGAGCGACTCGTCGAGGGCGTCGGCGTCGGGCGCGTTGATCTCGACCAAGTTCCCGGCCGGATCGCGAACGTACCACTGGACCGCCCCCGAGGGGAGGACGTAGACCGGCGGATCGGGGTCCGCGCTGGCCTCGATCTGCGGAAGTGCTTCCGCCTCCGCGCGGTCGTGGTCGCGGATCGACTGATAGACCGTCTCGAAGTCGTCGACGTGGAGCGCGTGGTGGTTGAACGCGGGCGGGTCGTCGTCGCGCTCGACGAGGTGCAACTGAAACTCGCCGCACTGCAGCCACTGGATCCGCTCGTCGAAGGCCGGCGTCGGAATCCGCTTCATCCCGAAGACCGACTCGTAGAAGTCGACCGACTCCTCGAGGTCGTCTGCGACGATACTGACGTGGGTGTAGCGGGGCTCGACCATACCGCGATCACCCACGGCGCCGGGCGACAAAGTCGTTCGCGTTCTTCTCCCAGTCACACGGCCGTCGGCGACGGTCCGAGACCTCTCGGTACTCGCGCCGTCGCAGTCGTCGGTATTATCGCTGTCGACGCTATCGTTTAGTGTCGCCGACGTATACGGGAGGCTGTGAACTGGTCCCCCACGACTCGAACGTTCGTCGCCCTCCTCGTCCTCCTGAGCGGTATGGGTGCGGTCGGAACGACCGCGACGGCGGCGAACCCGGCAGTACAGCTCTCCTCGGTGTCTATCTCACCGGAGGATCCGAACACCGACGAACGCGTCACCATCGACGCGACGATTTCGAACCTGGAGAACAGCGACACGACCGTCGAGGTCCGCGACATCTACGTCCGTCGGACCGGTACCACCGACGAGTACGCCCGCATCGAGGACGTCGGGTCGATCGCACCGGGTGGGTCGCTGTCGGTGCCGCTCTCGACGTCGTTCGATACCGCGGGCGAGAAACGGCTCACCGTCACCGTCGTCGTTCAGGACGACGACGACGAGTACCACCGCTACACGTATCCGGTGTACGTCGACGTGACCGACCCGAACGTGCGAGCGGAACTGTCCTCGCAGACGGACGCGAACGCGGAGACGACGTCGGTCACGCTGACGAACTTCGGCAACGCGGACCTCTCCGACGTCGAGATCACCGCCAGGGTCGGCGGCGAGGTCCTGGAGCGGAACTTCCTGTTCGACGTTCCGCCAGACGCGAACCGGACGACGACGTTCGACACCTCGGACGTCGGAGCGGAGACGGTCCGATTCACCGCCGCCTACAGCGCCGCCGGCGAGGATCACGAGAAGACCATCTCGGTGGACATAGACGATCAGAGCGAGATTCCCGGCGAGATCCGCCTCACAGCCATCGAAGCCACACGGACAGGATCCGGCGTGACGATAGAAGGCGACGCCGCGAACCTCGGCGGAACCGACGCGGACTCGGTGCTCGTGAGCGTCGGCGAGGGCGACGGCGTGCGTCCGACGCCGCCCTCCGCGGAGTACTTCATCGGCGCGATCGACGCCAGCGAGTTCGCGACGTTCGAGTTGACGGCCGAGGCCGAGCAGAACGCCTCGGCGGTCCCCGTCGAGATCACGTACATCGTCGACAACGAACGCGTTACGACGACACAGCGGGTTTCACTCGCCGACGCCGACTCGATGGCGGCCGGCGGCGACCGGGCAGCGAGCAGCAGTGGCCGACAGCCCGGTGGCGGTTCCGACGGCTCCGGGGGGCTCCCGCTGACGGCCATCGGCGTCGGCGCGGTCGTCGTCCTCGCGATCGGCGTCGGCGGCTACCTGTGGCGCAGATGACGGTCGTCGAACTCGAAGACGCGGTGAAGCGGTACCAGAGCGGCCGGGAGACCATCGAGGCGCTGAAGGGCGTCGACTTCCGGGCCGAGCGCGGCGAGATGGTCACGGTGATCGGCCCCTCCGGATCGGGGAAGAGCACGATGCTCAACCTCGTCGGCCTGCTCGACACTCCCACGGAGGGGACCGTCAGGGTCGACGGCCGCGACGTGACGGACTTCACCGAGGACGAACTCACCGAGGAGCGCCGCTCCGGGATCGGGTTCGTCTTCCAGGCGTTTCACCTGCTGCCGATGCTCACCGCGACCGAGAACGTCGAACTCCCGTCGATGTGGGACACCACCCGCGACCGCCGCGAGCGGGCGGTGGACCTCCTGCAGCGGGTCGGTCTCGGCGACAGGCTCGACCACACGCCGAATCAGCTCTCGGGTGGCCAGCAGCAGCGCGTCGCCATCGCGCGGGCGCTCATCAACGAACCGAAGGTCCTGCTGGCGGACGAACCGACGGGCAACCTCGATCAGGACACCGGCCGGACGATCCTCGACGAACTGACGCGGCTCAAAGAGGAGGAGCGGATCGCCATCGTGGCGGTGACGCACGACGAGCAACTCCTCGACTACGCCGACCGGGTCGTCCGCCTCGTCGACGGGGTGATCCAGGAGTGAGCGTCACCGATCTGCTGTGGCGGTTCCCCAGCGTGCAGATGGCCTGGCGGAACCTCGGCCGCAACCGGGTCCGGACGGCGCTCGCGGCGCTCGGCATCATCATCGGCGTGGTCGCCATCTCCTCGCTCGGGATCGCGGGCGTCGCGCTCCAGCAACAGGCGACGACGGACCTCGGCAGTCTCACGAACGAGGTGTCGATCTCCGCTGGCCCCGACAGTTCGGCCGACGGCGTGACCGACGAGCAGGTCGAGGAGATCCGAAGCCTCACGGGCGACGCGACCGTCGTCCCGCAGAAATCGAACCGAACGACGCTCTCGGCCCGTGACGGCGGGGAGGCGTTCGTGAGTGTGACCGCGCTGCGGCAGGCGAGCGCGTTGTACACCGTCTCGTCCGGGGACAGTCCCGACCGGCTGGAGTCCGGGGCGCTGCTCACCAACAGCACGGCCGCGCAGCTCGGAATCGAACTCGGCGACCCCGTCGAGTACGAGGGGCGGCTCTACCGCGTCCGCGGGCTCATCGAGTCCTCGGGCGGCTTCGGGGGCGGCGGGAGCGAACTCGTGGTGCCGCTGTCGGCGCTCTCAGAGCAGGAGCACTACGACACGGTCACGGTCGTCGCCGCCGACGGCGACGAGGCCCAGTCGATCGCCGACCGCCTCGAAGCCCGGTTCAACGAGGGCGACGAGGAGGTGTTGAGCGTCACCAGTTTCGCGGGCGTTCAGGAGAACATCGACTCGTTCCTGAACACGCTCAACCTCGCGCTGCTGGGCATCGGGTCCATCTCGCTCGTCGTCGCCAGCGTCGCGATCCTCAACGTGATGCTGATGAGCACGATCGAGCGCCGCGGCGAGATCGGCGTCCTCCGCGCCGTGGGAATCAGGCGCGGCGAAGTCCTCCGAATGATACTCGCCGAAGCCGCGTTCCTCGGCGTCGTCGGCGGCGTCGTCGGCGCGGTGGTTTCGCTCGGGGTCGGTCTCGTCGTGTTCCAGGTCCTGTCGGGAGACCCGCTGCTCGTCTTCGGGTGGCCGAGCGTCCGGTACCTCCTGATCGGGTTCGGGTTCGCCGTGGTGGCGAGCGTGTTGAGCGGCCTCTACCCCGCCTGGAAGGCAGCGAACGATCCGCCCGTCGAGGCGCTCAGGGGGTGAGGGCGGCGACGTCCGAGCCGGATCAGCAGCCCCGGGTTTCGACCCCGGAGACCGGGCCGCCGGTCGGTTCGTACGTCGAGTCGCCGATCGAGTCGGAGAACATCGGGAGCGACAGCCGGTAGTCGAAGAGGATCGCGAAGGAGTTCCAGACGGCGGCCGTCGAGTCGTCGTCCGGGACGCCCTCGAAGAGGACGCCCGTCCGGAGTTCGATCACGTCGCTGTCGACCGCGACGCCCTGGGCTTCCAACCCGATCGCGCTCGGCGGCGACGGGTTCGTGAACAGCGAGGTGTGGACGGTCACGTCGATGTGCGGGTTGCCGTCCCCGATCGTGAGGTCGTATCCGCCGTCGGGAAAGCAGCGCCGCTCCTGAGCAGCGCCGCCGGCGTCGCTGCCGCCGGTCTCGCCAGACTGCGCCGACGCCGGGGGAACGCCGGCGACGACGACAGCACAGACCAGCGCGACGGCGAGGAGGCGAGTGATGTCGGTCGACCCGGAGCGACGGTCCATAGTGACCCGTTGCGTGGTCACCGGATTAAGTCCCGCGACACAGTTTTCAGCGCTGATATTTCGCGAGTGACGCCGTCCTCGCGACTCAGCCGCGACTAGAGAGGGCCACGGTCGTCGAAGCCGTACCGAGACTGCGGCCGCTCCTCGCTGGCGCGGGCTTATCCGGACTCCGGCCGCTCCTCGCCGTCGAGAACGCGCACGAGTTCGTCGAGAACGGCGTCGGCGCTGGCGAGGTTCGTCGCCAGCGGGATCGAATGCACGTCGCAGAGGCGCAACAGCGCGCTGATGTCCGGTTCGTGCGGTTGCGCCGTCAGCGGATCGCGGAGGAAGACGACCCCGTCGCAGTTGCCGTCGGCGATCTCTGCGCCGATCTGCATGTCGCCGCCGATCGGTCCCGACTGTTTGCGCTCGATGTCGAGGCCCGTCGCCTCCTGCAGTCGCTTGCCGGTCGTCCCCGTCGCCATCAGCTCGAACCGTTCGAGGTCGTCGAGACGGCTCTCCGCGAACTCGATGATGTCGGGCTTCTTCTCGTCGTGCGCGATCAGCGCGAGGCGCATACGGGGACTGTCGTCGCACTCGGATAAGAAGGTTCGTCGGCATCCCGCTCGCGACCGAGGACGGCTGTGCCCCCGTCCGTCACCGGAACCGGAACGTTTCGAGGTTCTTCGGCGTGAACGTCCGCAGGTGGTAGTCGTGGTACAGGCCGGAGGAGAGGTCCTGAACGGCGCGTTCGTCGCCGTCGACGCAGAGAATCTTCTCGGGACGGGGGTTCATCGTCTTCACGAAGTTTTCGAGCCCCTGGCGGTCGGCGTGACCGGAGAAGCCGTCGAACGTGTCCACGTCCGCCTCCAGTTGGACCGTCTCCGAGCGCCCGACGCCGTCGTCGATCGGGACCTCAGTCAGCCCGTTCTGGAGCCGTCGACCGAGGGTGCCCTGCGCCTGGTAGTCGACGAAGACGAGCCGAGAGTCCGGGTCTGGACCGACGTGGCGGAGCCACGACAGGATCGGTCCGCCGGTAACCATTCCGGATGGCGAGAGGACGATGGCGGGGTCGCCATCGGCGACGTCCCGGCGTTCCTCGTCGCCGCCGTCGACGTGGTTGAACGCCCCGGCGAGGAACGGGTTGTCCTCCTCCCCGAAGATGCGGTCGTTGAGGTCGGACCGGAGGTACTCGGGGTAGGTCGTGTGGACCGCCGTCGCCTCCCAGATCATCCCGTCGAGGTGGACGGGCATACGGGGTATCTTCCCCGCTCGCATCGCCTCCTCGAGGACGAGCATCAACTCTTGGGCGCGGCCGACTGCCGCGGTCGGGACGAGGACGGTGCCGCCGCGGTCGTGCGTCTCGTTGATCGCCTCGATCAGTTTGCGCTCGGAGTCCTCCTGATCGGTCTGGTAGTCGTTCCGGCCGCCGTACGTCGACTCCAGGACGAGCGTCTCGACGCGGGGGAAGTCGTTGACCGCGCCGTCGAACAGCCTCGTCTCCCCGTAGTGGATGTCGCCGGAGAACGCCACGTTGTAGAGCCCGTCGCCGATGTGGAAGTGCGCGATGGCGCTGCCGAGGACGTGTCCGGCGTTGTGGAGCGTCAACTTGACGTCGGGTGCGATGTCGGTGACGTCGCCGTACTCGATGGGGATGGTGTGTTTGATCGCCTCGCGGACCATCTCCGGGTCGTACGGCGGGGTCCGACCCGCTTTGGTCTCCACGTCGAGGTGGTCGAGTTGGAGCAGCCCCATCAGGTCCCGCGTCGGTTCGGTCGTGTAGATCGGGCCGTCGTAGCCGTGTTTGTAGAGCAGCGGGACGAGCGCGGAGTGATCGAGGTGCGCGTGCGTGAGAACGATCGCATCGAACGAGTTCGCCCCGGCACCGAGCGCTTCGGGAATCTGCATATACGGTGATTCACCGGACCCCAGCTTCTCGCCGCAGTCGACCAGAATCCTGGTCTCGGCCGTCGAGAGGATGAACGACGAGCGGCCGACCTCGCGACAGGAGCCGAGCATCGTGATCCGGACCCACTGTTCGTTGGCGAGTTCCTCCCGGTGGATCTGTCGGCCGACGCGTTCGAGGATCTGTCGTCGGTCCTCGCGCTCCTGTCTGAGGAAGTTGCGGACGTTCGATACCGTCGAGGACTCGATCGGCGGCGTCCGGACGACCTGGGGCGTCCATCCGACTTCCCGGGTGATCTCTCGGAGCGTCGCCCCGTTTCGGCCGATGACCATTCCGGGCTTGTCGGCCTGGATGACGACCTCGCCGGTGTCCTCGTGGAAGTCGAGGTCGGTGACGCCGGCCTCCTCGGGGAGGACGTCGATGACTCGGTCTCTGGCCCGCTCCGGCGGCGACAGCGCGACGGGATCGGGTCGGACAGTGATCCGCTTGCGGAGTTTCCCCGCGAGGTCGCGGATCAGGTCGCCGTTTCGGGCGAACCGCTTCGGATCGCGCGTGTAGATGACCAGTTCCGGGCCTTCGTATGTGACGTCCGTCACCGAGATGTCGGCCGGCAACTCCGCCTTGATCTCTGCTTTCAACTCCTCGAGTTGCGTGTCTACTGAACTCATAACTGAGAGCGTTCCGTCGTGATCGCCGACGACAGCTGATTGGTCGGGGTACCCGACCTCCGCAGCGAACCCGGCAGGACGAACACTCCGTCGACGCGGGGAGACGGCGATGTCAGGTGAGAGCGCATAGGACGAACGTAGTGCGTAGTGTACGACTATGTCTGCGGTCCTGGCTGCTGAGAGGCAGGGAGAACCCGCTTGGAGCGAAGTAGTCCCGCCTCTGTATAAAAGCCTTCGCAAAACCGAAACCCCGGCGCGACCTGCGTTGCGATATGGGTATCACGAGCGACGGTATCGAGATCACGCCGAACCGCGTCGCGAGCGAGGCCGAGTGGGTGGCAGACCGGGCCGAGGAGATCGTTCCGGTCATCAACGAGACGCGAGCGCGCCTGGGCGAGTTGTTCGAGACCGACGTCGCCCGCGTGTCGGCCGCGGCGTACCGCGAGGAGGTCGCGACGGTCTTCGCCGACGGCGACGTCGCCGTCAACGCCGCCGCGTACGTCGCGCTGCTCCGGAGTCTCGACGTCGAAGGCGACTACCCGGGCTTCGTCGTCGACGAGGTGCTGGGCCGGGAGCTCGCCGCGACCGTCGCGGGCGGGACGCCGCTGTCACTGCTCGCGCAGGCGACGTTTCACGTCGCAGACGTGGCGACGCACAGCGAGGGCGGTGCCGGAATCGACGACCTCGACGCGGCGTTGGCGGCGGGGTTTCAGACCCGGCTCCCCGGGTGGGAGTGGCGCGAGACGGAGAGCCCGTTCGCGGTCACTCCGGAGTGAGGTCCGAGTCCGCTTGGGACCCTCCCCGCTCGGCGATCTGCTTCAGGCGCTCGGTGAGACAGCCCGTTCGCTCGTCCGCGAGCGTGACGTTGGTTATGCTCCCGTCTTCGAACTCCACGAGCGCGGCCCGCGGAATCCGCGCTGCATCGGTTCGAGGACCGAGTCGGCCTCGTCCCGCGATGCGCGGGTGGTACGCGGGCGATCCCTCCGATTCCAGTTTCGCATCCCGACCCGTGTATCGACGGAGCCGTTCGAGGGTCGCTCGCGGTCCCTCGTCGTCGCGGCTTCCCTCGGCGGTGTCGACGTATCGATCCCAAGTTTTCACGGCGACGGCGTCGATATGCTCACACTCGGCCAGCGTGCGAAGGCGTTCTTCGACTCGTGCGAACTCGTTCAGTCCACCGGTTTTAACGGGCTTGCGCCACAGTTCGATCCGGGTTTCGGACGGCGCGTCGTCTCCACTGTCGCGCGCACCCGCCGTTGTGCCGCCACCGCCGTCGGCCCGCTCCAGTTCGGCTCGGACGTTTGTGCGGCGTGTTAACATAGTACTCTCACCCAACGCTATCTACGTCGCCTACTGTCAACTAGCTTGCGCTAACTGGTCGGCTGACACCGATTACTCTCGTTACGGGACAGAACCGTCACCAGTTCAGGGAGATTTAAGACCGCCCTGGGGCTCGAAATACGTAATGAGCGACGAGCAGGAACTCGGCATCACCGAGTCGAAAGAGTACAACACCGGCGAGTGGTACGCCGAAGTGGTCCAGAAAGCCGACCTCGCGAACTACGCGCCCGAGGGGATGAGCGGCTTCATCGTCACCCGACCCCGGGCGTACGAGCTCTGGGAGCGAATCCAGGGCCATCTCGACGGCCTGTTCAAGGACACGGGCGTCCAGAACGCCTACTTCCCGATGTTCATCCCCGAGAGTTACCTCGAACAGGAGAAGGACATCGTCGAGGGATTCGACCCCGAGGTCGCGTGGGTCGACCGCGCCGGCCAAGAGGAGTTAGAAGAGCCGTTGGCGGTCCGACCGACCTCGGAGTCGATCATCACGCCCTACATCTCCCGGTGGGTGCGAAGCCACCGGGACCTCCCCCTGCGAGTGAATCAGTGGGTCTCGGTCGTCCGCTGGGAGGCGACGGAGACGAAGCCGTTCTTCCGGACGAAGGAGTTCCTCTGGCAGGAGGGCCACACCGCGCACGCGACGCGTGACGACGCGTGGGCGGAGACGATGCGCCGTCTCGACCAGTACGAGGACACCTACGAGGACCTGCTCGCGATGCCCGTCCTGCGC
Organism: Halobellus litoreus; assembly: GCF_024464595.1. Classification (NCBI taxonomy): domain Archaea; kingdom Methanobacteriati; phylum Methanobacteriota; class Halobacteria; order Halobacteriales; family Haloferacaceae; genus Halobellus; species Halobellus litoreus. Next base: position 59,261 of record NZ_JANHAW010000001.1, on the reverse strand, counting down.
GGCGCGAAGCCCGAACACGACAAGTTCCCCGGCGCGGACACGACGACGACCGTCGAGGCGCTGATGCCCGACGGCAAGTCCGTTCAGGGGGCGACCTCACACTACCTCGGGACCTCCTTCGCGGAGGCGTTCGACATCACTTATACCGACGAGGACGAGGACGAACAGATCGCTCACACCACCTCCTGGGGCCTCTCTTGGCGGGCCATCGGCGCGCTCATTATGACGCACTCGGACGATCAGGGCCTCGTGTTGCCGCCGGCGATCGCCCCCGAGCAGATCGTCGTCGTCCCGATCTGGCAGGCCGACACGAAAGAAGACGTCCTGGAGTACGCCGAGGGAATCACCGAGGACCTCGAAGAGGCGGGGATCCGCGTCGAACTCGACGACCGCGACGAGCGCAACCCCGGCTTCAAGTTCAACGAGTGGGAGCTGAAGGGCGTCCCCGTTCGGATGGAGATCGGCCCCAACGAGGCCGACGACGGGACCGTCACGCTCGTGCACCGCCCCGACGGCGAGTCGACGGAGGTCGACCGCGAGGACATCGCCGAGACCGTCGAGTCGCACTTCGACGAGGTCTACGCGAAACTGTACGCCGCCGCCGAGGAAAACCTCGAATCGAACGTCCGCGAGGCCGACTCTCGCGCCGACATCCTGGGAACGATCGGTCAGCACGGTGGCTACGTGAAAGCGCCGTGGTGCGGCGACGAGGACTGCGAGACCGAGATCAAAGACCAGATCGCCGCCGAGATCGTGATGGTCCCGCTCGACGACGAGGAGGCGGAGATCCACCACGACGCCGACTGTGCGATCTGCGACGGCGACGCGGTCGAGACCGCGTACTTCGCGAAGTCGTACTGAGCGGCCGAAACGCCGGACGGCCGCCGTCGCGGGGGTGCAGGATCCGCCGCGATCACGTCGGACCGCAGCGTCAGACGGTTGTCAGCCGAGTGCAAGACTGATATCGCTGGCGAGAACGTCCCACAACGCTTTACAGCGCTGGAAGTGTAGACACGCTAATGTCGGCGCTATCGGACCTGCTGGGAGATGTCGTGTCGGACATCGAGAGCGTGTTTCTCTTCTCGCCGAGCAGTTCCCACTACGAGCGGTTCGCCGACGCCGATATCGACGAGCAGTTGGTCGTCGTCGCGCCCGCGAACGCCGTCGACGCCGAGACGTACGTGGAACTGCCGCTGGAGTTCGACAACGTCCGCGACCGGATCAGATTCGGGGTCGAAGGGGCGCTCGAACAGGACCTCGTCGAGGAGGGCGACGTGGTCGCCTGCAGCGTGCGGATCTTCGACGGCGACCCCGACGGCGTGGTCCGCGTGCGGGTCGAAGAGGCGATGCGATCCGGCATCTACGACCTGTTCGCGAACTCCCGGGCGGATCCGAGCGTCATTCGGGACGTCTTCGAGGTGGCGATCGAACTGGGAAAGAAGGGCCAGAAGGGCAAGCCCGTCGGCGCGCTGTTCGTCGTCGGCGACGCCGGAAAGGTGATGAACAAGTCTCGACCGCTGTCGTACAACCCCTTCGAGAAGTCCCACGTCCACGTCGGCGACCCCATCGTGAACGTGATGCTCAAGGAGTTCTCCCGGCTGGACGGCGCGTTCGTCATCAGCGACTCGGGGAAGATCGTCAGCGCCTACCGCTACCTCGAACCCGCCGCCGAGGGCGTCGACATCCCGAAAGGGCTCGGCGCGCGCCACATGGCGGGCGCGGCGATCACCCGTGATACGAACGCGACGGCCATCGTCCTCTCGGAGTCTGACGGCCTCGTCAGAGCCTTCAAGGGCGGACAGATCATTCTGGAGATCGATCCGGAGGAGTACTGATGCCGGGATCGCTGACGGGAACGGCGGTGACGAGCCGAGCGCACGGACCGGCGAGCGTCGGTCTCGGAGCGGAGAGCGCGGCGGCGTTGCAGATCGACCTGGACCGCTTCGCCGAACTCTTCGCCGCGGTGCCGCAGTGGGTCTGGGCCGCCCTGATCGTCGTCGTCGTGGGCGTCGTCGCCGCGATGGTCCTCGGAACGCTGACGAAGCGCCTCCTGGTCCGGGTCGGGGTCCCGGGCGCGATCGAGGGAACGGCCTTCGAGCGGACCGCACGGGAGTTCGAAACCTCGACGGTCGAGGTGCTCGGCACGCTAGTGCGGTTTTTCGTGCTCGGAGTCACCTTCCTCGCCGTGCTGTCGGTCGCCCACGTCACGGTCGCAGCGAGTTTCTGGGCCGGGACGGTCGGGTTCCTCCCGCAACTGTTCTTCGCGGTCGTCATCCTCATCGTCGGCGTCGTCGTCGGCGACAAGGTCCATATCGTCGTCAGTGAGCGACTCACCGGAATCAAGCTCCCGCAGATCGGGGTGTTCCCCCGACTCGCGAAGTTCACCGTCTTCTACGTGGCCGTCCTGATCGCGCTGTCGCAACTGGGGGTCGCCACGCTGGCGCTCGTCGTGCTGCTCGCCGTGTACCTCTTCGCGCTCGTGCTCCTCGCGGCAATCGCGCTCTCGGACCTGCTGAAATCCGGGGCCGCGGGGTCGTATCTCCTGTTGAATCAGCCCTACGCGATCGGCGACGAGATCGAGATCGGCGAGAAGCGCGGCATCGTCCAGGAGGTGAACCTCTTCGTGACGCACGTCGAGAACGACGGCGAGGAGTTCATCGTCCCGAACAGCACCGTCTTCGAGGAAGGCATCGTCCGCATCCGGGAGTGAACCGGGTGATGTCGCCCGTCTCGCTGCTCCCGTTTTCCCTTCCGCTGCAGGGGACACCCGTCTCGCAGTTCCCGCTCTACGTCCTGTTCGGCGTCGGCTTCCTCGTCACGAGCCTCGTCGTGTCGCTGGCACTGATTCGGTCGGCCCTCCGCCGCCGGGGCGACGAAGAGACGGCGCAGAGCAAGCGCGAGCGGGCGTTTCGTGCGGTCGCCGCGGCACACGCCCTGGCGGCCGCGGGGGCGGTGTTCGGACCGCCGGACCCGCTGACGCAACTCCGCTATCTCGCCGGCGGACTCGTCGTCGCCTACCCGTTGGCGTACGCGTTCGTCTACCGCGAAGGGGTCGAGCGCCTCAGAGAGCGTCTCTCCTGAGCCGCGTGATCGAGTGAGAAGGGCGGCTCACTCATCGGCGTCGCCCGCAGCGTCGTCGTCTCCCATCGGGCGCGCTGGCACGCCGGCGACGGTCGCGTTCGGAGGTACGTCGCGCGTGACGAGCGAGTTCGCCGCCACCTGCGCGCCCGCGCCGATGTGCACGCCGGGGAGGATCACCGCCTTCGCGCCGATCATCGCGCGCTCGCCGACGACGACCTCGCCCGTGCGGTACTCGTCCTGTAAGAACTCGTGACAGAGGATGACGGCGTCGTAGCCGACGACGGCGTGGTCGCCGAGCGTGATCAGTTCCGGCCAGAACACGTCCGGCGTGGCCTCCAGCCCCCAGGAGACGCCCTCGCCGACGGTCACGCCCAGTCGGCGCAGGGCCCAGTTCCGGACCCGCAGCGAGGGGGCGACGCGCGCGACCCACACGAGGAGGTAGTTGAGCGCGACCCGCCAGACCGGCTTCACGTCGGTCCAGCGCCGCAGGGAGTTCATCGGCCCCGGCGTCGGGTGACGTTCGACGCGGCCGTGTCTGCTCTCTGCGTCTGCTCCGCGGCCCGATCCGTCGGCGTCTCGGCCGTCAGGTGCGTTCGTCTCTCGATCGTCGCCCTCTTCGGCGTCTCGGGCGTCGTCCTCGCTCACGACTGCCCGTTAGGCGCGAAGTATCAAAAGGTTCGCTCGTTTCGCGCCGCGGCGGTCGCCCCGTCGGTGACGACAGCAGAGCGGCGCCCGCTCAGTTCCCGCGGAGTTCGTTCATATGGTCGATCCGACGCTGGACGAGGTCCGCCTTCCCGACGTCGTGGCGGACGCGGAGGCCGTCGCCCGCGGCGGCGAGGGCGTCCTCGGCCTGCCGTTCGGCCGCCTCGATGGAATCGTCAACGCCGACGACCGCGAACGATCGGGAGGTCGTCGTGTAGAGGCCGTCGGGGCGCTCGTCGACGCTGGCGTAGAACAGGAGCGCGTCGCCGACGCTGTCCTCGTCGACGGTGATCTTCGCCCCGCTCTTGGGGTTCGTGGGATAGCCGTCGGGGACGGCGTACTTGCAGACGGTGGCCTCGCCGTCGAATTCGAGTCGCGGCAGCGACTCGCCGTCGCGGGCGGCCGTGAGGACGTCGAGGAACGACGTGCGGAGGACGGGAAGCGTGTTCGTCGCCTCGGGGTCGCCGAAACGGGCGTTGAACTCGACGACCTTCGGCCCGTCGACGGTCAGCATAAACTGGCCGTAGAGGACGCCCTTGTACTCGGGGAGCGCGTCGACGGTCGCTTCGAGGATATCGACGGCCGCGGCGTACTCCTCGCTCGTCATAAACGGCAGTTCCGGCCCGGCGTCGCTGTAGCTTCCCATCCCGCCGGTGTTCGGCCCCTCGTCGCCCTCGTAGGCGCGCTTGTGGTCCTGGACGGCCGGCGTCGGCCGCACGTCGCCGTTCGCGACAAACGCCTGGACGGTGAACTCCTCGCCGACGAGGCGCTCTTCGAGGACGACCTCGTCGTAGTCGTTCTCGCGGAGGTACTCCTTTGCGCCCTCCCGGTCCACCTGATCGCCGATGACCTTCACGCCCTTGCCGCCGGTGAGGCCGGCGGGCTTGACCGCGAGGTCACCGTCGTACTCGTCGATGTACTCGCAGGCGGCTTCCATATCCTCGAAGACGGCGTAGTCGGGACAGCCCGGAATCGACTCCGATTCCATAAACTCCCGCTGGAAGGCCTTGTCCGTCTCGATGCGGGCGGCCTCGGCGTCGGGCCCGAAGGCGTAGACGCCGGCCTCGTCGAGCGCGTCGGCGACGCCGGCTTCCAGGGCGGACTCGGGGCCGATCACGGCGAGGTCGGCGTCGACCTCGGTCGCGTACGCGACGACCGCCTCGACGGCGGTCTCTTCGATCGTCTCGAACCCCGACGCGAGCGCCGTGATTCCGGGGTTTCGGTTGCTCGCACACGCGTAGAGGTCGCACGCCGGATCTGCGGCCAGCGCACGGGCGATCGCGTGCTCGCGGCCGCCGCCGCCGACGAGAAGCACTGTCTCCGAGTTGGGCATACCCGGAGCACATACACAGGAGAGTGTAAAGGTTGCTCTTTTTTGGTCCTTCGATATGCACGTACGTGCTCGTTCCGCCGGCACGGTCGACCGACGGGTAAGCCATTGACCGCGCGCCGGGTCACACGGCTTTTCCCGCCTACGGCCCAACGGGGCGTATGGACGATCCGCTTTCGCGAAACCGGCTCGACGAGGAGGAGAGCCCGTACCTCCGGCAACACGCCGACAACCCGGTCCACTGGCAGCCGTGGGACGACGCGGCGCTGACCGCCGCGCGGGCGACCGATCGACCCATCTTCCTCTCGATCGGCTACTCGGCGTGCCACTGGTGTCACGTGATGGCCGAGGAGAGCTTCGAGGACGAGGAAGTCGCGTCGGTCCTCAACGACTCCTTCGTCCCGATCAAGGTCGACCGCGAGGAGCGCCCGGACCTCGACCGGGTGTATCAGACGATCTGCCAGCTCGTCACCGGCGGCGGCGGGTGGCCGCTGTCTGTCTGGCTCACCCCCGAGGGCAAGCCGTTCTACGTCGGCACCTACTTCCCGAAGACCGAGAACCCCCGGCGTGGGAACGTGCCCGGATTTCTGGACGTCTGTCGCTCCTTCGCGGACTCCTGGCAGTCTGAAGCGAACCGCGAGGAGATGGAGAACCGCGCCGAGCAGTGGACCGACGCGCTCCGGGACAACCTGGAGACGACCGCCGCGGGCGGGTCGGAACCCGCCGGCGACGTCGACAACGACCGCGAAGGGGTCGACGACGACATACTCGGAGACGTCGCGAAGTCAGCCCTCCGTGCGACCGACCGAGAGTACGGCGGCTTCGGCTCCGGCGGGCCGAAGTTCCCCCAGCCGGGGCGGATCGAGGCGCTGCTCCGGTCGCATCTTCGATCCGGCTCCGAGGAAGCGCTCTCGGCGGCGACGACGACGCTCGACGCGATGGCGGCCGGCGGCATCTACGACCACGTCGGCGGCGGCTTCCACCGGTACGCCACCGACCGAGAGTGGACGGTCCCGCACTTCGAGAAGATGCTGTACGACAACGCCGAACTCCCGCGGGTCTACCTCGCGGCGTACCAGCTCACCGGCCGGGAGGCGTACGGCACTATCGCCCGCGAGACGTTCGACTTCCTCGACCGGGAGTTCAGACACGACGAGGGCGGCTTCTACAGCACCCTCGACGCCCGCAGCGAGGGCGAGGAGGGCAAGTACTACGTCTGGACGCCCGCGGCGGTCGAGGACGCCATCGACGACGAACGGACGGCCGAAATCGCCATCGAGCGGTTCGGCGTGACCGAAGCGGGCAATTTCGAGGGCGAGACGGTCCTCACGGTGAACGCGTCGATTCCGAACCTCGCCGACGCGTACGACTGCGAGGAGTCAGAGATCGTCGACCGCCTCGACGACGCCCGGGCCGCGATGTTCGAGGCGCGCGAGGAGCGCGTTCGCCCCGCCCGCGACGAGAAGATCCTGGCGTCGTGGAACGGCCTCGCGATTTCGAGTCTCGCCCGCGGGGGACTGATCCTCGGCGACGACGCCTACACCGAACTGGCGACAGACGCTCTCTCGTTCGTCCGCGAACACCTGTGGGATAGAGAGCAAGCGCGTCTCGCCCGCCGCTACAAGGACGGCGACGTGAAGGGCGAAGGGTACCTCGACGACTACGCGTTCCTCGCTCGCGGCGCGTTCGACCTCTATCAGACCACCGGAGCGGTCGATCACCTCGCGTTCGCGCTGGATCTGGCCCGCGTCGTCGTCGAGGAGTTCTACGACGCCGACGCCGGCACGCTGTATATGACGCCCGCGGAGGGCGAGTCGCTCGTCACCCGACCGCAGGAGTTACAGGATCAGTCGACGCCGTCCAGCACCGGTGTGGCGACCTCGCTGCTCCTGAGTCTCGACGCCTTCGCCCCCGGGGAAGGATTCAGCGAGATCGCCGGCGCGGTGCTCGACACCCACGCGAACCGGATCCGCGGCGGCCCCCTCGAACACGTCTCGCTGGCGCTCGCGGCCGATAGACGCGCTCGCGGCGGGACCGAGGTCGTGATCGCCGCGGAGTCGGTCGACGGGTCGGTTCCGCTCCCCGAACGCTCCCGGGACTCGCTGGCGACGACGTACCTGCCCGATTCGATCGTCTCGCCGCGGCCGCCGACCGACGACGAACTGGCTGACTGGATCGACCGCTTGGGGACCGGCGAGATTCCCGCGGTCTGGAAGGGGAGAGAGATGCGCGACGGCGAGCCGACCATCTACGTCTGCGAAGGTCGCACGTGTTCGCCGCCGACCCACTCGCTGTCGGCGGCGTTCGGGTGGTTCGGGGACGGGGAGGAATCGATCGGCGAATCGGTTGACGGCGACGTCTCGATCGACGGCAACGACGTCTCGATTCCGGATGTCGGCGACGAATCCGGTGACGGTGACGGCGAGTCGTAGCGAGTCGCCCGCGTAGAAAAAAACTACGACGCCGAACTGTCGTGTAGGTCGTCGAGCGCCTGTTCGCCGCGAATCAGTTTGTCGACCACTCGTCCCCGATTCGTTGATATTTCAGTCTCTGCTACGCCGACGAGACTCTTAGTTTCAACCGGGCCAGGAAACGCCAAAAAGTGGCGCTTTGGTGTGAACAGGGCGATTACAGCCGTTCCGCGAGATACACCGCGATCGGCATACGTTCGTCCTCGACGTAGCGGGCGACCTCCTCGCCGTCGCGCTCGACGACGACCGTCGGGATCAGTTCGATCCCGTACTCCTCGACGAGCGGCCCGATCTTGCTACCGTCGTCTTCTTTCTCGACGGGGTAGTGGTGGATTCGCTCCTCGGGGACGTCCGCCGCATCGAGAGCGGCCCCGAAGTCGGGAAGTTGCCCGCGACAGTCGCCGCACCAGTCGCCGCCCCAGACGCGAAAGACCAGCCCGTCCGCCGAGAGTGCTTCGACGGCGTCAGCGTAGGAGTCGGGATCCCACGCGGGGTTCGGCCGCATCGTTTCGAGCGTTCCGGCTTCGGTTTCGGCGTCGGCGTCTGACATATCGCCCCGTAGGACGGCCGAGGGCGTAAACCCCGCGGTGCCGTGTCGAAGCGCCACGCGTGGCCGATAGCGGCACCGTCTGGCCGGCGTCGTCACCGTCTTGTGCCCCAGTGACGAACGTACGCCCGATGAACGCGAACGTCCTAGAGACGATCGGGTCGCCGCTGGTCCGCGTCGATTCGCCCGCGGGCGCAGAAGTCGCCGCGAAGATCGAATCGAAGAACCCGGGCGGGTCGGCGAAGGACCGTCCCGCGCTCGCGATGGTCGAACGGGCCGAACGGGAGGGCAAGATCGAACCCGGCGACGCCTTAGTCGAACCCACGAGCGGGAACACCGGGATCGGTCTCGCGGTCGTCGCGGCCGCGAAGGGATACGATCTGACGGTCGTGATGCCCGGATCGAAGTCGCCGGAGCGACGGTCGATTATGAAGGCCTACGGCGCGGACATCGAACTCGTCGACGGCGACATCTCGAACGCAAAGGACCGCGCGGACGAACTGGAGGAAGACGAGGGGATGATTCAACTCCGGCAGTTCGAGAATCCGGCCAATCCCGAAGCCCACTACCTGACCACGGGCGAGGAGATACTCGAACAGATCGGCGACCGGACCGTCGACGCCCTCGTCGCGGGCGTCGGGACCGGCGGAACGATCACCGGAATCGGCCGTCGGCTCCGCGAGGCGTTCCCCGAGATGGAGATCGTCGCCGTCGAACCCGCTGACAACGCGGTCCTCTCCGGCGGCGAACCCGGAATCGACGACTTCCAGGGGATGGGCCCGGGCTTCGTCAGTCCGAACCTCGACACCGACCTCATCGACGACGTCGAGACCGTCACTATCGAGGACGCCGAGGCCGAGTGTCGGCGGCTGGCCCGAGAGGAGGGGATCCTCGTCGGGCAGTCCTCGGGCGCGTCGAATCTCGCCGCCAAGCGCGTTGCGGAACGGCTCGCCGATCCCGATGCGGACTGCCGCGTCCCCGACCCTGGGTACGTCATCGGGACGACGGAGTCCGCCGCGACCGCCGAAACGGACGCGGCCGAGACGGACGAGTCAGTCGACACTCCCTCCCGGGAGTGCCCCCTCGTGATCACCGTCTTTTGGGACAGCGGCGAGCGATATATGTCGACCGGAATGTTCGGTTGAGCGTCCGAATATATCACACGTATAGGGCTCTGCAACTGTTTTTCTTTTCGTATCTATAATCTATCGTTTAGTATATGAATTAAAGCTACGTATCTTAGGTTCGATAGGATATCTGCTGTTGTTCCGACGGCAGATTCTTCATATTCGTTCACATAAGTAGGAGGTTATAAATATCAGGGCGGCGAATTATTTCTTGCCGGGGTGCCTCTGACAACCGGCAATCTGTGCGTCTTACTACCGACCATCACGATACGCGTGTGGGTCGGATAGTGGCTGTATCGACAGCCACGGGCGCAGTTGCGGAGCCGTGCCAGCCTTGCCCGGACTGGTACGGACCGTAATTTTCCGGAGACTACTCTGCCCTATCGAGAGCCGTCCGATTTCTAGGAACGAATTACGCTCACCGCGACGTCGACAGCTGTAACTCCGAGCGTATCGGACTCTGAATTTGCGGGGGAATCCGCATCTCTGGCGGAATCGACGCCGCCGAGGAAATGTGTCGCACACGCGCAGTCAGAGGCCCCGAAGCCTTCGAGTGGTGCGGACACGGCCGGACTTCGACGGTCGGCGATCTCCGTCGCGAGGCGACATTCGACATCTTCACGTGGTACGGCGACGACGCTGTCGAGCGTCGCGTCCGGATTGCTTCCGAAATAATCGATATGCCAGTGTGTAACGTCGTGGTCGCCCGACGCAACGCGGCGGTGTCGGTCGACGCGGCCGAGCCCGTTCGATCCGAAGGCGCTCCCGACGTACGCGTACGTCCCGGGCGGGAACGTCGCGGCCCCGAGCGCGCCGACCGTCATCGTCGCCGCCGAACCGAGCGAATAGACGAGCACGTAGGACCCGACCGGGGCGGTTCCGTCGCCGATCCCGAGCGGGTCGGTCCCGGCTTCGATCTCGTCGGGATCGACGACGAAGACCCGATCGGAGTCGGCGGCGCGCCGGGCAGCCGCGGGCGCGTTCCGTCCTGCTGCGCGTTCGTCGGTGTCGGGATCGTCCGTCACGCCAGCGCCTCCGGCCGCTCGGCGGCCGCGGCGACGAGTTCCTCGAACAGCGCCGCCGCGTCCTCGGCGAGCGGGTAGACCTCGTGATAGTCGTCCGGATCCCGACCCCGACCGCTCGCGACGCCGACGACGCGCGCGATCCGGTCGTAGTTCTCCCGAACGAGCGACCCCACGATTCCGGGCGTTCCAGCGCGATCGGCCAGTTCCTCGGCGGCCGACCGGCCGGCGTAGACCCGGTCGCGTCGTCGATCGACGAGGAACATCGCGAACGGGGTCTCGCCGAACTGCGCGTCGAGGAACGCCTGCGCGGCCTCGTCGTACCACGAGATCGCGCCGACGTCGTCGAGGCGTTCGAGCGCGCGCGCCGCGATCGAACAGTACGGGCACTCGCCGTCGTAGACGAGTACCGCGTCGTACGTCTCCATATGTGAGGGGAGGGACCGAACGGGCAAAACCGTGCTGGCGGATCGTCGCTGCGCCGCCCCGGCGGAGAGCGACCACGGCCCCTGGCCGACCGTAACGGTGAGTATCACACCGACCCCAGGGGGAGTGTGACCGTGGACGAAGACCCGTCGGTCGACGAACTCATCGGCTGGATCGAGGACCGGTCGTACTACGCGGGGCAGATACGGGACCACCGTCGCGTCGCGGGGCGGGCAGGCGACCACGTGGACGTCGAGACGGAGTCGCGGCTCGCCGGGGCGCTCGCGGACCGCGGTATCGATCGCCTCTACCGGCATCAGGCGACCGCGATCGACGCCGTTCGCGACGGGGAGAACGTCGTGCTCGCCACGCCGACCGCGAGCGGCAAGAGCCTCGCCTACACGGTCCCGGCGTTCGAGCGCGCGATGGACCACGGCGGGCGGACGCTGTATCTCGGCCCGCAGAACGCGCTCGTCGCGGACCAGCGGGAGACGCTTTCGGACCTCGCTCGCGGCCTCGGGTTCGGAAGCCGGGTCTCCGTCGAGGGGTACACCGGACGGCTCTCCCAGTCGGAGAAGCGCGACGTCAGGGACCGCCGTCCCACCGTTCTGCTCTCGAACCCGGATATGCTGCACTACGCGCTGCTGCCGCACGCGCACCGCCTCTGGGAGTGGTTCTTCGGCTCGCTCGAAACCGTCGTGATCGACGAGATCCACGGGTATCGCGGCGTCTTCGGCAGCCACGTCGCGCTGACGCTGCGGCGGCTCAATCGCGTTTGCGAACGCTTCGACAGCGACCCGCAGTACGTCTGCTGCTCGGCGACGATCGGGAACCCAGTCGAGCACGCGGCGCGGGTGACCGGCAGGGAGGAGGAAACGTTCCGGCTGATCGACGACGACGCCAGCGCGACGGGAACGAAACACTGGCTGCTGTGGAACCCGCCGGAGTACGACGGCGGGAACGGGAACCCTGACGGTGACGACGTCGGCGGCAGCGGCCGCCGCCGGTCCAGTCACGTCGAGACGAAGCGGCTCTTCGTCGACTTCGTGGCCCGCGGCTTCCAGACGCTCGCGTTCACGCGGGCCAGACAGACGGCCGAACGCTACGCCACGGAGAGTGCCAAGGACCTCAGGGAGCGCGGCGAGCACGACGCCGCCGCGTCGGTGACGGCGTACCAGGCCGCGCTGAACCACGACCGCCGCCGCGAGATCGAGTCGGGGCTCCACGACGGTTCGGTCCGCGGCGTCTGGTCGACGAACGCCTTAGAACTCGGCGTCGACGTGGGCGAACTCGACGCCGTCCTGATGGACGGCTACCCCGGCACCCGGATGTCGGCGTTCCAGCAGGCCGGCCGGGCGGGCCGCGGCGACGACGAGGCGCTCGTGGTGTTGGTCGGCGGCGAGGACCAGTTGGATCAGTACCTGCTTCGACACCCCGAGGAGTTCTGGGACGGCGACCCCGAACGAGCGGTCTGTAACCCCGCCAACGACGAACTACTGCCGGATCACGTCGCCTCGGCGGCCAGAGAGAACTGGCTTCGGACCGACGACGAGCGCCACTTCGGCGAGTCGTTCCCGGACGTCGTCGCCTCGCTCTCCGAAGCGGGCCGTCTCGAACGCCGCGAGACGGACGAGGGGATTCGCTGGCTGCACAGCGGCGACGGCAGCCCGCAGCACGAGATGAGCCTGCGGACGATCGAGCGCCGGGAAGTCGACCTCCTCGACGCCCGCTCGAACGAGGTCATCTCTTCGCTGTCGTTCTCCGACGCCTTGCGCGACGCCCACGAGGGGGCGATCTACCACCACCAGGGGACCACGTACGAGGTGACCGATCTCGACCTCGATCGCGACACGGCGACGCTGCAGCCGACGTGGGCGGACTACTACACCCGCGTCCTTCACGACAAGACGATCACCGTCGAGACGGATCTGACGTCGAAGTCGCTGTCGGCCCGACCGGACACCGAGGTCCGCTTCGCCGAGGTGACGATGCGCAAGCGCATCACGGGGTTCGAGCGCCGCGACCCGCGCCGCGGCGAGGCGATCGGCCAGGAGGCCCTGGATCTGCCCGAGACGACGTTGCGGACGACCGCGCTGTATTTTACCGTCCCGGCAGACGTCGAGCGAGCGATGCGGGAGATGGGTGGCGAGTACGGCTTCAACGGCGGCATCCACGCGGCCGAACACGGGATGATCTCGCTGTTCCCGCTGTCGTTCCTCTGCGATAGGGGCGACATCGGCGGTCTCTCGACGCCGTACCATCCGCACACCGACCAGTCGACGATCTTCGTCTACGACGGCTACCCCGGCGGGGTGGGATTGACCGAGAGCGGCTACGACGAAGTCGAGACGTTGCTGCGTCGGACCCGACGGATGATCGACGACTGCGCGTGTGCGGACGGCTGTCCGGCCTGCGTCCAGTCGCCGCACTGCGGCAACGCGAACGACCCGCTCTCGAAAGCTGAGGCGGTGCTGTTGCTCGACGCGCTCTCGGAGTGAGGCGGCTCACTCCGAACTCGGACTCGCCGACGGCGTCGAGGCGGCCTGCGTCCCGTCGTCGGAACCGCCCCACCCGTGCGACTCGGTCCCGTGCCTGCGAGCGCACAGTCTCGGGATCAGCGCCCGCATTCGTCGCTTCGTAGGGAAACGGACCGGAGCAGCCACTGTCTTTCGGTCGGTGGCGGGTCCCACCGCGGTCGGGTCACTTCACCGACGAACACGGCCGTCGAGCACGCGGTCGACCGCCAGAAGCGACAGGACAGCGGGTAGTACGACCGCGAGCGCCTGAAGCGGTTTCAGAAGGCCGAGGGACACGATGAGGGTCGTCGCGCAGGCCGGTGGATGGACCAGCTCAGTCCGCCGCATTCCGGTCGTCGTGAGCGCAACCGAGGCGACGCCGCTCACCGCCAGCCAGGGCGGATCGAACGACAGCGGCGACGAGGGGACCGGAACGAGGCCGGCGACGGCGAGATACGCGAGAAGTCCGGCGGCGACGCCGATGGCGTGCCCGCCGACGACGACGCGCTCGGATGGGCCGGGGCGGTCCGCCGCGAGGGCGAACGCGGTGGGACCGAGACTCGGGAAGACGGCCGGCGCGCCCGAGAGCCAGGCGACTGCGGCCGCGACCGAGAGGAGGAGGCCAGCGCGGGCTCCGACGGCGGCGTCGACCCACCCTTCTGATTCCGACACGGGTTCGGGCAGCGGTCCCCGGGAAAAGAAGGGAGCGATTTCGCGTCCGCGCGGGGCGACCGCAGAGCGACAGAACTTTTAGGGCGGCCTAAAGAGTTGCAGTCGATGAAGCAGGACGTCTGTGTCGTGGTGCCGACCATCCGCGACTACGACTGTATGCGGGCGTACTTCGAGAACGCTCGCGAGCACGGGTTCGACCTCGACCGACTGTTCGTTCTCCTCGTCACGGAGGACTTCTGCGACGTCGAGGAGATGGAAGCGATGCTCGATGACGAGGGCGTCGACGGGGCCGTCTACGACGGTTCGCGTCGGGAGGCGTGGTTCGAGGAGCACGGACTCTCCTCGTTCTCGCACCTGATCCCGGCGGCGTCGCACGCCCAGACCAGTTTCGGGCTGCTGTATATGTGGGCGCACCCGCGGTTCGAGCGCGGCGTGTTCATCGACGACGACACGCTGCCGCACGCTGAGTGGGACTTCTTCGGCCGGCATATGGCGAACCTCGATCGGACCGACGAGGTCGAGTCCGTTCGCTCCGACGAGCGGTGGGTGAACGTCCTCTACCAGCACGCCGACGAGCACGGGCTCTACCCCCGCGGGTACCCCTACTCGGCGATGGACGAAGCAGTCGAGACCGACCGGCAGGAACTGACCGACGTCGTCGCCTCCCAGGGCCTCTGGACGAACGTCCCGGACCTCGACGCGGTCCGCATCCTGATGGACGGCGACCTGCAGGGACAGGCGCAGACGCGAACGGAGAAGGCGGACTTCGAGGGCGACTTCGTCGCCGATCCCGGGCAGTACCTCACCGTCTGCTCGATGAACCTCGCCTTCGAGCGGGAGGTCATTCCGGCGTTCTACCAGTTGCCGATGGACGACAACGAGTGGGAGGTCGGTCGCTTCGACGACATCTGGTCGGGCGTGTTCCTCAAGCGCGCCGCCGACGTCTTGGAGAAGGACGTCGTCAACGGCTACCCGCTCTGTGAGCACAACAAGGCCCCGCGGCCCACGTTCGACGACCTGAACAACGAAGTCCCCGGACTGGAACTCAACGAGCACGTCTGGGAGGTCGTCGACGACGTCGCCGACGACGCGGACTCCTGGGAGACGGCGGCCCGCGAGATGGCCCGAGCGTTCGCAGACGGCGACTTCTCGGAGTGGAACAACGGGGCGTTCCTGAACCACTGCGGCGAGTACTGGCTCGACTGGCTCGACTGCCTGGACGAACTGGCCGGTGCGGAGGGTGTACGGGCGGAGTCCGTCGTCGCCGCCGACGACTGAATAGTATCGGAAAGTATATACGTTTTAGGCAGGCCTAAACCAACTATGAAGGAACACAACGGAACCCCACGAACGCGCCGTCGATTCCTCCAGGCCGCGGCCGCGGCCGGAATCGTCGGCGTCGCAGGATGTAACACGCCGGGTGGAGACGGAACCGAGACGGAAACGGAGACGGAGACCGGCGGGGGAGGCGGAACGGGAGGGAGTTCCCCCGAGCAGATCGGCTCCGGACAGGCCCCCTTCGGCGAACGCGAACTCTCGGGCGTCTCGATGGCCGAGATGCCCGATCTCGAAGGCGAACTGACGCTGTACTCCGGGCGCGGCGAGGCGCTCGTCGGCGAACTCGTCGGGTTCATCGAGGACCGCTACGACGACTTCACCGTCCGGCCGCTCTACAACGCCGCGGCGGAACTGGTGAACCAGATCGAAACGGAGGGACAGAACAGTCCCGCGGACGTCTTCTACTCGGTGAACGCGGGGGCGCTCGGCGCACTGGCCCAACGCGACCGGACGCAGGAACTCCCGCAAGCGGTCCTGGACTTCGTCCCGGAGAACTTCCGGGCGCCCGACGGCCACTGGATCGGAACCTCCGGCCGCGCCCGCTCGATCCCGTACAACACGAACACGTTCTCCGAGTCGGACATCCCGGACAGCATCATGGCGTTCCCGGAGACGGCCGCCTTCGAGGACGAACTCGGCTGGGCACCGACCTACTCCTCGTTCCAGGCGTTCATCACCGCGATGCGGATCCTCGAGGGCGACGAGGCCACCCGCGAGTGGCTGACCGGAATGCAGGACCTGGGCGTGAGCCAGTACGGCGACGAGTTCCAGATCGCACGCGCCGTCGCCGACGGCGAGATCTCGGCCGGCCTCACGAACCACTACTACATCCAGCGCGTGCTGGCCCGTCGCGGCACCGCGACCCCGCTGAGAACCACGTTCACGCAGAACGACGCGGGTGCGGTGTTCAACGTCGCCGGGGCCTGCGTCCTCGACACCGCCGAGGACTCGACGCTGGCCGCCAACTTCGTCCGGCACCTCCTCTCGGCGGAGGCGCAGGACTACTTCGCACGGACCACCTTCGAGTACCCGCTGGTCCCCGAGGTCGAACCGATCGGCCGACTGCCGACGATCGACGAGTTGAACCCGCCCGAGGATATAGACCTCTCACAACTCGCGGACCTCGAGGGGACGATCGATCTCCTGCGGGACACTGGCGTCCTCTAGGGGTCCGGGGACACCAACCTGACGATGGCCACGGAGCACCGGACGACGGCGGACGACGACGCGGGCGAGGCCGACGAGCAGACGCGACTCCCGCTGGGCGTTTCAGTCGCCGCGGCCGCCGTCGCCGCCGCAGTGGTTCTTCCGGTGCTGTGGCTCGTCAAGACCGGCCTCGACGTCGGCTTCTCGGAGGCGATAGCCCTCCTTACGCGCCCGACGACGCTGGAAGTCTTTCTCAACAGCGCGGTTCTGGTCACGCTGACGACGGCCGCCTGCGTGGGCATCGGCGTCCCGCTCGCGTACCTGACGGTTCGGACCGACCTGCCCTTCCGACGCTTCTGGACGGTCGTCGTCTCGCTGCCGCTCGTGATCCCGAGCTACGTGGGCGCGTTCGCCTTCGTCTCGGCGTTCGGCCCGCAGGGGGGGTTCCAGCGCCTGCTCGCGCCGATCGGGATCGAACGGCTCCCGGAGATCTACGGTCTCGAAGGGACCGTCCTGATCCTCACGCTGTACACGTATCCGTACGTCTACATCACGGCGCGCGCGGCACTGAAGTCGATGGACACGACGCTGATCGACGCCGCGCGGACGCTCGAACACGACCGCTGGGAGACGTTCCGGCGG
This sequence comes from Halobellus litoreus, assembly GCF_024464595.1. NCBI lineage: Archaea > Methanobacteriati > Methanobacteriota > Halobacteria > Halobacteriales > Haloferacaceae > Halobellus > Halobellus litoreus. The sequence continues at coordinate 42,241 of NZ_JANHAW010000001.1, read as the reverse complement.
GTGACGGTCCCCCAGATCCGCCCGGCGGTCGCCGCCGGCGCGCTGCTCGCGGGGCTCTACGTCCTCGCGGACTTCGGGACGCCGTCGATTATGCGCTACGACGTGTTCACGCGCGTGATCTACGTCGAGTTCGGGACGTTCGGCCGCGACACCGCCACCCTGCTCTCCTTACAACTGGTCGCAGTGACGCTGTTCATCCTCTGGCTGGAGTCCCGCGTCCGGGGCGAGGAGCGGACCACCGCCGGCGGGCGCTCGCGGGCGGTCGTGTCGCTCGGCAGGTGGCGCTACCCCGCGATGGGCTTCGCGGCCACGATCGCGGGACTCGCGCTGGTCGTTCCGCTCGTGATCTTGCTCTCCTGGCTCGGCACCGCCTCGGCGTCGGTGAACCAGTCGCTGGCGTTCCAGTGGTCCTACGCGACCAACTCCGTCGTCGTCGCCACCGCGGCCGCCGCCGTCGCCGTCGTCGCCGGCCTCCCGGTCGCGTACCTCTCGGCTCGGTACGACGGCTTCCTCCCGACGGCCTTCGAGCGGATCAGCTACGTCGGCTACGCCGTCCCGGGCGTCGTCCTCGGCCTCGCGCTGGTGTTCTTCGGAAGCCAGTACGCGACGCCGATCTACCAGACGCTGTATCTCCTGGTGTTCGCGTACGTGATCCGCTTCCTGCCGCAGTCGGTCGGGTCGCTCCGGGCGTCGTTCCTCTCGGTCGACCCCGCGCTTCCGGAGGCCGCGCGGACGCTCGGACAGACCTCCGCGGGCGCGTTCCGGTACGTCACGCTCCCGTTGGTCGCCCCCGGACTGTTCGGCGGCGCGGCGCTCGTGTTCCTGACGACGATGAAGGAACTGCCCGCGACGCTGCTTCTGCGACCGTCGGGTTTTACCACGCTCGTCACGCATATCTGGACAGCGTATGAATCGGGGTACTTCGGACAGGCGGCGGTGCCGGCACTGGTCTTGCTGTTCGTCTCGGGGCTCTCGATGCTCGTGATTCTCAGACAGGAGGGATACGATGTCAAATAGCACGCAGACTGCGGTGGAGTCGGAGACGGAGCAGCGCTCGGAAACGGCGGCCGGCGACGGCCCGGCGGACGCGGAGTCGCCGACCGGCCCCCTGGCGGCGAACACCGCGGGCGACGTCGTCCTCGAACTGGACGGCCTCCGGAAGTCCTACGGGACCGAAACGGTCGTCGAGGGACTCTCCCTGTCGGTCCACGAGGGAGAGATCCTGACGCTGCTCGGCCCCTCGGGCTGTGGGAAGACGACGACGCTTCGGCTGGTCGCCGGCCTCGAGAAGCCCGACGGCGGCGCGGTGCGGCTGAACGGCCGATCGGTGTCGGGGTCGACGTTCGTCCCACCCGAGGAACGCGGCGTCGGCGTCGTCTTCCAGGAGTTCGCGCTCTTCCCGCACCTCACGGCGCGGGAGAACGTCGCGTTCGGGCTGAAGGACCGGCCCGACGACGAGGTTCGAGAGCGCGTGGACGAGCTGCTCGAACTCGTCGACCTGGCCGACCAGGGCGACAGCTACCCCGATCAGCTCTCCGGCGGGCAACAGCAGCGCGTCGCCCTCGCGCGCTCGCTGGCCCCGGAGCCGGAGATCCTGCTCCTCGACGAGCCGTTCTCGAACCTCGACGTCGACCTCCGCGTCGAGATGCGCGAGGAGGTTCGACAGATCATCAAAGAGACCGGCGTCACGGCGGTTTCCGTCACCCACGACCAGGAGGAGGCGCTCTCCATCTCCGACCGCGTGGCCGTGATGAACGACGGCCAGATCGAACAGATCGGCGATCCGGAGGGCGTCTTCCAGCACCCCGAGTCGCGCTTCGTCGCGGCCTTCCTGGGCTACGCGAGCTTCGTCCCGGGCTACGTCTCGGGCGACGTCGTCGAGACCGACCTCGGAACCGTCCCGCGCGAGCAGATCCACGGTCTCGCCGCCGAGTACGATCACACGCGGATCGACCTGCTCGTCCGCCCCGACGACGTGAGCGTCCGTCGCCTCGACTGCGACGGCGTGGAATCGAGTTGCGGGGCGGTCGTCGCCCGGCGGTACCTCGGCCCGACGTTCCTCTACGAGGTCGAACTCGACACCGGCGAGTCGATCCAGTGTATGCACAACCACGACGAGAACATCCCGAAAGAGGGACCGGTCGACCTCGAACTCGACGCCGACCACGAACTCGCGTGGTTCCCCCGCGAACAGCGTCCCGAGGACGACTCCCGATACGGCGAGTGAGCCGTGTCGCGGCGACAGCTCACCTCCCGACTCCGCGCCGCCGTCCGTTTTCCCCGCGCCGCCGCCCGCTCCGTCGTCACCGCCGCCCGTGAGCGCCCCGAGCGGGTCATCGCCACCGTCCTCGCCCTCGCGGTCGGCGGACTCGTCTACTTCCTCGCGGTCGACCTCTTCCCGTACCACTCGGTCAACGACGACGAGGGCGTCTACCTCTACCAGGCCGCGATGCTCCTGGAGGCAAAACTGTTCCTTCGGCCCGGGGACATCCCCTGGGACGCGGTGCGTCCGTGGTTCTTCGTCGTCGACGAGGTCGGGGGGGAGATCCGGATGTACAGCAAGTATTCGCCGGTCGCGCCGGCGATCTTCGCGATCGGACGGCTCCTCGGCGACTGGAACATCGCGCTGGGGCTCGTCGCCACGGCCACCGCGGCCGGGGTCTATCTCCTCGGCTCGGCCGCGTTCGACCGGCGCGTCGGCCTCCTCGCGATGCCGGTCCTCGCGGGATCGCCGCTGTTCCTGCTCACCTCCGCGACGTTCTTCTCCTACGCGCCGGCGACGATGCTGAACGTTGCGTTCGCGGTCGCCTACGTCCGCGCGGCGCGGACCGGGAGTCGGAAGTGGGGAGCGGCGGCGGGGACGGCGATCGGGCTGGCGTTCTTCTGCCGCCCCTACACGGCGGTGCTGTTCGCGCTCCCGTTCATCGCGCACACGCTCGTCTCGCTCGGCGTAGTCTGGCGACGCTCCGGGTGGACGCCGCGGTTCCACGGCGTGCTCGGCCGGTCGCTCGCGGTCGCGCTCCCCGGCGCGGCGTTCGTCGGGGTGACGCTCGCGTACAACGCGGTCGTGACCGGCGATCCCCTCGTCTTTCCGTACGCCGCGTTCGCGCCCGAGGACGGCATCGGGTTCGGCACGCGAGAGATACTCAACTACGAGCGGGAGTACACGCCGGCGCTCGCGGCCGACGTGACCGAACGGATCGTCGAGTACTTCTTCACCGAGTGGGTCGCTGCGGGTCTCCTGGGGACGGCGCTGGTCGGCGTCGGCGTCCTCGCCGCGCTGTGGCGCGAGCGGGGCCGGAACGGACTCGGCGCGGGCACCCGCTTCGACCCGTCTGCGGGGATGGGAAGCGGTGAGGTCGCGGCGGTCCTCTTCGCGGTCCTCCCGTCGGTCTTCCTCGGCGAGGCGTACTTCTGGGGGACGCACAACGGACTCCGGAACGGCCTCATCGACCTCCTCGGGCCGTTCTACCACTTCGACGCGCTCGTTCCGGTCGCGGTGTTCGGCGCGGCCGGCGTCGCGTTTCTCGTCCGCGGTGCGGGGTCGCTGCTCCGCGAGCGGACCACGCGACGCCGCGCCCGACTCGTGCTCCTCGTCGCCCTCGTCGTCTCCGCGCCGGTCGTCGCCTCCGCGGAGGCGGCGGTCGTCGATGAGCCGTTCGCGGCGAACGAGCGCCGGACCGACAGTCTGGAAGCGACCTACGAACCCGTCGAGGATCGCTCCTTCGACGACGCGCTCGTGTTCACGCCCGATCCGTACGGCGACTGGCAGGCGCACCCGTTCCAGTACCTCCGCTCCGGCGGCGGCTACGACGGCGACGTCGTCTACGCGACCGACGGGGGTCCCGAACGCGACCTGGCGGTCCTGGCGGCGACCAACCGGACACCGTATCGGTTCACCTACCGGGGGGACTGGACCGGCGCGTACTTCCCCGTGAACTCGGACCTCCAGCGGCTCCGCGTCCTCGAGGGCGAGTCGGTCCGGGCCACCACGACCGTCGGCGTCCCGGGCGAGGCGACGACCGCGAGCGTCCGCATCGAGACGCCCGAGGGGTACGCCCGCTACAGCGTCCCCGAGGGCGCGCGGGCGAACGACACCGTCACCGTCGAGTGGACCATCGGCCCCGACGCCGCGCGGGCGGAGAACCTGGAGTACGAGGGCGGGACGCGCTTCCGGGACGTGCCCCTCGCAGACGACGGGGCGGAGGTCGACCTCGTCGTGACGTTCGTCGGCGTCGGCGGATCGAGCGTCACCTACAGACAGGAGGTTACCGTCGACGGCGACGCCGAGGAAGGAGTGCGGGCCGTCTGGCCGCCCGAGACCCGAGTCTGCCGGCTGACGACCGAGTGCGGATACGAGGGGACGTGGGTCGGCCCGGACGGCGACTACGTCGACGGCGTCACGGTGGCGACGGACGCGCGCGTCGCGTCCTGAGCGGCGGGCCTTCGGTGGCGGTCGTGGCGGCCGGCGCGCTGCGCCGGCCGACCGTCAGATCGGTCCGGTGAAACTCATTTCGAGGAGCCCCTCGCGGATCGCGTACTGCAGTCGGTCGTCGAGCGGCATCTCCTCCCAGTTCTCGGGGCGCTGGGGTTCGGGGACCTCGTCTAGCCGGTCGACGAGGGACGCGTGAATAAACCGTCCGTTCTCCCCGCAGTCGGGACAGGTGAAGACGATGAGCCGGACCCGATAGGGGCGTTCTTCGATGTGCCCGCAGTGCGGGCAGACGTACGAGTCTGTCACTACGTGGCAATAGGAACGGGGGTAACTCGTATCTGTGGGTTTCCGACGACGCGTCGACGGTCTCCAGGGACCGAGTCGGTGGACGGTCTCTCGATCAGGGCTCCCGTCTCCAGACGACCGCCTCGGCGTTTCCGAGCGTCACTGCGGGTGGGGACGCTATCACTTCCTCGGCCCCCGCCGAGACCAGCGCGGGGTCCCACCCGTCTGTCGGAATCGACGGGGCGTTCGCGTCCGCCGCCGCGTCGGCCGCGAGCGAGTCCGGCGAGACTTCGACCGCGACCCCCTCCATATTCCCCGCGAACAGGAGTTCCTCGGCGTCGGGGGCCCCGGGTGGCGCGCGGCGGAGGCCATAGTAGAGCACGGTCCCCTCCGTCGGGTGTCGGTAGGTGAAGTACTCGTCGTCCCGGAGGTCCCCGCGGAGCCACTCCCGCTCCTGGCGGAACTCCCGGGTCCGCAGGCGGAACCGCGTTCGTCTCTCCACCTGCGCGTCCCGCCAGTGATCGAGGGTGGAAAACGCCTCGACGTCCCGGACCCACGCGTCGGCGTAGGCTTCGAGAGCCGCGGGCGTGAGGCCGTCGTCGCTCCCCTCGAACGGCGGATCGATCGCCGACAGCATCGCCGCCACCGCGTCCAAATCGTAGTCCGTGGCGTCGACCGCGGCCGCCAGCGCGTCCATAAACGTCTGGAGTTCGGCGAGCGACTCGAAGCCGAGCGACTTCACCCGCTCGAAGAACCGGTCGTCCGCGAAGTCGGACTCCCGTACCTGCCAGTGGAGGAAGTTCGCCTCCTCGGCGACGACTTTGACGTTCCACGTGTCGTCGGTGTCGCGGACGAACCCCCACGGCGCGCGCATATTCGCGTGGGCGAAGTCCATCGGCACGCCGGGGAGAAAGGCGTGAAACAGCATCGACGCGGCGGCGTTGTCGTAGGCCTCGTCGAGGGTCTCCGGGAACCCGTCGCCCAGATACGGGTTTATCGGTGACCGGGTGAACGCCGTCGTCGGGTCGATCTGCGTCCCGCGGCGGACGGTGTCGTGGTTCGCGACGCCCGTGATCCACCGGCTCCCGAACTCGCCGATTTCGCGGATACGCCACCACTTCGTCGCCCAGAACGTGAGAAGCGCGGGCGTGTTGTGTGCGAACGTGACCGGCGACCACTGGAACGCGTGCGGGTGCTGTTCGGTCAGCGCGCGGTACGAGGAGGCCAGTTCCCAGTCCTCGCGCGGCCACGGGCGGCCGTCCTCGTAGATCATCCACGGGCGGTACTCGGTGCCGGCGACCTCCTGGACGACCCGGTCCATCTCCGCGAGGAACTCGTCGTCGTGATACATTTCGCCGGCCTCGGGGTCGTAGGAGGTGAAATCCTGCGCCCCGTCGACGCGGATCCCGTCCGCCCCGAAGTCCATTTTCCGGCGCTGGAGCTCCAGGAAGACCGCCCGGGCCGTCGGCTCGGTGTAATCGAGGTGCTTGCCGTACATTCCCGGTCCGAGAACGAACCGGTCGGCGAGCAGTTCCGCCCCGCGGTCGTCGGCGTGGCCGAGCGCGACGTCGAACACCACCTTGATCGGCCGCGGAAGCCCGTGACAGGCGGCGATGAGGTCGACGAGTTCGTCCGGTCGTCCGGACTCCAGAATCGCCGGGTTCGGCGCGGAGAACGCCGAGACGACGATGTCGTACCCCCAGTTGATCGCCCCCGGGCGCGCGACGGTCGCCGTCAGCGACTCCTCTGTGGTCGAATCGACCGTCCAGAACGCCGGCGAGTCCTCGCTCTCGGTGAGGGGTTCGACGGGCATCAGTTGCACGGCGTCGTACCCGACGAAGTTCCGTTGCCAGGCGTCGAGGTCCTCGTCGCCCCGCTGCGCTTCGCCGATGGACTCGTATTCGTCGGCGAGACCGGCCAGCGACCCGCGATTCGTGGCGGTTCCGGGGTGGATTTCGAGCATACTCGTCGCCGGTTCGATCCGCGGGAGGCCGTCGTCGTCGGTAGTCGCGACGCGCTCGTCGTCGGTCCCCAGGGTCTCGAAGTAGCGTCGGTCCGAGCGCGTCTCGTCGAGTCGGTCGACGTCGTAGAACTCCGCGGGCGCGAACGGCCCGAACGGGACGGAGTACGCGAGCGGGTCCGCGATCGTCTCCCACGCCCCGTCCGCCGACCGGTACGTCAGCCGGTAGAGCGAGCCGACGCGTTCGCGCGTTCCGGGTCGCATCCCGGCGACGACGCCCCAGTGGTATTCGCCCTCGCGTTCCAGCGGAACGCGCGAGCGGTCGAACGTCACCTCGCGGGCGTCCGTCGCGCCGGGATCGAGGTCCGCAGGCGGCGTGAGCACCTCCAGATACACCGCCGATTCTGGCACGCCGGCGTCGACGAGGTCGGGCGTCCAGAAACCGACCTCGGCGTGTCCATCGGTCGTCAGATGCGCACCCAACCGGGTCGTCAGCTCGGTCGCGGCCGCGAAGTCGTCGTCGTGACTCGATTGCACCCCCCGGTGCCACGCGAGCAGTTCCGCGGTCGGTCCCTCGAGTAATCGGCAGGCGTCTGGGTCTGAGTTCATACGGACAGAGAGGGGCTGATCGAGACGGAGACGCGGAGCGGTACCCGGAGACGGGGCGGCATCACTGCGAGCGGAAGACTGCGACGTGGTCGACTTCCAGGCCGTCGGCGGTCGCCAGCGACTCGCCCGCGACGAGGTCGGTGGCGTCGACGCGCCGATCGTCGAGGGTCACCGTCGCCGGCGACTCGCCGAAGTTCAGCACGCAGACGTAGGACTCGCCGTCGCGCTCTCTCGCGAAGGCGACGGCGCGGTCGGTGTCGGCCCCGTAGTCGATCCGTTCGAGCGCGCCCTGGGGCCCGAGCGCGGGCACCTCCTCGCGGAGATCGAGCAATCGCGCGTAGTGCTCGCGGAACTCGGAGCGGGCGTCGTCCCACGCGATCGCGTCGCGTCGCCCCTGCTGGCCGAGTTCCTGACCGCCGTAGAGCATCGGGACTCCCGGCAGCGTGACGAGCGCGCCGGCGGCGGCCTTCGCGGCGTCGTCGCCGCACTCGACGAGATAGCGCGTCTCGTCGTGGTTTTCGATGTAGAGCATGAACGCGGCGTGCGGCGGGAAGCCGACCGTCGTACGCTGCTCGACGGCGTCGAGGATCGACTCCGCGCCGGCGTCGCCGCGACCGACCTGCCGCAGCGTGAAGTACAGCGTGGTGTCGAAGTGCATATCGAACATCCCGTCGTGGAAGTCCGCGATGTACGGGATGGTCTCGTCGAGGAGGAGGAACTCCGGGTCCCGGGCCTTCACGCGGTCGCGGAGTTCGCGCCAGAAGGTGTCGGGGACGGCCCACGCCATATCGCACCGGAACCCGTCGGCGACCTCGAACCACGTGTCCACGGCGTCGAGGAGGTGCCGGCGGACGGCGAGGTTCTCGAAGTTCCAGTTGGCGATGTACTCCCAGTCGAAGTACGTCTCCGGTTCGCCGCTGTCCTGCCAGTCGTACCAGTCGTAGTACGCCGATTCGGGGTTCTTGTAGGCGTCCCGAAAGAACGGGTGATCGCGAGCGGAGTGATTCAACACCAGGTCGAAGAGCACCTTCATTCCACGGTCGTGTGCGGCCTCGACGAACGCCTCGTAATCCTCGCGGTCGCCGAGGTCGTCGGCGATACTGAAGAAGTCCGTGATGTTGTAGCCGTGCGGCGCGTGGTCGTTCTCCAGCACCGGCGTCAGCCACAGGCAGTCGACGCCGAGGTCCGCCAGGTAGTCGAGTCGCCCCTCGATCCGCTCGAAGACGGATTCTGACCCGTCGCCGTCCCGTCGCTCGTTGCTCGTGAATCCGCGCACGTAGACCTCATAGAGCGTGACCTCGGTCGCCCACTGCGGCGGGTCGTTCGGACGGACGACCTCGAACCCAGTCTCCCTGACGACACCGTCGTCATCGGCGTGGGCTGTCTCGGAAGCCCCGATCGCATTTCCCGACCGACCCCCGTCGGGGAGGGCCTCGCGGACGAACTCGATCGAGTCCGGGACGCTGTAGGCGTCCGCGACCGCGACGCCGTGGATCCGCACGCGATCCCCCACGGCCGAGGTCGGGATCCGAAGCTCCCAGCCCTCGGCGTGGACGGTATCCTCGTCGACGTTGTCGCGGTCGTCGAGCAGGAACTCGACAACGACGTCGTCGCGGTCGGTGTCGCTGTCGGGATGGGGCTGCGGGTCGGCCCGGACGACGAGTTCGTCGCCCTCGATCGATCCGTGGAGTTGCACTCGCGGACGGCCGCTGCCGCCGCCCGCGGAATGCGTTCCCGATCCGGAGCCGGAGACGCCGCCGCTCTCACCCACCGGTCGTGCGGATCCGCTCTGCTGGCCGCTGTTCCCGCTTACGCCGCTTTCACCGGCGGGCCTCCCGGCCGGAGCGAGTTCGCCCGGGAACGCCCTGACGGTGAGTCGGTGGGTCTGATCCGGTGCGGTGAGTTCGAGTTCGTAGGTACCCGCGGCGTCCGGAACGAACTCCACGACCGGCTTCTCGTTCGGGAGTTCGACTGTGCTACTCGCCGGGGCGCTGCGCACCCGCCATTCGTACGTCGCGTCCGGTTCGGGGTCGCGTGGCGCGAGTTGGATGGATTCGCCGACCGCGACGAACCGAGGGGGGCCTGGATGGTCCATACTGGTTCGAACGGGACGTCGGGACTTTGTCTTTGCCCCGCTGTGGGTAGTTTCTGGCTATCTATCGTGTGATTTCCCGAATCGACGGGAGCGTTTCCGCCAATACTTATGTCGTGCGCGCTGTGGTCGGTGTGTATGAGACTACGGACCGTGCTGAACGAATATAAGCGCGACCGCGACGGGCGATTCCCTGGCGAGTTGCCCACCACCGAGGGCGCGCTCTCCGGGCACGGCGACCGGCTCGTTCACGTCGGAAGACACGGGGCACTGCGAGACTACTCGTCTGCGCTTTCCGGACTGTACGGGATCGACCGCTCCCGCTTCGCCATCGAAGCCGACGGTGAGATCCGCTGGTTCGACGACCTCGAACCGGTCCGACAGCACTACTACCGGGAAACGAGCCTCGTCGAGACCGAGTACAACGCCGGATCGTACACCGTCCACCAGTACGACCTCACGCTCGGGCGAGCCCACGTCACACACGTCGAACTCCGCGGGGCGATCCCGACCGACGCCCACCTGACCGCGTTCCTGACGCTCGCGCCGGAGGGCCGCGAGACGCAGGTCGGTCGGCTCATCCACGACGAGGGGGGTCCGCGCGACACGCAGGCCGTCGAGGTGTTCCACCGGAACGAACACGACTACGTCACCGCCTCGACCGGCCTCGACGACGTCCGCGGGCAGGTCCCCGAACGGTTCGAGGAGATGCTTTCGACGGACGCGTTCGACTTCCCGCGAGACGCCGTCCTCGAACGGTACGAGGACACCCACCTCAGCGGTGACATCGTCGTCTCCGCCCCGCTGGAACAGGAGGGTCGCGGCGTCCAGACCACGCTCGTCACACAGATCTCCGATCACGCCGAGGTCGACCGGGAGGCCGCGCTGGCGGACCTCCGGCACTGCGCGCTCTCGCACACGAGCGCGGACGACATCCGGGCGGCCGCCCGGGAACGGGCTGAGATCGTCGTCCCCGAGGGAACGCCCCGGCAGAAGACGGTTCGCTCGGACTTGCGGGCGCTGTCGCTCCTGACCGCGCCGTCGGGCGCACACATCGCCGGGCCCGAGTTCGATCCGTTCTACACGCACTCGGGCGGCTACGGGTACACGTGGTTCCGGGACGAGGCCGAGAGCGCGCGCCACCTCCTGCGGAGCGACGACGCGCTCGGCCTGGACGCGATCGACCGACTCACTGCGGTCGGATCGTTCTTCTGTACGACCCAACTGGACGACGGGTCGTGGCCGCACCGCGTGTGGGCGATCGACGGGTCGCTGGCGCCCGGCTGGGCGAACGCGCGAATCGAGGACTCCGACGGCCCCGAGTACCAGGCCGATCAGACCGCCAGCGTCGTCACCTACCTCGCGACGCTGCTGTCCGAACGGCGATCGGACCTCACCGCCGACCAGCGGAGTCGGTTCCGTCGCGCCGTCCGAGACGGGATCGACGCACTCGACGAAGAACTCGAGGCCGACGGGCTCCCGAGCGCGTGTCAGAACGCCTGGGAAAATATGGTCGGACGCTTCGTCCACACCGCTGCGGCGTTCCTGCAGGCGTACGCGACGGTCGCCGAGGCACCCGTCGACGGCGAGTTAGCGGACCACGCGGCCTCGCAAGCCGACGCGGTCTTCGAGGGCCTCGACAGGCTGTGGGACGACGAGTACGAGGTGTACGCGCTCCGCGTTCGGGACGGCGGCCTCGACTCGCGACTTGATTCGGGTTCCTTCGCCCTCGTCGAGGCGCTGGCCGCCTACGACGACGTCGGCGCGCTCGACGGACTCCCGCCGAAGGCGTTGTCGCGGCTCGAAACGCACATGGAGACCGCCCTGGAGGACCTCTACCGCGAATCCGACGACGGCGAGGTCGCGGGCTTGATCCGGTTCGAGGGCGACTACTGGCGCAGCGCCGACCAGGACGACGAGAAGGTGTGGTCGGTTTCGACCGCCTGGGGCGCGAACGCGGCCGCCGAGTTGGCGACGCTGCTCGACGCGCACGGCCGTTCGAACGCGGCGGAGTCGTTCCTCGAACGCGCGACGGAACTGTACGACCTCCTGGGCCGAGACGGCCCGTTCTGTTCGGGTGCGGGCTACCTCGCGGAGCAGACGTTCGACGACGGGACGCGCGACAGCGCGACGCCGCTCGGATGGTCGCACGCGATGCGACTGCGCGCGACCGGGACGCTCGCGGCGCAGGACGCGCTCCCGGCACCGAAACCGGCTCCGTCGGGACCGACGGGACGACCGCGGTGGACGACCGGCGAGAAGTACGGTGTCGGCACGGTGGCGGACCACACCGCCGAGGACCCCTCTCGGGTCTGGTTCACGCTCACCGAGGGCTCGTTGACCGAGGTCCGCTTCCCCAGGGTCGATCTGATGAACCTCCGGACGTTGGACTTTCTGGTGGTCGACGCGGGGGAGGAGGCGGCGTACACGGCGCGGACGCACAACGAGACGCGCCGCGACGACGAGGCCGACACGATCGAGCGCCGGGCCGAGATCGTCGACGACGACGCGCTGGTGTTCCGGCACGTGATCTCGGAGACCGGCGACGGCCGGGGCCACGAGTGGCGGCTGACGGCGGAGTACGTCACCGACCCCGAACACGACGCGCTGCTCGTCGACGTCGCCTTCGAGGCGACCGACGACAACGAGTACGAACTGTACGCCGTCGCGGACGCCTCGCTCACCAACACCGGCTCGACGGATCGTGGGCTCCGACTCGGCGGCTCAGGGGGGTACCAACTCGTCGCTCGCGACTCCAGTGCGTACGACCAGGGCGGCGACGTTGAACCGCTACTCATCGACGAAGACGGCACCGAGTACAGCGTCGCGGCCGCGATGGCTGCCGCGGGTCGCTTCGACTGGGCGACGGTCGGCGTCGCGGGCTCGGAGTACCTCTCGGAGTTGTTCACCGACGGGAAAGCACCCACGCCGGTCGACAGCGTCGACGACGAAAGCGTGGTCCTCGTCGGACGGATCGGCACCGGTGCGGACGTCGCCGATCGGTTGGCGCTCGGGTTCGCCGAGGACGCCGACACGGCGGCCGCGCTCGGGGAGGCGGCGGGTGCGCTCAGTCGCGGCTACGAGACGGTTCGACGCGGATACGTCGACAGCTGGGACGAGTTCCTCGCGGACAAGGAGCTTCCCGAATCGGTCCTCGACGACGAGGCCCTCGCCAACCAGTACAAGACGTGCCTGATGTCGCTGCGCGCGGTCGAGGACAAGACCTTCCTGGGTGCCGGCATCGCGTCGCCGTCGGTGCCGTGGGGCGAGGCCGTCACCGCCGAGGAGGCGAAGGGGTACGGCTACAACTTCGTCTGGTCGCGGGACCTCTATCAGGTGTTCACGGTCTTCGAGGCGGTCGACGACCTCGAAACGGCGCGCCTGGCGCTCGAATACATCTACCGCTACCAGCAGGACGACCGCGGGTTCATCCCGCAGAACACGTACCTGAACGGGCGGACCCGCTGGGGCGGCGAACAGATGGACAACATCTCGTTCCCGCAGGTGATGGCCTGGATGCTCAGAGAGCGGGGCGTCGACTTCGCGGACACCGAGTACGGTTACGTCAACATCAAGCGCTCGGCGGACTACGTCGCGCGCAACGGTCCGCCGACCGCCCAGGAGCGCTGGGAGGAGGAGGCCGGTTACTCGCCGTCGTCGATCGCCGCCGAGATTGCCGGACTCGCCTGCGCGGCGGACATTGCCATCGAAGAGGGCCACGAAGCCGACGCGCTCATCTGGCAGGCGCTGGCGGACGACTGGACCGACCGGGTCGAGGAGTGGACCGCGACCGAGACGGGGACCGAACGGCACACCAATACGCCGTACTACGTCCGGATCACTCGCGACGGCGACCCCGACGCCGGCCACCTGCGGACCCTCGCGAACAACGGGCCGACGCTCGACGAGCGGGAGATCATCGACGCCGGCTTCCTCGAACTCACCCGACTCGGTATCAAGCCGGCTCACGACGAGGTCGTCCGCAACTCCGTTGCCGAGGTCGACAGGACGCTCCGCGTGGACACGCCGCACGGGCCGGCGTTCTACCGCTACAACGGCGACGGCTACGGCGAGCGAGCCGTCGACAAAGAGGGCGCGCCGTGGTCGATCGAATCCAAGGGGAAGGGTCGCCTCTGGCCCATATTCACCGGCGAGCGCGGCGAGTACGAGCTCCTGCACGGTCCCGACGAAGCAGCGCTGGAGCCGCAGAATATGCTCGAAACGATGGCCGGTTTCGCCAACTCGGGGAGAATGCTCGCAGAGCAGGTCTGGGACCGCGAGCACAGCACGGAGTTCAACTGGGCGTTCGGCGAGGGTACCGGGGCGGCGACGCCGCTCGCGTGGTCGATGGCACAGTTCGTCAGACTGGCGCACAGCATCGACGCGGGGCGGCCGGTCGAGATGCCGTCGGCGCTGCGCGAGCGCTACGTCGAGCGCGACCGTCCGACGGGACCGCGACTGCAGGTCAGTACCCGGTTCAAGGGCGACGAGCTCGTGGTCTCCGGCCGGACCGACGCCGCGGTCGTCGCGGTCAAGACGCCCTCGGAGACGGCGCTCGTCGACCCCGTCGAGGGGTCCTTCGAGACCTCGCTCGACATCGAACACGGCGAGAACCAGGTCACCGTGGCGTCAGCCACCGACCGGGACCTGCGAGCGGCCGGGACGAGCGTGGCCAGGTTTACGCTCTGAGGTCGGCGCGCAGACCCGACGCGGCGAGATCCGCCGTCGGACCGCGGGCCGTCGCCGCGGTGGCAACCTCGATACGCGTCGCTGAGGGCGTCTCCGGCAGGCGTCGTTGATGTCGTTGTCGAGAGGGGTCGCCGAGGAGTTTCGGGGGGCGAACAGTCGGCACAGCCGTCGGCGACCCGGTCGGTTCCCGTGCCCCAACCGGAGGCGCTCGGACGGCTCGACGTAATCCCGCGCCGGGGTGCCGAACAACCGCAGAGCGGCGCGGGGTCGTGTTCAACTCACGGACCGACTGGCCGCTCCTTCCCATATAAACGTCCGTTCGGCAGGGGGTCGCCCCACGGCGAGGTGCCGACGTCTGAGAGCGAGCACCTCCGAGTGGCCACGTCGTTTTTGCGTGGTGGGCGCGTTCCTACGACTATGGCGACTTACTCACGGCTGACCCGCGTCGCGGCGCCGCTGTCGGCGGTCTGGGATTTCCACTCCCGTGTCTCCGGGCTCGAAGCGCTCACGCCCGACTGGATGAATCTCCGAGTGGAGTCGGTTACCGGTCCCGACGGCGACCCCGACCCCGAGGTCTTAGAGACCGGTTCAGAGATCAGACTCTCGATGCGGCCCTTCGGAGTCGGTCCGCGTCAGCGATGGACGTCGGCCATCGTCGACCGCGAGGAAGGCGACGGGCGGGCGGTCTTCCGCGACGAGATGCGCGGCGGCCCGTTCGCCGAGTGGGTGCACACCCATCGCTTCCTCGCCGACGGCGACGAGACCATTATCGAAGACGAAGTCGAGTACGAACTCCCCGGCGGTGCGGTCGGACGGAGCGTTTCGCCGATGGCGCTCGTCGGATTCGAACCGATGTTCCGCGCGCGCCACCGCAAGACGAAGGAACTCCTGGAGTAGCGGGCGAAGAACTGCTGGGGCGAGGGCAGGGGAGCGGTCTCCACCGAAGACACTTATCGCCGGCCGAGACAGAAGGCGGTATGAAACGCCCTCCACGCGCGAACGACGGATCTTCCACCGGCAGTCCGCCCGACGACGCCGAAATCTCTTCCCAACACCGCGAGGAAGCCCGTGATCACGGAGCGACAGCATCGACCCGACGGCAGTTTCTCGCGAGCCTCGGCGTCGCCCTCGGGGGCACTGTCGCCGGATGCGGCGGGACGGGGACCCCCGAAGGGAGCCCCGGGTCGGGGTCCGGCACGGACGGGACCGACGCATCGAACGGCCGACCTACTCCCGCGGCTCTCGGACCCACACCCGAAGCCGTCGGTCCGTGGCCACAGGCCCGCGCGGACGCGGGGAACACCGGTTTCGTCGAGACCTCGGGGCCGACCGCGGACCCGAGCCGCAGGTGGACGACGGACAGCGCCGGAACGGTCGGAGCCGCGGTCGGCGCGCCGCCGGGCGCGGGTGCAGAAAATGGCGACACCGCCGGCGACGAAAACGACGGAGTGGACGGCCCGTACGTCGTCAGCGAGGACGGCCGAATCGCAGCCCTCGACCCGGCGGGCGAAGTCCGCTGGCGGGCGACCCTCGCCGACGCCCGGTTCCCGCCGGCGGTCGGGGCCGGCTTCGCTGTCGTCCCACAGCGCGAGCGACTGACGGTGTTCGACGCCGCGAGCGGTGAACGGGTTCGCTCGATCGAACTCCCGGGCGGCGTCCTCTACGCGCCGACGCTCGTCGGGACGCGCGCGTACGTGGGGACGTTCTCGAACGGCGTCGTCGCTGTCGACGTCGCGAGCGGGGAGACGCTCTGGGAAGCGGTCGCGCCCAGCCGCGCGTACCCGCCACTCGTCGTCGACGGCGTCGCCTTCGCCACCGCGAGACGCTGGGAGACGGACGAGGACGACGGCGAACCGGGCGTGCTCGTCGCACTCGACAGCGAGTCCGGGGAGCGACTGTGGGACCGCCCGCTCGACGGGCCGCCGACCGCCCCACCCGGTCACCACGAGGGCGTCGTCTACGCCGGTACGAATCGGGGCTCCGTGTACGCCGTCGGCGCGGGGTCGGGCGACCGTCGCTGGCGGAGGACGGTCGGCGACTGGGTGACGCGGGGGCCGACCGCCGCCGCGGACGGGATCTACGTCGTTGTTCTAGGGGAGGGCCCCGTGAAATTGGACCGCGAAGGGGGCGTCCTATGGCAGTCCGAAGCCGGTGGGAGCACGAATCCCGTTCTGACCGATGACGATGTCGTCCTCGGAACCGACGACGGCGTCGTCGCCGTCGACCGGGAGGACGGAAGCGTGAGCTGGCGTCGCGAGACCGACGCCGCGGTCCAGTTCGACGCCCGCCTCCGGGACGGAGTCGTCTACGCCGGCGATCAGTACGGGACCGTCGTCGCCCTCGACGCATCCTCGGGGGACCGGCGCTGGGAGTTCCCGTTCCGCCCGACGACGATGTCCGGACCGGTCGTCGGGCCGCGTACCGTCGCCGGCGGGAGCAGGGACGGCGGGACGTACGACGTCCTCGCGACCGAGGGGCAGGAGCTGTCGCTCGCCGGCGGCGCGGCCACTCCGGCGATCACGCCGGTCTTCCTCGAGGACATGAGGGGCGATTCGGAGACGGACGCCGAAGGGAGCGCCGGTTCGCCGACGAGGACGGGAACTGCGCCGGATTCGACGGCGGCCGAGACGCTTCTCGGCGGCGGCACGGACGGCTCGCTGTTCCGCGTCAGAACGGTCGACTACGGGGAATCACCGCGGGGGAAACTCCGACCGACGCCGACGCCGACCGCGACGCCGGGGCCGGCAGAGCCGACCGCAACGCCGACTCCGCACATCGACTTCCCGAAACCCGAACCGCTCTGGGAGCGCGGCCTCGACGTCCGACTGCGCTCGCCGGTCACCTACGCCGACGGCCGGGCATACGTCGGGACCGAAGCGGGATTCGTCGTTGTCGATCCTCGCAACGGGCAGTTGCTGTGGCAGCTCTCGCTGGAGTCGGACGATGGCGATGGCGACGACGGCGGGCCGGTGAGCGGTGCGCCGGCGGTGTCGACCGGTCGCGTGTTCGTCGCGACGGCCGCCGGTCGACTCGTCGCGGTCGATCCGGGGGACGATTCGACCGCCCCCGGCGACGGTGAGAACACGCCGACCACCGGGGAGGACGGAGGAGAACCGTCGACCACCGGGGAAGGCGATCCCGACGACGGGAGCGGAGTGGCCCGCCCCGTGGTCGACTGGGAGGAGTCGGTGGGCGCGGGGGTCCACGCCGGTCCCGCCGCAGTCGACGGATCGGTCTTCGTCGCCGACGAGGCGGGTCGCGTGAGCGCATACGACGTCGAGGGCGAACGCCGCTGGCGTCGGGAAGTCGGCGGCGCGGTCTTCGGCGGGCCATCGGTGACGGACCGGCGCGTGTTCGTCGGCACGGACGCGGGCGAGGTCGTCGCGCTGCACCGCGACGACGGGTCGGTCGCGTGGCGACAGTCGACCGACGGGTCGGTTCGGGCGACGCCCGCGGTCGGGGACGAGACGGTGTACGCTGGGGATCACACGGGGACGCTCTGGGCGTTCGACGCGACCAGCGGGGACGTCCGCTGGCAGTTGGCGCTCGGCCGGTGGGTCGACGCCCCGCCGGCGCTCGGTCACGGGGCGGTGTTCGTTGCCGATCAGACCGGGCGCGTGTACGCGGTCGTCGGCGAGTGAGGGGGTTTCGGAACGCGGCGACCGGGGAGTTCGGAAAGTGAGCGATTCCCGGGGCCGGAGCGCTTCATAATGATTACTCTCGTCTCTTCCCGCCGAGCGCCGGCAACGGGGACAGTGCTCGGCAGTAAAAAGTGAGAGTGATCATTATCAGGCTTCGTCGCGCATACCGCCGAAGACCTCCTCGGCGGTGGCCGGCGTGTCGAAGTCGTGGTAGTGCTCGCCCTTCTCCTTCGAGAGGATGTTCAGCGCCGCCGCGGCGCCGTCGCCGGCGGAGATGACCGCCTGCCACTCCTCGGCGCGGACCATTCCGCCCGTGGCGTAGGCGTCTGCGACGCTCGTCTCCATCGAGACGTCGACCTCGACGGTGTCGTCGTCGGAGAACGCACAGCCGAGCGACTCCGCGAGATCGCGACTCGCACCGGTCGCGAGGACCAGGTAGTCGGCGTCGTGGGTCTCTCCGTCGGCGGTGAGGGTGAACCCGTCCCCGCTGGCGTCGACGTCAGTGACTTCCACGTCTTGATGGCGCTCCGCGCCGAAATCGTCCGCCTGTTGGCGTGCGGTCTGCAGAAACGCCGAGCCGTCGAGCGAGCCGACGCCCGGGTAATTGAACAGGTGCGCCTTGTGCATCCACGTGTCGTCCGTATCGAAAACGACCGCTTCGAGGCCGTTCTTCGCCGCGAACAGGGCAGCCGAGAGGCCGGCGGGACCGCCGCCGACGATTGCTACTCGTGACATCCCGTACACATAAGCACTCTTCTGAATTCAGTGTTGGGTGGTCGGGCGGGCGAACCGGAACGGCGGGCGGTCGAAGATACGTGACGCAGCTTTATTAGAAATTCAACCCAATTATTATGCATAAATATGGACCCGAAACCCTTCGAGAACGAACGCACGTTCGCCGCATACCGATCGGAGGGAACGCTCGACGAGTTCCACCGATCGTTCGAGGAGGCAGTCACGGAGGTCGAATCCGAACTGGGGCGATCCCACGCGCTTTTGATCGACGGCCGGCGGGTCGACGCCGAGGAGACGTACACCGTCACCAGTCCAGCCGATCAGACGCTCGAAATCGGGCAGTTCGCAGCGGCCGGAGCGGACGACGTCGACCGAGCGGTCGCGGCCGCACGTGACGCCTTCGACGAGTGGCGGGCGACCCACTGGAGCGAGCGGATCGAGATATTTCGACGTGCGGCAGCGCTGATGCGGAATCGGAAGTTCGAACTCGCGGCGACGTTGACCCTCGAGAACGGCAAGAACCGGACCGAGGCGATGGCGGATATAGACGAAGGCATCGACTTCCTCCGGTTCTACAGCCGCGAACTCGAACGCAACGACGGGTACGAGTACGACACGGGCGAACCGACGCCCGGAGAGCACTGCACGAACGCCCTGGAGCCGTTCGGCGTCTTCGGCGTGATCGGCCCGTTCAACTTCCCGTTCGCCATCTTCTGCGGGATGCTCTCCGGCGCGTTGCTCACGGGGAACACGGCCGTCGCGAAGCCCGCGAGCGCGACGTCGCTGATCGCCCACAAGGCAGTCGATATCCTCGTCGAGGCCGGCCTTCCCGACGGCGTCGTCAACCTGGTCACCGGAAGTGGGGGCGCAGTCGGCCGACCGCTCGTCGAACACGAGGACGTCGCCGGCGTCGTCTTCACCGGGTCCAGGACCGTGGGCCGAAACATCCGTCGGACCTTCTTCGACCTCGAGAAACCAGGCCCGGTGATCGCCGAACTCGGCGGAAAGAACCCGGTGATCGTCACCGCAAACGCCGATCTCGAAAAGGCGGTCTCGGGCGTCACAAACGGCGCGTTCGGGTACAGCGGACAGAAGTGCTCGGCGACCAGCCGCGTATACGTCGACGAGCGCGTGATCGAGGAGTTCACCGACCGACTGGTCGCGGCGACCGAGGAGTTGGTGATCGACAGACCGCGGACCGCCGAGGCGTTCGTCTCGCCGCTGATCGACGACGACGCTCTCGACCGGTACGTAGACATCTGTGATCGGGCGCGGCAGGTGGGCACGGTCCGGACTGGCGGGGCTGTCGTCGCCGACGACGGGCGCTCCGGCGACACGGGCTCGGACGGAGATCGCTCTGGCAGAGAGAAGACCGGGCGGGAGCGCTCGGGGGACCTCCCCAACGGACGGTTCGTCGAGCCGACGGTGGTGACCGGCGTCCCGCACGACCACGAACTCGCACGGGAGGAACACTTCGTCCCGTTCGTGACGATCCACCCCGTCTCGGGGCTCGACGAGGCGATCGCCAACGCCAACGACAGCACATACGGGCTCTGTGCCGGACTCTTTTCAGAGGACGAAAACGAGGTCGAGACCTGGTTCGAGCGGATCGAATCGGGGATGTGCTACGTGAACCGCGAGCAGAGCGCGACGACCGGCGCACTCGTCCAAGCGCAGCCGTTCGGGGGCTGGAAGGCGTCCGGGACGACCAGCAAGTTCGCCGGCGGCTACTGGTACCTCCCGCAGTTCCTGCGGGAGCAGAGTCGGACCGTCGTCGGCGACGTCGGGAGAGAGTAGGCGAGCGAGGTCGGTTCCCGTCGCCTTTCGATCATCGCTACGCGTTCGCTACCGCACCTCCCTGTCGACCCATTCCGCGTACGAATCGAGCACGTCGGCTTCGTCGAAGCGCTCGATACACGGGACCTCGGCCGGATGTTCGGCTTCGAGTTGTCGTCTGAGTTCGGGGTATCGATCCGCGGTCGTCTTCGCGAGGAGGATCGCTTCCTCGTCGCCCTCGTAGACGTCTCCGTCCCAGCGGTAGTACGACTCGCAGTCGACGACGTTGACGCAGGCGGCCAGCTTCTCGTCGATCAGGAACGTGGCGAGATCCGCGGCCGCGTCTCGGGGAGCAGTTACGTATACAGTCGGCATCGTTTCACAGTGTGCCGGGGAGCCTGTTTAGTCGTGCTGGGGGAAGCGAATCGGTCGTCCCTCCGTCGGAAAACAGCGGGGGGGCTTCGGCACAGGGTTCCCACCTGAAGGGCGCAGAACCCGATTATCACGTCGAAAGCGACTGCCGAGCGCCGACCGGAAGACGATCGGTGTTCCGCACGGGAACCACCACCACGGTTTTGGAGCGGAGGAGCGACGTATTTCTATGGCACGCACCGCAGTCATCGCGGGTGTCGGTCCCGGACTGGGTGAATCGCTCGCCCGAACGTTCGCTGCCGAAGGCTGTCGAGTAGCGCTGTTCGCTCGCACAGCGGATTTCATCGAAGACTTAGCCGCCGACCTCCCCGATCCGGGAGAGGGACTCGCAGTTCGGACCGACCTCAGCGACGTTTCGGAGATCAGAGAGGGTTTCGCGACGGTCAGAGCGGAGTTCGGCTCCGTCGACGTGCTCGTCAATCACGCGAGCGCGGCCGCCTGGAAGGGGCTGATGGATCTGAGCGTGGAGGAGTTCGAGGACGCGTGGGCGGTCGGTGGCCGCGGCGCGTTCGTCTGCTCGAAGGAGGCTGTCGGCGATATGCTCGACACGGGGGGCGGGACAGTCATTTTCACGGGCGCTACCTCCGCGGTGCGGAGCCTCGGCGGCACGATCGGCTTCACGGCCGCGAAGTTCGCGGCGCGCGGGATGGCGATGGACATCGCTCAGGAGTTCGGACCCGACGGCGTCCACGTCGCCCACGTCGTCATCGACGGCCAGATCGACGGTCCGGAGGCCCGCGAGCGGAACCCCGAGCGGGGCGCGGAGACGTTCCTCGATCCCGACGAGATGGCAGAGACCTACTGGCATCTCGTCGAACAGGACGACATCGGCACCCAACCCTTCGAGGTGCACATCACCAACGGCCCGCAGAATACGGAGTTCCTGTGAGATCGAGACGGCCAGTATGGAAGTAGTGTCGGAGATTGATTATTTCTGACGCAACGCGCCGATACACAGCGATACGGTCGTTCTGACGGCTACCTACATTTGAATTTGCACCTGGCCGGTGATTCACTCGATTTATTACACTGAGGATCTGGGTGAAAATGCTGATTGATGAGTGGTCAGAACGACTGCGTATGTGGGAGTGTGCCACGGACACAAACGACTGCGGCGGGAAATTCTTCCCACACCTCCCTCTGATAACACGACCACTCGGTGCTACCTACACACTGAGCGGTAGCTCGGCCCGGATCTTGCATCTCTGTTATCTGACACGGCCTTCACCTCCACAGTGCGGGCACTGTCCACGCGGGTGCGAAGAGAAGTATCAAGAAGGAGAAGCGGCACTTCGATGGCACCAAAGAGAGAGTATTCGCGAAGCTGTCGTTGTACCCCTCAGACGCCTCGATACATGGCTGATCTATAATAGCGCTGATTAAGAACCACAGAGTCGTAAGGTTGGCCAGCAGCAATGAGTGATGACGTGATTGAGGAGTACACGAACGATTGCCGGATTGTTCACGAGGAGCGGATGCTGCCCGATCTGTATCACTTCGAGCGCTCGGGCTACCGGATCAAATCCTTCGAAAACCCCGACAAAGCCCGTCTATACGCAGACATCTACGAGTTGGTGGGCGGATTCGACGAGGGCAACAGTGGCAAGCGAGGCGTCCCGCCAACCGTCGCACGCGCCGATGAGGATATACGAATGGCGTATTTTACAGCGTCGGTGTCGGTGACGTATGCCGCCCGGGCGTTCGAGATCGACATCGAGAGGGTCCTCGAGAAGATCCAGCGGCTCCGTGAGCGTGCCGAAGAACAGCGCTCCCAGCAAACGGGCGATGAGTAGTCACGACAGGGGTCTCCAAGTACTGTGATGATCCGACTACCTTGGAGGAGACTGGCTGAACTTCGTACGCACGCTCCGAAGATGCGGACTCCGAGACCACACCATACCGAGACTGTTACTTGGTCAGCAGACGACTCAAAGATGTCGGTGGACGGTTCTCACGCCTTCACTTCCGGCCGGCTCTGTTGAAATCGTTAGAAAGGAATATATTCTGTTCAGGGTGTGGCCAGTAGAGATGACCGACATACCGCGAGCGAGCGCAGTGAGCGCGCCACCTCGAAACGCGGCAACGCCGCCCTGAGGGGGTGGCGCAGTGCTTTTGGTCCATATTTTGCCAGCGCGAGACGGCAAAGCCGTCTCGCTGGCCGTACGGCGGGCGCTGGGGCGCGCCGTAGACGAGGGCTCCCTACGGCAGCCCGCAGCGCAAAAGGTGGGTGTGCAACCGGGCGATATCATCCCGCAACTCGTCGGGAGTATAGACAGACTCCTTCGACAGATTCCTTCGTTGAGCTCACGCGAATCCCCCCGTTTCGACTATACTAATCGGCAGACTGCAGGGGGGCGCGGCTTGACACGAATTCAACTCCGAATATTTACCCCGATTTCGAGAATCGGATACAACCGAATCAGGACCTGAGAAACCCGAATACCCGGTTCTCGGGGTATGCCACAATCCGGCCGAAAATTGAGTCCGCCCTCCCCGAATTGAACGGGGGACAAGCCGATCTACAGTCGGCTGCTCTACCAGGCTGAGCTAAGGGCGGGCAACTCAACGTAGCGCCGCTGGCGGACTTAAGGGTTACTCATCGGAGCCGTCAGCCGGTTCGCCGGAACCGCTCACAGTCGTCAGACTCCTCCGTCGGCGTCAGCAACTAGGAACCGTTCGGCGGTTCGGTCGATTTCGTGCTGGACGGAAGCCAGCTCGGGAATCGTCTTGGTATTGTAGGCCCGTTTCGAGCAGTCGGTGTGTTCGGGAACGATCGAGTGGGCTCGTTGTGACAGCGCTGCGAGTCGTCGCTGTCGGTGGCTGTCGTCCCATTTCGGGAGTGCGAGTCGCTCGACCGTCGACTTCGAGAGGCTGGCTTTCCCCCCGGAGGAGATGTCGCGGAGGCACCGCTGATAGGGCGCGGAATTGAGAAGCGCACAGAGGTAGTGGGCTTCGCGCTCGTCGTCGGTAGCGACGAACATACAGTGGTCTCCCGGGACGACTGGCTTGTCGCCGACGAGAGAGTCGGAGACCGTCGAGACGACGGCGAAGTGCGGCTTGAATCCGAGGCGGCACCAGACGACCTTGTACTCCGCCCACGTGTACGGACCGATCCCGAAAAGCGAGTAGAACGGCTCGCCGTCGAACCAGGAAGAGCCGCGGTCGAGCAGTCGATCGCGGTGTGCATCCAGATAGGCGTACGTCGCCGGGGTCTCCCGCCGGATCTCGTCCTCGTTGTTCTCGTCGACGCGTCGTTGGGGAACGAGTTGGAGGTCGTGACCGAAGAGGCCGTACTTCACGATGTGTTTCGATTTCAAATACGGGTAGACGTGATCGGATTCCAGACCGTGGCGCTCGATCGTCTCCTCGTCGACTGCGTAGACCGCTTTCGCGTCGTCTTTGACGCCGTGTCGAATTCGATAGGTGCACGTTCCGAGCGCCGCTCTCTCGGCGTCAGCACTGAGCCAAGGCGACGACGGGGTACCCGGTTCGGCCGGGACGAGGTGCGTCCGCGTGCGATCGAACGACGATCGCATCCTCGACAACGACTCGAAGGAATCGACGCCGTTCCGTGACGGCGTTGGCGCGTTCGTTTCGGAAACAGTACACCATCGGGTCAGCGGGATCCCGTCTTCCGTCGGTTCCGTTCCAGAAACGTCGCTATGGTCTCCGCTTCCGCCCATCCGGAGCGCGAACAGCGCGGTCCCCGCGTCGACCTCCGCGAACGGGGCCAACGAGCCGAAGTCGTGGACGCGATCGTAGACGATCGAGCGCCCGCCGATGTCCGATCGCCGGAGCCGTTCCCCGGCGGGACCGATGAGGAGGTCTCGCTTCAGAATCAGCGACGCGCGGCCCCCGTCGCGGAGCAATCGGTGGACACAGCGAAGCGCGTACGGTACTGAGAGATCGTCGTTCGCGTAACCGAGTCGGGCGTCGAGACCACGGTGGCCGAACAAGGCCGGTTCGGAGCCGTCTCCCGAGTCCGTTCGCCAGCGGTCTTTCACCGTCTCCGACAGCGAATCCCAGGTCAGCCACGGCGGGTTCATCAACAGCGCGTCGGCGCGTTCCCCGTCGAGCGGAGGACTGTCGGGAGTCGCTTCGGCGGCGTCGCCGAGAACGACGCGAGGAGTGAACGTCGGGCGCCCCTCGGTCGCCCGCTCTGAATCGTTCATCGCTTCGAGGAGCGGCCGGACGGCGAGGATAAGCGCGAGCCGGGAAGCCCGAACGGCACTCGGGGCGATGTCGAATCCGCGGACGGAATCGAGTATGGTTCGGATTCGCTCGGTGGCTGGAACGTCCCGTGGCTCCGCTACAAGCCGAGCCGCCGCCGCACCGAGGAAAGCCCCGGCACCACAGCCGGGGTCCACCACGAGCGAGATGTCCGCTGAACGGGCCGAGTCGGCTTCTTCAGCGGAGCGTAATTCTGATTCGGATCCGGCCGCTTCGGACGCCCTTCCACCCTCTGCGGAGCGCTCAAAAACCTCTTGGACCGCGAGTTCAGCGAGTCCGCGAGGCGTGTCGTACCGACCGAATGCCCGCCGGGTGCGGAGTGAAACGGACTCTCGATAGAGGCCCGCGACGTCGTACGGCGACGCCGACTCGACGCACTCGACGGCCTGCCGACGGAACGCAGACGCCTCCGCCGGAACGGACATCTCGGCAGCAACCACCTCGTGGACGGATGCGAAGTCCGCGTCGAACGGGACCGAGGCGTCGGCCGCGAGTGGGCGGGCAACGGTACAGTCGAATCGATCTTCGACCGCGTCGAGCAGTCGGGTGAGCAGGAAGTCGAAGGTCAGGGTGTCGACGAAAAGCGTCTGAGCGGCCGCCGATACCGACGAGTCGTCGGCGAGGTGGGCAAAGACGTCTCCGTGCCGTCCGGCAACGTACGCTCGCCACGCGTCGAACTCGGACTCGATCGTCGGGTGGCCGAGTGACGCTTCCAGCGACGACCGATACTGTCCGAGCAGATCAGTATCCAAGAGACGTGGCAGCGGGGAGGTGCCGTCATTGTCGCCGACAGAGTCTCCGTCTGGCATCCTGGGAGCTCACTCCTCCTGGTCGTCGGCGTCGCCTCGGACAAACCGGTTCGTGCCTGAATCGGCACCTTCGGGTCTGTCGTCTGTTCGCTGTTCGATCTGATCGTCCTCGTCCGCTTCGGCTCGGTCGTCTCTCGACGAGTCAGTTCCGTCCTCCGCCACCGCTTCGGTCACGCCCGCCTCCGCCTCCGTCTCCGTCTCTCGGGGACGGTCCGACTCCTTCACCCGAACGCCTTTCTCAGCCAGGTGGCGCATCCGTCGCTGTGCGAAGTCCTCCTCGGAAGTCCCGCGGGTGGCGAGTACGTACACCTGTGACCCGCCGGCGGGTCGCATCGTCCGTCCGGCGCGCTGTGCGCCCTGCCGTCGCGACCCGCCGAGGCCGGACGCGACGATCGCGAGCTCCGCGTTCGGCAGGTCGATGCCCTCGTCGCCGACGCGCGAGATAACGAGCGTGCGGAGGTCGCCGTCCCGAAACGAATCGAACACGCGCTCGCGACGGTGATGCGGCATCTCGCCGCTGACGAACGGAACGTCGAGCGACTCCGCGAGCGCTTTCCCCTGTTCGAGCCAGTCGACGAAGACGAGCGCTTTCGCGTCCGGGTGGGCGCCGAGCAGCCGGCGAGTCTCTTCGATCTTCTGCGGGTTCTCCGCCGCGATTCGGTGCCTGTCTCGTCCCTCGGCGCTCGCCCACTCGTTACGCGCGAGGTCGTCGGCCCACGGCAGATACCGGATCTGGACCTCCGGCTCTTGGACGTACCCGGCGTCGAACAGTTTCGACCAGTCGGTTCCGATCGGAGGGCCGATTAGCGTGAATATCTCCTTCTCCTTGTCGTCCTCTCGAACGGGAGTCGCCGAGAGTCCAAGCCGGTGTTTCGTCTGGAGGTCCGCGCTCCGTCGGTATATCTTCGAAGGGATGTGGTGAACCTCGTCGTAGACGACCAGTCCCCACCCGCGGGAGTCGAACAGGGAGCGGTGGCGGTCCATTCCCGCGGTCTGGTAGGTCGCGATCGTCACCGGACGGATCTCCTTCTGCCCGCCGTGGTACTCGCCGATCTGTTCCGCGTCGAGGGTGGTGTGCCTGAGGAGTTCCTGACGCCACTGCGAGGCGAGTTCACGCGACGGGACTAACACGAGCGTCTCGCCGCCGACCGCGGCCAGGACCCCGATCGCCGTCACTGTCTTTCCCGCGCCCGACGGGCCGACGAGGACGCCCGACCGCTGATCGAGGAATCGATCGACCCAGTCCCGTTGGTAATCGCGCAGATCGACCGTCAGGTCCAGATCGAGCGGGTCTCCGGTATCGAGGTCGCGGTCGTCGACGACCGGATACCCCGCCTCGTAGAGGATCCGCTTGATCGCTGCTTCCGCCCCGTCTCGGACCCAGCTCTGCGTGTCGGAGATCGGCGCAACCAACTGCTCCTCGTCGAGTTTCTGGCGCGCGACGTTGCCCATCAGACTCTCCGAAGCGGCCTCGATGACGACGTAGCCGTCCTCGTGGGTGAACAGGCGGAATCGGTTTGCGCGTTTCCACTGCGATTCGACCCACGATTCCAAGTGGGGCGATCGACGCGGGAGAACCGAACGCATCATCGAAAGCAGGTCGGATACGTCGTCGAACGGGGCCTGCCAGACGTCTTCCTGTCTGATCTCGTAAATGTACCCACGCGTGTTCGTCTCCCGATCCGCAGTCGTTCGTTCCCGTTCGCCGGTGGAGTCGACGAGGTGAGCGAACTGGGAGAGTTGCGCGCGCGTGTACTGTGTGGGGCGGTCGACGACGATCTCTCGGCGCTCCGGGAACAGCACGATTCGCTCGCGATCGGCGAGCTTGCGCCACTCTCTCGGGAAATAGACGACGGGATCCGATTCGACGTTGACGCGCTCTATCGCGCCCGACTCGGAGAGGCGGTCGAGTTCCTCCGAAGCGACTGCCTGCGTCGTACTCAGCCGTCGGGCGACTTCCGAGGCAGTTACCAGCGGGCGTCCCTCGGCCTCCAAGACGTCACGGAAGCGTTCCACGTCGACGGGTACAGCCGACCCGTGCGGGCCCTCGTCCGCATCAGATCGTTCTTCGCCCCCCAATTCCTCGCCGCCCTCGTCGTCTGTCATCGTTTCTCGGAAGGTCCCCGACCGGGAAACGGTTTGCGACTGTCGCGGGCGCACTGGGATGACGTGGGATACGGGACTTTTGGCGGGGGTATGGGACTGTAGCAGAGGTACGGGACTGTGGCAGAGGTACGGATCCGTCGCAGGGATTCGGGACTTTCGGTAGCTGGCCCGGTACAGGTGCTATCGGTAGCTACTCCGGCGTGCTTGCGTTCCGGCATCGTCCGTGATGGTGTTACCCGTGACGATGTCAAGACCGACTCTGACACACGTCTCGTTTCTTTCATCGCACGCACACCGTGTTTCCGGTGAAAAACCGGGAAGATGGAGGAGCGAGGACACAAATTTCGGTTATTTCGAGAGGGGAGTTCGGACTTCTGAGAGACACACCACGTTTCCGGTGAAAGCGATGAAGCGGCGTATCGGCGTCGACGACGCGGGAGAGGCACACCGGGTTTCCGGTGAAATCCGCCTGAACCGTCCGTCAGTCATCCGCCAGCGGGCACGTTTCTGCGCTGCTGATCGATCACTCTTCGGTCTCCGAGCAGCACCCCGTGCAGCGCAATCGGCTGAAAAGGCGTTTCGTAGGGAGTACTGAGGCTTCTTTAGCCAGGGAACACTGCCCCTTCCTTCGTGACATCAATCGTTGGGATGCCGGCGCAGACGTACCCCCCTCGGCTTCGAATTCTGACCTTCAGAAGGCAACAATTATATACCTCGTTTTCGTTACCGACCAGTGACTCCGTCGCACGCTAGTGAAGTTAGCTCGTCGGGGTACCAGAAACGAAGATACCGTCGGCTCCGACCGCGTGGATTCCTGAAGTACACCGTCTATGCACGCGAATCACCGCAGCGATATCCCCGTTTTCGACCTCGCATCCCCGATGTTTCGGAGTTCCGCGAGCCAGTCTCTCGGGACCCCCACACCACGTTTCCGGTGAAATTGACCTCCACTTCAGATCCACTTCCTCCCCCTTTTCCTTGTTTCACCGGAAACGTGGTGTGTGTGTCGACCCGGAACGGACTGCTCAATCCAGCAACGTACCTGCCGTCTGCAGGGAATCACATACTTCGCCGATCCAGAACGCGTATCCCGTCTTCGCGGAACGAACGCCCCGGTTTCATCGGGTAGCGACGGTGTGCGAGCGGGTCCCGTCCAACCGCGAGCGGCGGGGAATAACAACGTATTTCACCGGAAACCCGGTGTCCTGTAGTATGCCGGACACCAGCGACGACCTCTTCACCCGAGAGGATCCCATCTTTTCTAACAAAGAACTGCTCGAGATCAATCACCTCCCCGGAGAAGGACGCATCGTCGGCCGGGACGACGAAATATCTGACCTCGCGGCCGCGGTCAACCCCGCGATATTCGGTCAGAGTCCGAGTAACGTCCTCATCTACGGGAAAACCGGGACCGGAAAATCACTCTGTGCGAAGTACGTCTCACAGCGGCTGGTCGACACGGCGGGCGAAGAGGACGTGAAGGCGACGTTCGCGTACGTCGACTGCGCGCAGGACACCACCGAGACGCAGGCCGTCCAGACGATCGCCGACGGCGTCAACGAATCGGACGTAACCGGGATCAAAGTCCCCGACAAGGGGCTCAGCACCTCGACGTACTACAAGCGACTCTGGCGGATCCTCGACGCGCAGTACGACGTCGTCCTCATTCTCCTCGACGAGATCGACAAACTCTCCGACGACGACATCCTGATGCAGCTGTCCCGGGCCGGCGAAGCGGGCAAGATCGAGCAGTGCAAACTCGGCGTTATCGGGATCAGCAACAAGATCCAGTACAAGGATCGGATGGACGAGCGGGTCAAATCCAGCCTCTGCGAGCGGGAGTTCGTCTTTCCGCCGTACGACGCGAATCAACTCCGTGAGATCATGGAGGCACGCTCGGACGCGTTTCGCGACGATGTCCTCGACGCCTCGACGATCCCGCGAGCGGCCGCGCTCGCCGCCAGGGAGCACGGCGACGCCCGAAAGGCGATCGACATCCTCCGGTACGCGGGCGAAATCGCCCAGTCGACGGGTGCACAGACCGTCCGCGAGGAGTTCGTCACACAGGCTCGCGAGCGCGCGGAGACCGACCGGTTCCGCGAACTCATCCGCGGATCGACGCCGCACTCCCGGTACGTGTTGCAGGCGCTCGCGATCCTCTCGCTGTCGAGCGACCACCAGGAGGGATTCCGCACGAGTCGCGTCTACGACGTGTACGAGAACATCTGCGACGGCCAGGGGTCCGACACGCTCTCGCTTCGGCGCGTTCGCGACCTCCTCAAAGAACACGCGTTCCTGGACATCATCGAACAGTCGAAACACAGCGGCGGCAGCGCGGAGGGGAGTTACACCAAACACCAGTTGCTCGAAGACCCGCAGGTCGTCAAGGACGTGTTGACTGAGGAGGTCGACTGAGGTAGTTGACGAGTCGATTGAGGCAGTCGGTCGAGACGGGAAGAAGCGCCGCGGAACGTGACCAGGACCTCGGTGTCCGAGGTATCAGCCCCGAGGATAATAGCCCCAGAGAGAGTCAGGTCCCAAGCACGTCGTTGACGTCGGCCAGCGACTCCAACACGAAGTCGGGATCGACATCGACGGCGTCGATGGTCTCACGATCAGTGACGCCGGAGAGGACCAGCACGGTCGTCATTCCGGCGCGTTCACCCATCCGGATGTCCGTCTCGATGCGGTCGCCGACCATCAGACAGCGCTCGGGATCGACGCCGACCCGATCGAGCGCCGTCTCGATCATCCGCGGCGAGGGCTTTCCGAGGATTTCGTCCACAGTCTCTCCGGTCACGCCCTCTATCGCGCCGATCATCCCGGCGGCGTCCGGAATCGCCCCCTCCTGCGTCGGGCAGGTCCGGTCGGGATTCGTCGCCAGAAACGGCGCGCCACCGTCGAGCGTCCGAAGCGCGATGTCCAGGGTTTCGTAGTCGAACTCCCGATCCATCGACGCCACGACGAGATCTCCCGGATGCTCTGTCGTCGTCTCGACGTCCGCGTCGCGGAATTCGTCGAGCAGTGGCGTTTCGCCCACGACGAAGGCCTCGCTGTCGGGGTACGTCTCGCGAACGTACTGGGCCGTCACCCATCCCGAGTTGACGACGTCGTCGACGGTCGCCTCGACGCCCAGACGCTGGAGTTTCTCGCTGTAGTCCTGTCGACGGGCGATCGCCTTGTTCGTGAGAAACAGCACCCGTCCGACGACTTCGCGCAGGGTGGCGATGCTTTCGTCGACACCGGCGATGAGGCGGTCTCCGAGGTAGACGGTCCCGTCTAAGTCGAGGATCGCCGCTTCGTATGACGACTCTAAAGACCGTGGAGAGGCCCTACTCATCGGTTCCTCCGCAGTCTTCCATCCGGTGGTGACTTCGCTCTCCCGTCGCCGAGAACTGACTGATATTCCGAGCGTAAGAGGTCCCCGATCAAGATTACGTGCGCTATCCGGTCCATCAATAAACAATTCCAGCACATTCCACAATAAATCTTGTTGTCAGATCACCGTGACGAGCCTTCCCGCCCCGCTACCGCTCCGCGTCGACGTACGGGTTCGGCGCGACGGTCGCGGTGATTTCCGTCTGCGTGTGCGACTCGACTTTCGGATTCGCCGATTCGCCGTCGGGTTCGCCCCACACGAGTGTTACCTCCGTGCCCGGTTCTGCGTACTCCTCGTCGACGAGCGCAAGCGAAAGCACTTCCCGCTCGTTGTAGGTGTACCCGAAGTACTTCGCCAGGCCGACCGAGTCGCCGTCTTTCAGCACCTCGTCGTAGTGGAAGACCGCCCAGTAGGGCATCGAGAGGTCGAAGTACTTGTACGTCTCTCCCTCCCCCAGCAGCGACGCGAACAGTTCGAGGACGTCCTCGTGGTCCCAGACGAGCGTCACCTTCTCCCGCTGCGGTTCCTCGGTCATCTCCCGCACCGCCTCTCGACCGACGAAGTCGTGATCGAAGTCGACGAAGCGCTCGTAGCCCAGTTCGATCGGGTTGAGGTAATACGCCGAGATGTCGTCGGCGTCGAAGCTTCCACCCAGGGTGCTGATCGCCTCGTAGCTATCGTCGTCGAGCCAGTCTCGGTACTCCGCCATCTCGTCGCCGTAGATGGCCGGGACCGGGCGGGCGATCCATCCCTTCTCCTGTCCCTGCGCCTTGTAACTCTTCTCGCCCAGTTGTCGCAGACCGTATTCCTCACCGGCCTCGACGAGGGCGTCGCGGACGGCGTCCCCGGCCTCCCAGGGACCCCAGATCTCGAAGCCGACGTTCGAGGCCATCGAATGCTTCAGGGCGTGCACGTCGACGTCGGCGATGGTCACCTCGTCGAAGTTGAAGAACGGGATGTCGGGGATCTCCCCCTCGACGGCGTCCCGCATCACGTCGAGCGCCTTCGGTCCCTGGAGCTGGTACCTGAACGTCTTGTGCGGTTCGTCCTTGTCGTGATAGCGCTCGTCCGCCTCCGAGGTCGCATCGTACTCGCCCGTTTCGAGGTTGTACTCGACCCAGTTGGGCGCGATCGGTGTCCCCGTGAGCTTCAGCTCCTCGTCGTCGAGGTAAAACAGGATGGCGTCGCCGATGAGGTACCCCTCGGTGTTACAGGCGACGAACTGCTTCGCCTGTCCGGGCTCGAAGCCCTCGAAGTCGTTGACGCCGAGGTCGGCGAACACGTCGAGCGCGTCCGGACCCCTGACGTAGAGGTCTTTCTGGTGATGTGAGAGGTCCGACAGGCTGCAGGTCTCCCGCCAGCTTTTCACCTCCTCGATCCAGTTCGTGTGCTCCGACGGCACTGGATAGGGGTGTCGTCCGCGATTTCGGCGGAGGAGTTCGAGAGGGCTACCGGCTGATTCGAGCGCGTCTTCGAGGCTTCGCTCGGGCATACGTCTACATCCAGTGTGACCGACTTAAAAATTACTTCCAATACGGGAAGTGATCGTAAATACAGGCGGATTCCGGTCTCGAAAATAACTGGACTACGTCGGTTGGCTCCGACGACACCGAAGTGGGCCCCGTGGATCCGATGATATTTGTCGAGTCAGTTCGAGGGCGACTACCGGGTCCCAGCGACCGTCACGTGGTGATCCGGCACTCGTCACCGAACCAGTCCAGCGCTCGTCATCGAACCGGTCCGGCGCTCGTCATCGAACCGGTCCGGCGCTCGTCATCGAGTCGATTCGATGATGTGGAGCGACTCCGGTTCGAAGTCGATCGACACCGTGTCGCCGACGCCGATTGCCGTCTCGGACCGGTTCAACCGGAGCGTCAACTCCCGACCATCGGGGAGTTCTCCAGTCGCCTGGATGTGTTCGCCCTGGTAGAAGAGGTTCGTCACCTCGACCTCGACCGGTCCCGATCCGACAGGGATGTCGTCCGGCCGAACGAGCACGGTCACGTCCCCGTCCGTCGTGACTCTGTCGGGTGTCCTGACGTCCTCGAATCCGAGCGAGAGCGTCCCGTCGCGTACCGTTCCGTCGAGCAGGTTCGCCGTCCCGATGAACCCGGCGACGAACTCGTTGGCCGGTTCCTCGTAGATCTCGGCCGGCGTTCCGATCTGTTCGAGGTGACCCTCGTTCATCACCGCGATTCGGTCACACATCGACATCGCCTGCTCTTGATCGTGTGTGACGTACAGCGTCGTCACACCGAGATCGTCGAGTAGCTGCCCGAGTTCCTGGCGGAGCGTCTGCTTCAACTTGGCGTCCAGTCCGGTCATCGGCTCGTCGAGCAGCAGGATGTGTGGCTCGATCGCGAGCGCCCGAGCCAGACCGACGCGCTGTTGTTGGCCGCCCGAGAGCGTCTTCGGGTTCCGATCGGCCAGTTCCTCGATGTCGAGTAGTTCGAGCAACTCGTGGGCGCGCTCCCGACGTTCGTCCTTGCCGACGCCGTGCATCTTCGGCCCGAACGTGACGTTCTTCAGCACGCTCATATTGTTGAACAGAGCGTAGGACTGGAACACCAGACCGACGTTCCGGTTCTCCGGTGGCACGTGAGTGACGTCATCGCTGTCGTACCGGATCGTCCCCTCGGTGGGCGTCTCGAACCCGGCGACGAGCCGCAGCGCGGTCGTCTTCCCGCATCCCGACGGGCCGACGATACCCATCACTTCACCGTCGTCGATGTCGATGGAGACGTCGTTGACGGCGACTGTCGAGTCGAATCGTTTCGTGACGTGTTCGAGTGAAACTTCGGACATAGGTTAGATCCTCCGTACCGCTCCGCGGTTACCGATGATCTGCAGCGTGATCGTGACCAGCGCGATCAGTAGGAAGAACACCGACACCGCGGCTGCGGCGTTCAGGAACGACGCGTTGGTGATGTTGTTGAACAGGAAGATCGCCAGCGGTGGCGTCCCCCGCGAGTACACGATGTACGAGAAGTTGAACTCCGCGGCGGCGAGCGTCCAGGAGATGATCGACCCCGCGATGATTCCCGTGCGGGCGTTCGGAACGATCACCGTGAGGAACGTCCGCGGCCACGACGCGCCCAACGAGCGCGCGCTCTCCTCGATCTGCTGGAGATCCATCGACTGGAAGCTCGATTGGACGGCCATCACCATATACGGCGCTTTCAGCAGCGAATAGCCGATGATCAGGGCGATACCCGACGTCGAGAGGTCGGGGTACGTCCGGAGGAACGCGACCCCCAGGATGATCCCCGGTGCCAGCGGCAGGATCGCGAAGACGTTGACCCAGTCGCGCCCCCAGAACTCGTAGCGCGCGACTGCGTACGCGATCGGCACGCCGACGATGAGGTTGATTATCACGCCGCCCAGCGCGAGGCCAGTACTGTACGCCAGCGAGGATCCGACGGCGACGTCGGCCCCGACGCCGGTTCCGACGATGACGTCTTCCCAGTTCGCGAGGGTGACGAACCCGGTCGGGAAGACCCCGAACCAGTCGGACGCGAAGGAACTGACGAACGTCATCACGACGGGGAACGCGAGGAACAACAGCGTCAGTACCAACACGAGTGTGACGAACTGGCGGCCGAACCGGGCCGAGAGGCTCCCTCGGCTGAACCGTTCGCTCATCAGATGCTCACCTCCGCGGACGTGTAGCGGAGCATCAGAACGGTGAATCCGAAGACGAAGACGAACCAGACGGTCGCCATCGCCGACGCCTGCGCGATGTTGAACCCTTGGGCCAGTTCCCGATCGATCTGGAGGGTCCAGACGAGGAGGCCCTTCAGGATCAGAACCGTGCCGAAGATGGCCAGTCCGGTCCTGAACACGAGGATTGACGCCCCGATCAGCCCCGGCTTGATCTGCGGCAGCGTGACGTAGCGGAACGTCTGGAGCGGCGTCGCGCCCAGCACTCGCGCCGCTTCTTCTGCATCGGTGTTGACTTCGGCGTACGTCCCGCGCAGCAGCAGTAGCGCTCGCGGAATCATCGAGTAGATGTACGCGAAGAACAGCCCTCCGACGCTCGTCGCGATCGCGACGTTGATCCTCGACTGCCCGGAGAGGAACGCGAACACGTTGCTGAGGATGCCGGTGTTACCGAACAGGATGATGATCATAAACGCCGCCACGATTCCCGGGAGGCTGTTCGGGAACGAGAGGACCGTGAGGATCACCGACTTCGCGGGCAGGGCGTACTTTTCGAGGGCGTGCGCTACTGGGACGGCGACGGCGATCGACGTGACTGTCGTCGCCGCGGCGAACCAGAGCGTGTTGAACGCGATGTTCCGGTAGTACGGGTCCGTGACCATCGTCCGGTAGTACTCGACTGTGAACCCTTCGGTCACCAGTCGACTCTCGGAGAAACTGATCCGGAACATCTCCGTCAGCGGGAACACGCCGGAGAACAGCAGGAGCACCGAGAACGGGAGACAAAGAGCGACGATTCGCCTGATCTCCCGCTGTCGCTCGGACGCGGGCGACACCAACGATCCGACGGTGATCCGAACGGATTCGACCGCCCGCGTTCCTGTCGATACTTGATCGGCCGCCATCGTTCAGATGCTGGCTCCGCGCGTGATGTCCTGGATGATGGACTCCTGATTCTCGACGAGCGCCGCCTGGTCGACGGTGAACTGCGTCTCGTCGTAGCGGCTCTGCGCCGGGAACTCGTCGGGCATATCCATCTCGGGGGCGCGGATCGGACGCGCGTAGGCGTCGAGGAAGTGCTGTTGGCCTTCCAGCGAGAGGACGTAGTCCATAAATTTCTTCACCGCTTCCGGGTTCGGCGCGTTCGCGAGCATCGCGTAGCCGTACAGCGCGTTGAACGCGCCCGCGTTGCCGTCGGGCCCCTCCAGGAGGGCGACGCCGACCTGTTCCTCGCTGAGATCTTCGACGTTGTACTTCAGGTCCAGCCCGGAGTAGTCGTACCGGATGAACGAGGAGTACTCCCCGCTCGTGAACTGCGCCAGGAAGTTGTCGGTGAACTCCGCACCGCCCTCCTGGATGGTGTTGTAGTAGTCGATCACCGGCTGGACGTCGTCGAGGCTTCCCCCGTAGGCGTTGTTGATCGACAGGGCCGCCGCCAGACCGACTGCGGCCTGCGGCGTCTGGAGCGCGAGGTCCTGCATAATGTCCGGATGCTTGAGATCCTCCCAGGTCTCCGGCTCGTCGAGGCCGCGCTCCTCGAAGATGTCCTTCCGGTAGGTAAGCGCCGTCGTCACCTTCCGGGTGCCGGTACAGTGTCCGTTATCGGTCTTCGCGTTGTCCGGCACCTTGTCCCAATTCGCCGGCTTGTACGCCTGCGTCAACCCGTCGTTCATCGCCTGGATCGCGAAGGTGTACCCGCCGTTGAACGCGGAGTGCGTCGGGTTCTGTGCGTGCGACCGTGCGTCCTGCAGTGCTTCTCCCGAGGACCGGTCGTCGTCGTTGAGCTGGACGCCGTACTGTTCGTTGAACGCCTCCATCACCGACGGCCAGTTCATCCAGCCGGACTGCACGGCGTACACGTAGAGCTTCTCGTCGGTCGGGAAGTTGTCCGAACAGACCGTCGTCTGGGAGTCGCCGTAGCCGACCTCGTAGGTCTCGCCGGAACAGCTACCGCCGCCTCCGTCTCCACTTCCGTCGCCGCCGCTTCCGTCGCCCGAGTCACCACCGCCTCCGTCGCCGCCTCCGTCTCCACTTCCGTCGCCGCTACCGCCGCCCATACAGCCTGCTAGGCTTCCGCCGATGATTGCACCACTCGATGCGAGGACCTTTCGACGCGTTGTTGGATCGTTCATTGGCACCATAGCGAGCGTCAGTAAACCGGTTTGTGAGAAATTGTGATAAATTTATTGGTGACTGGTGTCGGTATATATCCGCATTCGGTGTGGTCTGACCTCACTGTGGCCTGTTAGGAGTATATCGGCAACTATGACTATGTTTGTCTATATTCTACCCGTCGACACGTCTCTAGTCGAATACCGGTGTTCCCCGATAAATCCGCGACATTCGGCGGATATGCCCGCGATATGTAGATTATGCATACATCCGGGACCGTAAATAAAAGTTTCTGCCCCCCCGAAGCTTCTCAGCCGACGCTAACTATCGCGACAGGTCGCCACTCATTCGATCCGTCCCATTCGGGCGACCGTCTCGACGACGTCGCGCCAGCGCCGATACGCATCGGCGACGGCATCGGCGTCACCGGAGGGAGTGAACGTCCGGCCGGTGGGCCGACAGCGTTCGAGATCATCGAGCGAGTCCCAGACGCCAACCGCCAGTCCGGCGGCGAACCCGGCGCCGAGCGCCGTCGTCTGCGTGACGTCCGATCTGACCAGCGTGCGGTCGATCAGGTCCGCCTGGCACTGCGCGAACTCGTCGTCCTGGATCGCGCCGCCGTCGACGAGGAGTCGCTCGTGAGTGACGCCCGTGGCGTTCTCGGCGGCTTCGACCACCGCCCGCGTTCCGAATCCGATCGCCTCGACCGCCGCGCGCAACAGGTCCTCCCGGTCGGTGTCTCTATGCAGGCCGAACACGCCACCCTGCGCGTCGGTCGCCCAGTCCGGCGCACCGAGGCCGCCGAACGCCGGCACGAAGTAGACACTCCCGTCGCCCTCCGTGCACTCCGGCTGGTCGAGTCCGGCGGCGTCTTCGAGCAGTCCGACCGTCCGGAGCCACTCTAGGACTGCGCCCGTCGCGAACACCGGTCCCTCGAGTCCGTAGTACGGCTCTTCTCCGGCGCGTTGAAACCAGATGGTCGTCAGCAACTCCCCGCCGGCGTCGACCGGTTCGGTACCGGTGTTCTGCAGGAAGAAGTTCCCCGTCCCGTAGGTTACCTTTGCGTCGCCCTCCGCGCAGCCGACACGGCCGAGCAGCGCGGCTTGCTGGTCGCCCATAACGCCCGTTACCGGGACTTCGGCGTTGAGAACGCCGTCGGGATCGGTCGCGCCGAACCCCTCCGGATCGCTGGAGGGCCGAACGACCGGCAGGGCCGCCCGGGGAACGTCGAACAGGGCCAGGAGTTCGTCGTCCCACTCGCGCTCGTGGATGTCGAACAGCATCGTCTGGGCGGCGTTGGTGACGTCCGTGACGTGTCTCCCGGTGAGGTTGTAACACAGCCACGAGTCGACGGTCCCGAGCAGGACTTCGCCACGCTCGGCCCGCGCTCGCAAGTCGGTCTCGGGGCGATCGCTGTCGCGCCCGGCTGCTCCCCCGACTCGCCCGGATCTTCGGTCGGACTTCCCGCCCTCGTCGAGCAACCACTTGGCGCTCGGCGCGGCGAAGTACGCGTCGGGTTCCAACCCGGTGCGGTCTCGGATAAGCCGCCGTTCCGCTTCGTCGAGTGCCTCGATTTGCGCCACGGTCCGGCGGTCTCGCCAGCTCAGTGCGCTGGTACACGGTCGTCCGGACTCGGCGTCCCACAGGAGGACCGTCTGCCGTTGGCTCGAGATGCCGAGCGCGCGCAACTCCGCCGCGTCGAGATCGGCCTGGGCGAGGCCGCGTCGGATCGCGTCCGTCGCACACCCCCACAGCTTCAGCGGGTCGTACTCGATCCTGTCGGCGCCGCTCGTTTGCGGCTGATGACCCGTGAACGCCTCCGCAATCGGCGTCCCGTCGCCATCGAAGATCACGAATCGAGTGCCACTGGTTCCCTGGTCCAGCGCGCCGAGGTGAGCCATCCCGGTCATCAGTCTCTGAGCGCCGTGAACAGCCGTTCCGAGAAGTTCAGCGCGACCCCGCTCGGTCGACGCCCGGTCATCCGCGTGCCGACAGTCACTTCGTGCCGCTCCAGGACGCCACGCTGTGCGAGTTCGTACAGGAGTCGTTTGACCGTCCCCCCGGTCAGATCCGTTTGCGCCGCAATCCGTTCGGCGGCGGTTTCGATCCTGACCTCGCCGTGGAGCGACCGTTCGACCAACTGCTCCAACACGAGCTGTTCGTTGTCGGAGAGCGCGAGCACCGTCCCGATCGGAACGCCGTCGAGCGGCACGGCTGCGGTCCCGACGTCGATGTCCTCGTCGCGCAGCCGGGTCGCACCGTCGGCCTCCGCGTTGGCTGCGGCCACGAAGAGGGCCGCCAGGGCGTTGTGCGCGTCGCCGTCGGCCCACTCTGCGAGCCGCTGGGCGTGCACGTGGTCGAGCGTCTGCGAGAGGCCGCGAGAACCCCGGACGGTGAGGACGTCGACGAGTTCGTAGGTGTAGGCCGGGACGCGGATCTGCTGCTCCGGGATCGGG
Organism: Halobellus litoreus; assembly: GCF_024464595.1. Classification (NCBI taxonomy): domain Archaea; kingdom Methanobacteriati; phylum Methanobacteriota; class Halobacteria; order Halobacteriales; family Haloferacaceae; genus Halobellus; species Halobellus litoreus. Next base: position 2,835 of record NZ_JANHAW010000001.1, on the reverse strand, counting down.
AGCGACAGCTCTTCGGGCGACGTTCGGCCCACGCCGATCCAGGCGAGGTCCTCGAACGGTTCGAAAGTGGCGTACAGATCCGCGAGATCCGGCGTTCCGGTCTCGCCGAGGTGGTCGACGGCGACGAGGACTGTCTCGCTCGTCTCGGTGACGTCGCCGATCCGTTCCCGGAGGGCGTCGGTGCTGATGCCGCGCTCGGGGACGCTCTCGACGAGGAGGCTGTCGAGTAGTTCCCGATAGAGCCGGAACCGACTCGTCGCTCGTCGCGCGTCCAGGTAGACGAAGAGCACGTCCGGACGGTCGCTCCCGCCGCGTGTCGCCGTGTAAAACGGTTCCTTGCCGGTAACTTCCGTGTCGAGCGCTGAAACGAGTGCCGTCACGATGGCCGACTTCCCCGACCCTCGCGGCCCCCAGACGTAGGTATTGGGCGGGACGGCCCGGTCGAACAGCGGATCGACCGCGTTCAACAACGCCTCGAAGAGCGTCTCCCGTCCGACCGGTTCCGAGAGGTGCACTGCGGGATTCAGCGCGTCGCGGTCGACGACGAGTTCGTTCTTGCTCCGCCGCGTTCGCCGCCGTTCGATCCGCTCTGTGAGGTCCATAGGTAACGGTGAATTATACAGTACACGGACCACTGGCCGTAAAACTCTTTTTGCTGTGACACCGGCTCACACGAGCTTTTCAGGAATCGATCTCGCCCCTAACGCGCGCGGCAGGTCCGCTCGGACACCCCGACCTCAGGACCACTCTGCGGTCCGCTCGCGGATCTCCTCGAACGTCTCCTCTGCCCACGAAACGAATGCCGGTTCTGCCCCGTCGGCGCTCGCGACCAGATTTCCGTCGTCGTCGTAGGCACCCAGGTAGGCGTGGTCGTCGACGACCATCAGCCCCGACTCCAGTGGTTCCTCGGAGATGTACATCGTGAATCCGTCCAGTTCGTCGGCGCGTTCGAGGGCTTCCGGATACTCGGTGGCGGACGTCGTGAGGACGTCCCTGTCGACGATCAGTTGCACGTCTGTCTCCGGACGAATGACTCGGCCGGCCGCCCGGTTGAACACGCGACTCACGATCGGCGTAATCCCGTGAAACCGCTCGACCGGGTCGTCGCCGACGACTCCGAGAAAGCGGTCGATCGGCGCGTGCGGGTTCTCGGCAGTCGCCTGCGCGTACGTTACCTCCGAAAGTATGTCACAGTCGATCCGCTCCGAAATCGTGCCGAGATTCGCCAGAAGGTCGCGGAACTGATTCGAGGCGACGACGCACTGCTCGAACTCGTCGTAGCCGCCCGCCACCAACTCTCCCGCGCGCGTGAGACGGTATCCTTCTTCTGTCGAGACTTTTTCGGCCCATCCCCGGTCCACGAACGCACTGACGGCACGTTGGGCGGTCTCGCGGGCACACGAACACTCCGCCGCCAGCTCGCTCGGACGCGCGGTCTCCGAACGCAACGCTCGAAGGATGTCGACTCGGATTTCCGATCCGGCCAGAAACGCGATATCGTCGCGTGCGTTCATTGCTTTACACCGTTCTGCTCGGCCGCTATCACGCTATCGACTCGCCGTCGAGACCGCTCCCCGCCGCTAGCCTAGCAGGCCGAGGTCGTCGATCCGCTTGACGATCTCCTCGACTGCGGTCTTCGCGTCGTCGGTGCGTTTGCCGCCAGTGATGACGATCTTTCCGGAGCCGAAAAGCAGGATGACTACTTCCGGCTCGTCCATCCGGTAGACGAGGCCCGGGAACTGCTCGGGTTCGTACTCGACGTCTTCCAGCCCGAGCCCGATCGCGAGCGCGTTCAGGTTCAGGTTGTGTCCCAGATCAGCGCTCGAAACGATGTTCTGAACCGTGATCTCCGGGTCCTCGTCGACGGGAATGCTCAGTCCGCGAAGCTTCTCGAAGATGATGCCGAGGGCCTCGTGGACGTCGTCGATGCTCTTTGCGCCCGTACAGACGATCTTCCCTGAACGGAAGATGAGCGCCGCCGCCTTCGGTTCCTGGGTTCGATAGACGAGGCCGGGGAAGTTGTCCGGATTGAAATCCGCTCCGGGCAGGTCTTCGGCGAGGGCCTCTAGATCGAGTTCCTGGCCGATACCGGTCGATGCGACAACGTTCTGAATCTCGATTGAATCTGCCGGCGCACTCATACTCTGTCGGATTATCTCTGCCCTCCCTTATAAAGGCCCCCGTTATAAATAGGGCGACCCGGACCGCGAACGCGCTGGCTACCGGATGCGCACTCAGTTGCGACGGCAGCTCCCTGTAGACTCTCGGTGTCTGCGGAGCGAATCCCTTCACGGGCCGGTTCGAGTCGTCGACGCCCCGTCACAAGCGGGACGGGGACCAATTCAGAGCGGATCAGTTCAGTTGCTTCTTTCGCGCGCCCGCGAGTGCTCGAACATCATTCCGCCTTCAGGTGTGGCTTCGACGCCGATCAAATATCCAATTGGTCGAACGTTCAGACAGATCCGCTTCTCGCTGGCGTTGTTAGACGATCACACATATCTTCCACAATTTTTCGAAATTCGTTCGAGATCAACGAGGTTAAGTACAACCCACGCATCAGACAGTAATGCGAAGAACACTCCGCGACTGCGGGCGGTTGAACCCCGTCCGCGCTCGCTCTCCGGCTCCCGCGGCGATCGACGCCGCACGGTCGGATCGGATTCAACGGGTTTATACCCGTACGCCGATTCGACTGAGTCGGACACGATATGAGGATTCCACCCCTGCGGTCCGCCGTACAGATGGGATCTGATGTTAGCCTTGGTGGTTCGGTGACACCTGTCTGGTGTCCACTGAACCACTGAACGGACCACGCAATGATTGGTGATTCTCTCC